>NZ_JBBORP010000001.1:4800000-6589297 GCF_038004645.1 Paenibacillus sp. FSL M8-0212 | reverse complement strand
AGTATGTAATTCCTCGATAGACTTCATGCTTTAGCAATTTCTAGTTACTATTTTAAGACCACGACTATCTATTCGACACATTTGTATATATTCCTCTAAAAATTTACAAATAATTTGCCATTTTCTGATTCATAAGACCTGTATTTTTGATTTTATAGGTTTACGGGTCTAGAGTGTCACAGATTTACCATGAATTTTCCAAAAGGAGTTTGATTCTCTTTTATCGAATACAATATAAATAACAGCGGCACGAGAAAGGGTAATCTCACCCAAAACTTGATGTCGATGTTTTCCAGTAAGATTCCCCAGTCCGTTTCGTGTTTAATGTTAAATAGGAGTAGTCTATTTCATTGGCACGAGCTACACCTGAAGTTCTGCATCTAACATTCACCTCTGTAAGACAGTCAAGGCAATTCTACACCAGCATCATCTCTATTTCAGGTTTTACAATCCAAGAAGTTCAACTGCAACAAGATTCACCGGTTACACATCTGTACAGCATGCTCCTAATCAAGACAACAGTGTCCACACAACAGAATATCGATTATGGGCTCTGAAATGAATCAGAACGAATGCACGTGGAGGAGGCTGTAATGATGGCGAAAAAAGAAGTTGTAGCGATGCTACTTGCCGGAGGGCAAGGTAAAAGGTTAAAAGGATTGACCAAATCACTGGCTAAACCAGCTGTATATTTTGGCGGCACGTACCGAATCATTGATTTTCCGCTGAGTAACTGCTCTAATTCTGGTATTGATACAGTGGGTGTTTTGACTCAATATGAACCACTTGTCTTACATTCCTATATTGGCATTGGCAGTGACTGGGATCTGGATCGGAAAAACGGCGGGGTATATGTACTTCCTCCACATGAACGTGAAGACGGAAGCAGCTGGTACCGTGGCACAGCAGATGCCATCTTCCGTAACCTGAACTTTATTGAACAATTCGATCCTGAGCATGTGCTCATTCTGTCAGGGGATCATATCTATAAGATGGACTACGAAAAAATGCTCCAGTATCACAAAGATAAAGATGCGGATTGCACCATATCGGTCATTGATGTCTCATTGGAAGAAGCCAGCCGATTCGGGGTGCTGAACACTAACGATGACTATAGCATCTATGAATTTGAAGAAAAACCTCCTGAGCCCAAGAGCACACTCGCTTCCATGGGTATCTATCTCTTCAAGTGGGATGTACTGAAACGTTTCCTGATCCAGGATGAACAACAGGCATCCACCTCCTATGATTTTGGTAAAGATATTATTCCTTTGTTACTTAAAAACGAAAAATCCTTATATGCTTATCCATTCGAAGGGTATTGGAAAGACGTTGGTACCATTCGCAGTCTGTGGGAATCCAATATGGACCTGTTGGACGAAGACACACCGTTTAATCTGAATGATCCGGACTGGCGTATTTTCACACGTAATCCGAACCAACCTGCACAATACATCTCGCCATCGGCCAAGGTGCGGAATTGTATTATTAGTGAAGGCAGTGTGGTGCATGGCGAGGTCAATCATTCTGTTCTGTTCTACGGGATTGAAGTTGGTGAGAACAGTGCTGTCATCGATTCGGTAATCATGCCAAGAGTGAAAATCGGGCAAAATGTACGCATTTACCGAGCTATTATCGCAGAAGGATTGGTTATTCCTGATGGAACACAGATTTCGCCTGCACCGGGAGATGAGAGTGATATATTGCTCGTGGATCAGGAAGAACTGGAACGTCAGCTTCGCCAAGGAATAACTAGCAAGGCCTAATTGAAGTTAAAAGGACGGTGCATGCGATGAAACAATTGATCGGAGTTATTAACCTTGACCATGAACTTGAAGAATTGAAGGAATTGACGTATTTTCGCTGCGGAGCCGCGGTGCCTTATGCCGGGCGTTACCGTCTAATCGATTTTGTTCTATCCAATATGATGAATGCAGGCATTGAGAGTATAGGTGTATTTGTACGGCGAAAATATCGCTCGTTGATGGACCATCTTGGTGATGGTAAGCCTTGGGATTTGGATCGCAAGCATGGGGGCATGTTTATTTTGCCACCAGACTGGAATGATCCAACAGATACATCACAAGGGGACTTGCAGCATTTCCACAACAATTTGGACTTTTTCCACAGAGGGGCAGGACAATATGTTGTGCATGCAGGCAGTCGCCATGTGACCAAAGCAGACCTCCAGGATGTCTACAGGTATCACATCAGTAAAGGAGCGGACGTTACACTGGTTTGCAAAAAAGTAGATCAGCTGCTACCTGAGCATGACGCCTGTGTCAAAGTTGAACATGACGGGGACGGTAACGTGGTGGACATTCACCAAAGCGCTAATCACCCGAATATATATACAGAAATTTTCATCATGGAAAAAGAATTGTTCCTGCGCCAGGTGCAACGCTGCATTGATCATGGCGAGAGCCATTTCTTCCGGGATGTGATTCAAAAAAATCCGGATGGATTGAATATCGCTGCGTATGCATATGATGGCTATCACGCAGTCATCAATTCCATTGACAGTTATTATCGCAACAGTATGGATCTGCTGAACACAGGGCAATATGAACAACTGTTCAAGGAAGATCCGATCCAGACGAAAATTAAATACGAAGCCCCTGCCAAATACCTAGATACCGCAGATGTTAAACATTCACTTCTCGCGAATGGCTGCATCGTAGGTGGAGAGGTGGAGGACAGCATTTTGTTCCGTGGTGTACAGGTGGCCAAGGGTGCCAAAATAAAAGGTTCCATCATCATGCAGAAATGTTACATTGGTGAGGGGACGGTCCTTGAGAACGTCATTCTTGATAAAGACGTGAAGCTGACCGGAGGACAGACGCTGATCGGCGACCCGTCGAATCCATACATTTTAGCGAAAAGTACTATTATCTAATGCCCGCACGTAACCGATATCTTCTATAAATATATAAAATAAAAATCCTGTAGGATGGATTTAAGGTTCATACACTTTCTAAGCATGAATTGCATCTTCGAAAGTTCTCACCAGCATGCAAACGTAGTGGAGGGGACGAAATCGATTCTGAAGAAGCGTAGCGGTCGCCTAAAAACTTTCTGCAAGAAAGTTGCTTCGAAAGCAAATGCTGTCTCCAAATTTCAACCTTGTACTATATAAATTCAACTTAAACATTTACACATAACGGAGAGGACAGAAAGAACCTGAAGAAGCGCAGCGTGCGCCTTTATCCCCGGATTTTTCCATTTAAAAAGGAATAAAAAAATCTGGGGATAACAGCGATCGGAAGGTTATTCTGTCATCGAAGTGGCCAGTGTAAATATGATTTAGTTCAATGAATATAGGCTAATCGAGAATTTTGGAGACAACAGCTATCATAAGAATGATTCGTCACCGCAACGGTCTTTTAGCCGAAAGTGTAGCACTTAAAGGTTTGGCACTCATGCGCAACTGAGTGTATGAACCGCCACCATCCTACAGGATTTCCCCGGGAGGAACCTACTTTTGTTTGACAACAAGGAAACGTTCAAGAGTATATTTACACGGAATCTGGTCAGCAAATTGGGCAAACCGATTGAAGAAGCAACACAGGAAGACGTTTACCACGTACTGGGAAGCATGATTCGCGAATATGCAGGACAGGATTGGGCAGCGTCGAATCAGGGGTTTAAGCAGCGCCAGGATAAACAAGTCTATTACTTCTCGCTGGAATTCCTGATTGGACGTCTGCTCGGTAACAATCTGTTGAATGTGAATGAATTGGAATTGGTCCGTGATAGTCTGGCTGAACTGGGTTTCTCTTTGGAAGAGGTAGAAGAACAAGAGGCGGATGCAGGACTTGGTAACGGAGGTCTGGGACGACTTGCTGCCTGTTTCCTGGATTCACTCGCATCACTCCGATATGCAGGACATGGTTGCGGCATTCGCTATAAATACGGGTTGTTTGAGCAAAAAATCATCAACGGCAATCAGGTGGAGTTACCCGACAATTGGCTGGATAAGGGCAATGAATGGGAAGTCCGCCGTCCGGACAAAAAAGTGGAAGTCCAGTTCTGGGGCCGGGTAGAAGCTCACGAGCAGGATGGACATTATCAGTTTGTTACAAAAGATGCCGAATCGGTTGTTGCCATTCCCTATGACGTGCCTGTCATCGGTTATGGTCAAACCCATGTGAATACATTGCGTCTCTGGAGTGCCGAGCCAAAGCGCGAGACTTCACTTGACACCCCTTCGAACTACTATGGCTATCTGGATTATAGCCGTTCAGTAGAATCAATCTCGGAATTCCTGTATCCGGATGATTCCCAGTACGAAGGAAAGCTGCTGCGATTGAAGCAGCAATACTTCATGTGTTCAGCAGGTGTACAGAGCGCCTTGCGTACGTTCAACAAGCTGGAGCTACCGTATGATCGTTTGCCAGATAAAGTGGCCTTTCATATTAATGACACGCATCCAACCTTGGTTATTCCAGAACTGATGCGCATCCTGATTGATGTGAAGGGTTATGGCTGGGATGAAGCATGGGATATCACGACTCGCACTGTATCGTATACCAATCATACAACGCTTAGTGAGGCGCTTGAGAAATGGCCTGTATCCATGATCAGCAGGCTGCTGCCACGAATCTACATGATCATTGAAGAGATCAACAAACGCTTCTGTGGCATGCTGCTGGACCGGTATCCGGGAGATCAGGATCGTATAGGGCATCTGGCGATTGTTGCAAACGATCAGGTACGGATGGCGCATTTGGCGATTGTAGGCAGTCATAGCGTGAATGGTGTTGCTGCATTGCATACCGAGATTTTGAAAGAGCGTGAGATGGCTCCGTTCTATGAACTGTATCCAGAACGTTTCAATAACAAAACTAATGGTATCACCCATCGTCGCTGGTTGATGCATGCCAATCCGAAACTGTCGGATCTCATCACGGATACAATCGGTAACGAATGGATAACAGAGCCGGGCAAGCTGGACCAGTTGGCTGGCTTTGCTGATAATGCATCATTCCAGGAGCAGTTCCGTTCAATTAAGCGGGATAACAAAGAACGGCTTGCTGCGTATATTCTGGACCATACCGGGACAGCAGTGAATCCGGATTCCATCTTTGATGTACAGGTGAAGAGGCTACACGGGTACAAACGTCAACTGTTAAACATTCTGCATGTGATGCATCTGTATAACCGGCTTAAGAATGATGCTTCGTTTGATATGGTACCACGTACGTTCATCTTTGGTGCCAAGGCAGCGCCGAGTTATTATTTTGCCAAGAAAATTATTAAGCTGATCAACACCGTGGCTGACACAGTGAATCGGGATGCGGCCGTGAATGACCGCTTGAAGGTATTTTTCCTCGAGAACTATTCCGTCTCTCTTGCTGAGAAAATCATTCCCGCTGCGGATGTTAGTGAACAGATCTCAACCGCAGGCAAGGAAGCTTCCGGTACGGGCAACATGAAATTTATGATGAACGGTGCTTTAACGATTGGCACGATGGATGGAGCCAACGTGGAGATGGCGGAGCAGGTCGGAGAAGAAAATATGTTCATTTATGGTCTGCGTGCAGATGAAGTGCTTGAATATTATCGTTCTGGAAGCTATCGTCCGAATGAAATTGTGCAGCATGATGAACGTATTCGCGAGGTTGTGGAGCAATTAGTGCATCCAGGTGCATTCTGTTATCGTGACGGGGAGTTCTGGGATATTTATGACTCCTTGCTGGCTCATGGTGACGAATACTTTGTATTGCGTGATTTTGCTGCTTATGCAGATGCGCATGCTGCCATTGACCAGGGGTATCGGGATATTCCGGGCTGGACTCGGAAAGCGATATTAAACACGGCTCATTCCGGCATATTCTCCAGTGATCGTACCATTAGTGAGTATGCTACAGATATCTGGGGTATTCATCCCGTGTCCGGGAACTGGAAAGGTTAAGAATAGATTGTTAGACAAACATGTCCCCTTGTTCACAAGAGCCATCTCTGCTGGTTAATCAACCAGTGTAGAGAGCATCTCCTTGTAGAACAAGGGGATTTTTGGCATACAGTGAATCATAGTGTCATTCAACATGAAGAGAAGCGCAACTCACGTATCTTTCATCATATAAGTTCGCACACAAAATCAAAAAAATGATCTGGATCTCAGTCATACTACATAAGAAATCGTTTGATATTTCGAATTAGATAGGGGACGCGGTGTTATGGATCATTACACACGAATTCAGCTTGCTATTGAGTATCTGGAACAGCATTTGCAAGATGAGTTTAATATCAGAGAGACGTCTGCTGCTGCGAGCTTTTCGGCGTTTCATTTTCAGCGTTTATTCCAGGCGATCACCGGATTAACGGTACTGGAATATGTGCGCAGACGCAGATTAACGGAAGCTGCAGGGATGCTGCGGGACACGTCGGAAGGCATATTGGACATTGCGATGAGCTTCGGCTATCAATCTCAGGAGGCATTTACCCGTGCATTTTCAGCCTACTTTGGAATGACACCCGCGAAGCTGCGCAAGCTGGAAGCGGATCAGATGTCTCTTTTGAAGATGCAACAGAGCATTGATTTTAATGATTATCGAACTTCGCCTGGTGGAACATTCCACATGAACACACCCCGTCTAGTCACATTGGCACCAAACTGGATCATCGGCTATGAATATAAGACCAACCTGAATGACAATCAGCATTATGCTGAAATACCCGGATTTTATCACGATTTTGGCATGGAACAGAAATTCATGGCGATCCCGGAGAGGACACGCCCTGATATGGCTTATGGTGTGGCCTGTCATTTTGAAGAGGATGGAGAATTTTCTTTTATTGTGGGTGAAGAAAGCAGTGGAGCATCTCAGGTACTTGAACTCGGTTTTACCTCGATTGAAATCCCGGGTGGCTTGTATGCAGAATTCACCGTGGAAGGCTCCGGGCAGGATATTCGGAAAATGATCTATGGCAGCTGGCTGCCGCAGTCGAACTATGAACGGAGGGAAGGGCCAGACTTTGAAGTGACGGATGTCTGGAAATCGACCCCTGAACAATTGGACATGAAGATCTATATCCCGTTAAAATAGACCTACCGCTTCGCGGAAATCAAGGTCGGAGGACGGGATGAATGAACGAAAAGTCATGGCTTCACTCCAAGTGGATGTTATTCATTGTTGCTTGCATGGCAGTGCTTTACATACTGATTATGGGCAACTTACTGTTTGTCAGTGGACGAACGCCAGGTATGTATTATCAATATAATCTCGTGCCCTTTGAGACCATTCGCCCACTTCTATTGGAGAGGGAGAGGTACCATACAGAGGCCTGGGTCAAAAACCTGTTTGGCAATATCGTATTGTTCATTCCGCTGGGCGTCTGGATTCCGTGGTTGTTTCGGAGGTGCCGTTCGTTCCTGACTTTTACATCCACAGTGGTTTTGCTTCTGCTTGGTGTTGAAGTCACACAATTGATTACACGTGTAGGTTCGTTTGATGTGGATGACATTATTCTGAACACGATCGGTGCCTGGATCGGATACGCCGGATTTAAGTTAATCGTATGTTCATTAAGAAGGACTCGGAATTGAACCGCAGATCGCGGTCCATGACCGGGTCTTTTTGCATAAGATACCTTTCAAATGTTTACAAGGGAATCTTTTCGGATAAAACATATTAACGGCTTATTTATATCGTGAGCAGAGATTATATATTGTACAAAGATGAGAGCGAGGTGGGCGATATCGTTTGGTGGAAAGAGAGTGTGGTATACCAGATTTACCCGAACAGCTTTAAGGATTCGGACGGAGATGGATATGGCGACTTGCAGGGGATCTGTGAGAAGCTCGATTATTTGGAGAATTTGGGCGTAGATGTGATCTGGCTCTGTCCCATTTATGATTCACCAGGACATGATAACGGATACGATATCCGTGATTACTACGCCATTCTGCGCAAGTACGGCACGATGGAGGATTTTGATCGATTATTGGCAGAGGCACACAAGCGTGGTCTCAAGATCATGATGGACCTGGTGCTGAATCATACGTCAGATGAACATGCGTGGTTTGCTGAATCGCGTTCATCGAAGATGAATCCGAAACGGGATTATTATATTTGGCGTTCAGGCAAAAATGGGCAGGTACCGAATAATTGGGAATCCTATTTTGGAGGTTCAGTGTGGAAGCATGATCCCGAGACAAATGAATATTATCTGCATCTGTATTCGGAACAGCAACCGGATCTCAACTGGAACAATGCACAGATGGCAGAAGAGATGTATGAGATGGTGCATTGGTGGCTGGAAAAAGGGGTCGACGGATTCCGTTTTGATGCAGTAGCGCATATCGCCAAGGCAGAGGGGCTGCCAAGTGCCCACAACCCGCATAATCTGCCGGTAGTTCCCGCGTATCAGCTCTTTTCCAACCTGGAACAGGTACACTCCATCCTGAAGAAACTGAATAACATGATCCTGAAACCTTACGGACCTATGACGGTTGGCGAGACTTCGGGACTTGGGCCTGAGCAGGCGCTGGCTTATGTGGGAACGGATCGTGACGAGCTTAATATGGTATTCCAGTTTGAGCATATGTTCGTCGATGCCAAATCTTCCGGCATTGGTAAGTGGAACTATAAGGAATGGAAATTGACAGATCTCAAAGAAATCATGAGCCGGTGGCAAACGGTTTTGCATGGTAGAGGCTGGAACGCCAATTACATGGGCAATCATGATCAGCCCCGCCCGGTTTCCCGTTTTGGTGATGATGGTAAATATCGGGTGCGTTCCGCTCAGATGTTGGCGACATGGATGCTTACTCTTGAAGGAACACCATACATCTATCAGGGAGAAGAGATTGGCATGACCAATGTCGCATTCCCGGACATCGAACAATACCGGGACATCGAGACCAAAAATTATTACAATCATTACATTAGTCAAGGTAAGTCGAAGCATGAAGTCATGCAGGCAATCTGGCTGAAGAGTCGTGATAATGCCCGCACGCCGATGCAATGGGATGATACGGAACACGCAGGGTTTACCAAGGGTCAGCCATGGATACAGGTGAATGATAATTATTCCGAGATTAATGTAGCCGATGCCGAAAGTGATCCGCAATCCATTTTGCATTATTACCGTAAGCTAATTGCGCTTCGCAAACAGCATAAAGTGTTTATCTATGGTGCGTATGAACTGCTGCTGCCGGATGATCCGGATATCTATGCCTATACACGAACGCTGGATGATGAGCAGATGTTGGTCATTCTGAATTTTCGTGGGCATGAGCCTGAGATGCACTGGCCAGAAGGCTGGAATGCTGAGAAAGCCAAACTGATCATCAGCAATGTAAGCAGACGTTATTCTACCGATGAAGGTGCCATCCAGCTTCAGCCGTATGAAGCAAGGGTGTATCGTAAGCAACGGTGACACGGAGGCTATCGTAATTTTGCGTTGGTGAAGAGCTATGATTTATAATAAATAGTGGTTTCAAAATAATCAAAACATATGTCGGGAGGAATCCAAGTTGTTGAATATTACGTTCCACGGTCACTCCAGTGTACAGCTGGGCACAGAAGAGAAGTCTCTGATCATTGATCCCTTCCTGCGTGGCAACGAGCTTGCTGTCACGAAGCCTGAAGATATTAAGACAGATGTTGTGTTGCTGACACATGCACATATGGATCACATCCTCGATGCTGAACCTATTGCCAAAGCGAATAACGCCAAAGTTGTCGCTATTGTGGAATTGGCTACATATATGTCCTGGAAAGGTCTGGACACGCTCGGCATGAACATGGGCGGAACGGTGGATCTTGGCTTTGCTCAAGCCAAAATGATCCAGGCGTTCCATACTTCCGGGATTGTGCTGGAAGAAGAACAACGGATCATGTATGCAGGTTTGCCTGCTGGATATATCATTACTATTGGTGGCAAAACGATTTTGCATGCCGGAGACACAAGTCTCTTCGGGGATATGAAAATGATTGGTGATCGCCATAATATTGATGTAGCTTTCTTGCCGATTGGTGGACATTTCACCATGGGACCTGAGGATGCGCTACAGGCGGCGGAATGGTTCAATGCCAAACTGACGATTCCTGTCCATTATGATACATTCCCGGTGATTCGTCAGGATGCAGAACACTTCGTGCAACAATTGGCTGCAAAAGGGTTGGAAGGCCGTGTGCTGGCCCCGGGAGAATCTATTACCCTGTGATGCACATTTAACCCCTGTTCAATAATAAATGGATTGATGGATAAAGACGAATATCACGTCAAGATAACTGACGCGATATTCGTCTTTTTTCGGTTTCAAGTTCAATTTTCACCAATAGAGTTGGTACAAATGACAAAAAGATTGAAATTCCATTGTTGAACTCCGTTTCGGAATGATATAAAAAGTTACACGGAAACCAAACGAAAATCCGAATTGACCGCAAACAGGGGGAGCGTTCATGTCATTTGTGAAATCATTATTTTTTCAAATTATTGTAGCGGTAATTATCGGGATTGGTGTAGGCATCCTGTGGCCGGATCTGGGTAGCTTGCTGCAACCGCTCGGAACAGGTTTCATCAAATTGATCAAGATGATCATCGCACCACTGATTTTCATGGTCATTGTGACAGGCATTGCGAAGATCGGTGATCTGAAGTCGGTAGGTCGCATTGGACTGAAAGCCATCGTGTGGTTCGAGATTGCAACTACAGTGGCGCTGGTACTTGGATTAGGGACAGCCAATCTGCTTCGCCCCGGTGCCGGAATGAACGTGGACCCTTCAACCATAGATACAAGCGGCATTGAAGCGAAAACCAATGGTTCCGAGTTACCACATACGGTAGACTTTATTATGAATATTATTCCGACAAGTGTTGTAGATGCCTTTGCACAAAATGCACTTCTGCAAGTACTGCTCGTGGCATGCTTGTTCGGGGTTGCTCTGGCAGCAACAGAGAGCAAGGCAAAAGAGAATGTACTGACGCTGATTGAGAACTTGCTCAGCATTGTGTTCCGCATCATCGGTTATATCATGAAACTCGCGCCAATTGGTGCATTTGGAGCCATGGCTTACACGGTAGGTGCCTATGGGGCTTCCACATTATCGTCCTTTGGTCTGTTAATTCTGGCCTGTTACGGCGCAGCGCTGCTGTTTCTGGTCATGCTGGCACTGGCTGCCTGGTGGATTACCGGGCTGAATTTCCTGCAATTTGTGAAGTATACCCGTTCTGAAGTGATGCTGGCGATTGGAACCGGATCATCAGAAGTGGTGATGCCGCGCATGATGGACAAACTAACCAAGGCGGGTTGTGATCGTGCGGTTGTGGGTCTTGTCGTGCCGACGGGGTACTCGTTTAATCTGGATGGCGCTTCGATCTATTTATCCTTGGCTACGGTTTTTGTTGCTCAGGCCGTAGGGATTGAACTGACATTGATGCAGCAGATTACAATTTTGCTGGTGTTGATGTTAAGTTCCAAAGGCATGGCAGGAGTACCTGGCTCCGCATTCTTGGCCCTGTCCGCAACGGCAGTAGCCGTTAATGCTTTTCCGGTAGCAGCTGTTGCACTGCTGCTTGGTGCAGATCGATTTATGGATACAATGCGTGTCTTCACAAACTTGATGGGTAACTGTGTCGCAGCATTTGTCGTTGCAAAATGGGAAGGCCTGCTGGATCAGAAGCGAATGCGTGCCGTACTCTCTGGTGAGATCAGTGCTGCTGAACTGGAAAGGGAAGAACAGGCTGCACTATCTTTATTGAAGTTAAACATGCAGGAAAAACAGGGAAAAGCTGTAGTTTCACCCGAGATGTCGTAGGTGGCATGTACCTACTATGGTGACTTAGGCAAGTGACATCAACTTTAAAATCAACAAATCACTACAACAACCATTTAAATATAACAACCATGTTTAACCAAGACAGACCGTCTGTTGCCCACACCCATTGTGGGAAGAATAGACGGTTTTTTGTTGTCCCGATACAGATATCATGGAGCTCACGAACGCAGGTTCCAAAATAAATGTTACAGAGGAAAGATTTATGGGGAATGTGTAGAAGAGGCGGAGAATATACATATTATAGTTTCAACTTGTATATACATGTTTACTTATGTAATATAGATATGAAGTTAGCCGAGAACATCACATAAGAGCATTACAATTTATTGGAGGCGTTAACATGAGTTCTAATAACACAACTCCGTCATCTTGGTGGAAGACATCAACGGTGTATCAGGTATATCCGAAGAGTTTTAATGATACAACCGGATCGGGTACGGGAGATATTCGTGGATTAACCGAGAAGCTTGATTATTTGCAGCATCTGGGTATCGATATTGTGTGGTTGCAGCCGGTATATGTATCTCCGCAGCATGATAATGGGTATGACGTAGCGGACTATTATCGGATTAATCCGGATTATGGAACGATGGAGGATTTTGACGAATTGCTGAAAGGTCTGAAGGCTCGTGATATGAAACTGATGATTGATATCGTAGTGAATCACTCCTCGACAGATCATGAGTGGTTCCAGCAATCCCGTTCTTCCAAGGATAATCCGTACCGGGATTATTATATTTGGAAAGATCCTGCTCCGGACGGCGGTGTGCCGAACAACTGGCAATCCAAGTTCGGTGGGCCTGCATGGCAGTACGATGAACAGACGGGACAATATTTCCTGACTTTATTTGATAAAACGCAGGCAGATCTCAATTGGGAGAATGAAGAAGTACGCAAAGCTGTACGGGATATGATCAAGTTCTGGGCCGAAAAAGGTGTGGATGGTTTCCGTATGGACGTGATCAACCTGATCTCCAAAGACCAGCGGTTCCCTGATGATGATGGTAGCGTGTCACCGGGTGATGGACGCAAATACTACACGGATGGACCGCGTGTGCATGAGTACATCACCGAGATGTACGATGAAGTATTTGGGCCTTACAACATGGTGACCGTAGGGGAAATGTCCTCCACAACACTGGAACATTGTATCCAATATTCGAACCCGGCTTCCCGGGAGTTTTCGATGACGTTTAACTTCCATCACCTGAAAGTGGATTATCCGAATGGTCAGAAGTGGGAACTGATGCCGTATGATTTCGAAGCGATGAAGCAACTCTTTAGTGAGTGGCAGACAGGCATGCAAGCTGGTGGTGGCTGGAACGCACTGTTCCTGAATAACCATGATCAGCCTCGGGCACTGTCCAGATTCGCCGATGATGGTGACTATCGTGCCGAGAGTGCGAAGATGCTTGCAACAACGATACACGGCATGCAGGGTACACCTTATGTCTACCAGGGTGAAGAGATTGGAATGCCGAATCCGGTCTGGAATGACGTTAGTGAGTTCCGCGATATCGAATCAACGAACATGTACCGCCTGCTTCAGGAAGAACGAGGCAAATCCGCTGAAGAAGCTTTCAACATCGTAAAAGAGCGTTCCCGGGACAACTCCCGCACACCGATGCAGTGGAATGGAAGTAAGAACGCCGGATTTACTACCGGAACACCTTGGCTGAAGGTGGATGAAAGGTATCCGTCCATTCACGTGGAGCAGCAGCTGGCTGACCCGGATTCAATCTACTACCACTACCGCAAATTGATTGCCCTTCGTAAACAGGTTAACGTGCTGACTGACGGTCTCTATGAACGCCTGGACGATGCACACCCGGATGTATTCGCGTACGCACGGACCAATGGAAATGAAACTCTGATTGTTTTATCCAACTTTAGTAAACGAGACGTCACGTTCTCGCTTCCGGAAGCAGTCTGGAATGATCACATTGCAGGCAAATCAGCAGAGTTACTCATAGGAAATACGGAGGCAGCCCCTGCGCTGACGCAGGAAATCTCTCTCAGTCCGTATGCATCCTATATGTGGCTTGTGCCACAACAGGACTAATCACATTTTATAAATAGGAAGTGACACTATGGCAATTGATAAAAAACAGGTTGAGGAGATCGTCCGGGCAGTTGGTGGCAAAGAGAATATTGAAGCTGCAACACACTGTGTTACACGACTCCGGTTTGCCTTGTACGATGAGAGTAAAGTGGATACTGAAAGTCTGGATCAGAATGATCTGGTTAAAGGACAATTCTCTTCCCAAGGACAATTCCAGGTCGTTATTGGGCCTGGTCTGGTAGATAAAGTCTATGATGAGATGATTCAGATTACCGGAGGAGATCGTTCTTCCAAGGATGATGTGAAAGCAGTTGCTGGTAAAAAGCAAAATCCAATCCAGCGAGCGATTAAAACACTCTCGGATATTTTCATTCCAATCTTGCCAGCGATCATCACGGCAGGTCTATTGCTCGGGATTAACAATATTCTGACAGGTCCAGGCATTTTCTTTGATGGAAAATCATTGGTGGATGTCTATCCAGCCTGGAAGGATCTTGCGTCCATTATTAATACAATCGCAAGTACAGCCTTCACGTTCCTGCCGGCTCTAATTGGTTGGGCAGCTGTAAAAAGGTTTGGCGGCAGTCCGCTGCTCGGGATCGTGCTGGGTCTCATTCTGGTACATCCCGATCTGCTGAGTGCTTATGGTTATGCTGATGCCGTGAATAATGGCACGGTGCCAACATGGAATCTGTTTGGTTGGGAGATTGAGAAGATCGGTTATCAAGGGCAGGTTCTGCCGGTGCTGGTATCGGCCTATCTGCTTGCGAAGATGGAAATTTTCCTGAATAAAAGAGTACATGATTCGATTAAACTGCTGGTCGTTGCACCAGTCACGTTGCTGATTACCGGATTCCTGGCATTTACGATTATTGGACCGGTTACATTTGCTATTGCAAATGCAATTACATCTGGCTTGATTTATGTATACGATTCATACGCGGCGCTGGGTGGTCTGATCTACGGTGGTCTGTACGCTTTGCTTGTTATCACCGGTATGCATCACACGTTCCTCGCGGTGGATGTTCAGCTCATTGGTAGTCAGGGCGGTACGTTCCTGTGGCCGATGCTGGCATTGTCCAATATTGCACAGGGTTCAGCGGCACTTGCAATGATGCTTGTCCTGCGTGAGAAGAAAATGAGAGGACTTGCGGCAACATCCTCAGTATCTGCCTTCCTCGGGGTAACCGAGCCGGCGATCTTCGGAGTGAATATCCGTTACCGTTATCCGTTTATCTTTGGTATGGTCGGTTCCGCAATTGGTGGTGTGCTGCTGACAATAAATAATGTTCAGGCAACCTCCATCGGTGTAGGTGGCGTACCGGGATTCCTGTCGATCTTCCCTAACAAGTGGGGTGTCTTCTTCATCGGCATGGCGATTGTTTTGGTTGTACCGTTTGTACTGACCGTCCTTTTTGGCAGAGCCAAACTGAGAAAAGAAGATCGTAGTGCAAGCAACGGAACCGTTGCTGAGCCCACAGCGGCTACATCGCAGTCTGCTTCGGGTGTTACCTCTTCAACTGCAAAAACAGATCCAAACCAGCGCACACGTAGTGCAGCTCAAGTAGGGGACGAAGCAGTGAATACGCTGGAAATCATGGCGCCATTAACTGGCCAGGCCGTATCACTGGAGCAAGTGCCTGATCCGGCATTTGCCGAGAAACAAATGGGTGAGGGTGTAGCGATTGAGCCTTCAGGCAACCTGGTTGTTGCTCCGTTTGATGCGCAGGTAGCCCATGTGATTAAGAGTAAACATGCGGTGATTCTTGAACACGCGAGTGGATTACAAGTTTTGATCCATGTCGGGATTAATACGGTATCTCTCAAGGGTGAAGGTTTTAACATGCATGTCGAAGCTGGCGAACATGTAAAGGCTGGACAAAAGCTGTTGGAGTTTGATCGTAAGGTCATTGAAGATGCGGGATACCCGCTGATTACACCGATTATCATTCCGGATGGTCAGGATATGGTTGAGCGGGTGGAAGTCACGACAGGTGATGTTACATCCAATCAAAACGGTGTGTTGAAGGTTCATCTGAAAGGTTAATCAAATACAACAACATGAAGGGGCTGCGTGATGCGTAGCTCCTTTTTTGTTGTTATATCGTTATTTTCATGACGATCATGATAAACTGTATATAAAATGGAAGAATCACATTTTTAAAATAATGGTTACTAGAAGGTATCGTTCGATAAAGCAAGCAACAGGCATGTTCGAGTTGTGGCGTTCATATGGTGGAGAAAGAGTTCCTAGTCAAGTGATGAGGAGGAGAGCCATGACACGTATTGCGGTGATGGTCATTCATGGGCTGGGTATGCGAAAGGATGGGTACGCGGACAAGCTGATTGCTTGTTTGCATAAGGAATTGGACAAGGTGATGGTCTTGCCTGGAGCCTCCAAACAGATGCTGGATATCGAACCTGTATATTGGGCGGATGTATTTGAGGAGCGGGAAGAAGCGCTGTTTCAACAGCTCGTCAGCTCTCCGGGATTGAATTACCAGACGCTGCGTCGATTTGTCATCCATTACCTGGCAGACGCGGTTGCTTATCAACCGGTGGAAAATCAAGGCCATAACTATGATGCTGTACATCGAACGTTAAATCAGGCGATGCATACCCTTGCACAGCGTAACGGACCCGAAGCTCCGCTCTGTGTGGTTGCCCATAGTTTGGGTGCCGTAATCGCGAGTAACTTTTTCTACGATCTGCAATATCCGTCCAGTCGGATTCCTGAGGTTGTGGATGTGAATTCGGCTTTGGAGCGGGGGGATACACTGACCCATTTTTACTCGTTTGGTACAACCCTGCCCTTATGGAGTTTGCGATACCATGACTTTAGTCGCCCGATTCAGGTGCCCTCTCCCCATGTGAATCAGTATTATGCCGGACTGGAAGGGGAATGGGTGAACTTCTATGATCGGGATGATATTCTGGGTTATCCGTTACGCCCCATTGATCCTGCTTATGAGAAAGCCGTCAAAGAAGACATTGAAGTGAACTCGGGTGGCCTGGCCTTGAGCTGGAATCCGTTAAGTCATGGAGGTTATTTCTCCAATGCAAGCATGAATCGCAGAATCGCGCAGGGGCTGGCTCGCACATGGACCTGGATAAATCGTTCATAATATAAGAGGTAGTTCAAAAATCCCGTTTTTGATTACGAAGGATGCCTAATGGCATCATCAGCATCGAATATGGAATTCAGCCCATTTTCTTGGTACTGAAAACCGGTATTTTTGAACACGTATTGTAAGTTCTATAGTTATTGAAATGAGGAGGGAATACGTATGGAATGCAGGACAGGCTGTGCCGCATGTTGTATCGCGATTTCCATATCATCACCGATACCGGGCATGGCTCATGGCAAGCCGGCAGGTGTACGTTGTGTGCAGCTTACCGATGATAATCGTTGCGGAATTTTTGGCCAAAAAGATCGTCCTGCGGTATGCAGTGGATTGCAAGCTGAGGAAGAGATGTGTGGTAGCACCGATCAGGAAGCATTTGATATTCTAACCTGGTTGGAGCAAGAAACTGCACCGAAGGTAATATGAGTAGGTTGTTTTAATGAATAGGGATAATTATACTTAATATGGAAGAAGGTTGATTAGAGAGAGGAGACGCGAATACAATGGGGCTTGTTAAACGTTTTGTATTGGTTGTTGTGAATATGATCGGAGAGTTATGGATGGGGTTTTACCGACGTAACTCGGATTATTATGACCATCAGACTTCGGAGTCCAAAAGTAAGATTGGCTATTATGCATTTATTATTGGGGCAACAGTGGTTACGGTAGGCATTGTGGGCTGGATGTACAACCGAATATATTCATAATTAGTCATTATGCTTAAAATTGAATGAGGCAAAATGCTGAAGCAGAGTCTGTACAAATAAAAGAGGGTATCCGCAGGATGTGACATCAAATGGATACTCTCTTTGGCATGGGATCAGACAAGATATGATCATTAAAGATAGGGCTTAGCTTTCTTTCCCTTTAGCATATTTACAAGAATCATCTTTAGTACGGAAGAGACGATGAAGAAAATAAACAGAATCCGAAACAATTGATACCCGGATACAACCGAAAGATCGGCATTCACTTCATGTGCCATGATACTCATCTGATCCATCCCGCCAGGGGCCATACTGAGTAGTGAGGTTGCCGCAGAGAGGGAGAACACATTCATTAACAGATAACTTAATCCAAGTGCACCAACAATGAGCAGTACACTACTCATCACCGCTAGCGTGACTGTCTGTGTCTTGCGTTGCAACTGTTCCGGCTTGAGCATCAGTCCAACGTGACTGCCAATCATCAATTGCGATACGTTTAAGAGGGAGGTTGGCAGACTGGGTGTGTGCAGCGCTGTGCTTAATTGAACAACACACATGACAATCATGGGACCCAACATAAAGGCCGTCGGAAATCGGAGTTTGCGTGCAACCCATGCACCCGCTACACAGAGCGGAGCATAGAGAAGAATCTCAGGGAAAAGGGTACCCCATGTTGCTACGTCAATGAAAGGCTGATCTGTTCCACCACCTGCAGTACCTCCAATCCAAGGACTGAATAGCAGGAACGGAACACAGAAGACAATCATGATCAGCCGAGTCACCTGCAAAAAAGTAACCAGCGTCAGATTGATGGATTTCATCTCTTCTGCAAGGGACACCATCTGGGATAGTCCTCCTGGAATGCTGCCAACCAGCAGGGAGGGAAAGTCAAAGTCGGTTACCTTCGAAGCGATGTAGGCTGTAAGGACACACAATCCGATTAACAACAAGGTCATCAGAAGCATCATGGGAAGTTGTTGCAAAATGCCGTGCAGTGCCTCTTCTGTTAAGGTGAGTCCAATCGAATAACCAACAATGAGAATGCCATAGTCCCGGATGGAGGCAGGCCACATAAGCGGCCATTTTGCAACTTGGGAACCAAGCAGCATAAATACCATTGGCCCGAGCAACCACGGGATCGGTGTATGAATGACTGTGAACAGCAATCCGCCAAGAACAGAGACACCCAGACTAAGAAAAAACCGAAAGACAACGTGGGAACCGAGCTTATGCATCAGTTCCATCCGTTTAGCCTACCGGTTGAATGAGGTGGTATGAGATTCAGGTATACATTCAGGTTTAATGAAAGATTCATGTTCATGTGTGATCACTCCTGATGATGAGATACGTTGCGTTATCTGCGGAACAACCAGGCTACTTCTGTTCAACTCATTAAGATCCTGCGAGAGCCGTAGCGGAAGGTTTGGGTTCTCTGAACATTACAAAGTACATCAGTGATGAAATAACGTATAGACAGCCTGTGATGCTGAACGTGATTGCATAACCCCAATACGTTCCGTACGTGGTGACCAGATAGGATTGGACAGGTCCCATGGTAGCCCAACCAATCATGAACGAGGTCTGCATCAGTGAATTGGCAATGCCGCGGCGTTTGTCAGAGATCCGATCCACCAGTATGGCTGAATGAATGGGATTGGCTGCGTTCATCAATGCTTGTCTGAATAAGAAACTGAGCGAAGCAATGAACAACAGATTGGTGAAGCCTGTTAATAGAAGGAAGGGCAGCGACATGACCTGGAAAATGACAACGGCTCTTACGCTTCCGACCTTTGCCGCCAGGGTAGGTCCAATCAGCATGGATACAATCGTCATAATCTGACCAAGTGCAATCAGTAAGCTCATACCGCTCAGAGAAACCGAGAACCGATTGGTGAAATACAGATTCAGATACGGTACAACCAGTCCAGAACCTAATCCAATTAACAACTGAGTCACTATAAACTGACCAATCAGTCGGGAATCTTTTTTCTTGGTGATCGAATCGTCGTTGCTTGGGTTATTTGTTGAACTTTCTTTTAGATCTGCATTGGGTTGAAGAACGGGTTGCGCCGGAATTGTGGTCTGCGGAGCAGCCTTGCCTTCGGTTACAAATAACAGTGGAATAAATGCAGCCAGTGTTGCTGCACCACCGACAAATAAAACCGTCTGCAATCCGGTTACTTTGGCGAGTCCTGCCGTATGTAACAAATCTGCGAATACGCCGCCACCCAGGCTACCAAGCACCTGGGAAGCGAGCACAAGGGATGAATAATAACTGAACATTTTCAGCCGCTGGCTTTTTTTGACGTTTTCCGCCAGATAAGGAATGGCCAGTACTTGGAATACCCCAGCGAAAAGGCCAGAAAATACCGCGAACCAAATCAGTCCTGTAGCCGAATAATCGAAGGAGCGTCCGATCAGAAAGATTCCGCTGAATAACGCCCCGGTAATGAGTAATCGCTTGCGGCTGAACAGATCACCGCATAGACCGATAGGAACAAACATAATGGCTGTTGCGAGTGATTGAATACTTACAATCTGGCCGTTCATTGTATCATTATAGCCCAGACCCTGAATGTACAGATTGTACAAGACAGAGAACATGCCATTTCCGATCTGATACAGAATGCTAGCCAGGAAAAACAGTTGAATATTGCGGGACCAGCCGCGAATTTCATCATTAATATGTTGTAAAACTCTCAAGTGGTTCCCCCCAGTCTGCCTGTGCAGTGATTCCAGTTTAACAGGAAAGGGGAATTTGCGGAAGAATTGACCGCTGTTTATTTTGGTTCAGGGGCATCAATCACACGAGCAATGACGAATCCATCGTAACCTTTGCTACCGACCGTTTGCAGTGCTGTAGCTTCAAGTCGAGGGTGATCCGCGATCAACTGCAGGAATGATCGAACGCCCTGAACTCTGGGGTCTGTGCTGTCTGTGCGGATTACTTCACCGTCCCTGACGATATTATCACCAATAATAAGACTCCCCGGCCGAGTCAGTCGCAGGGCCCATCTCAGATAATCGGGATTACTCGGTTTGTCAGCATCGATGAAGATCATATCAAACGGTTCCCTGTATTCTTCCTGAACATCGGGAAGGGTGGTTAGGGCAGGACCAACTCTCAGGTCAACCTTGTGCATCAGTCCTGCTCGTGTGAGATTGGCTCGCGCCAAGTCCGCATGGTGTGGTTCGGATTCCAGTGAGACGATGCGTCCGTGTTCAGGCAGTGCTCTTGCCATCCAGATGGTACTGTACCCACCCAATGTGCCGATTTCAAGTACACGGGATGCGCCTTGGATTTGCAGCAGGAGTTGAAGTAACTTTCCTTGATTTGGTGTTACGTCATGAGCCGGGAGTCCAGCTTCGGCATTGCTTTGCAGTGTATGTTCCAGCAGGGAATCGGATGGAATCAGCAGATCGTTCATGTAGTCGTCGACTTGAGTCCAGGTATGCTGTAGGTTGGTCGTATTTATATTTTTCATTTTCACATGTTCCTTTCTTTGTTTCGTGTATTGGATTTCATAATTCAACTATAGATGGAGTGAATGTATAAATAAAATATATATTATGTATGTTAATATAACTTTAGATTATGTATTTGACGTGGAAGAGGTGTAACACATGAATCTGCATGGATTACGATTATTTCATGCCATCGTGAGATATGGCGGGGTCACTCGTGCCGCAGAGGAACTAAATATTAGTCAACCTGCGGTATCTTCTCAGGTGAAGAAGTTTGAACGTGAATTGGGAATCCAGCTTTTTGTTTCGGAGGGAAGAAGACTGGTGCTTACGGATGCGGGGGTACAGTTAACCGGTTATGCGGAACGCCTGTTCATGCTGGAGCAGGATGTCGAGAATTTTGTGCAGGATTTTCGGGAGGGCAAGAAAGGACTAATCCGTCTTACCGCAACCTACTTGCCTTCGAATTTTCTGTTGCCGGGCTGGATTGCGCGGTTTAAGCAAATGCATGAGGATGTGGAGATTGTTGTGAGCACAACCAACACCCGGATGGCTTTTGACCAGTTACTTCGTTATGAGGCAGAGATTGCAGTGTATGGTGGAAGTGGCATTACACATGCAGGTGTCCAATGGGATGAATTGTTTGACGATGAGATGTGGTTTGTTGTGCACCCTGACCATCCGTATGCGGGAAAAGAAATCGAGCTGAATGAGATGGTGGCAGAGCCGTTCATCATGCGTGAAGAAGGAAGTGCCACACGTGAGCGACTCGTTTCCCTATGCACAACAAATAACCTGGCCGCTCCCCGCATTGCTCTTCAGTTCAACGGGCTGAACGAAACGATTAGTGCGGTGAAGGCAGGTTATGGGGCCAACTTTATATCTTCTTTGGTTGTGAAGGAGGATGTGCAGCAAGGCAGGCTCGCGCGTGTGTTCGTTCGAGGTGTGCAGCTGAGAAATACGGTTGCCGTATGTACACGAGCCGGGGAGGTATTATCGCCTGCTGCACAGCATCTGGTCAAGCTTATCCGCCAAGAAGCTGCTTTGATGAAATAAATAGCGTGATTATACTTAAAATAACTTAAAGTCCATGTTCAAAAAGACCAGTTATCAGTATCCTAAAGTGGATTTTTGAACAGCCTCTTGAAAATGAATAGGTTGCTTCTCCAACTATTAACTTTCGCTTTGTTGTGAAGTTCCCCATGCATGTAATCGGGCGTATAGGGTTACGCCGCCAATGATCAGGACAGGAATCCAGACTGCAATCATGGGCAAACGGTGGAATAACAATGCGGCTGCAATGACGCCGATCAAATAGATGACAACAGCACCTGCACGAAGGTAGGCGTCTATGGACAAGGCTTTGGCTAACGATCGGATATTGGCGTGTCGCAGCTTTTTGAGAATGCTTACGGTATCCTCAACCACAGCAGCCAAATTATTGGTGAGCACGGTTGTTGAGATGCCAGCAATGCCAATGCGGCGTGCCGCAGTTGTTTGCATCCCCATTGCAACGGCTAGGATGACAATTAACAGATAAGACAGTTGCTCTGAAAATGGACTAATCATGGTGATCGCGAACAGCAGGAGTAATATGCTTTCAACAGTGAACACGGCTGTGACCCTGGAAGACCAGCCATTTTTGGTCTGCACAGGTCCAACCATATGTGCTGCAATGGCATTGCCGGCAATAAAACCAATGAGAGCAAGCAATGACCGCAGCACAACAAATTCCTGAGCACGGGCAATGGCAATACCCAATAAAACAATATTTCCCGTCATATTGGCTGTAAGCACATGCCCGAGTCCCAGATATCCGATCAGATCCACCATTCCGGCAGTCATGCAGAGAAGCAGCATAGCGTATTTTTGGAGGGTGCTTTGATTCATTCTATCCGTCCTTTCAGAAAAACGTAGCCCCTCCAGTATACAGCCATAACGCATGATTCTTCAAAATGAAATTCATAGTGAAAGACTTAAGGTGCAGCGAGCCAATCAAACATATTGTTCACCGCTGACTCATGTATTTTCTCGTGAAAATGATGATCCTGCCCGCCATAAGCGTGAAATGTGACGTCTGCACCTCGGCGCTTAAGCCAGTGATACATTCGGGTTCCGTGACTGTAATTCACCTGTGTATCTGATGTACCATGCATGATTAGCACGGGACAAGATAATTTGTTTGCTTTTGACAAGGGAGAGCGGGCGAGATAAGCTTCCGGAACTGCGCGTGGGGAACCTCCCAGCACACGTTTCAATGTGCGCCTCAGGTCGGTTCGCTCTTGGTAAGTGCGTTCGACATCGGAGACACCGCTCCAAAGAATTAACTTATGTACTTTGTCCGGTCCCTCATTGTAGGCAGTTGCGGTATGTACAGCATTAATGGCTCCACGGGAGAACCCCATTAACGATATCCGAGTTGGGTCGACAAAAGGTAAACGCTGTATCAACCGGTAACCGGCATGCACATCTTCGGCATCTCTTCCGCCATACTCGTCACGCCCCTCACCGCCTTCGTTGCCACGATAGGATGGGGCGAACACGATATAACCTTTATGTACAAATTGCTCAAGCCAAACGGTATTTACCCCGCCATAGCTGCCAAGTCCACCGCGACAATAGATCAGCACCGGCCACTGTTCTTGTGTGGGAGTGATATCATGCATGTTTGCAGCAGGGTAGTGGCTGGCGAGTGGTTGCAGATGTAGAGACTTATGTATGGAAGCGAAGCCTGGGAAGGAAGAGGAGACAGAGCCGGGATGAGAAGTTTCATATGTCGTGATATCAGGTAATGAACAACCTTGTGGCAGGTATAAATAAGCTTTAACTCGAAGTGTATCGGATGAATACGTCACTTGATAGAGCAGTAAAATCCACCTCTTTTATTAATATTTGCGTGCCAAATGACAGGGATGCTTCTATATCATGCGCGTAAAATAAGTTCCCATACCTTCCAGGCTGAATCACCAGCCCAAATGTGAGAAATTCGTTTATTGGCTCCATATGATTTATAATGGTTCAGGAGACCTGTGGATTGACCGCTTGTTCTCATATTCATAAAACTAATTTTAGTGTGCAGAAAGAAAGGGAGAAAGCCATGATGAACGCTCCACATCCAATTGATCAATTCAAGAAATTCAAATATGAAATTACCAGATTTATGATGATCTATAAATTTGCTCTGGATCAAATGGAGACCAAGATTGAAGTCCTGAAGGAAGAATTCCAGTCTTTGCATGATTACAGTCCAATTGAGCATACAAAGTCCAGACTGAAATCTCCTGAGAGCATTATGAACAAGATGTTCCGCAAAAATCATGAGTTAACATTTGAGAGCATCAAGCAAAATATCAAGGATATCGCCGGGGTACGGATTACATGTTCCTTTATCTCGGATATCTATCGAATTAAGGATATGCTGTGCAACCAGAGTGATCTGCGTGTACTGGAGGTCAAAGACTACATCGAAAATCCAAAGCCAAACGGCTACCAAAGCCTTCACCTTCTGGTGGAAGTGCCTGTGTACATGTCCAATGGTGAGGAACGAGCATGTGTGGAGATCCAGATCCGTACAATCGCGATGGATTTCTGGGCGAGTCTGGAGCATAAGATTTTTTATAAATACAATAAGGATGTTCCCGAGCATTTGACGAGAGAGTTAAAGAGTGCGGCAGATTCGGCAAATGCGCTGGATCAACAGATGGAGCGACTTCACCGGGAAATTCAGGAGATTAAGGACGCCGATAATGAGCGGGATGAAGAAGAACTGCGCCGTATTATTATTAACAATCAACAGTTCACACTGCCGTCCAACCTGCTCAAGCTACTGGGTAGCGGGGAGTAGTATTTGATGAAAAGTACAACAGCTTCATTGAACACAAACTCCACATCTCGTGTACGGATGGCTTTAATTCTGGGGACATTGTCGGCCTTCGGGCCGTTGTCCCTGGATATGTATTTACCCGCATTGCCCACGCTGGCTGATGAGTTTGGTTCATCTACTTCGTATGCTCAACTCAGTCTGACGGCGTGTGTGATTGGACTTGCGGTTGGACAGTTGCTTGCCGGACCTCTAAGTGATGTACGTGGTCGGCGAACACCGCTCATTGCAGGGCTTGTGCTCTATACGATCGCCTCCATACTTTGCCTGGTCAGCCCGACGATGGGCTCTTTTGTTGTGCTGCGGTTCATTCAGGGTGTAGCTGGAGCAGCAGGGATTGTCATCTCGCGCGCAATCGTCAGAGACGTATATTCGGGCCCGGAACTGACACGATTCTTCTCCCTGTTAATGCTGATAAACGGCGTAGCCCCGATTGCTGCACCAATCATTGGTGGACAATTGTTGACGTATACATCGTGGCGCGGCGTATTTATTTTGCTCAGCCTTATCGGTATACTGACGCTGTTGGCTGTCATTTTCGGTCTTGGAGAGACATTACCTTCCAATCGCAGATCAAGCGGAGGATTGAAGCAGACATTACTTACGTTTCGCCAAATCGCAGGGGATCGTCAGTTTATGGGTTATGCGTTAACCCAAGGATTTGTAGCTGCTGGCATGTTTGCGTATATATCAGGTTCACCGTTTGTGCTTCAGAAAATATACGGGGTGTCCCCGCAAATGTTCAGTGTCTGCTTCGCCATTAACGGGTTAGGCATTATTCTGGCCAGTCAGATTGCCGGCAGACTTGCAGGAAAGGTATCAGAGACTCGCCTGTTAATCGCGGGGCTGCTAACCGCGGCGCTCGGAGGAACTTCACTGCTCATCGCCATTCTGGCTGGAGGTAATCTAATCTCTGTACTGATTCCGCTATTTTTGGTGGTATCCAGTGTTGGGTTGGTCAATACCGCGTCCTTTGCCTTGGCGATGGCCAATCAGGAGAAATCGGCAGGCAGTGCGTCTGCGCTTATTGGTGTGATGACATTCCTGTTCGGAGGTATTGTCGCTCCCCTCGTAGGTCTCGGGGGAGAAGGAACAGCTGTGCCAATGGGAATCGTTATTGCGTGTGCTGATCTCGGTGCCTTGGTGATTTACTTCCTAATGGTCAGTAGAGGCAGGAAGCGCCAGAACGATCAGGTGTTGAGTTAAATGTACTGATTCTGAACACCTTGCGTTTATGAAGTCTTAAAATAGTGTAAAGTTACTTTGGGTTAAAGAACGAACAAGAGCCTCACTTGGAAGGAATTATGCTTCCAAGTGAGGCTCTTGCTGTAGGTAAGGACAGGTTTAGCAAAGCGCAAACAAAATCTGTGTATTGGACAGTATACCTGGCGTGAGGAATGGATAGAAGTACCCCACCACAAAACCAAACAGATTAATCGCAGGCCACATCAGGTAGACATCATTGTATGTGAAGACAAGGGACCACCGGTTATAGCAAAAGTTGGGCAGCGCACGTTCTTCGTTCTCTCGTGGTGCCGCTGCACCAGTCTGTGCAAATTGCACAGCTTGAGTGAGACTTTGCGGCTGTTGCTGGAGGAAGAGCGGGAGCAGACCCGGGCTGCTTTTGATCAGGTTATACAGAAAAAGCATTTCTGCCGGAGGCTGACCTACCGGACGAGGATAGGCACTAAGTAGGGTGGGCAGGTTGCCTTGAGTCAGTTGCGCAGGTACGCCCGGTGCTGTACCCGGAATTGTACCTGGAATGCCTCCAGGGATATATGGACCGGGTCCTCCGCCTGGAATGTATGGAGGATAGGTGCCTTGACCGCCAGGGATACCAGGAAACGTCGGACCCCCCGGTGTGCCGCCACCGCCACCTCCTGGGAACAGGGGAGGCAGTTGAAAGGAACGGTCTTCTCCATAACTTAGATAAGGGTTATATTCGTAATACATGTACAGAACATCCTTCCTGTCGTCGTATTCTGCATTCAGCATATGGCGGCATCCGCCTATATGTGAGTGCCGCCAAGAAGATTTTATATGATCTATATAGTTGAACTAATCATTTACACCAAACGGAGAAGATAGAAAAAACCTGAAAAAGCGAAGCGCTCGCCTAAAAGCTTTCTGAAAGAAAGCTGCATCGGAAGCATACGCTATCACCGGATTTTCCCTTAGAGAAAGGGGGATCGAAAAAATCTGGGGATAACAGCGATTGGAAGGTTGTTCTATCATCGAAGTGTCAGTGTAAATAATCTTTAGTTCAACTTTATAGCGCAGAGCATAATCGAATTGACAACTGAACTGATAACAATTATCATTGTCAATGGAATCGGACAAATGTACATACGGATATTATATGTATCAATAATAGTATCAATATTTTTGAACGTAGATATCTGTCATAATAACGCCTAATGAGGTGTTCATATTGAAAGGGGTTAATACAGTGTTTAAGAGAAATAGAAAGATGATCATGCTTCTAATTACGGTGATGGTCATGTCCATCTGGTTGGCCGCGTGTGGAGCGAAGCCTGCAGAGAACGGAGCAGCAGGAGAGAACGATACAACAACGGAGGCAGAGACGCAAACAGAAGCCGCTACAGAGCGCACATTAACAGATGCAATGGGACACGAAGTAACAATTCCCGCAAATCCGGAGCGCATTATCGCTTCTTATCTGGAAGACAATCTGGTAACACTAGGCGTTAAGCCAGTTGCCCAATGGTCCGTAGCCAACGGAATTCAGGAATATTTACAAAAAGATCTGAATGGTATCCCCACGATTGCTTTCGATCTGCCTTTTGAAGCGGTAACAAGTTTTAATCCGGATCTGATTATTATCGGTTCCGAAAGTGTAGTTGAAGGTGAGAAGTACGAACAGTACAGTAAGATTGCACCGACGTACGTACTCGGTGATGAGATCAATAGCGACTGGCGCAAAACGCAGCTGAAAATCGGTGAAATTTTGAATAAGAGTGCCGAAGCTCAAAAAGCGCTGGATGATTACGAAGTTAAAGCTACAGAAATCAAGGAAAAGATCAACACCGTTACAGGGGGAACGAAATCGGCAGCGGCTATTTGGTTGGTTAGCGGCAAGTTCTTCATCGTAAGTGACAATGTATCGAGTGGAGAAGTAATGTACAAAGAACTGGGACTTGTAGAGCCTGAAGTTGTAAAAGAAATCTCTGCCAATGCGACAGGTAACTGGTCTTCCATCTCTATGGAGAAGCTGGCTGAAATGGATGTAGACTACTTGTTCTTTGTGAATAGTGATGAAGGTACAGGGTCAGAAGCACTGAAAGATCCGGTATGGCAAAGTATCCCGGCTGTGAAAAATGGTAATCTGTTCGAGTTTACCCGTTCCAGCAGCTGGCTGTATAGTGGTGTTCAAGCGAATCTTCAAATTATGGAAGACATTCAAAAGAGCATTGTTAAATAAGAAATGGTCAATTGTAAAACATGTTTGAACTCCTTGGTGCAATGGACACCAGGGAGTTTTTTTGTTAATACAGCATTTTAGGATATATAATAAAGAAGTTAGTTTATTCTATTGTCATGAAGTAGAGTGGTCATATACTTTGTGGCAGGGAAGGAGATATTACATATGTATACATTGGATCCACGTGAAATAACGGGAAGAGACAACTATAAATTGATGAGTGGTTCGGTGGTGCCACGTCCAATTGCTTTTGTGACGACACTTTCAGATGAGAATGGTGTGATCAATGCAGCGCCTTTTAGCTTCTTTAATGTGGTTAGTTCGGACCCACCGCTGTTATCCATATCCATTGCACGTAAAGACGGTATCATGAAAGATACCGCACGTAATGTGCTTGCTCATAAAGAACTGGTCGTGCATATATGTGATGAAGCGATCATAGCAGAAGTGAATGAGACAGCAGCTATTCTTGAACCCCACGAAAGTGAGCTTGAGCGGACGAAACTGACTACAGTGCCGAGTACAAAGGTCACCGTGCCAGGAATAAAAGAAGCACTTATTCGGATGGAGTGTGAGCTGTATCAACACATTCCTATCACGAATGATGATGGTAAACCGGTGAGTGACCTGCTGCTGGTACGCATTGTGCAGTATCATTTCAGCGAACAAGTCTATAATCCGGACAAAGGCTATATCCTCATGGATCATTTGAAACCAGTCAGCCGACTGGCAGGTAATGATTATGCCAAACTTGGGGAGAGATTTACTATAATTCGGCCTGAGTAGTTCTGACAGATCGAATATGTAATATAGGAACGGGTTTAATCCGGTAGCAAAGGCGGACAGCACGTGCGAAACTCGCATATGTTGTTCGCCTTTGCTTGTTAATATGAACATAAACAGGACAGGTAGTGAATAGACTTGTACTATATCCTGCACACATGTCATATGAACCTATTTTATATATAGGTTGTTTAAAAAGCCTACTTTTGAACACGTACTATAAGGGGGTTAAGCCGATGAACCAGCTTGAGGCAACTACTGGGGCAAGTATTATGGGAATAGGAACGGCGTGGCCTGCCCACCGTATTGAGCAAAAGGATGTGTCTGCCCGTCTCGCGCAAGCGCTGGAACATGAGCCAGATGCGAGAAGGTGGGCCAAACGAATCTTTAATCAGTGCGGTGTGGAGACTCGGTATACGTGTGAACCGAATCTGCTTGAGCCTGTTGATTCTTGCCGATATTTACCCTTTACCAATGCGGACGAGGTTCCGACTACATCCGAACGTATGGGCAAATACAAAGCTGCTGCTGTTCCACTTGGTCTCGAGGCGGCCGGACAGGCCATTCAGGATGCAGACGTAACCTCCTCGGAAATTACACATCTCATTACGGTGAGTTGCACGGGGCAATTCTTGCCGGGACTTGATGTTCGGCTGATCCAACAGCTTGACCTGTCACCGCAGATCAACCGGATTCCACTGGTGTTTCAAGGATGTGCAGCCGGTCTGAAGGCGATCCAACTGGCGAATTCCATTGTAACGGCAGATCAGAAGGCTACGGTTCTTATCGTGTGTGTGGAACTATGTACACTTCACTTTCAGCCATCTGCCAAACGGGACGACCTGTATGCCGCATCGTTCTTCGGAGACGGCGCCTCTGCCTGTGTTATTGGTGCGACCGGAACAGACCGCAATGAATGTTTTCGACTGGGTCGTGGGCACTCAACGCTCCTCCCGGATTGTGCAGAAGAAATGATCTGGGAAGTGGGCAATACAGGCTTTGATCTCTACCTGTCACCACAGATTCCGAAGCTGCTTGGTTTACATCTTGGTCCAGAGGTAGAACGGTTGCTGGAGGGTAGCAGTTTACCGGAAATATGGGCGATCCATCCGGGAGGCAGAGGCATCGTGGATGCCGTTCAGAAGCTGTATCAGTTGACAGATGAGCAGGTCTCCTACAGTCGAAACATCCTGCGGGATTATGGCAACCTGTCGTCCGTGACGATTCTTTTTGTTCTTCAAGCCATCCGCGAGGATTACAGACAGAAGGAAGAGCATTCCAGTGGGATAGCGTTGGCCTTTGGCCCGGGACTGACGGCAGAGTTACTTCCTTTTACATACATCCCTGCCCGCATAGCGAACAGAACACCTGTGAATCATGGCATCCAATAGTTCGCGAACCCGAGTGAAGGAGATATACACCGCAAGTGTATGAATGTGCTTAGATCTTACCGATGAACATAATCGAAGGACTAATCTGATCGCAGAGGAGCTTAGGTATGGGTTATCGCAGACTTGCTGCCTTCATCAGCCGATATCCGAGGTTCATTATTCTCTGCTGGGTATTTATCATCGGGATGTCAGCGGTCTGGGCATGGAAGTTACCTGACATAGTTCAGGATCACGGATTAAAACGGGTTCACGGGGATGCGCAAGCAGTTGATGCTGTTCTGGAGGACGAATTCGGTTCTCCTGCTGATCCGGTTATTCTGGTTTTTGAGAAAAAGGAAAATACCTCGCCGTTACAGTTCCGGCAGTGGATCAAGGATCAATTGACACAGGTTCAAGTATTGCCTGCGGTAACCTCTATCACGGCCCCTTTGGATGTTAGCGAAAGAGTGACGATGCAAGACCAAAGGGCATATGCTCTTGTGAAAATGGATGTGCCCGCGCATCAGATGGGTCCCCCACTGGAGCAGTTGCGCGCCGTGTTGGCAACAGATGGTCCAGGTACGGTGCAATTGACGGGAAAGGCAGTCGTGCAGCAGGATGTCAATCATCTGAGCTTTCGTGATCTGGAACGTGCAGAAATGGTCGGCCTGCCGATTGCCCTGATCGTTTTGTGTTTTGCATTCAGGGGGCTATATGCCGCGTTGATTGCTGTTATGATGGGCATCAGTGCTGTGATTACCGCTATGGGAGTCACGTCACTCCTTGGTTATCATCTGGAATTGTCCAATTTTATCATTAATGTGATTCCCATGGTGGGCATGGCACTCAGTATAGACTTTGCCCTGATCATCCTGAGCAGGTACAGGGAAGAACTTCAGCGGGTCTACGAAGATGAAGGCAAAGCTAACGTTACGGGCAGCAGCCTGGATATGCAAAGCGAGGTTTTGCGGAGCGAGATTTTTCAGCGAACATTGCGTACAGCAGGTAGAGCGGTATTGTTCTCGGCAGCTTGTGTGCTCCTTGGGCTGCTGGGTTTGCTCTGGATCAGACTGCCAATGTTTCTGAGTGTCTCCTCGGGGGCCATTATTGTTCTGCTCCTATCGCTATTGTTAAATGTTACGCTGCTGCCAGCTCTACTGTCACTGTCTGCGGATCGGGTCTTCAAGCGAAAGTTAGTCCATTCGTTACCCAGACGCTCGGTCTGGCATAGATGGTCAGCAATGGTCATGAAACGACCAGTCAGTATGGCCATTGGAGGTACGGTTGTACTGCTCCTGTGTGTTTATCCAGTCACCAGACTGGAACTGTCCGTTCCGGATGCCTCATCACTGCCAGAGAGAATGGAGTCCCGTCAGGCAGCAGAGCAGTTGCAACATGATTTTGGTCAAAAAAATACCTCCGCCATCGAGATCGTGATTGGCGGACAGCAGGAACTGTTGACTGCCTCTCACTGGCAGTTGGCCCACAACAAAGCCCGTCAACTACTGCAGGACTCAGACGTATTGAGCATTGTTTCACCATGGGGCCTATTACAGCCGAATCAAACTGACTCGCGGAGCCTTTTTCAAATTCCACCGTCGGCGCTCACTCCTTCCATAGAAGGCAAGGAGTCAACAAGGACGGCATGGCTGCGTTCAACGGTCTCTGACCATACCATACGATTGATAGCCACCGTACACGGGGAGCCCGGGTCGGAGCAGGTCGCAGATTGGCTGGAACGAATGAGGAATAGCGATTATACGTTTGGTTCCAACACCGTAAAACTACGTTATGGTGGGGAAGCTGCCAAGCAGTATGAAATAATGCAGGAAGTCACAAGTCAACTGCCCAAAGTGCTGGTATTTGTAGTGGTCACCAATTATCTTGTGTTACTGGCGGCATTCCGATCGATGCTCATTCCAATCAAGGCAATTCTGATGAATCTGCTCAGCTTAGCCGCTTCATTTGGCATATTGGTGTGGGTGTTCAATGAAGGACATCTAGGTATGGAGCCGTCAGCCATTGCCATTATGATTCCTGTATTCATTGCAGGATTGGTGTTTGGCATATCCATGGATTATGGTGTGTTTATGCTGAGCCGTATTCAGGAAGTGTATAGACGAACCGGAGACAGTGATGTGGCTGTCCAACAGGGATTGGCTTCTACGGGTCGTCTGGTCACCTCCGCAGCGGCAATACTGCTTGCGGTGACCGTACCGTTTGCTTTTGCCGAAGTCGCAGGTGTGAGGCAGTTAGGGATCGGAATCACGGCAGCGGTGTTGATTGACGTTACATTAATTCGGCTAATACTGGTACCTGCATTGATGAAATTAATGGGCAGGTGGAACTGGTGGCTGCCAGGTCAGATAAAATGAAGGGTATTTCCGTAACCTGTCTTCAGGTTGGAGATATCCTTTTTGGCTAGAAATCGTGTGATTCTATTCAAAACAGGCAAACATGTTCAATTCATGGCTGACCTAGATGTTCTATAATGGATGGGATTAATTCCATATGACAGTCTTTTATCTATGTTATCCTACGAAAAACAGGAGGGACACAGGCCCATGTCTGATATTGAAGCCTATCTACAACAACAAATGAATCTTCGTGGTCGTTCCGCGTATCATGCAGATCAACCCCTGGAGTTATGGCGCAGTCAGTTACGTACTCGTGTCAAAGAACGGCTGGGCGGTTTCCCCACGATGGCGGCAGCACTGAATCCTGTCTTACTGGAGCGCATTACATGTGACGGATATATTCGGGAGCGGATTGAAATCACGACCTATGCAGGACTTCGTATGCCTGTATATTTATTAATTCCAGGTGATGGAAGCATTATCGAAAACAAGACACCTGCTATCGTTGCTTGTCATGGGCATGGCTATGGTAGCCGAGAGATATCGGGCATGGAACCTGATGGGTCGCCACGGACAGGAGAGCCCGGATTACACAAGGACTTTGCAGTAGCTCTTGTGAAGCGTGGTTATGTGGTTGCGGCTCCAGAACTGCTCGGATTTGGTGATCGAAGACTGGACGAGGACCGTGATGCGCCACCAGGTGTAAGTTCCTGCACGAAGATTGCTGCGCATCTGCTCATGGTGGGGAATACCCTTGCCGGTCATAGGGTGTATGAAACAACACGTGTATTGGATTATGTATCGACTCGGCCAGAAGTGGATTCGGAGCGAATTGGAAGCATGGGTATCTCGGGCGGTGGGCTGGTGACCGCATTTACAGCCGCATTGGATGAACGGTTCAGGGCAACTGTGGTAAGCGGTTATGCAAATACATTCCAGGGCAGCATATTGGATCGGAACCATTGTCTGGACAACTATGTGCCAGGTATCCTGCGTGAAGCGGAGTTGCCGGATCTCATCGGCCTGATTGTGCCTAGGCCACTTTTTATTGAAGCCGGAAGTGATGATCAGGTGTTCCCCATCCATGCAGCGAGAGAGGCGTATGCCCGTTTGACACACATATATGAGCAGGCGGGAGCATCAGAATCACTGGATGCGGATTTCTTTACAGGTGGACATGAGATTAGCGGAGCGAAAGCCTATGACTGGCTTGATCAAGTTCTGTGAAGCTGAGGCTTAAAAAAACTGAAAAAGCGAAGCTACAAGCTTTCTTGAAAAAACGCTACATCGGAAGCATACGCTATCACCGGATTTTCCCTTGAGAAAAGGGAATCGAAAAATCTGGGGATAACAGCGTTTGGAAGGTTATTCTGTCTTCGTAGTATATTCGAGAGGAGAATTCAGTGATGAAATGGTCAATATCGGTAAAGCTTCTGCTCTGTCTTGTTCTGTTTGCGAGTACAATGGGCATCGGTTTGGGAAGCAGTGGAGGGCGAGTCGCCGAAGCGGCAACAGACAATTACAGATTTGATTTTGGTTCGGGTGCTGTTGAGAGCGGTTACACAGGTGTGTCCGCAGGAGATGCCTATACACCTACGAAAGGTTATGGCTTCAACACACCTGCACAGATGAGGAATGTGTCTGCCTCAGGAAGCGGGGTTAAGAGTGACGCTGTGCAGTTTCTGACTTACGGCACCAAGAGCACCAATACCTTCAATGTGAATCTGTCCAATGGACTATATGAAGTTAAAGTGGTCCTGGGCAATACAGCCAGAGCGAGTGTAGCGGCAGAAGGTGTATACCAGATCATCAATATGACAGGCAACGGGGCAACGGACCAATTTCAAATTCCGGTGACTGACGGGCAATTAAACCTGCTGGTTACGGAAGGAAAGACAGGCACCGCCTTCACACTTAGTGCACTCGAAATCCGGAAGTTATCCAATCAGACCGTTACCAACCGCACAATCTACATTGGTGGGGATTCAACAGTCTGTAATTACTATCCACTGGGTAGCAGTGTACAAGGAGGTTGGGGACAGTTGTTTCCGTCCTATGTGAACAATTCCACCTTCCAGGTTCGCAATATGGCGGCAAGTGGTCAGTTTGCGAGAGGATTCCGCGATGATGGTCAGATGGAAGCGATTCTCAAGTATATCAAGCCGGGAGATTATTTTATTTTGCAATTCGGAATTAACGACACCAATGCCAAGAACAATACAACAGAGGCGCAGTTCAAGGAGATTATGCGGGATATGGTGCGTCAGGCGAAGAACAAAGGAGCAACGGTCATTCTCTCTACGCCTCAAGGCCGGGCAACGGACTTTAATTCAGCCAATGTGCATCAAGCGGAGAACCGCTGGTACAATCAATCCACCCGTGCACTAGCTCAGGAAGAGGGAGTCACCCTGGTTGAACTGAATAAGTTAAGTTCTGCCTATTTCACGTCCATTGGTCCAGCGGCAACACTTGGTCTATATATGACAGGGGATAGTCTGCATCCGAATCGTCAAGGGGCTGCGGAGCTTGCGCGTATTGTGGCTGCGGATCTGAGAAGACAGGGACTGAATGGATTTTGACTTTACTACTTAATCAGTCTTCATAATCAGTGCTTGATATGATCCGTGTATGAAAATAAAAAATACCCCCAGGACGTACCGCAAAACGAGCGGTTGATCCGTTGGGGGTATTCGTTATGGGCCTAGGCTTGGGATTATTCCATCATATCCTTGGCCTCATGGTTCACCTTTTTCCCTTTTAACAAAGGTTCCAGTTCATCTTGAACGCTCTGCTCCCACAGTGGTACATCTGTGCGATAGGCGGCCCGTCCGTTCAGATGTCCGGCCACCGGAGCCGTGATGAATACAAACAGGATACCAAGCAACAAGCGGGCACTGATATAGTTATCGAAGTACCAGAAGTAGAAAAATGTAGCGCTTAATACACAGAATACTCCAAGTGTCATACTTTTGGTTGCGGCATGGGCTCTCAGATATACATCAGGCAGACGAATAAGTCCGAATGCACTGAGTGCACTGAGTAGTGCACCGAGCAGTACGAGTAGACCTATAGCGGTTTCAGTGGTTACTTTAACGATCTCCATCATTTTTGAATACCGCCCCCCGTTCGATATAACGTGCAAATGCCACTGTACTTAGAAAGGCCAGAATACCAATCAGCAAGATGATATCCAGATAGGCTTGGGTTTGCAGCATCATCGACAGAACGGCAACGATGGCAATTACATTGATACCGATGGTATCCAATGCTGTAATCCGATCAGCCATGGATGGTCCCCGCAGCACCCTGTACAAGCAACCCAGAATGGCTAAGGAGAGAATGAGCAATGAGATGAACAACAGTGAGGATAACATTAACGCGTCACCTCCATAATTGCTTTTTCGAATGTATTTTGGATATCATCTCTCATTTTCTGTTCATCCTTGATATCCAGTGCGTGAATAAACAGTTTGCGTTGATTACCCGAGATCTCAAGCGGCAGAGAACCCGGTGTCAATGAGATGAGTAAGCAGAGCAGAGTAACCTCCCAATCCGAGGACAATTGAGTTTTATACGTAAAAATACCGGGCCTTATATCGAGCTTGGGCTTGATAATCTGGCGTATAACCTCAATGCTGGCTCGCACCAGTTCCTTGAACAGCAGTGTAATCAGTTTGAAGATGGCCCAGACCCGCACAATATAGAAGCGCTGGGGGAAGAATCTGCGCATCCCCCCGATGAGAAGCAGTCCAAGCAGGTAACCTATGAGAAAACCAACACCATTCCAGGCATTGTTCAGAAACATCCATACAAAAGCAATGATAAGATTCAGTACAATCTGAAAGGCCATAGACATCTACTCCTTCAATACGGCATCAATATAAATATTGGGATGCAGTAGAATATCGCCTGCGCGGGAGGTCAATTGGAACATGCCTTCAGCCCCCACACCCATTACGATGATGAATACAAACAGAATTCCGGCAGGAATCAGCAGGCCGTTCACCGCGTAAGGGCGTCTTGTAACCCCGGCAGGCGGTTCGCCCCAGAACGCTTGTATGAAGATGCGTAGTACCGAATATAACATCAACAAGCTCGAAAGCACCGCAATGCCGGTAAGACCATACAAGCCTGCCTGCAAGCCTCCTTCAAAGAGAAGCAACTTCCCTGGAAATCCACTAAATGGCGGCAAACCTGCCAAAGCAAGTGCGCTAATGAAGAACATCCAGCCGAGCAGCGGATAGCGATGGATTAGCCCACCCATGTTATCGAGTTTTGATGTTCCGGCAACAGCGATCAAGGCACCGCCGAGCAGGAAGAGCAATGTTTTGATCAACATATCATGCAGCATATAGAAGAGCAGCCCCTCCAGTGCAGGACGACTGGCCGAAGCCATACCAAAAGCGACAAAACCTACACCTGCGACCACGTTGTAAATGAGAATTTTGTTCACATCGCGGTATGAGATCGCACCAATGACACCAAGGACCATCGTTGCACCAGCCATCCATCCGATCAGTGTATGGAAGAAATCAGGATCATGATAGAAGATCAGTGTGAATGTTCGCACAATTGCGTACAAGCCAACTTTGGTGAGCAATCCTGCGAACAATGCAGTGACGACAGCAGGTGGTGCAGCATAAGAGCCCGACAGCCAGAAGAACAGGAACAGTCCGGCCTTGATGCTAAATACGATTAGGAAGAGTACGGCAATTAAGGTAATAACCCCGCTCTGTCCCACTTCAGCAATTTTTACGGACAAGTCTGCCATGTTCAATGTGCCAGTAATAGAGTAGAGGAAGCCGATGGAAGCGACAAACAGTGCTGAAGAAACGATGTTAATCAAGACATATTTGATCGTTTCACGCAATTGTCTTTCCGTCCCTCCCAATACGATCAGTGCATAGGAAGAGATGAGCATCAGTTCAAAGCTGACAAACAAATTGAACAAATCTCCGGTTAGAAATGATCCATTAACTCCCGCAATCAGGAAATGAAAGAACGGATAGAAGTGGTGCTCTTCCCGCTCCTTGTTCACACTGCGGAAAGCATACAGTAGACACGCCAGTGCAATGATGGAAGCGGCTACGACAAGTAGCGCCGACACCATATCCGCAACAAGCACAATACCATAGGGAGGTGCCCATCCACCCATATTAAGCGTTAGAACTCCAGTCTGTGCTACCCGCGTAATGAGTATCGTTGACACCGCTGCTGTAAACAAAAGTCCAATGACACTAATGATCCGCTGGATATTTGTTTTTCGGAAAAATAGCAGAGCCAGAACACCTGTAATCAAAGGCAACAGAATCGGCAGAACGACGAGATTATTCATATGGGCGCCCCCTTACTTCTTCCATATCGTCTGTTTTTAACTTCAGATAAGAACGATAGGAGAGAACAAAGAAGAACGCAGTGAGGCCAAAATTAATAACAATTGAAGTTAGTATCAAAGCCTGAGGAAGTGGATCGACATAACGTTCAGCCATCTCCCCAAGCAGTGGTGGTGCCCCAGTTTTGAGACGTGACATGGTGATCAAGAGCAGATGCACGCCATGGGTTAGTATGGACATGCCAAGTACGATACGGAGCAGGCTCCGCGACAAGATTAAAAAGACGGCAACCGCAAACAGAATGCCAACGGCTACACACATCAATATTTCCATATCAGCGATCCTCCCCGATCTGTAGAATGATGGTCATGGTGACACCCAGGACAGCGAGATACACGCCAAGATCAAACAGCATGGCCGTGGCGAGTTCTGTCTCTCCCAGCAAAGGAAGTTCGAAATAGCCGAAGGTTTGACTTAGGAACGGGACTCCGAATATAAATGAACCCGCACCCGTAAGTAACGCTATACCCAATCCGATCCCTGTGAGAACACGGAAGTCAACGGGTAACGCTTTGCGTATTGTATCAGTAGTGAATGCCAGGGCAATCAATACGAGCGCTGCCGCTGTTACCAAGCCGCCGATGAAACCTCCGCCCGGATTGTGGTGACCTGCAAAGAAGAGATGCATGGCAAACGTCAGAATGATGAACACAACGACCTTGGTGGTCGTTTGCAGCAATACATCATTACTCTGCAAGGGGACAGTATCCCACGAGGATGAGCTGCGTTCCCGGTTACCATACTTTTTCGTATTGTCTGTTTCATCATCCAGATCGGGCTCGGAATCCTGACTTTCGTCCTTCTTACGGAACTTCAAGCGGGCTCCGAGATCCTTCGCTTCGAGGTTCAGATTAATCATGGAGTAGATGGACAATGAAGCAACCCCAAGCACCATAATCTCCAATAACGTATCGAAGCCTCGGAAATCCACCAACAACACGTTCACGACATTTTTACCACCAGCCGAGTCATACGCTTCCTGAAGGAAAAAGGTAGAAATGCTGTCCAGTGAGGCTGTTCCGCTTGCGGCCAATGCAACAAAAGTCATCACAATTCCGACTGCAATCGCTACGATCATATTCACCGTGAGATAACTGCGGCTTGATTTGCCACGTTGAAGCTCAGGCAGATGGTAGAAGCAGAGCAGGAACAGTGCAACGGATACCGTCTCAACAATCATCTGTGTCAACGCCAGATCCGGCGCCCGGAAGAGTACAAACAGCAGGGTTACGAGGTAACCAACCGCCCCGGTCATAATGACTGCCGACAATCTGTTCTTGGCAAAAGGAATCGAGACTGCTGCACCGATGAGCGTGACTAGCAGTACCACCTCATAGAATGAGTAAGGTGCATTGCCCTGCAGATTCCAGGTAATATTTTCTCCTGAACGGAAGAAGGCATAGACCAGCAACGCGACCGTGAATGAGAAAATGTAAACGAGATAATTACGAACCGAGCCATTCATATAGGCTTCCGTCCATTTGCGTGCATAATGCTGAAGATTATCCAGCACGACATGGTACATATTATTAATTGTTAATCCTTGTGGATAATGCTCATAAATATTCCTCCATCGTGGCAACAGCTTGTAGAGAGTGATTCCGAGAATCACAACTCCGATCGTCATAATCAGTTCCGGAGTCCATCCATGCCACAGAGAGAAATGTACATCGAAGCGCTCATTCCCATTCAAGAGGGATGGAAGCACAGCGGCCATTGCCGGTTCAATCAGTGATCCGGCCAGCAGATTCGGGAAGAGTCCGAATACGATGACAAGAACACCTAGAACAACAGGCGGAATGAGCATGCCAGCAGGCGCTTCGTGCAGTTTCTCGGCAGGGATCTCGCTTTGGCTACGACCGAGGAATGTTTTGAACACGATAATAAGCGCATAGATCAGGGTAAACACACTTGCAAGCCAAGCGAATACCGGCAATAGAACACTGCAGGACCCAAGTCCAAAGATTCGCAGATGCGTGACTTCTACCATCGCCTGGAAGAATAACTCCTTGCTCAGGAATCCGTTGAACGGCGGAATACCCGCCATGGCAAGTGAACCAATCAATGCCACGGTGAATGTAATTGGCATGAATGAAGCAAGTCCACCGAGCTTCCGAATGTCACGTGTACCCGTTTCATGATCGACAATGCCTACGACCATGAACAGAGCGGCCTTGAAGGTCGCATGATTAAACAGGTGAAGCAGCGCAGCGGTTATTGCCACGGTATACATCGCAGAGGATTCGCCATATCCGAAGTAGAGAGCAGCAGATCCAACCCCTAACAGGGACATGATCAGACCAAGTTGAGAGATGGTCGAATAGGCGAGAATCGCTTTGAGATCGTTTTTTTTCACCGCCAGGAATGATCCATAACACAAAGTTAGAAGACCAACGCCAGTAACGAGCCAGAACCAGAGTCCCTCTCCACCGAAGATTGGTGTGAATCGGGCCACAACGTACAGTCCGGCCTTGACCATGGTGGCTGAGTGAAGATAGGCACTAACAGGTGTGGGAGCTTCCATGGCATCCGGCAACCAGATGTGGAACGGGAATTGAGCTGACTTGGTGAAAGCTCCAATCAGGATCAAGATAAGTGCGGGTAGAAATAGTGCGCTTTCCTGAAACTGACCCAATCCTGCAATGGTTGCACGAATACTGAATGTTCCGGTAATGAGATACATCATCATGAATCCGGTAAGCATGGCGAAACCGCCAAATACCGTAATCAGGAATGATTTTTGTGCACCTGAAGTCGAGGCTTTACGTTTGTAATGAAATGCAATCAACAGGAATGACGTAATACTGGTCAATTCCCAGAATCCGTAGAGCACGATCATATTATCAGACAGCACTACGCCCAACATGGCTCCCATGAACATCAACAGATACAGGTAGAAACGGTTCAGCGCTTCTTTCATATCCATGTAGAAGATGGAGTAGAGAACAACGAGGACACCGATTCCGGTGATTAGCAGTGTCAGCATGAGGCTCAGACCGTCCAGATACAGGTTAAATCCAATGTCCAGTGAAGGAATCCATGGGATATTTCCAGATACGGTATTGCGCTGTGACACAGCGGGTATGAGACTCGCAAAGTATACAAATAATAGTGCCGGAACAAGGAGAACCGGCCATCCCAAATGTAATTTACGGAAGAAACGATGCAGCATGGCAAGAAGAATGCCAGCGGCAAAAGGCAGAATAACGGCAACATGAAGCAGGCTCAACATTACACCCCCAATGTTTAGTAGTTCGATTACTCTCTCTGTGACATACAGGCGCATGATCCTTTGAAGGATATGCTTGCTCTCTATATTCATAACCCAAGTATGTATATACAGAATCGTGTCTATTCTTTGAATGGAAGAAACACGGTGAAAATTTCAGTATAATATTGTATGGGCATGTATAATAAATAAACACACAAGTTCCGATAAATATGAAAACGATTAGGGCGTGTCTGAAACTCCGAAGAAGCAGATTTTGCCGAATTTTCGTTCCAAGCCAGGAAGTTTTCCGCAGGCGTGCCGGGGCACGTCAAGGGAAAGTGACGCAGCAGGGGGCGAAAAGGCGGTAAAAGATGCACTTCAGCGAGTTTTGAGACACGTCCGAGGTGACATTCCGTGTACTCTTTACAGCATAGTTATGTTGAAAAGCAAGATGGTTTCACCGTGTAATGGAGGAAGTAATGTCATTCAAAATTAGAACTGTGCTTACAGTCATCTTCGCTGTGTTATCCCTGCTGGTTACTTTGACGATTGGGTCTATTTTTAGCCAAAAGTCATTTGTTGCTGTAGAGACTGAGATTGGTCACTCGCTTACAGGCACGGCCTCACAGGCTTCGGACAAGCTGGATCGATTCATGTCCGCTCGCGCGGGTGAACTGGACCTGCTGGGCCGGATGGTTTCGTTGGAAGATGGATTCCAACCTGATGAGATTCAGATGCTGCTGGATCAGTTACAAGATAGCTTTCCCTCATTCTCATGGGTTGGATTCATGAACCCAAAAGGAAAAGTGTTAGCTGCCACGGATGGTATCTTGCTTGGGGAAAATTTATCGGAGCGACCTGTGTATCAGGAGGGAATCAAGGGTAAATTCATTGGAGATGTGCATAATGCAGTACTTCTTGCCAAGCTGCTTCCGAATCCAACGGGAGAGCCGTTGCAATTTGTCGATATCAGTTTTCCGCTGAAGGATAGCAAAGGACATATTCAAGGTGTGCTCGCTGCACATTTAAGCTGGGAATGGGCGAAGGAAGTGGAGGAATCCGTTCTTGCCCCATTGAAAAGGGAAGAAAAAGACATTGAGTTCTTTATCGTGAGCAAAAAGGAACATACAGTGCTACTGGGGCCGAAGGAATGGGTTGGTAAACCGTTGGTATTGCCCGGCATCGAAGAGGCCCAGCGCAACAAAAGTAGTTGGTCCATTGAAAAGTGGCCTGACGGTAATGAATATGTGACAGGGTTTGCCTACAGCCAGGGTCATCTGGATTACCCCGGATTAGGCTGGACCGTAGTCATTCGTCAAGTCAAGTCTTCTGCTTTTGCTTCTGTGTTTGACCTGATGTGGTTTAATGTGTGGTCTGGACTCGCCGTTACCGTGCTGTTTGCACTGATTGGCTGGTTTGTCTCACGTCTGATCTCTTCCCCACTAGTACGTCTTACCAGAGTAGCCAATCGACTGCGTGCAGGGGAAGAGCTTGAGATTCCTGCGAATAAGGGGATAAAGGAGATTGAAGTGTTGTCCCGTTCGCTTCGGGATATGCTGACCTCTCTTATGAATAAAAACTCAGAGCTCGTCGTGATGCAGAATCTGGCGCATTTTGATCAGTTGACTAGTCTGCCGAATCGCACTGCTCTTGAAGTGTATTTGGAGGAGTCTCTGGAGACCGAAAGTGAAAATCACACGCTGACTTTTCTCTATCTGGATCTCGATGGATTCAAAAGGGTCAACGATACACTTGGACATCAGACTGGAGATGTGCTGCTACAGAAAGTGGCCCAGCGACTGTCGGCTCTTGGTCAGGAGAAGGGTATAACAGTCCGATTGGGCGGAGATGAATTCCTGATTGTACTTCAGTCTGTTGGAAGTCATCCGAGGGAAGAAGCCATGGCTTATGCAGAAGCCATCATTCAAAGTCTGAACAAGCCGTTTATTATCGAATACGAGCGAATTCGAATTGGATGTAGCATTGGAGGTGCTGAATATCCAACCAACAGCGACAACCCAAGTGAGATTATTCGGATGGCGGACGAAGCTTTGTATGAGTCCAAACGTGCAGGCAAGAACAGAATGACATTTTATTCCGAGTTGAAGCAGGATCGTTAGCGTATAATAACAATAGCTGGGTTATCCCAATTACCTTTGTGCGAATGTGCGTATAGACAAGGAGGGGTGAAATGTCTGGAAATCATACATCTGTACCTTATGGTTATGAGCCACCTGCGGCCAGCCGTAAAGGCACACTGACTTTTTATGACTCGTTTGAACATGTGACGGATGAGCAACTCGAGCGCGCTGCTGCAACGGTGGATACCCGTTCATTCATACAGCTTGTGCTGTATCCTTTACATGAGAGCACGTTCAAACGAATGAGCAAGGATACAATACAGGCATATTACAAAAGAGAAGACCGCCTGCATGATTGGCGGCGGGAACATCCAACTTCACGTATACGTGTGGAGGGGCTTGAGGGCAAGAGAAAGAAATATACACCTGTGGATAGCGCGCTGCGCCATATCACTGCGGAATATCCAGCCCCTCATTTTCTTTATTTGACGATAGAGATGGCGAATATGTTTGCTTCATTTGATTCCTTCAAGGATTGGATCAAAGAGCTTCGTCTCATCATTGACGGGCCATCAGGTGATCTTCATCCCAGGCTGGAGCAAAATCGTCATCGCTGGGAATGGGCGGAATGATGTACAGACATAGTTGCAGGTATGGATTTAGGGAGAAGATCGGCTAATTAATCATAAGCAAACCCAAAAAAAGTTGTGTTGTACAAACCGGAATTCCGGTGTACAGCACAACTTTTTTATTTATATTTTCTCTACGAAGGAGACGGAGTCAGATCAAGTGATGTTACGGTTTTATTTTTACCTGTTCGTTTGGCGGCATACAGACAGGCATCCACTTCCTCGAACAATTTGTCTTTGCTTAGATTAGGACTGTAGCTTTTGAGACCGATACTCACCGTGATGGAAGCTCCTTCAAGTTCCAGATGGCCCATCAGGGCAATCTTCTGACGAATCTGTTCCACCAAGGCATAGGCCTGCTTGAAAGATTGCTCAAACATCAATATGGCGAACTCTTCGCCCCCGTACCGTGCTGCAATATCACTTGAGGTAATCGTTTCCTGAATGATCAGGGACACTTTCTCCAGAATGATATCTCCAACCCGATGACCATACGTATCATTAATGGATTTGAAGTCATCAATATCGATCAGGGCCAGATGCAGACTCAAGCCACTGTTGGCATACTCAAATGCTTTTTCGTAATAATCCTTGAATGAGCTTTGATTATAAAGGTTCGTTAAACCGTCAGTTTTGGACTGTTTGGTCATAATGGCATTTCGCACAATAAGGTCCTGCTTGGCAACCATACTGGCCTGAAGATCTTCCAAAACTTCAACGCCGCTGGTTACGATAACCTGTGCTACATATGTACCAAGGATTAGAAAAGCCGGAATGGATACCATGTCAAATGAAGACAGGTACAACCGGTAGGCCGGATCGAACAAAACCAGAAGGTAACCAATCATCTGCATCAGAAAGACAATCCAGACTCTTTTTTTACTGAAGAACAGTACCGAAGCAAAGATGGGCAACAGACAGATTGCTAATATAATCCGAATGTCATAATTGACATGAATAATCGTCCAGGCGATAACCGTGCTGGCTATAGACATGGTGTAAAAGGAATATGAACTGAAGCGCCGATCAACCCAACTTGCGAACAAAATGCATGAACTGCTGACGGCCGTAGGCCAGAAAAGCACATTCATCAAGAAATCTATCGGTGTGCGCTCATACTCCAGAAACAGGAAACAGCCAATCTGAATGGCGAAATGTGCAATGATAACAACCCAGTAGGCATGGAGCATTTTTTGAATCCATTTGGAATGTTTGAACTCGTATTCTGTTGGAATATGGCTATTGCGCGTATGGAAACCTTTCATATATCACCGCTGACTGCATCATAATGGTACGACAGAATTACTCTCGTATATGATGATTATAAATCACAATGAACAAAACGCAAATGTATTTAACTGTTATGTGAGAACAAAACTCACAGAAGTTTCGAGTTGTCACAAACTTTTTATGGAGGACAAACAAAACTCAACGATACACTCATAGACTATATACATGGCTCCGTTCCATATGTAGGAAATCATTGATGAAGGGGAGGTGATCTTCATTCCTCTTGTCGTTCGTTCAACCGTTAATGCTACGGGAGCAATTACATTTACAGGAAATACGCTTGGACTGAGTCGTTCGGAAACAGCGGGGGTACCCGGAACACAGGACAGTATTGGAGGTTTTATCACAACCAACACCAGCCTCCAGTACGGCACCTATCCACTGGGAACGACAAGCCTGTATCAGAGCAACAGTTCAGCAGCCATTCTTACGCTGCCGGCTGGAAGTACCGTTCTGTATGCAGAATTGATCTGGGGCGGCAGTTACATCAATGGTACAGTCAATCTGAGTGCTGCCATCAACAATCCGGTTACGTTTATTACACCGGCAGGGACTTCCAGTGTTACCCCCGATCCACTTACCTACAATCAATTTGATCTTGGGGGCGGTGCTGCTGGCTATGTACGTTCTGCCAATGTGACGACACTTGTACAAAATGGGGGAGCAGGTACATATATCACCGGAGCAGTAGTAGGGACTATTGTTATTACAAATGATTCCACGGCCAATCATGCGGGATGGACACTTGGAGTCATTTATCAGAATCCCAATCTGCCTTTTCGCAACATGTCTTTGCGTGCAGGAGGCGTACTCGTTCAATCCACTTCACCACCTGTCGTTACCACATTGACTGGATTTGCAACGCCCCTTTCCGGTGTACTGGGAGGAAGAATACTGTTCAGTGCGCAGGAGGGCGACGCGAACCGGACCGGTGACCAGGCATTATTTGGGCCAACCTCAGCTACATCGGTTGCTTTGTCCGGGCCCAATAATCTAGCTGCGAACTTTTTTGCTTCTCAGATTAACGGAGATACCGGAGCGCTTAATACAACAGGAACGTTTGGGACACGAAATCAGATCAACGGGGCTCCAGGCACCAATATTATCGGTGGACGTCAAGGCTGGGATATTACCAATGTGGATGTTTCAGCAAGATTGATCAATAACCAGTCATCTGCGGTGTTGACATTAACCACCTCGGGGGATGCCTACATTGTCAACGCCAATGCAATTCAAGTTGATATTAATGCGCCCAAGATCACATTGGCTAAGGCAACGGTCGCCGCCGGTGCAGTTGCCGGGGATAGTATTTTATATTCGGTTACCGTTACCAATGCAGGCACTGCGAGTGCGGCCAGTGTTGTTTTATCCGATTCACTTCCTGCAGGTCTTACCTTTATTCCAGGCAGTGTCACTGTTGCAGGTGTATCCCGTCCAACACTTGATGTGACGGCAGGCATTCCGCTGGGTTCGTTAACTTTATCCAGCAGTGTCGTTGTAACCTATCGAGCACTCATCGGTCAGGATGCAAGCATCCTGCAACTGGTGAATTCGGCCAATGCAGCCTTTACCTTTCAAAGCGTAGCAGGGGGGCCGGTCATTACCGGAGTTATTCCGTCCAATAACTCCACCCTTCCTGTTTATTCGCCAAACCTGTCCATTGTGAAATCGGCGAGTACCACCAATGCCACGGTGGGTGACCTGGTAACTTATACACTCCAAGTGAACAACGGAGGGAATGTTGCTGCCAACGTTACATTGAGGGATAACATTCCAAGTGGTAGCTCATATGTAGCAGGCAGCTTTCGTCTGAATGGAAATGTGATTGCTGGCGCCAATCCGGTTACCGGCGTTAATCTGGGGAGCCTTGCGGCAGGAAGTGCCAATACCGTGACCTTTCAGGTACTTGTAACAAGCTTGCCGACACCGCCGACTCTTGTGGATCAAGCTACGGCTTCTTATTCCTTCAATTCACCTGATGGTCGGACGATCACGGGAAACATCGCCTCGAATACTTTAACAATCCCGGTAACCTTGCCAAATGTGACCACGGTAAAATCAGCATCAGTCACCGATGTTGCTGTTGGGGAGACCTTCACGTACACCGTAGTTACTACCAACAGCGGTATTCAGGTGATTAACAATGTGGTACTTACAGATGCGCTCCCTGCTGGAATAACTTTTGTTCCCGGCAGTGCAACCGTAAGGGGAACTGTCGTACCGTCTGCGAATCCGAGCAGTGGTATCTCTATTGGGACATTGGCGGCCGGAAGTTCTGCGACGGTGACGTTTCAGGTGAATGTGCAGTCCCAGCCTGCTTCGGGTTCGTTAGTCAACCGAGCGGTAGTATCGTATAGCTCAGGTGCGTTCACGGGTATTTCCAACTCCAATTCCATTACAACCCCTGTATACCAAGCTGTTGTTGGTATCAACAAGTCGGCAAGCCAAACCAATGCGACACTGGGGGATCAGATTGCATACACACTTGTGGTCACGAACAGTGGAAACATAGCGACTCAAGTGAATGTGACCGATACGATTCCAGCGGGGCTGACGTTTGTCCCGGATTCGGTAACTGTGAATGGTACTGCACGTCCTGGAACAAGCCCATTAACTGGAATAACACTGGGCAGCCTCCTGCCGGGAGTTACGGCTACGGTGGTGTTTCGCGCTACACTCACAACACTTCCGACTCCCCCGACACTGGAGAATCAAGGGACTGCAAGTTATACGTACCAGCTTCCAAGTGGACGGAATCTCTCCGGCAGCAGCTTATCCAATATCGTTCGTATATCTGCATCGGCTCCCAATATTTCTATTAGTAAAACAGTAAACACACCAGATGCGACAGTAGGAGATGTGCTTACGTATACCGTTGTTGCAACAAACGCAGGAATTAGTGCAGTACAAAATTTGGTGATTTCAGATGCACCATCCGGCTCTGAATTTGTCCCAGGTAGTGTCACGATTAATGGATCTGCTGTTACAAGCGCAAGCCCCGTTGCGGGAATAGCAGTGGGTACATTGAATAGCTCAAGCAGTGTAATTGTGACCTATCAGACCCGAGTGAATTCTGTTCCATCCACGGGTTTGGTTAGTAACCGAGCCAATGCAGCATTTACATCAGGCAGTTTTAATGGTGTTTCTTCTTCCATATCAGTAAATACCCCCATATTTCTGCCAGTGATCCAAGTGGTGAAGTCAGCAAGTACAACAAGTTTGACGGTAGGCGATACGTTTAATTACACCATCCAAATTAACAATACAGGTAATATAGCTGCAACGGTTACCTTGACTGATCCCATTCCTGCAGGAGCAGTATTCAGTACAAATAGTGTCATTATTAATGGCGTACCTACACCTGGGGTCAGCCCGGAGATAGGAATCAGTCTAGGAGAGATTGCTGCGGGCTCAGGTGCAACGGTCACCTTTGTTGCGACGGTTACCAGTTTGCCAGATGCAAGACAGTTAATTAATCAGGCGGTTGCTTCGTTTGCCTACACACTCCCAAGTGGGAGAACGATTGCCGGTCTCTCGTCATCAAACACCATCACTATTCCAGTGTCTCTGCCCAATGTTACGATTGTCAACAGTGACAATGTAGAGTACGGCGTAGTCGGGGATGTCATTCGATACACATCTGTTATTCGTAATAACGGCACAGTAGCCGTTAATAATGTGGTATATGTCAATCCTCTTCCTTCAAATACCCCATTTGTACCCGGAAGTGTCATTGTGAACGGGACTTCGTTCCCGCTCTCCAATCCGACAGCCGGCATTCCAATCGGTACGTTGGCTCCAGGAGCCGAGGTTACCGTAACTTTTGAGGTGACGATTACCATGCCGATTCCTTCACAGATTAACAATCAGTCGACGGTCAGCTTCACATCCGGTTCATTTTCAGGGTCATCATCGTCCAATACGACTCAGACTCCGGTCATACAACCGCAGATTTCACTTGTCAAAACGGCAAATACCGTCAATGCAACCGTAGGTGATACGGTTGTATACACGGTAACGGTTAGCAACACAGGCAATCTGGAGGCAAATGTTACAGTGACAGATACCATTCCAGCTGCGACTACTTTAGTAGCTAACAGTGTTGTGGTATCTGGTGTACCCCAACCTGGAGCGACGCCAGCAGCTGGCATCCCGGTAGGCATTGTAGCAGCGGGGGCGACGGCTGTTGTCACGTTTGCTGTTGTTGTGGATTCCCTTCCATCTCCGCAGCAGCTTAGCAATTTTGCTACATCATCCTTTACATTTACACCTCCAGATGGGCGGACGTTGACTGGCTCAGCCACTTCGAATACGCTCACGTTCCCGGTCTCGTCACCAAACGTGTCTGTTGTCAAAAGCACAGCTTCCACTGCGGCTACGGTAGGCGATACGGTGACCTATTCCATTCTGGTGACTAACAGTGGAATTGCACCAGTGAACAATATTCAGTTTTCGGACCCGATTCCAGCTGGAGCCTCCTTTGTTACAGGTAGTGTCACAGTGAATGGGGTTGCGCAACCTGGAGCCAATCCGGCAGGTGGGATATCCCTTGGTACATTGGGGCCCGGAACGTCCGCAACGGTCACGTTCAGTATCCGTGTCGACGCGATCCCGCCAAGCAATCAGTTGAGCAATCGCTCTACGGTCAGTTTTACCTCAGGTACATTCTCAAGCACAACCTTTTCAAATACCGTGGTCACTCCGGTGTACCAGCCTATTCTTTCAGCACAAAAAACAGCCAGTACACAAAACGCTACCGTTGGGGATACGGTTAGCTACACGATCACCGTGAGCAATCAGGGAAACTATGGAGCCCAGATTAACTTGACAGATAACCTTCCAGCCGGAACCATCCTTGTTCCAAATAGCGTTATTGTGAACGGTCAACCGCTGCCAGCAGGAAGTCCGGCAACCGGCATCCCCGCAGGCAATGTGGCTCCCGGAGCTACGACCACCATTACCTTTTCAGTAGTTGTTGATACGCTGCCAAGTCCGCAACAACTGGTGAATCAGGCTACGGTAGCTCTATCATATACATTGCCGGATGGGCGGAACATCACGGAGTCTGTTCTATCCAATGTGCTGACCATTACCGTATCGGCACCGGATGTCGATGTCGTCAAATCCACAACTTCAACGGCGGTATCTGTTGGTGATGTCGTAACGTATAGCATCGCTGTAACCAATAACGGAATTGCAACGGTCAACAATGTGGTTTTCACGGATGCAGTGCCGACAAGTACCGTTCTTGCGCCAACCGGCGTGTTTGTCGATGGTGTTCTGCGCCCTGGTGCCAATCCTTCTACGGGAATAACACTTGGTTCCATCGCACCTGGTGTTACGGTAACCGTTGTATTTAGTGTGCAGGTTACGGCGCTCCCGGCAAGTGCAGTGTTAAACAATCAGTCCACGGTCAGCTTTACATCAGGTACTTTTTCAGCGACCACATTCTCCAATACAGTTACAACTCCGGTCTATCAACCTATTCTGTCGGCAGTGAAAACGGGAGATCAGACGATAGCAACGGTAGGGGATACCGTTGTGTACAGCATCGCCATCTCCAATGCCGGGAACTATGGGGCATCCGTCACGTTGACCGATACCATTCCAGCCGGAACAGAGCTTGTTCCAAATAGCGTTATTATTAACGGAGCTTCTGCACCAGGTGCAGATCCGGCTTCGGGTATTCCGCTTGGTGTCGTTTCCACAACAACTCTGGTTACCTTCTCCGTTGTGATTGTGACATTACCTTTGAGCCAGTCCATCACCAATCAGGCTTCTGCTACATTTTCGTACACATTACCTGATGGAAGAACACTTGGAGGCACGATTACGTCCAACGCACTCAACATTCAAGTATCTGCTCCGAATGTCAGCGTTGTGAAGACCACTCCGGTGATTGATGCTGTGGTGGGCGATACGATTGTATACGAGATGGTTGTGACCAATGAAGGAATTGACCCGGTAAACAACATTGTGATAACCGATCCGATCAACCCAGCCACTACATTTGTTACAGGCAGTGTTCTGGTGGACGGCGTCCCACGTGCCTTGGCCAACCCTGCGCTGGGCATAGCCCTTGGTAGTTTGGCACCTGGAGCATCGATAGCGGTATCGTATGCAGTTCGGGTCAATACACTGCCAACACCACCACAAGTGAGCAGTCAGTCTTCCGTAAGTTTCACATCGGGTGTTTTCTCGGGAGCAGCGTATTCCAATACGGTTGTAACACCAATCTATCAGCCGATTATTGCCGTAACCAAAACAGGGAGCACTTCCAATGCAACGATTGGTGACACTATCACCTATTCTTTTGCCATTAACAATAGCGGAAATCTTGATGCAAATTTGACATTAACGGACAATATACCGAATGGAGCCGTACTGCTTCCCAACAGTGTTCTGATTGATGGTGTTCCACAGCCAGGTGCCAATCCGGAGACGGGTATCGTTGTGGGTACCATACCGTCCGGAGGTACGGTTATTGTAACGGTTACCCTCGAAGTGACTGTAGATACGTTGCCGCAGGATCAGCAACTGGTTAACCAGGCGGTGGCCAATTATACATTTAGTCCACCCGATGGCCGTCTGTTGACGGGCACCGTATCTTCGAATGTTCTGGTTATCCCGGTATCTGCACCAAATGTTGTTGTCGCCAAAAGCACAAGTGCCATTGATGCTGTTGTTGGTGATGTAATCACCTATACGGTTGTAGTAACCAATAGCGGCATTGAAGTGGTGAATAATGTGGTCATGGTTGACCCGGTACCTGTCGGTACAGTATTTGTGCCAGGAAGTGTTACGGTGGATGGTGTGCCAAGACCAACAGGGAATCCGAATACAGGCATCACGCTTGGTTCGATTGCTGCGGGTGCTTCCGTTACGGTTACATTCAGAGTAGAGGTTGTGGTGATATGAGCCAATCTTCCGGTCCGTTGTCCCACTGGCTAAAGAATCAGTCCCTGGTTCGATTCAGCTCGGGTGCGACTGAACTGGAACAGGTATCTTATTCAAATACGGTTGTAACACCGTGGATCGGCCCCAGGCTTGAAGTCAGAAAAGTGTGCAATGTCACGGAGGCTGCCTTGGGGCAGTCTCTTATCTACCGTGTTGAAATTGTTAACACCGGAAATCTTACGGCCGTAGTGCGCCTATTGGATCAGCTATCTGCAGAGACGGCACTGCTTCCCAACAGTGTATTACGTGATGGTATTCCGTTACCGGGAGCATCACCGGAGAGAGGATTGCCTCCAGCTGAAATCGAGCCCGGAGCCACGTTGCGATACCACTTCCAAGTTGTAATCTTGCGTTTACCTGAGACACTGAAGCTGTTGAATCAGGCACAGGTTAACTATGAGTTTTTGACACCGGAAGGCAGAACGGTTACAGGTATGGAACAATCCAATATCGTGGAGGTCAATCTGGTCTCATCCCGGCTGGAGATCTCCTTGCAGGCGGATCACATCTATACCTTCTCAGGGGATATTGTCATGTACACCGTCATCGTGAGCAATCCAGGTTTTATTTCGGCCACGAATGCCCAAGTAACGGTTTCTTTGCCACAGGGTATTGTTTTTATACCTGCGAGTGTCATCGTAGATGAAATGTTTGCGCCACAAGTAACGCCTGATACGGGCATACAACTTGGAGAGATTTTGCCCGGAAGCTCAATTAGAATACAATATCGGGTTCAGGTTATGGGGGGAAGCGATGCAAACGGAATATCAAGTGTAGCCGTACTGGCGTATATTTCGGCAGGACAGCAGGAGACGGTCTACTCCAATCAGGTTACCCTGGAAGTGATACAGCCCCAGGTCTCTGTGGTGAAAAGTGTGCTCCCGGTAACGGCCACATTGGGTGATGCCGTCCACTATAATATTACCGTCTCCAATGCAAGCAGTTATGCGGTGGATGGAACTCTCCTGGATGTACTGCCCACAGGTGTGACATTTGTTGAAGGCAGTCTGCGCTGGAATGGGGTTAAACGTCCCGGAACCAATCTGGTTAAAGGGCTTAATCTGGGGACGCTGACAGCCCGTTCGGTTCTGAATATTCAGTTCGAAGCGAAACTTCCAGATCGAGATGAATCGATGCCTGAGGACTACAGGTATGTGAATCATGCTAGCCTGATGTATACATTTCGATTGCCGGATTCACGGTCAGTGCAGCGGATGATTACATCCAATGAAGCTGTGGTCGAATTAAAAGCGCCGATAATTCAGGCTTATGTTCAAGTGACACCCACATTGGTCGAGCAGGGAGGTACCGTCACTTTTCAGGTACGTGTGGGGAATACGGGCAATTTGCCGGCACGTGTACAACTTGGGAGCATTTTACCTGAGGGTGCCAGATGGCTTGGGCAAGCTACGGGTGAGATCCAATTGAGCATATCAGAGTATTCTACACCACGGGTTCTGCATGTGGGCGTGATTGAGCCTGGAACGGAAAAAAACATCTCGTATGTAGCGCAGTTAGCTTCTGAGAAGGCGGGGACGCTGCAAGGAGACTTGATTGCCATGTACACGTATGAATGGAATGGACAAAAACGGGCTGGAGAAACCCGATCGAATGAGTACAGCATCATTGTGGAGTATGGAGAAGAATAGGAGGTATCACGGTTAACGGTAAATTGCCTGAGGAATTTGCTCATTCTGGATGCCATGAGATTACACGAACGTAAATGAATGGTATACTAATTGAATATGAACTCGGCAATCAACCCGTGGAATCGGGACGTCGGAGTAGAGGAGGCAGCCATATTGGCAAAAGCAAAAGTAGCAAAAAGACCTACACGGGATGAGTTTGAACTTGAAGAGTTGGGAAACCAGCTGGTTGAAGCCTTTCGGGAACGTTCGGAAGTACTGTTGACGGTATGGGGCAAGGAAGATCAGGTGCAAGGAGTCATCGTCAAAATGGACTCCCGTACACGACTTGTGCATGTAGAGTATACCGAAGAAGAGTTCACAGCGAAGGTACCTTTTCTGGATATCATGCGTGTGCAATCTCCCCGGTACTGAACGAAAAAAACAGCAATCTGAATAATTAGGGCATCCGCCCTGTCAAAGTCGTTCTTCCTGCATAAGATAACCCATACCTGTTGCAGAGGAGGTACGGTCAATGAGCGAAGTATTAGGTGGAGAAACAAGAGGCTACGGATACGGAGGTTTCACTTCTGTAGGTGCCATTCTGGTTCTGTTCATCCTGTTGGTTATCATCTCCAAAGCGTTCTTGGTATAATTGCATATCTCTAAAGAATGAAAGAAGCTCTGCCATCGCGGCAGAGCTTTTTTTGTTCGTTCAGTCATTGGCGAATTTTGTAGAAAATCGGTGTAAGTCCTGCTTACGTTATGTTAGAATGTAACCATCCCTAGAGAAAGAAAGAGGTGTTTTGATTATGAGCCAAGCGTTAACAGAGTCTTTAAATGAACAGATGAATTTTGAGTTTTATTCCGCTCATGTATATCTGGCTATGGCAGCCTATTGTTCCAGCAAAAGTCTGGATGGATTTGCGAACTTCTTCATCGTGCAAGCGGAAGAAGAGCGATTCCATGGCATGAAAATATACAAATTCCTGAATGATCGTGGACAACGTGCCACACTTGCGGCTTTGCCAGAACCGAAGAATGAATATGCTTCGATGCTGGATGTATTTGAGCATGGTTATGCTCATGAACAGCAAAACACGAAAAAATTCTACAATCTGGCTGACATCGCTCTGAATGAACGTGAACATGCAACGATGTATTTCCTGAAATGGTTCATTGATGAGCAGGTTGAAGAGGAAGCTTTGTTTGACAATATTATTCAGAAGCTTCGCCGCATTGAAAAAGACAGCAATGCCTTCTACATGCTGGATGCCGAGTTTGGCAAACGTTCGTTCACTGCTCCAACTGAATAAATTGCACGTAGGGAGTCGAGAAGATTCCAGCGTCAAAACACCATGTACATATAGCATGAGGTAATGATCCTGAAAGCAATGGGGGCAATCCCCTTGCAAGGGATGATGGTTTGATGCCATATGCTGATTGAAAACAAAGAAGCCTGCACTTGTGCAGGTTTTTTTGCATGCAACGATATTTAATGATTGTATAGATTTGTTTGAATTGGAGTAAAAGTCTATCAAAATTCTGAATGTGGGTAATAGAGGATATGTCACAATTGATCTATCCTGACGGGATCTTTTTTTTACTTAAATCTATCAAATTCGTATTAAATTTTAGGTTTATCTGACAAAAGTGTAACTCTACCGTAGCCTTTAAAGCGAGAACAGGAGTCACTATCTTTGATAGTATTAGGATTAATCGCCAAGGGATGAAGGTAGAAAAACATGGACACCTGGGGAAATATAACACACAAGGGAGATTTTTAATTATGTTACATATTCGCAAATCTATCATGCTCACACTTGCTATTTTACTAATCATTCCACTATTATTGCCGCAGTCGGTATCTGCCAAATCAGCTGCATCCAAGGGTGGTGCAAGCAAAGCAAATTCCAAAATCATATACCTGACTTTTGATGATGGGCCAACCGCTCATACGGGTCAATTACTGGATATTCTGGATCAGTATAATGCAAAGGCAACTTTTTTCATGCTGGGTCCTCAAATGGAGAAATTTCAGAAGGCTACCAAACGAATCGTAGCTGACGGGCATGGATTGGGTCTGCATGGTGTGACTCACGTTCCAAGCAAATTCTATAAATCTGCATATAGCGGATTGAAAGAGATGCAACAGGCCAATGTAAGTCTGAATAAGGTTGCCGGAGTTAAAACAAGTCTCGTTCGGACGCCATATGGTAGTAAACCATATCTCAAACCGGCATTCCGTGATGTACTGCTGGGCCAGGGTGGATTCCATCTATGGGATTGGAATGTGGATTCGGAAGACTGGAAATATCAGAAAGATCACCAGAAAGTCTATAACAGTGTAATGAAGCAGATCCACAATGTGCAAAAGAGCGGAACAACGCCAGTTGTGCTTATGCACGACCAGGAAGCAACGCTGAAAGTATTACCGCAAGTGTTGAAAACATTGAAGGCAGAAGGGTATCGTTTTGAAGTATTAAGCAAAAAAGTGCAGCCGGTTAATTTCTGGAACGACAAGCGTTAATCTTTTTAATGTTTAGATTGGCTACAACGAAGGAGGTACACATCATGAAGAAACAACCATTATGGATCACGATTCCAGTAACGACAGCCGTTTTACTTGCTCTGGCAGGATGTGGCGGACCGGATTCAAATGCAGCATCATCAGAGAACAGTTCTTCACCAACGACAACAGTGGGTGAACAGACCGAGACCGGCAGCGGTGGTGCTGATTTTTCTAATGAAAATGAAACAGGGACCAAAGGGAATACGGGCACAACAGATAATGAAGAAACATCAGGATCGCAGGCGGGCGACAACCATGTTGCTACTGGTCAATCAGGTGTGAATGATATAATCAAGCAAGTTCGCAACCAGTTGAAGATGAAGGATGCAGCGTTACCCACTTCATTCACATTGGACAAGGGTACATCTTTGGGTGCGGCAATACTGTCCAATACTGCTGATACATTTAAGGTAAACTTCTATGCTACCACTCAGTCTGTTGCCATTAATGATCAATCTTTAACCGCATCCGATAGTAAGATACCTGTACTGGCTTCCTATGAAGTGAAGACCTATAAGGACCCGGATCAGCCAGAAATTTTCCCTGAGACGGACCTGAAAGATATTCCAGCAGATATGGCTGTGGATCTGGGACATGGCATCAAAGGCATGAGTGAAGGTGCCGCAGGCAGTCAATATCTGACTTGGCAAGAAGGTAGATGGACGCTGGAAATTCGTTCGGTATCCGAAGATGAAATGAATAATCCGGGCATAGCGAAGAAAATGGTAGAGTACCTGGAGTCCCATACGTTGCCTGTACCCAAAGATAAAGGGTATATCAAGGTTGAATATCCAAGTGGTGGAAAGTCAGTTCATGTAACGATCTCATGGCAGGACGGTAACCAAATTCATCAGCTTAAGACCGATCAAGTGCCATTAGAAGCTCTTGGCATGGCTGTATCTGTGAAATAAATCTTGATTGAGTGTTTTACGGATATTCTGCAGTGTAGAAGAGATGAGTGTTGGATTGTTACGATACACATAAAAAAGCTTGGCCCAGCAATTTTTTCCTGGGCCAAGCTTTTTATTTGGAGCATGTTATCGCAGCTTGTGCAGCCGTGGTACATGCTTATTTTTGTTTCAATGGGTTAAAGCGGTACTTTCATTTGAACCACCCTTTTTCCTTGGAGCGGGTGATGGCCTCAATGCGGTTACTGGCATTTAACTTGTTGAGAATAATGGAGATGTAGTTACGCACCGTTCCCGTTGTGATGAATAGATGCCCGGCGATTTCCTTGGTGTTCTTCCCATCTGCCATGAGGCCTAGTACGGCATTCTCCCGTTCTGTCAGGGGATTTTCTTCTACATAAGCTTCATCGACCAGATCGGGAGCGAAGATTCTTCTGCCGTTCATGACTTGGCGAATGGATTCGGCAAGTTCTTCAATCGGACTGTCTTTGAGCAGGTAACCACGGACACCGCCCTTTAGGGCACGTTCGAAATATCCGGTCCGGGCAAAAGTGGTCAGGATAATGACCTTACAGCTCATTCCTTTAAGTTCTTCTGCAGCTTCAAGGCCGCTTTTCACGGGCATTTCTATATCCATCAGACAGATGTCTGGTGCAAGCTCCTGGACAAGGGCAAGGGCTTCCTGGCCGTTGCTGGCACGTCCGACAACTTCCATATCTTCCTCCAGATTGAGGAGGGAGGACAAGGCGCCAAGCATCATGCGCTGATCTTCCGCGATTACAATTCTAATCATGATTCTGCCTCCTTTATCGGTTTGCGGACGAGTTTCGGAACATGAATAATGATGGCTGTACCCGGGATGTCTGTTGCAGAGCGAATATCCAGACAACCGTTAACAAATTCAAGTCGTTCCTTCATGCCCAAAATTCCTGTTCCGCGCCGATCCTGTTTGCGAGTTCGTTCTATTCCAACACCGTTATCTTGTATGGTTAACACATTATCCGCCAGTGTTTCCTTAATGGTGATGGTACAGGTTGTTGCCTGACTGTGTTTGACGACATTGGTGACAGCTTCTTTCAAGCACATACCGAGCACATTTTCATTTAATTGTGACGTATCCTGTAACTTCGGATTGCCTTCCAGCTCAAATTCAATCGAAGCGGCCTTCAGAATCTGTTCCGCCCGGAACAGTTCATCAATCAATTGTGTACCACGCATGGTGGTGACCATTTCCCGGACTTCCTTCAGAGCTGTACTTGCCGTTTGTCTGAGGTCGTTCAACTCGATCTCAGCCTGATCGGGATTATTGCGGAGCAGCCGTCTCGCCAGATCGGTTTTCAGACCGATCAGAGAGAGCTTCTGTCCAAGTGTATCGTGCAGGTCACGAGCGATACGCTGGCGCTCTTCCATTTTTACGAGATCATCAAGTCGCTTGTTCGCATTCTCCAATTGGCCTTCCAATTGTTCAGTCTTGTTTTTGTTATACGTACTGATTGGAAGCAGGATGGAGGCCATTAAGCTGATGAATACAAATGGGAACTGACTCACCAATAATGAACTTTGATTGATAAAGCCATAATTAATGGTTAGGAAACTGGCTCCCAAGTTCACCGAGTAGAGGGTGAAGAAACCGGCTTTATTTTTAATATTCCCAATAAAAAAAGCAAGAAACAATGAGAAGTAGGCATAATCATAGGCAATCGTCATCGTAATGGATATGGCAATGAGCAATCCAATCCACATGTATACCTGCCAGCCCTTGGTGATGAAGGCGAGAAGATAACAGACGAAGAAAACGAGAATGATAATAATGCCTGTTACCATCGTCCATAATTTGGAATATTGTGAAATGTAATAGAAGGGCAGGATGAAAAAGACGAGCCATACATAAGGGTTCAACCCTGTATTTTTATAAAAAATCTGCATCCACTTTTGAATGTAATTCTCCTCCTTGCACTTGTACTCAACTTTAGCATGACTGTAGCATGACTATGGCTTGAACACAAGAAAACGAATCCGACAGAGTTAAGGCTTCTCTGTCAGACCCGCTGGATTGGTTACTCGGATAGGCGGTTGAACATACGGCTTGCGGGATAAGCTTTTGAGCTGTCTAAAGCTAATAAACTGTTTAGAATCTTCATCCCACAGACGGAAGCGCAGGGCAACCAGACTGGAACGTAGTGTAATAGTCGTAGCTTTTTGCAAGGGTGGTGTTGCGTTATGTGCTTCTTCCAAGAAATAGTTAGGTACACGCGGGCTCAAGTGATGCACATGGTGAAACCCGATATTACCACTGATCCATTGCAATAATTTTGGCAATTTGTAATAAGAACTGCCTTCAACAGCTGCTTTTACATAACTCCATTCATCTTCATGTTCAAAATACGTCTCTTCGAACTGATGTTGCACGTAGAACAGCCAGATACCAAAGAAACCGGAGAAGAAGAAGATAGGTGCCTGCACCATTACAAAAGCCTGCCATCCGACTAACCAGGACATGAATGCATAGAGCACTAAGATCAATGCGGTAGTCAGATGTGTGTTGATGCGTTCTTTACGTCTTGCACCTTTACGGTTAAAACGGTAAGCCAACAGAAACACGTAAATAGGTCCGATACAAAACAATACAAACGGGTTACGATAAATTCGATAGAAAAGGCGTCCCCAAGGAGAAGCTGCTTTGTATTCGTCAACCGTCATAACCCAGATATCACCTACACCACGTTTGTCAAGATTGCTGCTTGTCGCGTGATGGATAGAGTGCTCGTTTTTCCACTGCTGATAAGGTGTCACTGTTAATACACCCGTAATGGTACCGAGAATATCATTGGCGCGTTTGCTCTTGAAGAATGAACCATGACAGCAGTCATGGAAAATAATAAAGGTCCGAAGTACAAATCCGGATGCCACCAAGGCAATAGGGAAAGTCAGCCAGTAGGAAACCGATAAGCTAAAGTAAGCAGCTGCCCATAACAAGAAAAGCGGGAGCAATGTATTGATTAACTGACGGATACTTAATCTGAGATCATTTTTTTCGTAAGGGGTAACTTCTTTTTTTAAGGCCATTTCTTTTGATCTGTTCATAAAATTGTATCCTCCTTCAATCGTTATAACTGTAATCAGCTACAACTTGACGTTTCCCGCTAAGCTTTCCTGTAGGAAGCGTTTTTATCATTGTAAAACAATCCGATCATGACAGTAAGTCATAAACGTCAGCCTTCTGTAATGATGAATATCAATGATGGACCATGACATTTGTCATGGGTGCATGATACTCAATAGCTCTGCAGCAGACAGAAGAGCAGGTTTTTCAAATTCCTTTGCACAAATTACGCAACAATTTGTATTATGTATACAAATTTTGTTGAGAGCATGGTAAAATCTATCTTTGAGTGGTTATGACAACTTATGAGACGGGTCGATTAGGTTGATTTCTGATGGATTGGATGGAATGCATAATGAAGAAACGAATTACGGATATCCTATTTATTATGGCAGGTGCATTTCTGTTTGCACTGGCGGTGAACCTGTTTGTCATCCCGAACGATTTGGCTGAAGGCGGCGTCACGGGTATCACGATTATTTTGTATTACCTGTTTGAATGGTCCCCTGGACTGATGAACTTGATCCTGAACGGTATTTTGTTAATTGTGGGATACCGGTTTCTTGATAAAACAACTACGGTGTATACGATTATTGCGGTTGTATTCAACTCGTTGTTCCTGCATCTGACGGAGAGTTGGACGATTGCATCGGATGAACTCTGGATCAATACCATCTTTGCCGGAGTATTTGCCGGTCTTGGTATTGGCTTAATTGTTAGAGTGGGAGGCACAACGGCGGGAACAGTGATCCTGGCCCGACTTGCCAACAAATATCTGGATTGGAATATCAGTTACGGACTTCTGTTCTTCGATCTGATTGTGGCTTTCTCCTCATACTTCATCATTGGACCGCAAGGATTAATGTGTACAATTGTCTTGCTGTTTGTCGGAACCAAAACAATGGAGTTCATTATTGAAGGACTCAATCCGAAAAAAGCAGTCATGATTATCTCTTCCAAACAGGATGAAATCGCGAAGCAAGTTATTGAGAAGATGGATCGCGGAGTAACCGTCCTGTCTGGTCATGGCTATTACACGAAAAATAAGAAAGAAATTCTATACATTGTGATTAGTAAACAGGAAGTTTCTATGCTGAAGAAGATTGTACGAGCGGAAGATGAGATTGCTTTTATCACCATTCATGACGTGCGTGATGTATTCGGTGAAGGATTTATTGAACTCTCCAAAACTTAATGAATATGTATATAAGGAAGAAAGGAGTTGCGGTGAAATATCACCGCAACTTTTTTGATAGGTTAATGGTATCCGGTATTAATCTAGTTCAAATAGAAAGAACCCTTCTCTATAGAGAAGGGCAAAAGAATATTAATAATGTTTTCTTTTTTTGACTGGACAATATTCAACAGTGACACAACAATGTTTTTTACACTTTGTAGGGACATATTTGATTTTGGTAACACAAGTTTTCGTAATTTTTTTGTAAAAACACTTTGGTCTTGGATGATGACATTTATGATGTTTTCTATACATATTAAAACCTCCCTGATCGTGATAAGGTATTCTATGACCGCGTCACTGTTTCGGAAATGTATAAACGTCTATTATTGTATAATAATTCCTTTATTAGGCTTTTGTGTTACAGGTGAAGGTTGGTTCTTTCTAGTAAGAGAGTGCAATGACAAAAAGCTGTACACCGACTAAGCACGATGATATATTGAATTAATCAATTTGTTAATAAACCTAACTAACTAAGCATTTAGCATAATTTCCAAGAGCGTTTTACAATCAGCAAGATATAGATCGAAACGGTGTTATTCGTCTATATTTTGTACCCGAGAGCGACTTTAATCGAATTATGAAAAATGCTAACTATTAGAGGAGGCGATAACATGGCTGGCACACCGCAGTATATCCGCAATCTGAATGAAAATCTCATTATGGATGCCCTGATAACTCAGGGAACGATGTCGAGAGCGGATATCAGCCGTCAGACCGGACTTAGTAAACCAACGGTGTCTTTGGCGATCGAACATCTGATTGACCGTAATCTGGTGAGGGAAATGGGGAGAGCTGACAACGCTCAGGGTCGCAAAGCAACCCTCATTCGTTTCAATGAAACGGCTTATTATGTCTGTGGGATAGATATCGGCGCAACACGTATTCGGATTGCATTATCCGATCTGAATGGAGAGATCATTGCCTATCGAACATATCCTATGGTTGTTCAAAAAGCTCATGAGCCAGCAGAAGCGACGATGTTGGAGCTTCTTCGAAGCCATATGAACGAATTGCTTGATAAGAATCATCTGAATTGGGATCAGATTCAATGCATCGGGTTTGGTATACCAGGCGTAGTGCTGCCTGATTCAGGGCGTATCCATCGTATTGTGGACCCGTTAGCGGGTCTGGAAGAAGCTTTCTCTCTAGAGTCGTTGTCAGGAGCTTTTCCCTGTGAAGTAATTCTGGAAAATGATGTGAATCTAGCGGCGCTTGGGGAGTATCGGAGTGGTGCAGCAGCAGGGTATCCCTTGTTTGTTTTTTTCTCGATTGGTACAGGGACGGGTGCTGGCATCATGGTACATGGCCAACTGCTTCGAGGTTTAGGTGGCTTAACTGGCGAGATCGCAGAGATGCTGGTGGACGATGGTCGACGTCTGGAGGAAGTGCTGTCCGCTGATGGTCTGATGCAACTGGCGAACCTTCATCTTAATTCGCATGATGAACTATTGGAAGTTGCTGATTCGGATTCGGATGTGGATGCGGATGTAAAAGGACATGTAGTTACAGATGATCTTCACAGACACCTGACTCCCGAGAAGTTATTTGAAGCTGCACGTCGTGGAGAAGTAGAGGCGTTAGAGATTTTAAAGCAATACAGCCAGAAGATTGCTTCAGCTCTGCGGCAGATTAGCGTTGTGCTTGCTCCAGATCTCATTGTGCTTGGCGGAGGCGTAGGAGGAAACGGTGATGTGTTATTGCCTTTACTGAGGCAGATTATATCTGAGCAATTCCCGGTGCAACCACAGTTAATCTGTTCCAAACTTGGTGAGCAGGCTGTGGTCACTGGTGCGGTGCAGGTGGCCATCCAACAAACGATGCTGAACCTTCAGCAGGAAGCGTTGGACTAAGAGAATGGATATACAACATGTGAGGAGGAAACGGGATGACAGAATCCGTGAAAAATGTAAGTAATGATGATCTGTCCAATCAGGATGGTACGGTTGGAGGTGATCCATCCGGTTGGATAGCAGGTATTGACATTGGAGGCACCAAAACATTGATGCTTTTATCATCACAACAGGCTGGAAGTGAAGTTTATGAACGTATCTTGCCTACACTTGCCAGTGATCAGCCGGATGAGTTCTTCCGATGGTTATTCACTGAATTGGAAACATTCTGCCGTGAAATTGGTTGCAGTCTGAGTCAACTTTCGGGTGCAGGTTTGGGATTCCCTGGAGTGATTCTACAGGAGGAGGGAATACTGCGAAGTGCTCCAGCGTTTCAATGGCCTGAGCAAGATATTCGCCCTGTTATTGCAAAGTATTACAGCGGGAATATCATGTTGGACAATGATGTGAATCTGGCCGCAATGGGAGAATATGATCGAGGGGCAGCGCAGGGACATCAACACTGTGTGATGGTCACGGTTGGAACAGGCATTGGAGCTGCTCTTATCCTGAACGGACAACTCTACAGCGGCCAGAATGGAGCAGCAGGTGAGATTGGGCATTTCATTGCAGGAGACGAAGGGCTTCATGCCGGTTACGTTGCTGATGCGGATTCCTTTGGCGTATTTGAGCAAGTGACTTCAGGTACGGGAATTACCGAACAGGCGAGGCGTTATTTTGCTGCTGGAAAGGGGAGTTTCTTATCCCTGATTATGAGTCTGGCAGGAGGGGAAGTGGAACAGATTGAAGCCAGACATGTATTCAGAGCAGCCGAATCAGGTGATGTTGCTGCACTTGAGATTCTGGAACTGCCTATGCGTTATATGGCTAGAGGTCTGGCGAATATTACGGCTTTACTCAATCCTTCCATTATAGTGATCGGTGGTGGCGTGGCTGCATCCAACCCATCCTATTATCTAAATGAAGTGCGCACACGCCTCCAACGTTACACCGTTCTGCCTACACTTTTAGCTGTAGCTGAACTGGGGAACAAAGCAGGAGCAATCGGGGCATTGGCTGCAATCAAATCGAGTCTGACACGCTCATAAAAATAGAGAATAGGCGAAGCAACTACAGAAATAAAGGATGGAGATCCGGATGAGAAGTAGACATATGAAGGCTTACACAGAGAAAACAAAAGCCGATTCCAATGATGCAAAACGTGTTTTACTCAAATTACAGGGCCTATATCTGTTTATGGGGCTTGCCGGGGGGATGTTTAACCCGTACATTAATCCCATATTGGTTGCACAAGGTTTTTCAAGTAAAGAAACCGGATTTATTATGGCGTTTGGCACACTTGTATCCATTATTCTTCAACCTATATGGGGAATTCTGGTAGATAAGTTTAAAAAGACACGGTTCGTCCTGGTCATAAGCCTGCTTGTTCCTGCGTCGTTAGCGTACTTCTACAATATTCAAGTGTACTTTATATTAATATTGATTTATACTTTATGCACTATATTCCAAGTGACTCAAATACCCGTTGCTGACTCCTATGCGGTTACAGCCGCGAGAGCCGCAAACACCTCATATGGCATGATCCGACTCTTCGGCAGCATAGGAACGGGAGTTGGTGGATTTGCCGCAGGGATGTATCTCTCCCAGTTTTCCATTCACATGTTATGGCTACCATTTCTCCTGTTTAACATTCTGAGCGCTATACTGGCAAGTACACTTCCCCGGCAGACGAGTATCTCCTCGTCCTCGGTAACCTTCTCCGTAGGTTTGGCAAGATTGCTCCGAAACCGGACATTCCTTCTATTTCTAACAGGCTGTTTCCTGGTTAACCAAACGCTCACTGCGTTTAACTCCTTTTTTGTTATTTCATTTCAGATGGCTGGCGGTTCTGTGACCATGACGGGTACAGCACTGTTGCTGGCGTCGATTACCAATGTTCCATCCATGTTGGCAGCAGCATTCATACTCCGAAAATGGGGACATGAACGGACGATGCTGCTTGCAGCCGGGGCGTATATGTTACGTTGGGGGATACAATGGCTATGGCCGACGCCTGAGGTCATGATTGGCGTTCAGGTGCTGCATGGGTTATCCTTCGGATTCTTCTATATCGCAGCAGTGGAATATGTGGCTTCCGTTACGGGACGGGAGATGCAAGCCACAGGACAAAGTTTATTTAACATGGTGTTTGCTGGCCTGGGCGGAATTGTTGGTAATATGCTTAACGGATATTTACTCGATTCCGGCGGTCCATCACTGATGTATCTGGCTTGCACGATCAGTGCGGCACTAGGATCAGTGATTCTGTATATCGTCAGCAGGCAGGCCAAAGAACAGAGAAGAGCATACTCATTAGAATAGAGATGGAAGGAGTTGGAGCCTATGAAAGTAAATCTGAAGCGGAATTGGCACACCAAGTTGATGTATTCGTATTTTCCTATTTTTCTGCTTACGATTTCCATTCTGATCTTTCTCTCCTTCCTGATTGTCAACGAACTCTCACGTAACGAAACACAAAAAGCCGACATGATCTCCACCCGCTATATCGTGGATACACTGGAGCGCTCGCTAAGTGACATTGAACTTCGGTTGCTTGAAGACATTGGCGCAAACAAAACATATAGTCGCTTTCTGGAAGCTGGCCAGGGACAATTATCGAGTCAGTTCATCTATGATGCAGCAAGTGGGCTGGGACGTATGCTGGATCAGCAGGATATGATTCAATCCATTTATCTCTATCGCATGTCCGATTCCCAGATTCTTACGCCCAGAGGCATGATGCGTTTGGAAGATTTTGAAGATCGCGCCTATATTGAGCAAGCCTTGAAAGATCGGGAGAATCTCGGTTGGAACTTGCCACGTGATTATAAGGAACGTTCCTTCGACGTACCTTCACAGGTAATTAGCATGAATAAGTGGCTTCCTTTGCCGTGGGGCGGGGAAGGACTGCTCGTCATTACCATCCGCATGTATGCAGTAGAACGGCAGATTGATAACATGACCAATGAAAAGTTATCTGTTCTTCAGGTTCGAGATAAGAGCGACAATCTGATCTATACCGCGCATCAAATGGACCCTTCTGCAGGTGAAATCCTTAATCGTGTGACTGCGGACAAGCTTGGTCTGGTCTTTGAGAGCGGCATTCAATCCGGACAGCTGTATTCATGGGTATCACTCGTCTCTTATGTGTGGATCGGTATTGGATTATTAACGATTGTTGGTGCAGTGGCGGGACTAATCTACATTACGCGCAGAAATACGCGGCCCATCCAGCTCATCATGAATCGAATTCAGGCGTTACAGCCACGTGCCGAGGAGGATGAAGCAGCACCATCCGTCAAGGATGAACTGGCACTCATCGACCGTGCGCTGGAACATCTGATTGCTCAAACGGTTGACTATGAGAAACAACATCATGAAAATTTGCTGATTCATCGCAGACAGTTGCTTGTTGATCTGATGGAAGGAGAGCGAATGGATTCGTTCCGTCAGCGACTTCGCCATCTGCAACCACTAGAGGAACGATTCATGGAACCGAAGAGTGTTGCTGTCCTCATTGCAGAGATGAATGGTGACGATCTCTCGACCAATCAGAATATTCTGAAGATTGCGCTCATGAACGTAGTGGAAGAACTTGTGCAGAACGAGACTCAATTCGGTGGTTGGGCTGAATGGTTTGGGAACCGCAGGCTTATTGTGGTGATTGCGTCGGATGAGCAGGAAGGACTGGACCGTGAATTGCTTATGGATCTGGCTAAACAGATGCATATGTGGATTGCGGAAAACTTCCGCCTCCGGTTTACGTTCGGGATTGGACGAACCGTATCGGGCTGGGAGGAGATTACTCGTTCCTATGCGAGTGCAGATGCGGGTTTGCAGCATAGACTTACCCTTGGTAAAGATGCCATCGTTCTCAGTGAGCAACTGCCGGATCGTATTGAGCTGCAATCGTACAAGTATTTGCAGATGCTCGCAGACTTTGTCCGTGAATTCAGACTAACCGGTGATGGTTGGCGGACGCAGCTGGACCAGATGTTTGTTGCTTTCAGCGAAGATCAGATTACAGATAACGATATTCGCATGTTGCTGCAGGCGTTAATCCAGATGTTGTCCCGTGAATTCGGGGAGCTGTCTGAGCGGTTGCAAAGCCAATTTGCCGAGGAAATCCTGACTCGTCTTCGCAGTGATATCCAGCAGGTGGATACACTGGAGGGAATTCAAGAGATTTTGCAGGAATGGCTTAAAGAGGTCTATCGCAATTATGTGTCTGTGAATGAAACGAAAAGTCATCGTGCGATGATCAACGAGCTGCGAATTTATATCGAAGAGCATTTTGATGATCCGGATCTGTCGCTAAAACATCTGAGTGATCGGTTCCAGATCTCGGGTAAATATGCGAGTTATTTGTTCAAGGAAGAGTTTGAGATGAAGTTTGTTGATTTTCTGGTGAAATTGAGGGTCGAAAAGGCCTGCCGTCTGTTGTCTGCATCTGATATGGCTGTTCAGGATATTGCTCTGCAAGTGGGTTATGCCAATGCCATCTCCTTTGGCAGAGTATTTAAACGGATTATGGGCGTGACACCAGGAGACTACCGCAAGCAGAGTGGAAAACAAGGAGATCAATAACGGTATTGCACGTGTTAGAACATCCGAGTATCGGGTGAAATCCAATAATCTTAGAGATATCAATGAAATCTCCTGAATGAGGCAATAAGGTTTTTCCCTTATCGTCCTTTGCAGGAGATTTTTTGGATGTTCAACAACGATCTTAGGCCAGTGTAGCTGGTATGTTGTTATGGAATTTTACGAATGTCCTATACTAGCATTATGACAATTCATAGATTAATAGGGCAGGAGTGAAGATGATGTACAAACACGGACAGCAAGTATGGGGGTCAGTAGATATCAGTAAAGGGGTTACCATTACAGCAAACAACAACACATTTATATTTCATGTAGATGACTCGTCATATACGTTAACTATACCTGTTGGTACCTACACGACAAGTCAACAAAGGCATGAATCCGAACTTATTCAGGCCATTTCGAAGGCAGGGGCGGCTCAGAACATTCCTGTACGATTTATTTTGGGCGGAATGCATTATGATGAGAAGTATAATGTATTGATTTTGGAACATACGGATACGAACAACGAACATGTTATCGATCAATTTGCAGGAAATGCCATCGATACGTTGTTTGGTCAAGTGAAGTTTAATCTTCCACCGAGGAATTAGTACGTCGAAACGTTCTACACGTGTTGCTAAACAAGGAGATCACATAAGATGTGGTCTCTTTTTCTTTTTTTGAAGAGAGATTCAATGGAAAAAGGATTATTGCAAGATGGGTGATGCCAAATTAGGCATGAGAAATCGATCTTAATACAACATTATATGTTATTATAGTTAACATTAATGGCGTGAAAATTGTATATTGTCAGGAAATATGTTTATATATCGCGGTATTTAACTTAAAAAACGTGAATTTTACATTTTGAAAATAGTTTATTGTCTAAATATCAGATCATATGTAATGATTAGTGACATTCACAGGTGCAACAAAATGGGCTGAACAAAGTGGAGTGGCAATCATGTGAATTCATTCAGAGAGTGTGCGAAAGGGGAAAGGTCAAATGAGATTATTTCAAAGACGTAAGGCAGGCAAGGCAAGTTCAATCCTCGCAGTGGTAACAGCATTCACTCTATTATTATCCGCATGTTCATCAGGAAGCGAATCTGCATCTTCATCAGGAGAGTCGGGTTCGGGGGAAAAAACGACTTTGAAAGTAGAAATCTTCGACCGCGGAAATACTCCGGCGGGCTACACCATTTCGGACAGTTATCTGACTCGCTTCATACAAGAGAAGTTTGGTGATCCAAACAACATTGATGTTCAGTTTGTTCCGGTACCACGTTCGGAGGAAGTACAGAAACTTAACGTTCTGATGGCGAGTGGATCTGAAGTACCTGATATCGTATTTACCTACGACTCGGGAACATTCAATCGGTATGCAGAGCAAGGAGGTCTGACCGAACTTACGGATCTGATCAATCAAAGCGGTCCTAACCTGAAGAAGTTCCTGGGAGATGAAACGCTGGCCTACGGTCAATACGATGGACAACAGTTTGCGGTTCCAGGTAAACGTCTTGTTCTAGGCAAGTACGCATCCTATGTTCGTCAGGACTGGCTGGATGCGCTCGGATTGCCTTCCCCTGAGACAGCTGAGGAGCTGCATACAACATTGAAGGCCTTTAAGGAAAAAGATCCGGGTAAGGTTGGCACAGGACTTATCCCAATGGGGATGTCGATTGCCTCGGCTCAATATGAACCCCTGATCTGGTCATTCATTGAACCGCTAACGGAAGAACAAAAATATACATTAACGCAGCAACTGGGTTCCAATGACTATCCAACGTTGTTGCCTGGTTTCAAGGACGCTCTGAAATATATGAACACACTTTATAATGAAGGATTAATGAGCAAGGACTTTGGACTAGATAAAGACAAGAAAAAGCTGTGGGAAGATGTATCTAACGGCAAAGTTGGATTCTACACCGAAGATGCAGGGGAGATTTACATTTCCGGTACGTACAAAAACTTGCAAACCAATCAACCGGGTGCAGTGATCACACCGATTGATGCATTCAAGAACTCCGAAGGCAAATTTGCCAAACCGGCATATGCTCCCAATGCGATGTATGTCATGATTCCAAAATCGAGCAAAAATGCGGAAGCAGCGATGAAGTATCTGGATTGGATGGCTTCGGGCAACAACCTGTTCGACCTGCAATTCGGTGTTGAAAATGAGAACTATGAGCTCGTGGATGGTGTACCACTGATCAAAGATGATGCTTCACCTGAAATCGCAGGTCGTATCTATAATTCCGGTGACATTGCCATTATCGTTAATGGTAAATACGTTGGGGATGACAAGAAAAATGAAGAGGCTTATGTCGTACAGGTAGAGTCGAAGTATCGGGATGACATGCGCAAGTCGGTAGCAATTTCCAACACGGACACGATTCAACCGGTACGTTTCTCCAAACCGATTGATGCAGAAGCACGTTACGGTAACGGCTTGAAAGACAAATTCATGGAGTTCTTCGTGAAAACAACCATTTCCAAACCCGCTGATTTTGAAGCCACGTATGACAGCATGATGAAAGACTACATGGCAAGCGGTGGTCAAGCGATCCTGGATGAACGTACAGAAGCTTACAAAGCGATGAAATAAGTAGAGTAGAGTTCACATCTAATGTGTATGACAACAAAGAACAGGGAATTCATTAGGGCGATGGCAACATCGCCTTGATGAAGAATCCTGAATGACATGGGGGGAAGGTTTATGAAAACAAGCATCTATTTCCGCAGAAACTGGCAACTATATGCGTTGCTCCTACTGCCCATGATCTACTTCATTATTTTCAAGTATGGGCCAATGTATGGCGTGCAGATTGCGTTCAAGGACTTTAACTTCTTTCAAGGGATCTCCGGTAGTGAGTGGATTGGCTTGGATGCATTCAGAGAAGTGTTTCAAAATCAGGGATTTTACACGGCATTACGCAACACGTTAGTGCTTAACATGCTGGATCTGCTGGTGTCCTTCCCGGCGCCGCTTATATTGGCCATCTTATTGTTCGAGCTTAAAAAGGCTTGGTTCAAAAAACTGGCACAAACTTTACTGTACATTCCTCACTTTATTTCGTGGGTCATTATTGGAGGGATCGTACTTCAAGTATTTGGTACACAATCGGGTTTTATTAACAATATCTTGATGAGCATGGGATTTGATCCATTACCATTCCTTTCAGACAAAAACTATTGGCTCTTCACGTATCTTGCGGTAGGCGTGTGGCAGAGTGCCGGCTGGGGTACGATTCTGTATCTGGCATCCCTGACAGGAATTAACCGGGAACTGTACGAAGCGGCAGAAGTGGATGGAGCAAGTCGGCTACGCAGAATCTGGCACATCTCCTTGCCAGGCATCAAAACAACGATTGTTACCTTATTGATCATTAATGTCGGCAACATGATCTCTATCGGGTTCGACCGACCATTTATTATCGGAAATGTGGCTGTACGTGAATACTCGGATGTGCTCAGCACGTTTGTCTATCGTGTCGGTTTACAATCCGGTCAGGTCACGCTCGCAACAGCTGTAGGTTTGTTCCAGGCATTAGTTGGACTTGTCTTCATACTCGGAGCAAACTATACGTCCAAGAAATTGACCGATGAGAGCATTATGTAGTGGATTTGATTCACATATGATCTGTAAGGAGTGAGTGAGATGTCTGAAAACACGGCGAATCGAATATTCAACACGGTAAACGTCATTCTTATTATCATTACGATGGTGCTGTGTCTTGCACCATTCATTCATATTATTGCGATCTCGCTCAGCTCAAACCGGGCGATCGGTTCAGGAGAAGTTTCTTTTTTCCCCAAAGAGTTATCCTTTGAGGCGTATACCAAAGTATTTGCAGATGGATCGATGATTCGTTCCCTGATCTATACGATCTGGCTGACCGTCCTGAGTACGGTGTTAAGCATGGCGATGACCATTGCAGCAGCTTATCCACTGGCGAAGAGTAATCTGAAAGGGCGTAAGTGGTTCATGCTTGTCATTGTGGTGACGATGTTCTTCAGTGGGGGCATTATTCCCGAGTACATTCTGATCAAAAATCTGCATCTACTCGATAGCACATGGGGACTTATTCTGCCTGGATTGATTAGTCCATTCTATATGATTATCCTCATCACCTTCTTCCGAGGGATTCCCGAAAGTCTCGAAGAAGCGGCGGGCATTGATGGAAGCAGCCACTTCGGAACACTTATGCGTATTATTTTGCCGCTATCCCTTCCGGTTATGGCGACACTGAGCCTGTTCTACGCAGTAGGACGGTGGAATGGTTTCCAGGATGCACTGATGTATATCACCAAGCCTGAGCTTTACCCTTTGCAATTGAAATTGTATCAGATGATTCAGCAAAACCAGATTACAGAACTGATGCAGAACGAAGGCATTGGTGCCGTTCAAGTCCTGCCTGAGAGTCTGAAAGCAGCCAGCGTTATTTTCTCAACCTTACCGATCTTGCTTGTGTATCCGTGGTTGCAGAGGTACTTTATCAGTGGCGTAATGGTAGGTGCTGTAAAAGGTTAATAGAGGTTGTTCAAAAAGTTCACTTTTGATTACGAATGATGCCTAGTGGCATCATCAGCTTCTTGGTACTGAAAACTGATCTTTTTGAACACGCACCTATAGTCTCGGGAGGGCGCATGACATGACACAACGAATGGTAGAAAAGATGTCGAAAGAGCAGCAGTATCTTGTAAACCAGTCCATGACGATGATGGATAGCTTCTATGATAAGGAACTGGATCTGCTTCGGAGTTTTGAAGAAGAGGATTCATCGCAGCACAGCACACGAGCCAGTGCACATTATGCGCTTGGGTTGTTGATTCGAAATGAGCCTGGTGATGTGGAACGCGCGATACAAGTGTTCCACAAGGTGCTCGATGTTCAATATGACGCTCCGGATGAGATCTATCACGGAACCTTCGCGACCCGGCCAACTGATGTGCATCCACCAGCGGGTCACTATGCTTGGAAATCTTTTGCGCCAGGCACGGCCTATTTCCTGGAACGCACCTTTGAGAAGGTGTCTGCGCAGTTTATCCATAAACTACAGGAAGATGGATCTCTGCTCACAGAGGCGGCAGATTCCAAACAACTGAAACGCCTTTTTCATTCGGCAGTGAATCAGATTCTGCCACCGGTCTGGATCAGCTATGATCCCAACTGGCGCGAGTTTATCGCTTGTGTCTGTGTGGTCGTAACTGCTGAATTCGCTGAACTTATACCGGAGACACTCATGAAACGGATGGACCATGCCATGGCATTGGCTGTTCAAGGGTCAATAGAACGCAGGTTATCTGACGTAATCCCCATGAACACCAATATTGAGTTAATGCATATTTTCATTACCCACTACTACGGCCATCGCTTGAACCGAACAGAATGGATTCAGCATTCGGATGAACAGGCGGAGGGATTGATGAAGGAGTTTGAACAGTACGACGGGACATTCGCTGAATTCAATACAACAACGTATTACGGGGTGGATCTCTCCGTGCTTGGTATGTATCGAAAGTACGGAGTCACCAAACGTTTACTTGAAATTGGACACCGAATTGAACATGGGCTGTGGAATAACATTGCGCTATATTATAATGCCAACCTCGAAAATCTCTCCGGCCCATTCTCTCGGGCGTACGACATGGAGATGCGAGAGCATAGTTCAATCGGTGTATTTATCTATCTCTTGCTTGGAGAAGGGTATGAATATCTGGCAGGAATCAACTGTGAGTCAGGCCATGATCCACTGATTGCGCTCCTTGGGGTAGATGTGCCCGCGGAAGCCGTGCCGTATTTCAAGGCTCATCAAGAGGATCGGCTTGTGCAGAAACAGTTCATGGAACTGTGTGAGCGCAATGATCCAACGTCCAATCGGAATCTATGTACGGCCAAAGCCTGGATTGGTGAGGACCGGATGATTGGTGCCATGTCGGGAAGTGTGAATACCAACGGCCAGATGCATCCAGCCACGATCCACTGGCAGACAGAGATGGGGGAGCGTTATTATCTTCGCTTGATCCGCCGTGAGGTAGGCGAGGGGTGGAACAGTCATCTGCGCGGAGTGACGTTTGACGTGGATCTCACGCCAGATTCGTTAACCATTGATGTGGAGCTGGATACGGCGGAAGAGATCGATGTTTATTTTGAAATCAGAGGGCCATCCCTTCGTCAGCAGGACATTACACCAGCGTTATGGCAGTTCCCTGGACTTACGTGTATCGTGAAGGCTGAAGCGCCTGAACCATCCGTATTAATGTACGTGAATCATGCGGAGATCATCTATCGTTATGTGCCTGGGAAAACTGCGAACAAGATGAGATTTGAATTGACTCTCCGTGAAGACAACGGTATGAGGAATAAATAGGTATATAAGATGAACTGAACATTTACACGAGAACGAAGAGTGCAGAACGGATCTGAAGAAGCGGAGCGTTCGCCTGAAAGCTTTCTGCAAGAAAGCTGCATCGGAAGCATAAGCTATCACCGGATTTTTCCCTTTGGAGAAGGGGATCAAAAAAATCTGGGGATAACAGCGATCGGAAGATGGTACTGCAATTGGAGTGATCTAGTGTAAAGTTTATTCGTTCAACTTATATAGATAGAGATAAATGGAATATGAATGGGCGATAGAATGATAGACAGGAGGACCAATCATGTATACGGACAAACAGGAATATTCGTTTTCAACATGTTGGAATATCAAACGTCATACGACCGGACAAGGCATGATTGAAGAAATCAAGTCTCTTGGGTTCAGACAGGTGGAATTGAATTACAACGTTACGGAAGAGATGCTGCAGACGATAGAACCGATGATTGAACGGGGAGAGATCGGTGTATCCAGTGTGCATAATACATTCCCGCATGTGGCTGATCCAGATTACGGGACGGATTCCGTCCTGCTCGGATTCGATGATGAACCGCGCCGCAAGCGGGCGATTGAACTGTTACTTCGCTCAGCCGAGTACGCACATCGTTATGGGGCCAAGGCTGTTGTTGTACATCCGGGTGAGGTTCCGTTTGAATACAATATAGATGAAGCGTTGAAAAAGATATACCACGATCAAGGACCGGATTCATCGGCATATCAATCTTTATGGCAAGAGATGTTGGAGAAGCGGGAAGATGGCAGCGCACATTACCTGAGCCGGATTCAGGAGAGTCTGGAAAAGGTATGTGACTTGTCTGAGCAGCGAGGATACGGGGTGAATTTCGGTATTGAGACCCGTTCACGCTGTTATCAGATGCCGACTTTGCACGAAGCAGGAACGATTATTGGACAAATGAAGGGCGCGCCGCTTGGTCTTTGGTACGATATTGGTCACGGTATGATGATGGATCGAATGGGGCTGTACGATAATGTACGTGAGGCTAACGCGTTGATTGATCACGTGGTTGGCGTGCATATTCATGAAACCGTAGGGTTGGCAGATCATTGGTGTCCATACATCCATAGTAAAGACATGACCTTTTTTGATTCATTTTTGGATATTATCGACCGTTCTCCGGTGAAAGTATATGAGTTAAAAGCCGCGTGTACACCGGACGAGATCGATGAGAGTCACGGAATAATCACGGCCCGTATTGCTGAACGTCATGCTGCGCGTCAGCGCGGATAGGCAGATTGGTCTATTTTATGCTAAGTGCATGGATAGGTGAATGGTAGGGTGACGGAGGAATGTGAAGTATTCTTCTCGGCAGATATCTGACGTCTAATTGGAGTAGAAGGTATCGTCTATTCTCTGTGTTGTGCGGGGATGTTTAATGGAAAAAGGGATCGGTTTCATCGGCCTGCTAGGCTTGGTGAGACGGATCCCTTTTTTGATTTTGTTAGATATGTGTATATGTGATCGGTGTACAGCTTTCATTCAGATCACATTTGAATAGCATTCAAAAGCATTTTGGCGCACAATTGGCTTCATCGCTAGGCACTCTTTGGAAAACTAACGAACCTGACGCACCTTATTCCAAGCATATGGGTCTGATTGAAATCGTAAGGAATCTGAGACACCTTATCACTTCGTGTATAGCCCATTTTTGCCCATTTTCACTTGTCTGCTCCAGTTTAACATTACTGAGGTTCGTTAGAATTTTCATGTTAGTCTAAACCAATTAATAAGGTGCCTAAGATTCGTTAGAGTGTTCGAAGTGAGTCAGAATTTGGAGAGAGAAGCGTTTATTCTACCTATCACCAAGGTAAGATTGGGCCTGTGATTCTTTTTACTCGTACATCCGTCGTTCAAGTTCAGCATAGGCAATCGCAGGATCATCACTGGAATTATCAATATAAGCGACGGATGAAGCAGGGAGGGGCCAGGCTATTTCTTTACGGACGAGAGAAGCTGTGAAGGCATTCCAGTTGGCTAACTTCCATTCATCTAGTGGGGATTGTCTCGCTGTGATCCGTTTGTGATACAATGCTTCATTCTCAAGATAAATATAGGCAACCCGCACATCCGTATCTTTCAGAGAACGTCCAATCCGTGCGAGTTCCTGCTCGATCCAGTCAGAGGTACCGATTTCCTTGGTAAATGGCCCCACAACGATTGTATCGATACCCAACTGAACGTTATCCAGAGCAGCATCCATCGTAATGCGGTACCCAAGATCACGGCACAACCTTTTGTATTCAGGCGAATCTCGGTCAGATGGGTCAAGTCCCTGAAGGGTCATGATTGCCTCAGCCGCAGGACGAAGCAGAATATCCATATCGAAGAAAGCAGCTTTATGTTTACGGGAAAGGGTTTTGGCAAGTGTGGTCTTGCCACTTCCGGCCCCGCCGAGAAAGAAAATTAGTTTGCTCATGAATGTAATGCCTCCTTAATTGTATTGAAAAAATAGTATCTGTAATTAAAAAATACACGAATATATAGATTCATCATTAGAGTTCATGAATGAAAGGACTTGTTTATTTTAACATAAATAAAGAAGCTTGTTGGCTAGACAGAAAAGGAAGGATAAGGTAATATCATACCTAGTTGTTCTATGCATAGGTTTCCGATGTATATGAAAAGGAAGGAGTGAGCGCGTTGCAGGTTAACAAACAAATGATTAAAGGCAGTACCGAGACATTGATTCTGACCTTGCTTCAGGAACGACCGTTGTACGGTTATGAATTAATTAAGGAACTACATCGTCAATCTGAGGGTGTGTTTAATCTGAAAGAGGGCACGTTATATCCTATTTTGCATGCTATGGAGATTGAAGGTTGGGTAGAGTCGTACTGGATGGAGGTTGAAGGCCGTAAACGTAAATATTATTCGATTCGAGACAAGGGGATGGAGGCCTTAGAAAGTAAAAAAGCAGAGTGGAATTTGTTCCGTAGAGCTGTGGATCGGGTGCTTGGGGAAGGAGGCCTGACATGACAAATCGACATGAGCGAATTCAGCAGTACCTTGATCACATGTGTGTTCAGGTTAAAGCTCGCGAAGTACATAACGACCTGCGTGATGAGTTGGGAAACCACATGGAAGAGATGATTTTGGACAAAGAACAAGAAGGTTATACAGAGGAAGAAGCAATTACATATGCCATTGAACAGATGGGTGATCCTTCAGTAGTGGGCAAAAGCATGCACCGCTTGCATCACCATCGCATGCATTGGGGGTTGCTAACGGGACTTGCCTGTTTGCTAATCATGAGCCTGCTGCTGACATGGATTTATACGACAAATATCTCAGTTGAAAAGTTTCAGTTTTTGTATAAAAGTCATTTGCTCTACACTATTATTGGTTTAGTGCTGATGGTGTTTTTGATGTATTTTGATTATCAAAAATGGAAAAAATCTGCCTGGTGGATCTATATTTTGTTAAGTGGTATGTTGTGGATTAATCCGCTGGTATCACCGGTTGATTATGGTGTACAACGGTTCTGGAGCATATTTGGGTTAACAATTGATCTTACGACGATATCCATGTGGGTATTGCCCCTTGCCATAGGTGCGATTATGATGGATAAGCTGCGTACTAAGTGCGATGTACAATCTGTCTCAACGTATATTCTTCTTGTGGCTTTGCCGTCTTTTAGCCTGTTTCAGGCTTCAGATTGGGTACGATTGTTTCCATTCGGAACGGCAACTATTATCTTGTTTGCCTGGATTACACGAAAATGGTTTTATACGTTTGTGGGTGCTGCAATTACGGGGAGTGTCACTATGATACAGTTGTTTTTGAGTGGTGAACACAGGCGGTTTGAGAGACTCTCTGTTGTGTTGGATCTCCAGAATGATCCGCTAGGAAACGGTTACTATAACCAAACGATTATGAATATTCTTCATTCTGCCGGATGGTGGGGAAACGGTTCTGACACGTCTTTGGACCACTTTACAGGATATTATATGGACTATCCCGGTGTAATGCTTATTGATGTATTTGGTTGGTTAGCAGGCATATTGCTGTTGCTTGGAATCGTATGGTTTCTTACTAGTATGTTGAAAATGCTACCTCGTGTACTCGATGAATTTGGTCGTATGATCGTGTTCAGTATTACAATCATGTTTGCATTGCAAATGCTTTACTCGTTGGCGATGACTACCGGAAAGGTTCCGATTGTCAGCGTTACTTTCCCTTTTATTGGATTTGGTTCTCATGTGATCTTAGAATACGCCATGGTGGGTTTACTGCTTGGAGTATATCGACGTAAAGATACTATTTCATTGAGAAGCAAACAGGGAGAGCCGATCACGACCATGTCAAAATAAAAAAGATACGTGATCGGATGGTATAAGTCATATAATACGATGTTTAATCAGACTGATGTGCTCGTGCGTCAGAAGGAAACCAGATATGACGCAGGTTCACCCAGCCCTGGCTGTTGAAAGATAGACCACGTACCGAAGGCAGATAAGCCGTCTCTACCGGTTTTTCAGATAAATGGAACAGTAGGTTCTGGCTGACCAAAAATTGCTCAATGCGGTCTAATTCACGAGTTCGATCCGCAGCGATGGGAGAGGCGACGATGGTTTGCAAAATCTTATGAATCGCTATGCGAGCAGAATCTTCCAAATGCTCAGACAACGTGGAGTAGAGATCATACCTGCGCAGTTCTTCGTCCCTGTCCCGAATGAGCGAGAAGAGAATCAGATCAGATTCCAGCCGCAGATTTCCTTTGAACTGCTCCATTGTAGCGGTACGGACGGTACAAGAGAAACCGCACTGCTCCAGTATGGACGCCAGATGTTGGGCATCCCTGCGATATTGTGGAATGGTTGCAATGTGCAGGGAGATGGGACTAGGCGAAGTGAGTCGTTTAGTAATATCTCTAAATCCCTCATGCTCAACCATCCCGATATTCACGGCAACAGAGTCAAGAGCGACGACCTCAGAGTCATCTACATGTCCGTCATCTCTATACATTCCAGCAAGGCATAACTGAAGGTGTGCTCTTACTGCCGGATCGTTTAACGGTCCGGTTTTTTGTGTATTACACGTGAGTAATTTATGAACCATCACACCTGCACTAATCTGTGTCCAGTCTGCACCCGCAGACAAAGACGGATTATGAACTAGATGAAAGAACGGAGTTTCGATATCTTGGCTATCGTCCATTTTTGCCGAGGCACTCCACGGAATTTGCAGGATATCTACCCGGTCCATATGTGCTCTACCCTGAAAATACGAGGAAAAGGCTTCAAGTCTGCACAAGTGATCATCCCAGGCAGTGACCTTGAACGGCCCCGTCCCAACAGGTTTTTGCATCCCAGGCAGATCACCCGAATGCTTTATCTTATGTTCGTTTGTTCCTGGTGAGGGTACAATCGCCGCACGACTTGTTGTCAGGAAGGACAAAAACAATTCATGAGGACCTTTCAACTGGAAACACACGGTTAAGGAATCGACCGTTTCAATAGAGAGAATCTGTTTACTTACATCACGGTACAGTGTCCGGCGATCTGTAGATTGCAGCCGTTCAAACGTATGTACAATATCATGGGACGTCAACAACTGACCATCGTGAAAAGTAATACCTTTCCGCAAATAAAAGATCCATGTCTTTCGGTCTGCACTGACATCCCAGGTATGAGCGAGACATGGGAGAATCTCTCCCTGTTCACCCCGCTGAACCAACCCGTCAAAGACATGGCTAGTAACAAAGGATTCAGCTAATAGATTAATGTAAAGCGGATCAAGCGCATGAAGCTGTTGGCGGAGGGGCAACCGAAGTGTATCAATCTGCTCATTATTGGTGCCGGCTTCCGTATGATGTCCTGAATATCCAAGCAACCACTGGTTTAGATGATCCTGCATGATTGTTGAACTGGAGAATGCGCTCACCTGCTCGGCAGCTTGCTGCAACTCCCGGCGATTCATGGCCTGCATCATATATTCTGCGGCGATTTGATCAGCCGGAACAAGCAAAGTCAGTGAAGAACGCCGACCACGGCCACGCTGGGAAACCCAACGAATCCAATCAAGGGCAACCATCTTTTTGACAATCGTTAACGTATTGCGGTGTGTACAATTTAGCAACTCAGCGAGATCGGCGAGTGTAAGTTCATGTTCTGTATGGTGACCGTAATGACGATGCAACAGCAGATATTGCTGATGTAATTTCAAGTGTTGATTCCCTCCTGGAGGTGAACTCTGACGTATTCCTCTAAAATAAGAAGTTTTGTCGATTATAATTTCTATTTATATTCCTATTTTATCATCTAGAATATAGCATAGAAAGGTTAATGGAGGTTTTTCCCATGATTGATAAAATAATGGCTTCACCGCAACGCGCTCTAATCACGCTACTGTCTGCATGGATGCTGGCGATCATTCACCAGTATTTATTCTATGGTAATGAGATTGGCGTATCGTATCCTATCTTTGTAATTCTCTTTTATGTGTTCATGTATCTGTTTGCACGGGACCGCATGAGGTCTTTCAAGTTCATTGATGCTTTTGTGGCGGCTGTAGTGCTATTGTTGTCGCTAACGTTCCTGTTATACGACAATGAACTGCTGTATGTTCTTAATTTTCTGGTTGTACCCGGCGTAGTTATCTTACATATGACGTATCTGATGGGCAGAAAACAGAAGCAGTGGTGGGAGATTGGTTTGATTGGTACGGCTATTGACCACTTGCTGCCTCAAGCCATACGTCATTGGGGGACGGTTGCTGCCATTGCTGTGAGAGCAGGAGGGCGTGGCATCGGCAAATCACAGAAAACAGTTGTTTTTAAAGTACTCATTGGTCTTGTGGCGTCCTTGCCTATCCTCATTGTAGTCGTTGCATTACTGTCCTCTGCTGACGGGGTCTTTGATCAGTATTTAGCCGGTTTTCCGGAGTGGCTGAATCAGCTGGCTTTTACTCCAGGGATACCGAGAATCATCTGGATTGTCATCGCAGGTGTATTGCTGTTCGGTTATGTATGGGGATTCGTCCAGCCAATGCAATATGAGGCAGAGAAGAGAGAGAACGCACATTGGAAAAATGGAGCTGCATCCACGGTTGATAAGCGTGACCACACCTATATATTCTCTCCTGTGGACTCGGCCACTGAAGGTAAGGTTACAAATAAGATTACACCCGAGCCCGAACGCACTCCAGTTCAGCGGGAACCATTCAGATTGGACCCCATCATTGTAGGGACGATGCTGGTTGTCATTAACTGTGTGTACGTTTTGTTTGTACTTGTACAGTTTTCGTATCTGTTTGGTGCAGGAGAGGGGCATCTTCCGGTAGATCTGTCTTACGCAGACTATGCGAGAAGTGGATTCGCAGAGTTAATTCTCGTCACAGGTATTAACTTCTTTATTCTTATTGTTGCTTTGCAGTATACCCGTTCGAGTCGCAAAGCGGGTTCCATCGTGCATCAGGTATTGCTCCTGATTCTGGTCAGTTGTTCAGCAATTATGTTGTATTCCGCGTTTATGCGCCTAAATCTTTATGAGCAGGCATATGGATATACGTACATCCGCTTCCTGGTACACGCATTTATGATCTTCCTTGCACTCCTGTTGCTGATTGCTGGCCTTCGTATACGGTACACGTCAATACCGCTGATTCGCTGGTATATTGTGCTGGCGCTCACAGCTTATGTTGCAGTCAACTATGTGGGCATGGATAAACGGATTGCCGAGCTGAATATTGAACGTTATCATCAGACTGGCAATATTGATGGAACCTATCTGGCGAGTCTATCGGCAGATGCAGTTCCGTTACTTCGAGAGTTTGCTCATGAGGAGTATCCGGATCTCAAGAGGGAAATGCTGGAACGTCAAGCATATCTGGATATGGATACATCAGATCGCTCATGGCCTTCTTATAACGTGGCAAGACACCGAGCTGAGCAAGAGTTGTCCAAATTGAGAACGGAATAGCTGAAGAGTATTTGTTTTCCCGTACGGATTTATGCAAAAACAATATGTAAGTGTTATAATATAAAAACTAACCTATAAAGGGGGTGAATCCCTTGTTTGAACTGCAGGAGTTATTACCATATTTATTCTCGATTGGACTCATCTTCACCGTCAGTTATGCCTATATTGCCCATCTTCACTGTGGCATGACGGAGTACTGGGTGGAAGGTGGCGCCGGTGGTGGACTTGAACCTGTACTTCCCGCCCTGTGTTTGGACAGACAGCATAGACAGGAAGACTGGAGTCGCATGATTAGACGAAGAGAAGCGCCCGATGAAGATGAACCAGATTGTCATTCCTCGTTGAACGATTGGTCAACAAATCAACGAGGAGGATATATATGGAACATAAGACTAACAAGGGATTCACTTTTACTTCGGGCAAGGGACGGATCTATGGCCTGATTGTCATTTTGTTTGCAGTCATGCTGCTTGCCGGATGCAGCAACAACGTGTCGGAGATTACTTCATCGACACCGGGATTTTTTAATCACTACATTGTATTTCCACTCTCGTATCTGATACAGCACATTGCCACGATATTTAACGGAAGCTACGGGGTCGCGATTATCGTGATTACGCTGGTCATTCGTCTAGCACTATTGCCATTGATGATGCGTCAAGCCAAGTCCCAGCAGGGAACACGAGTCATCATGAACGCCATGAAACCCGAGATGGATGCGCTCAAGAAAAAATATGAGGGCAAAAATGACCCTGCTGATAAGCAAAAGCTGTCTCAGGAAACGATGGAGCTGTACAAGAAACATAAGTTCAATCCGCTGAATATTGGTTGCTTGCCAATGCTCATCCAGTTGCCTATACTTTCAGGTATTTACACAGCCATCCGACTTACACCGGAGTTGTCCTCTCACTCGTTCCTGTGGTTCAAACTGGGAGCGCCGGACTACGTACTCGCTGTGGTGGTCGCGGTCATATATCTGATTCAAGCCAAGGTATCACAAGCCAATATGGCGCCTGAGCAGCGAAAACAGTTCGCCATTATGGGATATCTCTCCCCATTGATGATGGCATTCTTTTCTCTTACAGCTCCGGCAGCGATGCCGCTCTACTGGACGGTTGGGGGTTCATTCCTGGTACTACAGACGTTATTATTCCGTAAAATGTACCCGGTGGAACATCCACAGGAGCCAGTGGTTGTGGAAATGAGTAAGAAAAAGAATAAAAAATCTACCTCATCCAAACCTTCTCGGAAACCTGCAAAGTCTTAATAAACTTGGTCCCGGTTGGCTGCGGAAACATGGTGATTACGGAACAGTGTTGAACACGAAAAACATAATGAAGAAGCCTGATCCATATGGATCAGGCTTTTTTTGTACTCTCAGGTGTTCCTTTTTAGTTTTTTTTACGAAAGCGGATGAAAAGCATAACGTCTACTGCCTGTTCCCCAATATCACTTAATGATGATATACTTACCTGATCAGATATGATATTGATAATCAATATCATTTATTGAGTGATGTATACATTGGAAAAAGTGAAACGAGGAGCGCGGATAGATGCAAGAGGAAGAAGCAAGACAGGGATTTACACCGGAGATGATTGATATGATGGCCAGTATCTGGACACGTTCGATCATTACATTAATAGATGTACGCTTTCAGAATGTAGCGTCACAATACCCGTTGGAGCAATATAAAATGCCTAGTAGCATGTTTATCTATGCATATGGGGGAGAAGCGCAAATCCAACTGAATGAAACCACATTTGCAATGGAACGTTTTGGCTTAGTTCACGGTGGGAAGGGGAGCCTGCTCAGTATTACGCCTAAAGAGGAGATTGTGAATACCTTTATGGTTTTCTATAGAGCAGAATCACCTCTCTTTTTCAAGAAACATCTGCAGCAATTACTGGAGCAAGTCAATCCATTTGTTCAACAGTTTGGTTATACGCCAAGTAATCCCATCTTGCTACGCGATTGGTTCCAACGGATGATGAATGGCTGGAAACGTGGCAAAGCGATGGATCAGCTACAGGCAAAAAGTTTTCTATATCAATTGATTCATGAGGTGTATAGGGATTTGGAGGGTGGTGAGATTCGGTATCTCCAGCCAGATCCAGCCTGTTCTGCCAAGATATATCTCGATAAACATTACAGGGAGCCGATTATGTTTCAACAAATTGCCGATATGTTTGGGATCAGTGGTGGACAATTGACGCGGTTGTTCAAAAAAAGGGAAGGGATAAACTTACAGGAGTATCTCATTCAGAGGAGGATTGAAGCTGCCTGTCATGACTTGAAACATACAGAAGCGACGGTTAAAGAAATCGCATCTGGAGCTGGTTTCACAGATGAGAAAAACCTGTTCCGAATGTTTAAGAAGCATTATAAGATGACACCAAGTGATTATCGGAAAATAAACGCACTATCCATGCAGGTTGATGGTATTGATAATGATTCTCATCTCCCTTACGATGAGAGGGAACTAGCGAGTCTAGTCAAGTCTTATAGAGATGGGGAATCAACGATGTTTGGATCATTAAGAAGTAAAGAAATGATTTTGGCGGCGGCGATAAGCATGATGCTCTTATTGACAGCATGTACGTCAGGGACGCCAGCGAATAATGGGGGAACGGCGAATACAACACCTGCACAGACACAGCAGACGACACAACAGGAAGGGTCGGAGACAAAAGCTTCGGAAGCCGTCTCGCAGACCAGAACGATAACCACAGTTAAGGGTGATGTTGAGGTACCTAACAACCCTCAGCGAGTTGTAGTCGATTATTTGGTTGGTGATGTGGTAGCCCTAGGTGTAACTCCTTTAGGTGTGGCTAGAGCTGCACGGGGAGAGACAGAGCCTGTTTATGCTAACCAGATCACAGACTCCGTAAAAGTAGTCATGGAGCCGGAAGATATCATGACGCTTGAGCCTGATCTTATCATTTTGGCATGGAGCGATGAGTCGTATGATGATTTATCCAAAATTGCCCCGACCATTTATGTTCCCTATGGTGATATGACTACAGAAGAGCGGATACAATTTATTAGCGATGTTTTGAACAAACAGGAAGAGGCTAAGGATGTTTTGAATGCTTATACCGGAAAAATTGAAGAAGCAAAGCTAGCTTTTCAGAATGCGGGCCTATCCGATGTAACGATTACGGTTGGAGAATTCAGTGATAAAAGTAACTACATAGCTGGAGCCAAGCATGCCGTTGGCGAGCTTGTTTACGATGAACTTCAATTGCAGGCACCTTCAAAAGTCCAAACGGATATTATCGACGCAGATAAATATTGGGGCGATGTCTCCATGGAAGTATTACCTGCTTACTCTGGGGATTATATGATCTTCTTAGGAGATGGAAACGTTGCTTCTGATAATGCTGTGTGGAATGCTATACCTGCTGTGCAACATGATCGGATCGTAAAGGTGGATTCTTCGCTATCTTGGTCCACCGACGTAATGACTTCCAGTGCATTGATTGATTATATTGTTAGTCAATTGCTGGCATTAGCTAAATAAGAGTTAGAACGAAATTTTAATTGAACACTCCAAATTTTCAAACATGACCAATCGAATATATGGACGTTCATATCCATATTCGTTTGGATTGTCAATAAGTGATGAAAGGGAAACGAGATGAAAAGCAAGCCTGAACAAAAACGCCGTGGGGCGATGAACTTCACCATGTACATGGTAGTAGGGCTTGGATTAACGGTTCTCATGTCGGCGGCATCGATTATGTTTGGTGCTGCTGATATGAGGTTAGCAACGGTATGGGAGGCTATTTTCCGATTTGATCCAATGCGCACTGAACATCAAATTATCCAAACCATGCGTCTTCCGCGTACCGTAGCCGATCTGATCGTTGGGTGCAGCCTTGCGGTATGTGGCGCTATCATGCAGGGGACAACGCGCAATCCGCTGGCCGACTCCGGGCTCATGGGGATTAGCTCTGGCGCAGCATTTGCAATTGCACTTTGCCTGGCCTTTCTGCCGGGTTATTCGTATTGGCAGATGATGTTGTTCGCTTGTCTGGGAGCAGCGATCGCCACCGGTATGACTTACTTTACCGCGTCACTGGGCAATCGCGGAATGACTCCACAGCGGCTTGTACTGGCAGGTCTATCTATTTCAATGTTGTTTGGCGCACTCAGTCAGTACTTGGCGATCAATTATAACCTGGGCCGAGCATTAACATTCTGGACGGCGGGTAGTACAGCGGGGGTCAAATGGGGAGAATTGCTGATTATCTCACCGCTCTTTGTTGGTGGTATACTGCTGGCACTGGCCTTATCCCCTTCCGTTACATTGCTCAGTTTGGGAGATGATGTGGCAAGTGGACTCGGCATTCGTAGCGGACTGGTCAAGATTTTGTCGACAATTATTGTACTCGTGCTGACTGGATTGGCTGTTGTTGTGGTTGGCCCGGTCGGTTTTGTGGGTCTGATTACACCGCATATTGTGCGATATATGGTAGGTGTCGACTATCGATACATTATTCCGGCAGCGGCAATATATGGTGCGTTGCTGACCGTATCGGCCGATTTGGCTGGACGCTTGATCAATAAACCGTTCGAAACGCCGATTGCCATTATATTTTCTATCATTGGTGTGCCGTATTTTCTCTTCTTGGCTCGAAGACAAAGGAGGGAATACGAATGACCAAGCGGCGTTATACGATGAAACGAGGCATTATCATCAATGTAGTGCTTATGGTGCTCATCCTTGTGTTTGCTATCATTAGCATGAATTCTGGCAAAATGAATCTTTCACCGCTAGAAGTGCTGAACGTTCTCGTGGGAAACGGTACCGATAGGCAAAATCTGATTGTGTTTGATTTTCGTTTGCCACGAATTGTCCTTTCGATCTTGGTAGGTCTGGGAATGGGAGCGGCGGGGGTCGTGATGCAGAGTTTGCTGCGCAATGACATGGCTAGTCCGGGAACACTGGGAATTAGTTCGGGATCGGGCTTGTTTGTCCTGTTCTTTGTTGTATTCATTGCACCAACAGGGAAGAGTTCCTTCATTGCTCTGCCTCTGTTGGCTTTTGTTGGCGGACTATTGGCGGCGGGATTGATCTTCTTATTATCGTATCGCCGCGGACGAGATATCTCACCAATCGGTTTAATCTTGACCGGGGTCGCGCTAGGAAGCGGGTATGGGGCGCTGACGACCTTCTTGACACTCAAGCTGGATGATTCGCAGATGAACTTCATGCTGTATTGGCTCGCGGGGAGCCTATGGGGCGATGATTGGGGCTATATTTCCATACTGACACCATGGGTCTTGATCTTACTCGGCTATATTTTTTACAAGGCTCGCATACTGAATTCCCTCCATCTGGGCAATCAGACAGCACAGGGGCTTGGTGTTTCCGTGAAGCGGCAGTTCTTGGGGTTGTCAATCGCTGCTGTTGCTTTATCCTCTGGCAGTGTAGCTGTGGGGGGAAGCTTCTTTTTTGTTGGCTTGATCGCTCCGCATATGGCCAGAAAACTGGTCGGTCCCGATCACAAATTACTCATTCCGGCTGCCAGCTTGGCCGGGGGTCTAGTCGTGGTGGTGGCTGACACGATTACGCGCACCGTTAGCCTGGTAGGAGATGTGCCGACAGGAATCGTAATTACAGTCATTAGTGTTCCGTATTTTCTTTATTTACTAGCAAAAGCCAAATAACACAATTAATGATATAGTCAGAATTTTTTGTGGAAAACGGCTTGGCAGGACTGTGCGCTGCATTTTAAAGCAGAATGAACGATATCAAAAGTTCAAACATCGAAGTTACCCTGTGTTACCGTTATGATTCTTAATCAATAGCATATAGAAAAAGATGCCATTACGAGGAAATCGTATTGGCATCTTTTGATTTTTTCTCATTTGATAGTCAAGTGGATTACTGGGAAATTACTCAGGATTTATATGGCAGGCTCTTCCGACAGCTGAAAACGGGAAACGAAATACCAGATGAGCTCGCGACGTGAGGATACCTTGGTTTTGGCGAAAATGGATTTTAAATGATCCTGAACCGTGTATACAGAAATATGCATCGCAGCAGCAATTTCCTTGGACGAATAACTGCGGAGCACATATCCGAGCAGTTCCCGCTCTCGACTGGATAATCCGTGGCTTTCGGCGAGCAAGGGCAGCAAATCCTGTGGCATCGCCTGCTCCAAACGGATAGCAATCTGATCCGGTCCCGTAAGCTGTTGCATGAGACTGGCATGAAGTATGAGGTAACGCCCATCCGGAAGTTGGATGCAAACTTTGGAGGGTGAGTCGGTTGCAATCTGAATACCCTCGACCAGTTCTGCCCGATTCTTGCGCTGCAAGTGGGAACTCACTGCACGTACCGGACGGGGCAGAACATCCGGCCCTACATGTTCCAGCGTGCGTAATTGGGACAGCCAATATTGAGCTGGGGCGTTCAGCGATAAGAGCTGGAACGTGTCCGAGGTGATCAAAATTCCGGGTTCCTCGGGACTGCCACTCGTGATCTCATCCACAAGTGTCAGACTTGTGGACCGCAGCATCAATGCAATAGAAGCGGTCCAGGACTGAATCATCAACCGCTCCTCCTCTGTAAAGACAGTACTTTCAGTCTTGCGGTACAGCGTCAGGTATCCCCAACAAGCGTCTCCACTGACCAATACAGCACGCAATTCATCACCAAACCCCGCTGGCTGAAGAATGTTGATATAACGTGGGCTTAGTGCAAGCTGTGAGTTCATGGACGTATGAAGTGTAGCTGTATGCTCACCGCTGCGAATTAATTCAGCGTATTTATGTATATCTTCTTCCATGTATTCATTAATGAATAACCGATCATGAATGGCCTCAATGCCATCTTCTGTCACAGCTCCTGTGGAGAGAAGAGTCAGAGGATCAACGGTGGTAAAGCAGTATGCGTCGTAAGGTACAACCGTATGGATCTGCTTGAGAACAGCTTCCCGATAGGTACGTGAGGTCCAGGTTCCTTTTTCAAGAGAAGTGATAAGTCTATGGTTCCGATCAATACGTGATGTCAACAAGATATCTCCTCTCGCTAAGCGCATATCCCAGTGTTCTGGGATTGTAGGCTCGCCGTATCCTTCTATAATGAAATTAGACGAACAACGAGTCAAGTCTAACTTCAATTCAAGAGGAGTGCGGTGTCCATGAATCACAATCCATCACCGATGAGCTGGGAAACGGCAGATGTTCATCGTTACGAACAATCGATAGCCCTGAAAATTCCGGGTTATTCTCATATGCATGATCTAATGGAACGGCTGCTTTCAGCATCTTTTGCAAATAACAACGATATTCATATCCTTGTTGCCGGAGCGGGAGGGGGAAAAGAGATTGCTCTGCTCGGATCACGTCATGCCGGTTGGACATTGACTGGAGTAGATCCATCACAGCCTATGCTGCAACTTGCTGAGAAACGAGTCGAGGAAGAAGGCATCGGTTCCAGAGTGAAGTTGCAACCTGTCACGGTTGAAGAATTGCCGGAGGATATCGTATATGATGGGGCGACAAGCATGCTCATGTTACATTTCCTTCAGGGGATGGAGGCCAAGAGAACGTTTCTGACCAGCCTCGCAGCGAGACTTAAACCGGGTGCACCACTGATCATTGCGGCTGTAAATGCCGATCTTGATTCACCTGCATATCCAGTGATGATGCAAGCTTGGAAGGATCACATGTTGAGTGCAGGTGTTCTTCCTGAAGAGTGGGAGCGTTTTGCTGCTTCCCTGGGTCGTGAATCCGATCCCATATGCTCTGAAGAGATGACTCAGCTACTGACCGAATGCGGTTTCTCACATATTACACGTTACTTCGGGGCGTTCTGGGTGGAGGGGTATTATGCAATTCGAAACTAACGTGAAACCTATGAAAGATCAGATCTGGGTGGTTGGTGGTTATGGTCAAGTGGGGCAGATGATATGTACTCAACTGGGGAAATTGTTCCCGGGTAAAGTATGGGCTGCGGGTACACGCATGAACCGTGCGGAAGAATTCAGCAGGTCTACAGGTGGAGCTGTACTACCGCTTCAACTGGATGTAACACGACCTGTAGAACCATCCATGTTAAGGCCTGTGAAGCTGGTTATCATGTGTGTTGACCAGAGCGATCCCCGGTTTGTTGAAGCCTGTGCACAAGCCGGAATCGACTATATTGATATTTCTGCAAAATATGATTTTCTCGCTCAGGTTGAACAGCTGCACACCAAAATGCAACGTTCCAAATCAACCGCGATCCTCAGCGTCGGACTATCACCGGGAGTGACTAATCTGCTTGTACGTGAAGCAACCATGCATATGGATCAGGTGGAAGAAGCGGATATTACCGTGATGCTGGGACTTGGCGAGAAACATGGGAAAGCTGCCGTGGAGTGGACCGTTGATCAGATGAATGCCACCTACCAAGTGATGCAAAAGGGCAAACCTGCTGAGGTCCAAAGTTTCGGAGATGGCAAATTAATTGATTTTGGAGCAAAACTGGGGCAGCGGAAGGCGTATCGATTTAACTTTTCGGATCAGCATGTGGTTGCTCGAACGTTACGTATTCCAACCGTATCTACCAGACTCTGTCTGGACTCCCGCTGGATCACAAGATCCATGGCAATCTCCAAACGTGCAGGGTTGTTCTCGTTGCTGCGTATCCCGTCTATTCGGAATGGAACGGTTAAGGCATTTGGTCTTATTCCCGGAGGAGAGCCAATGTATGCGGTCAAGGTTGATGCCGTAGGATGGGAAAATGGTGAACAAATCCGCGTCGAACAACTACTGGTCGGCGCTAAGGAAGCAGATGCAACAGCAGCGGTAGCTGCAGCCGTAGCAGAACGTGTGTACAAAACAGCATTGCCACATGGTGTATTTCATATTGAACAGGTTCTTTCTTTGCAGGACATTCAGGATGCACTTCATACACCATTGAAGGTGACGACGAAGATCACCTAATTTCATATTCTTTTGTTGGTGCCCTCCGATCTGCTATGATGTAACAATAATCACGGCATGAATGGAGGGAGATCATGAACTGCGTTGCTGTATTACCTTATTACAAAGTACAGAGAGAAGTGACGGGTCTCGCCCAAGAGATTGAGATGAATGCCCGTTCCATGATTCTGTATTCAGATAAAATCGTAACCAAATACCGCGAGTTCAACATTACGGAAGTGTTTGACATGTCTTTTCGCCGTATGGGTGATGAAGGTGGATTTTTCTATCTGCACACAAGCACAGGAGTATATCCATATATGGTCGAAATCGACCCCAAACCCTTTATACAAAGTTTCAGAAAGATGACGATTCACAAATTAAAATGACTTGACCTTGCCGTTACGTGAAGGCTTACCCTCGAATATGGAAAGAACCACAACCAATTCAGAGGAGCTGTGAATGTAATGAGTATACTGATTCAGCAAGCTACGATCCTAACGATGAAAGATGCCGATGCCCCCTTCACGGGGGATATTCGTGTTGAGGGTGATCGAATTACACAGATTGCTGACCACATTGTGCCTCAACCGCAAGATGAGATTATCGATGGACGCAATAAGATCGCCATGCCAGGACTGATTAATGCCCACCAACATACACCGATGAGTCTGCTCCGGGGATTCTCGGATGATCTGAAGCTGATGGACTGGCTCGAACGCAAAATGTTGCCTGCCGAAGCGAGGATGAACCCTGAAGACATCTATTGGGGGGCCAAGTTATCCATCGCCGAGATGATCCGTTCGGGTACCACTGCGTTTGCGGATATGTATATCCATATGAATGAGATTGCAGAAGCGGTTAAGCAAACGGGTATGCGGGCATCGCTTACACGTGGGATGGTATTCATGGAGGATGATGGGGGACGCAGGTTGCAGGAGGCGATCGATCTTGTACAACGCTGGTCTGGAGCGGCCGATGGGCGGATTACAACGATGTATGGACCCCACTCACCCTATACATGTCCTTTAGAGCCGCTTCGTGAAGTCATTGCTCTGGCTGTCACGGAGGATATTCCTCTGCATATTCATCTGGCTGAGACAAAGGAAGAAGTTGTGAAGATTCGTGAGCGCTATGGTATGACACCGACAGAGTATCTGGAAGAGGCGGGGACGTTCGAACAGGCACATGTACTGCTTGCGCACGGTGTACACCTCAATCGCAGGGACATCGGCAGATTGAAGGGCATGCGCGGCGGTGTAGCACACAATCCGGTCAGCAATCTGAAGCTGGGATGTGGAATTGCACCAATTACCGAGATGTTGGCCCAGGGAATTAACGTGGGCATCGGAACGGATGGAGCGGGAAGTGCCACAACCGTAGATATGTTCGAGGAGATCAAAGCTGCCACCTGGCTGCAAAAGCTCGACTATGGCGATCCCACTCGCTTGCCAGCCAAGGATGTACTAAGCATGGCTACACGTGGAAGTGCTAGTCTGCTTGGTCTACAGGATGAAGTAGGTATGCTTGAGGTGGGGCACAAAGCGGATCTGATCCTGATTGATCTGGCGAAACCACATCTTCAACCGGTACATGAGGTAGAATCGTTACTGGCTTACAGCGTAAATGGAGCGGACGTGGACACCACGATAGTGAATGGTCAGATTCTCATGCGAGGCAGAAAACTGCTGACGATTGATGAGGATGAACTTTACCGCGAGGTGAAGGTTAGAGCCAAAAGGATTGTTGAGGGAATTTAATTTTAGGTGAATATGATCCAAACTGGAAAATGATTTATGTTCAAAACGCTATGGAGGCTTACTCCATGGCGTTTTTTGTCGAATTGATACTGGGAATAGTTCCATGGTCCTGTTCAGAATCGGTTCAGAATGACTCGTTATACTGAGCATGTAGTTGTTCAAATTTGAGATGTACACGAGGAGGAACATGAATTGAAGGGGAAACAAAACAAAAAACGGCTTAAGCCAATATTGAAAAAAAGCATGTTGACTGCGCTCGGATTGGGCATCGCATTGCCTATAGGTGGAACGCTCCCGCAGGCTAACGCAGGAGCCATTGGTCCGGAGATCAAGATTTCGCGACCTGTGCTCAACGAGGATATTCGATGGTTGAGTCGTTCATCGGAAGATTCCAATCAGCATTCTCTCGTGTCGTATACACCAATCGAGGCACTGGATAAGACAGTTATCATTGATTTAAATACCCAGTTCCCACTGAACACATACGATTCGGTCGGCGCCAGTTCAGATGATGATAGTGTGGCTCACGTATACGTAAACAATGAAAATAAATTGGTGGTTATTCCCTATACAAGGGGTAAGGTCAATATTGAATTGAAAGCCAATTATACTTTATCTGGAGAACCTGTTAAGGATAATTTCGAACTTTATATTAGTAAACAAGGTGATGTGAATAATGATGGCAAAGTGAATTCCTCGGATGCAGCAGCGCTATTGAAACATCTTCGTAACGAATTGAACCGTAGCTCCTATTCCGCTGTTGAGATGAATCGGATGGATGTCGACCGTGACGGTGAAGTTTTTTGGTCTGATTCTCAGGCTTTGCTGGAAGGCTATGCCGTTACAGAGCTTGGTGCCAAGGATAACCGTTATGTATTGACATTCAAGCAAGTGGATGATGCGCCTTATGCATTGAATGCTCAGTTGACTGGGGTGATGAAATACAGAGAAACCATTACCAGTTCGTTTGAAGCATTGGATGTTGATGGAGATGAGATTATTGAAACTTCTTATCAGTGGTACCGCTCAACAGATTCCTTAGGAGAGAATAGAGTGCCAATTGAAGGAGCAACAACGAAGGACTACACCATTAATTCAGTCAGTGACGTCAATAGATACCTTGTGCTCGAAATTACACAACTGTCTAATCCGAATGAACAACCACGGGGCATGTCAGTAATTATTGTTGGAGAGAAAATGGTTGATCCGCCTGCGTGATCCCTTTATTTTCCACTTATCTACAACAACGGTGTGCGCCATACAATATATCTACTGAATATAGACACGGAGGTTATCACATGTTTCAACCGAAAAAGAAACGTCCAAGAATCAGAAAAACAATGTCAGGTCTGATCGCACTGACGTTACTCTCGTCACTTGTACTGCCGAGTGTAGCAGGAGCCGAGCCGATGGAACCTTCGCGGGTACAGTTTACGGATGTCAGTGTACAAGCTGGTCAAAGCGTTCATGTTCCAGTTACGTTAAAACAACCCGATTACAGCGCAGTTACCGCGTATAATATGCAGATTGATTATGACTCATCTGTATTGGAGATCGTTCGTATCACTCCTAAATATGTCGGCGGCAATTTTCCATCCATAGTAGAAAACAATGAATCAAATTTTCATTATAAGATTGATAATGAAGCTGGCTGGGTACGGATCATCTGGGCTGATTTGACTGCAGGTGAACATCCAGTACCTATGGAACAGCAACTGTTTGATATTGAGGTCAAAGCCAAAAATAATGCGGCTCCAGGAACGAAAAAACTCACGGTTAATCGGGAAGATGCAGAGCACTGGAGTTTCACAAACGTAGATTATGAAAATTACACTGAATTATCCGGTGGAACAATCACAATTACAGCAGCAAACTCAGGTGGTGGCAATTCGGGTTCTCCAGGTTCCTCTTCGGGAGGAAGTGTATCACCTACTACACCCGTGGTTACCCCGGTTCCATCTACTCCGGCGGTAACCAAAGGCGTAGACATCTATGTGAACGGACAGAAACAGGAACAATCTGCGACGGCTACCACATCAACGGTAAACAATCTGGTTACCACCACGGTTCATGTGGATAATGACAAAGTCATTAATCAGATTGGAAGTGGACTAAGAACACTTCTGCTGCCGATTACAGGTACAGGTAAGGGCGCGGTCGTTGGTGAACTGAACGGCAAGCTGATCAAAACGATGGAAGGAAGTAATGCCGAAGTTGTCATTCAGACGGACAATGGTACATACACCCTCCCAGCTAATCAGATTCAGGTAGATCAGATTCTGAACCAATTCGGAAGCACGGTTCCATTGGAAGATATCACAATCCAAATTGCTATTGTGCCTAGTGCTACATCCAAACAAACAGCTATTCAGGCGGCAGCGGACAAACTGAAGAACACTACAGTGATCGCAGCTCCGGTTGATTTTGAAGTGAAAGCGATTTGGAATGGGCAGCAGGTTAATGTAGATCGTTTCAACTCTTATGTAGAGCGCTCCATCACATTGCCAGAGGGTGTCGATGGTTCAAAGATCACGACAGGAGTTGTACTTCAGCCAGATGGCAGCCTTCTGCATGTACCGACCAAGGTTATCAAAGGTAACGTGCAAGATTCTGCTATTATTAACAGCTTGACGAACAGTACTTACGCCCTGATCTATCATCCGGCAACATTCAGCGATGTAACAAGTCACTGGAGTCGTGATGACGTACAGGATCTGGCATCCCGTCTGATCGTACAAGGTACCGGTGAGAACGTGTTTGCGCCAGACCGGAGTATTACACGAGCAGAGTTTACGGCTGTTCTGTTAAGAGGTTTGGGACTGCACGCACCGCGCAGTACAGAAGCGGCATCGTTCACAGATGTGAAGACTGGCAGCTGGTATGAGGATGAGGTTCAGACGGCTGTATCCTACGGCCTGATCTCAGGTTATGCTGACGACAGCTTCCGTCCGAACAGCGAAATTACTCGTGCTGAAGCGCTGACCATTGTGTCACGTGCGATGAAACTGGTCGGTCTGGCACAGGCCGATGCTTCTGAGACAACAAGTCTGCTGAGCGCATACAGCGATAGCGCTAAAGTACAAGCATGGGCAGCAGAGCCGGTTGCATCGGCAATAAAACAAGAGCTGGTACAAGGTGCGGATGGCAAACTGATGTCAGATGCAGACATTAGTCGTGCACAATCTGCGGCCATTGTGAAAAGGCTGCTGGCAAAAGCCGGATTAATCTAAACTTTATAAGTTGAACTAAAGATTATTTACACTGACACTACGATGACAGAATAACCTTCCAATCGCTGTTATCCCCAGATTTTTTGATTCCCTTTTCCAAAGGGGAAAATCCGGGGATAAAGGCGAACGCTTCGCTTTTTCAGGTTTTTTCTGTCCTCTCCGTTATGTGTAAATGATTAGTTTAACTTATATTATCAAATGCAGTATCGAAATAAGACAACCCGAGTCCTTATATCTAAGGATTCGGGTTGTTTTGCACCTACACTTACTTGAAATGATTTATTTCAAGCAAGCTGTAGGTGTTTTTTTTGCATATCGTTTTTCTCGAACCTCTTATAGATGCAATGGTCCAGTTCATTATCAGTTCATACTGATTTGTTACGATATGAACATCAAATAGATAGATATTGTGCATGATCAGGAGAGGAAGAGATCCATATGAAAATACTAGAAGTTAAAAATGTGAAGAAATCATACACCTTATATGGAAAAGAAAAAGTTCCCGTACTCCACGGTTTGAACCTGAGTTTTGAGACAGGGGAATTTGTCTCCATCCTTGGCGAATCTGGCTGCGGTAAGTCGACACTGATGAATATCATCGGTGGCATGGACTCCGATTATGAAGGGGACGTCGTTGTTCGTGGCAAGAACTTAAGTGCCATGACAGAGAAGGAAATGGATGATTATCGGAAGAATAATATCGGCTTTGTCTTTCAAAATTTCAATCTGATCCCGCATTTGTCAGTCCTAGAAAATGTGACGATTGCAATGCAAATGACGGATACAAACGAGAAGGATCGGAACCAACGTGCCGTTGATATTTTGACAGAGGTTGGACTGAAAGATCATCTGAACAAACGTCCCAACCAATTATCCGGGGGACAGAAGCAACGGGTTTCCATCGCACGTGCGTTGTCCAACAATCCCGATATTATTTTGGCGGATGAACCAACCGGGGCTCTGGATAAGGAAAACGGAGATCAAATCCTCACTCTGCTCGACAGTATAGCCAAAAAGGGAATGCTGGTGATTGCCGTAACTCACTCGCAGAAAGTCGCTGACTCGGGTACACGTATCGTGAAGGTTGAAGAGGGCCGCATTAGTGACGATATTCACCTGAAAGATCCTTCTATGGCTGTTTACGAGAGTGGTCAGGATTCTTCCCGCAGCCTAAGCCTGCTTGCTTCATTCAAGATGGCACTCAAAAATATGAAACTTAACGGCAAACGTAATGTATTGGTAGCATTGGGAGGATCTATTGGTATATTAAGTGTACTCCTGATGCTCTCCTTGGGGAATGGTATAACGACTTATATGAATGACGAAATCAATTCAAGTATGGACCCTTTGCTCGTGGATATAACAAAGCCGAGTGAAGAAGCCAAGGATATGCAAGGCCCCGAGGCTTTGATGGCTGCGGGTGAACCGTTCACCGAAGCTGATATCGAGACGATCCGAAATTTCCCTAATGTAGATCACGTAGAGACAATTACGACCATTACAGGCCAATCGACTATGGTGAATGAAAAACAAAGTGTGGGACTCACGCAATTAACAACGTTAACGGATGCTTTTGATCCAGCATTGATAACAACGGGTGTTCTGCCGGTAGAAAATGAGATGTTGTTACCCCTCGATACGGCGAAACAATTAAGTGGAAATGATCAAGCTGAAACCATGATCGGCAAGTCTGTGTTTCTATATATCAACGAGATGGATGGCAATAATAAACCGGTAACTTTGGAGAAAGAAGTAACGATCTCAGGTATCTATGAAGCCGCAGATCAACGATCTCCAATGCAACAATCCCCGGGATACATTTCATCAGGGACGCTAGAGCAAATGTATACGGACAAAGGAATAACAATCGGACCGATTCAGGTTAACGCCTATGCAACCGATATGAAATATGTAAATGATATCAATGAAGCTGCTGTTGATGCTGGCTTCGCAGGCTCCCAGATGGCCAAAGTTATGGAGAATATCACGACATATGTAAGTATGGCTTCCATTGTGCTCGCGGGTATTGCAGGCATTTCGTTGATCGTATCTGGTATTATGATATTGGTTGTACTCTATATTAGTGTCGTGGAACGGACAAAAGAGATCGGCATTCTTCGGGCCATTGGAGCTAGAAAGAAAGATATCAAGCGAATATTCTTCTCCGAATCTGCCTTATTAGGCGTATTTAGTGGTATTATTGCGGTGGTCTTTGCAGTGATCATTAGTTATGTATTGAATATTCTACTGGATCATGCGTTTGGAGCAAAACTCATTAATCTCTCGGGATATTATATCTTGTTTGGTATTGTGGTAAGTACAGGAATTAGTATCGTGGCCGGTTTGATGCCATCATCAAAAGCGGCGAAGCTGGACCCGATGGAATCGTTGCGATACGAATAAATATCAATTTTGGAAAGGATAATGGCTACATGAACACAATTCTGGTGGTGGACGATGATTCCCATATCCGCAAATTAATCCGAATCTATCTTGAAAAAAATCAATTCTCCGTGCTGGAAGCACCAGACGGTCAAGAGGCGTTAGATATCCTCTCGCATACGAAAGTTGATCTGGCGATTGTGGATGTGATGATGCCGCGAATAGACGGTATTGAACTGACGGAAGATATTCGCTCTTATCTGGATATTCCAATCCTGATGGTGACTGCCAAGGGAGAATCCAAGGACAAAGTCAGAGGATTTAATGCCGGGTCAGACGATTACCTGGTTAAACCGTTTGATCCTGTGGAGTTAATCTTGCGTGTAAAATCGTTACTGAAACGATATAACAAAAGTTCATCAAACATGATTCAGATCACCGGTGTAACAATTGATTTGGGCAATCTGATGGTCATTGCGGACGGACAAACTATCGAATTAAAAAAGAAGGAATGTGAATTGTTATTTTCTCTGGCGAGTTCGCCAGGGAAAATATTCACACGTACACAGCTTATAGATGACATATGGGGCATCGACTACGAAGGAGATGAGCGTACGGTTGACGTACATATCAAACGGTTAAGGGAACGGCTTGAACCTGTACCTGAGCTAGTGATCTCAACGATAAGAGGACTCGGTTATCGGCTGGAGCGGGCATGAAAATGTTTAGGAAAAGCCTGCGACTTCGCATCGTAGCTACTTTTATCGGGATTGTTCTGGTGAGTTTAATTCTCTCCTTTATGATAAATAACGGGTCTCAGGAAAAGACACCGAATCGTTTTATGGTTACTTTTGCTCAAGATCTCGCTACACTGATTAACCTGATCGATGATCCGGAAAAAGTGAAATCAAGCTTGGATATTTTTGCTCGCTACGGCTTGAATATCACTCCTGTGAATGAACAAAGTGAAGTGTTATCTTCCTTGCCAGAGGACAAAGTTCATTCGTTATTTGAGGAAGGTACAACCGATGCAATGTTTATATCCAGTATAGATGGAATTGCAACCATAGGTGTTCCCGGAACAAACGAGGGAATTGGCACATTTCTGATTCAAAGTGATTTTTCCTCTCTTTTTCATACACTGCGAAACACGCTCTTAACCTCACTGTTAACGGTTCTGGTGATTGGTAGTTTATTAATCCTGTTCATGTCCGGGTACATTGTGAAACCGATTAAGAGATTAACGGTTGCAGCGAAGGAGATGTCATCAGGTGATCTGTCAGTCCGCTTGAAACATAATAATCAGGATGAGTTTGGCGAACTGATGGAGAGCTTTAATCATATGGCGAGTGAGTTGCAAAAAATCGATTCGGTTCGTGATGACTTTGTCAGCAACGTCTCTCATGAAATGCAGTCTCCGCTCACTTCAATCAGGGGATTTACCAGAGCACTACAAGATGGTGTTATTCCATTAGAAGAGCAGAAAGAGCATTTGGATATTATCTATGAGGAAACGCTGCGCTTATCGAGGCTCAGTGATAATCTGCTTCGGCTAGCCTCGCTGGATTCAGAGCATCATCCGGTTCATTTCACCACGTTCCAGGTAGATGAACAATTAAGAAGGGCGATTTTACTGGCAGAGCCGCAGTGGGCGCAGAAGGATATACAGATCGAACTGGACTTGTTGCCCTGTGAGATCACAGTGGACAAAGATTTGTTTGATCAGGTCTGGCAGAATTTAATAAACAATGCGATCAAATACACCGGTCCACAAGGTACCATTCATGTCGAAATTGAGACGTCATCTTCATTTGTGAAGGTATTGATTAGAGATTCTGGACAAGGAATACCTGAGGAAGCTCTACCGTATATTTTTGATCGATTCTACATGGTGGACAAAGCGCGGAGCAGCTCGCTTCGAGGGAATGGATTGGGTTTGTCCATTGTGATTAAAATATTGAAATTGCATCAATGTACAATTGATGTGGAGAGCGAAATGGGTAAAGGCACACAGTTTATTGTCACGATCCCCAGATCAACCATTACACCTTAAGGCAAGCCAGAACAGAGAGAGCAGCAATATGGTAACAATCGGTTCCTGTGCGTTCAGGATTCAGATTGCTGCCATATTGCTTTTTTTATATCTGTATTCGCGACAAAATTTCACATATAGTTTTGTTTAGCAGTGGATCATTTGATAAAATAGAAGAGACGTTATGTGAATCTATGAACTTAATTAATTTAATCATACAGAGAATGGAGCCATCCAATGAAATATCGCAATATGGAAGATTGTATTAACGATCTGGAGCAGCACGGTCATTTGATTCGGGTCAAAGAAGAGGTTGATCCGCATCTGGAGATGGCAGCGATCCATATGAAAGTGCACGAGGCTAAAGGCCCGGCGTTATTATTCGAAAATGTAAAAGGCTCAAAGTTCCAGACTGTATCCAATCTGTTCGGCACGGTGGAACGAAGCAAATTCATGTTCCGCGGTACGCTGGAAGGTGTACAACGGGTTATGGCTGTTCGTGACGATCCCATGAAGGCGCTTAAGACGCCATTTCAGCATGTCCAAACAGGTCTTGCTGCCTGGAAGGCGCTGCCAAAACAGAAATCTATAAGCCTGCCGGTGTCCGCGCAAGAGATTCAAATCTCGGATCTGCCGCTCATCAAACACTGGCCTATGGACGGTGGGGCATTTGTAACGTTGCCACAGGTGTATTCCGAAGATCCAGATAAGCCAGGCATCATGAATTCAAACTTGGGGATGTACCGGGTTCAACTGGATGGCAATGATTTTGAAATGAACAAGGAAATAGGGTTACACTATCAAATTCATCGCGGAATTGGTATACATCAAGCCAAAGCTGTCAAAAAGGGAGAACCGCTTAAAGTGAGTATTTTCATTGGTGGTCCACCTGCACATACACTTTCAGCGGTTATGCCTTTGCCTGAAGGACTAAGTGAGATGACATTTGCCGGTTTGCTCGCTGGACGTCGCTTCCGGTATAGTTACAAGGACGGATATTGCATCAGTAATGATGCTGATTTTGTCATCACAGGTGATATCTACCCAGGTGAGACAAAACCCGAAGGTCCGTTCGGAGATCATCTGGGTTATTACAGTCTGACGCATGAATTCCCGCTAATGCGTGTGCATAAAGTCTATGCCAAACCTAATGCCATCTGGCCGTTTACGGTTGTTGGTCGTCCACCGCAAGAGGATACGGCGTTTGGCGATTTGATTCATGAGATTACTGGAGACGCGATCAAACAGGAGATTCCGGGCGTCAAAGAAGTGCATGCGGTCGATGCGGCAGGGGTCCATCCATTACTGTTTGCAATCGGCAGTGAACGTTACACGCCTTACCAGGCGGTGAAGCAACCGACAGAGTTGCTCACGATTGCCAATCGCATTTTGGGTACGGGTCAGCTCAGTTTAGCGAAGTACCTGTTTATTACTGCTGAGGATCAGCAACCTCTGGATACCCACAAGGAAGTTGAATTCCTGACCTATATCTTGGAGCGTATGAATATGCAGCGGGATATTCATTTCCACACCCATACAACAATTGATACACTGGATTATTCGGGTACAGGGCTGAACAGCGGCAGCAAGGTCGTTTTTGCAGCGTATGGCGACAAGGTTCGAGAGTTGTGCACGGAAGTTCCGGAGTCTTTGAAAAACATTCGCGGTTATGAGAATCCGCAGCTCATCATGCCGGGTATCGTTTCGATCCAGACATCGGCCTTCACGAGTTATGCGGATACAGCACAAGAGATGCAAGCATTCACGTCTCTATTGAAAGAACAGGGAGGTCTGGACTCGTGTCCGCTGATCATTCTATGTGACGACAGTTCATTCCTGAGTGCTAACCTCAGCAACTTCTTATGGGCCACCTTTACTCGCAGCAACCCTTCACATGACATGTACGGGGTTAATAGCGGATATGACCACAAGCATTGGGGGTGTGATCAGGTGATTATTGATGCGCGTACCAAACCTCACCAGGCACCGCCGCTGATTCCCGATGCTTCGGTGGAGAAGAGCATTGAACGTTTATTTGTTAAAGGGGCAAGTCTGGCTTCGATCAAAATCTAATGTGAGATGTCTTGAAGAAGTTCAAACGGAGCGTTTGAACTTCTTTGGCTTACTCTGATACGGGGATGGATACAAAAGTGTGTAAAAGTTTAAAACCGGGACTAATTTGGATATTGGGGTGAGGATAAAGTCTTATACGTTCGTATTTACCTTTTCGATTAAGGTCGTTTGAACTATGTATGAAATGAAGAATTATAACGATATAAAGAGTATAGGTATTTTTGTGGCCCCGTTCCGTTGGGTGCTGTTACTATAATGAATTGTTCAGGGGGAATACCGATTTGAGAATCCATATTATGAACCTGCAAGACGGAGACCGTCTAACTGCGGATACATTCAGCGATGCAGGATTACACGTTCTCGGGAAGGGAACTGTGATCAAAGGTGAGGATATCTCCTTGCTTATGCAGCACCGTGTAGATTATGTAGATATTGAATCACGCGAAGAGGAAATCACTGAAGCAGAATTTTTTGCTGCAGCCGCCAAGCATGCTTCGGGGTTAAATACAAGCACGAAGGAAGAGCCGCCTGAAGAAGAGATGAAGTCCCAATTTATTCAGACTGTACATAATTATCAAAATGCTTTTCTCGAAGCTCTGACCGTTGGCAAGTTCAACGCCACCATGGTGGATGATGCACTGCAACCGATGGTTGAGGGGCTGGATGAGCAGAAAGATGTCGTTCATCTCCTGATGATGCTGGAGCGGGATGATGTCAATAACTATACACATTCAATCCAGGTAGGATTGTTGTCCTTCTACCTTGCGAATTGGCTTGGGTATTCTCAGAAGGAGAGTTATCAGATTAGTCGCGGTGGTTATCTGCATGACATTGGAAAGTGCAAAGTATCCCACCGGATTCGGAACAAAACAGAACCGTTGACGGCGGACGAGCAGCTTGAAATGCAGCGTCACACCATATATGGCCATGAAATCATCAAAAATTCGATGACGGATGAAGCGACAGCACTGGTTGCTCTGCAACATCACGAGCGGGAAGATGGATCGGGTTATCCGATGCAACTTGAGAAAAGTGAAATTCATCCATATACCCAGATTGTATCTGTAGCTGATATCTATATAGGCATGAGATCCGGGAACCACGGAGGCAGCAATCCAAATCTGATCAACAACCTTAGAGATATCTATGGAATGGGATTTGGTAAACTGAATGAAAAACCGGTTCAGGCATTGATGCAGCATTTGCTTCCTAATTTCATCGGAAAACAGGTACTGCTCAGCAATGGAGAAAAAGGTGTAATTGTTATGAACAATACGTCTGATATTTTCAAACCGCTCATCAAAGTGGAGTCTGAAGAATATCGCGATCTCTCCAAAGAGCGTACGCTTGCCATTGATGAATTGCTTATTTAATCTGAATATGATCTGTATTCCTTACTTATATTGAGAACGGGCCTCCTGTACTAAGACAGGGGACCCGTTTTTTGTTATATCATCCACGATGTGTTGTTCGACCAAGGAAGCAAGCGTATACTTGCAAAGACCTTATTTTTCCTGCCAAGGAGCGATTGCCATGATTGCAGTGACAACCGAGATTACGATACATGCCTCGATTGAACGATGCTTTGACTATGCCCGGGATATTGATGTACATACTCAGACCGTCTGGCAACATACGAGAGAGCGAGCAGTCGCAGGAGTAACCACAGGAAGAATTGGAGCAGGGGATACAGTTACATTTCAGGCTACTCATTTTGGTGTCAGACAGAAGCTGAAGTCCCGAATTGTGCAGTTTGAACGACCGTTTCTATTTGTGGATCAAATGGAGAAAGGGGCTTTCAAGAGCATGCGACATGAACATCATTTCAGTGTAATTGGGGATCAGATGACTTGCATGAGAGACACACTTCGATTCGAAGCTCCACTTGGATTGCTGGGATGGGCAACCGAGCGACTTGTGTTGAAGAGGTACATGCAGGCATTTCTAGAGGATCGTAATCGTAAGCTCAAAGATATGCTTGAGCAGTAGTCATTATTGAAGGGATAGAGGAGAGAAGACGTTTGATGGATAATGAATATTTTGTAGGTTGGGGCACCCTTGCATTGATTAATGCCGGACTGGCACAGGGAAAAAACAGAAGTGGTCGGAACTGGTTTCTGATTTCCCTGTTATTTGGTCCGTTGGCAACCCTATTTATTGTGGTGTGGAATAAACTGGACTAATTCAACGATCGAGATTCCGATGCATATAACGATCGATCATCCAGAACAGAAGTGCGGCTGCACTAACACCCGCGCCTAACCAGCAAACGGCTGTCCAGCCCGCCCATGCATACACTTGGGTAGAAACGATGGAGCCGGTTGCACTGCCGATGGAATAAAAGATCATATAAGCTGCCGTCAGGCGGCTTTGTGCTTCGGGGCGAACTTCGTAGATCAGGCTCTGGTTGGTAACATGTACGGCCTGCACGGCGAGATCGAGCAGGATAACGCCCAGGATCAGAAACCAGAGAGAATGATGGACATAACCGATGGGTAGCCAGGACAAGAGCAGAATGACAAGGGCGATACCGGTTGTTTTCTGCCCAAGGCCCCGGTCTGCAAGTTTACCTGCACGGGCAGCAGCCAATGCTCCCGCCGCTCCTGCGAGACCGAATGCACCTATGACCGTATGAGACAGGGACAGTGGAGGGCTACTTAGTGGCAGAACCATAGAAGTCCACAAGATGCTGAAGGCTGTAAAAATCAGCATGGCCAGTACACCTCGTACTCGTAACACACGCAACTCACGGTACAATTGCAAGACGGATCCGAGTAATTGGATATAGCTTTGTTTTACTTGTGGTGATTGTTGCCTTGGGAGAACGAAAAATAAGGCGGCAATTCCGAGTAATGTAAGGCTGGCAGAGAACAGATATACCGATCTCCACCCGAGCCAATCGTTCAGCGTACCAGCAACCGTTCGGGCAAGTAAAATGCCAATGACGATTCCGCTGGTTACCTGACCGACAATGCGACCACGTTCGGAAGGGGCTGCCAAGTGTGCAGCAAAGGCAACGAGTGTTTGCGTAATGACGGCTAATAAACCAACGACAGCCATGCCCGTGAATAAAAGTGAGCTGGATTGTGCGGTTCCTACGAGAACCAGTGCAAGCACGGATAAGAGCATTTGATTGATGATCAACTTGCGACGATTTAAGAGATCCCCAAGCGGAACAAGAAGGAACAGCCCCAAGGCATAACATATTTGAGTCACTGTGATGACAATCCCTATGGATGATGGAGAGAGGCTGAATTCTTGAGCGATGGAGTCCAGCAAAGGCTGAGCATAATAAATATTGGCGACCGCAAGTCCGCTGCACACGGCAAAGAGTAGAGCAACTAACCGTGGCATGGCAGGACGATCCTTAGTGGATAATTCTGCATCTGGAGAAGAAGTTTGCATGAGTCGTTGTCACCTTTCTATTATGTACTGATCGGTATGTTATGTTTCGGGATAACCATACTTTATTTGCGTGAATTCTGTCAACAGAGAATTGGATGAGATTTTCAACTTGGTTAAAACACTTTAGGGAGGAGTTTATTTAATTTTCAATCATTTTAAGTGAGTGATCTTTGACTTATCCATTGGTATGAAGTTAAAATATATAAACATACTGATCGATACATAAAGAGGTGAATTGTATGGTTAGACAACGGGAATTTGATACGGATAAAGCACTCGATGCAGCGATGCATACATTTTGGGACAAGGGGTTCGAAGCATCATCTTTAAGTGATTTGACGACTGCAATGGGCATTCAACGTCCCAGTCTATACGCGGCTTTTGGTGATAAAAAGGAATTATTCGAAACAGCACTTCGCAGGTATACCACTCAGCATGCGGCTCAAGTCAGAGCTAGACTTCAACAGAGCTCCTCCGTGCGAGAAGCCTTTCGTGGGCTGTTTGAACATATTGGAGCAGAGGGGAGTGTGACCGAGCCTAGTCACGGCTGTTTTTGCATTAATACGATGGTTGAGCTGGCTCCACATGATCCCAAATTTGCTGTCCTTACACGGGAGCATCAGATGTACCTGGGTGTTCTTTTCAAGGAAAGGATAGAACGAGGGCAACAGAGCGGGGAGTTGTCTACTGACATGAACGCGAGTGCGGTCGCACAGTCTCTGGTTGTATCCATGATTGGACTGACTGTACTGATGAAATCAGGACCGGACCGTTTGTTTGTAGAGCAGAGCATCCAGGTTACGTTGTCTTTGCTGCAGTAATCGGAATGATACTTTTTAAAGTGATGTGGAGTTGCTACAATATATATAAATTGAACATAACATTTATACAAAACGGAGAGGACAGAAATAAGCTGAGGAAGCGGAGCGTTCGCCTAAAAGCTTTCTGGAAGAAAGCTACATCGGAAGCATAAGCTTATCCCCGGATTTTTCCTTTATAAAAAGGAATCGAAGAAAATCTGGGGATAACAGCGATCAGAAGGTTGTTCTGTCATTGTAGTGACAAGTGTAAATATTCTTTAGTGTAATTTATATATTTAAGAATTGAGCAGATATAGGAGGAGATCAGAAATGAATACAAAGTTGCGCTGTGCCGTTTTGGATGACTATCAGAATGTTGCGCTGACGTCGGCGGATTGGGGTCCGTTGATGGATCAGGTAGAGATTCAGACATTCAACAACTATATGGGCTCGGAAGAAAAAGTCATTCAGGAATTGCAGGATTTCGATATTGTGGTTCTGATGCGGGAACGTACACCGTTTCCGGAGAAGGTCATTTCTCAGCTCCCTAAGCTAAAACTTCTGATTACAAGTGGTATGCGCAACGCGTCGATAGATCTCAAGGCTGCAGAGAAGAACGGGATTATTGTGTGTGGAACCGAGGGAAGCTCTAATCCGCCGACGGAGCTTACATGGGCACTGATTCTGGGGCTGTCCAGACAACTGGTTACGGAAAATAATGCACTTCGCTCCAATCGAAACTGGCAGAGCACGGTCGGGTTGGATTTGCATGGGAGAACACTTGGATTGCTTGGTTTGGGCAAAATAGGCACTCGCATGGCTGAGATCGCACAAGCATTTGGTATGAATGTGATGGCCTGGAGTGAGAATCTGACACAAGAGAAGGCCGAAAAACATGGTGTGATCTGGTCCGAGACCAAGGAGCAACTGCTTGCACAGAGTGACATCGTATCCATACATCTAGTATTAAGTGATCGTACGCAGAATCTGATCGGACAAGCCGAATTTCAACAAATGAAATCGAGTGCACTATTGATTAATACGTCGCGAGCGGGCATTGTTGATCAGGAAGCTATGGTGGAGGCATTGCAGAGTGGTGTGATTGCTGGTGCAGGTCTGGATGTATATGTGCAGGAACCGCTACCAGTTAACCATGTGATGCGAACATTACCCAACGTCTTGGCCACACCGCATTTGGGTTATGTGACTCGTGGCAATTATGAGATCTATTATAATCATACCGTAGAGAATATAGCGATGTTCCTGAAGGGAACTCCAATCAGGAAACTGCTTTGTTAGAATGAACGTATGCGGAGTATGACTCTGCTATAGTTATATATAATCATAGACAAAAAAGGTGTTGTCAGGAAAGAGTTAGACCTGAGCAACGCCTTTTTTTGTCTATCTGTGTAGCAAAACAAATGAAGGGATAGCCGTAAAATATATTCTATCCTAATGCCCCATCCCCCTCACCAAATTTAACGGTGTGGCCCTCGCTGGGAAGAATGAATCATGGCTACGCTTGATTCACGAACAATTAAGCGTGGTTCAAATTGGATGTGTTCGTAATCGGTCGTATTCATCTCCCGAATTCGTTTTAACAACAGCTCGGTAGCAAGTCTGGCGACTTCTTCGCCCATAATGGACACGGAACTAATCTGAGGAGACGTGACGGTCGTCCATTGATTGTTATCCACACCCACAACAGCCACATCTTCCGGTACACGGACCCCTAACTCCTTGAACCGATTAACCAATCCGATGGCAACCATATCATTAATGGCATAGACAGCATCTGGCATATGCGTAAGTCCATAGAAATAATCTGCAGCATTGGCACCTGTATTTAATGAAAAGTCCTCACCAAAATAGACGAGCGAGATGTCCACGTGACCTACGGCTTGCTCATACGCACGAAAGCGTTCTTCAATAATGTCCTTCGGTGCTCCTGCATAAGCGATTCGAGTCCGGCCGATTTTGAACAGATGCTCCATCACCAATTTGCCTTCGGGTTGAGAAAGAGAGACGATATCTGCCTTCATACCCGGTTCCAGTTTTTTGCCGTAATTAATCATGGAGATAGGGAGCGGCGTTTTATCAATCAGTCCGGGTAACGTTTTGGGGTACGCTAGAGGCATGAAGATCAGTCCGTCCACATGCAATTTTTTTACATTACGAATGGTTTCCAGCTCGGTTCTGGCATTGCCTGCCGTATTGATCTGCACGACATGGTACCCGTGCTGCTTCGCCGTTTGCTCTACAGACCAGGAGATTTCCGGAATGATGGCGTTACGAATGTCGGGTACCACGAGCGCGATCTGGTGCGTTTGCCGGATTTTTAGACTCTGTGCCGAGGTGTTGGGTACAAATCCCAGTTCTTCAATGGCCTGCATCACTTTATCCCGTGTTTTACTGCTGATGCCTTCTGAATTGTTGATGGCCCGGGATACGGTAGCGATGCCCACGCCGGCACGCTCTGCAACATCCTTGATCGTAAGTTTCTGTTCTTTCCTCAATGTACGGTTACCTCACTTTATCGGAAACGATTCCGAATTATTAGGAATATGTATGTGCTTCACGATAGTTATATAACCTGATTATAACATTTGAACAATGAAGTATCCCGTGAAAGGGCCAGATTTATGGCGAGGCCTGATTAAATTTCAATGGGTCTACAATAATATTTGCCATAATATATGTTAATAACAAGGATTACATCGTTTGTAATACCACTAAGATCACTTGAATTAAAGTATAAGCATTCTAAAATGAACTCGATATGATCACGAAATAGACATATTAATGGAGAAATATGTTTGACAGCGTATCTAAAATGTGACATATTTAATTTACGGAAACGTTTCCGATTATATCACAAATTATGATCTGGGAGATGAAATGAATGAAAGCATTACGTTGGCATGGAGTCAAAGATTTACGTCTCGAAAATATTAATGAACCTCAGCCTGAAGAAGGAAAGGTCAAAATAAAAGTGGAATGGTGCGGTATCTGCGGCAGTGATTTGCACGAGTACACAGCAGGTCCAATCTTCATTCCAGCTCAAGCACCGCATCCGTTAACAGGGGAACAAGCGCCTATAGTTATGGGGCATGAATTCTCAGGACAGGTCGTTGAAGTAGGGGAAGGTGTTACACGTTTCAAGGCGGGTGATCGTGTAGTCGTAGAACCGATCTATGCATGTGGACACTGCGAAGCTTGTAAACAAGGCAAATACAATCTTTGCGATAAAATGGGTTTCCTTGGACTCGCTGGAGGCGGAGGTGGATTCTCCGAATATGTAACGGCTGAAGAATACATGGTCCATGCCATACCGGATTCAATCTCGTATGAGCAAGGTGCATTGGTTGAACCTTCGGCTGTAGCACTTCACGCCGTGCGCCAAAGCAAGCTGAAAGTAGGCGATACCGCAGCAGTGTTTGGTGCAGGTCCGATTGGATTATTGGTTATCGAAGCACTTAAAGCTTCGGGAGCTTCTGATATTTATGTCGTGGAGTTATCAGACGAACGGAAAGCCAAAGCGGAAGAACTGGGTGCGATTGTCATTGACCCAACACAGTTCAATGTGGTGGAAGAGATCCATCAGCGGACACAAGGTGGCGTTAACGTAGCCTATGAAGTAACCGGTGTTCCACGTGTTCTGCAACAAGCCATCGATTCGACACGTATTGGTGGAGAGTTGATGATCGTCAGTATTTTTGAACAGGAAGCACCGATCCACCCGAACTCAATTGTCATGAAAGAACGTACAGTTAATGGCATTATTGGTTATCGCGATGTGTTCCCGGCGGTGATCAGTCTGATGGATAAAGGTTTCTTCCCGGCTGACAAGCTGGTGACCAAACGAATTTCGTTGGATGAAGTGGTAGAGCATGGATTTGAAGCACTGTTGAAAGAGAAAAATCAGGTTAAGATTTTGGTAAAAGCTGAATAGAAATCACAGACAGTAAGAACAAGTAGACAGCACATCAACAGATGTGATTGTCTACTTTTTTTGTATAAATAGGGCGGAATTTGTTGCATGTGCGGGTGGTTTTACATAGTATAAAAAGATACAATTTGTATCATCTTGGTGTGAAGGTAATGATGATGAAAAAATGAAGGAGGAAGCGGACATGCAGAGACATACGAAATGGACAGCTGTAATTTTGACCATTGTCGCAGGAATGAGCTGGATGCTTATGGGGAACTCCAAGCCGAAAAACACTACGTCAACGAGTCAACCCCCTGCGACGGAACGTGGGCTTGCCAAGGTGTCGAATGCACCGATCAGTTCAGCCGATGTAACATCGAAGATCGAACTGTTAGGCAGACCTTTTACCAAAACACCATATGCTAATAACGTCTGGGACATGCAACTGTACAACGGCAAAATATATTTGGGCCACGGGAACAGTAGTAATCTGGGTGTAGCGCCGAATTCAGGTCCTATTCCAGTCATTTATTATGATACAGCAAATGCGAAATTCAAGACCCAGTCGGTAACCAACAGCAATCCGAGTATTATGCCATTGACGAAGATGTATGTGGATGAGGAACAGATTGACATTTACAGAGTGCTGAACGACAAGTTATATATCCCTGGCAATGATTCGGATAGTGAGAAGTGGGAACTGGGCAACTTCTATCGTTTGGATGGAGAGGTGTGGACCAAATATCGTAATCTTCCACTTGGTGTACACGTATACGATTTGGCTTCTTATCAGGGCAAGATGTTTGCCGCGCTGGGCACGGAGTCCAAACCAACCATATTAATCTCTCATGATGAAGGTGAAACTTGGCAGAAATATGCGACGATTAATACGTTTGGTTTCCGGGCCTATACCATGTTCCATCTTAATGGAAAATTATATGCATCTGGCATGATGTATCCTGCCAATAAAATATGGAATGACAAAACTAATATCCTGGAGATTAATGAAAAGCTTGAGAAACGGGATGTTGTCATCTATGGCAGCAAAATGCTGCCTGGACTAACCTATCAAACGGGCACGATTCCTTATAATAAAATAGGCAAAAATGTTAACTTTAATAACAAGTTGCTCTATATAGCCGGAGGTGTATTTAATGATGGGCAGCTGCTGCCCAAATCCTTGAATGTCATGACCGATATTAATCAGGCAAGACGAGTTAATCTGCCAGATGCCAAGGCGCTTCCTACAGATGTGCTGTTGCGTGATGGCAAGGTGTATGTGCTTACGTACACTCGCCAAAGTGCCAATCTGTATATTAATCGGGTCTACCAATCAACGGATCTGACAACATGGAATGAGATTTTACGTTTTAACCAGGACACGTATGCCAAGTCTTTCGAAGAGAACGAGGGTGACTTCTACTTTGGTCTGGGTACCGATCCGGATGTGTTATCAACTTCATCAGGGAAATTGCTTCGAGTGAATCGGAGTGATATCCCCGTGAATGCTAATTAAATCGGAAGGAAGATTATGGATTATATACTATGCTACATCCACATTATTGGTGACCGGGAAAATACCTGTTGTATCGTAGATCGCAGGACGGATTGCTGTGGTAGTGTGTTCAAACAGAGGCTGCCACAAGGTAGCTCTCTTTTTTTGTTCATAAGATGAACATGACTGCCTAACTTCGAAAATTTGAAAATAAAATTAAGAAACTATAAAATGGATAGAGAAATAATCCTAAACCATTCAACTGGATTACACGTGTTACAATATACAAAAGCATGTCGCATTTCATGTGGATGCGGAGTTCCACACTTCCAATTGCAAAGGAGCAATGTACTATGAATGTACCTTCAGCATTATTCAAACCTTTCACCTCGGACAAGCTAACATTGTCTAATCGAATCGTTATGGCACCCATGACTCGCGGATTCTCACCAGAGGGTGTACCTGGACCAGAAGTTGCTGAATACTATCGTCGCAGAGCAGCAGGTGGAGTGGGGCTCATCATAACGGAAGGTACAGGCATTAATCATCCATCTTCGGTTAGTGGAGCGAGTATTCCATTATTCCATGGTGAAGATTCGTTGCAGGGATGGGCTAATGTAGTGAAAGCAGTACATGAAGCGGGTGGCAAAATTATGCCACAATTGTGGCATGTGGGTACAGCACGTCGTTCCGGTGACTTGCCTAACGCAGAAGCTGATCCTGTAAGTCCGTCAGGGGTTAGCATGGCAGGTGAACCATCACGTGAACCATTAACGGAAGAGGAGATTCAAGGTCTTGTACAGGCATTTGCCCAAGCGGCAGCGGATGCACAGCGAATCGGTTTTGACGGCATTGAACTGCACGGAGCCCATGGATACCTGATTGACCAATTCTTCTGGGAGCAGACGAATCGACGGACCGACCAATATGGTGGTGATTTGGTACGTCGAACTCAATTTGCGGTTGAAGTGATTGAAGCTTGTCGTGCGGCGGTTGGTCCTGATTTCCCAATTGTGCTCCGGTTCTCCCAATGGAAGATGGGGAATTATGAGGCACGTCTGGTGGAGACGCCAGAACAATTGGAGCAATTCCTGGCCCCGCTCAGTGCTGCTGGCGTGGATATATTCCATTGTTCTACACGCCGGTTCTGGTTACCGGAATTCGAAGGATCTGAACTGAATCTTGCGGGTTGGACACAAAAAATCACTGGCAAACCTGCCATTTCGGTTGGATCGGTAGGGCTTGAAGCTGAATTTGTGGACAGAGCAACCGAGAATCAGGGAACAGGGGATGCCCATTTGGATCTTTTAAATGAGAAGCTGGAGAACAATGAATTTGACTTGATCGCCTTGGGTCGTGTTCTGCTTAGTGATCCCGAATGGCCTGCCAAAGTTCGTGAAGGTCGCATATCCGAAATCATTCCTTTTACAACGGAAGTGTTGCAAACACTACATTAATCGAAGACTAAGAACGTTTGGTGAAAGGTGAACTAACGCTGAACGGCAACGATTTACAACGAAAAGTAAAACAAAAACGAACAAAAAGGCCGCCTTTGGGCGGTCTTTTAATTTACCTATACTAATAATTTCAACATATGAAAAATTCACAATAGTAAAACACTTTCCTGCACCGTTGCTCCTATTCATTATCCCCACACGCCCCACACGCGCTAGTCACAACACCATTTAGTTCCATATTTCAGGCTCTATAGCAACCATTTTTTTCGCTGCATATATGTCAGCACAACGATTCAATCCTCAGAAGCGCTCATTTTGAAAATCATTCACCTTGTGATAAGGTTAGGCCTGAACCTTTGGATTACCAAGATGACATTACATAAGGAGGATGAATATCCTTGTACAACTATAGTTACACCTCGAACAGTAAATGGAGAAAACCACTGCATATGATATGTCTTCTGCTGGGGATCGTTCTGCTTATCTCGGCATGTGGCCAAGCACAGAAACCTTCCTCCGCAACGGACTCGAATACCGGCTCGAACGCTGGCTCTAACTCAGGGCAATCTTCCTCATCGCCGGAGCAGAATACCGCTCCACCGCAGGAAGAAGTACCAGAGGAACCGCAAGAAGAAGTCGATCCGGTGCAGGAGCAACTCAGTTCGTTAACGTTAGAAGAGAAGATTGGACAGATGATACTGGCCGGTGTTCAAGGGACAACGTTGGATGATCAAGCCAAACAGATGATTACGGATCAGAAGGTAGGGGGCATTATTTTCTATGCCAACAATGTATCGACACTCGATGGAACAGCCAAGTTTGTGCAATCCATCAAGGAAGCGAATCAGTCCAACCCGGTACCGATCTTCATGAGTGTGGACCAGGAGGGCGGCAAAGTCAGTCGTATGCCGGAGACGGTGGAATCCATTCCTTCCAGTAGAAAAGTAGGCGAGACAAAAGATAGCGCGCTTGCTGAAACGATGGGGGAATTGCTGGCGAGACAGGTTCAACTTGCAGGTTTTAATGTGGACTTTGCTCCTGTGTTGGATGTGAACAGTAACCCGAAGAACCCGGTCATTGGAGATCGTTCATTCGGCAGCTCGGCAGAACTGGTGTCACGTATGGGGATTGCTGAGATGAAAGGTCTACGAAGTGAAGGCATTATTCCGGTAGTGAAACATTTCCCGGGGCATGGGGATACGTCCGTGGACTCCCATCTTGACCTTCCTGTCGTGAACAAAACGGAAAAACAACTGGCTGAGCTGGAATGGATTCCGTTCCAGGCCGCGGTGAAGGAACAAGTTGAAGCAGTCATGGTTGCACACATTTTGTTCCCGAAGCTTGATCCGGATCATCCGGCTTCCTTATCGGATGTCATTATTGGTGAACATTTGCGCGGCAAATTTAAGTATGACGGTGTCGTCATCACAGATGACCTGAGTATGGGAGCAATAGCGAAGAACTTCAAGTTGGATGAAGCTGCCCTAGCAACGGTTAAAGCAGGAAGTGACATTCTCTTGGTAGCTCATAGTTATGAAAGTGCCAAGACGATTTTTGATACACTAATAAGTGCAGTGAAGTCAGGCAAAATCACCGAGTCCCGAATTGATGAAAGTGTATATCGTATCCTGGCATTGAAGCAGCAATACAAATTATCGGATGATCAGAAAGCTTCCGGAGACCTGAAGCAATTGAATGCAGATATTGTGGATTGGCGTAAGCAAATCGATGCTAGATAATAAATCCTGTGTTATGATTTTGCCAGAGGTGAGATCCAATAATGTATACCATTATGATAATAGAGGACGATCCCAAGATTGCGGGATTATTGAAATCACATATTGAACGCTACGGGGACCGGGCCGTTCTGGTCGAGGATTTTGAGATGATTGTGCAACAGTTTGAGCAGGTACAGCCACATGTGGTACTTCTGGATATCAACTTGCCGAGTTACGATGGTTTCTATTGGTGCCGCCAGATTCGTACGCTGTCCACATGCCCCATTTTGTTTATCTCCGCGCGGAGTGGGAAGATGGATCAGGTCATGGCACTGGAGAACGGGGCGGATGATTATATCACGAAGCCATTTGAGCATGAGATTGTTATAGCGAAAATTCGAAGTCAGCTGCGCCGGGTATATGGAGACTATGCTGCACGTGACGAAGAACGCAAGGTGGAACTGGACGGCTTGGTCGTGTACTTGGAAAGACTGGAGATTCAGCTTGGTGATCGCAAAGTGCAGCTGACGAAGAAGGAAACGATTCTGCTGGAAACGTTACTGCGCCGCAGTCCAAAGCTGGTAAGCAGAGAGACAATCCTGGAGAAACTGTGGGATGACTCTTTTGTGGATGACAATACACTCAGCGTTAACGTTACTCGGGTGCGTAAGCGATTAGCCGAGCTTGGTATTACGGATGCACTGGAGACGGTCAGAGGTTCGGGTTACCGATTGAACAATAACTGGAAAGCTTCTTCTCCATCATGAGATTGTTTATACGAGAACATCTCGCTTTAACTTGCTGGGTTGTTGCCATCTTGTTCACCGTTGTTGCAGTGTTCTGGTATGACGGTTACAACGATTGGGTCACGGCTACTTATGCCGTAACGCTGGGATTATTTTTGTACATTGGATATTTGGTGTATCGTTATTATTCACATCGCTCCTTTTATACCCGGATGTCACGGTCGATGGATTCGCTGAAGGAATTTGTACCATTGAACGAAACAAGTCCATTATCACTGGCGCTGGAAAAGTTATTGGATTCACAATACGGCCAGTATCACACACATCTGCATCGGTTGGAACAGCGACAGCAAGAATATCTGACATTCATGAACCAGTGGGTCCATCAGATGAAGACACCGTTATCCGTCATTGAGTTGACCGTGGAAGATCAGGAGGATGATGATCCTCGGCTCATAAGCATTCGGGAGGAAGCGGACCAGATGAGGCGAGGTTTGGAGACTGTGCTGTATGTGGCCCGGTTGGATACCTTCGAGCAGGATTTCAGTGTGGAACCTGTGATACTGAAGACCGCTGGGGAAGAAGCGATCCATGAGCTCAAGCGATTCTTTATTCGCAATCACGTCTATCCAGAGATGCATATAGATTCTGCGCTGGTTGTACAATCCGATGCTAAGTGGATTCGTTTTGTCTTGGTACAGTTACTGTCGAACGCAATCAAGTACTCTGCGGGCAACGGACAAAAGATTCATCTGCGTGCGTATGAAGCCGAACGCTCCATCATACTGGAAGTGCAGGATCAGGGCATCGGGATTCCGAAGTCTGATCTGAACCGGGTATTCCAGCCTTTCTTCACTGGGGAGAACGGGCGGCATTTCAAAGAGTCCACAGGCATGGGGTTGTATATTGCCAAAGAAGTGTTAACGCGAATGAATCATCGGATCGATCTGGAATCGGTGTACGGCGAAGGAACGACTGTCCGAATTACATTCAACTCCTGAAGTGACAGGTTGAAGATAAGATTGGAATGTGAGGGCTGTATTTTTGTTGAAAAAGTGTGAGTGGGGTATGAATTACAGTGTAAGTGTAAGTATAGACGTCTATTGCCTGATCGGGGCGAAGGCGTCTTTTTGATTTTCATGATGCAACCTTACAACATTGTCATGTTGATGAAAGGTTAAACCATAGGAGAATGGCCGAAACTTCGATAGACTATAGTCATAAGAGTACAGGAAAGGCCACGCACAATACACATGCACACAGCATGAAAGTAACTTAATTTTGAATTCATACATCACTAAGGAGTTGTAACCATGGAGATTTGTTCTGTGAAACAGATCAGTAAAATCTACAAAGGCATCGTATCTTATGAAGCGTTATCAGGTATTGACCTCAGTATTCAGGAAGGTGAGTTTGTTGGCATTATGGGACCATCAGGTAGTGGCAAAACAACACTGCTGAACATGATCTCAACCATTGATCATCCAACATCAGGCGAACTGCGGATTGCAGGGAAGAATCCGTTTGAATTGAATCAGGACGAACTCGCGCTGTTCCGGCGTAAAGAGCTTGGATTTGTTTTTCAATCGTTCAATCTGTTAAATACACTGACAGTTAAGGAAAACATTGTGCTGCCACTCACTCTTGACGGTGTTTCGCTAGCAGAGATGAACACTCGTGTTGAACAGCTGGCAAGCAAGTTGGGGATCGAGGGTATTCTGAACAAACGGACATATGAGATATCAGGAGGACAGGCACAGCGTACGGCCATTGCCAGAGCGCTGATCCATTCCCCGAAGTTGATTCTGGCAGATGAGCCAACAGGCAACCTGGATTCGAAGGCGGCAAGAGATGTCATGGAGATTCTCGAAACTCGCAATCAGGAGGATCAGGCTACGATGCTGCTGGTCACTCATGATGCAGTAGCTGCAAGTTATTGCAGTCGGGTTGTCTTTATCAAGGATGGCAAACTCTACAACGAAATTCACTACGGCGATAATCGTGCAGCCTTTTACCAGAAGATTATTAATGTATTATCCCTAATTGGAGGGTCAGGACATGAATTTTCGCCAGTTCGCCATTAATAACGTTGTTCGTAATAAACGAATTTATCTGGCTCATTTTCTGAGCAGTACGTTTTCCGTCATGATCTTTTTTACTTATGCATTGCTATTGTTCCATCCCGATTTGAAAGCGGGGTTAAAGGGATCAAGTGGTACGGTTACTTTGCTTGCGAATCAGGGGTTTATGATTGCGGAGATCATTATATTCATCTTTTCGTTCCTGTTCCTGCTCTACTCGGTAGGTTCATTTCTGAAGACGCGTAAGAAGGAATTTGGTATCTTCCTGATTCTTGGCATGACACGCAAACAGATGAATCGGCTTCTGTTTATGGAGAATATGTGTATTGGATTAGCTTCGATCATTACGGGCATCGGACTCGGGCTCATTTTCGGCAAATTGATTCTGCTCATCTGTGGCTCCATGCTGGCTGTTGAGAACAGTCTTCGGTTCTATTTTCCGCTGAAAGGCATCGCCTTGACGGTTGGAGCATTTCTGCTATTGTTCGTTGTCATCGCGATGTCGTCATCCTTGCTCATACGGAAGGGTTCACTCATTGACCTTGTGAAATCAGAGGAAAAACCGAAACCGGAACCCAAAGCATCACGCTTACTCGCCTTGCTGTCGGTGCTGTTCATTGGCGGGGGCTATGCAGGAGTATTCACTTTTGTATGGGTAAGCTTCTCCTTTCCATTATTACTTGCAAGTGTCGTGGTTGTTATAGTAGGTACTTACTTTCTGTTCACACAGCTCAGTGTATACATCATTCGGGCACTGAAAAGAAATCCAAGGTTGTTTTTCCGTAAAACCAATCTGCTCTTCTTATCTGAACTTACCTACCGAATGAAAGATAACGCCATCATGTTTTTCATGGTAAGTATCATTTCAGCTTCTTCATTTACGGGAATTGGCACCATGCTTGCTATTGCTGACCCGGGGTTGTCGTCCATGTCGAATCCGTACGCATTCAGTTATATGAATAACTGGTATACTCCAAACTCCGAGCGACATATTCGGCAGATTGAAGAAACGTTGATTGATAATCAAGTTCCCTACGTGAAGGGCAGTTATGCTCCTATAGGTGAAAATAATAATGGGAATATTATCAAACTGAGTGATTATAACCGTCTTGCGAAGGCACTGGGGTATGAAGAACGTACGTTGAAACAAATCGATGAGTCATTTATGACACCAAGCAATTTGGCGATGCGCAAGGAGTACCGTGAACAGGTTGAACAAGGAGCCTCGGGAGGAAAGATCAATCTGGAGGTTGATAATCAGCGCGTACCTGTCCAGCTATCGACACCTAGTACCGATATTGTGATTCCTTTTCAATATGAAATTTATCTCTACGTCGTAACCGACGAATTGTTTAATAAGATGAGACCTGCGTACAACGAGGAAGTTGGCATGCCTGAAGGTTTCTATTCGAGTCGAACGATACAATTTATCGTGAAAGATTGGATGGGTACACGCAGCTTTGCTCCTGAATTGATCAAATCCATTCAAGATGATCATTCCGAAAAAGGTTATTACGAGGTCAGCGCGCTTGTGGTGGATTGGCTTAATTCCAAGCAGACCAATGGCATCATTCTAATTTTGAGCGGCCTGATCGGCATTGTTTTCTTCACCTTTGCAGCAAGTTTCACGTATTTCAGACTTTACGCAGATTTAGAACGGGATGAAGCGCAGTATCGCATGATTGGCAAAATGGGACTGAGTCGTCCCGAACTCCGTAAGATCGTAACAAGGCAGCTATTGCTTATGTTCTTCCTGCCGATTCTGGTGGCGGTCATCCACAGTTCGGTTGCCTTTGTGGCGTTGCAGCAACTGGTTGATTTCTCGGTCTTTGGATACAGCCTGCGCATCTTCTTGGTGTTTGCTTCCATGCAGATTTTGTATTTTGCACTCGTTCGCTGGCGTTATCTGCGTCACATGTATTCCAAATTAGTATAAAATAGCATGGCCCAACAGACACCGGACTCTTCGCTCGGTGTCTGTTGACTTTTCTATCTCTGGCACAGTACTATTTTGTTAGATACAGAATGTATCATTACATAGTTTCTCAAGCAGTTAGAAGGATGGAGTTACAGAAATGTCAGGCCGGTGCCTGAGAGGGAGGACATATCATGAGTATCACGATGTCTCGTGGACAAGCTTACATTCAGCGTCTGAATGATGAGCGGAATGTATGGCTGGACGGAGAGCGTATCCAGGTAACTGGGCATCAGGCCTTTCAGGGAACACTTCAAACCATAGAAGGATTGTTCAATCTGGTGGATGACCCGGAGACAAGGGAAATCGTGGCCTATTGGGACGAACAGACGGGAAGTTACGTGCATCGCTCTTTTCTTGTGCCTCGTTCACTTCCTGACGTGAACAGCAGGGCGGATGCTTTTCGGCTGTGGGCCGATCGGACGTATGGGGTGATGAGCCGATTGTCTGATTATGCCCGATCCAGGCTGACCGGTTGGTATGCAACACGACATGAGATGACAGCGCATGACCCGGCATTTGCAGACAAAATATCGGATTATTTTGCACAAGCCAAACGAAAAGATGCATTCCTGACAATTGTCCAGCGGGACCCACAGATTAATCGTTCCTTGCCTGTTGGAGAAGATGAGGATGCCATGCTGCGTATTGTCAAAAGGAATACAGAGGGCGTTGTGATCCGCGGGGCCAAAATGGTGGCAACAGCAGCGCCTTATGCCGATGATATCATTGCTTATCCCGTTCAACGAATTCCAGGCCACCTGCCAGAGCTGGCCCATATGGTAATTGTAGCCGCGGACAGTCCGGGCTTGCACATGATGTGTCGTGAATCTTTTGCCACAAAAGATACAGATAAATCACATCCACTCAGTGCGCAGTATGATGAGATGGATGCTGTATTATTTTTTGACGATGTATTTGTGCCCTGGGAACGTGTATTACTGCACAATAACCCTGAAGCCGTATGGCAGATTCGCTGCAATACAGCTTCGGCCAGTCTGGCCTACCATCAGAGTGTCATTCGTTTACACTCGAAACTGGAGTTTATTACAGCCGTGACCTCATCCATTGCCAAGGAGATTGGGGTGGACTCTTTCCTGAATGTGCAGGAACAACTTGGAGAGCTGATCAGTCAGATGCAGACTATCGAGGGACTGATTATTGCTGCTGAAGCACAGTCCAAACCAGACACATTTGGCAACTGGTTGCCGGAATTCAAATATATTGAAACCGCACGTAATCTGGGCAATCGCTATTATCCCCGCTCGGTGGAGATTTTGAAGACCATTGCTGCGGGTGGTCTGATTCAGATTCCTTCAGGTACGTTTGAAATAAATGAAATGATGGGTTCTATGGTAGGCAAATATCTTGGTGGAGTAACGATGCAAGCCCCGGAGAAGATTCGTCTCTTTCAACTCGCATGGGAGCTGACTGGAAGTCCACTCGGAGCAAGGCATGATCTATATGAACGTTTCTACGCGGGTGATCCCGTGCGCAATCGGGCGAACCAATATGTGCAGTATGACAAGGAACGTTTATTGGGAAAAGTTGAACCGTGGCTTCGTTCGCTGAAGGATTGATCTGATAATCTAATACAAATGGTCCGAATGAAGATTGAAAAGCCTGAATGGAGAATGAAAAGCTTGAATGTAGGCTGAAAACAGCCCTATTTTAGTTGATGCCTTGGCTTGCGCCAGGGCTCTATTTCTATTTATTTAGATTATCTTTAGAAATGATTTAGGTTGAATTAAGAGACGTAGTATATAGTATTAATGTAGAGATAGGCATAGAGTATAGGAAATGAGAGGAATAACATGAGATACACCGTATTAATAGCAGATGACGAACCAGAGATTGTGGAACTGCTTCAACTCTATCTGGAGAAGGACTATACCATTAAAACAGCGGTGAATGGAGCCGAGGCGCTACAAACCATACGTTCAACACAGATCGATCTGGTCATACTGGACATTATGATGCCTGTAATGGATGGATTGCAGTTGATCAAACAGATCAGGGCTACACATCACATGCCTGTACTGTTCCTGTCCGCCAAAAGTCAGGATCACGATAAAATCCTTGGGCTTGGACTTGGGGCAGACGATTATATAGCGAAGCCGTTCAACCCGCTTGAGATTGTCGCCAGAGTAGAGGCGTTGCTCAGAAGAGTTAATCAATTTGATGCAGCGGAGATCCCCGCAGCGAAAGAACAGAATCTGGTATTAGGTGATCTGACCCTGGATCGATCCCAATGTATCCTTTTTCGTTCAGGAAATCCTGTAACATTGACCTCTACAGAGTATAAAATCATGGAATTGTTGCTCGATCAACCTGGCCGAGTGTTCACCCGTAAAAAAATATACGAAGCGGTCTGGGGCGATTATTATGCGCACGAGGACAGCACGATTATGGTACATATCAGCAACATTCGGGAGAAGATCGAGCGTGACTCCAGACAACCGGAATATCTCAAAACGATAAGGGGACTGGGATACAAAATTGAAGCGCCCATGGAAAGCTAGAGAAAAGCGACTGTTGCAGACATCCCTGACACTGGACTTCTTGCTGTTCAACTTCTTTTTGCTATTACTGGTATTGATTGTGTACCTTATGGTTTCACTTGATGTCGTGGATTTTCGCATTTCGGATCAGGTGGTTGATCCGGATCTGAATGTTGAAGCCCACGTATATGTGGAAGAGCTGGAGAATGAATTTTACTCCGGTGGAGGTTCGGTTTCTCAAGGTAAAGACACAGAGATTCAACGTCTCAAGGACAGCGGCGGCTGGATTGAAATTCTGGATGCGAATCGCAACGTCATTCATCATGTGGGAGACAAACAAGATTCGTTCACCCAATACAGTGAAGCCGATCTGTATGCTGGACTGGAGAACCGAAGCGACCAGCCGTACTATTACTCCATCACTCCGTTTTCGACAGAAGGACCGACAACGTATGTGTTGCTGAAGATCCCGCGTGATCTGGTCAGCGTAAGGATTAATGATAATCAGTTGATTACCAATCTGAAACACCCATTATCCTTTTACATTATGATTGGCATCGGTTTGGTTTTATTGTTGATCTTTGTATATAGCTATTGGGTCGCACGGAGAATCAAAAAACCACTCAGTATCCTCTCCTCGGGTCTTACGCAGATGATACAAGGAAATTATAGTACACGAATGTCGATCTCAGCCGAGAGGGAATTTGTCCAGATTGGTGAGACCTTTAACTACATGGCGGATGTCATTGAGAACACCTCTGCGGAGAAACGTTACGCTGAAGAGAGCAAACAGCGACTGATTGTAGACTTATCACATGATCTGAAGACACCGATAACATCTATACAGGGATATGCGCAGGCATTGGTGGAAGGACGTGGGGAGGACAAGGACAGGCAGCAAAGATATCTGGGATATATCTATAACAAGTCCGTTCAAGTTGCACGCATGATACAGAATATGCTGGAGCTGCTCAAGGTGGATTCGCCCGATTTTCGCATGCATATTCAGAGAAGAGAAATTGGAGAATTCGTGCGCGAGATTATGGCAGATACCTATGGGGAGATTGAACAGAAACAGTTTGTCCTCCATGTACTTGTTCCTGATCAGGAGATCTACGCGAGGTATGATCCGGAGCTGTTATCCAGAGTCATTCAGAATCTGATCACCAATGCTCTGTCTTATAATCCACTCGGGACAGAACTGCGCGTCGAACTCATTCCGCTTCATACCCATGTGGTGATAGAGGTGGCAGATAACGGAGTGGGCATACCTCAAGAACTATGGTCAACGATCTTTGACCCGTTTGTACGAGGGGATGAGGCGCGGACAGCGACCGGAGGCACCGGACTTGGTTTGTCCATCGCACGGCGTAATACGGAAAAAATGGGTGGACGGCTGATCCTTTCCCGACGTGGGCGAGAAACCACCGTGTTTAGCATTGAGATCCCAAATTAAATAAGAGAAGAAATGTCCATGTGGAGGGAAATATTTTGTTCAAAGTAAATACGTTTGTCCGGTTCAGTATTGCACTGGCGCTGATATTGGTTAATATCTATTTATTATCACGTGTAAGCTTCATCTTTCAGCCGCTCGTCACCATGATCACGGTCATTACCGTGCCGATGATGTTGTCGGTGTTCTTTTATTATCTGCTCCGACCGCTTGTGAATTATATGGAGAAAAAGAAAATAAATCGCACGTTAAGTATTTTGCTAATCTATCTGGTTATTGCTATTCTGGGAGTGTTCTTCATCATTGGTTTATGGCCATCGTTACGTGAGCAACTAATCAATCTGGTTGATAACGCACCAAGTCTAATTAATTCGTTAAGTGACCAGCTGAGAGAGCTGGAGCAAAATGGTGCCATTCAGGCCTTGTTCCCTGAGGGCTCGACACCGTTCTCCCAGATCACGGAGTATATCAACAAAGGATTTAACTTTGTAACCAACTATGTAAGTGGATTTTTCTCGCTTGTTTCCAGTTTTGCGATCATCTTGTTTACATTACCCATCCTTTTGTTCTATATGCTGTTACAAGGCGAGAAATTTGGTCGTAAACTGGCACATATCGCTCCAAAACGTTTCCAAAATGACAGCCGTGAAGTTGTACTTGAGATTGATCAGGCGCTGAGTGGTTTTATTGTAGGTCGAGTCTTGGTAAATCTGGCGCTGGGTGTACTGATGTATATCGGTTTCCTGATCATTGGACTGCCGTACGCATTACTGCTCACGGTAATCGCGGTCATCATGAACTTTGTTCCATTTATCGGAGCGATTGTGTCGTCCGTGCCTATTGTGATCATGGGTCTCGTGGTATCACCATCGGTTGCCATCTGGTCTCTGATTATTATTCTCGTCGCTCAGCAGATTCAGGACAACCTGGTTGCACCGTACGTATTCGGCAAAAAGCTGGATATTCACCCGTTAACGACGATTATTCTGGTCTTGGGTGCAGGGGACCTGGGTGGAATTATTGCCATCCTGATTATTATCCCAGTTTATATGATCGTTAAAATTCTTCTGGTTCGAATCTATAACATGTTCTTCAAGGACAAATGGCAGAATGCATAGAATTTAAATTATTCGAAGGAGTGGAGCACATGTCTGAAATTATCGAAAAGCAATACAATGAACCTGAATATATCGCACCTCAATCTGTTCAAATGGGTACCATTCACATCTCGAACGATGTGTTATCCAAGATCGTGGGGATGGCCGCTCAATCAACGGCTGGTGTATCCTCCATGTCCGTTGGACTGACTGAAGGGATTGCCAAGAGTATCAGCGGCAAGAGTCTGCAAAAAGGGATTGACGTACACGTCAAAGACGATCAGGCAACCATCCAGCTGCGCATCAACATTCAATATGGCAACAAGATGCACGAGGTCTGCCGTGAACTTCAACATAATGTTCAACAGGCTGTAGAACAATTAGCCGGCGTTATGGTCAATGAAATCAAAGTGCAAGTTGTTGGCATATCCATGCCGGAGACGGTATAAACCAATGAAAAGAATGTAAGGATAAACGATTAACAAAAACAGCACCTTCCCAATTAGCAGCTTAACTGGGAGGGTGCTGTTTTATGTTTGCGGTAGTAGGTGGGCGCTTCACCCATCACTTTTTTGAACATTTTGGAGAAAAGCAATTGATCGGTGTAGCCCACAGAACGGGCAATATCACCAATGGTCAAACCGGGATCAAGGGTCAATTCGGCTGCCCTTCGCATTCGGTAATGGACCAGATACGATTGGATGCTGCTTCCCATCTGATCCTTGAAGAGAGAGCAGAGGTAACTGCGCTGCAAGCCGACATGAGCCGCGATGGATTGAACGGTAATGGCATTGGCATAGTTCATTTCAATGAAGTCGATTACCTGCGTTACGTACGTTTCCTTCGAATAATCCGGCATGGGTTGAAGATGATCTGAATTAGCCTGATCAATTAAAATGGAGAAGAATTGATACAGCAAACCAGTCATGCTAATCTCCCAGCCTTTGTGGGTATTGCGAGAATTGATCATTCGGTGCAGGCAGGATCGCATCTCGTCATCCTCATTACCCAGCTCAAAAATCGGGTGATGCTCGGACAGACAGGCCTGCTGTAAAAAGGAAGAACTATTGCTGCCTTGAAAAGCAACCCAGCTGTATTCCCATGGATCATCCTGATCTGCTTCGTAATGCACGACGGAATGCGGAACAATCAGAAAACCTTGACCTTTGTGCAGGGTATGCGTTTTGCCACCAACTTCGAAGGTGCCTTTGCCATTCAAAATATAATGAATTTTATAATAGTCTCGCATGGCAGGGCCAAAGTGGTGACCAGGTGTACAGGCTTCCGTGCCATAATGAAGGAGCTGAAGCTCCTGAAAATGATTGTTCTTGAACATATACGTAATCAAGGGTATTCACTCCTGTACGATTTCGTCTCATCTTGCATTTTAACATATTAATTAGTGTGAAAGATGAATAATTTAGGACTAGTTTATATAGATAACAATCATTATTACATATGTTTAAAGTGAAATGCCATATCGTTTTTCCAGGAAAATGTCTAAGATGAAAAGGAATTCAACAAACCTTACAGGAAAGTGAGAATAACGATGCCCTATACTGCGAGTGAACAACGATATGATGAGATGAAATATGTACGTTCCGGCAAATCCGGAATCAGACTGCCGCAAATTGCGCTGGGTTTATGGCAGAACTTTGGTGGCAACCGCACATTGGATATTCAGGAAGAAATGATTTTACGTGCCTTTGACCTCGGAATTAATCATTTCGATCTGGCGAATAACTATGGTCCACCTCCAGGATCAGCGGAAGAGAACTTTGGTGTGATTTACAAAAAACATCTGCGTCCTTACCGGGATGAACTGCTCATTTCGTCGAAGGCAGGTTACCATATGTGGAGTGGACCTTACGGCGAATGGGGTTCCCGCAAAAACCTGATTGCCAGTCTGGATCAAAGTCTTGGTCGGATGGGGCTGGACTATGTGGACATTTTCTATCATCACCGTCCAGATCCGGATACACCGTTGGAAGAAACGATGACGGCACTGGATCACATCGTGCGGCAAGGTAAAGCTCTGTATGTGGGCTTGTCCAATTATAATGCAGAACAGACGCAAGAAGCGGTAACCATTCTCCGTCGACTGGGAACGCCGTGTTTGGTTCATCAGCCAAACTACTCGATGCTGAATCGCTGGATTGAAGACGGTTTGCAAGACGTACTGGATGAGCAGGGAGTAGGTTCCATTGCATTCTGTCCACTTGGCCGCGGTCAGTTGACGAATAAATATGTCGACAAGATCAAGGAAGAACGAGCCAATCCAACAGGTAATTTGAAAAAAGAAGCATACACAGACGAACGGATTGCCAAGTTCGATGCACTTCAGGCGGTTGCAGAAAGAAGAGGACAGACGATCTCTCAACTGGCTCTGAACTGGATTTTGCGTGGTAACCGTGTTACCTCCGCACTGATTGGTGCAAGCCGTGTGTCCCAGATTGAAGAAAACGTAGCTGCCCTCCAGGCACCGGATCTGACAACGGAAGAGTTGAATGAGATCGAAAGCATTTTGGACGGAATGGGTAATTATCCGTGGTAACATACACAGTATAGCTGTGTGAAAATTATAGTTAGGTAAAACTAATGTAATATAAATGAAAAATGAAATGGCGCCTATCTGATCAATCAGGAAGGCGCCATTTTGTATATGTCATTTTCTTTATAGGATAAGATCTATTATAATAGTTCATTAATTGACCTATGTTTATTTTTTCGGAATGAGCCTAGTTCATAGCACCTGGTCCTAGGATTTAGGGTATAATATATAGAAGCTATACATTTGAACTACGAAGGAGAGGCTCCATTTGAACTTTGAACAGTGGATTTCGCCTGAAAGCTATAACCTGACATCCGAGATGGAGAATCATCCATCAGACCGGATTGCACTTAGATGGCTCAGCGATCAACGAGAATTGGAAGAGATCACGTATGGTGATTTGTTCAAGCAGGCGAATCGTCTTGCTGGAGGTTTGCGTGAACTTGGACTAGAGAAGGGTGATCGGGTGTTGGTCATGGTACCACGCCGTATTATTGCCTATGTCATTTATATTGCTTGTCTGAAATTGGGGATTGCCGTTATTCCTTCCTCCGAGATGTTACGGGCAAAAGATCTGGAATATCGTCTGCGTCACTCTGAGGCGCGGGCTGTTATTGTATGGTCCGAGACGACCTCGGAAGTGGAAAAGATGGACGCGGATCTGCCATCACTGTCACATCGCATCGTGGCATCACCGAATGGAGAAGTTAGCGTACCTGCTGAAGGTTGGGTCAATGTGCATGAGTTAATGCAGAATCAACCCGATGAGATGGCTGCGGTGGAAACACACCGTGATGATACGGCTATCCTTGCTTATACTTCGGGCACAACAGGTAATCCCAAAGGAGTTGTACATAGCCACGGTTGGGGATATGCCCACCTGCGGATCGCTTCTTCATTATGGCTGGATATTCAACCTTCAGATACCGTATGGGCAACGGCTGCACCTGGCTGGCAAAAATGGATCTGGAGCCCGTTCCTGTCGGTACTCGGAAGAGGCGCGACTGGACTGGTCTACAACGGATCATTCCAGCCCAAGCGTTACCTGGAACTGATGCAGGAACATCAGATTAATGTCCTTTGCTGTACACCGACCGAATATCGGTTGATGGCCAAAGCCGATGATCTTGGACATTATGACCTGTCCCATCTGCGCAGTGCAGTTTCAGCGGGGGAACCGCTCAACCAGGAAGTTATTGAAATCTTCCAGCGTCACTTCGACCTGACTATTCGAGACGGATATGGACAGACCGAGAGCACGTTGTTAATCGGCAGTCTCAAAGATGCACCTGTACGTATTGGCTCCATGGGTCAGTCGATTACACCTGGATTGATTGAAATTATTGATGAAGAGGGACAACCTGTGCCTGCGGGTGAAGTGGGAGATATCGCGGTACACAAAGAGATGCCAGCTTTGTTCAAGTCCTATTATCAGGATGAGGGACGGAAGGAAGCGAGTCAGCGTGGCGATTATTTTGTAACAGGGGACCGTGCACGTAAAGACGAAGAAGGTTACTTCTGGTTTGAAGGCCGCAGTGACGATATCATCATCAGTTCGGGTTACACCATTGGACCATTCGAAGTGGAAGAAGCACTCATGAAACACGCCAGTGTGAAGGAATGCGCGGTGGTTGCAAGTCCGGATGAGATCCGTGGCAATGTGGTGAAAGCATTTGTCGTACTGCGAGATGTTTCGCTGGCTTCACCAGAACTGATGCGTGAATTGCAGCACCACGTCAAAGAAATCACAGCACCTTATAAATATCCACGTAAGATCGAATTTGTTACGGATCTGCCGAAGACAAACTCAGGTAAAATCCGCCGGATCGAGTTGCGCGAACAAGAAAAACGAAATAGTTAAATCATTTTGTATAGAATTTTGGAAATTAAGCCTGCGTAGTGGAAGAGAAGGAATCGATTCTGAAGAAGCGATAGCGTTCGTATTTGTCTCCTAATTTTAACCTTTGAAAATACGATGAAGAAAATTTGGAGACAACGACGATCTAAAGAACGATCCTTCGCTGTAACGGCCACTCAGCAGATTCCGAGTCATCTTAAAATTTGAAACAGGAGTGAACACAACCATGAGTCAATTTGAACAAACCTTTGAAAAGTCATTGGAACAATACGCAGAACTGGTTGTCAAAGTTGGCGTGAATATTCAAAAAGGACAGGATCTGCTCGTCACTGCACCCATCGAAACGCTTGAATTCACACGTCTGATTGTGCAAAAAGCCTATGCGACTGGTGCAAACTATGTACAAGTGGACTTTGATGACGACAACATTACCCGCAGTCGTTTTGAACATGGCTCCAATGACAGCTTTGACTACTATCCAGCCTGGAAGGCGGATATGATGGAGAAGTTTGCAGAAGCAGGCGGCGCTACCCTGACGATCAAAGTTCCAGATCCTGAACTGTATAACGGAATTGACTCCGACAGCGTGTCCCGGGCAACCAAAGCGGCTGCTCAGGCACGTAAAGGGTACTCAAAATACACACGTAATCATGAAATTAGCTGGTGTCTGATCAAGGCACCGACCAAGGCTTGGGCGAACAAAGTGTTTGCCGACATCCCGGAAGAAGACCGAATCAACGTGATGTGGGAAACGATCTTCAAAATGAACCGTGTGGATGGCGGAGACGCTGTACAAAATTGGAGAGAACATCTGGATACCCTGAATACCATGAGTGATCTCCTGAACAAAAAGAACTATAAGAGTCTGCATTACCGTGCGCCAGGTACAGACCTGAAAATTGAATTGGTCCACAACCACATCTGGGGTGGCGGTGGTAGCGAAAATAAACAAGGTGTATACACGGTCGCCAATATGCCGACTGAAGAAGTATTCACCATGCCTAAGCGCAGCGGAGTGAATGGATATGTTAGCAGCACCATGCCTTTGAACCTGAACGGGCAACTGGTAGACCAGATGAGAATCACATTCAAGGATGGACAGGTTGTAGCGTTTACGGCAGCATCCGGTGAAGAACATTTGAAGAACCTGTTTGCCACCGATGAAGGAGCACGTTATCTGGGTGAGGTCGCACTAGTACCACATGACTCCCCGATTTCCAACCTGAATCGCATTTTCTACAATACGGGTATTGATGAAAATGCATCTTGCCACTTGGCTGTGGGAAGTGCGTATCCATTCAATATGAAAGATGGCACAACGATGTCGAACGAAGAGTTGCTGAAGCATGAGTGCAATGTGAGTTTGACTCACGTTGATTTCATGATCGGTTCCGCTGAACTGGATATCGATGGTGAGTTACAAGACGGTACAATCGAGCCGGTATTCCGTAAAGGCAATTGGGCATTTTAATATCTTAACAAGTCTTAACTAGCTAGTAGTAGCAATCGTTAACAAAAAAAGTGACTTCAATTTGAAGTCGCTTTTTTTGTTTCTTCATAACATGAATTACACAGGTCTTACAGGCACACATATCTCGCAATAATGCTGATTAAGCAGTTCCCAACGATATCGTTCTATAACCGGCTTGTTGTCCATCTGATAACCACTTGTTTGTAAATGAGGGATGATCATATTCCATGCTTGCTGAATAGCTTCTGCCGTGTGCTTTACTATACAGATGAGATAATCTCCGCCTGATAGCTCGCCAAACTCAATAGAATCATCTTTCAGACGTTCAGATTCAGTGATAACAATACAGGCATCATATCTGCAGTTCTGAGGAGGTGTGCTCGCCGGGTCATCCTGGGGAATACCGAGTAGAATTGCTGCTTCATTAAGCAGTTGATTTTTGTCTGCCCATTGTTTCAGCGTATTCATCGCTTGAGCATTGGCTGGACCGTAAGGACCCACTTGTCGAACATAGGCAAGACGATATGACGGGAGGTTTTCGATATACATTTGCATGGAATTCTTCCTCTCAATATGGTTTCTCTTACAAGTTGGATGCTAACATGGTATAAAAGAATTTGCTTAGGTTATTGTTGAATCTCGGCGACGAAACTCATAGAATAGGGATAATATGTTGGAAGACTGTTCCAATTGAGCAAAACGAGAGGGGGAGGTATTAGACATGGATATTACTTATGCCTTCACGGATGAACATTTCAGGCAAGTTGTGTTGGATCGTTTTTGTAATCAGCGGGATTTCATTCAGGAGAGTGACGTTTGTGAGGTTGAGACATTGCAACTTTCCAATCACAATATTAGCAGTCTTGACGGAATCGAGTATTTCAGGGATCTTCAAGAGTTGGATTGTACCTATAATCAATTGAGAAGTTTGGATCTAGCTCAGAACCACAAGCTGAGGACATTACGTTGCAGAGAGAATCAACTTCTTACACTGGACCTCAGTTCTAATTCGGATTTGCAAGTGCTGGATTGCAGTTTTAATCGACTTCGCAAATTGGATCTTTCTCATAATCCCAAACTTGTAACGGTGGAGTGTCATTGGAATATGTTATCTGAGCTGGCTTCGGAGCCCCTTGAGCAGTTGGAGGAACTTAGTTGCAGTTATAACGCTCTTTTCTCACTTGAACTTGAACACAATAACCAACTGCGGCGACTTGATTGCGCCAACAATTACATGTTGGAACTTGATGTAACTGGTTGTCCCAACTTGCTTGAACTTCGTTGTAACCACAACCATATTAAACAGTTGGATCTTCGTTCGAATTTGGTTTTGGAGAGTGTCCGGTGTTTTAACAACCATATTAGCAAGCTGGATATTCGCCATAACGTGCAACTGAAAGAGCTGTACTGTTCAGAGAACAAGTTGGCCGAGTTAGATTATAGCCTTAATCCCAAGCTGGAAAGATTGCAGTATGCAGACAATCTAATATTTGAATCCAATCATGAAGTTCCGGGTATGGGGGTGTTTCAGTATGACGTCTCGATGTCCAACTATCAGATGAGCTTACTTATTCAGGATAAAGAACTGGTAGTCACTGCACAGGTTTCAACCAAGACAGAGATGGAAATATTGTCCCCATATATGAAAGAGACGTGGAAACGGTGGGACATGCTTGGTGAACAGGCGCTTAAAACCATTGCCGAGGCTCATCCGGACGAGGATATCAATGCATTGATTTTGGCTGATGCAGAATTTCAGGAAGATCAATACCTTCGATTGGGTTATGATGCGGGGGATACACCAGCTGGTCGACTGTACATATATGCCGAGTTTGACGATGAATTTCAAATGTTGGATACGTTGATCTATGAAACGTACTAAAGCCACGAGATCGTGGCTTTTTTGCTGTGTTATTGTGCTATATAAGTTGAACTAAAGATTATTTACACTGTCACTACGATGACAGAACAACCTTCCAATCGCTGTTATCCCCAGATTTTATTCGATTCCTTTTCTAAAGGGGAAAATCCGGGGATAAAGGCGAACGCTTCGCTTTTTCAGGTTTTTTCTGTCCTCTCCGTTTTCGTGAAAATGTTAGTTCAACTTATATAAATTGTTATATTATATGTTACTCAGCGTGCATTTTGTTGAAGCTAACATATTCGTTAATTGGTTTACGGTAACCGCGCGGGCGCTGTTTGGCTTCCGACTTTTTGCCGATGGTGATCAGCATAACTGGTACATAATGGTTAGGGATTTCCAAACTCTTTTGCAGTTCTTCGGAGTCAAAGCCAATCATTGGACAAGTGTCCCAACCGCGATCCTGAGCGATCAGCATCAATTGCATGGCAGACAGGCTGGCATTGCGAATCGCATCCTCACGTTGGAAGAATCTGCCCCGAGATTCGTAAAATTCAGTGACACTTTGGGATTCCTGCTCGTATTGGAACGGAGTAAGAGCGCCCAGGTTCAGCAAGCCTTCGTTAATGGTGCGGATATGATGATGTGCGTTAACATCGCCCAGAACCACGATGACCGCAGAAGCTGTTTTTACTTTATATTGCTGGGAAGCTTCATAGACTTTCTCTTTCTGTTCCTCATCTTTAATCACAAGATAGTGCGTGTGTTGCAGGTTAAAGGCAGATGGTGCAAATTTGTTCAGGGCAAAAATCTCTTGTAGTTCCGAATCTGAAATTTCAATTCCTTCTTCAAAAATAACGGCCGATCTACGGTTTTTGACTAGATTCTCCAACTCACTCATGGTGGTTTCCCTCGCTTATGTATAATTTATAAACTGACTATAACACACTTAGTTACTTTATGTAAGTATTATTTTAGAATAAGACAAGGATTGTCTGCCATACGCTAAAATAAAACACTAGAGGTGATTCATGAAAGCATTGATCGCAAGGTATATGGGAGGACATGACCCTCATGAATTTCGGGTATATGTGATCCAATCTTCGACGTTAAAACGTTTTGTAGTTGTGGAGATTATTCTAGGCCCTATCGTGTACAATGTCGCACTTTATTTGTGCCATAATGCAATACTTGCTGGCGTAGGCTCTTGGGCTGGAACAGAAGGCCTGAAGAGACTGCCACTGGTCTTTAGAAAAATCGTTGGGACATGACGAGGGGTGTAAATGAAAGATTGAAGCAGAAGAGGGCCAGTTGCGGCCCCATCTTCTCCTTCAGTCATGTTATCTATAGTCACGCTTCTTTTATCTAATGAAGTAACTGTCTAAGTTTTGGGTTCATAACTGCCTTATTTGGCACGTTCCAAATACTGCTCCAGCGTAAGTTTCTGGTTGGTAATCTCACCAGCAATATATACTCCGACATAACGTACATGCCATGGCTCATAGGAGTAACCGGTCAATTTCTCCTGATCTTTGCCATAACGGATGATGAATCCGTACTTGTGGGCATTGGCTTTCAGCCATTTGCCTTCTTTGGTGTTGCCGAAGCTTTGCTGAAGATCATAACCAGCCGAAGCACTGGAGATATCCATGGCTAGACCAGTCTGATGTTCGCTTTGTCCTGGCCGAGCACTTGTTTTATTGGCAACAGCTTCACCTTTGATGCTGGCATTACGGTCAAAGATCGATTTCTGGGTCGCATAAGAGCGATAGCCAGACACCGCTTTGATATCGATGCCGTCTTTTTTGGCAGCCGCAAATAATTTTTCAATCGCGGTTGCAGCCACTTTACGCATTTGTTTCTTCGGACTGGAGCCTGAGAAGCTAAAAGGAATATTAGGTACAACCAAATCTTGAGGTGCATAAGTTGAAGGCAGATTTCTCTTTTTATTGACAAGTACAACTGTACTGGACACATTGGTCACGGTTGCCACATTTTTGATGGTTTTGATCGTACGACCAGGTGCATTATCATGCAGAAATTGAGTGAAGCTAGAGCTTGCAGCAGACGCGACGGGATTCAGGCTTGAAGTGATAGGAAACGTAGTAAAAGCAGAACCTGCTACAACAGAGCCTACGAGAATTGTAGATATGATGGATTTACGAGTAAAAGATTTCATGATGTGTGTTCCTCCTCGGATTATATGAATCTATATACCGAGTATACTAGAGGATTATATCCATAGGTTCTCCAATTGTTTCCGAGTTGTAAACAAAGTTTGCTATATTAGTTGAACCAAAGATTTTTACACTGGACACTACGATGACAGAACAACCTTCCGATCGCTGTTATCCCCTGATTTTATGAATTCCCCTTAATAAGGGGAAAATCTTGGGATAGCGTATGCTTACGAAGCAGTTTTCTTTCAGAAAGCTTTTAGGCGAACACTTCGTTTCTTCAGGTTCTTTCTGTCCTCTCCGTTTCGTGTAAATGTTTAGTTCATCTTTTATAGAGTCTTTTTTGCAACTCTGATAGAGGCATATAAGGAAAAGAACGTTAAAAAAGCCGTTGCATTAGATGCAACGGCTTTTGATGTGAAGAAAGATAATGCTAGATTACTTCAAGTAAGCTAGAGACTGTATTACAACATGCAGGCGTCAGATCCACCGGAGCTTCCCACAGTTACGGCACGCGTGTCACGAACACGAACATTGCCGCTGAGCACACCGGAATCACTGCTTAATTTGAAAGAAGGATAATTTTCTTCCGTATCCAGCTTCATATGTTGTTCTAGGTTCAGCTGCTGCTTCGGATCAACATAGAACGGAACCAAATTGGTTTCAATCTGCGCGTCGAGAGCCGCAAGTTCATCAACAATGATAATAGCGATAACTCCGTTACATCCGCAACCTTCCAAGTCATAGATCACTTTGAAATATCCGGGTTGGTCATTCAGGCTTTCCGTCAATCGTTTTGCAGCCAAATCTGTAATTTGAATATACATATAGGTACACTCCTTTATAAATGAAAAAAGTGGTGAAAGGATAATTCATACTCTCAATGACTACCAATATTATACCACTATCGACATAGATCAACGCATTATTTTTTAGTGAACAGATAGCTGTAGTGAAAATGATTGAAGCAACATCATTATCCGGAGCAGTGATTATACGAACACACTTTTGGGGAAATAGATGAAGATGAATGTTAGGGCGTGTCTGAAACACGCCCTAGATAAAGGGGCGAAGAGAGCGAATGATTCAGTTCGAAAATGTATCGAAACAATATCCTGATGGAACAACGGCTTTGCGTCAGGTTAACCTCAACATTAACAAGGGAGAACTGTTTGTCATGATTGGTCCGAGTGGATGTGGCAAAACCACCATGCTCAAAATGATCAATCGCCTGATTGAGCGAACAGATGGAACAGTGCGCATTAATGAACGCCCAATCGATGAATACAACATTCACGAATTGCGCTGGAATATCGGATATGTACTGCAACAGATTGCACTATTCCCGCATATGACAATTGCCGAAAATATTGCGGTTGTTCCTGAACTGCGAAGATGGAAGTCAGCTCAAATCAAGAAGCGTGTACATACGTTACTGGACATGGTGGGTTTGCACGGAGATACGTACAGTGAGCGTAAACCGTCCGAGTTATCTGGAGGACAACAGCAGAGAATTGGTGTGTTGCGTGCACTCGCTGCCGATCCCGAGATAGTTTTGATGGATGAACCGTTCAGTGCACTCGATCCAATGAGTCGGGAGAAATTGCAGGACGATATTCTGGATATCCAACGTCAGATGAAAAAAACAATTGTGTTTGTCACCCATGATATTCAGGAAGCGATGAAGCTGGGGGATCGCATCTGCATCATGAAGGATGGACAGGTTTTGCAGGTAGGCACCCCGGAAGAACTGATCCGACAGCCAGCTAATGATTTCGTACGTGAATTTGTTGGAAGTCCTAACGCCGATACGATTTCACAATCTGATTTTGATCTCGAATCCATCATGTCACCACTCTCACCGGGTCATGTGCCAAAATCAGCCAAAACCGCCGTTCCTGTATCCATTACGTTAACGGAGTTAGTTGATATCATGGCTTCCCATGACCATCTGCTGGTTGAACGTAACCGCCAGATTATTGGCGAGATCAGTCGAGTTGATCTGATGAAATACTGGTCTGGTCAGTTACAGGAACGAGGTGAAGGACATGAATAGATTCACGGAGGTGTTCAGTGAGCGCAAAGGTCAGTTGTTGTCTGCTCTGCTGGAACATATTCAGATCTCATTTATCGCATTGTTCTTTGCTGTCCTCATCGCTATTCCGCTAGGTATATACCTGACACGCAAACCAAGAGTGGCTGAACCCATTATCGGGGTTACGGCTGTGTTGCAGACGATACCTTCCTTGGCGCTTCTCGGATTGCTCATCCCGTTATTCGGTATAGGCACACTTCCTGCAATTATTGCATTGGTGGTGTATGCGTTGCTTCCCGTACTTCGCAACACATACACAGGCATATCCGAAGTTGATCCTTCCATGGTGGAAGCAGCTAATGCGATGGGCATGAATAGTTGGCAACGTCTAATCAAAGTGGAACTGCCACTGGCGATGCCTGTTATTATGGCTGGAATTCGGACCGCTATGGTCCTGATTGTAGGAACGGCGACACTTGCTGCCTTGATCGGCGCAGGAGGTTTGGGTGCATTAATCTTGCTGGGCATTGATCGGAACGATACGGCACTGATCGTCCTTGGAGCCATTCCGGCTGCCTTGCTGGCTATTTTGTTTGATGTACTATTACGTCAGTTCCAGCGGTTATCCTTCAAGAAAACACTGGTTACCCTTGGTTCGCTGGCAATAATCGCGATACTTGTGATTACCATTCCCTTCTTGGCACGTGGAGGGCAGAAGGATCTCGTGATTGCTGGCAAACTGGGAGCTGAACCCGAAATTCTCATTAATATGTACAAATTGCTAATCGAAAAAGATACAGACCTGACCGTTGAACTAAAACCCGGATTAGGCAAAACGCCATTCCTTTTTAATGCACTCAACTCAGGTGATATTGACATCTATCCCGAATTTACCGGGACAGCGATCTCCGAGTTCATGAAGGAAACGGCAGTGAGTACCGATCGGACTGAGGTGTACGAACAGGCAAGAGACGGAATGCTGAGCCAGTTCAACATGGTGCTTCTGAAACCTATGGATTATAACAATACGTATACGTTGGCCGTTCCAAAGAGCATCGCAGATCAATACAATCTCAAGACTATTTCGGATCTCAAGCCAGTGGAACAGCAGATGAAGGCAGGATTCACCCTGGAATTCTCGGATCGGGAAGACGGTTACCTAGGCATTCAGAAGAAGTATGGGATTGAATTTCCGAACGTTGCGACAATGGAACCGAAGCTTCGCTATGGTGCTGTTCAACGTGGCGATATCAATCTCGTAGATGCCTACTCCACAGATAGTGAGTTGAGACAATATGAACTCGTTGTGCTGGAGGATGATCAGGAATTGTTCCCACCGTATCAAGGCGCGCCGATGCTTCGTCAAGAAACGGCAGATCAATATCCACAACTGGTTGAGGTGCTGAATCAGCTTGCTGGCAAAATTACGGATGACGAGATGCGTCAGATGAACTATGACGTGAACGTGGATGGAGCGAATCCCGAGCAGGTGGCTAGGGAGTACCTTAAACAGGCTGGGTTGCTTTAACGTTGTGTATCCCAACAATAGATGTAACAAAAGGAAGAGGAGGAACCATGATGACACAAGAAACGTATGACTTGATTGCGATTGGCACAGGAAGCGCGGCAAGCTCTGTAATCACCCGTTGCGCTGAAGCTGGCTGGAAAATCGCTGTAATTGATGAACGTGAGTTCGGCGGAACGTGTGCACTGCGCGGCTGTGATCCCAAGAAAGTGCTGGCTGGAGCGGCGGAGCTGATTGACTGGAATGAACGGATGCAAGGGAAAGGAATTCAGGGACAGGCGATCATCAACTGGTCTGAACTTATGGCCTTTAAACGTACCTTTACCGAGAGCATACCTAGAGCAAGCGAGGATAAATTCAAACAGGCAGGAATGGACACATTCCATGGTAAAGCTTCATTTGTCGATGAAGACCACATTCAAGTTGGAGAAGAAGTGCTCCATGGCAAACACATCCTGATTGCTACTGGTGCAAGACCTGCGCCACTTGAGATTGAGGGCTCAGAGCATCTTATATATAGTGATGACTTTCTGGATCTGGAACAGCTGCCGGATCGTTTAGTTCTGGTAGGCGGTGGATACATTGCATTTGAGTTTGCGCATATTGCGTCCAGAGCCGGGACGGAAGTCCATATCCTGCATCGGAGTGAACAGCCTCTGAAGTCGTTTGATGCGGAGCTTGTAGAATGTTTGTTGCAAAAATCAAAAGAGATCGGCATTCATGTTCACTTGAACGCGGAGGTAAATTCCATACGGCAAGAGGGGAACTCATATGTCGTTCATGGCACACGCAATGGTGCTGATCACCAGTGGCAGTGTGGACTTGTCGTTCATGGAGCCGGACGTGTTCCTAATGTGGATGGGCTGGAATTGGAGAAAGCCAACGTCAGCTACAGCAAAAAGGGGATTACGGTGAACGAGTACTTGCAAAGTGAAAGTAATCCGAGAGTGTATGCTGCTGGTGATGTAACCGATACAAAAGGGTTGCCCTTGACCCCGTTAGCAGGTCAGGAATCCCGTGCTGTATCGTTCAATTTGTTGGAGGGGAATCAACACCAACCTAATTATAAAGTGATGCCTTCCATTGTGTTTACTGTCCCTGCCCTTGGAGCTGTAGGTATGAGCACGGAACAAGCCAAGAAAGAGGGCTACGAGGTGCAGGTAAATGATATGTCGAAATGGTATACTTACAAGCGAACTCATGAAAAATTTGCCATGGCCAAAGTGGTGATCGATAAATCAACCGGACGTATTCTGGGCGCGCATGTGCTCGGGAGCAAAACAGAAGAATTGATCAACCTTTTTGCAATGGCGATTCAGTTCAATCTGACTATCGATCAGTTAAACACCATGAATTTTGCATATCCTACTGCTGCATCGGACCTGGGTTCTTTAATTTAGAAGTGATGATGAACTCCCCTTTGGGACGGAAGGAAGGATGAAAACAACGATGTCATCGGATTTTATTGGGCTTCATGAAGGCAAGTGGACTAAGGAACCCGTTGCTGCACGGATGGATGGGGATCGTTTCGTTGTGGAAGCTCGGGAAGGCAGTGACTTCTGGGAGAACACATTCTACGGGTTCTGTCATCGGGATGGACATGCCATGCTTGCTCCATGGGACGGAACGGAAGCGATTGAGGTATCGTTTGATCTAAGCTCATTCACCGAATTATATGATCAGGCGGGATTAATGTTATGGTACGGAGAAGACCAATGGATCAAGGCCGGAGTTGAGGTCAACGATGGCGTGGCACATGTCGGAGCTGTCGTGACGGATACGTATTCGGATTGGTCGCTCTCTCCGGTGCCAGAGTGGGGTGGACGAATTGTAACAATCAGAGCCTCCTACAGTAATGAGGCTGTTGTCATTCGTGCTCGCACAGATGAGCATCCTTGGCGTACGATTCGGGTTGCACGGTTTGCCTATCCAACGAACAAACACGCAGGTCCATTTTTGTGTTCACCAAAGCGTGCAGGCTTTGAGGTAGCCTTTACCAAGTGGAGATCCACGACACCCGATCAAGACTTGCATACAGATCCGCCGATTACGGATTAAAAAAAGTTAAGATGCACGATAAACCATGAAACATGAACAGGTGTATCTGGCTTAGAAAGCAAGACAACACGAATAAGCAAGTCTTCCATTCATGGAGGACTTGCTTATTTTTGTGTTTAAACTTTGGACCATGAAGAGTACTCCAGGTACTCATTTGATCATTCACCGGGGTCAGTGAGTTCTTTTCGCACATACAACAGAGTGCTTGCAAACTTTACTTGAGTTTAACGTTTATTTACTCGTGTCCGTATCCAGGGACTGGGGTTCGGTCTCTTTTTCACCCTCATCATCATTGGACTTATTGAACTCAAGCATACGCTCCTCGTAATCATCCAGGAACCATAACGGGTCCATGCTGTCTTCCTCACCGTTGTAATTGATCACGATTTCTTCGCCAGCTTTGATGTCTGTATACGCGTAGAAGTCAAAGGTGTGGTTATCAAAATTGATATCGTAAGTAGCGTTAGGTTCATAGGAGTGGTTGATCAGACTGCCGTAACCGAGCAGAATGGCGGTATGATTCGCCCCGTATTCGAACACGTAATCTTCCAAAATCGTTTTTTCGACATGCTCATGATCTTCATTTGGGTAAGGCACAACGGGTGCCTGATGGATAAGAGTTCCTTTGGCAATATCAACGGTAGCAAATACCCCGCGGTTAAACTCACTACCATCACCCAACTTGGATTGTTTCACTTCAATCATATTGTTCACCTGATGCTCTTCGAAGAGCTCCGTTCTATATAGTAGTAATTCGTTAAGGCAAAATTTTACCCCATACTTTCATATAAGGCAAATTTCAGACAAAAAGGTGCAATATTTTTGAATATGGCGTTGAGTTGTGCAGGATATAACGCTTATAATATACAAAGAATTAAGTCTATATAGAAAAGGTGTCATGAATGAGCATATTAAATGTAGAAAAATTAAGTCACGGTTTTGGTGACCGTGCTATCTTTAACGACGTTTCATTCCGCCTCTTGAAGGGCGAACATATTGGTCTGATCGGGGCCAATGGTGAAGGTAAATCCACCTTCATGAACATTATTACAGGAAAACTTCAGCCGGATGAAGGCAAGGTGGAGTGGTCCAAACGGATGCGTGTTGGTTATCTGGACCAGCATGCTGTATTGAATAAAGGCCAATCGATCCGTGACGTACTTCGCGGCGCGTTCCAGTATTTGTTCGACATGGAACAGGAAATGAATGATATGTATGGCAAAATGGGCGATGTTACCCCGGAGGAACTTGAACAACTTCTTGAAGATGTGGGTACGATTCAGGATACATTGACAAACCAGGATTTCTACATGATCGATGCCAAAGTGGATGAAACCGCACGTGGTCTGGGTCTGACGGATATCGGTCTGGATAAAGACGTCAATGACCTGAGTGGTGGACAGCGTACCAAAGTACTGCTTGCCAAGCTGCTGCTGGAAAAACCCGATATTTTGCTCCTCGATGAGCCTACGAACTATTTGGATGAATTGCATATCGAATGGCTGAAACGTTATTTGCAGGAATATGAGAATGCATTTATCCTCATTTCTCACGATATTCCGTTCCTGAACAGTGTAATCAACCTGATCTATCACATGGAGAACCAGAATCTAACTCGTTATGTTGGCGATTATGATCATTTCCAGGAAGTGCATGAGATGAGAAAACAGCAGCTGGAGTCGGCGTACAAGCGCCAACAACAAGAGATTGCTGATCTCAAGGATTTTGTAGCGCGTAACAAAGCAAGTGTAGCTACACGTAATATGGCGATGTCCAGACAGAAGAAACTCGACAAGATGGATGTCATTGAGATCGCCAAGGAGAAACCGAAACCGCAGTTCAACTTCCGTGATGCAAGAACATCCGGCAAGCTCATTTTCGAAACCAAAGGTCTTGTAATTGGATACAACGAACCGTTGTCCAGACCACTGGATCTGCGTATGGAGCGTGGGCAGAAGATCGCCCTTGTTGGTGCGAACGGAATCGGTAAAACAACCCTGATGCGCAGTATTTTGGGTGAAATTCAGGCTTTGGAAGGAACCGTTCAACGCGGTGAACATCTGGAGATTGGTTACTTCCAGCAAGAGATGAAGGATGCCAACTACAATACGTGTATTGAAGAGATCTGGCAGGAGTTCCCTTCCTATACCCAATTCGAGGTGCGTGCTGCACTTGCTAAATGTGGTTTGACTACAAAACACATTGAGAGCAAGGTAGCTGTACTAAGTGGTGGCGAGAAAGCTAAAGTGCGTCTCTGTAAGCTAATCAATAATGAAACCAACCTGCTTGTGCTCGATGAGCCGACGAACCATCTGGACGTTGATGCCAAGGAAGAGTTGAAACGTGCGCTCAAGGCTTACAAAGGCAGTATTCTTCTGATCTCCCACGAACCGGAATTCTACCGCGATGTAGTTACAGAGACTTGGAACTGTGAGTCGTGGACAACAAAAGTATTCTAAACAGAGGTTGTTCAAAAAGTCCGGTTTTGATTACGAATCACGTGCGAGCTGGCGAATAAGCTCGAAGCGTGAGAAAAGGCGCGAATTTTGCTTGCAAAACAGGCAGAACTCGCGCCTTTTTTGCGTGGTTTTAACGAAAGATGTTTGAGCCCAATTCACAGTTGACAGCTTGAATAAGGCAATAATATAATTCAGGAAAGCGATTACATTTATATACTAAAAACCTGTTTCACTGCATAGGGGCAAAGAAAACACGGTATTCCGTATGGGTATCATTGCACTTAGAAGGGAAGACGGGTCTTTTTTTGCACTTCAATGAAACCGGTTTCATTAAAATAAGGAGGTGGACAAACGCTCGTTACTGACCACTGGTTGCTGAGGATAGGCTGAACAACAACACCGCGTATTCAAGAACCATGCTTTCATCTTTCACGTCAAAGGAGAGAATGAACATTGGATAAACTCAGGAAACCCATGATATTTATGTTATCTGCAACACTTGCGCTGTCTTCCGGACCGTTGTTGCTGCCGAGTAAGGCGTATGCCGATCTGAACAGTATACCCGCCACGTTGCTGCAGGACGATTTTTCGGATGGGGATTACACGGAATCACCTGCGTGGAACGTAAGCTCAGGCAACTGGGAAGTGATTTCTGACCCGACAGATGCGTCCAACTCCACGCTTTTCCAGAGCGATACCAATGAAGGCATCATTTCTACTGGAGACTCCATGTCGGACATGACCGTGTCCATGCGCTTTTATACGGGAGCCGGTCAGGGGTATCCGGGAATATTGCCGCGGTTTCAGGATAAGAGCAACTTTTACTATTTTCAAATGCAGGTCCCCAATAATAAACTCGTTTTCTCCAAACGTGTGAACGGATCAGACACACCTCTGAAAACGGTGGATTATGCGTTTGCCAAAAATACGTGGTACACGCTCAAAGTGGTGTTATCAGGTACCAACATTCGTGGATATATCGCAGAAAACGGCTCCGATCGGTTAGTATTTGATCTGGTCGATACTACATACGGGTCAGGTACCGTGGGCATTCGGAATAAGTGGCAGTCGGTACATGCAGATGACGTGATCATTGCGGAGCAGCCGCCTGGGAACGATATTCAGCTCTCCATTGCGGAGCAGACGGCGTCTTCGGTTTCACTGCAATGGTCTGAAATCGTAGGTGCATCAGCCTATCGCCTGTACCGTTCCTCTACGCCTGAAGGCGGTTATTCTCTGGTAACCAATACCGGGACTTTGGGACACACGGATGAAGGATTAAGCGGGGATACGGTGTATTATTACAAGCTGGCTTATGAATACGGAGGCCTAACCGAATCATTATGGACTGCTCCGCTGGAAGTTCGGACGACTGCGGCGGCACCACAGGCTCCTGGCGAATTAAAGGCCGAAGCACTCAACGCAACGAGCGTGAAGCTATCTTGGTCCGCCGTGGACAAGTCAACGGGTTATCGCGTGGTTCGGGCCGAAGCTGGCAGTGAGCAATACGAGCAAATCTATGAAGAGAAAGGGCTCACATTTACGGATATTGCACTTGAGCCGGGCACCCGCTACAGCTATCGTGTGACGGCCTTTAATGCAGCTGGTGAGTCAGCATTCTCCGTTGCAGAAGCTACTACGTACTCCATTGACTCTCCTGCAGAGTTTGCTGCCACAGCTGTGACGGATACTTCAATCTCTCTGGGGTGGAATGCCCTTGCTGGATCTGATGTAACGTATACGCTCTCCAGGTCTACCAGTGCTACGGGTACGTATCAGCAGGTCTATAGTGGCAATGAAAGCACGTTTAACGATAGTGGTCTGACGATGGGCACAGGATATTTTTACATCCTTCAGGCGACCGTGGACGGCGTAACTTCTCCAGCATCCACACCGCTGGGTGTTGCCACAGTTCGTACAAGCATTACACCAGGGCAATTGTGGCCAGATCTGGACGGCAAGCCGATTGATGCGCATGGGGCTGGCTTTTTCTATGATGAACAGACGGAGACCTATTACTGGTATGGCGAATATCATAAGGGCGGCTGGCCAGCTGTTGGTGTGCGTGTGTATTCATCCAAGGATCTGATGAACTGGACAGACGAGGGCATGGCTCTAACGACGCTTCAATCCATGGATGATTTTGACAATGACCCATTGATTTCCGAATTGTATGCAGGACGCGAAGACAAGGTGGATATCTGGGCAGATATTCGCAAAGGACGGATCATTGAACGACCGAAGGTCATCTACAACGACAAAACGAAGAAATACGTGATGTGGGCCCACATGGATGGCGACAAGGACCCTTATAACGATAATGCAAACTACGGTAAAGCGCGTGCTGGTTACGCGATCAGCGACTCTCCGACAGGGCCTTTCGTGTATCAGAAGAGTTACCGAATGGACAGAACCCCCGAAGGAGAGAAAGATTACTTCCCAAGTGATGTGGGGATGGCTCGTGATATGACACTATTTAAGGACGATGACGGCACTGGCTATCTGATCTACTCCAGTGAGGAAAACCTGACGCTGTATATCTCCAAACTGACTGAAGACTACAGTGACGTAACAGGGTGGCATAAGGAAGGACGAACGGATGACAAAGGCAATCCGGTACGTGATTCCACCTATCAGGCGGAATACGGCGTCGATTACGTGCGTGTGTTCCCTGGAGGGCAACGCGAAGCGCCAGCGATGTTCAAGTATCAGGGTAAATACTATATATTAACCTCCGGAGCTTCCGGATGGGCCCCTAACGAAAACAAAGTGACGGTGGCGGACAATATTTTCGGGCCTTGGTCAACGCAGACCAATCCGTTTGTACGTACGTCGCAGAGCGATCCCGATCCAGGCAAAGCATTTGGCACCCAGACTACATCCGTCATTCCGGTCGATCCGGAAAAAGGCAAATTCATTTACGTAGGGGATACGTGGAACGGTGGCAATTTCTCGAATGACGCTGCAAAATACGTGTTCTTGCCAATTGAGTTTGGAATAGGCTCCGACATCGCGATAAAGTGGTATAACAGCTGGACGCCTGACCTGCTGAATTCAATGGGCAAGGTGGATATCGCTGATCCGCTGCCAGAAGCTGTAGTGCTTGGCAAAGTGCCATCCCTGCCAACCACATTAAATGTGCGCGACGGGGATGAACTGGTGTCAACGCCAGCAGTATGGACGATTGATAATCGGGCTATGACGGCGGAAGATTTTGCTAAGCCTGGACCGCTCACGTTACAGGTAACGACACCGGAATATAACAACAAAAAACAGGCGGTCCGTGTAAACGTCATTCCAGAGAATACACTTTATTTTGTGAATAGCGGAGGTTATGAAACTGCTGATTACAGTCTCATGGGCGCTTATATGAAAGGAACACTTGCGAACCCCGGAATAGCGGATCAGATGTACGTTCCGGCAGAGGGACGTAATTGGGGGTATGTCAGCCCAGATGCACTGGCATCCGGTTCGAATGGCGGGGATATATTCTCGACCGTGCGTTATCTGAACGGTGGCAATGTCAGCAATTCTCCTAAAGGCACGGACTTAACCTATACATTTGATGTGCCGAATGGGACATACGACGTGTACGCCGGATTCAACGATCCGTGGACTAATGCGTCACGCAGAGCGAATTTCATCATCAATGGCACCAATACCGGTGCAGTTACTTTTACACCTGCCAGTGTGAGAGCGCACAAAGGTATTAGTGTGTCAGACAACAAGCTGGAACTGACCGTGCGCAACACGGCATCGCAGGACCCGATGATTAGTTGGATTATGATCGTTAAACCAGATGCGGAACCACCTGCCAATGAGAGTGCTGGCCTCAATGCTGAGGCGCTTGATTCAACGAGCGCAACGCTTCATTGGGATGCACGTCTTGGTGCAGCAAGCTACAAGCTCTACCGCTCAGATCGTGAGCAAGGTGAGTATAGAGTGGTCTATAACGGAAATTTGAGAGAATACAAGGACAGTGAGTTAAACCCCGGCACAGATTACTATTACAAAGTGGAAGCTTTTGATGCGTCTGGGCAATCCGTGAGCGGTCTATCTGCCGCATATCAGGTACTTACGGTCCAGCAGACCGCTGCCGATGTAGCTACAGGCATTACGGAACTGGAACAGCCTTCTGCAGGTGCAAAGAAACTGAAGTTACCGGTAGTGCCGCAAGGTTTCACGGTGACAATCGCTTCCAGTTCGGTACCGGCTGTCATTCAAACCGATGGAACGATTATCCCGCCATCAAAGGAAACAACGGTACTACTTGCGTTGGAAATAACTCGAACTTCTGACGACAGTAAAGCTCTGACTGTGCCTTTGACGGTGAAGGTACCCGCGTATGTTCCTTCCCCCGGAGGTAACCCTGGTTCGGGCGGTAGTCCAGGTGGCAATTCCGGTGGTAATCCAGGAAATAATTCTGGTTCAGGCAACAATGGCCAACAGTCAGGAAGTGGTAGCCCAGGTGAAGAGAATTCTTCACCACAACCTGAGCCACAGAAAGACCGTACTGTTCTGGAGTTGCGGGGACAGTCTGACCAGAAGGGTGTAGTGCAGTCCAACGTGGATGTTTCAACGATTAAAGAGGCTTTTCAAGTTGCACCCTCAACAGATGCGGGTCAGCGCTTGGTTGAACTTCGGCTGAAGCCGGTTTCGGGAGCAACGGCATATGAAGTATCTCTGCCTGTCTCTGCGTTAATAGATCAGGGTGAGTCACATGTGTTCAACATTGTTACAGAGCTGGGGATGTTGGAGCTTCCTGCGACACTGTTAACGAAGGATATCGTTGGTGATGGGGTTGCATCAATCCGATTGGTCAGAACGGAGTTACCAAAAACAGTCGCAGATCAGCTTGGCACGCAATATGGAGTCCAGCTTGAACTTCAACTGGATGGTCAACCATGGCCATCGGAAAGCCAGTTAATACTTCGTCTGCCATTCCAATCATCACAAAATGCTCAGCAGGATCGGATTGTAGCATTTGCCATTGGTGCGAACGATGTGGCAACACCATTGCCGCAAAGTTACTACGATCAAAAAAGCGGGCAGCTTGTATTTTCCGTAACATCACTCACAGGAAATTATGCTGTTGTGCCTGTGGAGCAGACATTCGCAGATCTTGCAGAAGTGCAGTGGGCCAAGAAAGCAATGGAGGCTTTGGCTGTCCGAGGTGTAATTGATGCTGAGGCAAGTGGTGATTCCACGCAGTTACATCCAAAACAGGAGATGACCCGCGGCCAATACATGCAGTGGTTGATGACTGCGCTGGGCTTGAATGCTTCTTCCGGGAATGCGTTCTCTGATGTAAACGAAAAGGCTCCATATTACGAAGCCGTTACAGCTGCGCGTTCGCTAGGTATCACCAGTGGTACAGGTGACGGGCGCTTCTTGCCAGAGTCCACGATCACTCGTCAGGAGATGATGACATTAACAGTGAGGGCACTTGCGGCGGCTGGACTGGTTGACTCCGAGAAGGCTGGAGCAGATAACCTTACTCGTTTCCGTGATGCTTCCGAGATTCGCTCTTATGCCCGGGATAGTGTAGCATTACTTGTGGATCTGGGCATCGCCCACGGGTACAACGGTGAGGTGAAACCACTTGCCGAAGCAACCCGAGCCGAATCGGCTACGTTGTTATATGCGATGATGAGCAAACTGGTATGGAAGAAATGATGATACACCAGAATCGTAGCGTGTGAAAAAGAAGGCTTACTTTGACCTGGAGCCCAGGTTGGAGTAAGCCTTCTTAATTATGCGCCAGCCATGGGCGATAAGTAATTTACTCAACGAACGAGTAGTTTAATGTCGTTTTACAGTTGTTATCTGTAATGTCTACGAATTATTATCTGTAATGTCTGCGATTTGTTAATTGTAATGTTTGCCGATTTGGTATGCTTGCTCCAGCAAGCTTTCGATATGTTCTTTGGATTCTGAAATGGTTTCATAGAGGAATTCAACTCGGGATTCCTGCATTCTCGCATAACCTGCGATCCCATTATTCAGGTAATTGGAAATCATGTTGTAATAGTCGTATTTATGGAATGAAGCCTCTGTCCCTCCGGCTAGTGCAATCCACAGTGCCTTTTTGGAGTTTGCCTTGTTCAGCAGCCCCATGTTCCATACCTTGTCCAGATAAGCTTTGAGCATGGAGGGAACGTTGTACCACCAGATCGGGAAAACAAATACAATGGCATCAGCCGCAAGTACACGATCCAGCTCTTTGCGAATCACAGGGGCATGCTGTTTATCGGGATTTTGCCAGTCTCGCTCATCTTCTACACGATATAGGGGATCGAATCCGTCATGATACAGATCGAGGATATCGATTTCATGGGAATTCTCCTGCATACCTTCTATAAAACGATTCATCACGGCAAATGTTAGGGAATCCTGTCTTGGGTGAGTAACGACCAGTTTAACTTTCATGTAGGAGTAACCATCCTTTTTTCTTTTTATTTTGGTTAAACATTCTGACCAATGTTATTATAAGTTTCATGACATCTTCTTGAGAAGTACGCACCTGAGAGTGCTGTAGATACTTTGGGGTTCTTCGGTTACTTTTAATAACGGATATACATATATGTGAATTATGGGGGAGTACAAGTGGAACAAGAAATGAAAAAATATGAGAGTGGCGTGCAGGCGATGCTGGAACTGGTCGGTGGAAAATGGAGGATTCTTATTCTGCATCAGCTGATATCAGGTAAAAAACGAACAAGCGAACTTCGCAGAGCCATTCCTGGCATTACCCAGAAGGTCCTAACCCAACAGCTGCGTGAACTGGAAAAGAATGAAATCATCCATCGGATCATTCATCCTCAGATTCCGCCCAAGGTAGAGTATGAGCTGACAGAGTACGGCTTGACTCTACAGGACATCATTGACCGCATATGTCTATGGGGAGAGAATCACTTGGACAGAGTATACGGAGATAAAAGCAGAGTGCTAGGAGATCATTTTAGTGACTATATTCCACTTTCAACTTCAACTTGAGCTGGCCGCCGAATTAAAAATAAAACAAAAACCGTCCTTGATGTAAAAAGGAGGGTATATGTTGTTTTTTGTCCTTTATCAGCGAAACTGATAAATGCTATAAAATCATTGAAATTGACCCTCAACACCCGGTGTGTTAGGTTTTAGAGAGAAGAAATTAAATTAATGTGATGATTTTAGTCGGAATTAAAATCGAAGCAATGCGCGAGGTGGCAAACAGTGGAACTTCAAGTGACAAACAGCCCTTTTAATCAAGAACAAGTTGAACTGCTTAATCGTCTTATTCCTACATTGACCGATGGACAACGGACTTGGTTGAGCGGATATATTGCAGCAATTCAGGCAAGCGCAACAATAGCGGCTCCAGCTAACCTGGTGCAGGCTGCACCAACTACAGGTGTTGCACCTGTCAGTGCTCCGCCCGTATCCCGGGAAGTTACCGTGCTCTTCGGTTCACAAACCGGGAATTCCAGCGGCCTATCGAAAAAGCTGGCCAAGAAACTTGAAGAGCAGGGTCTTCAGGTAACGTTGTCATCGATGGGAGATTTCAAACCGAACGGACTCAAGAAAATTGAAAATCTCCTCATTATCGTCAGTACGCATGGCGAGGGCGAACCACCAGATAATGCGATTCCGCTGCATGAATTCCTGAACAGCAAACGGGCTCCGAAGCTTGAAGGACTTCGTTACTCGGTGTTGGCTCTGGGAGATACCTCCTATGAGTTCTTTTGTCAGACAGGTAAGGACTTCGATAAACGATTGCAGGAGTTGGGTGGTACAGCCCTTGTACCACGCGTGGACTGTGATGTTGATTTTGATGAATCAGCTGCGGAGTGGATGAATGAAGTACTGGCATCCTTAAGCAGTACATCTGCTGGTGCGAGTACGGTAACCACTGAGGCTGTCACAGCTGCGGTGAGCGGCGGGGAATCCGAATATGATCGCACGAACCCATTCAAAGCTGAAGTGTTGGAGAATCTCAATCTGAATGGCAGAGGATCGGACCGTGAAACACGCCATATTGAGTTGTCTTTGGAAGGCTCCAGCCTGGATTACGAGCCTGGTGACAGCCTTGGGGTATTCCCTGAGAATCACCCGCGCCTTGTTGATGAATTGATTGCAGCCATGGGATGGAGTGCCGATGAGCGCGTGACCGTGAATAAAAACGGGGATCAGGCATCTGTGCACGAAGCGTTGCTGCGTTATTTTGAAATTACAGCGGTGACGAAACCGGTGGTAGAACAACTTGCGAAACTGAATCCTGGGAGTGGACTGACGGCGTTACTTGCAGATGATTCCGAATTCCGTACAGTCATGAATAGCTGTGATCTGCTTGATCTGGTTCAGGATTATAATCTGAAAGGTATTCCTGCTGCAGAATTCGTAGCTGTTCTTCGCAAAATTCCGGCACGTCTGTATTCTATAGCGAGTAGTTCGAAGTCTTTCCCAGATGAAGTTCATCTTACCGTTCGTACGGTACGTTATGAAGCGCGTGGCAGAGAACGTTACGGTGTATGCTCGGTACATCTGGCTGAACGAATCGAAGCTGGGGACACCCTGCCTGTATATATACAGCATAACCCGAATTTCAAGCTTCCTGAGAATCCGGATACACCGATTATCATGGTTGGCCCAGGTACTGGTGTAGCGCCGTTCAGATCTTTTCTTGGTGAGCGTGAAGAAACAGGAGCAGAGGGCAAGACATGGCTGTTCTACGGAGATCAGCATTTCTCCACCGATTTCTTGTACCAGACGGAATGGCAACGTTGGCTCAAAGATGGTGTACTCACGAAGATGGATGTAGCCTTCTCACGTGATACGGAACAGAAAGTGTATGTACAACATCGTATGCTGGAACATAGCAAAGAACTGTACCAGTGGCTCCAGGAAGGTGCAAGCGTATATATCTGTGGTGACGAGAAAAAAATGGCACATGATGTGCATGCTGCGCTCACCACGATTCTTGAACAAGAAGGCGGTTTATCGCCTGAGCAGGCATCGGAATATCTGACACGGTTGCAGCAGGAGAAACGTTATCAGCGGGACGTCTATTAATAACCGGCTCAGCCGGATTGCACCATCCCGCAGAGACGAGAGGAGAAAGCAGCATGGTTTATAATAACTTACTTAACCCACAGCGCACGAATAGTGATGTGGAAGATATAAAGATCAAAAGTGATTACTTGCGCGGAAGTCTGACCGAAACGTTGGCCGATCGTATCACGGGGGCTATTCCAGAGGACGACAACCGTCTGATGAAACACCACGGCAGTTATATGCAGGATGACCGTGACCTGCGCAATGAGCGTCACAAATCCAAGCTGGAGCCTGCATACCAATTCATGTTGCGTGTGCGTGCTTCCGGTGGGATTGTAACCCCGGAGCAGTGGTTGATGATGGACAGAGTGGCACATAAATATGCAAATGAGACGATTCGTCTGACCACACGTCAGTCTTTCCAACTGCATGGTGTACTGAAGTGGGATCTTAAGAACACCATTCGCGAAGTGAACGATTCGTTGCTAAGCACACTGGCTGCATGTGGTGACGTAAACCGTAACGTGATGTGTAACCCGAATCCGAATCAATCTGATGTGCATGCTGAAGTGTATGAGTGGGCATGTCAGGTGAGCAATCATCTGGACCCTCGTACGCGGGCTTATCATGAGCTATGGCTGGACGGCGAGAAAGTGATTGATTCTCAGGACTCCGACGAAGAAGTTGAACCAATCTATGGCAAAGTGTATTTGCCACGGAAGTTCAAGATCGGTATTGCTGTACCGCCTTCCAATGATGTGGATGTCTATTCACAGGATCTTGGCTTTATTGCTATTGTGGAGAACGGTAAACTGCAAGGCTTCAACGTTTCCGTTGGCGGCGGCATGGGAATGTCTCATGGTGACGCCAAAACCTATCCTCAGGTGTCCAAAGTCATTGGTTTCTGTACGCCGGAGCAAATGATTGATGTTGCAGAGAAAACAGTTATGATTCAACGTGACTATGGAGATCGTGCAGTTCGTAAACATGCTCGTTTCAAATATACGCTGGATGATCGTGGTGTGGAGTGGTTTGTCGAAGAGCTGACCACCCGTCTGGGATGGAAACTGGATGCGGCACGTCCGTATCATTTCGAGACAAACGGAGATCGATATGGTTGGGTAAAAGGTAATAATGGCAGATGGCACTACACGCTGTTCATTCAGAATGGCCGGGTAAAAGATGTAGACGGCTATCCGCTCATGACGGGTCTACGTGAAATTGCCAAAGTGCATACGGGTGATTTCCGTCTGACTGCCAATCAAAATCTGATCATCGGTAATATCAGCAGCCAGAAAAAGAAAAAGATTGAAGCACTCATTCAGCAGTATAACCTGACGGATGGAGCACATTACTCTGCGCTGCGTAGAAGTTCCATGGCTTGTGTTGCGCTTCCAACCTGCGGTCTTGCGATGGCTGAGTCCGAACGTTACTTGCCGTCCCTGATCGACAAACTGGAGCCTGTACTGGACGAAGCCGGGCTGAGAGACGAAGAGATTGTCATTCGGATGACGGGTTGCCCGAACGGATGTGCAAGACCAATGCTGGCGGAGATTTCATTTATCGGTAAAGCACCAGGGAAATACAATATGTATCTTGGTGGCAGCTTCACCGGACATCGTCTGAATAAGCTGTACAAAGAAAACATTGGGGAAGCCGAGATTCTGGACACGTTGACTCCAATGGTGAACCAATATGCCAAAGAGCGCTATGAAGGTGAACATTTCGGAGACTTTGTCATTCGTGCGGGCTATGTTCCTGAAGTGTTGGATGGTCGACAATTCCACGCTTAATGGACCGGGTCAGATGAACGAAGTTAGGACTGATTTAGCACGGAAGCATTCCTTAGGGGGTGCTTCTTGTTTGTTATATATGGAGAGAATAGAGGTAACGTTTGTTGCTGCTGAGAGATTTGTGAGAGGATAAACTGAGGCTAATCTTCAAATGGAGATGGATAATCACCGCAGTTACTCCCATATTTTCGTGGGTATTAACTTGTTGAAGTACGCTCAACAAGATATAATGGCATAGTAGAAAGCAGATTACATGTTGAAAGTGAGCGGAAACGATATGGGTCGTAAGTGGAATAATATTAAGGAAAAAAAAGCTTCAAAAGATGCAAACACAAGCCGGGTCTACGCTAAATTCGGCGTTGAGATCTATGTAGCTGCCAAGAAGGGCGAACCGGACCCGGAAGCGAACCGTGCACTGAAAGTCGTGCTGGAACGTGCCAAAACGTATAATGTACCCAAAGCCATTATTGATCGTGCGATGGAAAAAGCTAAAGGCAGCGGGGATGAGAACTATGAAGAGCTGCGTTATGAAGGCTTCGGACCGAATGGTGCGATGGTCATCGTTGATGCACTCACCAACAATGTAAATCGTACAGCACCGGAAGTACGCTCTGCGTTTAACAAAAACGCTGGTAACATGGGTGTCAGCGGTTCTGTTGCTTACATGTTTGATCCAACAGCGGTTATCGGGATAGAAGGCAAAAACTCCGAGGAAGTACTGGAACTTTTGCTTGAAGCAGATGTGGATGTACGTGATATCGTGGACGAAGACGACGCTGTAATTGTATATGCAGAACCGGATCAATTCCACGCTGTACAAGAAGCATTCAAAGCTGCTGGTATTACTGAGTTCACGGTAGCCGAGCTGACGATGCTGGCTCAAAACCATATTGAACTTCCAGAGGATGCACAAGCTCAGTTCGAGAAACTGATCGACGCGCTGGAGGACCTTGAAGATGTTCAGCAGGTCTACCATAACGTAGAGTTCGTTTAAGAGAACGAGGCGATACGTGGTTTGATTGCATCATTGTAGCCTTGTCAGGGTAGGACAAATATTAAGAATTCATCATTTTTATAGCTCAGCGAGGGTATACCTGTTAGCGCTTGGTGATTTTTATGATGATATACGTTTTCCTATCTAAGATGTCTAAGGGCAGTATTAAAACTCACTTTTTTTATGGGAAAATCCATATAAGGAGTGAGTTTTTTATGTTATTTGAAGATGTTTACAAAGAGTTTCTTTTTGATTAGGAGATCAAGGACCATAGTATCCCCACTATAAAAGGATATAGAAATAACAATAGGGTATTTCTGAATTATTTATGTAATGAATTTTCAGTTGTTGAAATAGAAGAAATCAACACCTCTCACATCAAAGCATATCTTATGAGCTTGAAAATGAAAGAACTGTTTGAGTTCTACATCAATCATTCCAGTAGTACCAGACTACATTAAGTCAACATATATTGACGTAGTCTCCTAATATATATGGTTGTACGATTGCTATAGGATCAGGAAACAGGAAACAACATCTTCAAGGCAGATAACAGAGGTGTTTATTTAGGAAATAACTTCAAAGTGAGTATGGATGGGTAAGTAAGCTTTATCCTAGATTACATTACAAATCACTACAATTAATCATTATTTTTCTCATTGGATGAATTAAGTTTTTCATACTGTTCCTGAAAGTGCTTAGTGATGGCTGCTTTTCTAATTTGATCGTATGTTTTAACCTTTGTTTGTTCTTATATATCACTAGGTATAGGTCCTAATGATCGAAAACATCTAGTAGACTTTTCTTCTAAGACGTATTCTTTGTTTCAGGAATTAACCATCTACCCCCATTCCTTGTGTTTTATACCATATGATATAAATTCGTAATCTCTAAAAGCAGTATACATGAAAAAGATTTATCTGAATTTAATTAGATATAACCTGTAGATATTTCAAAGCACCTATCTATGGGGAGAGGGCAAAGATAAAAATAGGTAAGAAACTTTAATTAACCAGGAAGGAATGGAATAAAGAACCTATATATGTTAAACGACATTAGGAAGAATTCTTGTTGGAGGAGTAACCGTTATTTTAATTAAAAGGTGAGCATACCATCTTAAGTGTGGTCTTTTATGGCTTGTTCAAATAGTTGTCTGAGGCTTTCAACCATATGAAAAACAGCAGTTAGAGAGCATTCCAAGAAAGGAACGAATTCAATTACATTATTATTTTTATAGAGATATTGAGCGAACTTTATCCACTATGTTAATTCAAAAGAAAAAATGGAAATAACAATTATAATTTATATTCTGAAGAAAATGTAGTAAAAAGACATATTATGTCGAATCATCTCCGCATTAATAGGACTTTATTATTAAAAAAGCTTGATATCATTTACATTTACATATATATCCTATAAATTACCTTTTGTATTAAAAAACAATTGGAGGTATTTTATATGCATTATAAAAAGTTCGCTTGTGCAGTTTTAGCTGCCAGTTTATTATTGCCTACCAGTAGTCAGGTTTTTGCTGGAATTGAGTCTATATCTTCTCAATCAGTGTCACAGGACAATGTCGACTTCTCTAACCTTGATAGTCAATCTATTGAGGAGGTCATGGAATTACCTAAAGATAATATTTCTTTTATTAAGGGTAACTATGGTGACCAAAATATTGAATATACGTACACAAGCGCAGGAAGGGAATGGAAAGCAGTAGAGAACTCGTCCTCTGATTATAAGGAATTGCACAGTGAGATTTATTTGAAAAATGATAATGGTGATTATGAGTTGTTCACGACAATGGATGTTAAGAACATATCTGCTACAAAAATCGATCTAACTTTCACACCAGAGAACGGAAAGGCTTCATACAATGAAACAATTGATATGACTTTCCAGCCTGCTGGTGTAGAAATATTAGATAATCAGCCTCAAGAAAGAATGTCAATTACTGCTGCTGCTGATAATCCATCCGGGCTTCCAATTTCAGATTGGAATCACTATGGTAATTTCTTTTACAATACTAAAGTTACTAAATATACAATTTCTTTTGTCACAAATATTGTGGTTGGTTTGGTTAGTTACAGTACTTTAGGGATAGGCGGTGTAGTTGTCACTACAGCGGTTACTAACTTAGTTAGCGAGATTGTTAAAGATAATATTCCAGATTTATGGTATACTGATAAAGTATATTATAAAACAGTAGTTCCACCTGAGCCAGGTATGTTCAGAATGAAAGTAGCAGAAAAGACTATTCATACATTCTATTCTGACAGTGCCAGAACTAAACATGTTAAAGGGAGTCCAATCACTACTGAAGTCTGGTTGAGAGGATATAAATAATAACAAATGAGACCAAAAATCTTAAAACTTTTAGTTGCTCTTATCACAGGTTTTGCAGTCGTTGTTATCTATCATCTGTTTAGAAATACTCTTAATGATTTTAATTGGATAGAATATTTATTTTTCGCATTAGTGGCTGTAGTTGTCTTTATCTTACTTTCGGTTTCAGATCGTAAGAGAAAAAAGTAGGAAAAAATCTAGTCTATAAATTGACGCTGGTATTATACCAGTGTCAATTTTTGTTTAAAATATATCTAAACCATATTGAACTTCCAGAGGATGCACAAGCTCAGTTCGAGAAACTGATCGATGCGCTTGAGGATCTTGAAGATGTTCAGCAAGTTTACCATAACGTAGAGTTCGTGTAAGAGAACGAGGCGATACGTGGTTTGATTGCATAAAAAGAGTGTCTGACCAATCTGCGGGATTGGACGGACACTCTTTTTTTGTTCTTTTAAGAGTCAGACTGCAACGTTCCAGGGGACTGCTCTGATTTTTCCGATTTACCCCCACCGAACTTGAATAACACAATTCCGCCTACAATCACAAGTACTCCGAGCAGTTGATTCCACGAAAAAGGAATTTGCTCCAGACCGAGCCACCCCATGGAATCAAACAATAGAGCAAAGCTCAGTTGGGATGTCAGCACGATCGAGATGGCATACGTGGGACCAAGTAACTTCATGCCTTGCACGAGACAGAAGACTACACCAACGCCGATGGCTCCACTGAGCCAATACCAGGGTTGCATATGCTGAAAGCTGAATGTATTTTTGCCCTCCACTAGCAGAGAGATGAGGAACGAAGCAATGAATCCGGTGAAAAGCACCATCGTTGTTGTGGACCATGAACCGGTGCGTTCATTAACTTTGCTATTAAAAATCGTTTGCAGACTGACAAGTGCACCTGCCAGTAGCGCAAGCGAAATACCTGTGATTAACATGGTTGTCGAACTCCTTATTCATAAATGTTGTGACCTGCTATTTCACGTAGACCCGCCCGGTCCTTGATCATAATCAATCCTTGATGTCGTTCAATTAACCCGTCTGCACAGAGCTTCTGGATGACCCGGTTTAGGTGTCGGTAACTGGTGCCGATCAGATTCGCGATGTCGGTCAGATTGAACGCATCCAGCTCTTCATGAACGACGTTACCCGCTTCTTCTGTTGAGATGGAGAGCAGGTAGCTGGCTAGACGAACCTCAACGGGATACATCAGGTTGAAATTGGAAAAGTTCGAGTCAATGTAGAATTTGTGTGAGATGATTTTGAGCAAAAATTTAAGTAAAGGTGCATAATCGCTGGCAAGCTCAGCGAGCCATTGATAATGAATGCGAAGCATCACCACAGGTGACACGGCCTGAACCGTATTAACAATATCGCTTTCACGGACATACTCTATGTCACCGACAACTTCAAGCGGTGTTTTGAAACAAAGCACCAGCGTTTTGTCCTGTGCGGAGGTGGTGAAAATCTTGATTTTACCTTCGACTAGCACGTACAAATATTCGGAAGTTTCCCCTTCACGACAGATCAGTTCACACTTCTCAAAGTGGCATAACGTCATATGTGTACGCAGGGGCTCGTGAAATACAGTTTCGAGTTGATATTGCTTCAGATATTGTATTAATTGTTGCTCGTTATGGATTTCTTGCACGCTGTTGTTCACCCCCGACGATATTCTCGAAAAGCTACAGTTTCATAATAATAACGCCCGTGATCATCAAGGCAATGCCTAGAAATTGCGGCAGTTTCATCTTTTGTTTTACCACGCCGAACCATCCGTTGCTATCCACCAGAAAAGTCAGGAACAGCTGTGCAATGAGCAAGGCCGAGATCGTGAATGTAACCCCAATTTGCTGAATTGCTGTCACTTCGCTGAAAATAATGACGGCACCAAAAGCACCTCCAGCCAGGTACATAGGTTTTACTTGTTTGAGTCCTTGAAGGTTGGTGTCTCTAACAAACATTAGGATCAGCGCCGCTAATATGAATCCTGTCAGTTGTGTAATCGTAGCGGCCTGCCATGTGCCCATGTCGGTGCTAATCCGAGTATTGGCAACACCTTGGAGCGTGATACACGCGCCGCCCAGTAGTGCAAAAATAATTCCTCTCATATGTACGCTCCTTATTTAATCACTTCGACTTCTATTATTAAATGACAAATTAACTCTGAACGCCAAGGACAAATGTCCTGAGCTTTGAAGTCACAGCATCTAGAGTACAATAAAGAACCCCGAAAATCCAGATGGGGTATAAAGAGAGATGCGTGGCATATGTGCTCAGTACTCAATTTTTATCATAATCTAACGAACCAGTGACACCTTATTGTACTGATTCGATTGAATTGAGAAATCTAAGGAATCTCAGCAACGTTAAATGGGCTAACTCGGGTAGAAAGTGGCTATAAAACAGGAGGGGATGAAGGAATAGGGTGTCTACGATTCGTTATTTTTGATAATCGGCAAATATTTGCTACATAGGGTGTATGAGGTTCGTTAGCTATCCAAGAAATGAAAAGAGAGTCTGCCGACTCGACCCCGAAGCGTTGAAGGTATACAAGCTCCGGGGTACGCTGGGCAATGAGATTAGAACCAATCAGCTAGATCCTCTCGGTACACATCAAATTCATATCATTAGATCACAGTATACAAAGGCTTCTCGCCTACAAAACGAACAGACAATTCGGGAAAACGTTCTGCCAACCTGTCTGCTAATAGCTTCATTCCCGGAGCCTCGCTCTCTGCATGCCCCATCATGATCAGTGCCTTGGATTTGCCCTGTTGCACAGCATCACGGATATATTCCGGTGTCTCCCATTCGAATCCTTCTCCAGCAATGATGAGGTCCACTTGCTCGTTCTGAATCAAGGGAATCGTCACATGTCCATTACCACGAAAACCTACCAGAACCGCTGCGCGTCTACAGACTATTTCCGCATTGCCTGCAACGCGTACATAGTCGATGCCCAGGGAACTTTTCATATGGCGAGCAATAGCTTCAACGGTGCTTCCTTCTGGAAAAGAAAGGATGTCTGCTTCTGGTATTCGTTGTTCCACATAAGAGGACCACCCCAAGGCCTGAATCAGTCCTTCGGTAATGCCATCCGGTTGGAAGCGGTGGATGATATCATGACATCGATAGATGGAAATGCCTGCTTCGTTGATCAGCTTTCTTTTGTCCATATAAACCGAATCATTTGCAAGCCAATCTGTATGACTGTGATGGTTATAGAACGGAGATTCATGCGCAATAATTAAGTTAGCACCTTGCTGTATGGCTTGTTCAATCACATATTGTGTGGGCATAAAAGCGATGATAATACCTGTGACCTTACGATCAAGTGAGCCGGTAATGAGCTGATCCACCGTGTTTTCCGGCAGTGCAATGTTATCTAAGAGATGAAGTACAACGTCTTGAACTGTAAGATCCATAGAATACATTCCTCCAATAATAGGATATAAAAATAGTGTACCATGTTGACATCTGAAATCTACTGCCTTCCAGATTATAGGGGTCAGTTTTATGGTTTTCGGTTAATACTAAAACATACAGATTACAGTCAGTTAAGATAACAACCAAGAAAAGTGTTAACTATGTACAGATGTTGGATTCATATAGTTTTCTCAAACAAGAATAAGTATACTTACATAGAGTCTTTTTTGCATTAAATGGAGCTGTTTGCAACAAACACGGTTTCTATTTCAATATATACTGAGATTCGATTGAGGATAAGCACTCATATGCAACAACAGAACAGATTGTGAAAGGGGATAACTACGATGACAGCAACAACTATTATGGAACGTCTGAAGAGCGAGACAGCTCATTACCACAGACAAGTAGAACAGAACCCTTATGCAAAAGCCATTATGAATCAAACTGTGACTATAGAAGAATATAGAACATATTTAGAGAAATTTTATGGATTCCTGAAACCGCTAGAGGATCAGGCTGTACAGCAGCCTTTCTGGGAAAGTACGGGACTGGATATTGAGATTAGAGGCAAGGCTGGACTCTTGGAAAAAGATTTACGAAATCTGGGTGCCAGTGAAGAAGAGATTACTCAACTTCCGCTCTGTAAAGAACTGCCGGATATTTCAACACCTGCCCGTTTGTTCGGATATCTGTATGTAATTGAGGGGTCCACGAACGGTGGACAGATCATGACCAAACGTTTGTCGCAGTTCCTGCCCATTGAAGCGGATCGTGGATTGGAATATTTCAATGCCTACGGCTCAGAGACAAGAACAAGATGGAGCGAGTTTACGGGGTTGCTACAGCAGTCCATCAGCACGCCAGAAGATCATGACAACATGGTACACAGTGCATCGGAGACGTTCCGCCTGCTGGATCAGTGGATTAATACGGACAAGGACAAGTAACATGCCGGTTCACCACCCCGAACGCCTGTAGGGCAGACTTTTTTCATATATTAAAAGGTATCTATATAAGTTGAACTTATACATTTACACCTAACGGAGAGGACAGAAAAAACCTGAAAAAGCGAAGCGTGCGCCTAAAAGCTTTCTGAAAGAAAGCTACATCGGAAGCATACGCTTATAACCGGATTTTTCCCTTTAGAAAAGGGAATCGATAAAATCTGGGGATAACAGCGATTGGAAGGTTATTCTGTCATCGTAGTGCAATGTAAATAATCATTAGTTCAACTTATAAACATCATGAGAGGGGATTTTCCTGGCCATGGCCGAACCGAAATCCAAGAAAGAACAAAATTTGTTGAACCGCACATTGCTTCATCAGGGAACATACACAAATGATCCGATAGATCTGAATAACTGTGATAAAGAACCCATTCATATCCCCGGCTTTATTCAACCACATGGTGTTCTTTTGGCCATCAATACCAGTCATACGCCAACCATTGTTCAGTGTAGCCAAAATACGGAGGATCATCTGGGTATTGCCTATGACGACGTTCTGGGCATGCCTTTGGAAAATCTGATTGGCGAGGAAGAAGTAATCAAACTTTTGGGTAGCAGCTTCAATGCAGATGTAACCTCTGATTTGCATTACATGGATCTGACCATTAAGGTGTCCGGTGAAGACCGGGTTTTCTCCTCTGTTCTTCATGAAAGTGAAGGGCTGCTTATTCTGGAGATTGAGCCTTTTTATGAAAAAGAGGACATGGAGACTACCGACTTTGAGTGGATATCCCGTTTTTTTGGTCGGATCAAAAGTACAGATAGTCGCGTGGAAGCAAGTCAGATTGCGGCTGAACAGGTGAAGGAAATGCTCGGTTATGACCGAGTCATGATTTATGAGTTTGACGAGCAATGGAATGGTAAAGTAATTGCTGAAGCGCGTGAACAAGAACTCGAACCATTCCTTGGACACCACTATCCGGCTTCGGATATTCCAAAACAGGCTCGGGAATTGTATCTTCGCAATTGGCTGCGAACCATTGTGAATGTGAATTATAAACCCGTCGAGATTGTCCCTATGCTACAACCGCTCACAGGCAAACCGCTAAATTTGAGTCTTTCGGTCCTTCGTAGCGTATCTCCTCTTCATATCGAATATTTGCATAATATGGGTGTAGGTGCGACTGTAACGATCTCTCTCATTCATAACAATCAACTGTGGGGACTCATCACATGCCATCATTATTCGGCCAGATATGTACCCCATCGCGTACGGAATCTGTGCAATTTTCTGGGGGCATTCTTCTCGAATGAATTGTTCCAGCGTCAGCAACTCGATGATTATCAAGCAGAGATTCAATCACGTGAAGCCGCTTCACGAATTGCCAACATTTTTATTGGAAATACAAGTCCTGCCCGAGTTCTAGAGGAATTACAGGGAGAAGAAGAGACAGTGTTAAACCTGATGGATGCTGCCGGAGCAGCGATCTGTTACCAGGACAAGCTGTTGTTGTATGGTGAAACGCCAAACAGCGGACAGATTCGTGAACTGGCAGGTTGGCTTGCAGGAAAGTCCGAGGATTATAGTTATTACACGTCGAAACTGAGTTCAGAGTATGAAACATCCAAAGCTTATCAGGATAAGGCTTCCGGGGTTATTTATGTTGCCATTTCGCCTGGACAGCATAACTACATGCTCTGGTTCCGACCTGAGGTCGTCCAGGTTGTCGATTGGGCGGGTGACCCAGCCAAAGCGGTGCTCAAGACGGATGATGGCATGCGTCTGTCCCCTCGTAAATCATTCGAAAAGTGGCGTGAGGTTGTAAAATCAACTTCGTATCCATGGACATCCAAAGAGCTGAGCGTGTTACCTTTACTCAAAACCATTGTACGTCGGCAGACAGAAAACCAGTTGGTTCAGGCTGAAGAACAGGCGCTGCAAAATGCTCGTATTTTGCGACAAAATGAACAGCGTTATTTGCAGTTAATGGATTACTCGCCCGTAGCATTCTTTACTTTGACTGACGGTCAGATTATCTACTGTAATACGAAGGCTGCCGAGCTGCTCGGGTTCGAGAGTTCCAAAAACCTGATGGGCAAGGACTTCAGGGCGTTTGTACCAGAGCAAACGAGAGTGACGTTACAACAGAATTTTGAGGAATTAAAGCACAATAACACAAGTTTGATTACCAGCCAGTCCTATTTCACCACAGCAGCAGGTACCTCATTGTTGCTTGAAATTACACTTGCTTCTGTTACGCACGCGGGTAAACCTTCTGTGATGGTTCTGTTGCACAGCGGCGCGTCCCACCATGAACAGGACAATTACACTGAAACGACGAGCCAGCTTCAGAACTATCTGACGACAGATCCGTTAACGGATATGCCAATTCAGACGGTGTTCAAGTCACAGCTTCAGGCTGACTGGGATGACTGTTTACAGGAAAAATGTAGTCTGGGACTGCTCATTATAGATATTGATGATTTCCGTTCGTATAATGCTGCATATGGCCTTCAAGGAGGCGACCTGTGTCTGCAATGGATCGGTGAGGTGCTTACGGTGGTTAGCGAACAGCATCATGCCTTGATCTCTCGTCTTCGTGGAGGCACATTCATGTTAAAATTGAAGAGCACAACGTCTGATTATGCAGGAGAACTTGCTGAAGAGATTAGACAGCACGTGCTGGCTCTCCAGATTCAAAGGGAATCATCCGGTCCGAGTGGAATCGTCACAGTTAGTGTCGGTGGTGCAGTAATGGTGCCAGATGAGCATTCCAATGCATCCGATCTGATCGAAAAAGCGAGTCGAGCGCTGGCTCAAGCGAAAAGTGAAGGCAAAAATCGCGCAATTGTCGTGTGATTACGCCTGTGCAACGTTCGATTTGAAACGATACAATCATTATTTGAAAAAAGTTAAATTGACATGATGAAAAGAGGGCAGAAATGCCTTCTTTTTTGTGTCCAAGAATGTCTAAATTTCGTCACCGCAGACACAGGACAAGTGATATAATGATCCCTATGGATACACTTGTTCGTATTCTGTCTTGGAGGAGGGTGAGATAACGTTCTATGAAAGACAACTCAAGACAATTGGAATTTATGGAGATAGATCTGAGTGAAGAACCTGAAACAGCAGCAGTTCCGGTTCCTGATCGCTCAACCATTGTGCAGTCTGCACATGAACCGATGCAGCATCGTGGAGGCATATTGTCCTCAGAGAAACGTTTTGTAGAGGAAGCAAAGCAGTGGGCAGAGATGGAGGGGGATGTATCCCCGTGGGTTCCCTTTATGAGTTACTGGCCAACGTATGGCGTGATGAATGAAGCCCAGCGCAAGTGGTTTATGTTTTGGAGGAAGGAAGTACGTCAGGGGAGATACCCGGATACCGATCTGTCCTATCTATTTGTTCATATCTACGAGTTAATTAACGGCATTGGCTGGCAGAATCCTCAGGATGGTTATGATCAATTGAAGCAGCTATGGGTGAACTACCGTGAACGGCTGCCTCAATTAAATATATATATGCAAGAATGGATGGTCGATTATGTGCTGGTCCATCAGATGGAGATGTCATTATCCGAGGTCATGGGCCTTTCGGGCGGATACCTGCCAGCAGAGATGCTGGATAGGGAACTGCAACGTATTTTACAGGATAAGGTATCGGATATCTCGCTGAATATGCTGCAAAGATACTATGATTACGATATTACACTCAGTAAATTTTATAGAGATGGCGGCAAAGAAGTGATGGAGCAGTACATCCCGCGGGTCATGGCCTTGGTTGATTCGTACCTGGAACGTACGCGACTAGTTGGACTGTTGCCTGAGTGTGATCCTAACGATGAACGCACGGTGGAGCGTATACTGTTTCGCAAAGCAGTCTATGATGATTCGATCTATGGAAGATCGGTATCGTTCAGATATATGCCCATAGGTGAACAGGCTGAATTTGTGCAGATGGTCACGCGAATCTATCGATGTACTGAAAATAAACTTCGTGAACTGCTCGGATTCAGAGGCCGATTGCGAGGACAGACTCTTGAACCCGAACTTGCAAATCTGATTGAACGTTACCTGGACAAAACATATGCGATCGAACAGGCGGAGTCTGTGGAACAACCGATGATTCGGATTGATTCAGAGAAACTGGCATCGTTACAGCAGGAAAGTGAGTACGTGCGATTGGCGCTTACAATTGAGGCTGAGCACCCTTCTGAAGTGAAGGATGAAGAGGATAACAACGCAAATGTTACAAGTAATCCATTCGATGTACTGGAAGCAGGGAATGAGATCACTCCAACTGAAGGTTCCATGGAGTCGGAGCCATCCGCAGTAGAGAATGCAACAGGAGTGTCAGCAGAATCAATTGGGCTGCAATGGGACGTGGGGGCAGAGGCTGATTTGGATGAAGAATGGCTGCTCTTTGCCCAGGAACTCTCCCCTCAGCAGGTGCAAACGATTCATGTTCTACTTGGTGCAAATCCTGATACGGAGCTGATGCGTCTGGCTGAGCAATATGGAACGATGCCTACGCTTCTACTGGATGAAATTAATGATGTAGCTATGGAAACGATCGGTGATCTTCTGATTGATGGTGATCGGATTGTTCCTGATTATATAGATGTGTTCGAACATGTGAAGAGGTGATAGGCAGTGACAGAACTTAAAATACCAAAGCGGCTGACCACCGCACTTGTAAATTCATTAACGGCGGGTGTTGTCCCGCGCATAGGACTGGAGCAGATTGCTGTTGGTCGGAAACCGGAAGTGGAAGCCATCTTGCGGGATATGGACAATATTGCGGAGGGTGGCGCTGCGTTTAAACTCATTACCGGCCGTTACGGTAGCGGTAAAAGCTTTCTTTTGCAGATGATTCGTAACTATGCAATGGACCGTGATTTCGTTGTGGCAGATGCGGATCTGTCACCTGAGCGACGATTGGTGGGAACCAAAGGGCAGGGACTTGCGACATATCGCGAACTGATGACTCGTCTGTCTACACGCACACGCCCGGATGGGGGAGCGGTGGAGCCAATTTTGCAAAAATGGATCGCAGGACTGCAACAATCCACGATGCAGAGTCAGAACCTGCGCCCGGATGATCCCGCTCTGCCGCTTGAGGTAGAGAAGCAGATCTACGCGGTGACAGGAGAGATGCAGAATCTGGTCCACGGCTTTGATTTTGCCAAAGTACTGGCTTCTTACTGGAATGGGTACAAGCTCGCTGATGATGATCGCAAACAGGCGGCGCTTCGCTGGCTTCGAGGAGAATTTGCAACCAAAACGGAAGCAAAAAAAGAACTGGCTGTTGGTGTTATCATTGACGATGACAACTGGTATGACTATTTCAAATTGTGGTCTGAATTCACAGCGCGCATTGGTTACAAAGGATTGCTGTTGTTCATTGACGAAGCGGTAAATCTGTACAAAATTACAAACAGCGTCTCCCGTCAAAGCAACTATGAGAAATTGTTGACGATGTTTAATGATACGATGCAGGGCAAGGCGGAGCACCTGGGCATATTTGTGGGCGGTACGCCGCAATTTGTGGAGGATGAACGGCGCGGACTATACAGCTATGAAGCGCTTCGCTCCAGGCTTATTGATGGTCGTTATGCAACCAAAGCGTACGCGAATTATACAGGCCCGATCCTGAAGCTGGCGATGTTATCGCATGAAGAGATTCTGATACTGCTCCAGAAGCTGCGGCAGATTCATGCCCTGCATTTTGGATACAGCGCGAGTCTGACGGATGAACAATTGGTTGATTTTATGCAAACGGCGGTGAACCGACTGGGTGCGGATGAATTGCTCACCACGCGTGAAGTGGTACGCGACTTTATGGATGTACTGCATACACTCCACCAGAATCCCAAAGTGACATATACTCAATTACTTGGCGAGCGGGCTGCCAAACCTCAGGAAACGGATAAAGGGTCAGATGCTTCCGCAAATACGGATGGGTTGGACGACTTTCTGGCGGAGTTTGAATTATGAGTGAGAATCCGTTCTATCGATTGGCACCATTCGTTCAGGAATTTATATATAAAAAAAGATGGGAATCGCTTCGGCCTGCTCAGATTGAGGCCTGCAATATCTGTTTTCATACTCCGCATCATATGCTGATTGCGGCAGGCACAGCCTCCGGCAAAACGGAGGCGGCTTTTTTTCCTGCATTGACCGAGCTGTATGAACGGCCTTCAAAATCGGTTGGCATTTTGTACATTGGACCTTTGAAAGCCCTGATTAACGACCAATTCGAACGTCTTAAGGATCTGTTATCCGAAGGGAATATTCCGGTTTGGCATTGGCACGGGGATGTGCCTCAGGCGGAGAAAACAAAACTGATGAAAAATCCTTCCGGTGTGCTTCAGATAACGCCAGAATCGCTGGAAGGTCTGCTCATGAATCGACCTAATGCAATCCCGGCGCTGTTTCATGACTTGCGATATGTCATCATCGATGAGGTGCATGCTTTCATGGGAGCGGATCGGGGAATTCAAGTACTCAGCGAACTTGCCAGAATCGAGCGTATGGCTGGCTGTACACCGCGAAGAGTGGGCTTGTCCGCTACACTTAGTGACTATGATGCGGCTACATCTTGGCTTGCTGCCGGAACGCAGCAGGGGGTGGATGTGGTCTCTTCACCGGGTGGCCGCAAGCTGCGACTGCGGGTGGAACATTTCTCCTTTCCAGATGCACAGGACGAGGAGCAAGCGGAGCAGCTTCATAACGCACGCAAAGCCTACTACGACTTCATCTATGAGAGCACACATCGTAAAAAAGCGCTGATCTTCACCAACAGCCGTACCGATGCAGAAGTCACCATTCTTGAGATGCGGCGGGTCGCGGCTCGCAGACAGGAACGTGATGTGTTCCATGTGCATCATGGAAGTATCTCCGCCATGCTGAGGGAGGAAACAGAAGCTGCCCTGCGCACCGGGTCGGGGCCCGCGGTTGCTGCGGCAACGGTCACGCTTGAACTGGGCATCGATCTGGGCGAACTGGAACGTGTGGTTCAGCTCGGTGCACCGTATAGTGCGTCCAGCTTTGTACAGCGTCTGGGACGATCAGGGAGACGAGAGGACATGGCATCAGAGATGCTTTTTGTATGTCCGGAGGAAGAGGACGAGGAAGCGCAATTGCCAGCGCGTATGCCGTGGACTTTGATGCGTGCGATTGCTGTTATTGAACTATATGTAAAAACCAAGTGGGTCGAGCCGCTTGAAGCCCGCAAAATACCCATAGGTGTGCTCTACCATCAGACGATGAGCATGTTGAAAAGTATGGGGGAGGCGGAGCCGAGAGATCTTGCAGATGCCATCCTTTCGCTGGCTCCCTTTGCGTTGATAAGACCTGATCAATATCAGGTTTTCCTGAATTACCTCATTGAGACAGATCACCTGCAATGGACAGAGGATCGAACATTGATTATCGGTCTGACAGGTGAAAAAATCGTGAATAATTATCGCTTCTACGCGGTGTTTAAGGACGATGAGGAACATAAAGTGCTGAACGGTTCCGAAGAAATTGGTTCGATTACAACTGTGCCCCCACCTGGCTATTGCTTCTCGCTCGCAGGCAAACTGTGGAAAGTGGAAGAGGTCGATCATAAGCACAAGGCTGTGTATGTAAAGTCTGCAAAAGGTAAAGTAGATACGTTATGGCTTGGAGCGGGAGGAGATATTCATACGTCGGTAGTGCAGAAAATGCGTGAAGTGTTGTCTGACTCAGTGATCTATCCTTACCTGTCACCACAAGCCGTCAATCGACTTGAACGGGCGCGCCGCCTAGCTCGTGAAAGCGGACTGTTGAAGCAGGTTGTCATTCCGGCAGGGGGAGATTCGATGTATGTTCTTCCTTGGGTAGGAAGTAAATCATTCCGTACATTGGAGCGCCTGATGAAGCATAATCTGTCCAAGAAACTTGCCTTGCGTTCGGTTGTGCCCATGGAGCCATATTATTTTGTAGTGTCCGGCAAGGTCGACGAACGAACATTGTTAGCCGAGATCATGAGTGAGTGTCGAACGGCCGAAGACGCATCTGCGTTACTGGCTGAAGATGAAGCGCCTTATCTGGGCAAGTATGATGAATTTGTCGCGCCGCCTTTGATCCGTGAGGCTTTTGCCGTGGATGGGCTGGATCTGGATGGATTGAAGGCAGGTTTACAGCAAACATTGGAGTGGGACTCTTCAGGCTCCAATCGAACATGACGTTTTTGCGTAATTATAGTGTGTGAAGAATGGTACAGCAATTGAAGCGACTCGGTGTAATAATTTAGTTCAACTTTTTATATGGAATAGGGTTGACACCATCTCACCTCCCATGTAATATATGAAAAGTCGTCACACACGAATTACATCAAATTGCATATATCATTTCGTATAACCTCGCAGGCCGAAAGTGTACACAGGGCGAGGGTCTCTACGGGAAGCCTATACTTCCTAACTACGATGCCAAGGAATCAATGTATTCCTTGCTCGTAGTTAGGATTTTTTGCATTTAGATGGTGTCTGTGACCTTGGCATGAACCAACATGCGGGCGTATTTTTCTTATCATCAGGAGGTTTATTCACAAATGAAATATTATCTGTCCGTTCTCGCGGGAGCGATGAGCTATGGCATATTATCCACGATTGTGGTTTTGGCGTACGGCGAAGGATATAAACTTGGTGAGGTTGTGGGAACACAGTTGATCACGGGTTTTCTTCTATCCTGGATGCTGGCGCTATACACAAGATTTAGAACCAAACGCAAGTCACAGGCAAATGGCAAAGCATCAGGAGCCGTGGCACAGGTATTCAAACGGTTGACGTGGAAACAACGTCTGTTATTGATGGCTGCCGGAACACCAACGGTAATTACAGGACTCGTGTATTATCAGTCTTTGCGTTATATCCCTGCTTCACTTGCTATTATCCTGTTGTTCCAGTTCACATGGATTAGCGTATTGATTCAGGCGATTAGCAAACGTCAACGTCCAGACAAAGTCACGTTCCTGACGTTGATCATTCTGTTTGGTGGTACCTTGCTGGCAGCGGGTTTCCTGGAACAAGGATTGGGTGAGTTCAACGGTCTGGGTATTGCTCTTGGACTAATGGCAGCCGTAAGTTATTCCCTGTTTGTCTTGTTCAGCGGTAAAGCGGTTCCTTCAGCGCATCCAGCCTTCCGCAGTGCGTGGATGGTTACAGGCGGATTGATCCTCCTGTGCATTTTGTTCCCGCCGACATTCCTCTTTAATGGATTGATCTGGAGCCAGTTGCTTGTATTTGGATTGCTGCTTGGATTCTTCGGGGCTTTTATTCCACCAGTACTGTTCGCTATCGGCGTTCCGCATATTGGTGGTGACATGGCCGGAATTCTGGGTGCAGTTGAGCTTCCAATTGCGGTACTGTTATCCTCAATCGTGCTCCATGAGCATGTCAGCGGATTGCAATGGTTCGGAGTTATCATTGTGCTCATTGGTGTAGCCCTGCCAGAGTTGTATAAATTACGCATGAGACGAAGTCGAAGCACACCGATCTATTCCTGAGTTATACGAAAAGGGATATTAGGAAGCATGAACGGGAATAACCGTAGTAAAGCCTGAGAAATCAGGCTTTTTTTAATGAAATATTCTAGATAAATTCAACTAAACATTTACACGAAACGGAGAGGACAGAAATAACCTGAGGAAGCGAAGCGTGCGCCTTTATTCCCGGATTTTACCCTTTGAAAAGGAAATCAAAAAATCTGGGGATAACAGCGATCGGAAGGTTGTTCTGTCATCGGAGTGTCCAGTGTAAATATTCACTAGTTCAATTTATATGGCTCAACCGCAATAGCCCAGAGGGGTCATTTTCATTGTCATGCGAATCAGGTATGCTTAAAGAATACATCCGTCTGTTGATTGAATATTGATGGGACATCGAATGAGGAGTGTTTATATGAAAAGCTGGTTTGGAAAAACATGGCCTTGGTTAACGCTGGGCCTGACCGTTGTTGTACTGCTTGGATCATTTTTGGTTTATTTTATGGGTAAAGACTTATCCCCCGGATCAGGAAGTGCTGTAACTGCACAAGCTGAGACAGCGGAGGATTTGAAGGGATATGAAGTCATTGATGTGGACGTAAGTAACGATGGTTTTGGACCAGACGTTATCGAGGTGAAAGCTGGCGTGCCGACCAAAATCAACTTTATTCTGACCCGGTCGGTGACACATGTCAAATCAGTCGGCTCACAAAAGCTTGGCATGGATCTATACATGCAAAAGGGACCCAATTATTATACGGTCGACAAAGATCTGCCCAAGGGAGAATACGAGATTCACTGCGGTATGTATATGATATACGCAACGATTAAGGTCGTATAAGCAGAAGGAGCATGGTTTCGGGTCACCGAGCTTTGCTCCTTTTTTTGGTGCGTGATATCATGAGAAAGTGGGTAAAATCGATCAGGAGGTGGCAAAAATGAAAGCGCTATTTATTGGAGGGACAGGCACCATTAGTACGGCCATTACGGAGATGCTTGCACAGCAAGGCTGTGAACTGTATCTGATTAATCGAGGCAATCATAACCGTGACTTACCTAAGGAAGTCAACGTACTTCAAGCGGATATTAATGACGAGCCACGTGTAGCGGAACTGATAGCTGATCTGGAATTTGATGTTGTGGCAGATTTTATCGCTTTTGTACCGTCTCAACTGGAGAGAGATTACCGTTTGTTCAAGGATAAAACAAAGCAGTTTATATTTATAAGTTCAGCATCAGCGTATCAGACTCCTCTGGCTGATTACCGGATCACGGAAGGTACGCCTTTATCAAATCCATACTGGGAGTATTCTCGCAATAAGATTGCCTGTGAAGACTATCTGATGAAACAATATCGTGAGCACGGATTCCCGGTGACCATTGTGCGTCCGAGCCATACGTATGGCCACAAATCGGTACCTCTCGGTGTTCATGGTGCTCAAGGCAGCTGGCAGGTTCTCAAGCGTATACGTGAAGGCAAACCCGTTATCATCCATGGAGATGGCACCTCACTGTGGACCATTACGCACAATACTGATTTTGCCAAAGGGTTTATCGGGCTTATGGGTAATATCCATGCCATTGGTGAATCGGTACATATCACCTCGGACGAATCTGTCACCTGGAATCAGATTCATGAGATTATAGCTGGCGTGTTAGGTGTTAAGCTTCATGCAGTACATGTACCCTCTGAGTTCTTGGCAGCATGCAGTGATCAGGATCTTCGCGGCGGATTGCTGGGTGACAAAGCCAATACCGTTGTGTTTGACAACAGTAAGCTGAAGCGGCTTGTTCCGGAATTTGTAGCAACGACAAGAGCTGATCAGGGTATTCGAAGTACGATTGAGCACATACTGGCCCATCCTGAATTACAGACCGAAGATCCGGAATTTGATGTATGGTGTGACAAGGTCGTTGGCGCACTGGACGAAGCGTTATTAAAGATCAGAGATGAGAAATGAGAAGTAAGGCGTTCATGATCAAGTGTTTACATTCATGCGCTTAATCGTTATAATCAAGAAAAAATGACACTTGTTAGGGGAGGCACCCCAACTTAGGACATCGTTCCTTTGTTGGGGTGCCTCCCTTTTTTGTGTGCCAAAAAGGAGAGTAGACGTTGAAGAAATCAGGAAAACGTGTGAAGAAACAAGCCGAACAGTTAACCAAAGTGGTACTGGCATTTGCGTTATTATCACCTCAAGCCCTGTTGCTTGATTGGGGCGCAACTACGGTAATGGCTGAAACGGTTGAATCAATCGGGATTGTATCCGATACGTCCAGCATGAAGGCTGTACAGTCCTCCAAGGTGAAAGTGGAGATGAACAGTGATGGTAAATACAGAATTGTATTGCTACCAAACACAAATGTGTTTTACGGTGGCGATACAGGGAATGTATCCACCATTATCGACCATAACGGATCTCCCGTGAACTTCAAAACATTGCCGCTGAATTATTACCGAATTAACAATAATGTGATTGAAATGTCCCGGCAAAAAGATAATGTGGAATATATTTTACGTGTATCTATCGTTAATGCTACCTCACAAGGTGGGTACATGAAGGTTGAACTGGAAGCTATCAACCGTAGTGGAACGGCACTGAATTTGGGTGGAACATTTTATTGGGATACGATGGTGAATGGCAATGATGCTTCTCCGTTTGAAGTCATAGAGAATGGATGGCGCAATTACAGCGGCGGCGTTCAGGTCACGGCTTTTTATGCCAATACGTACAATGTTGTGAATGCAGATCGCATATACATGGGACAGTACAGCGGTCCGGACAATGCGCAGCTAACAGGGGGTTCTTCACCTTCGTCATTCACTCCAGGCCAGACCGTTACGGCGAGTGATACAGCTGCACAATTTTGGTGGGACGCCAAGTCAACAGTAAATCAGGCTTCACGCAAATTTTCAACCATTGTGGGGATCGGCCCCAAAAATGCTCCACCTTCATTTACCTTAACAGCACCCTCTTCAGGTCAAACCTATTACAAAGGCGAGCAACTTCAGATCTCTGGTACAACGCGAGATACGGATGTAGGCGACCTATTGACCGTAAAATGGTCCATTGATGGTGGGTCCGAGAACATTCTGACCCAGATGACCGCAACGGGTTCTAATCAGTCTTTCAACACCAATTACACTTTGCCTGACACCCTGCCAGATGGCACACACACATTACAAGTATGGGTCATGGATGACAAAGGTGGGGTGTCCTCAGCAGGCACCGTTAACTTTACGGTAAGAAGTTTTGTTGTGCCCGGAACGCCGACGTATACATTGGTTAACCCTAATAACTTGACGGTGAACTGGGATAAGAAGGCGAATGATGCCTCCGTTACGTATGAGCTGAAGAATATGACGACGAATCAGATCGTGGATACAGGTACATCAAACAGTCGGCAGGTGACTGGGCTCACTCCGAATACCAGTTATTCTTTTGCCGTACGGGCCAAAAATTCAAGTGGTTCCTTCACGGGGTACTCTAGTCCATCCACCAAATATACATTGGCCAATCCACCCGCTGCTGCAGCTGTGACACAATCAGGCAACTCCGTTACAGCGAGTTGGAATAATAATGGAAATCCTGCAGGCACCCATTACAAAACGGAAATACGCAGTCCAGGTGGGCAAGTACTCGGAACGGGAACAACAACTTCCACACGTACAGCGTTTGCCCTGACCGGACTCGCGGACGGAAAATATGAAGTATTTGTGGGGGCATTGAATGGAGAAGGGATACAGACCCCATTTATATCCGCTGGAGAGATGATGAAAGATACGACGGGTCCAACTGCTCCGTCTGTTACAGTCACTCCATCCTCATGGACTAAGGAAGATGTTCTCGTCACGGTCGAAGAAGGAAAGGATGCCTTGAGCGGAACTCAGAAGACTGAAGTGAAAGTTGGTCAGGCAGGAGAATGGCGTGAATACAGCGCTCCGTTTACCGTAAGCAGTGAAGGCAACACAACTGTTATGGCACGCAGTATTGATACGTTTGGTAATACAGGACAGGAAACGGCTGTGACAGCCAGGGTAGATCGGACGGCACCAACACCACCTGTTATCTCTTTGAATCCGCCCGAATGGACAAAAGCGGCAGTAATTGTGACATTAACGGAGGGTATGGACGAAGCAAGTGGCATTGGTCTGACACAGTATAAGCTGGGAAGTGAGGGAGAATGGATCGACTACAGGACCCCTTTTACACTCAGTGAAGAAGGAATAACGGAGATTTATGCACGAAGTGTCGATCGGGCCTCCAATGTCAGTGCTTCCACTTCGGCAACAGCCAGAATCGATAAGACTGGGCCTGAGCAACCAACGATTACGTTAAGTGAAGAGGATTGGACGAATCAGGATGTAACTTTTGCGATAAACAGTGGTGAAGATACGGGCAGTGGGCTTGCCAAGAGCCAATATCGACTTAACAAAGAAGGTCCCTGGATCGATTACACGGGCGAAGTGACGGTTACCGATGAGGGAGAAACGATCGTATATGCACGCTCACTTGACCGTGTGGGCAATATAAGCACGTCCGCTCAGGCTAAGGTTCGAATCGACACGACAGCTCCAACCGAGCCGGTGATTAGTTTAAGTTCTTCTGGATGGAGTAAAGAACATGTGCAATTTAATATCGCTGGTAGTGTGGATGAACGAGCGATATCCTATGAATACAGCTTGAATGATGCTCCGTATATGACAGGAAATACAGGTACAGTTAGTACAAACGGAGCTACCACCATTCGGGCGCGAGCAAGGGATACCGTTGGCAATGTGAGCAAGGAAGTCAGTCGAATCGCCTATGTGGATCAGATGGCTCCAACGATTACATTTGCACCGAACGGACATGGCTGGACGGACATGGACATATCCACCACCATTCAATATGCAGATGCCCACTCAGGCATTCAGGAACTGGAACGATTCTATCAAGTTACGAACAGTGCAGAATCACCGGAGCATTGGCTTGAAGCTCGCTCTGACGAGCATAAAATATCCATCGAATCGGAAGGCATATGGTACATCCATGCGAAAACCATGGACAGAGCAGGGAATACATATGAGACAACATCATCACCTTACCATATTCAACGCAAGCCCCAGCAACCGAATCATGTGAGAATGACACAGATCGCTGAGACATCAGCTGAACTTACAGTGGACTTGCCAACTGGGGAAAGGTATACCGATGGATATCAGTATGAGATAACGAATAAAACAACAGGACAGTCATGGACACTGGATTATCCTAACCACAGTATAATCGATCACTCTCTAAGTGGTGGTCAGGTCTATGAATATGAAGTTAGAGTGAGAAACCATACCGGAGTAAGTGATGCAGTAAGCGCTCAAGTATTAACTATCCCGGCAGCTCCCGGAACGTTGCGCGTTCGAAAAGTAGATTCGCAACCCAATTTGGCCGAAATTCAATTTGATTCAGTACGAGGAGCGGATGCTTACCGCATCATCGCGACTACTTCGGACGGTGCCACCGTATTTGATCAGAAGGTATCTGATCCTGGTAGCCTTCCCTATGTCAGCAACCTCGTTCCAGGAACCATTCATAACATTTCGGTAACGGCAATGAATGAAAGTGGCGCAGGTGGTAGCAGTAGGACCGGATTTCTCACACTGCCGGCAATGCCCGGTGAGTTTATGGCCGTTCAGATTCGGGAGCATGATATTTCATTAACGTGGGATACGGTGACTTCTGCAACGTATTATGGTCTTTCGCGTGATGGAACAGCTATATATGAAGGAGAGCAGACAGAGTATCTGGATTCAGGTCTGGATAGTGGCACGGAGTACAGCTATGCGTTGATTGCCGGAAACGAGACAGGCCCAGGGCCCTTGGCAGGATTACCTTTGCTCAAGACTTTACCTGGGCAAGTGTCCGGCTTACAGGTATCCGATGCTTCCACAGCGAGCCTTCGTCTGAATTGGGAAGCAGTACGAGGAGCCGATCGTTATGAGTTATGGTTGAATGGAGAGAAGTCGGGAACGGTTTCTGCTGGAACCCAAGAATGGGTCTTTGCGGGACTGAGTTCAGGAACATCTTATCAACTGGATGTACAAGCAGTGAACGGAAGTGGACAGGGGATACGCAGTTCGGTATCAGGAACAACACTACCGGAGAGCCCGTCGGGACTTCACGTTGTTCAAGTAACTGAACAGGGAGCAATCTTGAGCTGGGAGCCTGTAGCTGGGGCAACGAAATATCGGGTGGTCATCGATGGACAGAGCCATGAGATATCAGATACACAACTCGCGGTTCGCCATCTGTCAAACAGTCGTGAGTATACCTATGAAGTACAGGCGGGCAATGCTGCCGGGTACGGTGCATCCACCAGTAGTACAATTCTTACGCTACCTAGCAGGCCGGAAGGGCTAATTGTCACATCGACTGATGAGACAAGTATGGGACTTGCATGGCAAGCTGTAGATACGGCGAATCTCTATATTGTGAAAATCAATGGAACAGAAGTGGGCAGAACATCAGAACAGGCCTACAAGGTTGAGGGATTATTGCCAGGTACAGAGTACGCTTTGCAAGTTCAGGCTACGAATGCTTCTGGTCCAGGTGAGACAGCGCAGCTCATCCGATTGTCCAAACCTGTGTCTCCTGCCGAAGTACTTGTTGATCCAGGAGTACATCATGCAAAAGTTTCCTGGTCTCTCGTGGAAGGTGCCACTGAATACGTGATTGAGCAGAATGGCAAGGAGATCTATAGAGGAATGGAGAATGAAGCAACGATTACAGGGCTCCAGGATGGAACGAGGCATCGCTATCAACTATGGGCGGTCAACAGACAGGGAACTCGTTCTGAAGCGACGGATGTATCTCTGCTGACTTTGCCTCAGAAACCCGATAAGGTTCCAGTATATGATGTGGCAAAAAACAGCCTAGGTCTGGATTTCAGTAACACTGGTGTCCAAGGGGCAGATCATTATGTCATTGAACGGGATGGAAGAGAGATCGCTCAGATGGATTCAAGTGAAACCCAATTCGTAGACAAGCATCTGTCGCCAGGAACGAAATACACTTATGTGATTCGGGCAGTCAATGCGAGTGGAACGAGTGCGCCGCTTACTTTCGGTATAATGACTCAAACTTTGCCATTGGTTGCAGAAGATATCACAGTGAAAGCAGGAACACATCAGGTGGATCTGGCTTGGGATGTTGTTCAGGGAGCTGTTGCATATGAGATTCGCAATCGGGTAACGGGAGATGTACAGAGCGTGTCTGAACCGTCTGTACATCTCAATAGCATGCTGGATGGTACAGCGTATGAATTCGAACTTGTTGCTATTAATGAAGATGGTCATCGGTCAGAGTCTATTCAGATTGAAGTTTTAACGAAACCCATATCACCTCAGACGGCAGGTATAACCCACATCACAGATCAGACTGCGGTACTGGACCTGACTGGAAGCTTCACACGGGGAGCAGAGCAATTCATTATTATGCGGGATGGTGTTGAAGTCGCTAAGGTTCCAGCAGATCAAACTTCATTTGAAGATCATGGACTGACACCAGGAGAGCATTACACGTATACCATCAAAACATCCAATGCAACGGGAGAGAGTGATTCCGGTTTCGAAGTTTACTTACGAACGTTGCCTGCGACCATACATGAACCTTTACATGCAAGCAAGATTGGAGAAAAGGGGGGATTGATCTCTTGGCCTAAGGTACAAGGGGCGGAGGGATATATCATACGTATCGGAGAGCAGACGTTCACCACGATTGAAGAAGGGGATATCACAGAGGTGAAATTAACTCATCTGGAGAGTGCAACCCGATATGATCAGGTACAGATTATTCCTTATAATACGGCTGGTTCAGGAAGCCCAGTGACCGTGACTCCTTTTTACACCTTGCCTCATGTTGATTCACTGGAAATGAAGATATACCCCGAGACTGATCACGCCAAACTGGAATGGGACTTTCCTTATGGGAACGAAACATTCGTTGTATTGCTAAATGGTACTGAAGTATATAGAGGCAAAACAAAAGAGTTTATTGTTGAGCAACTAGATGCAGGCAAGCAGTACCCGATTCAAATCTACACAGAGAATGATCAGGGAGATGCATCGGAGAAGCTGGCGTATTCTGTCCTGACCAAGCCAGCAGCTCCGGTCAAAGTGGAGTATCATTCGGCGAAGGACCACATTCGTCTTATATTGGAACAGAGCCGGGTCGAAGGTGCCGAGTTGTTTATCATTGAACGGGATGGTGTAGAGGTTGCTCGTATTCCTGCAGACGAACTGTTCTATGACGACAAGGAACTCGAACCGGGTGTGAACTATATCTATACAGTGAAGACCATGAATCCCTCGGGCAGTAGTAATGGGGGTTATTACCTTCATGCAATGACTTTGCCCGGTAGTGCTGCTTCATCACCTGTAGTAGAGGGACGTTCAATGAATGGTGCAGACATCGTTTGGGAGCTGATTCCTGGTGCTGCGGGTTATCGAGTTTATCGAAATGAAGAGCTTATCGGAACGACAACGGAGACATCCATACATGTGTCTGATTTGAACAGTGCAGAGCGTTATACTGACTTTGCAATCATTCCATTTAATGAGGCAGGGGAGGGTGAGGCGCTCCAGGTTCCGGAATTCGAGACGTTGCCTTCCGAGGAACTGACAGTAGCAGCCATAGCGCAAGGTACGAATACGATTAAGCTAACTTGGGAACTGGATTCAATGAATGAAGTGATTGTGATCACCCATAATGATCGTGAGATTTACCGTGGCACCGAGCGTAGTTATGTATGGTCAGGGCTGAATGCCGAGCAGCATTATGAGGTGGAAGTATGGACGGAGAATTCAGCAGGTGAGAAAAGTGAAAGCAAACGGGCCGCAGCCATGACTTTTCCGTATCCACCATCCGCCTGGAGCGGTGGCGGTACAGCTTCAAATCCAGCAGGTACTTCGGTAAAAGCCGATGAGGTGAGTCCACAACCTGAACCTTCTGATGAGCAACCTGAGTTACCTGCGAAAAAAAATATCAAATTTATTGATATCAGCCAAACATTCAATAAAGACCAGATCACCTGGCTGGCGGAACAAAATATCATTCAAGGTGTTAGTGAAACTCGCTTCGAACCACGCCGCCCGATCACACGTGCAGAGTTTACCGCATTAATCGTGCGTTTGATGAATGTGGACACAATGGTCAATCAACAGCATGGATTCCAGGATGTGAACGATGAGGATTGGTTCGCTCCTGAGATTAAGGCAGCCGTTCATCATGAGATGGTTCAAGGGATGGGGAACGGCAAATTCGCTCCGTATGCACTGGTAACACGTGAACAGGCATCCAAGATTATAGCAAATGTTGTTCGTAAAATCAGACCGGAACCGCTGACTTCCCCAAGAGCGTTTACCGACCAGACTGATGTATCATATTGGGCCCAAGAAGTGCAGGAACTTGCGGGTTTGTACATGATTACCGGATATGAAGACGGCAGCTTCCGTCCCATGCAGCATTTGAGCAGATCCGAAGCTGCAGCGCTGATCTTCCGCTTAAATAAGCTGATTCAAGTCATGGATGAGAACCGTACAGATCAAGTGAAGAAAGCGTCAGCGTTTGATCGTCATATCTAAATTGAATTGATTCTTACATGTGATACTGCAAGCATCGCTAGTAACGACATTACCGCTTGATTGGTTTTTAATGCTATAATGGTTGCCAATATGATAAAAAAAGGGTAATGAACAATGGTGATGAATAATGAATAATAAATTTATCCGGATATATGAAGATATTGCAAATCGTATTCGGACCGGAGAGATTGAGGCAGGGACGCTGCTTCAATCGGAACTGGATCTATCGGAAAGTTATCAAACGTCTCGAGAGACTATTCGCAAAGCATTGAAAATGTTGTATGAAGAAGGTTATATTCAGAAGATTCAAGGCAAGGGTTCGATTGTACTGGACATACGCAAGATCGATTTTCCCATCTCAGGTCTGGTTAGCTTCAAGGAATTGGCCAAAAAAATGGGACATCGTGCTCAAACGTATGTGAAGGTTTTCGAGGAGAAACAGGTTGATCAGGCGTTGCACAAAAAAATTAACTTTGGTCTGAATGAACAGGTCTGGGAAATCAGACGTGTGCGCAAAGTGGATGGAGAGCATGTCATACTGGACAAAGATTACATCAGCCAGCGGCTTGTTCCTGGGCTCAGCAAAGAGATCTGTAATGATTCCATCTATGAGTACATTGAACAAGAGTTGGGGCTTTCCATTTCGTTTGCCAAAAAAGAGATTTTGGTGGAAGAACCAACCGCTGAGGACAGGGAACTACTTGACCTTGAAGGGTTCCATAATGTGGTTGTGGTGAGGAGCCAGGTGTACCTGGAGGATGCCAGTCAATTTCAGTATACGGAGTCGAGGCATCGACCGGACAAGTTCAGATTTGTGGATTTTGCACGTCGTAGATAAGTTAATGAAGATCGATCAGAGAGTACCTATCACTGCACTAATCAGTTGATGGGTACTCTCTTTGGTTATGGGGGAATCCGAAGATCGTCCATCAAGAACCGCTTAATGTCAATGTTCTTCCTGCATGTCGGAGCGTATGATCACAATATATACGAGGCCGAGGAGTGAGGGAATTGAATCACGTGACAGCAAAATTAAACGTTCGCATATGGGAAGAAACCAGAGATATCCCAACCTATGGTACAGGTAAACCGGACAAAAATCCGATGTTTCTTGAAAAGAGAATCTATCAGGGAAGTTCGGGTAAGGTGTACCCGTATCCTGTGATCGACAGCATTGAAGATAAGGCCCAAATGAAATCGTATCGATTAATTATTCTCGAAAATGAATATGTACGTATCGAGATGATGCCCGAACTGGGTGGACGGATCTATCGTGCGCTGGATCGGACCAACAACTACGATTTTGTATATTATAACCGGGTGATTAAACCTGCACTTGTGGGTCTGGTAGGGCCATGGATTTCCGGAGGAATTGAATTCAACTGGCCACAGCATCATCGGCCCAACACGTTTGGTCCAGTTGATTATACATTTGGCAGTAATGAAAATGGAAGCGCTACCGTGTGGGTGGGTGAGATTGATCGCATGTATGGTACCAAAATGACCGCTGGCTTCACATTACATCCTGGCAAAGCCTATCTTGAAATCCATGCCGAGGTATACAATCGCACCAGCGCACCTCAAACTTTTCTATGGTGGGCCAACCCGGCTGTAGCCGTCAACGATCATACGCAATCTGTGTTTCCGCCTGATGTAACAGCTGTGCTGGACCACGGAAAACGAGACGTATCCCGCTTTCCCATCGCAACCGGCACTTATTACAAAATGGACTATTCCGAAGGTGTGGATATCTCGCGATACAAAAATATACCGGTTCCAACATCCTATATGGCTTATAAGTCGGATTATAATTTTGTAGGGGGTTATGACCACGGGGTTCAGGCAGGTTTGTTGCATGTAGCCAATCATCATATTTCTCCGGGCAAGAAGCAATGGACCTGGGGGAACGGGGAATTCGGGCAAGCCTGGGATCGCCAGTTAACGGACGAGGATGGACCATATATTGAATTAATGACAGGGATCTATACCGATAATCAGCCTGATTTTACGTGGTTACAGCCCTATGAAGCAAAATCATTCTCGCAGTATTTTATGCCGTATAAAGGAATTGGTATGATCAAAAATGCATCGATTGATGCAGCGGTTAATCTGGAAAAGGATGAAACGACCGGAATGGTAACCGTGATGGTATATGCGACGTCGGTTTTTGAACAAGTGACCGTTGAAGTGATAGGTCCAACCACGGTATATCTCCATGAGAGATGTAATATCTCACCTACGGAACTATATAAATCTTCATTCTCGTGGAGCGGACAAGATGAATGGCATCAGTTGAAGTTAAGTGTTCGAAGTGGGGAAGGAAGAGTACTCGTGGCCTATCAGCCTGAACGTTCTGAGATTCAGGAAGTTCCAGATCCGGCCACAGCACTCCCGCTACCATCCGAGATTCGTACGAATGAACAACTATATCTGGCTGGTCTTCATTTGGAGCAATATCGGCATGCCACGTATGAACCAGAACCTTATTATCTGGAAGGGTTGAAGCGTGATGCAACGGATATTCGTCTAAACATTGCGTATGGCACATTGCTGCTGCACAGAGGGTTGTTTCAAGATGCAGAGAAGTATTTCAGACAGTCCGTTCAATCGCTGACGTGGAAAAATACGAATCCATATGATAGTGAAGCTTTTTACCAACTCGGTCTGAGTTTGAAATTACAGGGGAAACAGGAAGAAGCCTACGCAGCACTGTATAAAGCCGTATGGTCTGCACAGTATCAGGATACGGGGTATTACATGCTTGCTCAGATCGATACGGCGTTACATCGAGACATCGAAGCATTGGATCACATCGAACGTTCGCTGATTCGTAACACCAGAAATTATAAGGCTCGACATCTGAAGGTGGCTTTGCTGCGTAGATTGGGTCAAGATAAGCAGGCAATCCAATATGCGCGTGAGACGTTGGCACTGGACCCGGTTGAATTTGGAGCCGCACATGAATTAGTCCTGATCTACAGCGGAGCAACTGCACCTTCAGAGAGAGAACAAGCGGGGCAAACACGTGAGCATTTCCATCGTCTGCTGCGAGGAGACGTTTATAATTATCTGAATCTAGCCGCAGACTACGCGGATTGTGGGTTGTGGGAAGAAGCACTGACGGTACTCTCTTATGTTGAATCCGAAATTGCACAGCCTTATCCTATGGTTGGTTATGCTCAGGCCTACTTGTATCGTCAGCTGGGGGATGTGGAGCAGGCCCGGGAATGTCAAAAGCAGGGGGAAGCTGCTCCAACGGATTATTGTTTTCCTAATACGTTATTTGAATTCATGGTGCTTCAGGATGCATTGGCAGTGGATTCGAATGATGCGCGTGCTCACTATTACCTGGGAAATTGGTTATATGATCATAAACGCTACGAGGAAGCAATCACCCATTGGGAAACTTCACGCGAGGTGAATGCTGCATATTCGACTGTACATCGGAATCTGGGACTGGCTTATTATAACAAGCTGAATCGCCCTGATCTTGCACTGGCATCATTAGAGGAAGCTTTCCGGTTGGATTCACAGGATGCCCGAATCTTCTACGAGTTGGATCAATTGCACAAGAAGATAGGGTATTCCTGCGAGCATCGAATCAAATTGCTGGAACAACATATGGAGTTGATTCACCACCGTGATGATCTGTATATCGAGTGGGTGACTTTATTGAATATGCAAGGTAGTCATCAAGAAGCATGGAATGCCCTTCAGACCCGGCGGTTTCATCCATGGGAGGGTGGAGAAGGTAAGGTAACAGGACAATATGTTACGGCACTGACGGAACTGGCAAAGCGAAATCTGGAGAAACAACAACCTGAACTAGCATTGGAGCTGTTGAAGAAGGCTTTGGTTTACCCGGAGAACTTAGGTGAAGGTAAATTGGAGGGAGCCGGAGATAACCCCGTTTACTTTTATCTTGGCTGTGCCTACCAGCAACTGAAGAATAATCACGCTGCAGAGGAGAATTTCCACAGAGCCTCAATCGGTCTGAACGAACCGACAAGCGCGATGTTTTATAATGATCAGCCGCCGGAATCGATCTATTATCAGGGACTGGCCTGGCAGAAGTTTGGCAATGTGAAGGAAGCAAACAGGCGCTTTAACAAACTGATTGATTATGCCGAAAGACATATGCATGATCACATCCGAATGGATTATTTTGCGGTATCTCTGCCCGATTTTCTAGTATTCGACGACGATCTCAATCAGCGAAATGAAGAACATTGCCGGTATATGCGGGCATTGGGTCTTCTGGGACTGGGTCGGACGAGTGAAGCCAAACTTGAGTTGGAGCGGGTACTGGAGAAAAACCCGAATCATCAAGGGGCAATCATCCATCGATAATTGATAATCGATTCTACCATATCCCATCTATATCAAAGGAGTTATATAATCCATGAACGATAGTATAGCAGGAAGCCATATTCGCTTTATATTGGACGCGGAAGATAAGGACATTCGTGCGGGTCGCATGACTGGCAGTGGCGGCAAAAGCCCACGAGGGGAATCGTATGATTTTACCAACTATTATATGACTCGTAATGCTAAACCCCATATTCCTGTGGTAGGTGAATTTCATTTCTCCAGATTCGCTTACTTACAGTGGGAAGAAGAATTACTGAAGATGAAGGCAGGCGGGGTGAGCATTGTCGCTTCCTATGTTTTCTGGAATTTTCACGAGGAGCAGGAAGAGGAATTTAATTGGTCAGGAAACCTGAATTTGCGGCACTTTGTGGATCTGTGTGGCAAACATGAGCTGCCGCTGATCGTGCGAATTGGTCCATTCTGTCATGGAGAAGTGCGTAATGGTGGAATGCCGGATTGGCTATTCAGTTATCCATTCGAAGTCAGGTCGAACGATGAAGGATATCTGTATTACGCCAAGCGATTATACCGGGAGATTGCCCGTCAGCTCAACGGCTGTTTTTATCAGGAGGGTGGCCCTGTTATCGGGGTACAGTTGGAAAATGAGTACATGCACGCTGGCGCACTCATGGATGCATGGGGGTATACACGTGATAAGTACATTTCCTCCGGCCGGGATGGACGAGAACATCTGCAGATGCTTCGCCATATTGCCGAAGAAGTCGGTATGAAGCCGATGTTCTATACTGCCACGGCCTGGGGCAATGCTGCGGTGCCTGAAGAAGGAACATTACCGATGCTAGCGGGGTATGCGTACACACCATGGATTCCCAATCAGCCTCCAAGCCGGGAGTATCTGTTCCGGGATCTGCATATGAATCCTGTGGAAGAAGTGGATTATGACAGTCTGGAGTATCCTGCTGCGTATTGCGAGCTTGCTGGTGGCATGCAGGTCAGTTATCACGCTCGTCCGGTTGTTGATGCAGACAGTGTTGAGGCGATGACCATTGTGAAACTTGCGAACGGCAGCAATCTGGTTGGGTATTATATGTATCACGGGGGGACCAATCCAATAGGCAAAAATTCATATATGAACGAGCAGGCATTGCCTAAAATGACGTATGATTATCAATCGCCACTCGGGGAATTTGGACGTGTTGGTGAATCGTATGACCGCATTCGTACCTTGTCCATGTTCCTGGAAGCATACGGTGAGTTCCTTGCACCAATGGGCTGTGTTGTACCGGATGGTCAACATGCGATAACACCGGAGAACACGATGGATCTGCGTTGGTCTGTTCGCCAACAAGATGGCTCAGGATTCCTGTTCATGAATAATTATCAGGATCATGTGGCGATGCCTGATCGAGATATTCAATTGGAACTGCATACCAGCAAAGGGACTGCTTCCTATCCAAGAGAAGGAAAGATGCAGCTGAAATCCGGCATGGCGGCCATTCTGCCTTTCCATATGAATCTGAATGGAATGAAGATCATTAGTGCTACCGTTCAGCCACTGACCCGATTTATGGTAAATCAGGAGCTTGCGGCTGTCTTTTATGCCCATGAAGGTATGGCGCCTGAGTATGTTATGGATGCATCATCTGTTACAAATGTGGATATGCCCGAAGGCACTGTTTCAGAGCAGGGGAATGAAGTTGTGATACATCCGATTGCCGGCAAGGACCATCATCTGCGAATCACAACATCGGACGGTATAGTCATACGAATCATTACATTGACCCGTGAAGAGGCATTACATGCCTACCGTTTCCGTGTGGGCGGAGAAGAAAGGCTTGTAATTAGCAGCAGTCATCTGTATGTACAGAATGAGATGCTCCTATGTACATCTGTGGAGCAACCAGAGATGGAGGTATCCTTTTATCCGGCTCCAGAGCATGTTTCAGCTTCGAAATATGCTGTGTCATCCCAGTCGAAGCAGGGAATATTCGTTACGTACACATTCCAAGTTTCGCCTTACGAGCCTGCTGTAGAGGTTGATTACCCCAAAGAGTATGCAGCAACACTGAGATTGGACACAGCGTGGCCGGAACAAGTAAATGACGTGTGGGTTGAGATTGATTATGAAGGAGATGTTGCAGCAGCACATATTCATCATCAGATGTTAACAGATCATATTCACTATGGGCATAGCTGGATGCTTGGTTTGAAGCAATCCCGTCATTTGTTGGCTGATCACGCGCTTCGTCTGTCTGTAACCCCAATTCGAAAAGGGACGACTGAGAGTTATGTGAATCAGGCTTATGTGGAGCGATTTGAGGGTGTGGAGATCGGGAAGTTTAATGAGATTCGGGTGAGACCACAGTACCGGGTTGGTGTGGTATTGGCGGGAGTTAGGGAAGACACTTAGACTAAATCAGGGATTAAACAACAGATAAATAACAGATAAACAAGAGTTAACTTTCGTTAATAATACAGAGGGTTCTTTCTCCGAACGATTGTGAGGGGAGAGAGCCTTTTTTTGCTGTGTTATGTAAAAACAAATGATTCCTAATCATGGTAAAAAGATCTTGACTGGTAAGCGTTTTCAATTTATTATAACTTCATAACCTTAACGATAAAGTTTATTTAAACTAAATAACGCAACTTAGATAAAGTTAATTGTTATTTATTTAATAACCAAAAAACTTCTATTACCAACGATTTTAGTTAACTTCTTGCCTAGAGCAAGGTTAATTGAAATAAAAAAAACAAATACAGGAGGTTCCAAACGAATGGTTAATCTGAAAAAGTGTACAATCTTCACGGTTATTGCTGCTCTCATGTTTATGGTATTAGGGAGTGCAGCACCCAAAGCATCTGCTGCTACAGGTTTTTATGTAAGCGGTAACAAGTTATACGATTCCACAGGCAAGGCTTTTGTCATGAGAGGTGTTAATCACGGACATTCCTGGTTCAAAAATGATTTGAATACCGCTATCCCTGCAATCGCCAAAACAGGTGCCAATACGGTACGCATTGTTCTTTCGAATGGTAGCCTGTACACCAAAGATGATCTGAACGCTGTTAAAAATATAATTAATGTGGTTAACCAAAATAAAATGATAGCTGTACTCGAGGTGCATGACGCCACAGGGAAAGATGATTATAATTCGTTGGATGCGGCAGTGAACTACTGGATTAGCATTAAGGAAGCTTTGATTGGCAAAGAAGATCGGGTAATCGTCAACATCGCCAATGAATGGTATGGAACGTGGAATGGAAGTGCGTGGGCTGATGGTTACAAAAAAGCCATTCCGAAACTCCGAAATGCGGGAATTAAAAATACGCTAATTGTGGATGCAGCCGGATGGGGACAGTTCCCTCAATCCATCGTGGATTATGGACAAAGTGTATTTGCAGCCGATTCTCAGAAAAATACTGTGTTCTCCATTCACATGTATGAGTATGCTGGCAAAGATGCTGCAACCGTCAAAGCCAATATGGAGAATGTGCTGAACAAAGGATTGGCTCTGATCATTGGTGAATTCGGGGGATATCACACAAACGGTGATGTGGACGAGTATGCCATCATGAGATATGGTCAGGAAAAAGGGGTAGGCTGGCTTGCCTGGTCTTGGTACGGAAACAGTTCAGGTCTGAACTATCTGGACATGGCCACAGGTCCGAACGGAAGCTTAACGAGCTTTGGCAACACCGTAGTTAATGATACCTATGGTATTAAAAACACTTCCCAAAAAGCGGGGATTTTCTAATCCGCCGATGATACAGGAACACTCTGACGTTCACGTCAGGGTGTTTTTTTAATAATATACCTCAATCTATAATGACTTTTGAATATTTCCGTTTGGTTTTAAAAATATTTTGTTTTCAAAATAAAACAAAGATGTTAAACTCGGATTAGGAATAAAACAAACATTATCGGAGGGAAACAAATGGTACAGAGTTTATGGAATGCATCGCAGGCATCTGAGAAAACAACAGGACTTGAGCAGTTGGTTTACCGATCTAATCTCATTGGTTCTGATCGCAGTGTATGTAACATCTACGGTGGTAATACGTCTACCAAAACGACAGTGAAGGATTTTCGTGGTCGTGATGTAGAAGTAATGTATGTGAAGGGAAGCGGCTCTGATCTGGGTTCCATGGAAGCGAAACATTTTACCGGACTTGGGCTCGAAGACATTCGACCATTAATTGAACGTGAATCTATGTCGGATGAAGAGATGGTTGAATATCTGGGACATTGCATGATTGATGCCAAGCACCCGCGCGCCTCCATCGAGACTCTTCTGCATGCGTTCCTTCCATATAAACATGTGGATCATACGCACCCGGATGCGATTATCAGCCTGTGTTGTGCGCATAACGGCAAGGAATTGGCGAAAGAGATCTACGGTGATCGTTTTGTATGGGTGCCTTACGTACGCCCTGGGTTTACGTTATCTAAAATGATTGCTGAAAGCGTATTCTCGAATCCCAATGCCGAACTCGTACTGATGGAAAAACACGGACTTGTGACTTGGGGAGAAACATCCGAGGAATGTTACGCTCAAACGATCAAGATTATCAATGAAGCAGAAGCTTTCATCGAAGCAAGGGTGAACGAAGAAAGTTTGTTTGGTGGTGTGAAACACCCGGCACTCGCCGCTGATGTTCGTCGTCAGATCGTATCACGTGTGATGCCAACGATTCGTGGAGCGGTGTCGGATAGCAAAAAAATGATTTTGTCCTTTGACGATCAAGAGGACGTACTTGCTTTTGTGGGCGGAGCAGATTCCCCGGAATTGTCTCAGGTGGGCGCAGCTTGCCCGGATCATCTGGTACATACCAAAGTGGTACCTTTGTTCATCGATTGGACACCGGATGCGGAAGATATTGAAGGTTTAAAAGCCAAGCTGGTAGAAGGTGTGGCTGCCTACAAAGAGCAATATCAACAGTATTTTGAGAGCAACAAAAACGAAGGTGATGTCATGTTCGAAGCGGCACCACGCGTTATCCTCATTCCAGGTGTGGGCATGATCAACACAGGCAAGAGCTGGGCGCTTTCCCAAGTAAGCGGAGCGTTGTATCACAGAGCCATTGCCGTTATGCGTGGAGCTACTAGCCTGGGTCAATTCGTATCACTCAGTGCAAACGAATCTTACAATGTGGAGTACTGGCCGCTGGAATTGTACAAATTGTCTCTGGCTCCGGCAGAAACCGAATTCTCCCGTAAAGTGGCGTTTATCACAGGTGGAGCAGGCGGGATCGGAAGTGAAACAGCACGCAGATTGGTATCTGAAGGCGCACATGTGGTGCTTGCTGATCTCAACCTGGAGGGCGCACAGAAAGTAGCACAGGAAATTAATGATCAGTACGGTGCGAATCGAGCTTATGCGCTGAAAATGGACGTAACCGATGAGGAAGCCGTTCAATCTGCTTATGCAGATGTTGCTGTGCAATATGGCGGAGTGGATATCATCGTAAACAATGCAGGATTGGCCACATCCAGCCCATTTGACGAAACGTCCCTGAAAGAATGGAACCTGAACATGAATGTACTGGGTACAGGGTATTTCCTCGTGGCTCGCGAAGCATTCAAGCTGATGAAACAGCAGGGTATTGGGGGAAGCATGGTATTTATCGGGTCCAAGAACTCGGTGTATGCAGGTAAAAGTGCTTCTGCTTACAGCTCAGCGAAAGCGCTGGAAGCACATCTGGCACGTTGTATTGCAGCAGAAGGCGGAGAGTATGGCATTCGTGTCAACACGATTCTTCCAGATGCCATTCTACAGGGTTCAGCGATCTGGAACGGTTCCTGGAGAAACGAACGTGCAGCGGCATATGGGATTGAACCGGATCAATTGGAAGAGTATTATCGCAAACGGACGACATTGCTCGTGAATATCTATCCAAGAGATATTGCAGAAGGAATTGCATTCTTTGCTTCTTCGAAATCCGAAAAAACAACCGGTTGTATGATGACCATTGATGGCGGTGTACCGGCAGCATTTACACGTTAAATTAGGAGGGTTCTTGCGGATGGATAACCAAGTCAAGCAAGCGTATGAAGCAGCCAAGGCATTGTATGCCCAGCACGGAATTGATACGGACGAGGTACTGAACAAACTCGCGGAGATCAAAGTATCCGTACACTGTTGGCAAGGCGACGATGTCAAAGGTTTTCTGAATAAAGATGGAGAGTTAACAGGTGGTATTTCGGTTACAGGTCAATATCCGGGCGCTGCGACCACACCAGCAGAGCTTCGTAATGATCTGGAGCAAGCTTTTGCTCTGATTCCCGGCAAACATAAGGTCAATCTGCACGCGATTTACACGGATACCGACGAGCAGGTTGAACTGGATCAGATAGAGCCAAAGCATTATGAGAACTGGGTGAAATGGGCCAAAGAACAAGGACTCGGTCTGGACTTCAACCCAACATGTTTTTCCCATGAAAAATCAAGTGACGGGTTCACGCTCAGTCATCCAGACCCTGAGATTCGCAAGTTCTGGATTGATCACTGTAAGGCGTCCCGCCGGATTGGTGCTTATTTCGGGGAACAGCTTGGTCAGACTTGTGTAACCAATGTATGGGTACCGGACGGATTCAAGGATAATCCGGTTGATCGGTTGACACCACGCAAACGTCTCAAAGAATCGCTGGATGAAGTATTCGGCGAACCACTTAACCCGGAGCACAACCTGGACGCGGTAGAGAGTAAGTTGTTTGGTCTGGGTTCGGAAGCATATGTGGTGGGTTCTCATGAATTTTATATGGGTTACGGTTTGCAAAATGATACTTTAATCTGCCTGGATGCGGGTCACTTCCATCCAACAGAGGTTATTTCCAATAAACTGTCGTCCTTGTCTTTGTTTACAAGTGGCATTCTGCTTCACGTAAGCCGCCCGATGCGTTGGGATAGTGACCATGTGGTAATTATGGACGATGAGTTGCTGGAGATTGCCCGTGAACTGGTTCGACATGATTTACTTGCGACCACACATATTGGACTGGATTTCTTTGATGCAAGTATTAACCGTGTAGCCGCATGGGTTGTGGGGACTCGCAACACGATCAAAGCCCTTCTCCGAGCGATGCTCGAACCAGTGGATACCTTGAAACAAGCTGAATTGGAAGGGGATTACACGTTGCGCCTTGCCTTAACGGAAGAGTTCAAATCCTATCCGTTTGGCGCGATCTGGGACTACTATTGTGCTCAGCAAGGCGTTCCAGTTCGTGAAAAGTGGATTACCGATATTAAAACCTACGAACAAGACGTATTACTACAGCGTGATAAATCATTGGTGTAATCGTATTTATTTTTCGTATAAACCACTGTGGAATGACTATTCCATGGTGGTTTTTTTGGCATAATCACGCTGAAATGCATAACTGAGGCGATTGCTTCCATACTAGGAATATAGATCCGTATCGTATACGATTGCCACGCAAGGAGGAATAACAGAGTTGAATCTAGCCCACAACAAACTGTATATCGCTGCACTTGGCGGCGTGAATGAAATAGGGAAGAATATGTATTTCATCCAGTACAATCAGGACATCATCGTGATTGACTGTGGTTCGAAGTTTCCCGATGAGACATTGCCTGGTATTGATCTGATCATTCCAGATGTAACGTATCTGCTGGAGAACCTGGATAAAGTCAGGGGTCTTGTAGTTACCCATGGACATGAAGATCACATTGGTGGGATTCCCTATTTGTTAAAACAAATGAACATCCCGGTGTATGCATCCAGGCTCACTCGTGGGCTGATCGAACTTAAACTGAAAGAGCACGGGTTGCTGCGCAAGGCCGACTTGCATACGATCGATGCTCATTCCAGCATTACGCTGGGAGGGATCGAGGTTTCCTTTTTCGCAACCAGTCATAGTATACCGGATTGTCTTGGTATCTTTTTTCAGACCCCAGCAGGCAATGTTGTGCATACCGGAGATTTCAAGTTTGATATGTCGCCTGTACACGGACCTTTCCCAGATCTGCACCGCATGGCCGAGATTGGCAAACAGGGTGTCCATATTTTGCTCTCCGAGAGTACGAATGCAGAAAGACCCGGATTTACACCTTCCGAGCGTGTTGTGGGAGACCACATTCTGGATGCCTTTATTCGTGCCAAACAAAAAGTATTTATCTCCACCTTTGCGTCGAATGTCAGCAGGGTACAGCAGATTGTGAATGCAGCATTTGAGACGGGGCGCAAACTGGCACTGTTGGGCAGAAGTATGGTGAATGTGGTATCGGTGGCCAGTGAATTGGGGTATTTGCAAGTTCCTGACGGATTGTTGATTGAAGCTATCGATTCGGATCAGTTTCCACCGGAACAAGTCGTTGTATTATGTACCGGTAGCCAGGGAGAAGCAATGGCAGCATTGTCACGTTTGGCTTCCGGTAAGCATCCTCACGTAAGAATTAACGCCGGGGACACGGTTATTATTGCTGCCGGAGCTATTCCGGGCAATGAGAGGAATCTTGCACATGTTATTGATAACCTGTATGTTCTCGGAGCACGTGTGATATATGGTTCAAGTGGTGCAGCCGGTATGCATGTATCCGGACACGGCAGTCAGGAAGAACTTAAATTGATGCTTACTCTGATGAAACCGGATTATCTGATTCCGATCCACGGTGAGTTCCGCATGTTGTATCAGCACAGACTGCTTGCCGAGTCCGTAGGTATAGAGCGTGATCATGTGTTTATCGTGAATAATGGGGATATGGTCCAGTACAAAGACGGCATTGCTTCGCTGGGGCCCAAAATTGCATCGGGCAACAGCCTCGTAGACGGTCTGATCATGGGCGATGTTGGCAATATTGTACTGCGTGATCGCAGGCAACTGTCTTCCGATGGTATGTTGGTGATTGTGACTACACTAAGCAAAACGGAAAAACAGATGGTCACGTCACCCGAAATTATCTCCAGAGGGTTCGTGTTCGTCAAGGATTCGGAGGAATTCATGCATGAGATTCATGAGCTGGTTCTGAACCGGATGGGTGAGTTAACCGGTGCTGGCGTGAATCAGTGGAATGTGATCAAAAGAAAGCTGAAAGACGAGATCGGTCACTATATTTACGCTCAAACCAAAAGAAGACCTATGATCTTGCCTATTATTATTGAGGTTTGAGTCAGCAGGAATAGGCATTATCCTTGCCGTGATGGTCTTTGCAAACGTGTATATGAAAGTTGAACAGCCTGATGAATGTCGGATCATACATCTGTATGAACGCCACATTGATATCGGGCTTTTGTTATTACATCGGGAATGTACCATAGACGTGCGATAAATGGAGTTGAATCAAATTCCCCATGGGTTTGCGATTCGAAGTATAATAAAAGGTAAACTAGCTAATAGAAACAAGAGGAGTCTTTATGAATAAAACGATTTCTGATATCGCTCAGATGGCAGGTGTGGCAAAAAGCACGGTCTCTCGCTACCTGAATGGCGGATCTGTTAGTGAGAATACACGCCAGAAGATTGAGCGTATTATCAAACAATACAATTATGTTCCCAACACATTTGCACAGAGTCTGAAGGCTAAGAAGACCAGTATTATCGGTACGGTTGTGCCACGTCTTGATTCTTTTGCAACATCCCAGACATTGATCGGAATTGATGAAGAACTGCGGAGTAATCAGTATCAGATGCTGATCGCAAATACGAGTCAGGACATGCAACGCGAGATTGATGCCATCTATGATTTTGCACGACAGAAGGTATCAGGTATTATTCTGCTGGCTGCTGAAGTGACTGAAGCACATCTGAAGGCCGTTGAGGATATACGGATTCCGGTGTTATTGGTGGGGCAGCAGCATGAGCAACTGCACAGTCTGGTTCACAATGATGACCAGGCAGGTTATGAGATGGGCAGATATGTCGTAGAACAGGGTCACCGCAAGATCGTGTATATGGGAGTTAGCGAGAAGGATCGGGCGGTAGGGATCTATCGTAAACAAGGGTTCCAGCGAGCAATCGCCGAGTGTGGTGGATGTGAAGTGAAGTATTATGAGACAAGCTTTAAGATGTCGGAAGCCATTGTTACCGCTGAAGCCATACTGAAAGAAATCACACCAACAATCATTGTAGGGGCCACGGATAATATCGCACTGGGTGTGATGAAGATTGCGTTCTCCAATAAAATCCGCATTCCGCAAGATTTGTCCGTTACCGGATTTGGCGGATATGATATTACGGAGATGATTCACCCCACGCTGACGACAGTGAAATATCATTATTTGCAGGCGGGCAAAGTAGCGGCGAATCACATTATTCGTCTGGTCAAAGGCGAGTCGGTGGAGGAACGAACAACATTGGACGTAGAACTAATTCCTCGAGAAAGCGTTGACAAATTATAAAAACATCCTTTATGATAATTCCATCGAACCGGTTCCAATGTAAATATCCAATACGGATATGCGAACACGGGCAGGCATCAATGCCATATGGAATTATTTTTTTGCGTCGAATGGAACCGGTTCCTACATTTTGAATGGAGAACAGCTATGAAAATGACTAGAGAGCAACGCTACAGACGAATTGAGCAAGCGCAGCCTGAAGAGATTGCGAAGCTTGAAGCACAGATATCTGTATGTCCTTGGCGACAGAGTTATCACATTCAGCCGATAACAGGTCTGCTTAATGATCCTAACGGCTTTGCATATTATCACGGCTATTATCATCTGTTCTATCAGTGGTTTCCACTTGGAACAGAACATGGCATGAAATACTGGTATCATACTCGCTCGAAGAATCTGGTGAACTGGGAAAATGTCGGGATTGGAATCGAACCGGATAGCTGGTATGACTCACACGGAGCTTATTCCGGTAGTGCGATTGAAAAAGACGGCAAGCTGCACTTGCTGTACACGGGCAATACGAGGGATGAGGCTTGGGTCAGACATCCGTATCAGTGCTTGGCAGTTATGGATGAAAGCGGTTCAGTAAGCAAACTGAATGATCCCGTGATCTCGTCTGTGCCAGCCGGATACACGGAACACTTTAGAGATCCCAAGGTGTGGCAACAAGGAGATACGTATTATTGTGTCATTGGTGCGCAGAGAAAAGACGAGACGGGATGTACGGTGCTGTATCGCTCAATTGATCTGAAAAAATGGGAGTTTTTTGGTGAAATTCATACGCAATTAACCTCCTTTGGCTACATGTGGGAGTGCCCGGATTATATGGAGCTGGACGGGAAAGGTGTACTTGTCTTTTCCCCGCAAGGCTTAGATGCAGCGGGAGATCATTATCAGAATATTTTTCAGTCCGGTTATCTGATTGGTGAGCCGCTTAATCTCCAGACGAGAGAGTTCACACATGGTGAATTTCAGGAGTTGGATCGTGGATTCGACTTCTATGCTCCACAGACGATGCAGGCTCCGGACGGAAGACGTATTCTGGTTGGTTGGATGGGGCTTCCCGATCTGGCGTATCCGACAGACGATAATGGCTGGGCTCATTGCCTGACCATTCCTCGGCAGTTGTCACTCCGAGACGGGAAGTTAATTCAACAACCAGTTGCAGAGCTGGTTCAATTGCGCAAGCAAGAGGAAGGAACTTATATTCGCGCAACAATGGACAATGAAAGTCGTTCTTTTACAGGTTTCAATGGAATTTCCTATGAGCTGATATGTGAGATAAGCCATGTAGAAGCAGAGATTGTCGGCATCGAATTCCGAGCAAGTGAAACTGAGAAAACGGTTCTTCTGTATGATCGGATTCAGCACAAAGTTGTCTTGGATCGGATGATGTCTGGTGCCGAGCTAGCAGAGCAGAATGGCGTTGTACGACGGTGCACACTTACTGCGGACGTGATTAAGTTTCATCTGTTCGTTGATGCGTCTTCGGTAGAGATCTTTGTGAACGATGGGGAAGAGGTCTTTACCAGCCGGATTTTCCCAATTCCGGACAGCGTGGATATTCGTTTCTTTGCACGCGGAGGCAAAGCTGATTTTGAAGCAACACATTGGCATTATTAAGTATTACTTGAGAGGAATGAGATAACATGTCGGAGAATCAACGAATTGCCCAGGAAGTGATTCATGCCATCGGGGGCAAAGAGAATATTGCATCATTTGCACATTGTGCAACACGTCTTCGCATCATGGTGAAAGATAAAGAAAAGATTGATCAGAAAACGGTCGAGAACATCGAGAAGGTGAAAGGCGCCTTTTTCAACTCAGGTCAATATCAGATTATCTTTGGTACGGGAACAGTGAATCGAATCTTTGAAGAGGTTGAGAAGCTGGGAATCGAAGGAACATCCAAAGATGATGTGAAGAGTCAGGGGAAAAAAGAAGGAAACGCTTTTCAACGGGCTATCCGCACGTTTGGTGACGTATTTGTACCCATCATTCCCGTTCTGGTAGCTACAGGTTTGTTCATGGGATTGCGCGGATTACTTACCCAGAATGAGATTTTAGCGTTGTTCGGTGCAACACCTGATGATATCTCGGCCAATTTCCTGTTGTTCACTCAAATCCTGACGGATACGGCATTTGCATTTTTACCTGCACTTGTAGCGTGGTCCGCATTCCGCGTATTTGGCGGAAGTCCGGTACTTGGTATCGTACTGGGGCTAATGCTGGTTAATCCCGCATTACCCAATGCTTACGCGGTGGCAGATGGATCAGCACAGCCGCTGCATATGTTCGGTTTTATACCTGTCGTGGGTTATCAGGGATCGGTTCTGCCCGCGTTCTTTGTAGGTTTGATTGGAGCCAAGTTTGAAAAGGTATTAAGAAGACGGGTACCAGAGGCACTGGATTTAATTCTGACTCCTTTTATTACGTTAACAGTCATGATTACGCTTGGACTATTCGCGATTGGTCCCGTGTTCCATTCCCTAGAAGAGTGGGTGCTGCATGGAACAACTGCCGTATTGGATCTTCCGTTTGGCATCGCAGGTATTATCATTGGATTCTTCCATCAGATTATTGTCGTTACCGGTGTGCATCACATCTTTAATTTCCTGGAGATTCAACTACTGGAGAAAACGGGATTCAATCCGTTCAACGCCATCATTACCTGTGCCATGGCAGCACAAGGAGCGGCTTGTCTCGCAGTCGGTCTGAAGACCAAAAATATGAAACTCAAAGCACTCGCATTACCTTCTTCCTTGTCCGCATTTCTGGGCATTACCGAGCCAGCCATCTTCGGAGTTAACTTGCGTTATATGAAACCATTTATTATGGGACTGGTTGGTGGTGGTGTGGGTGGTTTCATCGCTTCCCTGTTCCATCTGCAAGGTACGGGCATGGCTGTAACGGTTATTCCCGGTACACTGCTCTATCTGAACAGCCAACTGCCGTTGTATATCTTGTCCAACGTAGTTGCCATGGCGATTGCATTTGCGCTTACCTGGTTCTTCGGATATAAGGATCAACCGATTGCAGAAGAATCAATGAGCCATGACAACAGTGGAGTAACATCAGGTGAAGTTAATGCAGTGGATTCTAATCCGCGTATTAATTCAGTTACCGATGCCGTTACAAGCAATCGTCCTAAGGTAGATTTTCTCGAAATCGCTTCGCCAATGAACGGTACCGTCGTTGCTCTGGAGCAGGTTCCTGACCCGGCGTTCTCGGAAAAACACATGGGTGAGGGCATTGCCATTGAGCCATCAGAAGGTAAGGTGTATGCACCGTTTGATGGTGTCATCGCACATGTCATGAACAAGAGTAAACATGCGGTGATTCTGGAGCATGAGACAGGTGTACAGATGCTGGTTCATATCGGAATTAATACGGTTGGACTAAAAGGAAACGGTTTTACTGCGCATGTGAATAGCGGAGATCGTGTAACTGCAGGACAATTATTGATTGAATTCGATATGGATGTCATTCAGGCCGCGGGTCTGCCAGTGATTACACCTGTGTTGATCCCAAGCGGAAATGAAACCATAGCGACCGTTACAGCAACGTCAACAGGTCATGTTCAAGCTAATGGGGAAGCAGTACTGGTCGTAAAATTTACTGAACCACAATAGTGGCACGTTATAAGGGAAATGGTAGAGATGTAACTCTCCCGTTTCCCTTTTTGGTGTACAATCGTATGAAATCAAAGAAATAGATCATCAATAATCTAATTGAACAAAGTGTTCTAGCACAAAAGGTAACACCAGTGTACGATTATCCAATCGACGCCCTATGAAAAACAAACGTCAATCGTTATCTTACAGACCAGCGTGACGTTTCAGTCGCTCGGCAATCTGCATTAGATCTTCCGCGGATATTCCTGGCGCAAATTCTTCCGGCAGATCAGGTAGCTCAGGCACTGGCCCTCCATAACCTGGCAAGCCGGCAAAAGCCTCCAGTTTACCACCATCGGTTGGATGTACTCCTTTCCAGATCTGGGCAATACCCTGATAATCCTTGTCACTAAACGTGTACAGCCTGCGGTGCTCTCCCATCGCTTCCCATTTTCGTGTCGTTTCAAAAGCTTTGTTATCCAGTCGTGGAATAGGGAACATCTTCGTTACATCCACGCCCGTTGCAATTTCCAGTGCCTTAGCATATGCCAGAACGTGCACACCTCCACGTACAAGCAGATAACCTGTCATTTCTCGGGCTGTCTTGTTATCCGTCATTTCGTAGACTCTCATTTTGTGCGTCCTGGCTCCACATTCAAGAAAGAAATTATGCAACAGATCAAAGATCAGATTGCCACTGCTCACGACATACGAACCATTCCAGGGTCTTCCCATGGAGTCATAAGGGAGCGCTGTCTGAGCTGATTCAATAAAATGTGAAGTCATCCGTGCGTCTTTGCCTACACGTAGCGGGGTAGAGTCTGGAGCGCCTGGTGATGTCGAACCTTCAAGCATGAGGTTAATCGTATTGGCGACAAGTTCGACATGGCCGAATTCCTCCGCGGTAATGCTTGCAACAATGTCATAAAAAGGACGCAGCTTGGATCTGCCTCTGAAATTGAATGACTGAAACATATAGTTATTTAATGTTGACATTTCCCCGAACTTTCCACCAAGCAACTCCTGAACTGCACTAGCTCCATTAGGGTCAGGATTACTGGATATGGGTAGTTCGATAGCAAGACGGTCTACACGTTTAAACATGACATTTCCCCCTCAATCCTAGTTAGTGTAAAGGTATGAAGGGGCACTTGTACGTTATTCGATCAATTGTGAAACAAAAACAAAACGTTCTGCCAGAGCTTAAAGCTCTGAACAGAACGTTAGATGAGTTCTTATTTGGAAGCTACGCCAACAATGCTGGTTCCATTTTTCGTGATTTTGTACGTCAGCACATCTCCGTTCCAGAAATGGAATTTAAGCGTGACTTCACCATCATTGGTTTCATTGAAGAAGTTAGGTTTCAGCTCAATCACATTACCTTCGTAATCTGGGCTAAATGTGTAGGAGAATTCTTTGAACGAAGTCCAGTTCTGTGGACCGGCGTTCTCTCCGTTTGCATATGTTGCTTCCATCGTGGCCAGCTGATTGCCGTTAAACGTAGTCGGAATGGCAAAGGCACTGGTTGTACCTGTTGCATCGTTCAACTTAGGTGTGTCATATTTAATGATATTGAAGTTCCAGTCAGCACCTTCATTGAATCCAGCCGTGAGTGTGGCATTTACGCCCAAATCACCAGAGGCTGTCAATTTGGTTAACAGATTGGATTTTAACGTAAGTACATCTTTTTTAATTGTATAGTCTTTACCTCTTACAAGAGGGGTAGTGCCATTTTTCAACGAATTGAATTTGTTCCCATTCAGATTGAGTTTTACCTTCTTATCTTGAATGGCTTCATTTTGTTTAAGATACACGAGGTCCGTTTCGGCTGTGGATGAGCGACCTGTCCAGCTGGCTTTCATGGTATCAAATAATTCCTGATCAGACCAGGTAAAACTTGTGCGACCGAAGTGTTGACCGTTATCCCATAACATCGTTGTCATCTGTTTTTGGCGCAGATATTGTCCAACAAATTCGAAGAATTTCAGTTTTTCGCCTTGCTCAATGACACCTGTGTGCTGGTCAAAACCAAGCAAGCCATACTCACCAACGATAACCGGAATGCCTTTCGCTGTAAAAGCATTGTATACCCGATCGAATGTGTCGGTAACGTCTTTCTGTACTTCCTCGTTATACTTGGTGTAACCTGCGATGTTCACACTGAATGGCCAGAACCCGTAGTAGTGAACGGTTGCAATAATATTGCTGTCATTCAATTTTTGAATGGTCTTATTCAGTTCATCCAGATCAGGTTGAGCGGAAGAAGTATGCATCGTTGGAAGCACAAGTGGACGTGTCTCGTTGTTTCCACCCGAAGTTCTTACGATCTTGTGAAAAGAAGTATTCAACTCGTCCAGCATGCGATATCCAATCGCTGCATCTGTTGTGCCGCCTTCAGAGAAACGTGGTTCGTTAACACTTTCGAACATGAGTTTATCGGATGCATCTTTGAATTTGTCCGCAATCTGAGTCCAAGCAGAGTTATAACGTGTAAGCACGTTGTCATGGTCTTTCTCCATGTAACTGATCCAACGCCAGGAATCATGGTGAAGATTGATCATGACGTAGAGATCCGCATCGAGGGCCCAGTTTACCACTTCTTGAACCCGATTCATGTAAGCGGAATCAATTATGTAGTCGGGTGCGTCACCGATGTGGGCTTCCCAGGTCACAGGAATACGGATACTGTTGTAGCCCTCAGCTGCGATCGATTGAATTAGTTCCTTTGTAATGCGCGGGTTGCCCCAGGCTGTCTCATCCTCACCAACGGCGTCCAGAGAGTTACCCAGATTCCAGCCAGGCTCCATGGCGTTTACATAGGTCTGCATTTTGCTTGGAGCGGCTGAGGTATTGGCCTGTTCGCTGTTGTCAGTTGCAGCTGAAGCCATAGCCGAGGAGAATAGAGATAGAATCAGGGCAGTCACAAGCGTAAGAGATAGGACTGATTTGCGGTTTTTTTTCATTAATATAGTCTCCTTCGAATAGAGAATGTTTGAACGTGAATAGCGGTTAAGCAGGGTGAAAATAGAGCTCAACGCAAACAAAAATTCACTTGTTTAATACTGGAATCACCACCGATTTATGTACTGAAAGCGTTTTCGTAATTTACTATATCATGATTTAATATTGGACAATACCTGCACAATTGGTATAAAAATCATGTAAAAATCAGTGATTTGGTCATATTTATAGATTGTGTAGTAAGCGTTTATTTCATTGGAAATAAAAATCATATGGTTGCTTTTTAATGATAATTAGATTTAAATACCCTGGGAGGGATCTAATATGAAGCTGGATGCACATCAACATTTCTGGGAATACAATGTCGCCGAGTACGGATGGATTGGCGAAGAGATGAAAGCCATTCGTCAATCTTTTCTTCCGGAAAATCTTGAACCTTTATTGGTCCAATCCGGACTGGAGGGATGTATTGCGGTACAAGCCAGACAATCACTGACAGAAACCGAGTGGCTTCTGCAGTTGGCAGATCGGCATGAATGTATCAAAGGTGTTGTCGGATGGGTGGACCTTTGTTCGGATGAAGTTCGGAATCAGCTTGAATTGTTCGCGTCCAATCCGTATCTTAAGGGCGTACGACATGTCATACAGGATGAACCTGATCTGAGGTATGTATTGAGAGAAGACTTTCAGCGCGGAATTTCATTGCTAAAAGAATATAGTTTGGCCTATGATCTGTTGGTATCCAAGGAGCAATTGCCTTATGCCGTTGAATTGGTTAAGACGTTTCCTGAACAGCGATTTGTCCTTGATCATCTAGCCAAACCCGACATAAAATCAGGTATAATCTCACCCTGGAAAGAAGCACTTGAGTCATTAGCCGCACAACCTAATGCGTACTGTAAACTTTCAGGGATGGTGACGGAAGCAGATTGGGCAAATTGGACTCCAAAGGACTTTACAGCCTATCTGAATATCGCCATAGAAGCCTTTGGTGCGGAACGGTTAATGTTCGGGTCCGACTGGCCCGTGAGCAACGTTTCAGCTACGTATTCTGAAGTATACGGTCTCATTAATTCTCACATTAATGCCCTACCTATATTAGATCAACAGATGATTCTTGGCGGCACATGTGCTGCATTCTATCAAATATCGTAGTGGGCATTCCGAAGCTAAACCGGTTTCAAGAAGTTGACAACTGTTCTGATTCTTGCTAAAGTTTTATCCAATCCGCATAATTGTGATCTGGGAATGTTACCGATATGGGCATAACCTGAGCTGGCTTGTTTACACGTAATCGTGTACCAGGCTGGTTCGGGTTTTTTCTATTTAAGTTGAACAAACGATTTTACACGGGACGACTGCGCGGCCAGAACAATCTTCCAATCGCTGTTATCTCCAGATTTTTCGATCCCCTTTTTAAAGGGGAAATCCGGTGATAGCGTATGCTTCCGATGTAGCTTTCTTGCAGAAAGCTTGTAGGCGAACGCGCCGCTTCTCCAGATTTTTTCTGTCCTCTCCGTTTATGTGTAATCGTGTAGTTCAACTTAGATATTTTGTCTCTATAATTTTCTCGTGATTTGAGCGGATAGCTGAATTACATATTTGGAAGGAGAATGATGATGACGAATTTTAAATTTCCTAAAGACTTTCTGTGGGGTGGAGCCATTGCTGCCAATCAGGCGGAGGGCGCATATCTGGAAGATGGCAAAGGGCTGAGTATCGTTGACTTGCTGCCAACAGGTGAGAACCGCAGAAGTATTATGAAAGGTCATGTTCCGGCTTTTACGCCGCTCGCTACCGAGTTCTATCCTTCACACGAAGCGATTGACTTCTATCACCGTTACCCTGAAGACATTGCTTTATTTGCCGAAATGGGGTTCAAAGCACTGCGTGTCTCCATTGCCTGGGCACGGATTTTCCCAACAGGAGAAGATGCACAGCCAAATGAAGCCGGATTGCAATTTTATGATAACCTGTTTGATGAATTGTTGAAAAACGGCATTGAACCTGTGGTTACATTGGCTCACTTCGATGTGCCTGTGCATCTGATCGAGAAGTATGGCAGCTGGAGAAGTCGTGAACTGGTGACGCTATTCGAAACTTACGCTAGAACGGTATTCACTCGGTACAAAGACAAGGTGAAATACTGGATGACATTTAATGAGATCAACATGTTGTTACATCTTCCGTTCCTTGGGGCGGGGCTGGCGTTCAATGAAGGGGATAACATCAAGGAAATTCAATATCAGGCTGCTCACCATCAACTGGTTGCAAGTGCACTGGTAGTCAAGGCATGTCATGAGATTATTCCTGGTGCCATGATTGGGTGCATGCTCGCCGCAGGAAGCTTCTATCCGTATACCTGTAATCCGGAAGATGTGTTCCAGGGTATGGAAAAAGATAGAGAATCCTATTTCTTCATTGATGTGCAGTCACGTGGGGAATATCCGGGTTACGCCAAACGGTTCTTCAAAGATCACGGGTTGAACATTGTTATGCAGCCGGGTGATGCGGAAATCTTGAAGAATCATACCGTAGATTATATTGGGTTCAGCTACTATTCAAGTCGTACAACAAGTACGGATCCTGAAGTTGTCAAAAATATGACCAGTGGTAATGTATTTGGCTCGGTAGCCAATCCATATCTGGCGAAGTCCGAATGGGGATGGACCATTGATCCCAAAGGATTCCGTATTACCGCCAATCAACTACATGACCGTTATCAGAAACCGCTGTTTGTTGTTGAAAATGGATTTGGTGCGAATGACGTGGTTACACCGGAAGGTGAAGTGGATGATGCATACCGGATTGACTACTTGAAACGGCATGTAGCTGAAATGGGTGAGGCCATTCAGGATGGGGTGAACATCATTGGTTACACCAGCTGGGGACCTATTGATATTGTAAGTGCATCCTCAGGTGAGATGAGAAAACGTTATGGTTACATTTACGTGGATCGTAATAATGAAGGTCAAGGAGAGCTGACACGACTGAAGAAGAAGAGTTTTGAGTGGTACAAAAATGTGATTGAATCCAACGGAACAAACCTGGGTGACGAGTAGTTTATATTTTTCTGAATTAAAATGGTCTTGTATGGCAATAAAACATCGGAAGCTTCATCTATATAAATTGAACTAAACATTTACACAAAACGGAGAGGACAAAAAAAAGCTGGGGATAACAGCGATCGGAAGGTTGTTCTGTCATCGGAGTAGCTAGTGTAAATATTCTCTAGTTCAATTTATATAACTATGGGACTTCCGATTGTCCCCGCCTTGAAAGCGTTGACATTTAGTCAGGTTCGCGCTATACTTGACGCAAATATATCGTTTCTGGGATTGTTACTACACGAAGTAGGCAAAACCTAAGCACCAAAAAAAGCAGACCACCATGTCTTGTTTATTTTGTGATGCTTCAGGTTTTTTTTGTATGCCCAAAAGACGATGTATAACTGCCAAGAGAGTGGAACGTGACGGGGGGATTGAAGTGAAAATAGCAAAGGTTATCAACAATAACGTCATTAGCATCTATCAGGCGGATGGAGCAGAGCTTGTGGTGATGGGACGTGGGATTGCCTTTAAGAAAAAGCCGGGGGATAAAGTAGACGAGACCCGCATCCAGAAAGTATTTGCATTGAAAAACAAACAAACATCCGATAATTTCAAAATGCTGCTGCGTGAAGTTCCGATGGAACTGATTGAAATTGTGGAAGAGATCATCACGTATGCGCGTGAGAATCTGGGCCGAAAGCTGAATGAGAACATCTATGTATCTCTTACAGATCATATTAACTTCGCCATCGAACGTTATCGGGAAGGCGTGGAGATCAAGAACGCATTAATGTGGGAGATCAAACAGTTGTACAAGCCCGAATTTGAACTGGGCCTGAGGACGCTGGAACAGATCAACACCCGAATGAATATTGAGCTTCCAACCGATGAAGCCGCTTTTATTGCCCTGCATATTGTTAACGCAGAGATGAACGAAGAAGTTATTACAACGATGAATATTACGAAGTTTATCCAGCAGATTATTAATATAGCGAAATATCATTTCAAAATGGAATTTGATGAGGACTCTCTCAGTTATTTTCGCTTTATCACACATCTGAAGTTCTTCTCCCAGCGTGTGCTCAGTGGTACGCATTACGACAACAACTATGATCATTTCTATGACATGATTAAGGAGAAGCATCCAGATGCGGCAGCATGTACGGAGAAAATTGAGTTGTTTGTCAAAAAGGAATACAACCATGAGCTGACCAATGAAGAAAAATTGTATCTGACGGTTCATATCGAACGAGTGGTTAATCGATAATATTTAAATGTTGACAAAAATGGTTTAATTATAATAATATGTGATTAACAGGAATTGAATACGATTTAACTGGGATTGTTACTGGTTATGCAGGCAAAACCTAAGTCATGAGAAGGTCAGGACCATTGCGTCCGCTCACTCAAGGCTTAGGTTTTTTGCGTGCAAAAAAATCGGTAAAGGGCCTGTTTGAGAAAAAGTGGGGGTGCAGATCATGAGTCAAGAGAAACTGGCCAAAGAGATTGTAGAACTGGTCGGCGGTGAGAAAAATGTGGAATCGCTGGTTCATTGTGCAACACGGTTACGGTTTGTATTGAAGGACGATGCCAAGGCAGACAAAGCCAAACTGGAGAAAACAGAAGGCATCATCGCAGTCAAAGAAAATGGAGGACAGTTCCAGGTGGTTGTTGGTAACAAGGTGCCTGAAGTCTATAGTGCCATTGGACAGATCAGTAACATTCTGGACGATTCGTCAGATAAAGAAAAACCTCGCAAAGCAGCCAAAGGGCTCGGGGGGATTATCGATATCATATCCAGCATCTTTGCACCACTTCTGGGTGTTATGGCGGGAGCCGGTATTCTAAAAGGGTTATTGCTGATTGCAAGCAATATCGGATGGCTGGAAACGACAGAAACAACATATACAATCCTCTATGCAGCAGCAGATAGTCTCTTCTACTTCCTGCCTCTGTTGTTAGCGGTTACAACAGCACGAAAATTCCAGGGAAATATGTTTGTAGCGATGACGATTGCAGGAGCACTGATCTATCCATCCATCGTCACGTTGAAATCAGAGGGAACACCAACGGATTTCTTCGGTATCCCAGTCATTCTGATGAACTATTCATCGACGGTTATTCCTATCATTTTAGCTGTCATTGTGATGAGCAAGTTGGAGAAGTTCTTCAATAAGACACTTCACGATAGTGTGAAAAACTTTGTTACGCCATTATTTTTACTAGTGATTATGGTACCACTGACACTGTTGGTATTCGGACCATTTGGTGTCTACGTTGGTAATGCAATTGCAGCTGGACTCGTTGCCGCATTTGGATTCAGTCCATTGCTCGCAGGAGCCGTTATGGGTGCAAGCTGGCAGCTGCTCGTTATCTTCGGAATACACTGGGGTCTTATTCCGGTATTTATCAACAACGTTGCAGTGTATGGACAGGATGGGGTTAAACCAGCTGCGACAGCTTCAATCTTTGCTCAAACGGGTGCTGCTTTTGGGGTTATGCTGAAAACCAAGAACAAAAAACTGAAAACGCTGGCGGGATCATCCACGTTGACGGCTTTGTTCGGTATTACGGAACCGGCCATCTATGGGGTAACATTACCACTGAAACGTCCATTCATTGCAGGAGTTATCGGCGGTGCAGTTGGTGGAGCTATCATTGGTCAAGCGGGCACATTGGCATTTGCATCCGGTGCACCGGGACTGCTGACCTTGCCAATTTTCTACGGACCAGGTGGACAAGGTTTCCCAGGATTGATTCTGGGTATCGTAGTATCGTTTGTTGTTTCGGCTGTACTGACGTACATCATGGGCTTCAAAGATCCGGTTGAAGAAGAAACAAAAACTGAATTTACGTCATCCGCCCAGCAACCTGCCCGTACAATGAATGCTTCAGATGAAGTGGTATTCAGCCCAATCGAAGGAACGATTGTGGAATTGTCGGAAGTTCCAGATCCGGCCTTTGCATCAGGAGCAATGGGGAAAGGGATTGCGATTGAGCCAGCTGTGGGCAGAGTCGTAGCACCTTTTGACGGTACAGTTACCGTTGCATTCAAGAAAAAACATGCCTTGGCTGTAGTATCAGACACCGGTGCTGAAATATTGGTTCACGTGGGAGTTGATACCGTTAAATTGGATGGGCAGCATTTTGTTTCCCATATCAAAGAAGGCGATCGGGTCCAAGCGGGAGATCTGTTGCTTGAGTTCGATATTGCACAGATTAAGGCCGCTGGTTATTACACGGTAACGCCAATTATAGTAACCAACTCAGCCAACTACGAAGAAGTGATTCCACAGGCTACAGGTCAGGTTAGTAGCCAAGAGCTTCTATTAAAATTAAGTAGCGGTAATGGTCAGGAACAAAAGTAGATTGATGTACTAATCTGATGGTGCCGTGTTTTCATGGTTCCGTTGACAGGGTGTAATTGGAAAATTATAATTAGAATTGTACATCTATACATGATAATGAAAGGTGGATTATTGAACATGACACATGCGATGAGACTGCGTTTCCTTCCTTTGAATCGGTAATTGAATATGTTCAAAGGCTCTGACCATTGGTTCAGAGTAAACGGGACCAGTCTGTCATTTTCAATCATCCTGACCTTAAAATAAGTGTTATACTCGCTTTCCCGTTTACGTTGAATCACAGGTCGTGGCCTGTGATTCTTTGTTTTTCTTCTGATTATCTTAATCAGATAAATAATTAGGTAAAGGCGCTCAATACAGACTACTGGAGGTAACCGCCATGATGACGTTACTGTTCTATTGATACGAGCTGGCACAATCAGCTCGTATCGATAGAAGCGTGCTTCGCTATCGATACGAAATAAATTTTATTTCGGAGGTAGCGAATATGGAAAAGATATGTTTTGAATTAGAACAGGTTGAAATGACCTATATGGATAAAGTAATACTGAACATTGAGCGACTGGCTGTTCATCAACTGGATCGCATTGGTGTAGTAGGTGGTAATGGTCAGGGTAAAAGTACACTGTTGAAAATCATTGCGGGGCAGATCCAGCCAAAAGCCGGAAAGGTAAAACGTTTTGCAGAGTTTGGTTATTTGGAACAAGTGGAACCACCCCAGTCTAACGAAAATATCGAAGTTGACGGGGCTTTACTCAGTAAATTAGCCATACCTCAACAGGATCAATCATGGAGTGGCGGAGAACAAACCCGTTTGAAACTGGCTCAAATGTTCACTCATTATCATGAAGTACTGTTACTGGATGAACCAACAACACACCTGGATCAAGAGGGCATTACATTTTTGCTGGATGAATTGCGTTATTACTATGGGGCAATCGTACTGATCAGTCATGATCGTGCGGTTCTGGATGAACTGGTGACCACGATCTGGGAAATCCATCAAGGTGAGGTTCGCGTATATTCTGGCAACTATAGTGATTATCAGGCACAGAAGAGGCTGGAGCGTGAACAACAAAACCAGGCCCATGAGCAGTTCTCGAAGGAGAAGAGGCGATTGGAGCTGGCCGCCCGGGAAAAGATGAAGAAAGCCGAGAAAATAACGCAGGCTGGAAGCATGTCCAAAAAAGAATCCAAGGCAAAAACAAACCGTATGGTTGAAACAAAATCCAAAGGCACCAGTCAAAAAGGGGTGCACCGCGCAGCCAAAGCGATTGAACAGCGGATGCAACAACTTCATGAGGTAAAAGCAGTGCAAGAGGATCGGCCTATGATCTTCCGTCAGCCAAAGACACTGGAGCTGCACAATCGATTTCCGATTATGGCAGATCGCCTTACACTTGAAGTGGAAGGTAACGTATTGCTGGAGGATGTGAGTTTTCAGGTTCCATTAAAACAAAAAATAGCGATAACCGGAGCCAATGGCAGTGGGAAAAGTACATTGCTTAACCATGTTTTCCATGTCGGAGATCAGATCATAATGTCTCCAAAAGCAAAGCTCGGTTATTTTCAGCAAATGAGCTATCGTTTCACGACAAAAGAGACCGTATTACAATTCCTGAAGAATCGTTCGGAATATGAGGAATCAGAGCTGAGAAGTGCATTGCATGCAATGCAGTTTACAGGGAATGACTTGCTCAAGAATGTTGGGACATTAAGTGGAGGGGAAGCGATTCGTCTTCAATTATGTCACTTGTTTCTTGGACAATATAACATTCTATTGTTGGATGAACCGACAAATTTTCTTGATATGCATGCATTGGAAGCGTTGGAGCGTTTTATTAAGGCATATGAAGGAACGATTCTGTATGTATCTCATGATCAGAGGTTTATTGAAAATACAGCGGATCAACAATTTCAGATTACAGAGCGTCAATTAATTCAGGTGAATATATAAGTTGAACTAAAGAAGATTTACACGGATCACTCCGATGACAGAACAACCTTAGAGGAAGAGAAGTAACAAAAACAGCCAAAGTGATTTTGGCTGTTTTTGATTTAGTATATGGAGGCTCGTGATCTAATAGGATATGTAGCTTCTATTAAGAATCCGCTTTTATAACCGTGGAATGCATGTTACCTGTTAGGCGTTGAGGTGGGAAAACCATGCGCACGGGCGCAATGATGATGGCAGCAAATACAGCTTTGACCAAATCCCCAATAATGTAAGGATAGAATCCTTGAATCATGGCCTCGGGTAAGGACATTTTGTATGCATAGGCAAGCCAAGGGACACCCGAGACATACAAGAGCAGTGAGCCAAATAGTTCAAATACAACAAAAGCGAGAATGAATCCTGTTACACCTTTGATGTTGATTCGTGCAAGCAGCAGTCCAATCAATAATGCGGAGATCGGCCACATCATCACATATCCTCCGGTAGGTCCAAGCAGTACTGCAAGTCCTCCGGTCCCGTGTAGCAAGGGGAATCCAAGAGCGGTGAGCAGAACAACGATCGTGACACTTAGAAAACCATAGAGTGGACCAAGTAATCCTCCGGCCAGCATGACAGCCAAAGTTTGTAATGTTATCGGTACAGGGGAGAAGCCAATGGGAATGCTTATGTAACCAAAAAGTACTAAAATTGCGGCCATAAGTGCGCTGAATACAATGCCTCGCAAAGATAATTTCATGTTTGAACAATCCTCTCCATTTTGGTAATATGATTGTTAACCAATTATATAAATGTGGTTAACGATTAGGATCGTACCACATAACAATAGAAAGGGAAAGGACTAATTTACGATGCAAGGCAACCTGCCTATAATTACATTAGAAGATGTCCGGGTGCATTATGCTACCGAAGGTGGTCAGGTGAGGAAAGCGCTGGATGGGGTTTCACTTACGCTGCACCAAGGCGAATGGATTAGTATAGTAGGGGCGAATGGCAGTGGAAAAAGCACACTCGCTGGACTACTGATTGGATTCATTCCACTATCGGGAGGCTTACGGGATATCTCAGATGAACTTACCGTTCGGGGGGTATTACAGCAACCTGATGCACAGGTACTGGGTGATACCATTGAAGAGGAATTTCATTATGCATTGTCACCATTAATGAATACTGTAGAAGAACAATTGGAGCAGAGGCAGGACGCATTACATACCGTAGGACTTCAATATCCCCCGGATATGGCCATCTCACAGTTATCGGGTGGACAGAAACAACTGCTTAACATTGCGGTAGCACTCGCGGCCAAACCGGATATATTAATTCTGGATGAGCCAACAGCCATGCTTGATCCGGGAGCAAGAGACCGTATCGAGGCTATCGTTCAGAAGATTACCCAGCGGGGTACAACGGTGATCTGGATTACGCACCATCTGGAGGAAGCAACCCTGTGTGATCGAATCATTGCTATGGAGAGGGGACGTTGTGTGTACAACGGGGAGCCGGGGTCCTTTTACTATGAAACAGAGATGAATGAGGAGGCTACTCGGGAAAATGTACAGCTATCTCCCTGTGAACGGTTAGGATTGGACCCCCCTTTTACTGTAAAAACTGCGTTATTGCTCAAGCAAAAAGGTATGATGCCAGAAGCCATGCCACTGCGACCTGAGCAACTGGCCAAGGAGGTCGCACGTTGGAGATTGAGCTAAGCAATATACGTATAGGAGCATCGGAATCGAGTAAACGTGCTCTGCTTGAAGATGTGACAGTGCAATTGAACAGTGGGGAAATCACGTTGTTGCTGGGCTGTACGGGTTCAGGAAAAACGACTCTACTACAGACATTGGCTGGTCTGAGACCTCCCGATGCAGGAAGTATCACATTGGATGGCACACCTTTCTGGAAAGAAGGAAAAGTGCCGCAGTCGATTTTATTGCAAATGGGATTATTGTTTCAATTTCCGGAACAACAACTGTTTGCGCGAAGTATTCAGCGTGAATTCACATATTCTCTGCGTCCCTATCGACTTTCAGAGAAACAGCAACAAGAGCAGATCACAAAAGCACTGAACCAATGGGACCCGCCAGTTTCCTCGGAGTTGGACCGACGTTTTCATCTGGACAGGTCGCCATTTGCTCTAAGTGGGGGAGAGAAGCGCAGGCTTGGACTTGCTCTCGGAAGTGTGACCAATCCACACTGGCTTCTGCTGGATGAGCCAAGCGCCGGGTTGGAAGCGCAAAGTGTCGGGCTTTTGCTGGATGTATTGGCGCAACATCGTCTGGCAGGTGGTGGGGGCGTGGTAGCAACCCATGATCTGGATACATTCTTGCCTTGTGCGGATCGAGTATTGTTGTTGCAGGAAGGCCGTCTAATCGCCGATCTTACGCCGATAGAACTTCACAAAAGACCTGAACTGCTGGAGCAGACAGGGATCGGACTGCCACCATCGATGAGACTGGCACAGCAGTTAAGAGCAGCGGGTCTTCAGCTGCCTTTAACCGCGATGACGCCAGAAGAGATGGCTGACTGCATTGTTCAGTCTAAGTTAATTGAGGTGGGGATTCAGAACGAGTCGATAGAAACATCAGGGACGGTAATGATGGAAGTCAAGAGCGATGCAATGAAGGATGAAAAAGAAGCACTGATGCTGTCGTCCATTAAAACGGAAGATGATCCGAAGCTTCTTCCGAACACATTGACTCATTCAGGCGGATTATATGGCGTTATGGACCCGCGTTTGAAATGGATTTTGTATATTTTGCTGGTCACCGCAGCTATGCTTCAACAGCGATGGCTGGGATTGACGTTAACACTGGTGCCGGTAGTAGCAGCACTTGCCGTGCTCCCGCGTCAGACTTTGGCTGGATGTATGAAGTTAATGAAGCCATTATTATTCTTTTTCATCATATCATCGGCGTTATCTGGGACAACTCTTTCAACAGAGGGAGGAGGTCTGCACTTTGGCTTTTCCCTGATGCAGGCGGAGGGCACTTTGCTGAATGTGTATCGTTTGTTTATCGTCACATTGGCAAGCCTTTGGTTTTCGTTGACGACACCTTATGGGCGAATGGTAGAAGGGCTTAACTGGGTACTCGGTATCGGTAAAAAAATCAGGCTGCCCGTAGCTTCGTTTGCACTTGCTGTATCGTTAATCTTTCGGTTTATCCCGATGATCTGGAGTGAGTGGCAGCGATTCTCACTGATCGTGCGGGCACGTGGAAAGGCAGCTTTAAGACCAAATACCGTTCGAATTCGTGACCTGGGTCCGATGGTGATTCCCTTGTTGATGGCACTGTTCCAACGTGCAGAGGATATGACCATTGCGATGGAAATGCGTAAAGTTAGAGAGCACTCTACGCTCGGAGGACGTTCATCGTTATTGGTATGGTCCAAACGCGATACCTGGATTAGCATGGCCGGCCTCATTGCTTTTGTACTTTTAATATGGATTCGCTAACTGTGATGGCGATAATGATCGTGATGGATCCGGTAATGGATCAAAACCTAAACGCAGTGTTTTCCAAAGGTCATGCATAAATGCGTTTGTCCTCGCTCACAATAAGTGGACGTTGGTCATCTGAAGTGGATCAGGAGGGATAAACGATGAAAGATAAGTTTTTGCGTGAAGATCGGCAAGAATATACCGATGTGTCTACGGTGGAGTCGCAGCGAAACGATATCACACTCGAAGAATTCCCGGAGGGTCCTTACGGTTCATCTCTGTTATCCGAGTCTCTTGGGAAAAGTTCTCCGTGGCGCGTGGACCAGCGGTCTGCACATCGTTTTGATTATGAAAATCATGAGCTTCACGAGGGAGACGTACGGGATTATCCAGGTCAGGATGTTTTTGACGAAACGGTTCCGGATAACGTGTCCAAGCCTCAATATACGGAAGAATCGTAATGAGATTTTGATATAAAATAGAGCGTAGCCTCCAACAGGTTTTTCCTGTTCGGGGGTTATTTTCGTTGTGTTGTGTTTAATGAAAACAAATCTCCTCCAATTCCACATTATGGGTTATTATGTTTGTAGCTCGAAGTAAAAATTTGGTTGAATATGCGGGGGGACTTGGAATGAGAGAGATCGATTATAGTCAGTATTTCTGGCAGGATGATAAGATCAGATTACGTGCTTTGCGTGAAGAAGATTGGGAGGATCATTATTATAACCGCTTTGATACACCTGCCCGTCGGTTATTGGAGTGTGCAGTAGAGTTGCCGCCAACCCATGTTGAAGCGAAGAGTTTCACGGAAAACTTCTCTGATTTTTCTTTAACCAAAGGAAGGATCATGTTTACAATTGTAAATATGGATGGTGAAAATGTCGGAGGTGTGAATCTGAACAGCATTGATGAAAGGAACGGTACCTTTAGCATTGGCATTCAAATTGACAGGGATCATCGAGGAAAAGGATACGGAACCAGAGCCGTTCGAATCTTGCTGAACTATGCCTTCTTCGAGCGCAGGCTCAACAAATTTAATGATTATGTACTCCAAGGAAATGAACCTTCCGCAGCAATGATGAGAAAACTTGGATGTGTTCAGGAAGGTGTGCGTCGCCAGGTGATCTATATGGATGGAAAATACCAAGATCTGATCCTCTTTGGATTGACCAAAGATGAGTTTATGGAAAAAGAGGGGCTTGTTTGAAGTAAAGCTAATAAGCTGAAATTAAGTGTGTAGTAGGAGGAACTATGAACCAACCCATACTAACCGATGAATTAATCATCAATTGCAAGGATATTTATTTACGTGAGTATCGACTCGAGGATTTGAAGAAACTGCAAGAAATTACGTGGCAACCTGAGGTGTATGAATTCCTACCTGGATGGAACGCTACGATTGAAAGCAGGACCCTGTGGCTCACTGAATATGAAATCCCTGAGAATCAGCGTTTTAAACAAGCTGTAGTGGCGGGAGGGGATATCGGAGAGTTATGTTTACGTATGGCTATCGTACTCAAAGAAAATGATGAGTTTATCGGATGGTGCTGCTCAGGGATCAAGGACGAACTGCCAGCACCCAATCGGGAGATTATGTACGGTATTTCGAAGCATTTCAGAAATCGTGGTTACACAACGCAGGCGCTCAAAGGATTGACAGATTATTTATTTGAATATACAAATGTGGAAGTGTTAAATGCCATCGCTTTGACTAACAATCAAGCATCCAATAAGGTGATACAGAAATGTAATTTTGAACGGTTAAATTTGATCGAAATCGAGAATGAACCCTATATCCATTATCAACTGTGTAAGGGCAAAGGTCATATTTGATTGAACGTTTATCCTCATTGAAAATAGCTATAATATGAAAATTTCGGATCAGGTTAGACAGTTATTGCTGGCTGCCTGATTTTTTCTGTCATTCAATTTATTGGACAAGGCTTATGTTAATAATTTTCTCCGCGATAATAGCGCTCCAGTTTGTTATCCAAATGAACAAGCTGCGCTTTTTTCTCCTCGATATCATTCAGCAACTTTTGCTTTTGATCCTCAATCAGCTTGGTTCTTTCCTTCAGCGTGGAGGTTCCTTTATTGACCTGATCATAATACTTTTTAATGTCTTCCACACTCATCCCGGTTTCGCGAAGGCATTTGATAAAAACGAGCCAGTTCAGATCATCCTCCAAATAAAGACGGTTATTCTGCTCATTTCGTGCAGCAGGTTTCAGCAGTCCCTTTCTTTCATAAAAGCGGATCGCTCCAATGGAGATCTCAACTTTTTTCGCTACTTCTCCAATCGTTAACATGATAATTCCCCCTTTTATAAAAATAATTTGACCTACACTAAGTGTAGCATAGTAACTTAAACATTGTTAAATATAAATCAAATTATGGAAAGAAGGATTCGCATGAAAAAAACTGTTTTTGTAACCGGAGCAAATAAAGGAATTGGATATGAAATCGTCAAGCAGTTGGGTGAAGCGGGTTGGAAAGTTATTCTTGGCGCACGTAGTGTCGAACGGGGGGAAGCAGCTGTTTCCGAGTTAACTTCCAGGGGATTAGACGTAGAATTTGTACAGATCGACATGTGCGACTCGAAGAGCATTGAGCAGGCAGCCGATACGATTCAGAAGACTTATCCTGCAATAAACCTTTTGATCAATAACGCCGGTATGCCTGGTGCTTTCTCTCATTCCTTCACGGATACAAAAGAGGAAGATCTGCGGAATGCCTTCGAGGTGAACTTTTTCGGCACCTTCCGTTTGAATCAGCGATTGTTCCCGTTAATCAAAGATAATGAAGGCACAATCATTAATGTATCAACCGACATGGCTTCTCTGGACCATATGCAAAATGCGGAATTTACTTTAAACGCCTTCGACTATAATTCATCCAAAACGGCCAACAGTGCAATGACACTTTCGATGGCTTATGAAGTTAAAAACAGCAGGGCTCAAGTCTTTGCAGTAACACCCGGATTTACATCAACAGATCTTAATGGCAATGCCGAAGGCGGTAAATCAAAAGAAGCCGGCGCTGCGATTATCGTGCGCTATGCGACGGATGGCAAACGCCATAACGGAGAATTCCTAGATGAGAATGGCGTGTACCCTTGGTAATCCACCGTTGCCAAAAGCACCAATAGATGGGGATGAATTTTAGAGTGTGTCTTCAAGCTCAGACTCAGGTAAGCCATACGATGATGGATATGAGGGGCTAAAAAGTTTTGAGGTTCATACTGGATGATCTTGACGATTGGGTAGACGATTTTCTAACGAACATAGGACGTCTTATTCGGCCTTTCTCTACGTTACTTAAATTGTAAGGAACATCAGACACGCTATTTCCCGAAATTCCCTTAGAAAAACGCAGTAAACGGCTGTTTATTCTAATATAACGTGGCTCAGATTCATTAGATCTCTGCGGACGCTCCAAATCCTTGAATATGACGTCTCAGATTCGTAAGCCTGAAAGCCCGAAACCAATTGGGTTACTACTCTACACTCTATCAATCGGATACAAAAAGAATCCCCCTTTCATTCCTCAACCGAAATGAGAGGGGGATTCGTCATGCAATGAAAAGCCGGAATTAAAATGAAAGTAAAGCAGCGTTTGGAGAACTTGACTAGAGCTTGTGTAATGATCAAGTAGATCTTACGTAAAGCTGCGTATAGCCAACTTATAGCCTACTTGGAGGCTATACTCAGCCTAGACATCAGCCTTATACAACGGCATTAATATCATAAATTCAGTTCCCAAGCCTACCTGACTTTGTACGGTAATTTTCCCAACATACGACTCCACAATCGAGCGGGTAATGGCTAGACCGAGACCCGCGCCACCTTGTTTGCGCGAACGAGAACTGCTTGTGCGGTAAAATCGTTCAAAGATATGGGGCAGATGTTCAGGTTCAATGCCTGTACCGTTATCCTTTACTGACAATTCAGCCTTATGGTGCGTTGCATACAACGTTATGGAGATGGCTCCATGCTCTGGATCGGTGTGCTGCACCGCGTTATGGAACAGATTCAGCACAACCTGTTTCAGCTTGTAAGGGTCAGCCAGTACATACACTTCAGCCGTCAGGTCAAGATGAATGGATCTTTGCTGAGCCATCATGGCGAGTTGTGATTGCATTTTGAGCAGCAGACTGTCTAGCTGAATGACCTCCCGCTCCTGCTTTGGAGCCTGATCCAGCTTGGTTAGTAACAGCAAATCTTCAACCAGCTTGTTAATTCGTACGGATTCGCCGTGCATGCTGTCCAGCGCTTTATACAATTGATCTTGATTGGTCGCTGCACCCCGCTGTAGAACTTCAATGAAGCCGTGTATGGAGGTAAGCGGGGTACGAAGTTCATGGGAAGCATCAGACAAGAAACGCTGCATCTGCTCTTTCGATTCCCGCTCCGCTTCAAACGAATTCTCCAACCTTTCAAGCATGCCATTAAATGAAACGGCGAGCTGATCCACTTCTTCTTGTCCCTGAACGACGGGAAGGCGTTCTGCGAGGCTGCCTGCGTCGATCTGCTGTACTTTATTCACCATATTGGACAGGGGAACCAGCGTCCGGCGTAATACCTTAGTGTATAGAACAAGACCAGCTACCATGGCCAACAGCGATAACATGAGGAATATCAGAAGCTGTTTAATAATCAAGTCTCTAAGTGGCTTCGTAGCCGTGCCCATCTGGACCATCGGTAAGCCTCGATTGCGTGGACCGGGTGAGGCGAATACAATCAATTGCTCATTGCCTTGGGTATCCGTAACGATCCGGTAGGGAATATGTTTTTGTTCTTTCAACTCATCTGTAATGTTCTGATATTCAGCGGTTGATAGTTGAGGGGCTTTCAGGCCATCTTCTCCAAAAACATCCTCGAACGTACCTTGGTTGTCAAACAGGGCCAGTGAACGGTCCGGAATAAACAGCACCCGATTGCCAGACCCGTTTCCTGCCTGTCCACCAAAAGGATTGTTGGATGAGCCACTACGTGACTGGATTCCGAGCCAAACCGGGGGCATGGACATAAGCTGTTCTTCCATGGTTTTTGCCTGATTCCGGTAGAGAAAGCTTTCCATGATCCAGAATTGCAGAATACCGATTAACAATAGTAACCCAGCAAGCACGAACAGGGAACGTGAGAGCAATTGAGAACGCAGTGAATGAGGCCAGATCCATTGGTGAAGACGTCTTAAACGAAGTTTATTTTTCTTAGGCAGCGAGTTCATCAGAGATCCACCCTGTAACCGACACCCCGAAGCGTGCGAATGAGTTTATGCTCTTTATCCCCGAGTTTGTCGCGCAAGGAGCGAACGTATACCTCCACAATATTTTCTTCCCCACCAAAATCATACCCCCACACCCGGCTCAGAATGGTCGCTTTGCTAAGTACAATCCCATGATTAAGCACAATAAATTTTAACAGTTCGTATTCGGTAGGAGATAATTCCAGAACCTGATTCTGATAGGTGATTTCTTTGCGCTGATCATCAATTCGGAAGGGACCGTGGGTGACGGCTCCTATTAATAAAGGAAATTGATTCCGCAGTCTGGCCTGAATCCGGGCGAGCAGCTCGTCGAAGGCAAAGGGTTTGACCATGTAATCGTCAGCACCTAACCAAAGGCCCTTAACCCGATTCTCGACTTCGTCCTTCGCTGTCAGCATAATTACGCCAACCTCGGTACCGGTCTTACGCAGACGCTCGACCACTTCGAATCCATCCATCTCTGGCATCATGACATCCAGAATAGCCATATGGGGCTTGAATTCAAGCGCCAACTCAAGCGCAGCCGCTCCATCTGGTGCGGTGCGCACATCGAAGCCCTCATTGCTTAATCCAAGCTCCAGAAATTGTAAAATATGTGGTTCATCATCAGCCAATAGTATTTTTATTCCGCTGCTAAGCTTCATAATGCGGGGTTCCTCCTTGCTTGCTTCCATCTATAGCTCTCCCTTAATTGAGAGGGACTGTATGTTGTATTATCGCTTGCCAAACTGAAATTTAGCTGAAAGGATTGTGAATTATCCTCAGACAACATTCAGCGGGCACTCATCCCAGTTTTATTTTGGCATGTCACAATACTAGACATGAAGAACTTTGAAGGAGTGATTAACTTTGAATAATACCAAGAGAAGGATGGATCTTGTCCTTCTGCCGATTGTATTACTGGCGGCATTTCTGAATGGGTACGGTATCTGGAACGATCAATATGCCAATTCCTATTATACGACTGCCGTTGGGAGTATGCTCAGCAACTTCCACAACTTTTTCTATGCTTCACTCGACTCGGCAGGCTCGGTCACTGTAGATAAACCACCTGTTGTCTTCTGGATTCAGACGGCCTTTGCCTATGTCTTTGGACTGCATGGATGGAGCGTTATTTTGCCGCAGGTATTAGCGGGAATCGGTTCGGTGCTCCTGATCTATTTCATGGTGAAACCTACATATGGTCTTGCAGCAGCACGAATCTCGGCACTTGCGATGGCAACTGTGCCTGTCGTGGCGGCAGTCAGCCGGACCAACAATATTGACAGCATGCTGGTGTTTACACTATTGCTGGGTTCATGGTTTTTGTTCAAAGGCAGCAAACAAGGCAGTACTTGGCGCATTCTGGTTGCCTTTGGGTTAATAGGCGTAGCCTTTAATATGAAAATGCTTCAAGCCTACATGGTACTCCCGGCTTTTTACTTGTTCTATCTGCTTGCATTTCAGGCGAAATGGAGAAGGAAGATCATCCTGCTGATCGGCAGCACAGCGGTTCTGGCGGTCGTTTCCTTATCCTGGGCGGTCACTGTGGATTCTATACCCGAAGACGAACGGCCTTATATCGGCAGCAGTGAAACTAACTCGGTCATGGAACTCGCTTTTGGATACAATGGTCTGGCTCGCCTAACGGGTCAGCAGAATACCGCAGGTAACGCAGGTATGCCAAATGGTATGGGACAGGGAAATAATCGTGGCAATCGAGGAGACTTGTCTTCAGGCCCTAGTCAGACAGGCAGTGGTGTTCCTGGCGCTGGGCAAGATGTCAATGCACCGGATAACGATAATATGAATGGTTCGAATGGCACAAACGCCATGGGTGGCATGAATGGGCCGAATGGCAATTTCCCGAACGGGCAGATCCCAAATGATATGGAAATGCCGAACGGAAGAAATTTCGGCGGAGGCATGGGCGGAATGTTTGGAACAGGGGAAAAAGGTCCTCTGCGTCTGTTCCAGACTGAACTATCAGGTCAAGCTAGCTGGCTTCTGCCAGTTGTGCTGCTTGGATGCATTGCTATATTTGCAAGATTAAGACGAAGAAATATAACCAACAAGCACAAGGAGGCCTTGTTCTGGCTGGCATGGCTGCTTCCTGTTGCTGCTTTTTTCAGTGTGGCAGGTTTCTTCCATCAATATTATCTGATTATGCTTGCACCTCCAATAGCGGCGCTGACTGGTGCAGGATTTGTAGCGATGTGGAAGTCATATCGTGATCGCGATGGATGGCAGGCATGGTTGCTTCCGGTGTCCGTGCTGCTGACGACTCTGTTTGGCTGGTATATCATGCAGGTGTATAACGAGACGATTGGTGCAGGCTGGTCCATTAGTGAATTGATCGCAGGCATTCTGGTTACGGTCATCCTGATCGTTATGCTTCATCGCACACATCAATGGAAACAGGGCTTCATTATCGCGGGATTCATGGTGATGCTGATCGGTCCAATCTACTGGGCATTCACCCCTATTACTTATGGTGGTAACAGCATGATCCCGGCAGCAGGGCCCACCGGTTCCAATGGTATGTTTGGTGGAGCAGGAATGGGCATGCCGATGGGTAACGGTGCAGGAGACACAGAAATGCCTACAATGGGTGGCCGTGGCGGAATGGGTAACCGTAACGAAGAAGTGGATACAGCCACACTGAATTATCTAAAAGAGCACAATTCAGGCGAAACGTATCTCTTTGCCACTACGGACTATAATCAGGCAGCACCTTATATCATCGATGAAAGAGCAGCGGTCATTACACTTGGAGGTTTCTCCGGCTCAGACCCGGTGTACACAACAGAGGAACTTGAGCAACTCGTCAAGAGCGGGCAAGTGAAATACTTCATGGTTGGTGGCATGGGTGGCCGCGGAGGAAACTCGGATATTAGCGATTGGATCAAAGAGCACGGATCCGAGATTCCAACGTCAGAATGGAAGACAGGCACGGACAGCGGAGATACGGATAACGGTGATACGGAGAGTGAAGCTGGACTTGGATTCGGATTCGGATTCGGCGGACAGACGACTTTGTATGAAGTGAAATTGTAGCTATATAAATTGAACTTATCATTTACACGATAACGGAGAGGACAGAAAAAACCTGAAAAAGCGAAGCGTTCGCCTTTATCCCCGGATTTTCCCTTTATAAAGGGAATCAAAAAATCTGGGGATAACAGCGATTGGAGGGTTGTTCTGTCATCGAAGTGTGCAGTGTAAATATTCTTTATTTCAATTTGTAAAGAGTGAAAATCTCGGACGAAGTCCATTGGAAAAGGGAGGGGACAAACATGGCTCACGCGTACCGATACAGCATTATTATTCCCATGTATAACGAGGAAGCGGTGATCGAGGAGACTTATCGGCGTCTGAAGAAGGTCATGGGCAGCACGGGAGAGAGCTATGAACTGTTGTTTGTCAATGATGGAAGCGTGGATCGAAGTGCACAGATGATCCGTGATTACGCCCGTTGGGACGAGAGTGTGAAGCTGATCGATTTTGCCCGTAACTTCGGACATCAGATTGCGATAACAGCGGGTATGGATTATGCAGTGGGGGATGCGGTGGTTATTATTGATGCGGATCTGCAGGACCCTCCCGAACTGATACTGGATATGATCGCCAAATGGAAAGAGGGTTACGAAGTCGTATATGCCCGTCGCACCAGAAGAAGCGGGGAAACTCGCTTCAAAAAATGGTCGGCGAGTCTGTTCTATCGTGTACTTCGTGCCTCAACGGATACGGATATCCCGGTAGACACCGGAGATTTTCGCCTGATTGACCGCAAAGTATGTGATGAGATGAAACGTCTTCCGGAGAAAAATCGGTTTGTGCGAGGGTTGGTCAGTTGGGTCGGATTTCGTCAGACTGCGATTGAATATGAACGTGATGAACGTCTCGCAGGCGAAACAAAATATCCGCTGAAACGCATGCTGAAGCTAAGCCTGGATGGCATTACTTCATTTTCGCATAAACCGCTCAAGCTCGCAGGTTATGTAGGTGCGATCCTGTCGGTAGGTGGATTCATCTACATGTTAACCGTTATTGGTTCGGCCATCTTTACGGATTCAACGATTAAGGGATGGCCCTCCATTGTGAGCATCATGCTGATGTTTAACGGATTCATACTGATCATGCTGGGCATTCTGGGCGAGTACGTTGGCCGAATCTATGATGAGACCAAGGCACGTCCGCTATACATTGTGAGAGATGTGGTTCAGGCCGAGGGCCAGCAAGCGCAATCCCGATTGACAGCCCGAGTTGCTCATCATGACTAAACGTCTAGTTACACTTTTCAAGTTCGGTATTGTGGGTGTTGCAAATACGGCAGTGGATGCGGTGATATTTGCTTTGCTTGCAGTGATCGGTGTACCGGTTCTGATGGCTCAAGTAATCTCGTACAGCTGCGGCGTTGCGAACAGTTATTGGCTGAACGGCAGGTGGACTTTTCGAGATACGGCACGAGGGGGCGGCGATAGAGCGAGACTTGTTCGTTTTCTAATCACCAATCTTATCGTTCTCGCGTTATCTGCCCTCATTCTGATGACTTTGCACGATATGCTGGGTTGGAGTCTCGTGATGAGCAAGATCGTGGCGACCTTGATGGGGATGGTTCTGAACTATATGGCCAGCAGATATTGGGTGTTTCGTATCGCTACTTAACTGCCCACAGCGTGCAATATTGGTTATAAGAAGCAAATGAAAGGAGTGTATGATGAAATGCGAATTAAAAAAGCAGTTATTCCGGCAGCAGGTCTCGGAACCCGTTTCCTGCCAGCAACCAAAGCTCAGCCTAAAGAGATGTTACCGATTGTAGACAAACCGGCCATCCAATACATTGTTGAAGAAGCAGTACAATCAGGCATTGAGAATATCCTCATTGTGACCGGACGCAACAAAAAATCCATAGAAGACCATTTTGATAAATCGGTTGAACTTGAACATTCTTTGTATGCCAAGGGCAAACAGTCTTTACTGGAAGAGGTGCAGGCGATCAGCGAGATGGCAAATATTCATTTTATTCGTCAAAAAGAACCGCTGGGACTGGGGCATGCCATTGGGTGTGCACGGCAATTTGTAGGCGATGATGCCTTCGCTGTACTGCTCGGAGATGATATTATGGTGTCTGAACCGCCTGCACTTGCACAGATGGTCCATCTTTATGAAAAGACAGGCAATCAGATCATAGGTGTCCGTCAAGTAGACGCGGCAAATGTGAGCAAATATGGCATCATTGATTCGAATGGTGCAGAGGACCGGGTTCACCGAGTCACCAATCTGGTCGAAAAACCATCCCTTGCAGAAGCACCATCCCGGACAGCCGTAATGGGACGATACATTCTGAAACCTTCCATCTTTCCTATTCTGGATCAGATCGAGAGAGGGGCTGGAGGGGAATATCAGTTAACGGATGCTTTGAAAGAAGTGAGTCAGGTGGAGGAGCTGTTGGCCCTTGAACTGCAGGGGCGCCGCTACGATATTGGTGATCAATTCGGATATATTCAGGCGATCTTGGAGATCGGACTAATGCGCAAGGAATTACAGCCCATGCTGACCCCTTATCTTCAGAAGCTTGCAACCCAGTGGGCCTAGGGATTGATATGTAGCAGAGGTTTAGATCTGCTGTAGGACGGGGTCTCCACGTACCATGGTTGTTCTGTCTAGACTCCAGCATTGTACATTGCTTCCTGTAACGCTACAATGAGCAAGAAGTTTAAGTTGCTCTTTGAGGGGTGAGGAATCATGAATGAATCTATCATCAGGGACCTTATTAAGTATATGGACGTAGAGGACAACGCCGCCATTCAGTATATTCAGACTGAGCATCGGATGAAACTGGGACTCTTTTGGGGGATACAGGAAGGCAGCCGCGTTCTGGAAATCGGGTGTGGTCAGGGAGATACAACGGCCGTGCTTGCACATCTGGTGGGGGAGCAAGGGTACGTTCATGGTGTAGATATTGCACCAGAGGATTATGGTGCACCGCTGACCGTAGGCGAAGCGGGTGCCAAGCTGCGGAGATCTCCGCTGGGTGATCGAATTCGAATGGATTATGATTACGACATTTTAAGTGATCAAGCCCAATTCTCCGAGAATGAGTTTGATGTGATTGTGCTATCCCATTGTTCTTGGTACCTGAAATCGTTTGACGAACTCGCCCAGATTCTTAGCAAGGTTAGGACGTGGGGACATCAGTTATGTTTCGCAGAATGGGATGCGCGAGTTACAGATGTGAGCCAGCTCTCACATTGGTTATCCGTTCTGATTCAGTCTCAGGTCGAATGTTACAAGGAGAACAGCTTCTCCAATGTGCGCACGCTTTTTACAACGGAGGATATCCAAGAGCTTGTCTATGCGGCAGGCTGGACGATTAAGGAAGAGGCTTCGATCCATTCTCCTGAGTTGCAGGACGGTCGCTGGGAAACCGAAATGACACTGGCAGAAGCGCCTGTGGAACTGCAAATGCTTCCGATCCCGGACAAAGTGAAAACACTTCTTCTTTCCGAACTGAAATTACTTAAGACACATCATGTCTCGGGGCCTGGGAGTCCACTAGGAACGTATGCCATGGTTGCCAAAAAGCAGTAAGGAAATAACATATAAATTCCATGATCTAAAAAAATGTGTTTACTTCATCACAGTAATTTTGATATTATAATCGCAATATCAAATGCGACGAAGAGACGAGTAGATAAAAATCATTCTTTCAAAGAGAGCTCCGGCAGCTGAAAAGGAGTAAAGAACTTTTTATTGAATAAAGACTCAGAGCAGCACATCGGAACTTAGCGTTAAGGGATGGTGTGACAGGAGCTCCTGTTACAGAGCTAGAGTATGAACGGTCTACAGCTAGCAACATGGTTGTAAACCTTTACTTGAAGAGGCGGATATGGTGACATATTGGCGAATCTGGGTGGTACCACGAGAGTTCAATCTCGTCCCTGAGACTATTGTCTTGGGGATGGGATTTTTTGGTTTTTTCAGGGCTGTGACTACACGCTTTGGAATTGCCTGAATAGTGTTAATTAGGAAGTCAAATTTCATAATACGTTTTTAGTGAGTTATGAAATTGATCAAAGAGAAGAATCACTTAAACCGAAAGGAAATGATGATTGAATGTCAGCAAAATTGAAAGTTGGTATCGTCGGAGGAACGGGAATGGTGGGTCAGCGTTTTGTGGACCTGCTCGATCAACATCCATGGTTTGAAGTAACAGCTATTTCTGCAAGCGCCAATTCGGCAGGTAAAACATATGAAGAATCCGTACAAGGCAGATGGAAACTCGCAGTTCCTATTCCGGAAGCTGTGAAGAAAATCGTTGTTCAGGATGCTTCCCAGGTCGAAGCTTTTGCCAGCCAGGTTGATTTTATTTTCTGCGCGGTTGATATGAAAAAGAATGAGATTCAAGCGCTCGAAGAAGCTTACGCTAGAACAGGCACACCTGTCGTGTCCAACAACTCCGCTCACCGCTGGACAGCAGATGTACCCATGGTAATCCCTGAGATTAACCCGGGACATCTGGATGTTATTGAAGCTCAACGCAAACGTCTGGGCACAAAAACCGGATTTATTGCTGTAAAACCTAACTGCTCGATTCAGAGCTATGTGCCTGCACTGCACGCCTTGCGTGAATTCAACCCGACTCAGGTCGTCGCTTCCACATATCAAGCAATCTCGGGAGCAGGTAAAAACTTTACGGACTGGCCAGATATGCTCGATAATGTCATTCCATACATCGGTGGCGAGGAAGAGAAGAGTGAGCAGGAACCACTGCGGATCTGGGGTAGCATCGAAAATAATCAGATCGTCAAAGCTTCTGCTCCATTAATTACAACACAATGTATTCGTGTACCGGTAACGGATGGACATCTGGCTACTGTGTTTGTAAACTTCGAGAAAAAACCAAGCAAAGACGAAATTCTGGAGCGTTGGTTGCAGTTCAAAGGTCGTCCGCAGGAACTGGCTCTGCCAAGTGCACCAAAACAATTCATTACGTATTTTGAAGAAGAGAACAGACCACAGACGAAACTGGATCGTGACATCGAACGCGGAATGGGTGTCTCCACAGGTAGACTGCGCGAAGATTCACTCTATGATTACAAATTCGTTGGATTGTCCCACAACACGCTCCGTGGAGCAGCAGGTGGTGCGGTTCTGATCGCAGAACTGCTTAAAGCTGAAGGATATATTCAACCGAAATAATTGCAAAGGCATCATGAGCAACAACAGATTTCTGAACAGGATATTTCATGAAAAACCATCACTTGTTGATGGTTTTTTTGTTCCAGCAGAGGGTTGTAGTGGCGAAAAACGCCGACAATGTTGTCGGCGTTTTTTACTCAGGCTCATTTAGGTATACATAATGTAAGAAATAGCCTATATGTTTAGAACATACGTGAGCTATATCATGTGAAGTTTAAGATACTATGCTAGTTTGCTGCTTCATAGCAGCTGCTGGCACTGAGCCGAAACCTCGGCTTCAGGAAGACTGCGACTTTTTAAACGGGATGCAGGACAACTCCCTTCTTCGTCACGCTTGGTTTCCCAATTGACCGGGTTGGTCATATCCGGGATGCGCTGCTCCAAAATGGCCTGATATTGACGTGCTTTCTCTTCCAAATGGGCTACGCGGCTCTTGGCCTCTTCAAGCTGAATCAGCGCCGCTTCCTTATACTCCATCATAAGTGCGAATCGCTGCGAAACGGTTGAATCACCTTCGAGGCAGAGATCGACGTATGTTTTAATATTTTCAATCGGTAAACCTGTCTGCTTGAGGCATTTGACGCCATGTAGCCAATTGATGGATTCTTCATCAAACACCCGAATATTATTTTTATTGCGTTGAATGCTCGGAACCAAGCCTTTATCCGTGTAAAAGCGAACAGCGTGCTCTGTGAGTCCCGTAAGCTGGGCCGCATCCTGGACAGTATACATATGTACTCCTCCTTCAAAAAAAATATTGGAGACCGCTTGACTTCGCGTAAGACGAAGGAGCTAGGGTTATTGTAACGCAAGTCGGCCGGAAGTGGAATCCTCGCTTCGTTGCTGAATTTCAGGAAAACGTGTCCACTTGCGATTCACAATTGAACCATAGGAGGAATTGAATATGCAAACTGTAACCTTGAACAATGGAGTGAAAATGCCGATTATTGGCTTTGGTGTCTACCAGGTTCCCGATGCTAATGAATGTGAGAACACGGTATATGAGGCGCTGAAGGCCGGTTACCGCCTAATTGATACCGCTGCCGGTTACCTAAACGAAGAAGCGGTTGGACGTGCAATTAAACGCAGTGGCATAGCGCGGGAAGAACTTTTCATCACGACCAAGCTTTGGATTCAGGATGCAGGATACGAAAGTGCCAAGCGGGCGTTTGCCAAATCGTTAAGTAAGCTGCAGCTCGATTATCTGGATATGTACCTCATTCACATGCCGTTTGGTGATTACTACGGCGCATGGCGTGCGATGGAAGAACTATACCGTGAGGGCAAGATCCGGGCTATCGGTGTCAGTAACTTCCTACCTGACCGCCTGATGGACCTCATCGTCCACAACGAAGTTGTGCCTGTCATCAATCAGATCGAAACTCATCCGTTTCAACAGCAGGTCGACAGCGCTGTTTTCATGAAAGAACAGGGGATACAGCACCAGTCATGGTCCCCGTTCGCCGAAGGTCGCAACAATTTGTTCAGCAACGAAGTCTTGGTTTCCATTGCCGACAAACATAACAAATCCGTCGCCCAGGTTGTACTGCGCTGGCTTGTGCAGCGGGATGTTGTTGTTATTCCTAAATCAGTACGCAAAGAGCGGCTTATCGAGAACTTCGATATTTTCGACTTTGTACTAAGCCCGGAAGAGATTGCAACCATTTCCACACTGGATACCAAGGAAAGTCTATTCATGAAGATTGATAATCCTGAAGTTGCCAAGATGCTGGGCAATATGAAAGTGGATTTGTAGCCAGGAACGGATTGCTAGGTTTACGAAACGTAGCAGTATCTTGGCAATAATAGTAACAATAGCAACTCAATGCAAAACGCCGACTAATATGTCGGCGTTTTTAACATTCCAATATTTTGTTAAGCGGCAGATGTCTTATCCGACTTTTGCAGAAGCTGAGAGCGACGACCGAGCAGATAACCTGTTAATGAAGCAAGCATCTGCTGGAATACCATGCCTAGCACGACCGGGACAGCAACAGGTGGCGGAAAATAAGAAACAGCCAGTACTGCGCCAGCACTGATATTACGCATACCTCCATTGAACACCAGAGCGACCTGATCGGCCTCATTCCAGCCCAGCAATCGGGCGATGAAGTAACTTAGCGCATAACCGAATGATGCCAGAAAAATAATGATGACGGCAAGTCCAGCGAGCTTCCAGTTGAAATCGGCCAAGTAGGGCGCAACGACAGATCCGTTAATCGCAACAACTGATGCCATAAACAATTTGGATAGCGGATTCAATCTCGGTCCCCAGACCGGGACAATGGCGCCTTTGGTCCACTCATTCAGAAGCATACCCACCAGCGATGGCACAACAATCATCCAGAACAGACTGCTCATCATGGCTGCCGTATCCAATGTGACACTGGTGCCGATTAACAGAGATAACACTCCGGGTACAACGAAAGGCGCAAGCATGGTATCAATCAGGATGATAGATAGCGTAAGTGCAATATTGCCCCGATAGATGCTGACCCAGATGAAGCTGCTTATTCCTGTTGGAATTACGGCTGCCAGAACAAGGCCCGTTATGGTGTACGCATCTGTAGGGAAGACCAGATGGCCCATACCGAGTGCAATTAGAGGCATCGCCAAATGCAAAATAAACAGACATACAAACAGGGGAAACGGCTTCTTCAGCACGTTCACAAAATCCCGTATCCCAAGACTGATACTTCCAGCGAACGTCATGAATGCAAAAAGCCAAGGGGATAAAAAGGTATAAGAAGAAAGAAAACTCCCGCATAACACGCCAACAATAATGCTGATTGGGGTAATCAGTGGCATGATGCGGTTCAAGCGTTGGTTCAAGGCTTGAAGCATAATCATGACATCCCTTTACCGTGTGATTTTACTATTATACATCTTAATAACGTTGGCTGCAGACCCATTTGCAAAGAAGCAGTCTGAACAGGTATCATGGACTTGGAACAAGGATTCCGATTAGAGAAGGGGAGATGATCATGTTCATAAGAAAAAGAAAGCACACGTTAATGATGACAGGCCTTATTGCATCAAGTATTCTGCTGATTTCAGCCTGTTCTGTCGTGGAACAAGCCAATCAAAGTCTAAATTATGTGAGTGGGGCTACTGATTATATAGAACAGGTATCAAACGCCGGGGCTGATCTGCAAGAGCTCGCATCGAGTGCGGTGAATAATCCGGAGATTACAACGCAGATTCAGGAGAAAATCGATCTGATCCAAGCAGAAGCAAGTGAATTTTCTCAGTTGACTGCTCCTGCAATAGGAGAGAGCATTCATGAGAATCTGGTTAGTTACAATACTCAATTAACGGAAGTCGTGGGCAATTTCGAGAATACAATTGCAGAGCAAGGTTTTACGGCAGAAAATTGGGAGAAGACAGGCATTCCTGAACTGATCACGAACATCAATAATTTGAAAGATCCGCTAAGCGGACTTCAGGGTGAATAAGTTGAATTGATCTTAGCACCTTAAGACAATCAGTTTGTAATCGAATACTTGAGAAGGGCGAGATATCGGAATGATTGAATTACCGTTATGCTCGCTTTTTTTATTTTCCGAAAACTCATGCATATTTAATATTACAGGAGCTAGACTATATCATGTAAATAGGAGATGTATATGACATTTATCTCTTAATTAATGTGAAGATGATCTATGGTTTGACAAGGTTGTGACAGAGGCGTATGATGAATTTATAAGTTAATAAAATATAGTTACTTACTATAAGTATATAACTGCAACTAAAACTATTTTGCCAAAGGAGAACTGAGTCATGACGGAGCACAATGGAAAAGTAATCATCATTACAGGTGGAGCTAGTGGTATTGGTAAAGAAACAGCACTTCAACTTTCGGATCAAGGTGCGACTATTGTTGTCGCTGACTATAACGAAGACGGAGCGAAGAAGATTGCGGCAGAGATTGAAGCAGCAGGCGGAACAGCGGGCGCATACAAAGTGGATGTATCCAAAGGGGACGAGATCAAAGCCCTGATCGACTGGACCGTAGAGCAATATGGTACGTTAAGCGGTATTTTCAATAACGCAGGCATTGGACTTGTGAAACCATTTCTGGAGATGGACCCGGAATCCTATCACAGAGTCATTGATGTAGATCAGCACAGTGTATATTATGGCATGTATTATGGCGCGAAAAAAATGGTTGAATTAAATGTACAAGGCACCATTGTTAATACCGCTTCGATCTATGGAAGTGTTGCTGCAGTAGGCAGCTTCAACTACAATGCAGCCAAAGCTGCTGTTGTCATGATGTCCAAATCCGGTGCACTGGAACTTGCTGAGCATGGAATTCGTGTAGTTGGTGTAGCACCTGGCTTTATTGAAACACCGATTCTGGGTGATGACAAAGCCATGAAGGATGCGCTTGCTACTCAACATATGCGTGGAGAGCTTATTCAACCGGAGAAAGTAGCCAGTGTGGTTACATTCCTGTTCAGTGATGCAGCAAGTGCAGTGAACGGGACAACCGTAGCCGTAGATGATGGATTCCTCAGCTTCAAAACCAAATAAAAATAAAGTAAGCAACCCTTTTAAGATGAAGGCAACTCATCTCAAAAAACAGAAAAAAACGGTGCAGAACGATTTATTCGTTTTGCACCGTTTTTGTATTTTCATTATAAAGTAATTGTGGCATATAAGACGGAAATAAGTTTGTCGAATCATCCCGAAATTTCAGAGATCGTGATACAATTAACAAGGTTATAGCTTTTTATCATTTTGTGGTGTCATAGACAATTCGAACGCCGAGAGAGCCATAACTCTCTTCTTTGTAATGACATTGAGAACAAGTTTTGGTCGAGCACAACGCATCGTTATGAACTTGTAATTTTTCGTTGCACTGTGGACATTTATTTTCAAAAAGAGTCTTCAACACGTTAAACATGCTTAATCACTCATTTCGGATTAATTTACTTGGTTTTTATTATAACGGATTATATTCACCTTGTATAGCACTTTTGAGTGGTATCGAGATGAGATTTATATTGCACGAAAGGAAGCGCATAACCGATGGATCTTCTGCTTTTTATCATCATGTTTATACTGGGTCTGGTCGGTTCATTCTTCTCCGGTTTGTTGGGTATTGGTGGGGCCATTATCAATTATCCGCTACTGTTATATGTTCCATCCTGGATGGGACTGGAGCCATTCTCAGCACATCAGGTATCTTCGATTAGTATGTTTCAAGTGTTTTTCGCTTCACTTGCCGGTGTGATTGCATTCCGCAGAAAAGTAAAAACGGGTAGAAGTGGTGGGGCGATCGTTCACCGCGGATTGGTGTTGTACATGGGCTCCAGCATTCTTGCTGGCAGTCTGATCGGCGGCTTCATATCCGGTCATCTGGACGGAACAGTTATTAATCTGATCTATGGCATTCTGGCGATCATAGCAATTGTTCTCATGCTGATTCCCGGAAAGGGAAAGCTTGATACCTCAGCTCCTTTGGTGTTTAACCGATGGATTGCAGCAGGCACTGCTTTTGCAGTAGGTATTGTATCAGGAATTGTTGGTGCGGGTGGTGCCTTTATCCTTATTCCCATCATGCTGACAATTCTCAACATCCCCGTACGAACGACGATTGCTTCTTCACTGGCAATTGTATTTATCTCCGCCATTGGCGGCGTTATAGGTAAAATTGCGGGCGGGGACATTCCGCTAGAACCCATTATATACACGGTGATCGGAAGTCTGCTAGGCGCATCCCTTGGTTCAAGGGTTAGTTCGATGATCAATGTGAGGGTACTTCGATATGCATTAATCGTACTTATCGCCATCACAGCGGTCAAAGTCTGGTCATCCATTCTGTAAAATCACGTATATGGGAATGAACAATGACGATTTCGTAACCAAACGGTTGAATCGCCGTATATAGGTTATGAACATGAGCTGAAGCGTTGGATACACGATCAAATGAGTTCAGTTTTCGTCCATGGAGCACCTCATCTCCTTTCATGGATACATGTTTAACATTAATAGAAGTTGAGGTATCCACCCTATGAATAACGTACTTACAGAACAGGCTGATGCAGGATATCGGCTAGCTGAGCAGAAAGCATCTCAGTATTTTACTTCTCTTAGGCAGCAACTTATGGATAATACGTATACAACAGCACTTACCCAAGATATTCATGTATGGCAAAAGAAACATATTCATCGTTTTGCTTGGCTTTCTCTTTTATCACCTAGCAAAAGAAAACCGGATCCCCGGGATGTTCATAGATATATCCACTGGCTGAATACGACAGGAAAACTGGATGATTACCTGGATCGGAGTATCTCCTATATTTATATGCGGGATCTCGGGCAAGCCCTTGATTCTTCGGGTACGCAGGCCCGAATTCAGAACGTTGTCCAGAATACCAAAAAATACTTTATGGGCTCAGCTGCTGGGCGAAAAGGGCAACCTGATTATATCAGTCTGGCTGCGTTGTACCGGTGGGGACAGAAGGAGCACATTGAAACGGCTGTCATCTGGGTGATGAACAAATTAAAGAATGTAGCATCCAACATCCCGAAGGAGCTGGATGCAGAGCAGGCGCAGCGGAAGCTCATCAAGATCATTCTCGGCGTGGTCCTTCATGTGGACGATGAGATGAATGAGCAGACACCACCTGAAGAGCGTGCGCGGAGGTTTGATGCGGCGATTCGACTGGGTTATTCGTACGGTTTGACGTATCCATTTGTGGATGACTTGCTGGATTCACAGGCTTTGACTGTTCAGGAAAAAGAACAATATTCCCTGATGATACGTGATGCACTTCTTACCGGGATCGTACCTGATCTGGGGGAGTGGAAAGGCAGCAACCTTGAAGTGATTGAATATGTACATTCCGAGCTTCGGGAAGCATTTGAGTACATCAAGAACTACCAGCATCCAGAGAAACAGCGCACGTTTTTAGAGCAATCCTATGTGTTCTTTCAGTCTCAGGAGATCGATCGCAACAAGAAATTAGCCAATGCGAATTATACCAATGAAGAATTGTACATTCCGATTATTATTAAATCTTCCTCTTCCCGATTAATCGTCCGGTCTGTTCTCAGTGCACCGGTGGATGAAGGATTTGATCTGCGGACGTTCTATTACGGGATATATAATCAGCTGGCTGATGATTTTGCCGATATGTTTGACGATATGGAAGAAGGGGCAGTAACTCCGTATACGTACTATTTGAAGTACCGTGACCTGCGTCCCGACTTGATTAATCCATATGAATTGTATTGGGCAGTCATCTCTCATCTAATCCATGATGTATATAACTCGGATGCCAAGACCCGCGAGGTCATACTGGATCGTGCGATCAACGGTCTGAAGCGTTGTAAAGAACGGTTGGGGCAGCAAAAATATGATGAAGTGATGACGATCTTTGCCTCTGGGCAGCCTGAATTCAATCAACTGGTTCAACAGATGGTGCGAAAAGCAGATGACGTTGATTTCCTTGATAAATTATTACGGGATCAGGTTGTGCTTCAATTGAAAAATGACAAGCAGGAAAAAGAGGAGTTTAAACAGACCATTCGAACGGTTCGCGAACAGATTAATGTGGAGTTGCAGATTGCGAAGCCCGGTGGACTGCATGAGATGAAAGAAACGTTAATCGATGCAGCCAATTATAGTTTGCAGGGAGACGGAAAGAGGCTACGCCCCATATTAACTTGGGTTATGGGTGTGCGCGAGTATGGTCTACCTGAATCATCCATCGTTCCGCTGCTAAGATCATTGGAGTACATGCATACCGCTTCCTTGATCTTTGATGATCTGCCTACGCAGGATAATGCTTCGACAAGACGTGGACGTTCCACGCTGCACCAGGTACACAATAGCGCCACAGCAGAGCTTACCGGTCTGTTTCTCATTCAGAAGGCGATTGGAGAACAATCTTCATTGAATCGCTTTGATGCGGCAACCGTGCTCACGCTCATTCAGTATTCGGCTGAAAAAGCAGAGGATATGTGTATGGGGCAGGCCATGGATCTGAACTCCAAAGGCAAGGTATTAACACTTGAACAGTTGAACATGATCTGTTTTTACAAAACAGGCATTGCCTTCGAAGCTGCACTGGTCATGCCAGCCATACTTGCCCAAGTGAAGGAACCGGAGATGGCTATGCTGAAAAAGTTCGCTTATCATGCAGGTATCGCCTTCCAGATCAAAGACGACTTGCTGGATTTCGAGGGAAATTACCTCATTCTTGGGAAACCTGCAGGTCAGGATGAGCGGAACAACAATTCAACCTTTGTGTCTATTCTTGGTGATGAAGGCGCGAAGAAAGCGATGTGGGAGCATTATTGTCTTGCTACAGATGCATTGAACGAGATGCCGAAACCTATTCCATTTTTGAGACATTTATTGGATTATCTTATTGGTCGCGAGCGCTAACCCATTTTTCTAATGATTCCATGATGCATATGACTTATTATGATATATAACGACAAAGGTCAGGACTCCATATGAATGGATTCCAGGCCTTGTTTGGTTTTAAAGACACAAATCTCTTAAAAAGATTTGTTTCAACAGCTGAAATTCTGGGTATTAAGCAGGTACTGTTGTTTCAAAACTGACTAATTTTTATAGAACATCTTATATCAGTAAAAACTTTAGATTTCGACAAAGTATACATGGAGTCTATGCCAAAAGGAGAACTTACAATGCAGGTTCAAAAGGTCGATCATCATGAATTGTTCGAGCAGATCTATAATCAAGCGCCTATTGGGATTGCACTCGTTGCTCCAACAGGGCAATGGATGAAAGTGAACCCTGCTTTTTGCTGTATGCTAGGTTATACAAGTGATGAACTAATGGATCTCACGTATCAGGATATTACACATCCGGATGATTCGTCACAAGATATGATCTGTAGTTATGAGCTATTTGAAGGTAAATCAAAAGAAAATCAATACGAAAAACGTTACATTAATAAAAATGGTGACATCTTATGGTGTTCAATACATGTTTCCTTGGTTCGAAGCGAAATTACGGATGAACCTCTTTATTCCGTTTGCCATATTGTTGATATTTCCAATCGTAAACTGTCTGAACAAAAACTTCTGCATAGTGAAGAAGTTTTCAAACTTATTACGGACCATGCTCAGGAGATCATTTATATTGCTGATTTAGAGGGCGTTTGTCGGTTCTGCTCACCGTCAGTCCAACAAATATTGGGTTATTCCCCGGAAGAAGTCATCGGCCGAAACAATAATGCTTCCTTTCACCCACAAGATCTGGAACGGATCTCACAGATGGATTTGACTAAAGGTAATCTGTTGAATATTAGAGTCCGCCACAAAGATGGGCATTATCTTTGGTTTGAAACCACATACAAGGTCTTTGGTGATGCGGAGCATGAACAACAGATTCTTACGATTGGACGAGATATATCAGAGCGAAAAAAACAAGAGGATATCAGTGCTGAGGCTGAACGGATTGCCTTAATTGGTAGTTGGGAATGGGATATGGTCAAAGACCATATTACATTTTCAGATCAGATCTTTGAGATTTTTGAACTTGAACGCACCTGCAAACCATATCGTATAAGTGATGTTTTTGATGTTATGAATTCCGAAGATATAGCCTCTATACAAAAACATATTACAGGGGTAAAACAGGGTGAACCGCTTGATTTTGAATACAAACACATCAGTTCTGATGGAAATGAGAAGTATCTTCACTTGCGCGGATTGATTACACTCGATGAGAATCGTCAGCCAATCCAGCTAAACGGAACACTACAGGATATCACTGAACGAAAACGCATCGAATTTAAATTGCAGGAATCTGTGGAGCGATACACTTCGCTTAAGAAATACAATCATGACGCCATTATCTCGTTTAACATGGATGGTAATATTATGAATGCAAATCCAGTAGCGGTGAAAATGACGGGCTGTCCCGTGGCTGAAATGATCGACACAAGTATAAGCAGATTTATCGGAGCCAGTAATCTGGGTCTGATTCTGGGCAGTAATTATGAGATGGCTGAAAAGGAGATCAACGCTGTTCGGCACACGGATGGATCTGAGACAGAAGTCTTGGCTACGCTTGCTCCAATTATTGTTAACCAATCCAATGTCGGGTTTTACCTGATTGCGAAGGATATTACGGAGCAGAAAAAACTACTTGTAGCCAAAGAAACGGCGGAGAGAATGAATAAGGCCAAAAGTGAATTTTTGGCGATGATGAGTCATGAAATCCGTACACCCATGAACGGTGTAATTGGGATGACCGATTTGCTCCTGGATACCCCTGGACTTAGCGGGGAACAAAAGGAATATATCGAAATCATCCAGAAGAGTGGAGATTCCTTGCTTGCCATCATTAATGATATTCTTGATTTTTCCAAAATCGAATCAGGCAAAACTGATCTGGTTGAAGATCCTTTTGATCTCGTAGAGATCGTGACCGAGACAGTGCAAATTGTAAAACCACTGGCTCGTGAAAAAAAGCTGGATGTTCGTATGTGCATAGAAGATGCTATTCCAACTCCGGTGTATGGTGATGCTTATCGACTTAAACAGGTACTTACCAATATCATCGGCAACGCGGTCAAATTCACTTTAGAAGGCGGCGTGGAAGTTAAAGTGGGAGTTAAGGAGCAGTGCAGCAATAACGTGCAGCTTTATTTTCAGGTAAAGGATTCGGGCATTGGCATTCCGGCTCAGAGGAAACAACAATTATTTGAACCTTTCTACCAACTGGACAATTTTATGACCCGCAAACCCCAAGGGACCGGTCTTGGCCTTGCCATTAGCAAGAAACTGGTGGAGCTTATGCAGGGCGAGATCTGGATTGAGGAATCGGATGAACCGGGTACAATATTTATATTTACCGCCCGATTTAAATTAAATAACGGTGAAGAAAACAACAGGTTGGATCAACTGCAGAAGAAGAGCAGAACATCAGCCTTGCGAATTTTAATCGCAGAAGACAATGAGGTGAATCAGCTCGTCCTTAGCAGAATCGTTGAGAAAAAAGGGCACTTTGTGGATCATGTGGCAGACGGTGTTGAGGCAGTCGAAGCGGTCAAACACAATTCGTATGATATTGTCTTCATGGATGTGCATATGCCAAGACTGAATGGCTTCGAAGCGACAAAAGTGATTAAAAATTCTTTGCACCCCGAGAGTTGTCCATACATTATTGCGGTAACTGCAAATGCGTTAAGAGGAGACATGGATAAATGTTTGAAGGCAGGCATGGATGCGTATGTCAGCAAACCGATTAAAATTGAGTCCATTATGCAAGTGTTGGAGACCTATTACATCAAAAATAATCTCTAAATATTAATCTCTGATTGCACTAAAAATGGATCGGCAATAGAGCCGCTAGCTTATCGTCAATAGGCTACCGGCTTTTTTGCTGTTCCATTACGTGGTCCACTCCTGTATGCCGCAGATGCGACTGTGCACAAATCCCTAAGGATTTTTGATCCATAATTTCGAGATGTCCATATATCCGAATTCCGCTGTCTGCATACCGAAGATGCTCTGATCCAGTTCAGCCTGCTTGTTCATGTGACAGCCATGCAAGATCCAGCAGTGATCACGTAGCAAGGCTTCAGCTTCATCCAGGAGCGCAGTACGTTCTGCCCGATGAAGCTTAGCGAAATGATCCAGTTTGTCATCCAGTAGAGACTGGAATGCAGGAGACATACACATATGAAAATGGTTGGACAGGTTTTTGAAAAAATGAATCATGCCGTACTGCCAATCTTCCTCCAGTATCTCTTCAGCGAGGATCAATTGTGCGTTCGTGGTTTCCTCTGAGTTGAAATAATCCACAACGGCTTGCATGCTGATGTTCAGACCGATGGACGCTGCACGGCACTGAAACCACTCTGCAACATCTGTATCCTTATTATGCTTATACGATAATGTTACCGTCTCACCCTGGTACCCACAGTTATGCAGCAGTTCAAGAGCATGCTCAAGAGAGGCAGCGGACCAGTCTTGGGCTGCACTTCTCCAGGGCAGAAAGCTGCTGGCTGGTGTGATCCGATTCCCACCGAGATCTCGGACAAGCGCGACCGAATCATAGACGATACGCAGAGCATGTCGAAATAGGGGATGATGATGGATGCCTTCCTTGTGAAAATTGAACAGCATATACTGACAACCAAGCGCCGGGTAATTGATACTGTTCGTCTGATCACAGCCTGTTGTGACACTCAATCGATCTGTACCCGGTAGCTCATAATAGCGATCATTCGGACTCAGGTCAGGCACAAACCAGAAATGGACTTGATCCAGATGTGGCCTGATTCCGTAGTACGCATCAAAAGCGGTAAGCTCCAGCACATCTTCATTCAGCTCAGAGATCTGAAAAGGACCGGTACCAATTAAGGTATTGGCTACATTGTAATCGTAGGGCAGGATCGTCATCCGAATACAACTGAACAGATGCAAGAAGAACCGATTAGGACGATGTAGAACAAACTTGATGCAGTAATCACCAGCTACTTCCGCACGTTCAATATCCCGATACAACCAGATGGACGGACTATGCACATCAATCAATCGTTGTAACGTCGCTTGAACATCCCGGGACATCATGACACGTCCGTTGTGGAAACGTACACCTTTTCGGAGATAGAAGGTCCATAGGCGATGATCCTCGCTGCACTCCCACATGTGAGCCAGTGCTGGCAGGAAAGATTCTGTCTTGGCATCATAAGTGATTAATGTATTACAGACCTGGCTCAGCAGATAGGTTTCAAATGCAGTATAAACAAAGGCCGGGTCCAGATCACCTAACTGGCGTGACCTCATGATGCGCAAGATATCCTGACCTGAGGAAGTTTCATCGTGGCTGTGAAATCCCATCTGTTGATGGAGGGAGAGCATGAGCTGTTCTCGCAGTGAATCATGCATCTGAACGTTTCCGATGAGTTCAATGGCGTCTTTCATTTTGCCTTTACCCAAAAGTTCGGTAAAACTCGCTTCCAGCGCCTCATTCATGCTGCGCAGCATCGTTAGCTTCGAATGATGTCCACGACCACGTCCCGGTTGCCAATGGATGAAGCCCAGTTCTTCCAATTTTCTGAGAATGAATTTCACATTACGAGGGGTGCAGCACAGGGCAGCGGACAAGCTATCAATGGTTACAGCTACAGGTTCATGGAGCTTAAATGAAAGTTGTTCGGCCCCGGCGAGCCTTATAAAGTGTGTATGTAGGGTATCCATGGTCATGACTCCTCTATTAAAGGTGAAAAGTGTGATCATATGTTTACACTTTTCTTTCCCCCTTTTATCCTTACAATTATACATTAGAAGAGGTAGTTCAAAAAGTCCGCTTTTGAAGCATTTGTAAAGAATAGGAGAAGTTCGCATGAAGCAATATTTAAGGCAAATTCACCCCTTGGCATGGACGATCATTATCGGAACCATGTTTGGACGTCTTGTGACGTCAATGAGTATCCCGTTTCTATCCATCTATCTGACACGTGTACTAGAAGCTACACCGACCCAGACCGGTATTACTGTGGCAGTTAGTTCGCTGGCAGGTGTAATGGTCAGCTTTTATGGAGGTTATATTTCGGACCGGATCGGGCGCAAAATCGTGATGTTAATCTCGGTATTTAGTTGGGCAGGTGTGTTTTTTATTTTTTCAGCAGCAGAGCATCTATGGGTGTTCTTTGTTGCCAATACGTTAAACGGATTATGCCGCGCAGTATTTGAGCCCACCTCCAGAGCACTGTTATCGGATATTACTTCTCCAGAGAACAAATTGCTGGTGTTCAACCTCAGATATGCTGCAATTAATCTCGGTGTGGTCTTTGGGCCAATTATCGGATTTCAGCTGGGATCATCTGAATCAACGTTTCCGTTTATGATTTCCGGCTTGGTATACATAGCCTATGGACTTGTATTATTTCTACAATTCAAGCTACAGCATGCCAATCTGCCAGAGCGTCATCAGGCAACCGCACCACGTTTGCGTGAAGCACTTATGACCACCGGCCGCGACCGGGTGTTTTTGCCAGTATTAATCGGTACCACATTTTGTGTTCTGGGTTATGGGCACTTTAGTTCTACGTTGGCACAGTACTTGGCGAGGAGCCCGATCTTTGAAAATGGAAGCCAGATGTTCTCGTACATGCTGTCCCTGAATGCCGTGACGGTACTGATTATTCAGTATCCTCTTGTGCGAACCTTCCGAAACTTCCCACCGCTTGTTCCTCTGATTGTGGGTAACCTGCTGGTTGCAACCAGTCTGATGATGGTTGGAATCGCTGAAGGTGTACTCATAATGATGATGAGTGTCATACTATTTACCATTGGGGAAGTATTGTTGTTCACGATGATGGATATGCTCATCGACCGGATTGCAAAGCCGGAATGGAAAGGGACGTATTTCGGAACTATCGGCTTTAATAATATTGGTAGTGTCATTGCTCCTGTAATGGGAGGGGTATTGTTAAGTCAATTTGGAGCGGAGAATGGGCTGGCCGTTTTTGTACCTATTGCGCTGACGACTGCACTGGGAGTACCTTTTCTTCTGATCGCACATAGACGTCTTGTTGTTAGAGAGAAGCAAGCCGAATCCACATCATTAAGTATGTAGCGGAAGTTGAAAAGATTAATGACATGAATTAAATAACAATTCAGTTAAAATTATCTTGACGGATGTTATTCCAGCGCATACAATAAACAACAAATATGTGAAACGGGTGGGAAGATGATTATGTTTATGCCTATACAGATTTCGAATCGATAACTGAATACGCATGAGCATAGTGACATTAATCCAATTATTTTGCAATGATCGCGTTGGGACAGTCATGTTTGTGCACCCCTGTCGTGGACGCTCATCATTATTGCGATGCAGAGGAGATACGGGAAATGCTTTGCATTTCATCCGGTCTCTTTTGGTTACAAGCTGTAGATGAACATTAGTTCATCTATGGCTTTTTTGCATGCATTCCACCAATCCGTTCACATGGAAAGGAGAGTTTGGAGCGTTATTTTATAAAAAACTAACTTGTTAAAAAGGAGAGTGTACAATGGTCAACTTACGTTCTACATATCAATTATGGGCGAGAAATCCCGATTTTAATGTCATTATGTATGACTCATCCTAGTGGGGATAACAGCGACCAAAAGGTTATTCTGTCATCGTAGTTACAGTGTAAAGTTCTTTAGTTCACTTTATATAAATAAACCAATAAAGAGGTGGGACCTGTGCCCAAAACAGAGAAAAGCTCCATGTCATGGCTGCTGCGCTATCTAAAACCAGTCAAAGGACGGCTGGCCTTACTTTTAATCATGTTGCTCACATCAACGGGGCTTCAGCTCTTGAATCCACAGATCATCAAACGATTTATCGATACAGCAGCAAGTGGGGGAGTCCTCACCAATCTTGTTCAACTCGCAGGAATATTTCTGGTTGTTGCCGTGTTTAATCAACTCATCACGGTAGCGGTAAGTTATTTGGGGAATGATGTGGCCTGGCGGGCCACGAATCAACTGCGCGGAGATCTGCTGAAGCACTGCCTGCGTCTTGATATGCGTTTTCATAATGTGAAAACACCTGGAGAGATGATTGAACGTGTAGATGGTGACGTAACGAGTATCTCCAATTTTTTCGCGATGTTCATTGTGCAAGTGATCGGGAGTTTTGTACTGCTGGCCGGAATTCTCGGGTTCATGTTCAGTGTCAATGTGCCTATTGCTTTGGTTATGACCGTGTTCACATTATTATCGATCCTGTTCATGGTCTTCATCCGAAATCTGGGCGTGGACTCTTCCAAAAATGAACGGGCGGCAAGTGCCTCTCTGTTCGGATTAATTGAAGAACGCATTGCCGGGATTGAAGATGTGCAAGCGAATGGTCATGTGCCGTATGTGATGAACCGCTTTTACCGCACGATGCGCACGGTATTCCTTAAGGGGAGAAAAGCCTGGCTGCTACGGGTTATTCCGTGGAATACCACGGTAGTTCTGTTCGCTCTGGCGGTCACTGCGGTGCTTTTGCTGGGTGTGCATTATTATATGGAAGGTCTAATTAGTATCGGAACATTATTTTTGATCTACCAATATACGCAGATGCTGAATGATCCGATTGAGATGCTTGGAGATCAGGTGCAGGAGTTCCAAAAAGCAAAATCAGGCATGCTGCGCTCCAGAGAGCTGTTGTCCATGCAGAGTGTGATTCAAGAGGGTACAGAGGAGCAATTGCCGGAAGGACCGCTTGGATTGGAATTCAGTCAGGTACATTTCAGTTATAACCAGGATAAACCGGTATTGCAGGACATTACTTTTGCTATTAAACCTGGTGAACGTCTGGGAATCATCGGTCGCACAGGTAGCGGCAAATCGAGTCTTAGTCGTGTTCTTCTCCGCCTGTACAATCTGGATCGGGGCACGATCCGTGTAGGTGGAACGGATATCACAAAGCTCTCTTTACAAGCCCTCTATCGCCGGGTAGGCATGGTGACACAGGATGTGCAGCTGTTTGATGGCACGCTGCGTGATAATCTGACCCTGTTCAATGGAGATGTATCGGATCAGATGATCAAGGAGACGACGGATCGGCTTGGACTTAGCCAATGGATTAATTCACAACCAGAAGGACTCAATACGTATCTGGCAGCAGGTGGAGCTTCATTGTCAGCAGGGGAAGCACAGTTATTTGCCTTAACCCGCGTATTTCTGACCGAACCGAGTCTGGTTATTCTGGATGAGCCTTCGTCACGTCTCGATGCTGCGACCGAAGGTATGCTGCAATCTGCAATTGACCAGTTAATGAAAAAATCCACCGGAGTCATTATTGCTCACCGACTGGCTACGCTGGAGAAAGTTGACCGGATTATGGTGCTCGGGGATGGAAAGGTACTGGAATTTGGAGCGAGAGAAGAACTTGCCAGTAACCCGGCATCTCATTATGCCAGACTGCTCATTACAGGTCGAGAGGAGGAATTGGCATGACTGTAGCAGGATTTATAGGCCGTTTGTTTCGATTCAGGCCTTTGTTATTTGTAATCAACGGATTGTTATGGTGTATATTTCATTCCTTGCCGCTAGCCATTGGTATTGGAATGCAATGGTTTTTTGATCGCACAACAGTGGGGTCAAATGACTACATGTGGCTTGTTGTGCCGCTCATCTTCATTGCTTTGGTCCGAATGGCACGGGTGGGCACATTTTTTGTAGCCTTCTATGCATGGGTTACGTATCTGTATCATGTTCAGGCGATTTTGCGAACCAACATGCTCGCAGCGATCATGCGCTGGCCGGGACGTAATCTTCCGGCTTCACCAGGGGAAGCGATGAGTCGCTTTCGGGATGATGTGGATGAAGTCGTCGAGTATGTAGAATCATGGGTAGATTTCTGGGGACGGCTCGTATTTGCCGTTGTATCCATCGTCATTATGGCGAACATTAATTGGCAGATCACATTGGTTGCCGTGCTGCCATTGGTGGTCGTTACCTTACTTAACAACCTGTCCGGAAATCGGGCTCGGAAGTATGCACAGGTTAATCGTGAAGCGACTGGGCGAATTACCAGTTTTATTGCGGAAACGTTTGGAGCAGTGCAAGCCCTGAAACTGGGTCAGGCCGAAGAGAATGTCTCTTCACGTTTCAACCAGTTGAATGAAGATCGTCGTCAGGCTGCACTTCGAGACAATCTGTTCAAGCAGTGGATGAGATCAATGAATCAGCATGTTCTAAGTATCTGTACCGGACTGATTCTACTGATGTGTGCAGCTGAGATGAAAGCAGGGAACTTTACCGTAGGTGATTTTGCCTTATTCACAAGTTATCTTGCCAATATCGGATTTAGCATTTCACTGTTTGGTTATATGGTGTTTCAGCACAAAAGGCTCAAGGTATCCTATGATCGTATGCGTAAGCTATTCCGCCCAGGGGAAGAAGACCAGATCATGGATTCAAGGGAAATCTATCTGTATGAAGATCCGCCGGAGCTTGTAAGTGAACAGAGGGACCCTAAAGAGAAGTTGCAATCTCTTGAGGTGAATAAGCTGACTTATCAATATCCGAATTCTGCAAATGGCATAGAAGAGATCAGTTTCCGTCTGAAACGTGGACAATTTCTTGTGATTACAGGACGGATCGGATCAGGTAAATCAACGCTTGTACGCACACTTCTTGGACTGTTACCCAAACAAAAAGGGGACATTCACTGGAATGGAGCAGCTGTTGATCCAGCCACGTTCCTGATGCCGCCTAGAGCCGCGTATACCCCGCAAGTACCAAGACTTTTTAGTGATACGTTGAAAGAAAATATCGTCCAGGGCAAACAGGGTAACACCGAGCAAGCGCTGGAAAAAGCCATTCGTCTGGCTGTGATGGAGAAGGATATCAAACATCTGGATCAGGGGCTTGAGACCCCGGTTGGTCCAAGAGGGGTGATGCTGTCAGGCGGGCAGATTCAGCGCGCGGCCACAGGACGCATGTTAATGACGGAGGCGGACCTGTTTATCTTTGATGACCTGTCCAGTGCACTGGATGTGGAGACAGAACAACAAGTATGGGAAGGGCTGTTCCAAGAGCCGGATGTCACCTGCATTGCAGTTTCTCACCGCAGGGCAGCACTTTCCAAAGCAGATCATATTATTGTTATGAAAGATGGACGCATTGAAGCCGAGGGAAGCTTGGCCGAACTGCTTGCCACCAATGAAGAGATGCAGCTGCTGTGGCAAGGGGAGCAAACCCCCGCCAAAGTTGGATAGCTTTACAATTTTGAAAAGATAATAAAAAGCAAAAAAAGCCTTACAGGCGACTCCTTGCAAGAGTACAGTCTGTAAGGCTTTTATCGTTATAACGAGTGGAAAGATGGAATATTTTTATCTCATCATTTGAGCAATCAAGGAATACGCAATGATGACCAGGAAGATAATAGTGATATGGTTAATGGAGAAGATAAACATCCGTTTGGACCATTTCTCTGTTTCTTTCTTATCAAAGGTAGCCACACTAAGAATGAGCCAAGCCAAGCTAACCAGAAATGCCACAATAGCGACAAATGGACTCATTGGCCAGAATAAAAAGCTGGAGATCAGTAACAGTACCAGATACACATTGGTCTGAATGTATGTTCGTCTGATGCCTTTAACAACGGGTAGCATGGGAACACCAGCAGCTTTGTATTCGTCAAAACGACGAATCGCAATCCCGTAAAAGTGAGGCATTTGCCATAAGAGCATCGTAACAACCAATGCCCAGATCTCGAAATGACCCAGTTCCGGTGAAATGGCTGCCCAACCGATGAGCGGAGGCACAGCACCCGAAAGACTTCCCACTTCCGTGTTGTAGATCGTTGTACGTTTGGTCCACATCGTGTAAGGGAACACATACAGCAACAGACCCAAAATACCGAATACAGCAGCGGATGGGGAAGCGATGTACAACATGATGCCCCCGATGATGGTGATTGCAATACCGAGAATCAGACCCGACTTGGTATCTACGCGTCCCGTAACGGTAGGACGTTTCTTCGTACGTTCCATGATCGCATCGATATCACGATCATACAAGTTGTTAAACACCCCTGCAGCTCCAATAATGAGAGAAGATCCAATAAAGGAAAGGATGATTGGTACAATATTAGCTAAGATTGAAGCATCAAATACATATAAAGCCAAACTTAAACCCGCAAACATGGCGATCAGGTTGGACTTGATGATTCCGATTTTGATTGTATCGAAGAAAACTTTCGGAATCGAGCTATACTCCAGGCTGATATTGGTCTGTGAACCATTATTCAATGTTTTCAAGAACTCACTTCCTATATCTATACTTATATATTATGTCGCTATTATACCATTCAATACACTATGTGATTTAATTAACGTTTTAGTATTTAAAATAATGTCATTTGATTGTGAACAATTTAAAAACAAGGTTGTTTTTAATTGTTAAATAATTATTTCTGTGTTACAGGAGAGAATCGAAAAATCCGGAGATAACAGCGATGTGAAGTTTGTTCTGTCATTATAGTGTAAGTGTAAATGTTCTTTTGTTCAACTCACACAGGCTGGATTGAAAAAGATAGATAAAGATATATGTTGCAAAAAGCTTAGGATTTGTTTATTGTAGATATAAGATATCTTTAATGGTCTTTTTTAAAATAGTTCTTGTAATCTCCGAATTATCTTCTTTAAGAGAAAGCGGAGGTTATTTTTAAAACTTTATTAGAGATATTAAATGTCTGGAAAGGGTGTATAATATGAGTAATATGAATCAACTCTTGGATGTACTTATTATTGGTGGAGGACCAGCGGGGCTTAATGCGGCGCTTGTACTCGGCAGGGCACGTAAGAACGTCGTGGTCATTGATGATGAGACACCACGTAACTGGGTTACAAGGGAGACTCATGGGTTTGTGACAAGAGATGGGGCAAGTCCACGTGAATTCCGGAAAGCTGCCAAAGAACAGATTGAAGCGTATCCCTCAGTCCAATTTGCATCCGATACGGCAACAGCGATAACAGGTAGCGACGGTGATTTTGTAGTTAAGACTACTCAGGGGGCAAGCTATCGCACGAAAAAGATTTTGTTTGCGGTAGGTAAGAAAGACCTTCCCTTGGATATTAACGGATTAACAGAAGTTTACGGTAAAAGTGCGTTTGTGTGTCCATATTGTGATGGATGGGAGTTAAGAGACCAAGCGCTGGTCATCATCGTTAGTGGAGTTAACGCATTACATATGGCAAAAGTCATATCCGGCTGGACAGAACGTTATACGATCTGTACGAATGGATCAGATTCCTTAACCGATGAGCACCGTGAAGAGCTGAAGCAGCATCATGTTACTGTATTCGATGCACCGATTCAATCCATTAACTCTGAAGAAGGGATGGTACAGCAAGTTGTACTAAATGACGGAACAGCGATTCCTTGCACAGGAGTTTTCTTCCAACCGAAACTGTTCACTGGATCAGAACTGCCGAGAGCCATCGGTTGTGAAATTACAGAGTCGGGAACGGTTATCGTTGATGCTTCCGGCAAAACATCCGTATCGGGTGTATACAGTGCTGGTGATGCAGCTTCCGAGATGTATCAGGCAATCACGGCTGCGTCTCTGGGGGCATTGTCTGCGGTAAGCATTAATAATGAATTGAATTTCGAGAAGTGGGATGAGCCAAGTCATCATTAGAATAAATTAAAACGTCATTGAATCATAACGTCATTGGTTCATACAGTAGGGGATTGCATATGCAATCCTCTATTTGTTGTTATTCAATTTAAACGTTGAAGGGTTCAATTGAAAGTAATTCAGCCGGAAGAAAATTTGATATTAAATCAATTATGGTTTATTGTATTATCAAATGATACATATTACTATCAATTATATAATCATCAAAGGAGAGATCACTTATGAATGAAAGCAGAACAGCCATCATATGGCTAACGAATACTTTGCTCCACGGCGTACAGTTAAGAGGTGATCATCATGAGTGATGCAACTTATATTCCACAACCCAAAATGTATGGACCACTTGGCAATTTGCCCTTGATTGATAAAAATAAACCAACGTTGTCGCTAGGTGTTCTGGCTGAACAGCATGGACCGATATATCGACTTACCGTTCCCGGTTATTCCGGTTTAATCGTATCTGGACCAGATCTTGTCGCTGAGTTATGTGATGTGTCCCGTTTTGACAAATATGTATACAATGAACTCGAAAATGTACGTGCCTTTGGAGGCGATGGTTTATTTACAAGCAGAACATCAGAGCCCAACTGGAAAAAGGCCCATAACATTCTGCTTCCCACTTTTAGCAAACAGGCCATGAAAGGTTATCATCCCATGATGGTTGATATTGCCGAACAGTTGATCAACAAGTGGGCACGCCTCAATTCCAACGATACGATTGATGTTGCGGATGATATGACACGGCTTACGTTGGATACCATTGGACTATGTGGATTCAATTATCGGTTTAACAGCTTTTACAGACAGGACCACAGTCCTTTTATTGAAAGCATGGTTAGGGCGCTGAATGAAGCGATGCAGAAGAGTTCCCGTTTGAAAATTCAGAATCTGCTTATGGTGAAAACCAAGCGACAGTTCCAAGAGGATATTCAGACGATGTTCTCTCTGGTAGATCAGATTATAGAGGAACGTAAAGCGAGTTCAGCACCCGAAGAGGTCGACTTGCTCGCACGTATGCTGAATGGCAAAGATCCGGAGACTGGAGAAATGCTGGATGATGAGAACATCCGATATCAGATTATTACGTTTCTCATTGCCGGACATGAAACAACGAGTGGTTTGTTATCTTTTGCTCTTTACTTTCTACTGAAAAATCCGGAATCTCTTCAAAAGGCGTATGACGAGGTGGATCAGATATTGGTCAGTGACTCACCACAGTACGAGGAAATTCTTCAGCTTTCCTACATTCGCATGATTATCAGTGAATCGCTACGTTTATGGCCAACCGCTCCGGGATTTGACGTATATGCAAAAGAAGACACGGTTATAGGTGGCAGATATCCCTTGAAGAAAGGGGAAAGTTGCAGTATTCTTCTGCCTCAGCTTCACCGTGACAAAGAGGCATGGGGAGAGGATGCGGAACTTTTCCGTCCAGAGCGATTTGAAGATACAACGAAAGTACCTCACCATGCATATAAACCTTTTGGTAATGGGGAGAGAGCGTGTATCGGCATGCAGTTTGCTTTATATGAAGCAACACTTGTGCTTGGCATGGTCCTCAAACATTTTGAGCTGATCGATTACAGCAATTATGAATTGGATGTTAAACAGACGCTGACGTTGAAGCCGGGAGACTTCAGAATCCAGGTGAAAGCGCGTGAAGTGTCACAAAAGATGAATAAGTCTACCAGATCTATGGAAGAGAAACCTGCTCCTGATGTTCATAAAGACGTAGCAAGTTCCAGTCAAATGGGAGATACCCTGGCCGGTGAAGCAGATGGTAACCCTTCGCTCCTGGTGTTATATGGTTCCAATCTCGGAACGGCAGAAGGCATTGCCAGAGAGCTTGTGGTGAAAGGTCGTTCGTATGGAATCCCAAGCGAAGCAGCCACTCTGAATGAGTGGATGGGCCGCTTACCTCGTCAGGGTGTCGTTCTCATCGTCACTGCTTCGTATAATGGTAAACCTCCGCAAAATGCTACGGCATTTGTAGACTGGTTGAATGGTGCGGGGGCAGAGGAAGCAAGGGATGTGAACTATGCCGTTCTGGGCTGTGGAGATCGGAGTTGGTCCGGGACGTATCAGAGTATTCCTCGATTGATAGATGAGAAGCTTGAAGGATTGGGAGGTAAAAGACTGTTATCCCGCGGTGAAGCCGATGCCGGAGGTGATATGGAGAAACAAGTTGAGACGTGGCAGCATATGTTGTGGCCGCAGGTGTTGAATGCTCTGGGGATCAACGCGGAAGTAGTGAAGCCAACCCTACCAAGCACAAGCAGACTTCAAATGGAGATTGTCCATGAGAAAGCAGAGATGCCACTTGCACAAACTTATGATGCCAGCTATGCCACGGTTGTAGTCAATAAAGAGCTTCAGGCGCTGGGAAGTGGAAGAAGCACGCGTCACATCGAAGTGTTACTGCCTGAAGGCATGAGTTATAGAGAAGGCGACCATCTCGGCGTGTTGCCTAGCAACCAGAAGCAGAATGTGGATCGGATACTCAGTCGGTTCTCACTAAGTAGGGATATTCAGATCCAATTAACTTCGGACGTCAGCCACCTTACACATCTTCCATTGAACCGTCCCGTCGAGCTACATGAGTTGCTCACTCACTGTGTGGAATTGCAGACACCAGCTACCAGAACACAGTTGCAGGAGTTAGCCAATCATACGGTATGTCCACCTCATAAGCGTGAACTGGAAGGCATGTTGGATGAAAACAGCTACAAGGATTATATTCTTGCCAATCGAATCACCATGTTGGACCTGCTAGAAAAGTATGAGGCGTGTGAACTGCCATTCGAAAGGTTCCTTGAACTATTGCCTCCACTCAAGCCCAGATATTATTCAATATCCAGTTCGCCAAGCCTGAATTCAGAGCAAGCGAGCATAACCGTATCGGTAGTAAGAGAGCCTGCATGGAGTGGCAAAGGCGAATACCAGGGAGTTGCTTCATCGTACCTTGCCGGTTGTCCATCCGGAGAACGTATTCTGATGTTTGTGCGTACGCCGGAATCCGAATTTTATTTGCCGAAAGAGGCTGACGTACCGATGATCATGGTGGGACCGGGGACGGGGGTTGCACCGTTCAGAGGTTTCCTCCAGGCGAGAGCTGTCATGAAACAGAGAGGTTTGCCACTGAGTGAGGCGCATTTGTTCTTTGGGTGCAGGAATGATTCAGATTTCATATATCGTCAGGAGCTTGAGCAATACGAAAGGGAAGGGATCGTTAAGCTACACACTGCTTTTTCTCGTGCAGAAGGCAAGCCCAAAACGTATGTACAGCATCTGATGAAGGAAGATTCCGAAAAGTTAATTCACATGCTGATGAACAAAGGAAAACTCTACGTATGCGGGGATGGGAGCCTTATGGCTCCTGCGGTAGAAGAGACTTTGCAACAAGCATATCAGGAGGTGCATGGAGCAACGATGCAGCAAGCGAAAAACTGGCTCATTCAGCTTCAGGCCGAAGGACGCTACGTGCAAGACGTGTGGGCAGGTAATAAACGAACAGTTGAAACGCCTAAAGCTGTGCATGAGGAAGTACATTAAGACGGAGATGACTCCAATATCTACTAATATACAGTCCAGTCCTTAATATATTCAAGTTAACAAACAGCCGCTTAATCTGGAGCTTTGTCTCCAAATTAGCGGCTGTTATGATGATCTCACCATGAGCCGTCGCTCGGTTCATTTTCTCACTCCTGAACTGTTAGCGTTTACATTAAAATTTGAAATAAAAATGATTGACAGTCCTTATCTGAACGAGTTTAATTATATAGACCGATTGTTATAATTATTTGAAGGAAGTGGCTTTCGTTGAGTGAAAAGTCTAATGCTAGAGAGTCTATTGTCAGCACAGCAGCGAGACTGTTTTTTTCACAAGGATATCATGCGACCGGTCTGAATCAGATCATCAAAGAGAGTAGTACGCCGAAAGGGTCGTTGTATCATTATTTCCCGCATGGCAAGGAAGAGCTCGCGCACGAGTGTATTCAAAAAGCCAATGAACATATCCTGCAGACATTTGAGAAAACATTTGCAGCCCACGACAATACGGGGGATGCCATTCAGAGATTTATTCATGATTTGGCTCATGAAACAGAAGCAGCCGGGTTTACCGGATTTCTGCCATTCAGCTTCTGGGCAGCTGTGGAGACATCGTGTATTAGTCAGCAGTTGCGTATTGCATGTCAGGGTGTATTTGCAGATTGGCAGGATGTCATTAAGAAACATCTGATTCTGGATGGTGTTGGTGAAGAGAAGGCGCGGGAGACGGCACTTCTGATCATTTCTTTGATGGAGGGAGCACTGATTATCAGCCTGACGAATCAGGATAAACAGCCTCTGCTGACGGCTGCTGAGTATTTGTCGGTTGTGACGAAGAACGCCAAACAGATTCAATAATTTATACCAAGAGACAGAGAAAAAGAAAGTTCGATACGTTTGAGGAGGATGGGATCGTGGAGGTTTCCATGAAGGCTGATTCTGCACAGAATCAACAAGAAACAAAGCAATACAAGGTATTTCCGATTTTGTTCGCGATGCTGCTGAGCGGCTTTATTGGTCTGTTTGGAGAAACGGCATTAAACGTGGCATTGACGCCACTTATGGCTCTACTGGAAGTAGGTCCTACAACGATTCAATGGTTAACTACAGGTTACTTGCTTGTGTTGGGAATCCTGGTACCGGTATCCGGCATGCTGTTGCAGTGGTTTACCACAAGACAGCTGTTTACAACATCTTTGATTTTCTCGATTGCAGGAACATTTGTTGCTGCACTTGCACCTAGCTTCGAAATTCTGTTGGTGGCACGGGTACTACAGGCGATAGGTACAGCTCTGTTGTTGCCACTGATGTTTAACACCATATTGGTTATTTTCCCGATTGAAAAACGTGGCGCGGCCATGGGATTGATCGGTTTGGTTATCATGTTTGCACCAGCAAGCGGTCCGAGTATCTCCGGTCTGATTCTGGCTAATCTGAGCTGGCATTGGATCTTCTGGATCTCCTTGCCGTTCTTCCTGATCTCACTGGTATGCGGTTTGTTGTTCTTGCCTAATATTTCGAAATTGACCAAGCCCAAAATTGACGTACTTTCCATTATCCTTTCTACCCTTGGTTTTGGTGGTATCGTATACGGCTTCAGTAGCGCAGGGGGACACGGGGAAACTGGCGGAGGCTGGACGAGTCCGGTCGTTGTTGCCACTCTCGTTATTGGTGTGTTGTCCTTGCTGTTATTCAGTATCCGTCAGTTGAGAATGAAACAGCCAATGATGGATTTGCGAGCGTTCAAATATCCGATGTTTACGATTGGTTTGATCCTGATATTCATCTGTATGATGATGATGCTGTCATCCATGCTGATCCTGCCAATGTATCTGCAACAAGGTATGGCCGTTACCGCGTTAACTGCCGGACTGGTTCTATTGCCGGGCAGTTTGCTGAATGGTTTACTGTCTCCGGTTATGGGTCGACTGTTTGACAAGTTCGGTCCAAAGTGGCTTGTGATTATTGGTCTGACTATCGTAACGATTGTACTCTTCATGTACACTGGAATTACACCTACAACAACACTGGCGAAAATCATTACGCTGCATGTGTTCATGATGGTTGGAATCTCGATGATTATGATGCCTGCACAGACGAATGGTCTGAACCAATTGCCCCGTGAGTATTATCCTCACGGTACTGCCATCATGAATACGTTGCAACAGGTATCCGGAGCGATCGGTACGGCTGTTGCGGTAAGTATACTGAGCGCAGGACAATCCCGCTTTTTGAGCGGAGTGGCGAATCCGGAAAGTCCAGAAAATCAACTGGCAGGTTTCACGTCAGGTGTACAGAATGCGTTTGTATTCGCATTAGTTCTGTCGATTATCGGCCTGATTGCTTCACTCTTCGTGAAACGGGTCAAAGTAGGATCAACGCCAGGACAACAAGGTCCTATGCATTAATCCATTAATTAACAATAATAATTATATATTGTATAAGAGCGATGTGTCCCTTAACTTTAAGGGCGCATCGCTTTTTTTTGCGTATCTATCTTTTTTCGGTGTTGACGTGAAACGGGTTACAGCCATTAGAGTAAAAATATAGCCGGAATACGGCGGTTTAAAGAATGAATTTCAGAGCAAATACTTCATGTTCCGGCAAAATTGTATATGTTCATACTAATATAAAAGGGTAATATAGAATGTATTAGTACAATTTTTAACCAATTCGAAAACGGTTTATATTTTATTTTCACTCAAGGAGACATCGTTATGATTATCATCAATCCCATTAGCAATAACATTGAAAAGATGCTGTTGCACTACGAAAAAAACGGCCATCTCACTCTACAGGCTTCGCTTATTAGTAATAGCTCCGTCGTATATAGATTGCAAAACTATTGTCTCAAGGTATATGCTTCACGTGCAAGATTGGATGGGGAGTTAGAAAGTGAGGCACTTAGGGCACTGCAGAGTAATTCTTATGCACCTAAATTGTATGCGTATTCACCAGGTGAGTACACCCTGACAGAGTGGATTGAAGCATTCAAACTGAAAGAGTACCGTGTGACATATGGACATATTCCTCCCAACTTGATATACGATATGTTTACGACGGAACTTCAGCAGATTCATGCTGGATATTGGGACTGGGATGTCATCCGATATGAGAATTTGCTATGGACGGAGACAGGTGATGTGAAAAGAACAGACTTTTGGTTGTGTGAACCTGTGAACTCCAGACGTGAGAGCTTATATAACCAGGTCATTCGAAGAATTGATAACATCTACAATGGCGATCGTACCGAAATGGAGGCGATGGAACAGTACTTTTATCGTCACCAGTTGACTGCATTAGAGATCGAACAAGCTTTCAGCGATTTCAGGTCCCAACGGCCAAGACTGGCGATAGCACAATAAATCTCATACTTAAAACCCCAAAGATATTAGAGATACCTTTGGGGTTTCTTTCATGATATAACATAGCCTTACTTTAGCAGAGTGTACGTTACTTCTTCACCAGGGCCAATATTTCATCCGCAACGAGGTCAGGGCGATATTGATGGATGTAATGATCGGTATCTTTAATGGTTACCTGTTTTGAATCATCTGACCAAGATTTGAATTCTGATTGTGATTTATCCCATTCGGGTTCACTTGCACCAAGGTAGTCAGCTGTCAGTATGGTGAGTGGAAACGGTAAGGTTTGTTTGTGATCTACGACCACTTTGGCATTGGCAGCTATTTCACGTAATTCATCCAACGTATTAACATTACCATAGTTGTGCAACAGCGCAGTTGTATCCAGTTTTTTCAGATCTTCGGGTACAAGTTTCAGTTCATTACGATTGGCATTGGAAGTTTCGACAACCAAGTCAGATTGCATGGAGAGACGGAATAGTCCGGTTTGGATACGGAATTTATTCGCAAAACCACCAATTGTGTCTGCCAAAGAGTCATCGTCATTTGAATAATATTCGGGGCTTCCGCCATCAATCATGACGATACCCTTGACGAGATCCGGGTATTTTTGTGCGAAACGGATGGTCTCCAGCGAGCCGAGTGAATGTCCAACCAATACATAAGGTGGCTTCTGTCCAGATACCTGCAACAACTCGTGTAATTCTTCAGCTACGGTATCGACATCACGTTTCTTATCGGTCTGATCACTGTATCCATAGCCAAATCGATCATATACAGCGAATTTTGTGTTTGGAGCAAGCTTTTCATATAATGGATAATAATCTACATAGGGATTAGCGGTCCCCCAGCCAGAGGCGAGTACAACCGTTACATCGCCTTCTCCGCCAGTATATAGATGCATATTGTCTCCATGTACTTTGTAGAGCTTTCCAGGAGGTACGAGCATTTTTGCATCCTGCCTTACCCCTATTTGTTGGTAGATCACGCCTGTACCCAGAAGCAACAGAATTACCGCGAGGTCAAATATCAAAAACTTAACTAATCTTTTACGCCATTTCTTCATGTTCTCTCACATACTCTCCATGTATTTTCTCTATCATATATGCCCAATCTTATAGGAGAGAAAACAGAGTCTTAATTCTATCTTAATTGAGTTTATTTCTGATCAAGGGAGAAGGGCGTGTTCTAGTGAAAATTGTATATCAACGGCCAATGAATTAATATATAGCTACGATATGAATATATCTCATCTAAATGTTGAACCTAGATTGATTTTATAGAACAGAAGGTATGTACAATGACAAAATACGAAAATCAGCTCCCGACATCAGCCGGCATGAACTTCAAGTCCCTAATCAGTATATTGAGAGATTCCATGCGTGGCAATGTAGAGCGGAGGCCAGTGGGCGTAATGCCCATGGAGATATGTGAACCTGCTGAATCATTCAGTGCATCCGATAATCCACAGGTTACATGGTTCGGACATTCGGCTTTTTTGCTTGAAATTGAAGGGCACAGGTTGCTCTTTGATCCGATGCTGGGCAATCGTCCATCCCCTGTATCCTGGGTGGGTACCAAACGTTATAGCACGAATCTACCGATACAACCGGAGGATTTCCCGGCTCTGGATGCAATCATTATATCGCATGACCATTATGATCATCTGGATTATAACTCCATCCGCAGATTAAAGGATAAAACAAAGCGATTTATCGTACCGCTTGGGGTACGTCGACGGCTGATTCAACTGGGTGTGCCTTCGGAACAGATTACCGAGCACAACTGGTGGGATGAGTTATCGTTCAAAGGTTTAACATTGGCTTGCACGCCAGCAAGACATTTCTCGGGCAGAGGATTATTCGACCGTAATTCTACCTTATGGTGTTCGTGGGTTATCGCTGGACAACATACAAAGGTGTTCTTTAGTGGTGACAGCGGATACGGTCCTCATTTCAAGGAAATTGGCAGTAAATACGGTCCATTTGACCTCACCTTGATGGAATGTGGGCAATATGACGAGCGGTGGTGCAACATTCACATGATGCCGGAAGAGACGGTACAAGCACATTTGGATGTAGGTGGTAAGTTGCTCATTCCGATTCATTGGGCAGCTTTTACGCTGGCCTATCATGCCTGGAATGAACCGGTTGAACGAATTACGAAGGCTGCACATGCCCTGCAAGTTAAGATTGCAACACCCAAAATCGGCGAGAAGGTTGTGCTTCATACGGAGGATTACCCTACACATCCATGGTGGAGACCGGAATTGGGATGAAAAAATAAAAGCGTTCAGCTCATCGAATGAGTGGACGCTTTTTCTATTACATTTTACATCAGGATTGATAGTGCACTGTAAATTAACAACATACCCATTACGATATTAACAGGACGCTCGTATTTTAATAGAAAGCTCTGGAATAACATGCCACCGAACGCCCAGGTCATATTGGCACTAATGCCGATGAAGGTGAGCAGTAAGGAAAATACGATTAATTGAACATGGGACTGCCCAAGAGGCAGAACAAAAACGGATATGGCAGTAAGCCCATACAGAATGACTTTGGGATTGATAAATTGCAGGGTGAACCCGAATAGAAATGAATAATGATTGACCTTGTTTTCTTGTGCATCTGCAGGTTTACTTCGCATGATTTTGAACGCCAGATAGAGCATGTACACACATCCTAACACGTTCAAGACGGGTGTGATCCTGGGAATATATTGATGAAGAATAAGGTTGAAATAACTGGACAGAAACATAATTAGCAGGCAGCCGGCTGCAACTCCACTAATAAACGGAAGGGTCTTGCGAAACCCTTGATTTTTTGCATGCGTCATGGAAATGATGTTGTTGGGTCCGGGTGTAAATGAAGCGATGATTGCATAGGTCACTAAAGGTATAATGTTCATGGTTCCTCCACGTTTTCTTAGTTGTGTGATATAATGATATGAAATGTACGTTATAGCGTACGGTCTTCATTATTGTACAACATGTGCGTTATATAGCACAACATAATTATAAAATGAGGAGGATGGATTTTGAAAAACATTAATAGTATTCTTGCTCAGAACCTGAAACAGCTTAGGGAACAAAGAAAGCTTAGTCTGGACAAGGTCGCCGAAATGTCTGGTATTAGCAAGACCATGCTTGGTCAGATTGAACGTGGCGAATCCAATCCCTCCATTGCAACCGTATGGAAGATTGCTAATGGCCTGAAAACCTCCTTCACTGCTTTGATTCACGAGCCGAAGTCAGATACGACCGTTGTAACGGGCGATGATATTCAAGTATTGATGGAGGATGAGGGAAGGGTTCGGATTTATCCGCATTTTCCTTTTGAAGAGGGTCGTCGGTTTGAAATATATTTGATGGAGATGGACCCCAAGTCTGAGTTGAAAGCTGAACCGCATATAGAAGGTACGGAAGAATTTATTACTGTTTTTGAAGGGAAAGTTACGATACGGGTAGGCACGGAAGAATATACGGTGAACCAAGGGGAGTCAATTCGTTTTGGAGCGGACAAGCCTCATGCCTATGTAAACTCCGGTGCTAAGGAGAGTAAATTCAACATGGTCATCCATTATTCGAAGTGACAATAAAGCAGCCTGATGTAATGAACTGCAACGCCGCTGTTAGTTGTCTCTAACAAATGGGGTGCAGTTCGATACATTAGCTGCTTTATGATGTGTGCACTATGGAGTCCAACCGCTTGCGATTGGGGACTCTAAGTTAAGGCTTTTCTTTGGCTTGACGCTGGATTTCCTTGGCTGTTAATGCTTTATCATACACTCTTACGTTATCCAGACTGCCTTTGTAGAACGGATCAGCCGCATAACGACTCTTGCCCACATAAGCTTCAGTTACCTTTAGATCTTTCGGGTTAAAAGTAATCTCAGAGCTGCTTGCAACCGATGTACCATTCACATATAGAGTACCCACATCACCCTGAAGGGATACAGCCACATGAACCCACGCTTTGGAAGGCAGTGGATTTGCTGCAATCAGGTTCTGATCTCGACCCTCATTATGAATGGTGAATTGTAGCGCTCCATTATGCTGGGAGGGAGTAAGGAACATATGCCTGGTCAAACCATTTCCAAAGTCGAAAATACGCTGCCAGGACCCGCCGCCGTCCCAATTGACCCAAGCGCTAAACGTGAAATCCGTTGTATCTGTAATGAGTCCAGGTAACTGTATGAAACTGTCTGTCCCATTAAATGTGGCAGCCTGATTTTTGCCACCGGCAGCAGAACTGACCACGTTAAAGGCTTGTCCGTGATATTCGTTTTTACTGGAATCCTGTGCGACTTTGGCAAGTTTTTTGTGTTCAAAAGTATACTCCCCGAGCAACGGGCTTACCGCTTGCTTTGGAATGATAACGTTAAACGTTTTGGAGCTTACCGCAGTTCCTTTACGAATCGTTGCGGTTAATTTTACTTTGGCATCGCCCTTACCGGCGCGTGGTCGCTGTACTACACCTGTAGTGGATAGAACCGAAGTATTGGAGCTTTTCCACGTAATCTCTGCATCACTTGTTCCCTTGGTAGGCAGAGACAGATTAAAGAACACTTGATCTGTATTACCAATGCTCAGATCCTTTTTCACCGCATCTACAATGTCTTGATTACTCCGTTCAACACCTTGACTTCCCCAGATGGCTATCCCGGAGGAGGAGAGGGCGCTAAAGGTCAGAACCGTACTTTGAGATTCCGAATTCCATTCATGTGTGAAAACGCCTTTGTACAAAACGTTATTCGAAGTGATCTGAACCTTGTTGTCTGCACCAAGACTCCACGTTCCTGTCACGGCACCATGAATCTGCCCATCTGCCGTGAACTGAACGGTCTGGGATGGCTTGATGTCCGCCGTGATGTCCTTACCATGATTCACCCATTGGTACTGACCGGCGATCTCCTGAGTTGTCAGTTGCGTGGTATCTTCTCCCAAAGCCGCATAGCGATATGGAGAAACAACGGGCCAACCATCTGCATTCATATGCATCTCATGTACGCGAACTTCATGCTCTTCGCCACGCCCTGGAAAGCGGGTATGGAAGATGAGAAATTGTTTGCCAGTCTCCGGATCAACATAAGCAGAGTTATGCCCTGGCGATACATAGCCGCTACCTAGGCCTGTGCCCGGATCACCGATCTGTCTCTCGAACAGGAAGTTCCCCATCAATTTGACTCCAAATGGCTCAATAGAACGATCATCAAACAACGGTTTATCCTTGTCCGCTTTAACGTTGATCAAATCGTTTCCTTCCGCATCGAGGAAAGGCCCATCCGGTGTTTGGGAGCGAGCAACACGAATGTTGTATCCTCCATCAGCACCTAGTCCACCGTAAGACAGGTACAGATAATAATAATCGGTTTCGGGACTGTAGAGCATATAAGGTGCTTCAATACGACTATGATTGCCTCCGGTCAGCTTTTTGCCATAACCTTGATTCGGCAGTGGTTTACCTGTCGTTGCATCCATCTCCAGAATGAAAATCCCTCCGGAATATGAACCATACACCATCCATAACTTGCCGTTTTTATCATAAAAGACATCAGGATCAACCACATTGGGATGAATCGTTGCATCGTAAATGGTACCATCCTCACTGATCTGATCCCACATGCCGGATTTCAACAGAATGCCTTGATCCTTATAAGGGCCTTCGATATTGTCTGCGACAGCAATGCCGAGCGCTGATCGCGGGGAGTCCCCTTTACAAGCATTGTAGTACATATAAAATTTGCCGTCCGCGAGTTGAATGACATCTGCTGCCCATAACGTATCCGTCTGCGCCCACTCCAACCCTTCAGCGAATTCCTTGGTTACATTGGGGACAACAGGATTGTTATCTGTAACGCCGGAGGCGACGAGATCCCAGTTCAAAAAGTCTTTGGACTTAGCTACTTGCAGGTGTGAACCAAAAATATAAAACGTATCATCCACCTTAATGATGGAAGGGTCATGCACAGAAACATTTTTGAATGATGGAGCAGGAGTTGCGATAGTTGTGGTGGAAGTCTGCGAGTTACCCACGGGTGCCTCTGAACCATTTGCGAACACCGAGACCGGTGCCAAAGTTGTTGCAGTAAGTAATGTGGTGCTTAGTACAGAAATGTTAAGTACGCGTACCCAATAACGTTTCATACGTTTCCCCTTTCCTATTTCCCGGAATGAAAAATAACCCGATACTTGGCAACACACGATATAAGGTTCGGCAGACCTCCTTTGGGTATTTCATTATATCAAGCGCTTTCATTTGTTATATTATCAATTGGTTTATATGTTTGTAAACCATAAATATGATGTTTATAAGACTAAAATGAATAAATAAAGAGAGACGGAAAGAGCTCATAAACCTTCTAAGATTCAAATAAACCAGTCATCTTTCTCAAATTTAGGATTGAAATTAGGTTATGTGATGGGATATTATTACGTTTAGATTAGGCATTTAACTATTTATCAATCATTTTAAACTTATACGAATTAAAGGTGAGTATTCTTTAACGACAATTCCCAACTACATAGGAGGTAAGAACATGACCACATATCAAAATCAGTTGATTGCACAATACAAGTTTGAAGATACCGTTCAGATCGGGAAGGACAGCTCGGGTAAGGGACATGATGGTATAGCCAAAGGTGAGATTCGACCTGTGATATCCGAGTTGAAAGGCAGAACGGCGGTGACTTTTAACGGGGGAGCGAGTGGAACCTCTTATCTGCAATTACCCTCGAATCTGCTTCAGGATGTAAGCGATAACACTGGAGTTACTATTGCCACTTGGGTATTTCTCGGCAAAGGGTCCAATGTGTGGGAACGCATTTTTGACTTTGGCAAAGGCGAGAAGGGGCCGTATATGTTTCTGACGCGTCAGCTTCTGAGTACGTTATATGCCGGCGATAATCTGGTTGTCCACCCAAGTCGAGGAGTTGCAAGCGGAGAATGGTTGCATATTGCACTCTCCGTAGCGGGCAGCCAAGGGGGAACGTTGAGCAGTGCGGGTCCAATTGTATATGTGAATGGGGAGAAGGCCGCAGACGGCTCGATCAGTCAGACATCCAGTGGCAATTATGCCAAATTGCGCGAATGGTTTGATTCTTTCACCGATCCCGAAAATTATAGCCAGAATTATATTGGACGTTCCCAGTATGCAGCGGATGTGGATTTTGCAGGTTCGTTATCCGACTTTCGGATCTATGGGTCAGCGCTCACCATGGATGAAGTCATTGAAGTGATGTGTGAGTCACTGACAGATGAAGCGATTGTAAAGCTTGCGGCGGACAAGTACTTGTCCTTCCCCAACCGAATCATCACCAAGGATGTATCATTACCCGCAGACTTGCTGGGTGGTAAAGTGTCTGTTGAATGGAGCTCCAGTAAGCCGGAAGTCTTATCCGAGAGCGGAGAAGTTCAGGTGATCACATCAGCACAAGAGGTTACGCTCCGTGCGCTTCTGAACAGAGGTGATCGTAAGCTGAGCCAAAGCTTTGACGTGTCTGTTCTGCCAGCACATGTCGCTCCCTATACCGTCACCATCCATGGAGATCAGAAGGTGGCTGATATCAGTGAAGTCATGTATGGGCTTTTCTATGAGGATATTAACAACGCGGCAGATGGCGGAATCTATGCAGAGCTTGTTCAGAATCGATCATTTGAATCCTTTGCATTTGATACGTACTCACATGATTCTGGAGAATGTGGTTGTTCGACAGGTCGAAATCGTGAACCTTTGTTTGCCTGGTCAGGCGATACGGAGAAAATGCTCGTACAGCATACGGATGGACTAAACGTTCACTTTAACGTGGAAGACCCTGAAGTAAATGCTTATTATGTAACGGTTCAGGATGGGGCAACGATTCGAAATCGTGGATTCTCAGATTCCAACCAGCATTGTGCCATGTCCATCAAGCAGGGTGAATCATATGACTTTACCGTATGGGCAAAAGCAGAATCGGCAGGAACGATGACTGTTCAATTGCAGGATGGAAGCGACACTTCCATCAGTGATTCGGTAACGCTGCATGTTGAAGGCGGGAACACATGGAAGAAATACGGTTTGTCTCTGATCGGAACGGAGACTGTACTTGGTCAACTGGCACTTACGTTTGCAGGTGACATCTCCATCGATATGGTGTCCTTGGTCCCTCAGAATGTATGGGGAGCTGATCGGACAGAAGAGGGAATATCGGCTACAGCACATGCCAACTACACAGCTAACCCGAACTATCGATTGAGAAAAGATCTAATCCAGGCACTCGCAGATCTGCATCCGAAGTTCTTGCGTTTTCCGGGAGGGTGTATCTCGGAGGGATCTTTTATCTGGGATAACGTATATGACTGGAAGGATTCTGTGGGTCCGGTTGAGCTCCGCAAAGAAAATTATAATGTCTGGGGTTACATGATGACGATGGGGCTTGGTTATATGGAGTACTTCCAACTGGCGGAAGATCTGAATGCCGCTCCAGTTCCAGTCATGGCTTGCGGTGTGTTATGTCAGGCACGATCGGATTATGCTCACCCTGCGGGCGGTGCTTTAAGGGATTATTATATCAGCAACTTTACAGATCTGATTGACTTTGCGCTCAGTACAGACTTTGAACACAACGAATGGGCGGCGGTACGAAGCCAGATGGGACACCCTGAACCGTTTGATCTTCGTTATCTGGGCGTAGGCAATGAGAACTGGGGCACTGAATTTTTTGCCAACTTCGAAGTATTCAAACGTTCAATAGATGAGTACATGAAACAGAACTATCCTAATTATGAGCTGCACATTATCTCGACGGTGGGTGCTCAGGCAGATGATGATGCGTACCAGGAAGGATGGAAATTCCTCAGCGGGAACCTCACCGGGTCAGCTCAGGTTGCTTTTGCAGATGGTACTGAGGTGATTGAGGAGACCGTAACTTGGTATGAAAATCAGGACAATTACATGGACACCATCGCAGATGAGCACTACTACCGCTCCAATGAATATTTGCTGAATAACGTGGATCGGTACAACTATTATGACCGGGCCTATCTTGAAGACGGAAGTATCGATTGGAAAGAAACATCCAAAGTATTTGTTGGAGAATATGCTTCCACGGACAAAAACACGCTGGCAGGTGCGGTTGCAGAAGCTGCGATCATGACTGGATTTGAAAATAATGCAGACGTTGTTCGTTTGGCAGCCTATGCGCCATTGTTCAACAAAGTACTAACGGACGGCACCTACCGCTGGACGCCAGACTGCATCTGGTTTGATGATGAAACAGTATGGTATACACCGAATTATTATGTACAGCAGCTTTTTGCAAAACATGTAGGAAATCAGGTACTTGAAACTTCGTTCTCGACATATAGCAAAGGTAAACCGCTGAATCTCATTCCACGTGGCGGCATCGAGATTGCAACAGGTCATGCAGACATCGTGGTGAAACGAGTCACGGTCACGTCCAATGTGGATGGTACCATACTGCTAGATGAAGATTTCAGGGAACGTACACAGCCTAGTGAGGCATGGAACCAGATTCCCGGATCGGAAGGATATACGTTAACCGAAGGGAAAGGACTCATTTTGAAGGCACAATCAAGTGGATTAAATGGATTGTATCAGCTGAATGACGAATGGACTAATTACCAAGTTCACGTTGAGGCTGAAAGAATTTCAGGTGAGGATGGTTTTTACATCGGTGTGGGACTGACGGATATCTCACCGGAGAACAAGGATGTCATCGAGTACGCAATCAGTTACGGGGGAAATGCCACGGGAGTGAAGGTGTACAAACAAGGGATCGAAGGTTACACATTAGGAGATTATTCATCGAGTTCAGCAGCAGGTAACCTAAGAGCGGCCAACTATGAACCACTCGAGAATGGGACCGATTATACGATTACGGTTAACTATGGTGGGGACACAGGAAAGAATCTGATCTGCTCCTATACAGATGGTCACAATATCAGCAAAGTTCTGGATTACAAGCTGGAAGCTTACAACCGGGAAGTATTCCACTCTGTTACGAAAGATGAACGTTATGTGTATGTGAAACTGGTCAATGCAGATGGTGTGGATAAATCAACCCGGATTTGCCTTCAGGATCTGAAGGTGGATGCTTCAGCCAGATTGATCACACTTACTGGAGAAGATCATTTGGTGCATATTCCAAATGTGAATCAGAAGAATGATGAGAAAGTGATTCCCCAAGAACAGGAGATTACACTGTCCGATACATCGGTGGTGGTTAATTTAGCCGCTCATTCAGTGAATGTATTAGTGATGGAGATCTTGAATTAAATCAACATCGTGAACAAGAGACCGCGGATATCGCGGTTTTTTGGCGTTCCCAATCTGTCGATTGACGATCAAAGAACGAAAAAAAATGGTGCTCTCCTAAAGGGAGGTACCATTTTTTGGAGGTCTGATTATTTGCGTTTTAATAACAAAACGCCACTGATTGCTGAGGTTTTATGGCGGTAGACCACTTTGAATCCAATATCATTGTCCAGCAAACAGTTCAATGCATTAATCAATAAAGCGCCAGGAACCAACGTGAATGTACACGGAGCTGTGTTGCCAATCACACGCACACTCTGGATTCTGCGCGCAGAACCAGGAACGAGGGGATTTCTTGACCAATAGATTAATACCAGATCCGGTTGCGGAACAGCATTGACACGAGCCATACTAATCATCTCTTTTCTATTAGATTCTTTATAGTAAATGACAATGTGAAGTAGAAGGTGCTAGACAAAAGACGTCATGAGCAATAAATGGGGATAACACCTTCCATTTATATCTAGTGCCTGTGGAATTCACATCAATTCATAGGTATAACAGATACTCATAAATGCATTTTCAATCCCATACATATATTCTGGAGGTGATTGGGATGAGCAAGGAACCTATGGATGAGAATAAAAAGATTGAGCAAAGAAATACCTTTCTACGGGATAATAATGGCAAAGAGATGTCTTCCAACGAAGGGGTTAAAATATCAGATGACAGCAACTCGCTAAAAGCGGGGGATCGCGGACCCACGCTGCTTGAAGATTTTCTGATGCGTGAGAAACTGTCTCACTTTGATCGGGAACGCATCCCGGAGAGAGTTGTGCATGCCCGAGGATATGGAGCTTACGGTGAATTTGAGTTATATGAATCACTTGAAGAGTTAACGATGGCTCATTTTCTTCAGAATCCAGATGTGAAAACACCGCTGTTTGTTCGTTTTTCCGAAGTTGCCGGTTCCAAAGGGGTTAACGAGACAAATCGGGATGTACGTGGGTTCGCCGTGAAGTTTTATACCGAGGAAGGCAATTTTGACTTGGTTGGCAACAATATACCTATTTTTTTCATTCAGGACGGGGTTAAGTTCCCGGATTTGATTCATGCGGTAAAGCCGGAACCTAACAATGAAATTCCACAGGGCTCTACTGCACACGACACCTTCTGGGATTTCATCGCGAATAACCAAGAGTCGGCTGCTATGGTCATGTGGATTATGTCGGATCGCACGATACCACGGAGTTTTCGAATGATGCAGGGATTTGGAGTACATACCTTCCGACTGGTGAACAAAGAAGGCAAATCCAGGTTCGTGAAATTTCATTGGAGACCCATACTTGGTATGCATTCTTTTGTGTGGGATGAAGCTCAAAAGCTGGGAGGTGCAGATCCGGACTTTCATCGCAGAGATCTGTGGGAGAACATCAATGCGGGCAATTTTGCGGAGTTTGAACTCGGATTACAAGTTTTGGAGGAAGCAGATGAATTCAAGTTTGATTTTGATATTTTGGATGCAACAAAATTATGGCCAGAAGAAGACATTCCAGTGCGAATCATTGGCAAAATGACGATTAACCGCAATGTCGAAAATGTATTTGCTGAAACGGAACAGGTTGCTTTCCATCCAGGTAACATCGTACGTGGCATTGACTTTAGCAATGATCCGTTGCTTCAAGGGCGACTGTTTTCGTACACAGATACTCAATTGGCGAGGGTGGGCACGAATTATCAGGAGCTGCCAATCAATCGTCCGGTATGCCCTGTACATAACAACCAGCGGGATGGAGCTTCCCGGTTTACGATTGATCAGGGGAGAGTTGCCTATCATAACAATTCGCTTGCCAATAACTCACCTTATACTGTGCCGGGAACAAAAGGGGGCTTTGTGACATACCCTTCCCCGGTGCAAGGTCTTAAAGAACGGAAAACGGCACCCAGCTTCCTGGATCACTTCTCACAGGCACGTCTATTCTGGAATAGCATGACAGGCTTGGAGAGAAGCCATATTATTCAAGCACTCACGTTTGAACTTGGGAAGGTAAAGGATGTTTCCATCCGTCAGCAGGTTGTCAATATGTTGGGTCATATCAGCACAGAGCTGGCGACCATTCTGGCCGTGGAACTCGGAGTCAATGTACCTAACGTCCAAGAATCTCCAGTGACGAAGTCATCTCCTGCGCTCAGCATGGCAAATACGGTGTTTTCTCCCAAGACATTGCGTGTAGGAGTGATTGTTGGGGAAGGATTTGATGGACCGAGCACACAATACATTTTGGAAGAGCTTAAGGGAGTGGGACTTCAACCGGTCATTGTTCATGAAAGACAGGGTGTGGTGCGTGGAACAGGGAATGTGGAACTCAAGGTGGACGACAGCTTTTTGACCGGCTCGCCCTTGGTATATGATGGTCTGTTCATTGTTGGAGGAGAGAAGGAGAACAATTATGTTCAGAAATATACCCGATCCTATGCCACCGAAACGTACAATCATTTCAAACCGATCGGTGCTACACCGACGGGTGCAGCAGTGATCCAGCCTGTCGGCATTATAGGCAAACCTGGCGTCATTGTGGAACAGCAGCCTGCGGCGTTTGCAGAGCAATTCATTCAAGCGATGACCCAGCAGCGCTTTTGGGATCGGACATAGCCACGTGGGATAAACTGGACATGGGAAGTTCATGCGTCTAAACTAGATAGACCAGACACACTAAGAAGGGATGCGCCGATCCAAACCATGTTGCAGAAATTCGGGTTTACACAATATGAAAGTCAGGTATACGAGGCTATATTTGCCCAGGATGAACCGCTTGATGCCACATCGATTGTTAATTACTCCAACGTTCCCAAAGCCAAAATCTATGAAGTGCTCAATCGCCTGATCGACAAGGGAACGGTGCTGACAACGATGGATGGGAAGAAGAAACTATATATGGCTGTGGATCTTCAGTCCATTATTCATAAGATCAAGGCTGATTTTGAGAAAAATATTGAGGAGTTGAAGAGTTACAAAATCAAACGTACATTTACGGATGAGCATATTTGGACGTTAAAAGATGAGTCGTCCATCGCGTCGAATATCGAACAGCTTATCGAAGAAGCAGATTCATCGATTCTTTTTCTGGCCTGGAATGAGCGAATGGAGAAATATCGTGAACTGCTGGAGCAGAAGGAAAAGCAGGGCGTTTACGTTGAAGTGCTTGCCGTTGGGGGTATGGAGACATCCTTAAACCGGATATACTCGTTGATTCCATTGCTTGATGCGCCGGAACCTTCACAGCTGCTTATTGTGGATCATGCATATCTGCTGTTTGCTGGTGTAGAGCACGATTCATGGCGAGCGATCAAGACGATGTCCAAACCGATTGTTAAAGCGATGACTGATTATTTCTATCATGATGTTGCCCTTACTCAAATTACCAAAAAATACGGTGACCAACTGTTACAGGATGCTGAAATCGAGAAACTGCTCACCAGATTGATCTATTAAAACTATTCTTTTGAAGAATAGTTTTTTTTGTTATATCTTTGTTTGAAAATAATCATGAAAATAACTATTGAAACTTTCATTCTTATGGGTTACTATCGTAGTTGTAACTTTTGAGGAGGATTCAAAAATGAATAAGAAAGTATATGTGCTTGCTATCGCAGCATTTGTGGTCGGAACCGTTGAACTGATTTTGGGCGGGATTCTGGACCTGATTGCTACGGATCTTCATCTTTCTCTGGCGAAAGCCGGGTATTTAATCTCTATTTTCTCACTTGTCTATGCGTTGTCTGCACCGATTTTATTAAATATGACGGCCAGATTCGAGCGTAAAAAAGTATATATGTGTACGCTGTTTGTATTTCTGATCAGTAATCTGATCTCTGCGTTCAGTACCAGCTTTTATATGCTGATGGCGGGCAGAGCACTTGGAGCCGCAACGGGTTCACTTATTTTTGTGCTCTCCCTGACCCTTGCAGCACGCATCGTGGAACCACAATATAAAGGACGCGCCGTGGGGATCATTACCATGGGAGGCAGTGCATCACTTATCCTGGGTGTACCACTTGGTATCTTTGTAGGCAACTTGGCGGGCTGGCGTGAGGTGTTTATGTTAATTTCTATTCTGACCGCAGTGGTTATGGTAGCGATCTGGATTGCGATGGATCGTGTGCAGCCTATACCTGCTGTATCCCTGAAGAAACAGCTTACGGCTCTGTGGAATCCAAAAATGTTGGCAATCCATGCTACGACTTTGCTTGTTCTCGCGGGTCATTTGACGTTATATGCATATTTCACACCATTTCTGCAAGAAACGCTGGGTGCCAGCGCGACGATGGTTACCTTTATCTATATGATGTTTGGGATCGCCGCTGTTGCAGGTGGAGGCATTGGGGGCATGTTATCTGATCGTCTGCATCCTGCTAAAGCCATTGTCATTGTGCTGATTCCCTTTATCGTGAGTATGGCTGTCATTCCGTTCAGTGTGGGCTTGCCTCTGATCGCCTTCTTGCTGCTGTTAAGCATCTGGAGTGCACTGAGCTGGACCGTTACGCCTGTACAGAATAGTCTCATTATCAAAACTTCGCCGGAAACAGCCGAAACGCTAATCAGCACCAACTCAGGTATTGCACATGCAGGTATTGCACTGGGTACCTGTATCGGCGGCATGGTGATTGATCACTCATCGATTCTGAACACCGGATGGGTTGGTTCTGTTCTGATTCTGCTTGGTTTGGTGTCTGCCATCTATGCCATTAGTGTTAAGGAAAAAACCGTTCAGGCGGTTGCCTAGAATAAAGAAATTAGACAAAAATTTGAACCTCTTCATTCCCATAGACAATGGGTGTAGAGGTTTTTTGCTATTTTACGATAGTATCTTAGAGCAGATTAAACTATTTTCATATAGACTGAAACTTGCTTTATTCATCGTAATCTATATAATTAAAAGAGTTTTAAAAAGTGTCATCTAATGTCGAACTGGATGATATACACAGAGGGGGCGATGATCATGACTACGAAAACAGAAAAGCAAAAAATGCTGGATGGCGAGCTGTACTTGGCTTCGGATCTTCAATTGACTGAGGACAGAGAGTATGCAAGGAAAATGACGCGGACGTTCAATCAAACGACGGAAACGGACGGTGAGCTTCGCACCAAGTTATTGAAGGAACTGTTGGGATCTACAGGTGAACACCTGGCCATGGAACCTAATATTCATGTGGATTATGGATATAACATTCATGCAGGCAATCATTTTTATACCAATTTTAACTGTACGATATTAGATGTGTGTGAAGTACGTATTGGAGACCATTGTTTAATGGGGCCTGATGTACATATCTATACGGCTACTCATCCACTCCATCCGCATGAACGTAATACGGGTGCAGAATACGGCAAGCCAGTCACGATTGGCAATAACGTATGGATTGGTGGTAGAGCCGTTATTAATCCGGGGGTTACCATTGGAGATAATGTGGTCATTGCTTCCGGGTCTGTCGTTACAAAGGATGTTCCGGATAATATGATCGTGGGCGGTAATCCTGCTAGAATTATTAGAGAGATTGAGCTTTAACATATTTATAGATAGAAGATGGGAAGTGCTTACGAAATGATGACTGAAAAAGAAAAATCTCAATTAGGGCTCTTGTATAACGCCAATTATGATCAAGAGTTAATTGAAGAGCGTTTACATGCCAAAGGGCTTTGTTACGATTATAACCAGCTTCATCCAGCCAAGATCAACGAAAGAGAAGCGTTAATCAAGAAACTGCTGGGGAAAACGACGGATCGTTTCCTGATTGAACAGCCATTTGTATGTGATTATGGTTATAATATTGAAATTGGTGAGAACTTCTATAGCAATCATAATATTGTCATGCTGGATGGGGGGAAAATCAGTTTTGGAGATAACGTTTTTGTTGCTCCCAATTGCGGATTTTATACAGCAGGCCACCCTTATGATGTTGAGCAGCGCAATGAAGGTCTGGAGATCGTTGGACCCATCACGGTGGGCAATAATGTGTGGATTGGTGGCGGTGTGACAGTCCTTGCTGGTGTGACGATTGGAGATAATACGATCATCGGCGCAGGGAGCGTAGTGACCAAGAGTATACCGTCTGGTGTGATTGCTGCGGGTAATCCTTGCAGGGTCATTCGCAAGATAACAGAAGAAGACAAATCAAAGTACAGCAGGGATCTAGTGAAGAACATCTAGTGAAGAATAAATAGTGAACAACGTGATAGTCGCTAATGATAATGCCCGATGTGTATCATCGGGTGTTTCTTTTTGAAAATAAAAATAAAATCCCCCAGACAGAAAACATGCCAAGGTATCATATAACCGACACTTTTTCATGTGATATGTCTGGGGGATAGAAGAATGTATCTGTTACATTTGCTTAAAAAACCTTAACGCTGCAAACTTTTCCCGTTACTGCTGATCACTTCTTTGTACCAATGGAAGGATTTCTTGCGATAACGTTCGAGTGTTCCTGATCCATCGTCATGACGATCCACATAGATATAACCATAACGTTTTTTCAACTGGGCAGAAGACGCACTGACCACATCAATACAACCCCATGATGTATAACCCATAACTTCAACGCCATCTTCAATAGCTTCACCAACTTGAACCAGATGATCATTCAGATACTGGATTCGGTAGTCGTCTTCAACTGTTTTCTCGCCGTCAGCACCCGTGATCAATTCATCAACAGCACCAAGACCATTTTCTACAATAAACAGTGGTTTTTGATAGCGGTCATAGAACATGTTAAGCACATAACGCAATCCTTGCGGGTCAATCTGCCATCCCCATTCACTTGCTGGCAGATAAGGGTTAGGTACACCCCCAAGCAGGTTACCTTCACCTGCGATTTGTTTCTCCGGGTCTGCTGTCTGACAGATACTCATGTAATAACTGAAAGAGATAAAGTCTACCGTATTCAGCAACATTTCCTCGTCGCCAGCTTCCATCTGAATCTCGATTCCATTCTCCCGGAAATAACGTTTCATATAACCAGGGTAGCGACCTCTTACATGCACATCACCGAAGAAATAGTTGCTATGTTCGAATTCCATGACTTTAATCATATCGTCTGGATTCGGTGTCAATGGGTAGGTAGGCATACTGAGCATCATACAACCAATCTGTGCCGTAGGAATGATCTCATGACAGAGCTTCACAGCGGAAGCACTGGCTACAAACTCATGATGGATCGCCTGATAGAGATCTTGCTTGCTAAGCTTTTCCTTCGGCGTATAGATGCCACCGCTCATGAATGGTGCTTCGAGAATGGAATTGATTTCGTTAAAAGTAAGCCAGTATTTTACTTTGTTTTTGTAACGGTTGAAGACAGTGGTTACATAACGCTCGTAGAATCCAACCATTTTCCGGTTAACCCAGCCATCGTATTCTTTGGACAAGTGAAGAGGTGTCTCATAGTGGGATAACGTTACGAGTGGTTCGATCCCGTATTTGTGACACTCGTCAAACAGATCGTCGTAGAATTGCAGTCCTTCTTCATTTGGTTCCAGCTCGTCCCCTTTTGGGAAAATACGGGACCAGGCGATGGAAGTACGGAATACCTTGAAGCCCATCTCGGCAAACAGTTTCACATCTTCCTTGTAGCGATGATACAGATCGATACCGATCAGTTTCATGTTATCTTCGGTTGGTTCTTCCGTGATTGGGCCCATGATACCTTTGGGAGCTACATCCTGAGTAGATAATCCTTTGCCGCCTTGATTGTATGCACCTTCAGCCTGGTTGGCTGCAATTGCGCCACCCCACAAGAAATTTTCCGGGAATTGATAGGTTTGATTTTGAGAGTTGCTCATGTGTATCGCTCCATTCATCAAATATTTTAAGATGATTCAGTTATGACATAAAAAAAGCTTAAACGTTGTAACGGGTTACACGTCAAGTTTTACTTTTGACCCCAATCTAAGGCATACTATTATTCTAAATAAGTTCAACTAAAATTTACACGAAAACGGAGAGGACAGAAATAACCAGAAGAAGCGAAGCGGTCGCCTGAAAGCTTTCTGCAAGAAAGCTACATCGGAAGCATACGCTATCCCCGGATTTTCCCTTTTAGATAAGGGAATCAAAAAAATCTGGGGATAACAGCGATCGGAAGGTTGTTCTGTCATCGAAGTGCCAGTGTAAATAATCTTAGTTGAACTTATACAGTTCGTTAGCAAGAAGGGAGTCTCCGATGTCCAAGTTTGATGAAATTATGAAGCGGTCCGGTTACTCAAAAGCGACGGTGTCACGCGTGATTAATCATTCTCCGCATGTTAGTGATGAAGCAAGACAGATCATAACGGATATTATGAAACAGTTGAATTATATTCCCAACCGGAATGCAATATCGTTATCTACAGGGCAAACAAAACAGATTGGAATTGTGACCTCTACCACAGGTGAGATCATTCTTACATTCATGAATCAATTCATTGATACAGCCATGGATTTTGGGTTTCAGACGATTATCTATACATCCCGTGGAGATCCAGAGATTGAATTGCAGGCGTTCGAAGATCTGCGCAGTAAACGAGTTGATGGTCTAGTTATTATTGCTTGTGTCAATGATCCTCGGAAATTAAAAGCTTATATGGAGTATGGGCCCATTGTCTCCTGGCAGCGAATGGGGAATGACGAGATTCCGTCTGTCGCGATGGATCAGGCAGAAGGGTATAAGTTAGCTCTGGAGCATCTGGTATCAAGAGGATACACCCGAATTGCCAATGCATTTGGCAGGGCTGAAAGTTTGAATACCCAGAGCCGCCGTGAAGCCTATGAATCTTTCATGAAGAGCAGAGGGTTGCATGTGTGGACTGAAGCATATCAATATTCCGTATTTAGCTCCTCCGACGGCGAAGAAGCGATGCGAAGAATGGCTGAGGGACCAGAACTTCCACAGGCCGTATTATGTTCGAATGATTATGCAGCCATCGGTATTCTGAGTGAAGCACGCAGACGAAATATTCAGGTACCGGAACAACTCGCCATTGTGGGGTTTGATGATATCGAGCTTTCCCGTGTTCTTGGAATCACGACCATACACAATCCGATTGCGGAGCAAGCCACCCAGGCTTTCCATCACTTGTGGGCTGTATTGGGTAAAACAGAGTTGAAGACAGAGCAGCTGACATACCAGCTGATTGAGCGTGAGACAACTTGAATCCATAAGACCTGATGTGGAAATCTGGTTTTATGGATTCAATAATTATTCAAATTTGAAGCATCTTCGAATCGGACACATACGTTATACTGAATATGAGCTTCAGAACGACATATCTGTACGGAGATGTGGCGTGAGGTTTTTGTATCATGTTACAAGTTACATATTTCACAAACGATTAGCAGGAAAGGTGAGAATGGACTTTATGAAGACAGTGACAGGCCGATTCAGAATTGCGGGTATATGGGAGGGTGTATCCTTACTTCTGTTGATTTTTATTGCTATGCCTCTGAAATATTTTGCAGATATCTCTTCCGCTGTAGCTGTAATGGGCATGATTCATGGTATTTTGTTTCCTTTGTACCTTATTGCGCTAGTTCACTTGGCTCTGGTCAAAAAGTGGAAGATAACGCGCTGGCTGATGGGTGGACTGGCCGGTCTTTTGCCGTTTGGAACTTTTGTATTTGAATCTTATCTTCGGAAGAGAGATTGGAAATAAAAATCAATATGACTAAATGAAAGCAGGCGACTAATTCAGATGTTATCCGAATTGTCGCCTGTTACTTTCTGTATAAGTACTACTTTACTGTACCTTGTTGACGATCGGACAGCAGGCTGACTCCAATATCGCCAGAGGCATTCGATACAGGTGCATATGCCGAGAAGGAAGTAACAACTACCAGCGCAGTGAACAGAAACAAGAATGATTTTTTCATACCATAACCTCTTTCATATGGGGATATATTCCATTTGATTCTAACGCATATAGGCTATACTTGAAAAGAAAAAGTTTAAATGAGCAAGCTATTGAATGACTGAAAGGGTTGAGCTTCTATGAAAGATATTCATGAGTTAACATCCATAGAAATGGTTGAAGAAACTATTCAACAACATGAATTGGTTTTTTTGTATGTATCTCGGCCAGAGTGCAGTGTATGTCACGCTTTACTCCCCAAGATCAGGGTGTTGCTTGAACCTTACCCATCAATATACCTGGGTCACATTAATGCTAATGAAGTGGAAGAGGTTGCGTCCAAGTTTCTTATTTTTACCGTTCCAACAATGATCATGCTTGTGGAGCAGAAGGAATATATTCGAGCGGATCGTTTTGTTCGCTTGGAACGTCTGGCAGAGCAGCTGCAACAGATTCACTCCATGTATATCCAGGATGAGGAATAGAAAGCAAAGTTACAGGAACAGCGGCTCATACATGAGCCGTTTTTTTTCACCCGCAGTGGCATATAGCTATATATAAAGTACATGATGTCTGAACTCGCAAATTAAAGTGTTGCCATGAAAACGGTTTTATGATAATTTAAACATTATAAAAACGTTTTTATAGTAAAGGGACAAAACTTATGGCAAAGATAACGATTAAAGATGTAGCAAGGGAAGCGGGCGTATCCATATCTACAGTCTCCAACGCCTTGAATGGTGTGGATGTCTTGAACCCGGAGACGAAATCACATGTTCTTAAGGTGGCAGAGCGTTTAAACTATGTGCCTAACCTGAATGGTAAGCTATTGAAGTCCGGTCAAACCAAAATGCTTGGTTTTTTCACTACAAGTGTATCGGGTCCGTATTTCTATAAGCTGGTTGAGTCAATGTCTCGCGAATGTGATCGTCTTGGGTATGGGCTGAATGTATTTGTGACCAAGGATAAACACGTTATTATGAGTAATATTCTGGGTCGGCGGGTGGATGGTGTCATTATCTACGAAGAGCTTCGGATCGACGAGCAAGATATTATCGCCATGGAGAAAGACAAGATCAAGGCGGTTTTTCTGGATCGGGTCTATCAGAGCGATACGATGGGAAGTGTCATTTTTGACTCGTATGTAGCGGCTTATGAAGCAACCAAGTATTTAATTGGGCTGGGGCACAAGAAAATTGCTTATATTTCGGGTGTGGACACGATGTTTGACAGTGTGCAGCGTAGAGACGGCTATTTGGCTGCCCTGCGTGAATACCAGCTTCCGATCGATGAAGATTACATTATACAGGGGTATTTTGAGGAGGAAAGCACATATAGTGCGATAAAATCTTTTCTTCATTTGCACCCCGGCAAGCGGCCAGATGCATTTCTTGCGGGGAATGACTTGAGTGCAATTGGCTGTATGCATGCGTTGAAATCTGAGGGTTTTGAAGTACCTCAAGATGTTAGTGTCGTGGGTTTTGACGATATTGATATTGCACAGTATTTTTCTCCACCGCTCACAACGGTAAGAAATCAAATTGCAAGACAGGGTATCCTGGCAATCAACCAACTGGTGGGGATGATCAAGGAGAAAGAACAAGGGGCTGCGCAAAAATTGGCGGGTGAGCTGGTGGTGAGAGGTTCAAGCCATGTGAAGATCGACCGGAAAGACTACCGTACATAAGTTGATTCAGCGTCTTCTCCGGTCTTTTTTTACATAATTAAAAACAAAGGGGTTTTTTATGCCGAAAAATAAAAACGTTTTTATAAACATTCATACATGATGGAGGGGAGTAAAAAAACGTGGATAAATTAGCCGTAGAGACATCAACTGGTAAAAATACGATCAATCCCAATGGGAAGAAACCCATCGGACAACGAATCAAAGAATTCGTCGTGGATTATCGAAGACAATGGGAGATTCAATCGATGATTATCCCGGGCATTATCTTTATGATTATTTTCTGTTACATCCCGATTTACGGTTTGACAATTGCCTTCAAAAATTACACAGTCATTGATACACTGGCTACTGCTCCATGGGTAGGACTCGATAATTTCAGAATCATTTTATCAGACAAATACTTCTGGGATGCAGTCGTGAATACGCTGGGGATCAGTTTCTTGAAATTAGGTATCGGGTTTGTCATTCCGATCATTCTCGCGATCATGATCTACGAGTTAAACAGTGGACGATTCAAGAAATTTGTGCAAACGGTTTCATATTTACCTCACTTTTTGTCCTGGATCGTACTTGGGGGAATGCTGATCACCTGGTTTTCAACCACGGGGTTATTTAATCAATTGTTGCTTAGCCTGGGAGTGATCTCGCAACCGCAGAACATTTTGCTGGATGCAGGCAAGTATTGGTGGATTGCTACCTTATCGGATATTTGGAAAGAGGCAGGTTGGGGAACGATTCTGTATCTGGCGATCATGGCAAAGATTGATCCAACGTATTATGAAGCTGCCAAAATCGATGGTGCAAGCCGTCTCAGACAGATCTGGAATATCACATTACCTAATATGAGATCAATTATCAGCCTAAATCTGATTCTAACTGTAAGCGGTTTATTGGGGTCGAATCTGGATCAGACCCTGGTGCTCATGAACTCCCAAAACCGCGACAAAGCGGAAGTCATCAATTCATACGTGTATCGTATGGGGATGTCTCAGGGTGACTTTTCATATGCAACGGCCGTTGGCTTGGGTGTCTCAATCATCTCTGTCATTCTACTCGTCACGGCAAACAAAATCACAAGCAAATTAAACGATAATCAATCTGTGTTGTAGAAGGAGGCATCCCGCGTGAATGGAAAGGTGGCAAAAGAAGATCTCGATAGTCGGATCTTTGATACCTTAAACATGATTTTGTTAATCATCTGTACGATTGTTATTCTGGTTCCGCTCTGGAATGTCATCATCTCTTCCTTTAGTTCAGGCAAGGCACTGGCGGAAGGTGGATTCATCTTCTGGTCACCGGAATTCTCGCTGGAGAATTACAGAGCGGTATTCAATGATCAGGGCATCTGGCAGGCATTCTTCATATCAGTTTCCAAAACAACGATTGGCGTTGTTACACATGTGTTCTTCTGTGCCATGGTTGGTTACGGTCTCAGCAAAAAGTACATAAGAGGCCGTAAATTATACGTTGCCATGGGGGTCATTACGATGTTCTTCTCGGGCGGCATGATCCCAACATACCTGTTAATCAAATCACTTGGATTGTTAAACAGCTTCTGGGTGTACATTATTCCGGCGTTGTTCAGCTTCTATGATGTCGTGATTCTGATGAATTTCTTCCGGAATGTCCCGGATTCGCTGGAAGAATCGGCCAAGATTGACGGCGCAGGGGATTGGCATATTTTCCTGAAAATCTTCATTCCACTCTCCATGCCTGCCATGGCTACAATTGCGCTATTTAATGGGGTGGGGCAATGGAACGACTTCATGACGACCAAGTTATACATTACCGATCAGTCACTTTATCCACTTCAGATGATGCTCTATGAGATTATCGTTCAGTCCCAGACACAATCCATGCAAAATGTCGGGGGTTCCGCTGTGATTGAAACAACAACCAAAGGCGTACAGTTAGCCACGATTGTCATTACAACACTCCCTATCGTGCTGATCTATCCCATCGTTCAGAGATACTTTATCTCGGGAATGATGCTGGGTGCGGTCAAGGAATAAGAGCAACAAACACCCCATTTTGAGGAGGAACAAAAATATGTTGAAGTTGAACAAGGCATCAGGCAAAAAAGGGATAAAATTGCTCGCAACACTGCTCACAGCCGTACTTATGATTACAGGTTGCAGTGGTGGATCGGGGGGCTCCAGTGAAGGGAACTGGGTATCCATTGAAGATCGTTATACGGTCGACCCGGAAAAGCCAGCTTGGCAGTTGGATAAAAAGGAAGAGGCTACCGACCTGACATGGTACGTCAATGCGGACTGGTGGAACACTGATTTTGGCAAGGACATTGTTACCAAGAAAATCAAAGAGGATCTGAACATCAATATTAAATTTATCACGGGTGATGATACCAAGTTAAACACCTTTTTCGCGGGTGGAGATATGCCTGATTTGTTGACGGTGTTTGACTCGAATTCTCCAGTGGTGCAAAAAGCTGCAACTTGGGCTATGCCGCTGAATGATCTGGCGGAGAAATACGATCCTTACTTCAATAAAGTTGCGGCTGCCGATACATTGAACTGGTTCCAATTGGCGGATGGTAAAACCTATGGTTACCCGAACTATTCCAATACACAAGAGGATTATGATAGCGGTAACATTCCTGCCAAAACGGCATTTATCATTCGTAAGGATGTGTATGAAGCATTGGGCAGCCCTGTTATTGGAACGCCAGAAGAATTCCAGCGTGTGATGAAACAAATTAAGCAAGAGTTCCCTGCGTTGATCCCTTTTGGATTCAACTCCATTGGTGAAGGAACAGGTTCACTCGGAGATACGTTGCAAGATTTCATCGGTGTTCCGTTGGAGACCGAATCAGGAGAATTCTATGATCGTAATCTAGATGAAGATTACCTCACGTGGCTGAAGACATTAAACACTGTGTACCGAGACGGGAATATCAGTGATGACAGTTTTGCCGATGATGGAACGGCTTTTGAGGAAAAAGTAAAGTCCGGTAAATACGCGACCATGTTGCTTGACGGTACACCTCAACAAGGAGGAAACCTGCAAATTTACATGAGTGCCAACCCGGGCAAGGAATATATTGCAATTGATGGTCCGCAGAGCACCAAAGGTAATGCACCAACATTGAATCAATCCGGGATAACGGGGTGGATGATCAATTTCATTTCCAAGGACTGTAAAGATCCGGCCAAGGCCATTCAGATATTCACATACTTGCTGAGTGAAGAAGGACAGACGCTTATGAATTACGGGATCGAGGGGGAAACCTACCAAACCAAAGCCGACGGTAGTGTAGAATTGCTGCCAGCAGTGAAAGACCTGCAACTCAATAACGCGGATCAATTCAAAAAGGATTATCGGATGGGTGAATTTATGTTCTTTGGTCATGACCGCCACAAAGCACTCAGTGCAGATGCTTTTCCGGAAGCGATTAAACAGATGCAGGAGTGGGGCAAAGGCAAACTGAAACCACACTTCATTCTGGAGAATATTAGCCCGGATCAAGGTACACCTGAAGCTCGTGCGTTGTCAGCAATCAATACGAAGTGGAATACAACACTGGTCAGTATGGTACGTTCCAAGGATGATGCCTCGTATGACAGTGCACTGGCTTCTTACAAATCATTTTTAGGTGAAAATCGGTGGGAAGAGATTGTGAAGGTACGTAGTGAAAAGATGAAATTGAACAAAGAGAAACTAGGCATTCAATAATAGAAATACAAAGGAGAATCCTATGACTACATTTAAAATGTACAAATCTACGGGTGAAGAAGATTTATTCGTATCTCTACCCCAAGAGCAATTGAAACCACTGGATGCTGATAAGGAGAAAACGACCATCCATCTGGATGATCAGTTAACGTATCAGGAGATGGACGGATTTGGTGCTTCTTTTACCGATTCATCTGCTTATTTGATCAACCAAATTTTGAATGAGGAGCAGCGGGATGAGGTCATGAACCGACTATTCCATCCGGAGAAAGGGATCGGGCTGTCAGTCATCCGTAATCCGATGGGAGCTTCGGACTATGCGAGAACGATATACAGTTATAACGATATGCCAGAACAGCAGACAGACCCGGAATTAGCCCAATTCAGCATTGCACATGATGAAGGGGACGTTATTCCTTTAACGCAAAAGGCGTTGGCATTGAATCCTGAACTGAAGCTGTTTGCTTCACCATGGAGTGCACCCGGCTGGATGAAAACGAGTGGATCAATGATCACCGGACAGTTGAAGGCTGAATGGTATCCCGTTTATGCTGAGTATTTCGTGAAATACATTCAAGCGTATGGCAAGCATGGATTACCGATCCATGCCATCACACCACAGAATGAGGCGCTCTATGAACCGGGACATTATCCTGGTATGTTGATGCCAGCTGAAGCTCAAGCAGATTTTATCAAGAACCATCTCAAACCAGCCTTTGTGCAAAACGATATTCAAACCAAGATTCTCTGTTACGATCACAACTGGGATCAACCGGACTACCCCTTTACCGTACTGGAACAAGCGGGAGAGGAAGTGGATGGCGTAGCCTGGCATTGGTACGGGGGCGATGCTTCTGCTCAAACGAAGGTTTATGAAGCTTTTGCAGGGAAAGAAGTGCATTTCACTGAAGGTTCGGGTGGAGAGTGGATTCCGCCATTTGAGCAAGCCTTCTCAAATGTGATGCGAACGGGAATTCAGATTCTTCGCAATTACAGCAAGTCCTTTGTACTTTGGAATATGGCACTTGATGAGAACAACGGGCCAACCGTTCCTAGATTTGGCCGCAGTACGTGCCGTGGGATCGTACAGGTGAATCAGCAAACAAAGGAACTTACGTATACACTTGATTATTATGCTCTGGCTCATTTTAGTGCTGTGATCCGTCCGAAGGCTGTTCGGATCGAATCAACATCAAGTGATGATGGAATTTGTTCTGTGGCTTGTAAAAATGCCGATGGTTCCGTAGCTTTAGTCCTCTTCAATGACGGGGAGGAGACGGGCAACATACAGGTTAAGCTGCGCGATGATGTATTGATGAAGTTCCAGCTGGAAAGCAAGAGTGTCTTGTCCGTATTAATCACAGATTTATAAATGGATGAGTTATACCAGGCTTCATCAGAAAAGAAACCAAAAGAAGCGATATCCGGAGTGTACACGGATATCGCTTCTTTTGGTGAAATTCATCTGATTCAGGGCTATATTATACGGGTTGAATGGCGAGATGGGGTGTCCCACTACTTTCATCAATGAACAGTATATATTGGTTGCCAGCAGTCCCTGTTAAGACCAGACCAGGTTGACCTGCAACACCAGGATTGTAATATCTGAGTTGTTGCAAAACGGGTAGGGAGATTGGAAGAGTAGGTTGATTAAGTGCCATTAATTGTGTAGCGGCCTTAACGCTATCTCCAGCTTCAATCACTCCGCCTACACCCAAATGGTTGACAATCGAGGAGCTGGCGTTGATTTGAAGGCTGCCTGCTACGGTCTGACTGCCATTGACGTTTAGATCGACACCAACGGTTTGATTACCATTAACTTGCAGATCTTGGTTAATGGTCTGATTACCGGTGACAAGGATGCTATCAAAAGTTGGCAAAGATATCATCTCCTATATAGTATTCTTATATTCTATGAGGACAAGATTTGGAATGATCCGGGTGGCCACACATTATATACTTGGGATAAAGCCCCTTTTGCAAAAAAAGAGTTAGCGAAACACTATGTCGTGCATATTGTAGGCAGAGAATGTTTTCGCATGGAACAGGAGGGTTTGTTATCCAAAAGAAGTCAAAAATGCAGGTTAAGTCCACGAAAAAGAGACGTTCAGTTCATGATGCGAACCGGTTATTCCTGAGACAGATGAATGTGGTTCTGAACAGGAAACTCAAATCCATGCGTAAACATATGGAAGTACAGCAATTGGAACTGAATCAGCAATGGCTGAACATGATGCAGGTGGGAAGCATACCTACCCGAGAAGTGCCAAAAGTGATCTATAAGGAGTTAAATGTGCTTCTTATTACTCCTTGTAATGACCGAGCAATGTCATCCCATTGCGTCCTGATTGAACAGAGTCTGAAACATCTCGTGAGAAATGTGAATGAGATTAAATATATCGAATCCGTGTCAGCCTGTTTGTCTTCCTATGAAGTTGACCTGATTATGGTCATCGGAAGCGAAGAAAACTTGCCGGATGAGAATATCACAGCATTAAGGACATCAACCGTGAAGAAGGCAATCTGGTTGTCTGTCGATCAACATGGGAATCAAAGCGAAACTATCCTACCGATTTTTGATCATGTGTTTACACAACATTCAACGCAAATAACCGATGATCAGCAGCATATGGGAAGCACTGGTAGTCATGAACTGTTCATGCCGCCTGATCCACATCTATTCTGTCCGCAAGCTGTTCCCCCGGAGTATGAATCGGATGTTTGTATCATCGGGGATGCAGAACCGGATGGCATCGTCACCGCTATTGCCAAATCAGGTCTTATGGATAACAAAAAGGTTCGGGTGGATGGAAAGGGTTGGGCACAGATCGGGGATTTCAAGCCTGTTCATACGAATGAAGCTCGTCAGATGTTATATAACGGAAGCAAACTGGTTATTCATAGTGGGGAATCAATCAAAAACGTGATGGAAATTGCCGCATGTGGGACGTTTCAGCTCATAGGACCATCTGTGAATCAGAGCAACGGGATTGACCTTAGTAACTTTCAACAATACAACTCTTGTGAAGAACTCACTCAGAAGTTTGAACATTACTGGCAGAGTGTTGATGCAAGGAGACTGGCCGCTAGCCATGCTCTGGCATACATGAAATATAATCAATCCCATCTACAAAAAACATTGCGACTACTGGATATCATTTTCATATAAATCATCCCAAAAATCACAGGAGCGTAGGCTGCATCATGTTGCTGCATTGGAGGAGTTCTGATTGAAGGTAATTGCTCTGCATCTGCCCCAATTTCACCGGATTGAGGAGAACGACCGATGGTGGGGGGACGGTTTTACTGAATGGACGAATGTAAAAAAAGCCACGTCTTTATATTCGGGTCACCATCAGCCTAACCAGCCATTTCAGGGGAAATATTATGATCTTTCCGATCCAGATGTACGAAAGTGGCAAGCAGAAACAGCCAAACATCATGGCGTTTATGGATTTTGTTATTATCATTATTGGTTCAAAGGCAAACGTTTATTGGAAAAACCAGTTAATGAAATATTGAACAGTGGGGAGCCTGATTTCCCCTTTTGTTTGTCTTGGGCCAATGAGACATGGACAAGAAAATGGGATGGGCAGGAATCCGATATTCTCATGGCCCAGAATTATGGGGATCGAGAGGATTGGGAAGAACATTTTAATTATTTGGTAAAGGTATTTAAGGACAAACGATATATTCGAGTGGGAGGTAAGCCGTTATTTCTGATCTATCGGCCAGCCAGTATTCCGCAATGTGAGGAAATGATTCAGTTTTGGCGTGAATTGGCTTTGAAGCATGGCCTGAAAGGGATCCATTTTGTGCAGACCATTGGTGGATTCCCTACATTTAATCGTCAGGTCTTTGATGCGAGCATGGAATTTGAACCGCATTATACGTTTGCACATGGACATATGAATGGAATCTGGATCCAAATGAACATCAAGGGACAGCAACATATTGCTGTGAATTACGACAAGGTTTGGTCCTCCATTCTCGAACGAACACCACACCGTAACGGAGAAATTGTCTATCCAGGTGCTTTTGTCAATTGGGATAATACACCGCGGAGAGGCGTTGACGGACAGAGTACGCTCGGTTCTACTCCAGAGAAGTTTGGGCTGTATCTATCAAGGCAGATGGAGAGAGCAAGGACACTGTACAAAAGTGAATATCTTTTTGTTAATGCCTGGAACGAGTGGGCGGAAGGGGCATATCTTGAGCCGGATCAAAACTATGGTTATGCTTATTTGAGAGAACTCAAGAAAGTAACTCAGCATGAGCAATTGAATAGAAACAAGTCTATAAGAGGGAGTTCCGAATGAGGGAACTCTCTCTGAAGTGAGCTTATTTATAGACCATGTTTCGTTGTAAGTACTGTTTTTTGTTTGCGGTATTCCGTTGGCGTTAGCCCTGTATGCTTTTTGAACTGTCTGGAGAAATAATACAAATCACTGAAACCGAGATGCTCGGCGATGGCAGTTATTGTGTTCGGGGTGCAGGCCAGCAACTCCTTGGCCTTATCGATTTTTTTACCAGTAATATAGAGGATCGGAGGAACTCCAATCTGCTGCTTGAAGAATCGAATGAAATAATTTGGATGCATGTAGGCGATCTGGGCCAGATCCTGAACCGAAATATTCTCTTCAATGTTGGAATCAATATATGCCAGAATGGTGGACAGTTTCTCCATGACAGGAACGTTAATAAAAGAGATCTGATCCAGATCCAGATTCATTAGATAGTGGGATAGTAACTCGGTCAGTTTGCTCTTGGCCATCATATGGGCATAGACTTCATCGGATTTTGCATATGTAAGGATACTGCTGAAGATTGCTTGAACCAACTCAGGTTGATCTATCGTACAGATGTGTGGGAATTTCAGAATTTGGAACAAATTGATTCCCCCAACCTTTGCGCTAAAGTGACACCAATATTTGAGAAAAGGACTTTCATTAATGGCAGAGTATGACTGTTTGATCCCCTCTGGCATTAGAATAAGCTGATTAGGCGCAGGATAATACTCCTCATCCCCAATTTTGAGCCAACCTTCACCTTCGCATATGAAATAAAACTTGCTGTAATCGGGCGTGTAATCCAGATCCCGCCAATCCGTATCGCACCGATTGTAATTGACCATGAATAATTCGACTTGGAGATTGGACAGGTAGTTCGTAAGCAAAGTTTGGTGATTCATACTTTTCATCTCCATACAAGGTTATTATTGTCCATCTAAAAGTTAGTGTTCTGCATGTCTATCCTTCGGCCTTAGCACTACAATACAACTACAGACAATAACAGAAGGGATGAGAACATCTCATGGACAAAAACGAATATTTGCAACATATCGAAGCAACGATTGAGAGCGGTAAATTCAAGGACAACTGGAGTTCGCTTAGCGCCTTTCAAGTACCCGAATGGTACCCAAAAGCGAAATTCGGCATATTCATTCACTGGGGGCTATATTCTGTACCGGCCTATGATAGCGAATGGTATTCGCGAAATATGTACATACAAGGCACCAAAGCTTATGAACATCACCTTGAGGTGTATGGACCTCATAAGGACTTTGGATATAAAGACTTCATTCCAATGTTTCGTGCAGAGAAGTTCGATGCAGACGAATGGGCAACGTTATTCAAACAGGCTGGAGCCAGATATGTTATGCCTGTGGCTGAGCACCATGATGGTTTTCAGATGTACAAAAGCTCTATCTCTCACTATAACACATATGAAATGGGCCCCAAACGGGATCTTCTGGGTGAGATGAAGGTTGCATACGAGAAGCAGGGGCTGACATTATGCGTGTCGTCTCACCGCGCTGAGCACTGGTTCTTCATGTCTCACGGGAAGGAATTTGATTCAGATATTAAGGAACCCCTGGAGCGTGGGGATTTCTATTGGCCTGCCATGCCTGAACCCAAGGATCACTTCGACTTGTATGACTCACCTCCAACCGAGGAGTATCTGGAAGACTGGTTGATTCGCTGCTGTGAACTGGTCGATCAATATCAGCCAAAGGTCTTTTATTTTGATTGGTGGATTCAAACGGTTGCATTCAAACCCTATCTCAAGAAATTTGCTGCCTATTATTATAACAAAGGCGAAGAGTGGGGTGTGCCTGTAGCTATCAATTATAAACATGAGGCCTACATGTTTGGTAGTGCCGTTCCGGATGTGGAGCGGGGACAGTTCGCTGAGCTCAAGCCCTATTTTTGGCAAACGGATACAGCTGTTGCTAAAAACTCATGGTGTTATACGGAAAATAATAACTATAAAACGGCTGAGGAGATTATTCGGGATCTCGTCGATATTGTAAGCAAAAACGGGAATTTACTGCTGAATATTGGTCCCAAAGCAGACGGCAGCATACCGGATGAAGATCGCGACATTTTGCTGAGCATTGGCAAGTGGCTGGAAGTGAATGGGGAAGCGATCTATGACACGTCATTCTGGCGTACGTTTGGCGAGGGTCCGACAGAGGTGAAGGAAGGGCAATTCACGGATGGGGATACGAAGATATTTACGAGTGAAGATATACGTTTTACGTTAAAAGAAAGCAGTCTGTATGCCACGGTTCTTGCCTATCCAGATAATGGGGTGGTGCAGATTAAATCCCTGAAGGAAAATTCTCACCATTTTCAAGGGGTCATTCAAGATATTCAGGTACTTGGCTATGAAGAACAGCCGCAATGGGAGAGAACAGCGGACGCACTGACGATCACAACAACAACTGTGAAAAGTAATGCGCCAATTGTTTTCAAAATTAAATTGGACTAATCAACAAAGATAAATTAACTACTGTAAATATAAAAAGGGCGCATCCAGGAGTATTGTACTCATCGGATAGCGCTCTTTTGGTTGGGCTATACACAGGGCTGACTTCCATGCAAAATCCTCTCCATGATAATGGAGGCTGCTCCAAGCTGAAAACGGTAATTCGGAAACTTACTTATATAATAATCACGAAATTCTTTCTTGCTAATATACTGATATCATCAAACCAGTGATGTTCGCCTGTAATGGAATGATTGAGACTCACTAAGGAGGATCTGCAAAAAAGATGAAACCAAAGAAACGCATCAGATATGGTTGGAGCGGATTTAAGAAAAAAAAAGCTGAGGACTGTGACCATCCCCAAGAGCAGCACAAAGAACACCATCACGAGCACAATAACCACCACAATAACCACCATCATAAGTGTTTTGACAAAGAAGCCGAATTGCTTCTCAAATTAATTGGTGAGTTGAAGGGAGCAATTGTACAGGTTTTTGCCAATCCCACGCCTCACAATGTTTCACTTCTGATTGAGGTACTGCGTAAATTACTGGCTCTGGTTCATCATTCGGATTTGAAAAAGGGAACCAAGGCAGATCTCGAAGCGGTCTTGGAGCTTACCATTGTATCTGCAGAGGCCGTTCCATTTTCTCCAATCAGTGTGGGAACCAATTTGCAGCAATTGCTGGATGTGCTCCTATCTGTCATTTTACAGGGGAATATCGATTCGGCTGAGAAAGATCAACTGGTCATTTTGATCCGGGCGACCGAATTGGCTATCACATCAGGGCTTAGAAACATAGGGAGTCAAGGTCCGGCAGGACCTGCAGGACCAGCGGGTCCTCAGGGCGTACCTGGTCCACAAGGCCCGGCAGGCGTTGCTGGTTCTCAGGGTGGTGTAGGTCCAGCTGGTACACCGGGAGCTGCTGGTGCCCAGGGACCAGCAGGTGCGACAGGTGTTACTGGAGCAACGGGTGCGGCAGGCCCAGCAGGTGGCGCAACAGGATCGACAGGGGCAACGGGGAGTACAGGAGCTGTTGGGGCAGCTGGCGTTACAGGAGCAACTGGTGATCCTGGCGTAGCAGGAGTCACCGGGGCTACCGGGGCAGCTGGACTTGCGGGAGTCACCGGGGCAACGGGTGCAGCCGGAATTGCAGGGGTAACCGGGGCTACCGGCGCAACTGGGATTACGGGAGTAACTGGCAGCACTGGTGTTACTGGGGCTACGGGTTCTGGGGCCATCATACCGTTTGCTTCTGGCGGACCTGCCATATTAACAACGATTCTTGGTGGACTGGTCGGAACGACAAGCCTTATCGGTTTCGGCAGCTCGGCAACAGGAGTCAGCATTCTGGGTGGCACAATTGATTTAACGGGAACGATTGTCGGACCACTCATTAACTTTGCGTTCTCTGTTCCACGAGATGGCGTTATAACTTCCATTGCTGCCTATTTTAGTACAACAGCAGCCTTGGCCTTGGTCGGTTCAACGGTGACCATCACTGCACAATTATTCAGTTCACCTACTCCTGATAATGCATTTACTGCGGTTCCGGGGGCGGTCGTTACACTAGCACCTCCACTAACTGGTATCATTGCTTTGGGTAGCATCTCCAATGGCATAACAACCGGATTGACTATACCTGTGACTGCACAGACACGTCTTCTGCTTGTATTCTCCGCAACGGCAACTGGACTTTCTCTTGTGAATACCGTTGTTGGCTATGCAAGTGGCGGCGTGAACATTACATGATGAGATATAAATTTTGATATGAACGACATGAGAGTTCTCATGTCGTTCTTTTTCTTGGTTTGAAATTTTGAGTATCAGGTCTTGGTTATATAGAACTACTAAAACCTATTATTCATCAAAAACATGCAGGAATACGAAAAATAAGCTGATATGTGTAAGCGACATGAGACACATAAAAGCATTAAATAGACTTATTTTCTATATTTTTCAATAAAGTGCTTGTATATATCGAATAATGATTTTATACTATACCAATAAAATCCAATTAAATTCCTAATCGACTATTATATGTAATTAAAATGTTTAACTACTCACTCGAATCACGATCGAAAGTCATATTGACCACTCCTTAGCAAGCGTTCTGCTAACGCTCCAGATTACCCTTCCACATGAATGCTTATCGACATTCACTCTCATTGCATTATTCAAACACCCAAACTATTCACTCACATGGTTTAATCCGATTCATTCAATCTCCTAAACTTCCAAGTCAAAAATCATAGACTGATCTGTTATCTCTTCTGACTCATATTGTTCCCTAACCAGACCTGCAAAGGAGGTGAGGCTTTATGTGAAATCCATGGTATCTATTTCGTCCGCAATAAAGGTTATTTTACCGTTTTATTCTGCAGAGAAGGGTATATGTACCAGACTAAATTAAAAAACCGGGTAAAAGGAGTGGAAAAGTTTGATAAAGATTAATCGGTTACGCAAGCCCATCTCCATGGGGCTCTCGCTTCTCCTTGCATTTTCGATCATTCATCCGGTTTCAGCTGAAAACTCCACATCATCCAAATTGGATATGAAATCTGGACTTGCCAATGTTTCGGAGTCCAAAGTAAACGCCAAGTTGACCAAAGAATTCGAAGGTAGTGAATATGTTACCTATCTGGTGAAAATGAAGGAACAGGTGGATACAGCAGCAGTCTCCAAACAGGCCCTTGAAAAGGCGACCATCGCCAAACAAACGGCTTCAGCCACAAAGCTGTCCGTTCGTAATTCGGTCGTCAGCTCTCTGCGAGAAACGGCCTCGCGTACACAATATCCATTGGAAACTTATCTGGAAAAGGAAGTTGACCTGGGTAAGGTCAAAGAATATAAAAGCTATTTTATTGTCAATTCACTGGCAGTAACGAGTACCAAAGAAGTCATGGAACAGATTGCGCTGCTGCCTGAGGTGGAGAAGATTCTACCAAATGAGACACGATACTTACAGAAAGCCGAAGTGAGTAAAGAACCGGCGAATGCGGTATCAGGCAAAGATGCTGTCCAAACGCCAACTAAAGACTCTTCAGTCGGAGTCAAAGACAAAGAGCCTGCTACAAAGGACAAGCTTGCGACAGAGAACGTGGAATGGAACCTGGATTACATCAATGCGCCAGCCGTGTGGGATCGGGGCATCGATGGAACAGGGATTGTTGTTGCCAATCTGGACAGTGGTGTGGACTATACCCACCCTGCGCTTCGCAGCAAATGGCGGGGACTGGATGCTTCGGGTAATATCGTTGATCCCGAACTGAGCTGGTATGATCCGCACAGTAATGCTTCCCTCCCTGCGGACGGAGACGGGCATGGTACTCACACGATGGGTACGATGGTTGGCTCCGAAGCAGATGGCACCAACCAGATCGGGGTTGCTCCCGGTGCGAAGTGGATTGGTGTACGGATATTCAATCCGGAAACAACAGATGCCATTATTCTGGATGGCGGACAATGGTTGATTGCTCCGGTGGATGCGGAAGGCAATCTGCATCCTGAACTTGCACCGGATGTTGTCAACAATTCATGGGGCGGAGGAGCAGGACTGGATGAGTGGTTCCGACCGATGGTGCAAGCCTGGCGTGATGCTCAGATTTTCCCAGAATTCTCCGCAGGAAATGTGAGACTGGGTAACCCGGGCGGACCTGGTTCTGTTGCTAACCCGGCGAACTATCCTGAAAGTTTTGCTACAGGAGCAACCGATATCAACGGAAACCTGGCTTCATTCTCCTTGCTGGGCCCATCCCCGTATGGTGAGATCAAACCGGAAGTATCTGCCCCTGGTGTGAATATCCGCTCAGCAGTTCCGGGCGGTGTATATGAGGGAGGGTGGAACGGAACATCCATGGCAGGCCCACATACAACTGCGCTTGCTGCACTTCTTCTTCAAGCCAATCATTCCCTTACAGTGGATCAGCTGGAGCAGATCATTACAGATACAGCCACGCCGAGAACAGATAGTCAATATCCGACATCTCCTAATAACGGCTATGGTCACGGCATTATTAATGCCCTTGATGCTGTAGGTTCTGTACTCGAAGGGATCGGCACAGTATCCGGCAGAGTGGTTACGGCCGGAGATGATCTGGAAGAGCCGGTACTGGCACACACCCCTGTTAATTCTGCCTTTACAGGCATCGATATACCATTAACCGCTCATGTGACAGATAACGTCGCGGTAGTCTCCGTCGAGGCTTTTGCCAAAACGACAGGTACCAACCAGTACGTCTATCTGCCGATGAATCGGATTGCTGGAGATAACAAAGATGGTACGTATACAGCGACCATTCCGGCATTTCTCATTGAGCCACAAGGTGTGGAGTATTATATCCGCGTTAACGACTACGGCAACAACGGCTTCGAAAGTCAGGTATATAAAGTGGCTGTGTCCAATGGTGTTCAGCCAGGATATCTTCAGGATTTTGAAGAAGATCAGCTGGGCTTCACGACAGGCGGAACCGGAAGTACTTGGGTATGGGGAGCACCAACCAGTGGTCCTGGAAGTGCATACTCCGGTGACAAGGTGATTGCAACCAATCTGCAAGGGACTTATGTGGCGAATAGCAATGCATATCTGCTTGCGCCACCAATTGATCTCACCGAGAGTCCAGAAGGCGCGTTATTATCCTTCAAACACTGGTATGATCTGGAGAATAACATCGACTTTGGCAAGGTATATATCGCTTCCGAGGACAGCGACTATGTGTTCGAAGAGTTGTTAAGCTTCACGGGTACAGGTGGGAACTGGAAGAAACAATATGTCGACCTTCGCGAATACGCGGGACAGCAGGTATTTATCAAATTCAATCTGACCAGTGATAACTCGGTGCAAAAGGCTGGTTGGTACATTGATGATTTCGCAGTTGAAGAATTGGATGATCTTGCACCAGGAGCTCCAGCGGGATTAACTGCAACCGCTGATATTCTGGGCAACGTAGCCTTGAGCTGGACTGGTCCGAGCGATGAGGATCTCGAATCCTATATCGTATATCGCTCCACAACCGCAGGTGCAGGTTATGAATCCATTGGAACTGCAACAGGAACAACGTTTACGGATACGGCTACGGTGACAGATTCGACCTATTACTATACCGTTTCCGCACTTGATTATAGTGGTAATGAAAGTGACAAATCGAACGAGGTCTCCATTACAGTGGATGTGCCTCAGGATATCTACATTGATCATTTCGATGGTAGTGATGATAATGGCTGGACTCATTCAGGAACCAAAGATGAGTGGGAACGAGGCATTCCGGTAACGGGACCTGCAAGCGCCGTTTCTCCGCCAAATGTCTGGGCGACTGATCTCGACAATACGTACGAGAATGGCTCCAACTATTCACTCGTATCTCCAGTTGTTGATTTGACGGATGTATCCGAAGGAACACTTACGTTTAATCATTGGTACGAGATTGAGAGTGGATACGACTACGGTTATGTGGAAGTTACCAAGGATGGTGGAACGACATGGTCAGAACTGGGCAAATTCTCACATAGTACAAACGGTAAACAATGGACACCGGTATTTTATGACCTGGATACACTTACCGGCAATGAAGTGCAATTCCGGTTCCGTCTGACCTCAGACAACAGTGTTGTGAAGACAGGTTGGTTCATTGATGATTTCCGTGTACTGGGAGTTGCTGCGGAGACGGTAACGGAGGACAGTGCGGTTGTGCTTAACAGCGACAAACCGAAACCGTCCTATGATAACCCATGGTACAAAATTTCGCGGACTGACAAAGCGGAATTTAACAAAACGAAACAGCAATTACCGGAAGTTGAAAAACCAGGAACAGGTTCGGTTAATCCACAAAGCCTGCCTGCAAGTGCAACGGTTACCGTACTGGAAACCGGACGTTCGGTGAAGACAGATTCAGCTACAGGCAAGTATAGCTTCACACACGTAGCAGGTGATTACACGTTAAAAGCTGAGGCATATGGATATTATCCTCGAACTCAGCAGGTAACGATCACCGATGGCAGTGGTGCCAAAGCCAACTTTAATCTGGAGGCAATCCCGCATGGGCAGATTGAAGGTGTAGTCACAGATGAGCGGACAGGACAACCACTGGCTGATGCTTCCGTTCTCGTGATGGAAGATGCCAATGTAGGTGAAGTTCGCACAGGTTCAGATGGCAGCTTCAATATTCAGGTATTGGAAGGAAGTTATACCCTGTCCATCCGGGCTGCTGATTATTACAGTAAAACCGTTACTGTTACTGTCCCTGGTAATGGTACAGCTGAGGCAAATGTTGCCTTGAAACCATTCATCGGTTTCCCTGGGGAAATTGCTTATGATGATGGAACAGCAGAGAACGCACGAGCTTTTAACGCTGCGGATAACGCTTGGGCGGTTCGAATGACACCAGAGCTGGAGACCGCTCAACTGACAGGTGCATCGTTCCGATTCTGGAACAGCGAATGGCCTGTACCTGGAGGTACAGCGTTCCAATATGCCGTCTATGATGCTTCGGGTACTGGCGGCGCTCCGGGACGACAACTGGCTGGACCATTTGACGGTACTGCACTTCGTAACGATCAATGGACAACCGTTGAATTCCCGGAACCGGTCATTGTAACGGGCGACTTCTATATCGTGTATGTTCAGAGTGTAGCTGGAACTGGTGCTCCGGGACTGGCTACTGATGAGAATGGTACGAATGCAGGTCGAAGCTGGCAGCGAGTAGGTGGCGCATGGAGCACTTCACCTGCAGAAGAAGGTAACTACATGATTCGTGCAGTTGTGAGATATCCGGTAAATGCACCGGTGCTCACAGCCCCTGCGAACACGTATACGAATCAGTCAACCTTCACCGTGTCGGGAACGTCTCCAGCATCCGGCGCCCAGATCAAGTTTTACAACGGCAAGGATCTGGCAGGTACAACAACGGTAGCGAATGGGAAGTTTTCATATGGTGTGAAACTCCGTTCTGGCATTAATGCGATTACTGCTGAGGCAGTGGTAGACGGTAAAACAACCGACCGTTCACTCCCCGTTGTCATTATTCTGGATCAGACCAAACCGCAATTGACGATTGTTACCCCAGCTCAAGGGGATCGCATCAATGCAGAAGTTGTTCACGTAACGGGTAATGTCGTGGAACAATTCCTCGATAAGGTAACCGTTAACGGACAAACCGTACAAGTGGGCAAAGACAGAAGCTTCAGTCACCGCGTATTGGTCAATGAAGGCGAGAACACAATTACCATCACGGCAACCGATATCGCTGGCAACAAAACAACCGTAACACGCACCGTTTATGTGGAGACGGTGTTGCCAGAACTTACGAATATTACTCCGGCTGAGGATGTGCGAATCACATCAGGGGAGAGTGTTACCGTTTCATTTGACAGTAAACCTGGTCTGCAAGCATCTTTCCGTATTCAGTTACCCTTGAATCTGAATGCCCAAGGGGCAGGAGAGATTCCATTGGTGGAGACTGAGCCTGGTCGTTACACGGGTACGTACACAACACCTGCATCCCTTGTTCTTGAGGGGGGAGTCATTGTGATTCGCGCTCAGGATGCAGCAGGCAACAAAGTAGAGGCTGAAGCAGCTGGACGATTGTTCGTCAGCGCAGCACAAGAACAATCAGTTCCAGAACCAGATACGACCTCTGAAGAGACTGAAACAGAAGTAGATCCACCGTCCGCTGAGGGTCTGCAACCTTAATTATGAAAAGTGTGACATGGATGATAACTGCATTTTGACCATCTAAGCAAGAAGTCGATAAGCCGAGGGTATCAGGGCTTGTCGGCTTTTTGTTGTATCAATTCATATCTGACGCCTAAGATTACTCGGCTATCAAACCATTTATCCCTGATACACAGCGAAGTTTGATATGCGACCTAAATGCATCAAAGACGTATAATATCCCTTAAGTCATTATTAGATGGATAGGGAGATGAACGATGAGAACACAAGTGAGAATATTTGAAAATACAAGTACTGTAGAGTTGGAGAAAGAAATGAATGAATTTTTAAATGGGATCAATACTGTGAATGTAGTGGATATCAAGTATTCTGAAGTATCCGTTACTAACGGAGGTTACGTTATAAATCATTACTCGGCTATGGTTATCTACGCCAAATAAATTTAATAATGAACTTTTGGAAATGAAGCATCCATCGGGATGCTTTTTCTTTTGCTCTCATAGGACACAAGGTGAGCCGTCTCTTTCTTCACATTAATGATATAACATGATATATTAGGATGTAGAACATGAGAAGTATGGGTATTTATGGAGGTGCTTGTATTGGGGAAAGATTCGGCATCGAAGCCGATGTATGAACAGATCTTTGAATCCTTGCGCGAACGGATACAGCTTCATCAATATCAAGTCGGTGAGCGTGTTCCTTCGGAGAAGGAGTTATGTGATGAATTCGGAGTTAGCCGGATTACAACAAAAAAAGCGCTTGAGATGCTGGCGAGTGAACAATTAATTGTTCGTCAGCCAGGACGGGGTTCTTTTGTAGCCGATACAGCAGATGTGTTACAGGAAAGACCTAACAGACTTGCTCCGCGTGCTTCGGTTAAAGATCCAGAGAAGAAGCTGCTCATTGGTCTTGTCATTACTAACTTCAGTGATATGTATGGTACAGAACTGTTATATGGTATGGAAGAAGCTTCGCGAGAGCATGATTGTTTTCTTGTACTTAGACGCTCCTTCGGGATTCCCGAGCAGGAGGAACAGAGCATTCAGGAACTGCTGGAACTGGGTGTGGACGGATTGATTATTTTCCCGGCACAGGGTGAATACTTCAGCGATGAGATTCTTAAACTGGTTGTTAACAAATTCCCTTTTGTCCTGATTGATCGGTACTTGAAAGGCATTCCGGCTTCATCTGTCAGTACGGATAATGTAGGCGCGGCGCGAGAAGGGATGAATTATTTGTTCGATCTCGGTCACCGACATATCGCTTTTCTGACGCAGCCTCCGGCGAACACTACACCGATTGAGGAACGAATTGAAGGAATCATTGAGGCTCATAATGATCAAGGGGTTCTGGTGAACAAGGAATTGTGGTTAGAATCTTTTCTTTCGACACTGCCAAGTGTGTTTGATCCTCAAGTCGAGGTCCGTGATGTGGAGACATTGGTGGAACATTTACAGAAATACCCCCAGATTACTGCACTCTTTGCTGCGGAGTATCATATTGCTTTACTTGCAGAACAGGCAGCGGATCGGCTTGATCTGAGAATCCCGGAAGATATGTCCATCATTTGTTTTGACAGTCCAAACGCTGCCGAAGGAAGCCGTATAACACATATGAGACAAAGCCAGTTTGATATGGGAAAACAGGCATTCGAGATGGTGCTTCAAAGTATGCAGAACAACGAAATGGCAGTGAACAGAGTTATTTTGCCTGCCCGCTTGGTGAAGGGCAAATCAACGAGTATGGTGAAACAAAAGGGTTAATTTTAGCGGCTTTATAATTATTGTGTTTAAAGAGGGACTTCGTGGAAACGAGGTCTCTTTTTGTTGTGGATAAAAAGGGGAACATTACCTTAATTGGTATACTATTTAGTGTGGTGAAATTAAAATAACATGCTAATATACAAATAAATATATTGACATAACATTATATTCGTTTTAGGATGATGAAAGCGGTTAACAAACTGGATTACATAAGGAGGACAACATGCTGACACCCAGAGATGATCAAGAAATTTCTCCCTCGATATACGACATGATTGATCGGGTTAACAAACGTATGCCGGATTATCCGGAACTTAACCAAATGTTCAAAAACTGTTTTACCAATACGATGGCGACCACAATTCAGCGCAAAGAAGATGGGACAACTTTTGTGATTACGGGAGATATCCCTGCCATGTGGTTACGTGATTCTGCCGCTCAGGTCAGACCTTATCTGGTTCTGGCTTCAGAGGATGAAGATATCGCCGACATGATCGCTGGACTGGTTGAACGTCAACTGAATTATATTCTGCTGGACCCTTATGCAAACGCTTTTAATGAGACGGAGAGTGGGAAAGGACATCAGGAAGATCTGACGCAGATGAATGATTGGATCTGGGAACGGAAGTATGAGATCGACTCGCTGGCTTATCCGATTCAGCTCAGTTATCTCCTGTGGAAGAACACGGGGAGAACAACTCAATTCAATGATACGTTCCGTAAAGCAGCCCAGATCATCATGCAGTTATGGCAAGTGGAGCAACATCATGAGACGAAATCACCCTACACGTTCCAACGTCTGGATGCTCCCGAGACCGATACGCTCAGCCGAGAGGGGCGAGGTACTGAAACAGCCTATACAGGTATGACCTGGTCGGGATTCCGTCCCAGCGACGATCGTTGTGAATATGGTTATCTGATTCCATCCAATATGTTCGCTGTTGTGGTGCTTCGATATCTTCAGGAAATTGCTGAAGCGGTGTTCGAGGATGAAACGCTGGCAGCGAATGCTAAGCAGTTGGAGCAAGAGATCAACAAGGGTATTCAGGATTATGGCACCGTTGAACATCCTGAATATGGAACCATATATGCGTACGAAACGGATGGGAAAGGCAATCACAATCTGATGGATGATGCCAATGTGCCAAGTCTGCTGTCTTTGCCTTATCTCGGATATGTGGAGGAGAACGACGAGGTGTATCAGAATACACGCCGTTTCATTTTATCCACGAACAACCCGTATTTTTATGAGGGAACAGCTGCAGCGGGAATCGGTAGTCCGCATACACCGGAGGGGTACATCTGGCATATCGCGTTATCGATGCAGGGGCTGACTACAGAGGATCGCAATGAAAAACTACGATTGCTTCAGCTCATCCATAAGACGGATGCGGATACCGGACTGACCCATGAAGGTTTTTCGGCCAACAATCCACATGAGTATACACGTCCATGGTTTTCATGGTCCAACATGCTCTTTAGTGAACTGATTATGGATTATTGCGGATTCCGCGTACAGAAATAGATAGGGAAGCAAGAGATAACCTGCGAGTACATCATAACGTTCGGAGTTCGTTGAATTCCGACAAAGAGGAGAGCGAATCATGAGAAAAATATCATTGAAAATGCCGGTAGCAGCAGTTATGACATCCTTGCTCATTCTAACTACAGCCTGTTCAGGCGGAAGCTCAAGCACAGGCACAACCAGTGACGGCAAGAAGGAAGTAACTGTATCGTTCCGTTCTTCAGGATCGGAAGATACACTTACGAAGTTCTTCCAATCAGGCTTGGTGGATCAATTCGAGAAAGAAAACCCGGATATCAAAATCAACATTGCTCCTGTACTGGCAAGTGAAGGCGATTATACGTCCAAAATGGTTCTGCAAATGAAATCCCCGGATACAGCGCCTGATGTCATTGCCGAAGATACATCCATCATCAAATCCGATGCTGCGGCGGGATATCTGGAGCCGCTGGATACACAAGTTCAGGGATGGCCCGATTGGGAAGAACACATCATCGACAACCTGAAGGCAGGGGTTACTGGCGAAGACGGCAAAGTGTATGGCGTTCCGGCTACCTCGGATACACGCGGAATCTGGTACAACAAGGAACTGTTTCAACAGGCGGGACTTGAAGTTCCATTCAAACCTGCAAGTTGGGCAGAAGTACTCGAAGCAGCACGTACCATCAAGCAAAAACTGCCAGGTGTGACACCGCTTAATATGATCGTGGGCAAAGCAAACGGTGAAGGTGTCACCATGCAAACGCTGGAAATGCTGCTCTATGGTACGGCGGATACGCTGTACGACGACACCACCAAGAAATGGGTCGTTAACAGCCCGGGCCTTCTGGATTCCTTTAAATTCATAGATCAAGTGTTTAACACGGATAAAACAGGTCCGACCATGCAGGTTGCCTTAAATGGACAAGCTGGCAGTATTGCTTTCCAGCAACAGTTCCCGCAAGACAAACTGGCGATGGCTGTAGATGGTAGCTGGGCAGGTTCAACATGGGCCGAGAACGGCGCTGCTCCAATCGCCAACGTTGAAGAGAAAATAGGCTTTGCACCATTCCCAACACAAAATGGGGAAGAGCCTGGAGCAACTACGATGTCCGGAGGATGGGCTTGGTCTGTTCCTGCACAAGCGAAGAACAAGGAAGAGGCTTGGAAATTTATCGAGTTCCTGATGAATAAGGAAAATGCGACTGCTCGTGTAGTAGCGGAAGGCAGCCTCAGTCCACGTAATGATTCCACGGAAGTTGAAGGTTATACGGATCGTCCATATACCAAAGAAGCACAGGAACTCTTGAATGTGGCCCACTTCCGTCCAGCGAACGATCAATATGCAGCAGTATCCGCACAATTGCAAAGCATTGTTGAGAGTATTGCCTCTGGCAAGCTGACGCCGGAACAGGGAATTACGCAATTGAAGGACAACGTATCCCGTTCCCTTGGCGCGGACAGCATCGAAGAGAAATAAGGATATCGATATATTCGGAGGGGGAGGCACAATCTCCCCTTTTTCCGGTTCGAATGGAGAGTGACTTATGAAAAGGAAAGCACCAGGTTCATTTCTGTTTCTAATGCCTTCCGTACTGTTATTACTTGTGTTTTTCATTGTTCCCATCATTCTGACGATCTGCTTTGCCTTTACGAACATGGCTTTGACCGGGGCGGCAGCCAAGAGTTTGGAGTTTGTTGGATTCCAGAATTTCATTAATATGTTCCATGATCCTGACTTTCGCATTAGTGTCTGGCGCACGCTGGTCTTTCTCATCTTCTCCGCAGTGATTGGTCAGGTATTGCTTGGGTTCATTCTGGCACTTCTAATGAAGGAGAAAAATGTGACGTTCCGCCGGGTCATCGGGATCATCGTCATTGCCGGTTGGGTGACACCCGAGATTGTTGTGGCATTCTGTATGGTGGCCTTTTTCAGTGACAATGGTTCATTGAATCAGATCCTCGGCTGGTTTGGAGCGAATCCAGTCTCTTGGTTGTTCAGTTTCCCTATGGTGAGTGTCATTATCGCGAATATCTGGCACGGCACAGCCTTTTCGATGATGGTCTATCAGTCGGCACTGGATGATATCCCGAAGGAAGTTGAAGAAGCTGCGATTATTGACAGTGCCACCGGGTTCCAGATTGTCAGACACATTACGATTCCAATGGTAAAAGGGTCCATCGTGACCAACATGATGTTGGTTACTCTACAGACACTGGGTGTGTTCACGCTGATCTATACGATGACCGGTGGTGGCCCGGGTACTTCAACACAAACCTTGCCGATCTTCATGTATAACCAGGCCTTTGTGAACTATCAGTTCGGATACGGCACAGCCATATCTCTGGTTCTGTTGTTCATCGGTATTATCGCCAGCCTGTTCTACATGCGATCCATGAAAGTGAAAGTGTAACCATGAAGGAGGTTCGATCCCTATGGTCAAACATGGGCTTCAACGCAAAATCCAGTACGGGATTTTAGTTTTTCTAGGGCTCTGTTTTTTATTGCCGCTGCTCTGGATCATTTTGGCTTCATTTGACCCGAACGCGCAACAGGGCATCAAAATGCCCAGTACCTGGACCATTCAAAATTTCAAGGATGTACTCGGGGATTCGAGCAATCTTCGTTCATTCGGTGTGGGCCTGATTCTGTCGGGAGGGCAAGCGATATTGGTTGTTCTGGTATCTGTTCTTGCTGCGTATCCTTTATCCCGTTATGAAATGAGATTCAAAAAAAGCTTCTTGTTGTCCATTCTGTTCATGACAGCTCTTCCGATTACTGCCGTGATGGTTCCGGTATTTCAGATGTTTCTGTTCTTCAAAATGCAAAATAGCATCATTGCCACGATGCTGTTCCTGACGGCATCCTCACTTCCGTACGGCATCTGGATGATGAAAAACTTCATGGATTCGGTGCCGATTGATCTGGAAGAATCGGCATGGATTGACGGTGCGTCCGTATGGAACGGATTGAGACGAATTGTAGCGCCATTGATGTTGCCGGGTATTGCAACGATAGCGATATTTACCTTTTCGGGAAGTTGGGGCAACTTCTTCGTGCCATACATCCTGCTCCAGACACCGGAGAAACTTCCGGCATCGGTCACGATCTATCAATTCTTCGGCAGCCACGGCATGGTTGAATACGGCAGATTGGCTGCATTTTCACTACTTTATACAATGCCTTCGGTTGTGTTATATATCTTCTCCCAGCGTTACATGTCCAAGGGCTTCAGCATGGGCGGGGCAACCAAAGGTTAATGACAGGAGGTACGCAACATGACAACCAAAAAGACGGCACATCTCATCTCGCACACCCATTGGGACCGCGAATGGTATATGCCTTATGAACACCATCACGTACTGCTCATTGAGCTGATGGATAAACTGCTGGACACGCTTGATCAGGACCCGAAATATCGTTATTTTCATCTGGATGGGCAGACGATTATTCGTGAAGATTATTTGCAGGTTCGGCCCGAACAACAGGAGAGGCTCGACCGTTATATTCGTGAAGGACGTATTCATTTTGGCCCATGGTATGTGTTACAGGATGAGTTTCTGACCAGCAGCGAGGCCAACTTGCGTAATCTGCTCATCGGTCATCGTGATGCTCGACCTTTAGGTGTGATATCCAAGACAGGATACTTCCCAGACTCATTCGGAAATATGGGACAGGCACCGCAGCTTCTGCAACAGGCGGACATTCATAACGCGATTTTTGGGCGTGGGGTAAAGCCTACGGGATTCAATAATGCGGTGGTTGATGCAGACAGTTACGAATCTCCATATTCCGAGATGATCTGGCGTTCGCCGGATGGTTCGGAAGTACTCGGCATTTTGTTCGCGAATTGGTACTGTAATGGGATGGAAGTTCCGGTTGATTCAGAGAAAGCCCGAGCGTATTGGGATAAAAATCTGGAAGATGCCGAGAAGTTTGCCTCGACCCCACATCTGTTGTTCATGAATGGTTGTGATCACCAGCCGATCCAGACGGACCTGCCCGAGGCATTACGTACGGCAGCGGCTTTGTATCCTGATGTGGAATTTATCCACTCCAATTTTGACGATTACATTGAGGCGGTTACGAAGGATGTCCCTGAGCATCTGGCGACCATTGAGGGCGAACTTCGCAGTCAGCACACGGATGGTTGGGGAACACTGGTGAATACGGCATCCGCACGAGTTTATCTGAAACAGTTGAATCAGCAGGGGCAGACGTTGCTTGAAAAAGTAGCCGAACCACTGGCCGCCATGGCGCATATGGCCGGGGTGAAAGATTATCCGCACCACCTGTTGACGCATGCTTGGAAGATGCTGATGCAGAACCACCCACATGATAGCATCTGCGGATGCAGTGTGGATGAGGTTCACCGTGAGATGGTGACCCGCTTTGCCAAGAGCAGACAGCTTGCAGAGAAATTGGTTTCCCAGAGCGCGCAGGCGATTGCTGAGTCCATCCGTGTGCAACCTGCTGAGGCTTGGGGAGAGGAAGCAGTGCTGTTCACTGTGTTCAACACGAGTGGATGGAATCGAAATGGAATCATTGAGATGGACCTGATTGTAGACAAAGCTTTTTTCCCAGAAGGGCCTAATCCCCAGGCACTTGCGCAGAAGGTGGAAAAAGATGCACTGCCAGCGTATCAGCTGGTCGATTCGGATGGACACGTGTATTCGGCAGAACTCACTGATATGGGCGCACATTTTGGTTATGAACTTCCGAAAGATCGCTTCCGACAGCCTTATATGGCTCGTAAAGTAAGAGTTACTTTCCAGGCGGTGGATGTACCTTCGCTGGGTTATAAGACATATGCTCTCATTCCAGTAGAGAAGCCAGCAGAGATTGCTGAGATTGCTGAAGTGCCCGATACGAGCGAACTCATCCTGGTTCAGGGAATGATGATGGAGAACGGTCATTTGCGGGTGACGGTTGAAGAGAATGGTACGGCAACGATTGAAGATAAAGTCTCTGGTGCTGTTTACAGGGGGTTGAATTCATATGAGAATACCGGTGATATCGGCAATGAATATGTCTACCGTCAACCTGAGGGAGAGACAACGCTGACCACGGAGCATCTGAAGGCAGACCTGCGGATTGTGGAGCAGTCTCCGTATCGTGCAGTTATGGAAAGTGTATTACGCTGGGATATTCCTGCTGAAGCAGATGAACTTTTCGAACTTGAAAAACGCCAAATGGTTCCTTTTACAGAACGAAAGGCGCAGCGAGTTAAGAACACCGTTCCGCTTGTGATTACGACAACGTATACATTGGAAGCAGGCAGTAATATGGTCAAGGTAAAGTCTGAATTCAACAATCAGGCCAAGGATCATCGACTGCGCGCACTCTTTCCATCAGGACTGCTGACAGAGGATCATTATGCGGATTCTATTTTTGAAATCGCCAAACGTTCCAATACACCGGCCAAAGAATGGGTGAATCCGAGTAATGCGCAGCATCAGCAAGCGTTTGTACATGTGACCGATGGTGCTCATGGCTTGATGATTGCAAACAAAGGGCTGAATGAATACGAGATTTTACAGCGTGAAGAGGGCAGTAAGATTGCGGTTACGCTGCTGCGTGCCTCTTCGGAACTGGGAGATTGGGGTGTGTTTGAAACACCGGAAGCCCAATGTCTGGGACCTCAGAGCGTGGAATATGCGATTATTCCATTTGCAGGCGATGCGGCACAGTCAGGTGCATGTGCATCCGCATACGTGTATCCGATTCCGTGGACGACTTTACAGCTAGGGGCACTAGCACGCACGTTTGAGCGAGAAAGTCATGCCGGAGCTGATGCGCACAAGGTGGAGCTGCCTCTGTCGAAGCAATGGCTGGCGTGGAATGCACAAGGTTCGTCACTGGCCTTCTCCACATTGAAGATCGCAGAGGAAACCGGAGATTTGATTGCTCGCTGGTATAATCTAAACTCCGAACCTGTTGAGTTGAATGTACAAACTGGATTCGAATGTGCTTCCGTCTATGAGAGCGATGTGCTGGAACGGGTTAAGGACACGTTGGAGGGGCACAGCCAGATGGTATCGGGGTACAAAATTGTTACACAAGGGTACGCGTTACGTTGAGTTGATTTTTGAACATGATAATTATAGAAACCTCCTGTTCACGTTATTGTGGACAGGGGGTTTTTGTTAGTCAAAACATTAACTTATTGAAGGGTGCTATAGCGGCGTTATTACTCGTTCTAAGTTCTTTTTATCCAATAAAATAATTAATTTCCAATATAGAAAAATGTGGTATTATTGTGCTAGTTTGTTGTAATGGAGGTAGAGCTAATGATCTATATTTTATTTGTATTATTCGTAGTAGTAGTTGTTGTACTTAGCCTTTGGATTCTGAGTTTGACACGTAAACACAAGAGATCAGGGGGATTCACTGAGGAGAATTACGACTTAAAAGCCATTACTATCGCTGATATAGACAGGATGGAGGATGGCTCTGGCTTCGAGATGTACTTGTACAGATTGTTAATTGAGTTGGGCTATTCCGGGGTCTATAAAACGTTAGGAAGTCGCGATTTTGGTGCTGACGTAGTTTTCACTGATCGGGAAGGTGTTAGAAATGTCATCCAAGCAAAGCGATACTCAATAGAGTATCCAGTCGGAATCAGCGCTGTACAAGAGGTCTTTTCTTGCATGAGATATTACAAGGCTAAAAAAGCAATCGTAATTACTTCATCCCATTTCACAGAATCGTGTGAGACATTAGCTGGTATTAACTTTGTAAAGTTGATTGATCGAACTGATTTAATTCATGTGATTGAGGCTTTTAGAGACGGTGATATTATTGAGGCGCGTGACATCATTGAAGGGGAACCGAGGATGATACTTGAATCCTGGTCGGAATCGAATAGCAGTACGCTACATGAGGTTCGAAAAGATTACAAGGCAGAAAAGTATGTAAAAAAAGTGATGAGTAAGTGAACATATGAATTATTCAGTAGATTTTGTGATGATTGATCAATAAACGAGTATTCTATCTAAAATGAATGATTTTGGTGGCTTTTCATACATAATATTTAATTCTGTATTTATTCAGGGATGGAGATGGGTGACACATTCAGGTTCACTAAGTGTAATCTATTTGTGGGAAGAGGGGGTTCAATTTTAGTGAAAAAAATGAGCTGGATTGCTTTGTTTTTAGTCCTGATTTTGTACTTTGTTTCGATGTACTCACTATATTCTCATATGAATAATAAATGGCTAGTTAGTCCTCCAACCTATGTAATACTAATTCTTTCTATTTTAGGACTGGCTCTAGCCATACTTGGTTTTAAAGATACATCGAACAAGTCTACGAAGGTAAGAAGTTGGATCTCAACGGTTCTATCCTTAGCATTGATCTTCATCCTTTTGGGTGCTTTGTCATTTACATCGATATTTTCTGGGTACAAACAATTACTTACGACTACACATTCACCAGATAAGCACTATACAATAAGTTTCTATAAAACTGACGCTGGAGCCATGGGATCGTTTGGCGTTATGGGGGAATTGAAAGGCCCGCTTTGGTTTAAAAGAGTATTTTATTATGAGGGAAAGACGGATCAGGTAGACTTGGAATGGGTTGATAACCATACCATTTCAATTAATGATCAAAAAGTTAATTTATTAAACGGTGAAACTGTACGCCGTAGCCCTTAATTTTCTAAGATTTTTTTCTTAACTGATATCTAAAGTGAAATTCTTTTGCGGAGTTTCGCTTTTTTGCGTTTCGAGAAAAAGATGGATAGAAGAGAAGTGATCGTCATCAAGAATCCTTTGAGGTTTTATATGAATGAATAGAAGAAGTTAAACATGTCGTGATTTTATACATTTATTGTCGTGAGTTTCTATTAAAAATAGATTAAGTCTGTGATAACTTATAGATAAATGTCAGAATATTATATAGTATGGAGGTAAGACAACAGTGACCATTCGAATTGGGAAAATTAGCTTGTGGCATGTTCACGCATGGGATTACATCAAGCAGGCACAAGAACATGAGGATACAGTCATCGCCGCTGTGTGGGATGAAGATGCCAAGCGGGGGCAGGAAGCGGCTGAACGCTTAAACGTACCATTCTATGCTTCACTCGAAGATATGCTGGCCAAGGATGACATCGATGCCGTTATTGTAGATGCGCCAACCCGCATCCATGAAGAAGTCATCACCGCTGCTGCAAAAGCAGGTAAACACATCTTTACAGAGAAGGTAATTGCGTCGACACAGGCGGAATCCAACAGAATCCTTAATGAGGTAAAGGCAAACAAAGTCAAAATTACGGTCTCCTTGCCACGACTGAATGCAGGGTATACGTTAACGATTCAGGATGTACTTAACCAAGGATTACTTGGCAAAGTGACTTATGTTAGAGCGCGTTTATCGCATGATGGAGCGATTTCGAACTGGTTGCCTGAACACTTTTACGATCTGAAGGATTGTCAGGGCGGTGCGCTGATTGATCTGGGCTGCCATCCAATGTATCTCGCCAAACTGTTTCTGGGTCAGGAAGTAACAGCGGTTAATGCAAACTTTGGATATATTACAGGCAAAGAAGTGGAAGATAATGCAGTTGCAACCTTGTTTACGGATTCCGGAGCAGTTGGCGTTGTTGAAGCTGGTTTTGTGAACAGCCATTCTCCATTTACGATTGAGGTTCATGGTACGGAAGGTACACTTCTGTACGGAACACCCGAAGAAAAGTTATTGATTCGCACGAAAGCAGCACAAGGACAATATGATGACTGGACAGAACTTCCTTTGGCAGACAAAAGAGAAAGCGCATTCAATCAATGGGTTGCACATATACAGAATGATACGGATGCAACTGAAAACGTGCAGATCGCTATGGAGCTGACCCGTTTGATGGAAGCAGCGAATCTCTCTGCCAAAGAAGGGTGCAGAATCACTCTGAATGAGTTGAAGGGTTAGGTTTTATTAAGGAGGTATGCAATCTTGAGCCTGTATCCTTATGAGAAAATGCTTGAACGGCAGGATCTCCTGGAGAGACTGGATATTCTAATGGTTTGGGGACATTATGAGATTCGTGTGATGCGATTTCATCTGACTTCTTTTCCAGCGGGCCGAGTTGTGGATTTCCATAATCATGCGGAGTTTGAGTTTCATTTTATCCCAAGAGGTAAAGGTAAAGTTATTCTCGATGATCAGACACATGCTCTCTCTGAAGGAATGCTGTATTTGACTGGACCGGGTGTCGTTCATTATCAGGAGGCGGATGCCAAAGAGGACATGGATGAACTATGTCTTCATGTGGATATTGTTCACAAGCCAAGAGAGCATGTCGATCCCTGGGAAGCCGCTGAATCCGAGGAAACGATTGAAAAGCTGAGAACGCTTCCGTTTACTCCGGTGAATGATTATCATCGGGCGATGTATTGTTTTTTGGAAGCCTACGAGGCATGTGATCAGAAATTGTTAGGTTATTATACATCGATCAAGCAACTGGTTATCAGCATATTACTCAAAACCGTGCGAGCATACGACACCGGGGGAAATCGACCGGAAGCCCCTGTCCGGGATATGTCGGTATATCGCTATGAGTATGCAGTGCAGTATATGGAAGCGAATCACCCTACCGTGGTCACGCTGGAGCATGTGGCAGAGAAACTTCATATCAGCAGCAGACAATTGCAGCGAATCTTCTACCAAGTACAGCCGGAGATGCCGTTCAGCCGTGTACTGGAGGATATTCGTCTGCGCGCCGTGTGCCGCAATCTGGAGGAAAGTAACGTATCCATTGAACAGATCGCTCTTGCTTCAGGATTCAATAATGCCAACTATTTGCATGCTGTATTTCGCAAACGATTGGGGATGACCCCGTCGGCTTTTCGCAAAATGAAACAACCAATACTTAAGTGAGGGTGAATATATATGAGTAAAGTATATCGTATCGGAATTATTGGCTGTGGGGGAATCGCGAATGGCAAACATCTGCCGAGTCTGAGTAAACTGGATAATGTTGAACTGGTGGCTTTCTGCGATATCGTTCAGGAACGTGCGGATGAAGCCAAACAGAAATATGGCACTACTGAAGCCGAAGTCTACACGGATTATCAGGAATTGCTCAAGGATGAGTCTTTGGATATTGTGCATGTGCTAACGCCGAATATTTCTCATGCCGAGATTTCCATTGCTGCTCTGGAGGCAGGCAAACACGTGATGTGTGAAAAGCCAATGGCGAAGACATCTGCTGAAGCACAGCTCATGCTGGAAGCGGCAGAACGTACCGGCAAGAAATTGACCATCGGATACAACAACCGTTTCAGAGAAGACAGTCAGTATTTGAAGAAGGTGTGCGAAGCGGGTGACCTGGGTAATATTTATTTTGCCAAAGCACATGCGATTAGACGTAGAGCAGTACCAACATGGGGTGTTTTCCTGGATGAGGAGAAACAAGGTGGCGGCCCGTTGATTGACATTGGTACGCACGCACTCGATCTGACGCTCTGGATGATGGATAACTATCAACCAAAAGTTGTGCTAGGTACGACCTATCATGAGCTTTCGCAACGTGAAAATGCGGCCAATGCCTGGGGCCCGTGGGACCCAAAACAATTCTCTGTAGAGGACTCGGCCTTCGGCATGATTGTGATGGAGAATGGCGCAACGATTATGCTGGAATCCAGTTGGGCACTGAACTCACTGGATGTGGATGAGGCGAAATGTAGCTTGAGTGGCAGCGAAGCGGGTGCGGATATGAAGAACGGACTGCGCATCAATGGCGAGAAATTCAGCCGTCTATACACGAATGAGATTGAACTGAGTGCAGGCGGGGTAGCTTTCTACGATGGTAAGAGCGAGAGCGCACCGGATGTTGAGATGAGAAAGTGGATTGAAGCGATTGAGAACGATCAGGAGCCGGTGGTCACACCGAAACAAGCACTGGTTGTATCTCAGATCCTGGAAGCACTTTATGAATCTGCTCGTACAGGCAAGGCTGTATATTTGAATAACGGTAATAAAGCATAGAACAGATCACAGAACCCTTTGTCCCGTTATTGGGACAGAGGGTTTTTGGTGTTTTGGCTACTAGCTGTTGGTCCATACCAGACTCTATTTCGGCACATATGATGAGAGAAAAATAAGCTGAAAAGAGGGTATGTCGTGACTAAACACAAAACGAGTCATGGTGTTTCCATTGTGGTATGTACCAATCGGCCGCAATTTTTTGAAAACATTCTGCAAAATTACAGTCGGCAGCATTACAAAAGCAAAGAACTGATCATTGTTCTGAATCATGACCGTATGAATCTGGCATTATACCAAAACCGGGTTCGGAATCTTGCCAATGTTCATGTATATCAAGTTCCTGAGAGCATTTCGCTAGGACAAAGCTTGAACGCTGGCATGACAAGGGCTCGCTTTTCGTTGATTGCGAAATTTGATGATGATGACTACTATTCGCCGTATTATTTGACAGAGCAGGTGAGAGAACTTAGACGGACCAAAAGTGATATTGTGGGCAAACATTCGTGCCTGGTCTACTTGGGTGCGTCCAAGACACTGTTGGTCAGATCTCCGGCTGAAAAAAATAAACCGGTTGAATTTGTACAAGGGGGCACTATTTTATTCAAAAGAGAGATCTTGAAAAAAGTCCGCTTCACGGACCGTTCCATAGGGGAAGATGTAACCTTCCTGAGACAATGCAGGAAAAGAGGATTCAAAGCGTACGCGACCTCTCCTTACAATTATGTCTATCACCGTAGACAGAACAAAAAAAGTCATACCTGGAGAGCGGATGATAGCTTTTACCTGGAGGGAAGCAAGAAACTTGCGGTTACAGAGGATTTCAGACCCTATGCTAATAAAAAGTTATAGAGGACAGAGTTAGATATATTAAACTAAACATTTACACAAAACGGAGAGGACAGAAATAACCTGAAGAAGCGGAGCGTTCGCCTTTATCTCCGGATTTACCCCTTTCAAAAAGGGATTCAATGAAATCCGGGGATAACAGCGATCGGAAGGTTATTCTGTCATCGTAGTGCCCGTGTGTCGTTAAATAACGAAAGCGAAGATGCATCTGCTGCGTTTAGATGCGTCTTTTTTGTGCCAAAATGCTTCAATTTGGAGGTGGTGAGAAAAAAATATGAATTTACTTGAAAAAAAGTATTGCATATAAGTTTAGTCGGAATTATATTAATGGTATAAGGTCTAGACCATATACAGATCGGAGTGTTTAGATGTCCAGTACGTTTTCATTTCGTTTTGAGAAAGTATCTACCAAAAAAGTTAGTGAATTCATTAGAGAACAACTGGAAGAAGCCATTATTTTGAAAGAATTAATGAGTGAAGAACAACTTCCAGCCGAGCGAGATCTGGCAGAGATTTTTAATGTAAGCCGCATTACGGTTCGTGAGGCACTCTCTTCACTGGAAGAGAAAGGTTTGATTGAGAAAAGGGTGGGTGCCAAAGGTGGAACGTTTGTACTGCCTCTGACAGCCAATTCGCATAAACGGACCAGAGAAGAAATTAAACGGGATTGGTCACAGATGCTGAAGGTGTTTGAATATCGAACCATCATCGAACCGGAGGGAGCTTTTCTCGCTGCTGAGCGGATCACCGCAGGCGAACTGGAGCTGCTTGAGGGTTACATGGAACAAAGTATAGAGCCAGACTGTACAAGGGAATGGTTCAGGGCGCTGGATGTAAAATTTCATCTGACCATCGCCAAGGCTTCGGGGAATCCATACTGCGAGAGAGCCGTCAGACAGATCCGGACCAAAATTAATCCGGCGCTCGACTTGATGCCTTATGATGACAGAATACGTACCGTCAATCACGGTGTACATATGGAGATTCTTGAAGCATTGAAAGCCCATGATAGCATCAAGTCTAAGGAGACGATGAAACGACATATCGAATTCTCGGCGGATGCAATCTATGCCCGTTTGGTTTCTGAATCGGACAAAAATGAAGGGAATGACAGCGAATGAATCGTTCAGAACTAATACAGCTGGCTCAGCCACTACAAGCCCAGTTAAGCGCCTGGCGCAGAGATTTGCATCGCCATCCGGAAATCGGCTACGAGGAGCATCGTACATCCGCTATCGTAGCTGAGCATCTCGAAAGCCTGGGGCTGGAAGTTACACGCAATGTGGGACAGACCGGGGTTACAGGTCTGCTTCGCGGAGAGACCGATGGACCAACCTTTGCCTTGCGCGCAGACATGGATGCTCTGCCAATTCAGGATCAAAAAGCGGTGGAATATCGCTCACAAGTAGAAGGCAAAGCGCATCTGTGTGGACATGACGCTCACACCTCCATCCTGATGGGGGCTGCCCAACTGCTTACAGGCCTTGGAAGACCGAAATCAGGCAACATCAAATTCATTTTCCAGCCAGCGGAAGAAGGACTTGCAGGGGCAAGAGCCATGATCCAGGATGGTGTTCTGGAGAATCCGAAGGTTGATGCCATCGCAGGATTACACATGACACCTGGACAGGACACGGGAACCTTGGGTGTAAGTCAGGGCGTTGCTTTTGCATCAGCTGATCCCTTGATTATCAAGGTGTTTGGCAAGGGTGGCCACGCAGCTCGTCCGCATGAGGGCATTGACGCAATCGCGGTATCCGCTCAGGTCATCACCGCTTTGCAAAATATCGTCAGTCGGATGGTCGATCCACTTGAACCCGCTGTAGTCACCATTGGCAAAATCACCGGAGGTTATATGGGAACAGCCATCGCCCCGGAAGTGGAGATGATCGGTACAGTTCGTACACTCTCACCTGCCATTCGTGAGCGGATGCCAGCTTTGATCGAGCAGGTTGTCAAAGGGGTCTGTGATTCTTTCGGAGCAGGATGCGAAGTCGTCTACGGCGATGGATACCCTGTTGTCGTGAATGATCTCGGCATGGTTGACCTGCTAACAGAGACCTGCAATCAGGTTAATGCGGAGAAAGGATGGAACTATATCAAACCTTCCACAGGGGGCGAGGATTTCGCTTTTTATTGTGAACAGATTCCGGGTGTGTTTTTCAGACTAGGATCTGGTAATGATGAGGAACGTACTCGTTATCCGCTCCACCATCCCATGTTTGATCTCGATGAGACAGCAATGCCATATGGTGTGGGCATGTTGTCTGCAGTAGCACTTGAATTTTTGGCAAGGAATACAACTTCTGAGGGGGAGCAATCACAATGAAAAAAAGACAATGGACAGGCTTATGGATCACGTTACTGGCAGTCGTAATGGTACTCAGCGCTTGCGGAGGAAAAACGACAAGCACGAATGATGGTTCCGCAACAGAAGGAACAGGCAGTGGAAGCGCAAGTACAACACTGACCGTTGCTGCGGCAACCGATATCGAGAGTTTTGATCCGCACAACAACAACAATACCTCTAGTGAGGCCGTTCTGGTCAACGTTTTTGATTATCTGATCAAAAATGACAGTGAACAGAAAAAAGTTGCGGGACTTGCGACATCATGGGATCAAGTCGATGATACAACGTGGAGATTTAAGCTGCGTGAAGGTGTTACCTTCCACAATGGCGATCCATTCACTTCAGCAGATGTAAAATACACGCTGGAGCGCGTAGCCAAGGACGAGACACTGAAACAAAACAGTTATTTCAAAAATATCGTAGAGGTTAAAGCTGTGGATGACTATACCGTAGATATTATCACGGATGGTCCAGATCCGTTGCTCCTGAATCGTCTGTCCAAAATGGGAGCAGGCATTCTGCCAGCAAAATATATTGCAGACAAAGGATTCGATGCTTTCCTGAAACAACCGGTAGGCACAGGCCCTTATAAATTCAGTAAATGGACCAAAGATGATCGTGTGGAACTGGTGAAAAACGAGAACTACTTCGACGGTGAACCAAAATGGAATGAAGTGGTGTTCCGCGTTATTCCTGAAGCCTCCACACGTGTATCCGAATTGCTTGCTGGTGGTGTAGATGTGGCGTCTTCCATTCCGTCCACGGACATTGCTCGGATCGAAGGCGAAGCAGACAAGAAGATTGTCAAAGCACCAATCCAACGTGTGCTTCAGTTGATCTTCCGTCAGACAGAAGGCAGCATCACGGCTGATCCGAAAGTACGTGAAGCGATTGACCTGGCTATCGACAAACAAGGAATCGTGGACAGCATTGCCGGCGGAGCAGGTATCGTAACCCGCACATCCGTAACGCCCGGCAACTTCGGTGCGGATCCTTCATTGTATAAAACATCACTTTACGATCAAGCAAAAGCAAAACAGTTGCTGCAAGAAGCTGGCTATGCGGAAGGTGAAGCCGAGATGACCATCTCCGTTTCCGCACAGTACAAAGAACAAGCTGAAGTTGTTGCAGCGATGCTGGAACAAGTCGGATTCAAAATCAATCTGGATGTCCTGGAAGCAAGTGCATTCAGTGAACGTTACAGCTCCAAATCATTCAAAGAAATCTTCATGATTGGTATTGGTAACTCCTTGTTCGATGCTTCGAACAACTACAATCGTTATATGTTGGAAGAAGCAAAAGGCGAGTCGGATTACAACAATCCTGAAGTAGAGAAACTGCTTCAATCGGCATTGGTGAACATGGACCCTGCGTCTCGTGAGAAAGAGTATCAGCAAGTACAACAGATCTTCTCTGAAGAACGCCCAGCGGTATATCTGTACCAAATGGAAGGTGTCTACGGAACAAATGCCAAAGTGAACTTCGCGCCACGCAGTGACGAGATGTTCTATGCTGACGAGATTACACCTGTTGCACAGTAACATCGGGTATAACAACCGGTCATTGAAAAGATAAGGCCGTGAACGGCAGGGACTGGATAACCATGTTCCTGCCGTTCTTTTTTAAAAGGGAGGTGAACAAGGAGTGGGCAAATACGTACTTAAGTCACTACTACAGATCATTCCGGTGCTGTTCATTGTTTCATTAATTGTGTTCATTTTGGTTCGAGTTACCGGTGATCCGGTTGCGCTAATGTTGCCTGAAACGGCTACCGCTGAAGATCGTGCTGTCTTGACGCAGGCACTTGGTTTGGACCAGCCTTTATATACGCAATACGTGAAGTTTCTGGGCAGTGCGATACAGGGAGACTTTGGTCAGTCTTTTCGCTACAATCAGCCTGCATTAGAGCTTGTGCTGGAGAGATTGCCTGCCAGTTTTGAACTGGCAGTAGCCGCGATGTTTTTTGCTGTACTTATGGCTGTACCACTTGGCGTCATTTCAGCTGTCAAACGAAATACGTTTACCGATCTCATTATTTCAGGAATATCCGTCATTGGTAAGGCGATGCCAAACTTCTGGATGGGGATTATGCTTATCCTCTTGTTCTCCGTCATGCTGGGCGTATTGCCGGTATCCGGACGCGGAGGATTGTCACATCTGATCTTGCCTGCATTCACGCTTGGCGTTGGACTGGCTGCGCAGATGACCCGGCTGATTCGCTCCAGCATGCTGGAGATTCTCAACCAGGACTATATTCGAACAGCCCGCAGCAAAGGGCTAGGCCGAATGGTTGTCATTGTAAAACATGCGTTTCGGAATGGACTAATTCCGGTCGTGACGATTATGAGTTTGCAGTTTACAAGTCTGATCGGGGGAACCTTGATTACGGAAACGGTATTCTCCTGGCCAGGACTGGGTCAATTGCTGGTCGTTGCAGTCAACACACATGATATGGCGATTGTACAGGCCGCGGTGTTTGTCATTGCCTTTATCGTTGTAGTAATTAACATCTTGACGGATGTAGCTTACAGGCTACTCGATCCGCGCATCAAATACGACTAGAAGGAGGTGCAATCATATGACAGGCAGCAATGAAATGCCAATTCCGGGTACAGAACAGGAACAAGACAATGGGCGTGCACCAACGGGATTTCGTTATATCTGGCAACAACTGATCATCAGCAAGACCGGAATGTTTGGTGCTGTGCTTGTATTGTTGGTTGTGTTAATTGCCATAGGTGCACCTCTATTGACGAGTCATGATCCGGCAGCGGTGAATCCGCTAAACCGACTAAAACCACCAGCATGGCTTGAGGGTGGAACGGCCGAATACTGGCTGGGTACCGATAATCTCGGCAGAGACATGTGGAGCCGTATTGTATACGGTGCCCGGGTTTCCTTAATCGTGGGTATGGGTGCCGTGATTGTGTCAGGAATCATTGGCGCGATTCTGGGGCTGGTATCCGGATTCTACGGGAAATGGCTGGATGCCGTCATCATGCGTGTAGGTGATGCATTCATGGCGATTCCAACCATCCTGTTCATGCTTGTTGTGATGGCGATTGTTGGCCCGGGTATTACAACGTTGATCTTTGTCATCGGAGTGACGAACTGGGTTCCATTCACCCGTGTGGTAAGAAGTGAGGTTCTCAGTATCAAAGAGCGTGATTTTGTTCATGCGGCCAGATCGATTGGCGCGAAGAATGGAAGATTGATTCTCAAACACATTCTGCCGAATATTCTTTCATCCTTTATCGTCATCTGCGGTATGAATGTGGGCACGACCATTATTATGGAAGCTTCACTCAGTTTCCTGGGTCTGGGTATCAAACCACCCGATGTATCCTGGGGAGGGATGCTTAGTGATGGCAGACAATACGTTGCAACAAGCTGGTGGGTCGCTACATTCCCGGGACTAGCCATTACATTTACCGTACTCGGTGTTATTTTCCTTGGAGATTGGCTGCGTGATGTGCTTGATCCACGTACGGAGACAACCCATAAATAAACGGAGAAGGGAGCCATCATTATGAATCATAGACCAATTATGCCGGAGGATCTGGTTCACTATCGTTGGATAAGTCAGCCGGTAGTTAGTCCGAACGGACGAGTGGCTTATGTGGAACAGACCATAGATCAGGATAAAAACGAATATAACACGCAAATTCGAGGAATTTCGCTCGATGGTGATGAAGATATTGCACTTTCGGATGGAACAAAGGATTCCTCACCTGCTTGGTCGCCGGATGGCACACAGCTCACATTCATTCGCTCAGTGGATGGGGGGAAAGGACTATGGACGCTCCATTCAGATCAAAAAGAGCCGGTCATGCTGATATCTCCCGCACGTAAAATATTGAGTTATATCTGGTCACCGAACGGGCAGTACATTGCGTTTACCAGCAAGGTGCAACCGGAGGACCAACAGAAGAAAGCAGATGTCCAACAGGAGCCAGCACCTGTGTTGCGAGGTAAAGTCTTCGAGCGCACAACGCCGAAGGCGGAAGGATCTGGCTGGTGGGATGGTCAATACAGCCATTTGTTTGTATATGGGATCAAAAGCGGGGAGATCACACAGGTGACTTCCGGGCTATGGAATATCAGTGCTCCGGCGTGGTCGCCAGATAGTCAGCAGCTTTCTTTCATATCCAAGCAAGTGGAAGATAAAGAGCTTGATGCAGATCTGCTGTACTTTACGGATATATACAGCGTTCAATTGGGAGAAAGTGATCTCTTCAAAGTGACAGATTCCAGTCTGGCGATAAACCAGTTCTCCTATTCATCTGATGGGCAGCAGCTGATCCTGATCGCCAGTGATCGTGAATATGGAAGCGGGAGCCACAACAGCTTATACGCTGTCCCCGTTCAGCGGGGTGTACCCAGGATAATTGCACCTCAATTAGATATGCAGATTGGTAACGCAGCACTGGGGGATATGAAGTCAGCAGGTGCATCACCTTCTCCTATCTCGGATGCCCATCATCCGAAGCGTGGTGTGTATGTACTTGGGACGCATAACGGGAATGTGGACGTGTATCGCATTCAAGATGATGGGAATTGTCAATCTGTGACAGGCGCTGGTGAAAAGGATGTGTATCAGTATACCTTAACACCAGATGGTTCGTCGCTGGTAATCGCTGCGTTGACTGCGGAACACCCTGGAGAGTTATATCGCGTGGATATCGACAGTGGAGAAAGGTTCAGACTCACCCGGCGAAATGATGAATTCATGGCTGAATTGGCTGTAAATGTGCCAGTTCGTGTAGAGTTTACATCCTCCGATGGATGGCCGCTTCAAGGTTGGTTAGCCACACCGGCAATACGTGATTCCAATGTGAAACTGCCACTGATTATGCAGATTCATGGCGGACCTCACGCGATGTATACAGGAACATACAGTCATGAGATGCAGACACTCGTTGCGCAAGGGTATGCAGTGTTGTGGATCAATCCTCGCGGAAGTATGGGATACGGTCAGGAGTTTGCCAGAGCTTGCCGTGGCGACTTTGCCGGAGGGGATTACCGGGATCTGATGGAAGCTGTTGATTATGCCTTGGCTACATACGATTTCCTTGATGCATCACGTCTGGGTGTGGCAGGTGGCAGTTATGGTGGAGTGATGACCAACTGGATTGTAGCGCATACCCACCGCTTCAAGGCGGCTGTAACTCAGCGATGCATCTCCAACTGGTTGTCCATGTATGGAACGAGTGATATCGGAATTTCCTATGTCGAGGGAGTCATTGGTGGTAATCCGGCGGAAAACGCTGAATTCCTGTGGTCCCGCTCACCTCTTGCCTATGCACATCACATTGAGACTCCACTTCTGATTATGCATGGAGAGCAGGATTATCGGACACCGATTGCGCAAGCGGAGGAATTATATACCACACTAAAACGATACGGCAAAAAGACCAAACTGATTCGTTATCCGGGTTCCAACCACAGTTTGCTGAAAAGCGGTAAACCTTCACTTCGGATTGATAGCTTCGAACAGGTGAATGCCTGGTTCAATCAGTACCTCGGGAATGATGAGGAGGGCGAGCAATGAGTCGAACTCAGCTGTCCATTCCTGTAGGGCTTCTTGTAGAGAATGTTCTGACAAGTGGGGAATCAAAAGAAGTGATTATTGAATGTTTACAACGTCGAGACTATTCCCGGTTGTTGCCTCTGGTTAAGGAATCCGCGATGGATTTTGATGAAAGACTACAGACAGCAGCTGATATCGGAGATGATTGGGAAAAGGCGATACTTCAGGGTTATGAGTTCAAGTTTTTGCATATTAACGGGTTGAAACGATTGCTCGATTTCCGGTTTGACCGTAAGGTGGATCGGGATTACGTTCAAGATGAACTGTCACTGAAGCATATTCGTCTGACCACACAAGAGATTGAACTGCTGCAATCGTTAATTGGCAGGCAATGGCTCGTGCAGGCAGAAGAAACAGAGGCAGCAGAAGAAGGCAGAACAGATAGTGAGTTATCTTCCTGCATTCCTGTCCATATTCAATTGAAGTTCCCATAGGATGACCAGAAGAAGCCGCGATGATCGCGGTTTTTTTGCTATGTACAGGTAGAAATGAGGATGACTGAATTCAAAAGTTGAAATTGGACTTCGTATGATTTATATTTATATTAAATGATATTATTTTCTATCAAAAATGCAGATGTAAAAAGGAGGACATGGGATGTCCATTCAAAATGTTTTGGGAAAAATTCAAATATCGGATGATGTGATCTCCAAAATTGTCGGCAAGATCGCGAATACTACCAGTGAGATTTCCTCCATGTCGACAGGACTTATAGAAGGGGTCACCAAAAAGTGGAGCGGCAAAAGTCTGCAAAATGGCATAGATATCCGCAAGGTAGAATCAAGACTGGAGATAAACTTAAAGGTTGTCGTTTGTTATGGAACAAAAGTGCATGAAGTCTGCAGGGAATTGCAAAACAATGTGAGACTGCATGTTGAACAGTTGACCGGATTAACAATTGATACGGTGAATGTGATCGTTGAGGGGTTATCATTCAACCAACCTGCTGCCAAGCTTTAATCCAATTTTAGCTACCTAGAGGAGTGACAGCGATGAATAAGATTTCCATAAAAAAAGCCAGTCCACAATCATTAGTCGGCGGGCAACTAAATCAGATGGCACTTGAATATATGGCCTATTCGCTTGCAGGTACCAAGGATAAAGGCATTATAGAGAAAACATTTAACAAGTTATGGCGTTCGAATCAGAACCGATTCAGTCACCAATATGCTTATGAAGCCAAAATGGGTAACCAAACGCTGGGCATGATCATGTGTTATCCGACCACTGTAATGAAAAAACTTGCTTTGCCAACGTTCTCCAAACTGTTTGAACTTCGTAAATGGAGCCTGATTAAGTATAATCTCCAACACTGGAAAGAGTTCTACTCCATGGTGACATTAAAAGAAGCGAAGAACGACGAGTACCACATCGGAACATTGGCTACGTTGCCTGAAAGCAGAGGACTTGGTGTAGGGACACAGCTCATTCAATTTGCAGAGGAGCAAGCTGTAACACAAGGACTGTGCAAATCTTCGCTTACGGTTAAAAAGGAAAATCTACTAGCTATTAAACTGTATGAACGTTTGGGGTATCAGAGAGTAGGGGAAATCAATAAACCTTCGCTATCCCTGTACCGAATGTCCAAAATACTGGTGTAGTGCATTCTAATACGAATAGGAAAAAGCAGCTAACTGGAGAGTTTCACATAAATAAGCCCACATTGGAACAGTTAAAAGTGTGTGCTTGAGGGGCGCTTTATGCGTCCCTTTTTTAGTTTTCAGATTTTTCTCACAAAAAAAGTAACTTGACTTTTGTATGGGTTTAAGCAGGTACTTGACAGGGGTGTGGTATAGTATAAAAAGTTCTTTTAATGAAGAAAGACGGAGAAATATACAATGTGGGGTGTAACCAGTGTATCAATATAAGGATCAGGAATATGAAGCAGTACATTTTGAGGGACGTGATCTGCGCTATGGAGAACTCATAAGTTGTGTTTTCAAGCAGTGTACATTTATGAACGCTTCTATGGAAGAGATTGAGACAAGTAACTGCCGTTTTATCGAGTGTGACTTCAAAGGGGCTTCCATGAATGGTTCGATTCATACGGAATCAGCTTTTGAAAACTGCACCTTTGGTGGTGCGAATCTATTTGCTTCCAAATTCAGTTCTTGCAAGATGACGGGATCGGACTTTTCAGGTGCGCAAATGGATGGGATTACACTAAGCCACGGCGATTGGTCTTACACGAATCTTAGACATACGCGTTTGGGTAAACAGGATCTGCGAGGAATTCGTTTCTTTGAGGCTGACTTTACGGACACGGATTTCACCAAAGCGGATTTGAGAGACTGTGATCTTACTCGAGTTGTATTAAGCAGAGCCAAGCTGCAAGGGGCCGATTTAAGAGGGGCTAACCTGGAAGGCATCGATCTGAAATCACTGGATATCAAAGGCGTACGTTTGGATCGCGAACAAGCGGTTCTGTTTGTACGCTCGTATGGTGCGAAAGTAGACTAAGTTGAGTTGAACATACACAGCATGAAGCCGCCCTTAAGGCGGCTTTTTTGAGTTTGAAGCTTTCCGATTCAAAGAAAATAGGCAGGAATAAGAGATCTAAACAAGAAGTAGTTAACATAAGTTTCAAATAAAAGGAGGTTATCATGACAGTCACATTAATTATTTTTGTTGCTGTTATTGTCTTTGGGCTTATAACAGGCACGATCACTACGATTATGGCATATAAACTGTTACGTAATAATAAAGAGAAACATCACCTTCGCAAGAGCATTCTGATGGACGGAATTCCAACAGAAGCAATAATTCATGATATTGTACAGACATCATCCAGCAGGGATGGAAGGCCTGGCGTGCGCTTGGATTTGACTGTAACCCAAGTTGACGGCCGCACCTTCCCAACAATTGTAGAGACTTATATTCCAATCACACATATTCCCCATTTTCAGAAAGGAAATGTCATTAATGTAAGATACATTGCGATGGGGAATGAACGAAAAGTTGAGGTAGAGGATGCCTACCTTCCGTGAGACAATCCCGATGAGTACATCATCAAAATTTATGTAGAGGTGTGTACGGCTGATAACACAAGCAAAAAACAGAATGGCTTGATTTAGGAGGATATTTTTTTGGAATTAATTAAAACATATGATGTGGATCTAAGTGAAGCCTGGTCAACTCTTCTTCAAGAATTACTTGTTACCAGTTTTCCAGAGGTTTATCCAACAGACAGATTGTTCTTTAAGCAAATACCACATGGCAGAGTGTTGGCATTTACCCCTGATAACCAATTAGTTGGGCATGTCGGACTGGATTACAGGATGATGAATTTAAATGGAACACCCATAAGAGTGCTGGGGATAATCGATTTGTGTGTTTCTCCGGCTGTTCGCTCTCAAGGAATCGCTTCTTTGTTAATATCCGAAGTGGAAAGGTTGGCCAAAGGGCGTGTTGATTTTGTCCTTTTATTTGCGGATCATGAGGAATTGTACAGCAAAAATGGATTCAAAACGGTAAGCAACACATGTAAGTGGTTGAAAATTGATCATGAAACCTTAACCACAGTTGGAGTTGGGACTGAAAAGGTAGAGGGGTTAATGATTAAAGAAGTGGGAAGCATGCCATGGGGTGAAGGGGAACTCGACTTTTTAGGATATTTATATTAATCCCTACGCGCCAATATGGGAGAAGGGTGCCTTGACCCATGTTGTATTCCATGTTAAGTTTTCTGTAATAAATTGTGAGCTTGTAAAGGGGTGGTAAAGTGATGACTGAATTAGAGGTTGTAGATGTTTATGTGAACCTGTCAACGAACATGAACAGTGGCATGGTTCACAATATAACTAATCAGAATCCGACACTTTGTCCTCCTATGCATAGATCTACTCGGCGCTAAATGATTTATCGCCAGGTTTCTTTATTGTATAAGCGAATCTAAATTCTGATTATGTTCAAATATTTAAAGTGAGGGAATCCATGCCATGTTCGATGGTGAAATCCCGTCAGTTTACTTTTATATTTCACATAAGAAGGATGATCTGTATGTCTTTAATTAACGTTACCAACCTGACCTTTGCCTATGATGGCAGTTACGATAACATATTTGAAAATGTTAGTTTTCAGTTGGACTCTGATTGGAAATTGGGTTTTACCGGAAGGAACGGCAGAGGTAAAACAACCTTCCTCAATCTGTTGCTCGGCAAATATGAGTACAGCGGACATATCTCTGCGAATGTTAGCTTTGAATATTTTCCTTTCCAGGTAGAGAATAAGGGAGCTATGACCGTCGATGTCATCGGCGAGATTCATCCTGAATATCTGCACTGGCAAGTTGTGCGCGAGCTTAACCTGTTGAAAGTGTCAGAAGATGTGTTGTATCGGCCTTTCGATACGTTATCCAACGGAGAACAAACAAAGGTGATGCTGGCTGCTTTGTTCCTGAAGGATAATCGGTTTCTGCTCATTGATGAACCTACCAATCATCTTGATCTTCATGCGAGACAAATTGTAGGTGATTATCTCCGCAGCAAGAGTGGATTTATTTTGGTATCTCACGATCGGGCGTTTCTGGATCACAGCGTGGACCATATCCTTTCCATCAATAAGAGTAACATCGAGATTCAGAAAGGCAATTTTTCCGCTTGGTGGGAAAATAAAAGAAGGCAAGATCAGTTTGAACTTGCGAGTAATGAGAAATTAATAAAGGATATCAAACGTTTATCCGATTCAGCCAAACGGACCGGTGGATGGTCGCATGAAGTTGAAAAAACCAAAAATGGTACGAGAAATTCCGGTTCCAAGGTGGATAAAGGATATATAGGGCACAAGGCTGCCAAAATGATGAAACGTTCCAAAAATATCGAACAAAGGCAGCAATCTGCGATTCAGGAGAAATCCAAACTTCTCAAAAATATCGAGAGTGCAGAACGTCTACAGATTCATCAGCTGGATTTTCACAAGCATGAACTTGTCGAATTGGAACATGTGTCGATCTCATACGGCTCCAATACGGTGTGTAAGGATGTCAGTATCACGGTTGAAAAAGGGGATCGTATATCCCTATACGGTAAAAATGGATCTGGAAAATCAAGCATTCTCAAACTGATCTGTGGTGAAGATATCCCTTATACAGGTCTTTTCCGTAAGGATCATCAGCTTAAAATCTCGTATGTGTCGCAGGACACGTCCGATCTCGGAGGATATTTATCTGAGTATGCGGCCACACAGGGGATTGATGAAAGTCTGTTTAAATCGATACTTCGAAAGTTGGATTTTTCCAGACTGCAATTGGAGAAAGATATCTCAACGTTTAGTGCAGGTCAAAAAAAGAAAGTGCTCATTGCCAAAAGTCTTAGTGAGAAAGCTCATCTGCACATTTGGGATGAACCACTCAACTTTGTAGATGTCATTTCACGTATGCAGATCGAAGACTTATTGCTGGAATACTCGCCAACCCTGCTTTTTGTAGAGCATGATCGTGAATTTTGTACAAATATTGCAACGAGAATCATCGAACTGTAAGTAACGGGAAAGATAACGATGCTAAGAGCCGCCAAATGGCGGCTTTTAGTTTTACTCGTGAGGAAGTATGCTATAATTTTATAGTCTAATCCAATCATATGATGGATGATCAGATCAATTGTTGAACTATACTCGCCAAGAGGTGTAATAGAATGAAAAAAGAAATGACTACAATCAAACAAACCAGGCTTCATTCCATTTTGGACGAGGCCACCAAGTTGCTGATTGAAAAACCGAATGCTTCCATGAATGAAATTGCAGAATCTGCAAAAATCGGGATCGCGACGTTACATCGATACGTGGAAAGCCGCGAACAGCTCATGGTTCATCTGGGATTACGCGCAATCGAGGTGGTCAGTGAGACCATGAAAGAAATTCAACTGGATGAAGAGCAATGTGAAAAATACATACCTGAGCTGATCGAGGCGCTTATTCCATTAGGCGACAAAATTTATTTTCTGGCTCATGACACCACCATTAACTATAATCCCGAGATTGAGGGAGCAGATCTGAAACTGAGAGAACCTGTATTGCACGCGGTCGGTCTGTTACAACAGAAAGGTTATTTCCGCTCCGATCTCGATAAAACCTGGATTGTCGATGTGCTGTATTCCATCATGTTCCTGACGTGGCAACAAGTTGTGAGTGGTCATATCGCGAGAAAAGCAGCCCCTGCACTTGTGGTGGATACGTTTTATCATGGATTTAAGCAGCGTTAGGTCAGGGCCTATCCAACGAAAAATATAGATTTTAATACGAAAGCACCTCCAAAGAATCAACCGTATCGTATGATACACAGACTCTTTGGGGGTGTTTTTTTTTGCGTTCACAACAGCGTTTCTCAGTGTGCAAGCTGCAAAGACTTGATTTTCTCACATATTCAAATATTAATAGAGTTCAGAATTTAAGATTTTCAGTTTACAAAAAATGATATAAATTTCTAGTAGATTCAAATCATTACCAAATAAAGACAAAATATTCAAACGAGGAGGCCGGACTGAACTACCTGCAATTATGCATTTCAAAATCAGCTCAAGTACTCATTCCATCAACCCAAATCAGGAGGGATTCCATGCTTTACACCATTATTGTGCCAGTCAACCAGGACTATAATATTTTGAACCTGTTCACAGATTCGTTGCTCCGGACGGTGAGCCCATCCACTCAGATTATTTTCATCAACGATGGTTCCGGCTCAGCAGTCTTTCAACATCTGGATAAACTGAAGCAAGAAGTAAGAGAAGGTGTGACCATCGAGATTCTTCAGCATGATTTTCCACTCGGTTGCGCCGTGTCGATTAATAGCGCACTGAGTCTAGCCAAGGGAGAGTACATTTTCTTCCTGGATTCGGACACCATTCTTCAACCGAACTGGCAACCGATGATGAAAGAGACACTGGATAGCGATATTACAATCGGCATGATTGGAGGGGTTCTGTTGTATCCGCAAACCGGAGGCGTGCAGCATTGCGGTATTGCTTTTGCGGACACCATCGGCCGACACCTGTTCCTGAACGCATCCCCTGATGATATACCGAAAGAAACCTTTTCTGTTCAACTGGTGGTGTTCGCCATGTTTGGCATGAAGCGGGAGGTGTATGAGACCATCGGGAACCTCGATGAGAAGTTCTTTAACGGATACGAGGACTTTGATTATCAGATGCGGGCACGAGCTGCGGGATACGATACGGTCATTAACCCGAATATTCAGGCGTATCACTGGGAACGCAGCAGCGGCATTCACCGCAACTTCAACCGCAAGAACAATCTGGCACGCTTCTGGAAAAAGTGGGGCGGTCAAATCGAGGCTGATGTGTGGCCTTTCGTTTTCAGTCATTTGAAAACACAGCTGGAAAGCCAAGGGGAATACCAGCATCTGCCGATTGTTGGCATTGACCTTGCCGAGGTTCGAAGTGATGCCGATACATTCTGGACTAAGCTGGAGGAAGCCGAATTTGCAAATGTAGCCGAAGTACGGGACTATTCAAACCGCTTTAATTCCAATGGGGCCATCTGGCTGCCACAGGTACTGGGCAAGGAACTGATTCATAGTGAGAACCGGTTACTGTTTTTGGTGGACAATTTCGCCCGTTTGCTGGAGAACCGCTACTGGATTGAGATGAGACATGCTCATCGAGCCAAGGATCTGATCATTGACCTGTATGGCAATGTGATCACAATGGATCGCATCTACGATGGATGCTGGCCTGGAACCAAAGTTCGGTAATTCACTCACAACGAAAATAAACAGGGAGGTACTTAAGGTGAAAGAAAAAGAGAGCACGCTCGATCGTGCCGTAAGATTTACCCGGAATCTGGAGTGGTTGGAACAAGTCGAAAAGGTAATTCCGAGCGGATGCAGCACTTTAGCCAAAGCACCTGAACGTTTATTTCCCGGGCATACACCCGTATGTTGTGCAGAGGCTTACAAATCCCGATTTACAGATATCGACGGGAATGAATGGCTGGATTGCGAGATGGCCATGGGTACGGCGTCTTGGGGCCATGCGAGGCATGAAGTCCAACTAACCGTCATTCACCAGCTGAAAAAAGGGACAAGCTTTTCTCTGCCTGCCGACATTGAGCTTGAATGCGCCGAGTTGATTTTGGAGCGGTTCGAGGGTCGTTATCCATCGCTTCGCTTTACCAAGAGTGGGGCCGATGCAGTGAGTGGAGCTGTACGTCTGGCTCGTGCTGCAAGTGGTAAGAGCAAGGTTATTGCGACGGCTTATCATGGGTGGCACGATTGGTCTGCCTACGGCTATTATGGTGGCCAGACGAAAGAACGTGGCATCCCGGTGGATATCGAGCGTTCAACGATCTGGGTCAACAAACCTACTGTGGAGCGAATTGAGGCCCAGATTACCTCATCTCCCGAGGATATCGCATGTATTGTTTTGTGCCCCAACGAGTGGAAAAGGGACGCGCTGGAGGAAGCCGTAAACCTGTGTCGCTCTCTGGACATCATTATCATATTCGATGAGGTAACTTCCGGTATTCGAATGGGCAAGCAGGCTACAGCAGGAGAATATGACATCTGGCCTGATCTGCTCTGTATCTCTAAAGGTATGGCCAACGGTTTACCGCTCGCAGCGGTTATGGGGCCTGAGCACTTGATGTCTTTGTCGGGACAGGTCAGATTCAGTAATGCCCATTCCAGCGAAACGACAGCGCTCGCGGCAGCCATTGCCTGTGAACGATTAATGAAAAATGCGAAAGTATGGCCGACCTGGCGTGATCCGGCAACCCGGATCATGGATCGTCTGGAATCCGAACTTGTGTTACTCGGATTGACGGATCAATTGGAAGTGAGAGGGACGTATGCAAGCTTCTGCATTCAATCCTTAGCTGAAGATAACTTCCAGACAGATCCTTTCCGCGAGTTCATGGTGAAGAGAATGGCTCACTTCGGCATTTTCACCAAGGGTTACTTTATTTTCTCCGATGCCCATACACGGGAAGAATTGTTGTGGGTCGAGGAAGCGCTGTTGCAGATCCTGTCAGACTGGAAAGAGATTCAGAAGCAGGAACATCTTCATGCGATGCAACTTTCGAAAACGTTTGAAGCTTAATCCATAGATCATAATTGAAAATCGACTAGGAGGAATTATTCAATGAAAGCACTCGTATATCAGGATCTAAAACAGGTGACTTACCAGGAGATTGAGGAGCCAACCATTCAAAAGCCAAACCAGGTAAAAATTAAAATCTATGGTTCCGGCATCTGCGGGACAGATCTGAACATTGTCAAAGGTAAAGTGCCGGCGAATAAAGGAACGATCATTGGTCATGAAGGCGTAGGCACAGTGGTTGAGGTGGGCGACGACGTTCGTGGTTTCAAGATCGGTGATCGGGTATTGGTTGATCCCACGCAATCTTGCGGTACCTGCTCATACTGCCGTGAGGGTCTGTTCATCTACTGCGAGAATTTTGATGATTATCAAGTAGGGATGACGACACACGGAACCTTTGCTGAATATTTTGTTGGGGACGAAAAGTATATCTATGCCATCCCGGATTCCATGAGTTGGGAAACGGCCATGATGATCGAACCACTGGGATGTGTACTTCAGACGTTCATGAAAGCAGGGACTAAGCCAAGTGACTCCGTACTGGTCCTCGGTTCGGGTGCAATCGGTTCCCTGTGTCAGCTTGTTAGCAAACGATTGGCAAGGCTTACTGTAGGCACGGAAGTTGATCCATACCGCAAAGAGTTCGCTTCAGGGATCGCGGATCATGTGTTCTATCCTCAGGATCTGACACTGGATAAAGTTTACGAGATCAATAATAACAAAAAGTTTGATATTGTAGTGGATGCGGTGGGGAACCAGCTTCATGTAGGGTTTGAGCTGATTGCCAAAGGCGGCAAAATTATTCCTATGGGATATGACGACAGCTATGAGGTAACGTTCAAATCAACAGCCGTCATTAATGATGGAATTAGTATCATCGGTGCAGTTGCTAATCACTCGATGATCAGTACGGCACTGAAATTTGCCCAAAGTATCCCCGAACTGGAACAGATGGTTACAGCCAAGGAACTGCTGAGTGATTATGAACAGGCCTTTAATGGAACGATTGGTTATGACATGCATACTGGAGAGAAATTGCCGATGAATTCGGTCAAAACAGCTCTTATCCTATAAGAGGTACTATAAGCATGTAGACATTGGCTGGTTCACCGCTGCGAAAAGTTGGAATTCGCAGCGGTGAAAACCGCAGAAGGAAGGGATATCGATTGAAATTGCTTCAAGATTTGCCGAAGAATCCACGCTACTCCATTTTACTCGAACCGGTATGGGCCATTCCGGGCACGATCGTTCTCTTCTACGCTCCTTTATATATGAAGGAAGCCGGACTTTCGGACATTGAAATCGGTTTAATCAATTCGGTGAATCTTTATTTTGCCTTTATCTTTCAATTGTTTGCGGGTTCCATCACAAATAAGCTGGGACGGAAACGAACAACGCTGATCTTTGATCTGCTTGCCTGGAGTGTTCCGATGTTCATCTGGGCTTTCTCCCAGAACTTCTGGCTGTTTCTAATCGCCTACTTGCTGAACGCAACCTCCAAGTTTGTAACGGTCGCTTTTAACTGTCTGATCATAGAGGATGTGGAGGAACACAAACGATCCAAAGTGTTTGCCATTCTCAACATGATTATTACAGGGGCTGGGGTTCTTACGCCGATTGCCGGAGTTGTCATTGCTGATTTTGGTATTGTACCAACACTGGCCAGCATTTACTTTGTCGGGGGCATCCTCATGACCGCCATGTTTTTCATTCGTAACCGATACACGGATGAGACCGAGGTCGGCAAGGAACTTATGGGATTGCATAGTAAAACCCGCGTGCTTCAAAGTTTGGGTTCCAGTCTGCGCCTGTTCGGCAAATCGTTCTACAAACGGAGACTTTTTCCGATTATTCTGATCACGGTGTTGTCCAATCTGATTTTGCAGCTGAACTTCTTTCAGGTCATTTTCTTCAAGGAACAGTTGAAATTTGATGATCGTGTCATTTCGTTTATCCCAGTAGTGACTGCGGTAACCGTCATGCTGCTCTATCTGGTCATCATTCCGCGACTGAAACGGCGTTCGGAAGAAAAGTATGTTGGTTTTTCCATCGTGCTTAGCACGGCTGGAGCCATTCTGTTTCTATTGATCCCTGTGGGGAATATAGGCATGCTGTTTCTCACGCTAATCGTGCTCGCTGCGGGTAACTTCATTTTGCAGACGTACCGGGATTCCCTGCTGATGAACCGATTGGGGACGCATGAGAAAGCCGACATGTTCTCGGCTGTGCAGACGGTCATGACGCTGACAGCCATTCCATCGGGATACCTGACGGGTTTGCTCTACCATCACAATCCAACACTGTTGTTCAGTGTCATTCTTGGTCTATATATCGTACTCATGGTCATCATGTTTTTCCTGCCAGATCCGCAAAAGCACTCCCAAGTGCTAGAACCTTACAAAAATATGTAGAAAAAGGGGTTTACTGTATTTGGAGCGAATATGTAGTACAGAAAAAAACTAGAACTACCTCAGAACATATTTTAACTTGGGAGGCTGCTAACAAATGACTAACGTAATGACAACAGAAGCACGAAAGCAATGGAGCTGGATGAACGAGCCCGAAAGCTGGTCCTTTACAGATCAGGGAGGTGTGCTGGTGGAAGCGAAGGCGGACACCGACTTTTTCCAGGACCCTGCGGGCAAGCACATTCGTGCAACTGCTCCTTTCTTGTTCATGCCTGTGCCTGGCGATTTTGAAATTACAACCCAATTAACCGTTGATATGAAAAATCAATATGATTCCGGATGTCTGATGGTGATGGCGGATGATCTTAACTGGTGCAAAATTTGTTTTGAGTATGATGGAAAAGTGCCTACCATCGTGTCGGTGGTGACACGTGATGGTTCATCCGATGATTGCAATTCGGTTGAAGTCTCCGTACCTAATCCTTATCTGCGTATACGCAAAGTAGAGGACTGCATATCATTCTTTTATTCACCCGATGGGGATGAGTGGAAACTAATTCGTTATTTCGGCATGCCGATACAAGGGGAACTTCGAGCTGGATTAGTTGTACAATCGCCAACTGGAACGGGCTGTACGTGTCACTTTTTATCTGTGAACGTTACTCATCCGGACTTGACCGCACGTTTCTAATCCGCTCCCCCGGCCGATCATTGGAGGGAGAACAGGTTCATGGTAAAAGCGTTTATATTTGATTTTGATGGACTCATTGTCGATACAGAGACACCTTGGTACTATGCATTTCGCGATATTTATGAAGAGCACGGAGTGGAACTTGGTCTGGAGCTATGGTCGAAAAATGTGGGGACATCCTTTGAGGAGTTTCATCCATTTCTATATCTGGAGCAGGCGCTCCAAAAAAAGATAGATCATGATCATATCAAACTTCTCTCTGAACAGAAATACGAAGTCTATTTGGGACAGGCTGCCATTCTTCCGGGGGTGTATGAATTGCTTCAGTCTGCGAGGGAGAAGGGGATTCAGCTTGCGGTTGCTTCCAGCTCCACACGGGACTGGGTGCATGGTTACTTGCAGAAGTTAGGCATTTTCGATTATTTTACAGTTGTTCATACATCTGAGGATGTGAAGCGAGTGAAACCGGACCCTGAACTGTACCTTCTTGCTCTCCAGAGTCTTGGGATCGAGGCTTCCGAAGCGATTGTGTTCGAAGATTCACCTAATGGCTTGAAGGCAGCCAATGCGGCAGGTATTCGTTGTATCATCGTGCCTAACGAGGTAACGCGTGGTCTGGAATTCGCCATGCATGAACTGCGGTTATCCTCGCTGGCCGAGATAGATATGGAGGCGCTCTAATCCAGATACTGCTTGCGTAGCTCGATAGGGGAGATCCCTTCGTATTTTTTGAACACTGACCCAAAGTAACTGGCACTGTTGAAACCAACGGCTTTGGCTATTTCATGAGCGGTTGTAGCGTCATTTTCGATGAGCATTTCCTTTGCTTTCAACAACCGATATCTCATGAGATACTCCAGTGGAGTCATTTGAAATTCTTTTTTGAATATCCGATTCAGGTGCTGCTCGGTAACATCCATCTGCTCAGCCAACATGGGGAGAGAAATATCCTGATGATAATTTTGTTTGATAAAAGTAATGAGTTCATCCAATCTTAATCGGGCATCAGAACGTTCGTAAGCACTATAGCGTTCACCTTCAATGGTTAATCTGACCAAAAGCATGTACAGTAATGTGGATACGTGCCAGATCTGATCCTTGTGCCGGGACTGCAGCGCCAACGTAATTTCACGCAACAGGATATGAAGCATTCCATCCGGCTTGAAGGCGCGCAGCTCCCCGATCTGCAAGGTATGCAAGAACCGTGGCAACAAATAGCCATTGAAAGACAGACAATCAAATCGTAATGAATCACTCAGATTGTGGTAACGGTAGGTGACCTCCGGAAACAAAATAAGAGCGGTCCCTTTTTTGATCGAAAATTCATGATTCTTTGCTGCGATTCGCCCTGTTCCTCCGATGCACTGTACAATGCTGTAATCCCGTGAATGGTCGCTCCAATTCATCAATTCATCAACGGTCAACTGGTTTTGCCCTGTAATCATGAGCGGCATATCGGTATCCAGCGGATTCCCCATGCTAGGTTTCGGCATCGTCGTGTTATTCCTCTTTTCGTTAAAGGATCATGTGCGTAAGTGGCGTGGTTACAGAGTTAAAAGAAACCTAGAAAGAATTATATTACATAAATGGAATAATTTTAATTGAATGACGGGTGATATATAAAACGTTTTCATATAAATGTTTCAACAATTATTTCTTTGATGAATGAGTATGAACAGGGGTCTGATCAGCCTCTATTTATGGACCTTAAAGTACGCCTGCCTTGCCAACAGAATGCGAAACGTTATACGCTATAACGAATGAGTGATTAAAGAAAGGAATGCAAACATGAAGAAAGTCATCGTAGTCGGATCGGGTATTCTGGGGGCATCAACAGCCTATCAATTAGCCAAACATGGCGCAGAGGTCATCATCATAGACCGAAAAGATATAGGACAGGCAACGGATGCAGCTGCTGGTATCATCTGTCCATGGCTGTCACAGCGACGTAATCAGGACTGGTATCAGCTCGCCAAGGCTGGTGCGCGGTTCTATCCTGGCATCATAGCGGAGCTTGAGGGTGAAGGAGAAACGGAAACCGGATATGCTCAAGTGGGTGCGCTCAGTATTCATACGGATGTGGACAAAATCAACAAGATGGAAGAGCGGGCCCATCTTCGCAAAGCAGATGCACCGGAGATTGGCGACATCACACCTCTGGATGTAAAAGAAACCCATGAACGTTTTCCATTGCTGGATGAACGTTATCAGTCGGTACATATCAGCGGTGCTGCACGTATAGATGGAAGGGCGCTGCGTGATGCCTTAATCCGGTCTGCACAGCGAAATGGAGCGGAAGTGATTCATGGAGACGCCACGCTTCAATTCGAAGCAAATCGGGTCGTTGGTGTGAGTGTTAATGATCGGAGTTTCCTGGCAGATGAAGTCGTTGTCTGTGCAGGTGCATGGGCCAACGAACTGCTGAAGCCGCTCGGGTTACACTTTAAAGTGCATTATCAAAAGGCACAAATTATGCATCTACATGTCACGGATGGGGAGGATACAGGCCGCTGGCCTGTGATCATGCCACCTTCTGACCAATATCTCTTGGCCTTTGATCAACAGAAGATTGTGATTGGAGCCACTCATGAAAATGATGTGGAGGGTTATGATACAAGAGTAACTGCAGGAGGCATGCAGGAAGTTTTGAATAAAGGTCTGGAACTGGCGCCGGGGCTAACAAATAGCACATTCCAGGAAGTAAGAGTTGGGTTCCGTCCGTTCACGCCAGGCTTTCTGCCAGTAATGGGGGCTGTCCCAGGCTGGGAAGGTCTGATTACCGCGAATGGACTTGGAGCCTCTGGATTGACCATGGGTCCTTTTATCGGGAGTCAACTGGCGAAACTAGCTCTTGGCATGGAGCTGGATATCGATATTGAGCCCTATGCTGTTGGCAAAGCAATGGATGAAATTAAAAGAGGTGAGTCATGACATATTCACAACGTTTATCCGATGGAGCGAATTCGTCCGACATCATATATCTGGAACATCAGATCGGTACGACTAAAGAAGAACTGCGCATAGCTTTAGAGAAACAAGAAACATACAAAAGCGAATTGTCGGAATTGTCGTCATCACCAATCGGTAAAGCATCGAAAGAGGGTTCGGACGAGCAAGTCTTAATGGAGAAGGCAAGCCAAACGCAGAACTTGATTGAAACCTTGTCTGCACAGCTGGATCAGCTACAGGAAGCATTGGCGAAACTAGGCGATTGATCGGTTCGTATCGCTGATCTCTCTGGAACAGCGACAGAATAATATACGATACGTATAAAACGAAAACCCCTTATATTAAGGGGTTTTTCTGATTTAGTTCAAATGGTTTATATCAATAAATGAACGAGTGGTATAAAATGGAATCAGGTGCTGAACTGTCAATTCAGGTACCCATGTAATCAATCACGAAACTATGCTGAGAGGTGGATTCCAAATGTATAAAGAAGTGATACGTGTTGAGGACATCACGGGGTTTCAGTCCAGATCTGAAGAATTTTTCCCACTTCACTGGTTTCGAAAAATGCTGTCCGAGCATCCAGTGTACTATCACGAAGTTACAGACACCTGGAATGTGTTCAGATACGATGATGTGAAGCAGGTCCTTAGTAATCATGAGTATTTTTCAGCCGAAGGAACCCGGACAACGATTGCCGTTGGAGCAAAGAACAATGAAGGCACACCTCCAGACAAATTAAACATATCAAGTATCGATCCTCCCCGTCATCAAAAAAGTCGTTCGTTGTTATCGGCTGCTTTTACACCGCGTAGTCTGAAAAACTGGGAGCCACGAATTCGCAACATTGCAGAGCAACTGGTAGCCGATATTGAGCCAAATACGACCATTGATATTGTTCAAGCGTTGGCCGCTCCTCTACCTTCGATGGTTATGGCCGATCTGCTTGGCATCCCTCTTACAGACAGCCATCGCTTCAAGAACTGGGTAGATATTCTGTTTCAACCCATCAATCCCAAGACGGCTGAGGAGAGTGAACTGAAAAAACAAACTGCAGCGCAAGAGTACTATCAATTCCTGTATCCTATTGTGGTTCATAAACGGACTCATCCTGGTGAGGATATCATTACCGATCTGTTGAACGTTGATGTTGAGGGGGAGAAGTTCACGGAGGATGAGGTTGTTCGCACGACCATGCTTCTGCTTGGAGCCGGTATAGAGACAACGAGTCATATGGTTTCAAATACGTTCTATTCCTTCCTCTACGATGACCCGAGCTTGTATGGCCAACTCAGGCAGAACCCCGAATGGGTTCCGCTCGCAGTGGAAGAAATGCTTCGTTATAGGTTCCATAATGCCAAGCGACATCGGACAGTAAAGCAGGATAATCAACTGCTCGGAGTGGATTTGAAAAAAGGAGATGTTGTCATCTCCTGGATGAGTGCAGCCAATATGGACGAGCAGATGTTTGAAGACCCCTTTGAGCTGAATATTCATCGTCGGAATAACAAAAGACATCTTACCTTTGGTAATGGCCCACACTTTTGTCTAGGTGCCCCGCTGGCAAGAATGGAACTCAGCATTGCCTTGACAGCATTTGTGGAGAAGATTGCTCGGATTGAACCGGTTGAGTCCTTTGATCTGGAGAATAATCTGGCCACTTCAGCTCCGGGACAGTCATTGACCCATCTGCCAGTGAAGATCGTTGCGGAGTGAGAAGGAATCATACGGGACACAACCTAAAAAGCGGCAGATCAGACGTAAACGTCTTGATCTGCCGCTTTGTTATGCAAGCAAGTATGAGGCTGGACACCTTAATTTGAATTCATGGAAACTTTTTGTCTTACCACCTGTTTGATTTCTTCCTCTTTGGCTTGTTTGGTGCGTTTGATAAAGAAGGAAAGAACCAATCCCACAACAGCGATACCGATGATAACAACATAAGCATCATTGATACCCTGGATCATGGATTCTGTAGCAAGCTGTTTTTGACTGAGACCATTGGCTGCACCAGTCGCCATCATATCCTGTACGTGTGCCGTTGTACGGGAGGTCATGACACTTACGAGCAATGAAGTACCTACAGCGCCAGCTACTTGTCTAACGGTGTTGGAGATAGCTGTACCGTGTGCACCAAGTCTTGGTGGCAGTTGGTTAAGCCCCGCAGTCTGAATCGGCATCATGAGCAGAGCCATACCAATTCGGCGGCCGGTTGACATTAATACCAGGTAACCATAGCTGGTTGAATCCGTTAAGTCGATAAAACCAATTGTCGTCACGATGGTGATCACCATCCCGATAACAGCCAGCCATTTTGCTCCGAATCGGTCAAACAATTTTCCGGCTACAGGCATCAGGAAGCCCATGACGAGAGCACCCGGGAGCAGTAATAATCCGGACTCCAGTGCAGTGTAACCACGTGCGTTCTGGAGGTACAAGGGAAGCAACATCATGTCAGCATACATGATCATCGTAATTGCGATACTAATGACCGTGGTCAGGGAGAACATGTTGTATTTGAAAGCCCGCAGATCAAGCAGCGGAGTATCTGAAACGAGCTGCCGCCATGTGAATAGTGCAAGAGCAACTATACCAGCAGCGATACAGATAAGTACTTCTGCACTTGACCATCCCAGACTTCCTGCTCTGCTGAAGCCATACAGCAATGCGCCGAATCCGATGGTGGACAGTACCACACTGATGGTGTCGAACTTCGTACTAACTCGTTCGGATACATTCTTCAGGTATACAAACGCAAAGGCAATGACAATAAGAGTTAAGGGTATCATGCCGTAGAACATCGTTTGCCAAGAGTAGTTCTCCAGAATATAACCGGCAAGTGTAGGCCCAATTGCAGGGGCGAAAATGATCGCAAAACCAACCATACCCATGGCTGATCCTCGTTTTTCAGGAGCAAACAAGGTCAAAATAACGTTCATCAAGAGCGGCATGATAATGCCCGCGCCCGCTGCCTGAATCATGCGTCCTGTCAGCAATGTGCCGAAGTTGGTTGCAAGGGCGGATACGATGGTACCAATCAGGAAAATAAACATTGAAGCTTGGAATAATTGCTTGGTTGAAAAGCGTTGCATGAAGTAAGCCGTAATGGGGATAAGTACCCCGTTCACCAGCATATAACCTGTCGTTAACCATTGTGCTGTTGCGGCGGAGATGTTAAAATCACCCATCAGTTCCGGTGTAGCGACACTCATGATCGTTTGATTCAACGTTGCAAGGAAGGCTCCCAAAATCATGATAAACAGGATGGGGCCTTTCTTTACGGATAATTCTTCTTGTACTCTAGGCTGACTCAATCCTTTTCATCCTTTCAATCCACGCGTGACTAAATTTACAACGTGTTGTATAGTTTACATTGTATTTATTGAATTATATACATATTCGGACAGATTACAATTTACGTTATGACGTGTTTTCGTCGTTTATTTTACAAATAAAATGAATTTGTTGTGTAAATCAAAAATAAACGACTGATCGTTTAAAATTGTAATGTTCAAAATTTGAAGGAGGGATACACGTGAAAGACGAGAAGAAATCAGCCGTGGACCCAAGAATATTGCGAACACGTCAGTTAATTCGAGGTGCATTTGTTGAATTGCTGCAGGAAATGGATATTGAGAAGTTGTCAGTCAATAAAATTGCCGAACGAGCGACGATTAATCGGGTAACCTTCTACCTGCACTATCGAGATATTACGGATATGATGGAGAAGATGGCCGACGAGATGATTGAGCATATTGAACGGATCGTGGATGAATATGCCCCTCATTTTGAGAAGCATAGGACGGAAGAGGCTTGGCCTGTTTTGGTCAAGTTACTGGAGCATTTTGCAGAGAACGCCTCGTTTTATAAGGTCGTACTTGCTACAAAGCGCACACCGATTTTTACCGAACGACTGCTCAAATTGTTGAGTACGCTGGTCAAAGCCAAAATTGATCGGGTGGAGATGGAGGATGAACTCGAAGAATCTGGTATTCATAAGGAGATTGCAATCTGGTACGGTTCTTCCGCCCTGATCGGCACCATTGTCGCCTGGCTGCGCAACGACATGCCGTATTCCCCGCATTTTCTGGCGAAACAATTCTCTTTGATTCGCTCGTACTCGTATAATGACCTGATATAATCAAAGTAGAATCCACTGATGGCAAATGAGGAGATATGACAGGAAAATTGCAGCCCATTTCACCTAACGTAATAGAGGAGGAATAAATAATGAAATATAGTGCAGAACGTATCTATGTGAGATTTTGGAATGTGGAAGATGCCGCTTTGCTTCTGGATCTACAGATTCGTAACCGTGCGGAAATTGAGAAAATCTCAGCGAGTAATCGGGATGAGTCTTTCTACAGCTTGGAAGGGCAAAGGTCACTTATTGAGAGCTGGAACAAGAAGAGAGAAGACGGAAATCGCTATTCTTTTGGTATTTTTCTACATACAACGGATGAACTCGTCGGTGAAATTTCTTTGTTCGAGATCATATTGGATTCTACCCCAAAATGGATCGTTGGTTATGTGACGGATATTCTACATCAAGGAAAAGGGTATATGAGCGAAGCCCTGCAATGTGTGCTGGAGTTTGCCAAACACGAAACTGAAATTACTCGAATCGAAGCTGGCGCTGTACCAGAAAACACAGGCTCTATCCGTGTCCTTCAAAAGGCAGGATTCAAGGAGAATGGGTCACAGCCTGTGCCAATCCAGGGAACGTTGAAAGAGCATACGATGTTTGCTGTAGATATACTATAAGCACGAGGTTTTACTATTTACTATATAAGTTGAACTATATATTTCAACGTAACGGAGAGGACAGAAAAAACCTATGGCTACTATACTCGTTGCTGACGACGATGCGAATATTCGCGAACTCGTTTGTTTATTTCTAAAAAACGATGGATTCACAACGGTGGAAGCTGCGGACGGTAAGGAAGCTCTCACCGTGTATGGCGAAACTCCAGTGGATCTGGTTGTGCTTGATATTATGATGCCTGTTATGGACGGTTGGGCACTGTGCAAGGAACTCCGGAGATCCAATCCCGACCTCCCGCTACTCATGTTGACGGCGAGAGGAGAGACTTGGGAGAAGGTGAAAGGATTCGAACTGGGAACGGATGATTATTTGACCAAACCATTTGATCCATTGGAGCTTACCGCTCGTGTCCGAGCATTGCTGAAACGATACAAAATTGGGTCCACACACACAATCCAGTTTGGCAACGTCATTCTGGATCGTCAGACGTATAAGGTGATGAGAGGCACGGAGTCGCTTACGTTACCACTTAAGGAGTTCGAATTGCTGTATAAGCTTGCTGGAACACCAGGACAAGTCTATACACGTGAGCAATTAATCGATCAGATATGGGGTATTGATTACGCCGGAGATGATCGAACGATAGACGTACATATTAAGCGCCTGCGCGAACGATTCGCAACTACACCTGATTTTCGAATTGAAACGGTGCGTGGGCTAGGATACAGACTTGAGGTCTACGAATGATCCGATCCATATATATTCGTGTGGTCCTGACCTTTCTGGGGTCTGTCATCGCTGGTACGGTCATTTCATTTTTTGTGTCTACCTGGATATTTGAGGACAAATTGAACCAAAACGCTCAAATTAACTTGCGTAATTTTGGCCAAGACGTTGTGCAGATCTATAAGACCCTCCCAGTACGTGAGGCGGACTTGTACGTAAGTGGAATGAAGCAGCTCAATTCCTATCATATCCGAATTTACGAAGCTTCCGGTCAGTTCGAGTCTTACGGAAAACTTAACGGACATAAGTCTGCTGCTGTGACGAGTGAGCAACTAAAGAAAGTATTAGCTGGGGGCGTTGTTCAAGATACGAGGGATGGGATCGCTACGGTGATTTTAGGGTTGCCTTTGAAAACGGAGATGGGAACCAAAGCGATGTTTTTGGAAACACTCTCACCTCCCTCAGCCACGTTTGTGGTCAAGTGGGGCTTGATCTTTGCAATCAGTTCGTTGATGACAGGAAGTTTGTTAATCCTGGTTGCTTCTGTATATCTGGTGAGACCGATCAAGAAGTTGACCCAAGCAACCAAACGAATTGCAGCTGGAGATTTCAACGTCAAGTTGAACATTAAGCAAACGACTGAGATTGGTACGTTGGCCCGCAGCTTTGAAGAAATGATGCATGATCTGAAGCAGTTGGAGCAGATGCGCAGGGAATTTGTTACAAATATTTCGCATGAGGTTCAGTCTCCTCTCACCTCGATATCCGGTTACGCTTCGGCACTGAAGCAAGTAAACCTCTCAGAACAAGAGCGAAACCGTTACCTGGATATTATCATCTCTGAAGCGAAAAGAATGTCCAAAATGAGCGATAGCCTGCTCAAGCTGAGTTTGCTTGAATCGCAGTCACAGCAACTACGGCTCACCACGTTAAGCCTTGATGAACAGATCCGGCGGGTCATCGTGGCACTTCAGCCGCAATGGTCTGCGCGCAACATTCATTTCGAGCTTGATTTGGAGAACGTGAAGGTAACGGCTGATCACGACCAGTTAAATCAGGTATGGACAAACATCATAGGAAATAGCATCAAGTTTTCCAAGGATGGCGGTATGATTAAAGTCCGTATCGAAGAGGATTTCAAAAATGTGACTGTTCTAATATCCGACACGGGCATTGGAATTCCCCTGGAAGACCAGAAGCGTATATTCGACCGCTTTTTCAAGGCAGATCGTTCCCACAGTCGTAAATACGACGGGAGTGGTATGGGACTAGCAATCGTTAAACAGATCGTATCGCTTCATCAGGGTGACATCCGAGTGGAAAGTGAACCTGGTCAAGGCACAACCTTTATGATCACGTTGCCCATCCATCCACCAACCGATAGTTAGATTCACAGGATAGGTGAATGAATTAGAATATCCATCGGAGTATCTAGACCGAATTATCATGTCATGTGTAACATGCAAGCTTCCTTGTATGTTACACATGGCATTTTTTTTGCTTGTTCATACTCCGTTCATATTATGGTCATGGGGAGTACATCTTCGTTGGTTAGGCTTTTATTAGCAGCCTGTTAGGCCAATATACAGATGAGGATAGGAGCAGATGAATGTGAATCAACAAGCAGAGAAAGAAGTACAAAGTAAAAGCAAAATAAAGAAAGTGTTAAACATCTTGTTTAAAGTGTTTGCCGCAATCGTTATCGTAATCCTACTTTTTGTAGCTACCGTATATACCGTTAATAAAATCAGTAGTTATTCGGAGCAAAAAAGAATGGAGCCGTATGGTCAACATGTATCCGTAGACGGGAAAAATATGAATGTATTCATTCAAGGCGAAGGCGAGGAAACGATTGTACTTCTGCCGGGTTTTGGAACAGCGTCACCTGCACTTGATTTTAAGCCACTTATTTCAGAACTATCCCCCTATTATAAAGTCGTTGTGGTTGAACCTTTTGGTTATGGATTGAGTGATCAGACTGACAAGGAACGCAGCACAGCAAATATCGTAAGTGAAATCCACGAAGCGCTGCAAAGTCTACATATTGATCGGTATATTCTCATGGGTCATTCCATTTCGGGGATCTATAGTCTGGATTATGTGAACAAATATGCAGATGAAGTAAGTACATATGTCGGGCTGGACACCAGTGTTCCAGCGATTAGTGAACAGAAGGTTGAAGCATCAGAAATCGTACCGATTACATGGTACCGTAACTTGGGTTTCCCACGTTTGCAATTGAAAATGAGTGATGATCCATATGCTGGGCTACCGTATGATGAGCAAACCAAAGAACAATTGAACATTTTGATACAAAAGAACATGTTTAATTCAACTCAATTAAACGAGATTGTAAGCATGTATTCCAATTTTAAAGCAGCTGAACAGCAAACGTTGCCTGTTAATCTCCCGGTTCTTTTCTTTGTTCAAAAGAATCATCCGGTAGCGGAGAATTGGGTTCCTGAACATGAGAAGTTAATAGAGAATTCTGTGCGTGGTGAAGTGATGCTACTCGAAGCAAATCATTATTTATACCGTTCCCATGCCAAAGAAATCGCTGAAAAATTCAGGAGTTTTATGACGCAGCAATAAATATTGATTGGCTTATTCATATTCAGTTCATATTGGCGTCACGGAGAGTACATTTTCATTGGATAAGATTTCATTAGCATCCAAGAAGACAACCGAACAAACAGTTCAAGACAGGAGAAGATCAGAGTGACACTACCAGAAGGAAAAAAAGCCAAGAACAGAACCAGGGTCAAGAAGGTACGAAATATTATACTTAAAGTACTGGGCGCAATCTTAATTGCCATTATTCTATTTTTAGGTATTGTTTATATCACAAATGTGATTAGTAGTAATTCAGAGGCGACAAAGATAGAGCCCTACGGTCAGCATGTATCTGTAGACGGGAAAAATATGAATGTGCTCATTCAAGGTGAAGGCAAGGAAACGATTGTGCTTCTGCCCGGTTATGGAACAGCAACACCAGCGCTTGATTTCAAGCTGCTTATTGATGAATTATCTCCATATTACAAAGTGGTTGCTGTTGAGCCATTCGGTTATGGATTAAGTGATGAAACTGAAAAAGAAAGAACCACTGAGAATATCGTAAGTGAAATTCATGAAGCTCTGCAACAACTTGATATTCATCAGTACATGCTTATGGGTCACTCTATTGCAGGCATTTACGGCATTGATTATGTGAACAAATATCCGGGTGAGGTGACTGCTTTTGTCGGTATTGACAGTAGTGTTTCCACCCAACCAAGTATTACAGATGCGAAGTTCCCATTAAAAACGTTTGCTTTTCTCCGAAATACAGGTCTCTTAAGATTAATGATGAAAGTGGGTGCGGACCCCTATGAGGGACTTGCATTCGATGAACAGACGGTTGAGCAGATGAAAATGATCTCGAATAAAAACATGTATAATCCCACCTCATTAAACGAGATGGATCATATTTATACCAATTTTAAAGGTGCTCAAGGTTTAAGCTTCCCTAAAGATCTTCCACTTCTTCTCTTTGTACAAGCGAATAATGAAGGGGTAGAAGGATGGATCCCATTACATGAAGGGCAGATCAAAGATTCAGTACATGGGAAAGTCATCACTATGGATGGTTCACATTATTTACATCATACTCAATTCAAAAAAATTGCTGAAGATGTAAGAGCATTTATGAACGAAGCAAAATAAATATGGTTTCGGCCGTTGCCGTGATGAAAGAGAGAGGAATTCAACATGAGATTATTTGAGATACTGTTAGTTCTATCCTGTTTTGCTTTACTCGTAGACCTGCTATTTATTAAAAGAAGTGCAAAGAAAACAGGATTGGGTTTGGGGATAGGAAGTAGCGTTATACTCGTAGTTCAATTGTTAGTTGAGGGATACAGATGGCAGTTGCTTTTGGTATATATCATGACGGCTCTATTCATAATTATTGTTTTACTCAGACATTCCGAAAAGATGATGAATCTAAAAATAGGGAAGTTCTTGAAATATAGTTTATCTTCCCTGATTGTCATTCTGCTGGTTGCTTCTACTGCCTTGTCTGTATACTTACCTGTCTTTAATTTGCCGAAGCCGGATGGTCCAGAGAAAGTGGGAACTCAAACATTTCATTTAACGGACCAGAACAGAGACGAAAGCTTCACTGAAGATCAAAGCGATAAGAGGGAACTAATGGTTCAAGTTTGGTACCCTACTGAAAATAAGAATAATATCAAGCGTGACACGCTGTTTCCAAAAGATAAAGAGAGGTTCAAAAAGTATATTCAGAGCTTCTCTAATTCTTTAAAACTGCCTGAATTTGTGCTCGACTATTGGAAGTATAGTCAAACCAACTCTTATGAAAATAGTGAAATATTGTCTTCTACAAGTCCTTATCCCGTGATACTGCTATCTCATGGTATGGGAACCAGTAGAGTTCTACATGCATCACAGGCCGAGAATCTGGCCAGTCATGGGTTTATCGTGGTCACCATCGATCATACGTATAGCACCTTTGCTACCCTTTTTCCAGATGGCCATGTAACGGATTATAAAAAAAGTACGACTACACTAGAGGAACGTACAAAAACAGGGAATATATGGACGGAAGACGTGGAGTTTGTAATCGATCAAATCGAAAAGCTGAATTCAGGTGCAATCGAAAGTCAATTTAAAGGGAAGATCGATTTAAATAACATAGGCGCAATGGGGCATTCTTTTGGGGGTGCAACCGCGTTTAATGCAACTTATCTAGATCAGAGAATCAAGGCCGGGGTTAATATGGATGGGTCATTATATGAAGTGGAAAATAGAGATGATATAAACAAGCCGTTTATGTTCATCCGATCGGGAAGTTTTGAAGACTGGTTAGCCAATTTTGAAGTGGATAGAAATTCGGATGATGAAGTAACTAAATTTCTTTCAGATGAGCTACACATTATGAAAAATGTTATCAATCATGGGGGAAATGTGATTTATGTAGAAGGAACCCAGCACTTCAATTTCACAGATCTTCAATTCTATTCGGAGCTGGTTAAGCTGTCCGGAATAACAGGAGACATCAATGGTAAAAGAGGATCAAACATCGTAAATCAATATGTACTCGATTTCTTTAACAAGCAACTGAAAGGAACGGGTGGAGATCTGATTCAGGGACCGAGCGACAAGTATCCGGAGGTGAAATTTGTAAACCCAGAAGAACTCTAATACCAAAACATATAAAATTCAGGAGATGATGTGAATGGGACGACAAAAGGGAAAACGAACTTCAATCACCGCCTTAACTCTGGTGTTAACGATGTTGGCTCCAATGTCAGTCATGGCCGCACCAACTGCCGGTAACAGCAGCGACCTGAAGTATGAACCAACAGAGAAAATAGTAGCGGATAAAGCCAAGTTACTCACCGAGAAGCATGGAATCACAAGCCTGCAATATGCCCTTATCGACGATGGCGAGATTGTGGTGTCCGGTCAAACAGGCAAGAACGATCTAAAGGACAAGGTGCCTCTGACGCCGGATACGATCTATGGCATAGGTTCAACGAGTAAAATGTTCCTCACAGCTACTGTTATGAAGTTAGTTGACGAAGGCAAGATTGATTTGGATCTGCCTGTTGTGAACTATATACCGGATTTTCAGATGAAAGATCATCGCTTCGCCCAAATCACACCACGCATGCTGTTGAATCATTCTTCCGGTTTGCTGGGCAGTACTGGCAGCAATGCCACATTGTACGGGGATAATGACACGTATTCACATGATACGTTTCTCGAGCAATTGGCGAGTCAAAACCTGAAGGCCGATCCCGGCGCATTCTCCGTGTATAGTAACGATGGGTTTACGTTATCCGAGATTATGGTTGAACGTGTTAGCGGCATGAGTTTTACAGCTTTCATACACCACTATTTTACGGAACCTTTGGACATGCAACATACCAAAACACCACAGGATGTCGTTGACCCGGCAGCAATGGCGGGAATCTATTCTCCTGTGTATGAGGGACAGCTTCCACAAGAGAATTATAATATCATCGCTACTGGAGGCATTTATTCGACCGCTGAAGATCTAGTGAAATTTTCACAAATCTTCACGGGAGAAGTCGATGGCATTCTATCCAGTAAGTCGGTAGAAGCCATGGCGCAAGAAGAATACAAAAGAGGTATGTGGCCGGAGGATAGCGACACGTCTATCTCTTACGGGCTAGGGTGGGATAGTGTGAACTTGTTCCCATTCAGTGAATATGGCATCAAGGCCTTGACGAAAGGTGGAGATACGATATCGTATCATTCATCATTAATCGTCCTGCCGGAATATAATCTGGCTGCGGCCGTTACCTCATCAGGGGGAACGAGTGCCAGAGATCAGTTCATTGCAAGTGAATTATTACTAAGCGCACTTGAGGAAAAGGGTATTATTACGGAACGAAAGCCCGAAAAATCATTTGGCGTGCCAGTGAAGGCTGTTATACCTGAAGAAATATCCACGTATGCGGGTATATACGGTACTAATAATTCGGTTAAGAAGATCGAAATTAATGCTGGAAAAATGAATGTATCGGCGCTAACAGCTCCAAATAACCCGGCTCAAGTATACACATATACAGCGGATGGTACGTTTGTTAACGATGAAGGCACAGAAAAGTTGAAATTTGTTAAGGAGAAGAATGGAAGGACTTATCTGTGGTATCGATCTTATATATCCTTGCCAGGACTTGGACAATTGGCTTTCTCCGAATATAAAATGGAGAAGCTGGAAGCCAATGAATTATCCCAGGATATTACGGCCTTATGGGAGCAGCGTGAAGGTAAAAAATATTACCTGGTGAATGAGAAATATACATCAACGGTTTATCTCCATTCGGCACCAATTCTCCCTATTCATTTGGACAAAGAGACCCCGGGATATATATCCAATACTAAGATTATTGGAGCAAACGAAGCAGTCACTGAGCTGCAAATCCCTGGCCTGGCTGGACGTGATACAAAGGAGATTTATTTTGCTAAAAAGAACGGAGTAGAGTACATTACAGCCGTTGGTAGCATATACGCCAGTGAGGAAATGGTACAACCACTCTATTCGGGTAAACAATCTCTAGCAACAATTCAAGCAGACGGATATGCCAGATGGTTTTCGATACCAGCAACGGTGAAAGGAAAAGTCATGACTGTTAAAATGCCTGCAACTGGCGCCTTTGCCGTATATGATCAAAAGGGTATTTGTATTAATCACACCGTAGTCAGCGGTCAGAATGAGGTTGTTTTACCAGAAAACGGCCGCATTGTATTTGCAGGTGACGTGGATTCCACTTTCGAAATTTCATTGAAAAAGTAAAATGAATGTATTTAAAAAACATACCAAAGCCTTCTCCATGACGTGGGGAAGGTTTTGGTATGTCAATGTAGGGAATATTTAATTTTCCGAATTCAGGACGGTATCAGTTCTCCGCCGAGGCTTTTGCCTGCTTGATGCGAAAGGAAATCGTAAAGCTCAAGAGAACGAGAATTAATTGAAGAGATAGAGCCAATATAATCCCCGTCAACAACCCCAAATTTAGTGACTGACTAACGGCAATAAGGGCTCCTCCGACGCCGATGCTTACCCCTGGGCTAAATGCATCTGTAAACTGAAGGCTGGCGGAGATCTCACCTTCTTCACCTGTTTTTGTATTCTGTAGTGCAATCGCTCCAGTCGTAGGATGTGCCAAACCGATGCCGAATCCAGTGAAAAGCTGTGAAATCACTGCAAATACGATCCCTCCTTCGGGGAGGCCAACAGCGAGAATGACCGCAGCAACACCAATGATCATAAATCCAATACCAATGGTTACCCGTTTTTTTCGGCCCATCCCATGATCTTTAGCATCAAACCTGGACTGAAGCCAGGCAGCCGCTGACCAGCTTAATGCACCAGCGGCTACAATTAATCCCGCCATATCCGCAGGAAGCTTTTTCACATCTGTCAAAGCGAGGACAACATAACTCTCGGTCGCATTATAACTAGCAACAAAGAATCCTCTTGAAGCAATTGTGGCCGGTAAACCTCTTCTGGCACTTAAGGTGCCCTCGGGCAGCAGCTTTCGCAAAGGTTGAATCATGATAAGCAATCCTGCTACGGAAAGCACAATTCCTTTCCAATCGGTTATATAGCCTAGCCCAGCCAGCAACATTCCCGTTCCGATAGTCAGTAATACTGCAAAACCTTCTTTTTGGTTATTCTCGGAAGGTTTATTCACTCTAACTGTAAATTTGCGGAAAGCGGGAAGCGTCAGCATGACAGCCAAACCAATGAAGGGAAGCACGAGCCAAAAAACAACTCTCCAGGAGATATGCTCCGCTATAAGCCCAGCAATATAAGGGCCTATTAGTGCAGGTAGAATGTATGCGCCGGAAAACAAAGCAAGTATTTTCGTTCTCAGCTTATCAGGATAACCTAAAGTAATGCTGTAATATACACACGTAATGATACCGCCTCCACCAAACCCTTGAAATACTCTCCCTATAATTAGAGTAATCATGTTCACCGAAGTAGCCGCAATTACGATGCCGATCACAAAAAAAAGTATCGATATGCCAAACGATGCAAATACGCCGTTTTTGTTGATCCGCGCTCCAATGATCATTGTTCCAAGGATTTGTGCCAAAAGAAAAGAGCTGAATATCCAACCGTACAAATGGAGCCCATTTAATTTTTGAGCCAGGCTTGGAGCAATCGTAACAACTGCTAAACCTTCAAACGCGACGGTAGTGACAGCAAGAATGATCCCAATGGTCAATGCTCTGTACTTGGCGTCGAAAACACCTGTTTCTTTTGCTGTTATTTCCATCTTTAAAATCTCCTTTAGAATAAATTTTAATAGTCTCGACCATAGTTGCTGCAGCAAGTATATGACAAAAAAAGTTATCCCCCCTTTAAAGTGGAGAGGACTCCTCTTTGGACTATAGATCTTTTACGTTGTTATACATTACAGTAAGAATCCTTCTAAACATCTCAACCTCCTCCTTGGATAACCCCTGGATCGTTTTATTATATGCATCCATGGAAGGAGCAAGAATTTCATCTTTCATATCTCGTCCTTTAGGAGTTAAATAAACACGTAAAGATCTTCTATCCGTTTCATGAATCACACGATAAATAAATTCTTTCTTTTCGAGCTTAAACAGCATCCGTGCAACATTCGTTTGGTCCTTATGAAGTCTCTCGGCAAGTTCTTTTTGAGTAATGCCTTCTTTTTCCCATAGTACGATTAGTATTTCCCACTGATCCACTGTGATGTCAAACGGATTGACTACCTTTTGATAGTAATTATTCAGTTTAAGTGCCGCGCGCTGTACATTAACACCGATATATTTTTCTAATTCCAAGGTTTTCCTCCTAAATAACCGTCATGATTATAGTTGCTGTGACCATTATAATTCTACCTCTTTTTGGTGTCAATTAATAGAAGTGTTCATGGAAAAGTGCCCGATCCAAAGAGATCACTTCTTTTTCCGTTGGATTGATGTATGGCGTAAAGTTTACGTTGTTTCAAGTGAATATAAAGGTTGACATCTTTTGGGATTTCGCATACATTCGTATACATGAATGCGTTGTATACATATGTATACACGTAATGGGGGTGGCAAAAATGAGAGATCGTGATCTGAATGAAATCGATGGAAGTGTACGTCAAGGTGAGCGTCCGAAACGTGATATGATTGACAGCGAGCAACGTGGAGAGCGTTCCAGACGTGGCAGAGGGCATGGAGAACATCAGGGAAAACGGGGCCATGGTGCGCAAACATTCCGCCGCGGCCGGATTCTTGTATTTCTGGAGCAGATGCAGAATCGAAGAACAACGCTCGCCAGACAACTTGGCCAGGAGGAGTATGAACATATTCGCCCAATGATCAGCGGGGAGTTGAAAGCTATTGATCAGGTCATCGACGAGTATATCCATCTGTTCGAGCTGCAAAATGAAGATGTAAACCCCAATAAGGATCTGGAGAGTGAGAGTGAATAAGTATGATTCGTCGTTTTTTTTCGTATTATCGTCCTTATAAAAAACTGTTTTTGATTGATTTTGGATGCGCTGTACTCGCAGGTCTTCTGGAGTTGGCTTTCCCCCTTGCCGTCAGCAAATTCATTAATGAATTGTTGCCAGGTCAGGATTGGCCTCTCATTTTGCTTGCCTGTGTTGTGCTGTTATCCATCTATGCACTTAATACTGTATTGAACTATGTCGTTACATATTGGGGACATATGCTGGGCATTAACATTGAGACCAACATGCGTGAGAAAATGTTCGCTCACTTGCAGAAGTTGTCCTTCCGGTTCTTTGATAATCGTAAAACAGGCCACTTAATTGGTCATCTTACGAATGATCTGAATGATATAGGCGAGGTTGCTCACCATGGACCTGAAGATGTATTCATCGCAGTAATGACATTGATCGGATCGTTCTGGCTGATGGCTAACATTAATCTTGAGCTTGCGCTGCTTACCTTTATCATTATCCCAATTATGGCTTGGGTCATTATCGTATTTGGTGGTCGCATGACAAAGACGTATCGGCGACTTTTCGGAGACGTCGGCAATTTCAATGCGCGTATTGAAGACAACGTTGGTGGCATGCGTGTGGTGCAATCGTTCGCCAACGAAGAACATGAGAAAGAACTTTTTGCGGTGGATAATCAGAATTTCCGTAAAACCAAACTGCTTGCCTACAAAACGATGGCGAAAAGTATCTCGGTCAGTTATATGATGATGCGACTGGTTACGGTGTTTGTCATGATCAGCGGGGCTTGGTTTTATATCGATGGCAGAATCAATATGGGTGACTTTATGGCCTTCCTGCTTCTGTCTAATATCTTCTTCCGCCCGATTGAGAAAATCAATGCCGTCATAGAAAGTTATCCAAAGGGTATCGCTGGTTTCAAACGTTATCTGGAGATCATTGATACAGAACCTGAAATTGCGGATAGCAAAAACGCCGTTGAATTTGAAAGTGTGAAGGGTGATATTCGCTTCGAGAACGTCTCGTTCGGATATGAATCCAGTCGGCGTATTCTGAGTGATATCAGTCTGTCTGTTCGACCAGGCGAAACGGTTGCTTTTGTTGGTCCTTCGGGTGCAGGCAAAACGACAATCTGTAGCCTGTTGCCCCGATTCTATGAGGTAGAAGAGGGACGTATCACTGTAGATGGTGTGGACATTCGCGACGTTAAGCTTCAATCCTTGCGCAAACATATCGGAATCGTTCAGCAGGATGTATTTTTGTTCTCGGGTACCATTAAGGAGAATATTGCTTATGGTGATCTGAGTGCAACGGATGAACAAATCTGGGATGCAGCCCGTCGTGCCTCGTTGGAGGAACTGATTCTCACGTTGCCTGATGGCATGGATACTGTCATTGGCGAGCGTGGAGTTAAGCTATCCGGAGGACAAAAACAGCGTTTGTCCATCGCACGTATGTTTTTGAAAAACCCGCCCATTCTTATTCTGGATGAGGCAACCTCTGCGCTGGATACGGAAACGGAAGCACTGATCCAGCAATCACTTGCTGAATTGTCGGTGGGCAGAACAACACTTGTGATTGCACACAGACTGACAACTATCAAGAATGCAGATCGAATTATCGTAGTAAACACAGATGGCATCGCTGAACAGGGTAACCACGAGGAATTGGTCGCCGCTGGAGGGATCTACAGCCGTCTTCATCAGGTGCAATATAGTCACTCTTAATCCATATAAATTGAACAAAAAAATAATTACACTCGTCACTCCGATGACAGAACAACCTTGCCGCGCATCTGCGCGGCTTTTTGCATGGTGTCAAAAAAAGAGGTTATACAATGTTAAGGGAAAGATAATGTTGACAACGTCCACTAACGTGATTATTATAATGTTGACAATGTCCACTAAAAAGGAGGGTTTGACATCGACTCTCAGTACATAAATCCAGATATACTGGCTGACATGCGACGTTTTAACCGTTTTTATACCAACATACTTGGTGTACTCGACAAGCATATTCTCGGAACAGGGTATTCCTTTGCTGAAGTACGGGTCATTATTGAGATTGGGATTCGGGGAGAGAGCATTGCGAACAATCTGGTAGATACTCTGACCATTGATCGCAGTTACATGAGCCGAATTGTGAACAAGCTGTCCAAGGAAGGACTGCTGGTGAAAGTGGATTCTGCTGCCGACAGCCGGGTCAGTCTGATTCGTCTGACAGCCAAGGGTGAGGAACTGTATGCCCAATTGAATGATCGATCCGATCAACAGATCCTGAAGCTGATGCAAGAATTGAATGAAGAAGAGATTCAAGAGGTATACACCTCCATGATGAACATACAAGAGAAGTTGAACAAGAAGGCAGGAGAGACAACACGATGATACGATTTGAATGTGATTATAACGAAGGTGCGCACGAACGAATTTTACAAAGACTGATGGAAACCAATATGGAACAGACGAGCGGGTATGGCACGGATGAGCATTGTGAACGGGCGAGAATGCTTATTCGTCAGGCATGTGACAATGAGCACGCTGATGTTCATTTCTTGGTTGGCGGTACACAGACAAATACAACGGTGATTGCATCTATTTTGCGTCCATATCAAGGAGTGATTGCTGCGACATCGGGACACATTGCGGTTCATGAGACGGGAGCTATTGAAGCTACGGGACATAAGGTGCTCACAGTTCCAAGCGAGGACGGAAAGATCACGCCTGAGCAGGTTAGAGCAGTCTATGATGCGCACATGAATGAGTCGTCACCGGAACATTGTGTGCAGCCAGGCATGGTCTACATATCTCAGCCAACCGAGAACGGAACGATGTACAGCAAGGCAGAATTGCAAGCATTGCATACAGTGAGCAGAGCATGTGGTCTTCCGTTTTTCGTGGATGGAGCACGTCTTGGATATGCACTCGCTTCACGTGATTGCGATATGACACTTGCTGACCTTGCGCGCTTGTGTGATGTGTTTTACATCGGGGGAACCAAGATTGGCGCATTGATGGGAGAGGCGGTTGTTATCCTGAATGATGCGCTGAAACCGGATTTTCGTTATATGATCAAACAAAAAGGTGGCCTGCTTGCCAAAGGTAGATTGCTGGGTATCCAATTCGAAACGTTGTTCGAAGATGGTCTGTACCTCGATATTTCCCGTCATGCGGTAGATATGGCTTTGAGAATTCACGACTCACTTGAACAGCACGGGGTAAGTTTCCTGTACGACTCACCAACCAACCAGCAGTTTCCGATACTGCCTGATCGTTTGCTTGAGAAATTACGCAGCGGTTATACCTTCTCCTTCTGGGAAAAAGTTGACGCTACACACAGTGCGGTGCGATTCTGTACCAGCTGGGCAACTCGTCAGGAGAATGTGGATGCACTGACTCGTGAAATCACTCAATTATTGCACGAAGAGACCCACGTGCCAGAACGGGTCGAAGCATTGGTCTGATCTTGTTCAAAAATGAAGGAGAACAGCCCGATTTCCTACTCATAAATACGAGTATTTTGAATAAATCCAAAAGCAATTACGCAGAATTCTGATACTGAAAAAAGGACAACTCATTGTGGTTGTCCTTTTTTGGTTTGCCTTTTGTGTGATACTTGTGAGATAGAGAGGTGCATACTCGGTTACTCACTCAAGGCCATGTCGTATTTCTCTTTCAGCCGTCGGATATCGGCTCTTGGCGGCGCACCGAACATGCGTGCATATTCGCGGCTAAATTGGGAAGAACTCTCGTAACCAACCCGGAATGCTACATCTGCCGCATCAGCAGATTCGGCCATCAGAATTCGCCGGGCTTCCTGTAATTTTAATTGTTTCTGGAATTGTAATGGGCTCATGGCAGTGATCTCTTTGAAGTGACGATGGAATGAAGAGACGCTCATGCTGGCGGTCTCAGCCAGATCTTCAATGCGAAATGGCTGTTCCCAATGATGAACGATGTAATCAATCGCTTCTCTGATCCGATAAGTGCTGCTACCTTCAACCGCAATCTGTGCCAGCTCTCCTCCATAAGGCCCTTGAAGGAGGCGGAACAGGATTTCTTTAACGTACAACGGAGCCAGAAACGGAATCTCTCCCGGCGTATCCAGCAAACGAACAAGTCGGAGTACAGCGTCCTGAATGGACGATTCCATCTGACCTACAAACATGGCTCGTCTGGCGTTTTCGTTGAATGTTACCTTGATATTGCATTCATTAAGTACTTCGAGAATTTGGTTCGGTGTGAATTCGAGCTTAAGACTTAAGTAGGGTGCATCTGCGGATGCCTTGATAATCTGCCCGATGACCGGGAGATTCATGGAAGCAATCAGGTAATTGGAAGGTCCATATTCATAACGCTCCTGTGCGAGCAATACTTCTTTCAACCCTTGAACAATTACACAAAATGAAGGTTTATATACTCTGTATGCCGGTTCACTAACCTTGGAATGGTGATAGACAAACAAGGAAGGAACCGCCGTTTCCATTGCACCGTTATGATTGGAATGGCGTCCGATCAGGTCACTCAATTCCTGTTTTGGTAGGAATAATTCTTCGGTCATACGTATCCTCCTCACGGATTTAACCTACTTAAATTATAAAGCTTACCGTACAGAACCAAAAGGGGGCCTGAGAGGATCAGGCAATCAATTAAGACGATTGATATACCGCTTGCAGCCCATGACTCGGCATACTAAGAGTATGTTAACAGAGCCAAGCGATTAAAGTTTATTCGAAAAGTTGGGTGAGTAAGGTGATGAAGTGGTTATCAAACCATGTGAGGCAAATTTTGATTGACAGGCTCCAATCACAGATTAAGTATGAAGAAAATTCCGTACATCGAGAGATATACTTCACATGCTGGTTAGAGCTAGTTACCGAAGAGGTCGAGACAAAATCAGTTTACAGAACAAATTCAAGGAGAGTTTGAAATATGGAATATGTGGGCTAACAAAATCTCAGTTGATCCGAATTCTTAATGTTAAAGTCGCCATTCGGCGGCTTTTTTTATAATTATCTGATGAGTGAATTGACAGTTCTCATATATTAAGGTTATTATAGATACATTAGATCCTTAATTAAAAAGGAGATTATAATCTATGAATAACGGACATTCATCCGGTCAAACGAACGAATCATCGAGTGGTCATTCCGCTCCTTTTGCTACGTTACAGGAAACACCTATCTTATCCTTGCTCCAGCCGTCTCAAGGTGAACGTATTCTTGATGTGGGTTGTGGCAATGGGGATCTCACAGCCAAAATTGCAGCCGCAGGAGCGCTGACAACAGGTATAGATTTTTCAGAAGAGACGATTAGGCAAGCTAAACAGAAATACCCTGATATGAATATTCAAGTTGAAAATGCTTGTCATTATCGGACTGAAGAACCGTTTGATGCGGTCTTCTCTCATGCCGTTCTGCATTGGATAAAGGATGCTCCAGCTGTAGTACAATCAGTACAGTTAGCGCTCAAGACGGGAGGACGATTCGTGGCTGAGTTTGCTGGAAGTGGCAACACGGCTATATTAATATCAGCGGTACGAGAAGAATTGGATGCCCGTGGATATGAATGGGAAGGACGGAATCCATGGTATCACCCGACGATTGGCGAATATGCTAATCTACTGGAACAGAACGGATTTCGAGTTCGTCTGGCCCAGCACGTGGACCAATTTACCCCGTTCAAGCCAGGTGCCAGAAAGTGGTTGACCAGCTTCGCGGAGTATTTATTCAGTGGTATCACAGCTGCGGAACAGGATGTTATTATGGAAGCAGTTGAGAAAAAAGTACAGCCACAACTGATGCGGGATGGACAATGGTATTTGGACAGAAGCCGACTGCGAGTCGTAGCTATTAAGGAATAGGGGAATGCGGTATGAAAGTGGACAAACCCAAGCTTCAGGAGCAGTTGCTCGAACCGGAAACGATTGTATTTCTCGAATCCAAAGTGGAGTACAAACACAAACTGATCGAGAGCATTACATTAGATCAACAGGAAGCGAGTAAGGTTTCCTTTGAAAATGTTGTATTTAGACATGTGACAATCTCGGAGTCTGCCTTGGAACAATTTGAATTCACCGATGTCCGGTTCGAACACTGCGATTTCTCCAATGTCAATCTCTCTGGTGCCTTCATGCACCGGATCGAATGGCATAACTGCAAGTTTGTCGGAACTGATTTTTCCAATAGCCGATTGCAAAATGTCAATTTCCTTCATGGTCTAGGCGACTATAGCAATTTCCGTTTTGCCCATCTGAAACAGGTCTCTTTCTCGGAATGTACCTTGATTGGTGCGGACTTTGCCTATCTGGCACTGCAAAAAATGGAGTTCAGTCAATGTAACATCGACCAAGCTTCCTTAACGGGGACCAAAATGAAAGATTTGGATCTTAGCGATTGCGAATTTGACTCCTTGGTGTTGACCATGGAAGATCTCAACGGTTGTGTGATTTCACCACATCAAGCCGCCACATTTGTAGGATTAATGGGTTTGATTATCAAATAAATGGTATGATCACATTTACGGGGTTGCCAAGATAGCGGAAGTGTGTATAATTGGAGTCACATTAGAATAAAAACAGGTTTTCTAGGGTTCCGCGGCGGATGTGTCGGTCTGGTCCGAGAGAAAACCCGCAACCTGTTGGTTGTGCCACGGAGGGATAAAAGCCTGGGAGATGAACTGCTACATGCAGTTTGTTTCCCGGGCTTTTTTTGTTTTTTCGCTAATGAATCCTTACAGGCTGTACAAAAAATGTAGTAGAGAAGGAGTGTTACAGGAATGAATAAAACGTGGATGTCGGTTGTGATTGCTGCTTTCTTTGAAGTGGGTTGGGTCATTGGATTGAAACATGCGAGTGGTCTGCTGGAATGGGGCCTCACCCTGGTTGCGATTATGATCAGTTTCAGCTTAATGATTGCAGCTTCGCGGACACTGCCTGTGGGAACCGTGTATGCAGTATTTGTTGGCCTGGGTACCGCTGGCACGGTACTTGCAGAGATTGTTCTGTTTAATGCACATGTCCAAACCGGAAAAATGGTACTCATTGGCGTACTTTTACTCGGCGTAATTGGTCTTAAAATGCTGAGCAAAGAGAAGAATAAGGAGGTGCAACTATAATGAACTGGGTATTTCTTATCTTGGCAGGTGTATTTGAGATGATCGGAGTGCTTATGATAAACAAGTTGCACAAAGACCGTAATATCATTTCACTGGTTCTATTGGTAGCCGGGTTTGGATTGAGCTTCCTGTTCCTGTCCATTGCGATGGAAACTCTTCCGATGGGGACAGCATATGCGGTATGGACGGGAATCGGAGCCTCCGGCGGTGCTATTCTTGGCATGGTGTTTTACGGAGAACCTCGAAATGCCCTAAGAATTCTGTTTATCGCTATGGTGCTTGGATCGGCAGTCGGTCTTAAATTGGTCAGTTAAGCAAAGTGATATTAAAAAGATAATGTACAGATTACGTTTTTAATGGTATCCTTATACGTTACGTGTGAAATAAAAGATGCGTCTTATTGATAGATGTGCGTAAATGAAGGAGACAACATGACATTTAAGGACTTAAATATTATCCCCTCTATTATGGAAGGGTTAAGCAAAGCAAACTATACTAATCCTACCCCTATACAGGAACAGGCCATACCAGCTGTATTAGCTGGCAGAGATCTGCTGGGATGTGCACAGACAGGAACAGGCAAGACGGCAGCATTTTCGGTGCCGATCATTCAATTATTAAGCGAAAGATCCAAAGGGCAAGGATCGAAGTCCGCACGACATATTCGCTCATTAATTTTGACACCAACAAGAGAACTGGCTATTCAGATCGCGGATAACATCAAGGTATATAGCCGATATACGGACATTCGTTGTACGGCAATTGTTGGCGGCGTTTCGCAAAAAGTACAAGAGCGTGCGCTGAATCAAGGTGCAGATATTATTATCGCAACACCTGGCAGATTGAACGATCTGATTAATCAGAAACGTATTGATCTGAAGATGGTTGAGATTCTCGTTCTGGATGAAGCAGACCGGATGTTGGACATGGGCTTCATTCATGATGTGAAAAGAATTATTGCCAAAATGCCGAACAAAAAGCAGACGCTGTTCTTCTCAGCTACAATGCCTCCTGAAATCACCAAAATGGTTAAAACCCTGCTGGTTGATCCAGTCAAAGTAGAAATCACACCGGTATCTTCAACGGTAGACCGTATTGAGCAATCTATATATTTGCTGGAGAACGGTAAAAAGCAACATATGTTGAACCAAATTTTGGAGGATAAATCCATCGTCACGGCATTGGTGTTCACACGCACGAAGCGCGGCGCTGACCGGGTTACACGTGATTTGGCCAAAGTGAATGTTACGGCACAGGCTATTCACGGCAACAAGTCTCAGAACGAGAGACAACGGGCACTGAACAACTTCAAGAGTGGTGCAACACGTGTATTAGTTGCGACGGATATCGCGGCAAGAGGAATTGACGTGGAGGAACTGTCACATGTCATTAACTTTAACCTTCCTAACATTCCGGAAACGTATGTTCACCGTATTGGCCGTACAGGTCGAGCTGGGAAAAGCGGAATGGCAATTTCGTTCTGTGAAAAGGATGAACTTCCATTCCTGAAGGATATCGAAAAAGTAATCAAAAAGACGATTCCTGAAGTGAAAGGTCATCCGTATCCAATGACAGGTGTACCTGTGTTTGATAAAACCAGCAAAGCATCAGGCAGTAAACCTTCGTTCAACAAATCGGCTTCAGGCAAACCGGCGAAGTCCAAAGCTAACCCGGCACGCAAGCCCAAATCCGAATGGTTTGCCAAGAGTGGTAAATCAAACAGTAGTCGTTCAAACGACGGTAGACCCAATAGTAGTAGATCAAACAGCAGTAGCAGTAAATCAAGCCCTGGCTCATTCAGCCGCAGCAGCAAAACTAGGAATGATAGAGCCAATTAAGCTCTAAATAAATCCAGATAAAACCTTCTCCACTCATATGGAGAAGGTTTTATTATGTGCTTTTATGTGCAACGAGCTTATTTACATACGAACTTACATTCGGTATCATTATATCGTCCAATGGTGAAAGGGAGGTAGTGGCTTGAAGGATACGATGATTGAATACAGTTTGAAGAAGAAAGGCGCGACCAAGGATTATCCATTTGGTCCTGATCCAGTCGCGATTAAGGTTGCGGGTAAGATGTTCGCGCTTATTTTTGAAAACCAAGAAAAGCACTGTCGCTTAAACTTAAAATGTGATCCCGTTATTGCAGAGAATCTGAGAGAGCAGCATGAAGCAGTTCAACCGGGATATCATATGAATAAAAAACACTGGAATACCATTACACTGGATGGTTCCTTGTCAGATGAGGATATCTACGTCATGATCGATCACTCGTATGATATGGTTGTCAAATCCCTTCCGAAAAGCGCTCGGGAATCTCTGGCCGAATAGTGAAGCATTTCTATTTGAGTTAACACCAATTTAACTCATGTTACTCGTCATTCATCAGGTCAGTGACCTGGAGTTTCTCATATGTCTCGGCTAATGTCTGTCTATTCGTCGTGTATTCGATTTTATAGATACAGGAGTAGATGACGTTTAACACATATTCAAAAGCAATCTGGGAAGAAAAAGATCCAATCTTGGCAAGCTTCACTTCATCATCGGGAACTCGTATACAGATGGTGCTGAGCTTTGCCAGTTCACTCTGACTGGTTGCCGTAATGGTGATAAAAGGGATACTCTCGCGCTTAAAATGATGGGCCGCTGTAATATAACTCTGAGATTTTCCATGATAGGTTAGGAAAATGGCACAATCTTTTGTCGTCAGATTGACGGTATGGTGCGCCCATTCAGAAAGCTCGGTGGCAATGACTACATATTTGTTGATTTTGAACAATTTATTTTGAAAACTTTTCGCCCGGATCTGTGAATCGCCCAAGGCATAGATGAATATTCGGTCAGCCTGATCCAGTAATTGTGCTGTACGTGTCAGCAATTCGTCGTCCATATAAGCTACATTCTTTTCGATGGTTTCCTTCATTAACTCGGCAATTTCTTTTGCCACCTGAAGCGAAGACTCACCCAGACTGAACGGATAATTAGGGTCCACATTGGATATGTTCTGGGCGGAGTCCTGCTCAAATTCCCGGGCAAGTCGAATCATGAATTCTTTGAAGCCAGTGAGTTCAAGTTTGTGAATGAGTCGGTTAATTGCCGAATGTGAGGTATAGGTGACTTTCGCGAGTTCTTGCACATTGAAGTGTAGAATACGGTCCTTATGTGTCAATATATAAGAAGCGATGCTTTTTTCATTCGGTGTAAAGTTATACATGTCGGATAATTGAGTTAGTATTTTCAATAAATTCACCCCAAATAAGTTGAATAACGTCGATTAACGGGCGTTCATTAAACATTTTGTTTATAGACAGACCGTTAAGGATACATAAATATGGTCGATTGTACCGTTATGGCGGCAAAGCCTTTAAACAGGGCTGTCTTCTTTTATAATAAATGAAAAAGAGCTTTGGGGGGAATGATTATGTTAACCATCGGATACATTGGTAATGGCAAAAGCACGAATCGATACCATCTTCCGTTTTCATTGAATCGGGATCATCTGAACGTAAAGACCATATACGCACGCAATCTGGATAAAACCGAGTGGGATCGTATACCTGACGTAAACTACACGGATGATGTCTCCACGTTGATGAATGATGAGGACATTCAATTGGTGGTGGTCTGCACACACACGGAGTCCCATTATTCATACGCGAAAATGGCACTTGATCACGGAAAACATGTGCTTGTGGAGAAACCGTTCATGTTAACACAGGCCGAGGCCATATCCATCTTCCAATACGCCAAAGAGAAAAATCTGGTGATCCAATGTTATCAGAACAGACGTTATGATTCGGACTTCCTTACAACGAAGAAAGTAATTGAATCAGGCAAGTTGGGGGATCTGTTGGAAGTAGAGATGCACTACGATTACTATCGCCCGGAAATTCCGAACAACACCTCCCATTTTTCCAAATATAACAGCTATCTATACGGGCATGGGGTGCATACCATCGACCAGGTGTTGTCCTACTTTGGCAAGCCGGATACCATCCATTCCGATGTGCGTCAACTGCTTGGTGAGGGAAGAATGAACGATTACTTTGACCTGGACTTTTATTATTCCACCCTCAAGGTATCCGTCAAATCAAGCTTTTTCCGCTTGAAGCCCCGTCCAAGCTTTGTGGTATATGGCAAGAAGGGGATGTTTGTGAAACAAACGGAGGATCGTCAGGAGGAACATCTGAAATTGTTTTATCTGCCAAAGGGACATGCTGATTTTGGCGTGGATCTCCCACAGCACTATGGCGTCTTGACCTTTCTGGATGATGAAGGAGTCTATCACGAGGAAAAAGTGGTTTCGGAGATTGGCGACTACGCCCGAGTGTATGACGATATCTATCAAGCCATTGTACATGGCAAGGATAAGGTCATCAAAGAGGAAGAAACGATTATCGCGATGGGGATTCTGGAACAAGGTATAGCCGCATGCAAATAAACAAATAAGCATTTGAGCTTACGAATATAGATCAGTTTCGAAGAAAAGGTAAGTAAAGATGAGCGACAAAAAGCCACCTTCTGGTGGCTTTTGTCATTCAATTTATTTCATTTTGAGTTTTGGAATGCATCTGGACTTGTGAGGTATTAAGTTAAATCTACAACCACTTTAACCGTTCCTTTGGCCTGAATGGCTGTATTAAAGGCTTCCTGGATATCATCCAGTTTGTATACCTGTGTTACAAGAGTAGATAATTCAGGATGGAAGTGGGTCAGATGTTCCACAACCTTACTGAAATCCTCGTGCGTGTATCCACTGGAACCTTTCACTTGCACTTCTTTGGACATCACCTGTTGCAGGCTGATGGGCACCTCGGTTTTATATACGGCAATAATGGAGATTCTGGCCTGCGGTTTGACAATCTTCATGATCTTCTCGAACAACACGGGAGCACCAGCCGCATCGATAAATACATCGACATTAGGCACCTCAACGCCGTATACATTAACGGTGCCGTAGTGTGCAGCCAGTCCCTCTTCAAGTGTAGTAGCCGAGGTATTCACGGTCAGAGCACCGAGTCCTGCAGCTTTGGCGAGACGCCATTCGTCGATATCGACAACACATACCTGTTTCATACCCTCAGCAATCAGACTTGCAGCAGCCAGCAGGCCAATCGGACCCGCACCCATGACGACAATCCGATCTTCAGGCTTCGGATCTGCACTGAAAGCCCCATGTCGTCCTACACTCATGGGTTCAATCAATGAGGCTACTTCTGCCGGAACACTTGGATCTATTACATATAAGTTATAATCAAGCTGGGCTTCTTCTACCAGAACGTACTGGGAGAATCCGGAGCATTCCAGCGATTTGCGTCGTCCGACTTTTTTGGCGGTAATGGGATTAATACCTACACGCATTCCGATGTGGATCTCCGAAGCAACGTCAGAGCCGATCTCAACAACTTCACCAACCATCTCATGTCCAAATTCAGAGCCCAGGCTGATGCCCATATCTCCTTGACCCACTTTAACAATATTAATATCGGTTCCGCAGATTCCACCGCGCAGATTTCGAACCAGAACATCGGTTGGACCGACAACCGGCATTGGTTTTTCTTCCACACGAATATCATTTTTACCATAATAAATAGCTGCTTTCATCATGATTCACTCCTTATGACTGATTATCATTCACTGCTTGAGCGACTGAGTACGTTTATCATGATGCAGCGATGTTTCCGTGTTGTTTGAATATTGTTTATGAGATATTAATTTAACAGATGGATAGATAGACGGTTTAAACAATTTTTTAACATCTGGACATTATAATGATGACATGCAGCACGAGAGGATGATTAGATGATCAAAATACTTGTGGTAGAGGACGATATTAAACTGAATCGTATTATCTGTACATATCTAACCAATAACGGTTATCACGCTATCGGATGTTTTAATCCGCGAGAGGCGTATGATTTGATGTATAACGACATGTACGATCTTCTGATTTCCGATGTCATGATGCCAGAGATCGACGGATTTGAGTTTGCAGAGACGGTGAGACAGATTAATAAAACCATTCCCATTCTTTTTGTTACAGCACGTGACGATATTTCCTCGAAACAAAAAGGGTATCAGGCTGGGATCGATGATTATATGGTCAAACCAGTGGATCTGGACGAGCTCGTCCTGCGTGTAGGTGCGCTGTTGCGGCGGGCCAATATTGCCCATGAGAAGAAGCTGAGTGTAGGAAGTCTGTTGATGGATGCAAATGATATGACAACAACGGTGAATGGAGAAGAAATTTCCGTAACGGTGCGAGAATTCAATATCCTTTACAAACTGCTTTCCTATCCCAAACATACCTTTTCCCGTGCACAGCTGATGGACGAGTTCTGGGGCATAGACAGTCAGACCAGCCTGCGTGCAGTGGACGTCTACATTGTGAAACTTCGGGACAAGTTCTCCGTGTGTGAGGATTTTAAAATCGTAACGGTTCATGGACTTGGCTACAAGGCCGTATTGCAATGAGCAAGACACAGATCCCGGACGTGCGAATTAAAAAGCCACTACTATCATGGAAAGAGTTTCTCGGTACGTATCTCTTGTTATCTACATTGACCGCAGGACAAGCTCTCATCTATAACGCCTATCTGCCCGTGGGTTATGTCCCATGGCCCTACATTTTCGGTATCTCGGGATACTGGGTCATCGTCAGTCTTATTTTTTGCCTGGTGACAGCAAGGCAGAAGTATAATGCCTTCGATAAGCCGATGCGCAAGCTCAGTGAGGCTGCGAAGCAGGTAGCGGAAGGTGATTTCTCCGTGTATCTGGAACCGATTCACCGAGCGGATAAGCAGAACTACGTGGATGTGATGTTTGAGGATTTTAATAAAATGGTAGAAGAACTGAACAGTATTGAAACGTTGAAAAATGATTTCATCTCCAATGTATCTCACGAGATTAAGACACCGTTATCGGTCATCCACGGGTATGCCATGGCGTTGCAACAGGATGATATACGTCCAGAGCTCCGAAAAGAGTACACAGAAACCATCATTTCTTCCACGAACAAACTCGCGACCCTCGTCGTTAATATCCTGAAGCTGAACAAATTGGAGAATCAGGAGATTACCCCTGTTGCCGAGCCTTATGATCTGTGCAGGCAGCTTGCCGAATGTGCTCTATATTTTGAACAGACATGGGAAGAAAAAGATATTGAATTCATGGTGGATATCGAAGATCGTGCAATCATTCATGCGGAAGAGAGCATGCTGGAGATCGTATGGCATAACCTCTTCTCCAATGCGCTCAAATTCACATCTCCCGGAGGAAAGATCACCCTCAAGCAGACGTCGGATGAAGACACCATTACAGTCATGGTATCCGACACAGGTTGTGGTATGAATGAAGAAACGATGAAACATATCTTCGATAAATTCTTTCAAGGGGACCCCTCCCATCACGGAGAAGGGAATGGCCTTGGCCTCGCTCTTTCCTTGCGTGTCATCGAGTTGGTAGGGGGTGTTATTTCAGTGGAGAGCAAACCGCAGAAGGGCACAACCTTCACCGTTAAGCTAAAAGTGGGAGAGTAACATATAGCCTAGTTACGTGAGCTTAAATAGCTAAGCCTGAATTCGAAACCATCGAATTCAGGCTTTTATTCATATTTCGTAAACATTTCATAAGCAACTTATAAACATTTGGCCGGTACGATAGGAACATCCAATGAGGGATATCAGGAAAACAATTGAGGAGTGATGCCAAGCATGAATGAGATGATCAGAACTGAACATAGCTTCGTCGGCTATGAATATAAAGACGTCATTGTGAAGCAAGATGTTGAATCATTGTATACGGACGGATATGCTCACTTTGGATGGATTCTGGAAGCTACTTCAACACCATTTCAAAACGTGGGTTCTGTCACGATGAAGTTTAAGCGGGATCGCAAGATTCGCAACAAAGCGGAGTTGATCCGCCTGCAAAGACAGTTCGAATCCTGTGTTACCGAGATAGCAACATTGGAACGATCCAAGATCATGGGAGCTTCTGCCGTTGCTTATTTTATCGGAATTGTCGGCACAGCATGTATGGCTGGTTCGGTGTTTGCATATCAGGCTAACATGCTGCCTCTTACCATTACTCTGGCGATCCCTGGTTTCGCAGGCTGGATTATTCCGTATTTCAGCTATAGCGGGCTTCGCAAGAAAAAGTCCGACAAGGTCACGCCGTACATTGACAAGAAATATGACGAAATATACGAGGTATGTGAAAAGGCGAATGGTCTGCTCGCCAAGTAGTATGAATATCTTATGAAAATGAAGACATACTTGAAGTCCATGTGGGTCCGTTATCTTGGAAATAAGCAAGACCGGACGGCCATGATTAACGCTGCATCCCTTGTTATCAATGCTTTGATCGGAATAGGTAAGTTAATTCTGGGGATATATCTCCTTTCCGGATGGTTCGTCACGAATGCTGTATATTATCTGATTCTGTGTGTAGCCAAAGGGCAGGTGCTTCAACAATATAAAGTTGCCAAAAGGATGGAGTCTCCCCAAGAAAGATATGCATTGGAGCTTACGGTCTATAAGCGCGGAGGTCTTTTCCTTTGCTTTCTGGGTGTATCCTATTTGATAGTCTGCCTGCGAATGTATCTGATCGGCGATGCCTTTATCTATAGCGGCATCATTGTGTATATCGTAGCTACAGTCGCTTTTACCAAGCTGGCTTTTGCTGTGTACGGTACTTGGGCTAACCGTCATCTCCATAATCCGATCATATCTACATTGAAAATGATTAACTTCACCGATGCTATGGTGTCCATCGTTGTGACACAAGCGACACTGCTTACCATGCAATCCTCACCGCTTGCATTAAAGACCAGCAGCTTGTTTGGCATGGGGTGCAGCGCTTTATTTTGTCTGATGGGAGTCTGGATGATGTTCCACAAGAAAAAGGAGTCCAATATGGAGCAGGGGAGTGCAACACACGAACAGTGAGATGAAAGAGGGGGGAATTAGCATGGAATGGTGTTATGTACTCCTGCTCAATATCATTTTGATTATGACCAAAATCATCGCAGAGCAGTTCACAAGTCGTTGAGGGGGAATTACCATGCAAGTCATGGACAACAGCTTTTTTAGAAACAACACTTCCAAAGTTAATAAAATTATCGCCACGATTCTATGGCTAACGCTGCTCGCTTTCTGCTTTTTCATCCGTAGTAAGCAGGTTGAACTTGCAGTTGTATTCTCGCTGTTTGTTGAGCTTTCCATTGCATCATTTTTGATGTATCGTAAGAAAAAAACGGTCATGATCATGGTTGTGCTGATGATCGCGATTCTGACTGCAACCACTCAATATATCCAATCTCCGGGAGCAGGCATGCTCATCGTGGTTGTGCTCTGCGTTATCTCACTTTATCTGAACCGTGTTTTATTGTATGGATTCGGTGCAATGTATAATATTGCTTATATCGTGATCTATTACGCGGACCATCAGCAATACGATACGACCTTTTACATGACCATTGGGTTCATTGAACTGACCATTGTTGCTCTGTATTTTGTATGTAAACGAGGAAGGGACTTGATTCAGGTCGCCCTCGACAAAGAAGCAGAAGCCAGAGATCTTGTGAAGGCACTCGATAATATGGTGAAGGTGATTCGGGAGAACACATCTACGTTAAATACCGATATTGCCAGTTGTAATGATGATATCCGTAATCTGAAGCAGATGAGCGACACTGTAACATTGAACATTCAGGAAGTGACCGAGGGCATTCGCGATCAATCAGGCAGCATTACACGTATCAGTGAGATGGTGAACACGGCAGATGCACAGATGGTGGAGATCAATCAGATATCACATCACCTTGCCCAAATCTCGTCCGATAACGGACAAGTTGTTCGTCAAAGTTCGGATCGAATTGTGCAAATGGGTAAGCAGATGAACATGATTAACGGAGCAGTAACCGATTCGATGACGACAGTCCAGGAATTGAACCAAAGTATGGATGATGTGAATACCTTCCTATCGGCCATTAACCAGATCTCGGATCAGACCCATCTCCTGGCATTGAATGCCAACATCGAAGCATCAAGAGCAGGGGAAGCTGGAGTTGGCTTTGCCGTCGTAGCTCATGAAGTCAAGAAGCTTGCACAGGAAAGCTCCGATACGGTCAAACAAATTAATGAGATCATTCATAATATCAAAAGAAAGACACAGCTCGTGGTGGAGAAGGCCGCCATAGGCAATGCTGCCGTAAAAGAAGGAGAAGCGATCACTGAACAGGTACTTGAGAGTTTCGACCACATCAGGTCCACATTCGAACATGTTGATCAATACATAGCTAAGGAATTGGGCATGACGGATCAGATGAGCCTGATCTTTACTCAAGTACGAACGCAAGTGGATCATATTTCCGATATTTCGCAAGAACATGCAGTCGCAATCGAAGGTGTACTGGCAACGACGCAAGAGCAGGAAAATAACATTGATGTTATCTACGAATTTATTAGCAGAATTAATCATTCAAGTCTGCGGTTGCAGGAACTCATTGGTAATCATAATAAGGAGTGATATCTATGGATCAACAACAACAACTGGCAATGGTACAACGTATGCGTCAAAATGTCGTCGGTACAGGTGCAGCTCTTCAACCCAGTTCCACGTATGCTGTCACAGTAAAAGAAGTCATGATTCCTACGACGAAAGGTGATACACGTGTACTTGTGTATACTCCGGATAGGGACCATTCCGCTCCTCTGCCAGTCTTCTTTAATATGCATGGGGGTGGTTTCATCTTGGGACAAGCAGAGATGGATGATCCATGGTGTCGTCTGATCGCTGATCGATCTGATTGTGTGGTCGTTAATATCGATTACAGTCTTGCACCAGAGCACAAGTTCCCAACGGCGGTCCATGAATGTTACGACGTTGTACAGTGGGTCCACGCCAACCCACAATCCTTCTGGGTTAACCCGTCTCTATTCGCTATTGGGGGGCATAGTGCTGGTGGTAATCTTGCTGCAGCAGTGTGTCTACTGAATCAGCAACGTGTTAGCGAGCTGCCAATTGTTCTGCAAATTATGGATTATGCCGTGTTGGATGTGGCTACAGATCCGGCCGAGAAACCGAGTTTTGCAGAAGCCATTCCAGCCGATATCGCCAGAACGTTCAATGCCATGTACCTTGATACGCCAGAAGATGCGCAAGACCCGTTGGCTTCACCTGTGCTCGCAACATCAGTAGAGGGACTTCCAGAAGCATTGATTATTACCGCGGAGAAAGATTCACTGGCCCAAGAAGCAAGAACATATGCAGCAAGGCTGGAAGCAAGCGGTGTGAAGGTGACACTTAAGGAGTACGAGGGAGCCGCTCATGGATTTACGCATTCTGGGGATCTCCAGATGGCTGAGGATGCCTGGTACCGAATGAGTGACAAGATCAGAGAAGCATTTTCCAAATAACGTGTATCAGAATGACGCTTAGTAGGAATCTGGTACCCTTGAAGTCGCCTAATGGCGGCTTTTTTCGTTCATTGGTGTAATTGCTTCAATGGCTTGGCGAAACCAAGCTTCTGAGCTTGCAGATGTGTTAATAAACTAGATTAGGAGCCTTATTGAGATTATAACGATATCGTTAAGGGTAAGAGTTGTTAAATTAGAGGAAATAATGACCAATACCAGGAGGTTTATTATGAACCAATATAACAGTCCATCCGATATCGCGATTCTTGGCATGGGGACGGCTCTACCTGCTCACCCCGTAGCGCAGTCAGATATTGCAGAATTAATCGCTTCTTCTCTTCAGGATCGGCCAGATTTGGCCCGTTTTGCCAAGCGAATATTCAAGTCCTGTGGTGTTGAAACACGATATACCGTGGAACCGAGCTATCTGGGTTCACTGGAAGAATGCCGTTATCTGCCCTCTGGTGAGCGATCAGACATCCCGACAACCGAAGAACGAATGAATACATACAAGCGAGAGGCGCTTCCACTCGGGATTGAGGCGGCAGAGAAAGCCCTGGAAGATTCAGGCGTATCTCCAAAGAGCATCACACATATCATCACGGTAAGCTGCACCGGTCAGTATCTGCCGGGTCTTGATGTTATGCTCATTCGTCATTTGGGTTTGTCTGCCCGAGTTAATCGACTGCCGCTGATCTTTCAGGGTTGTGCCGCAGGGTTGAAAGCCATTCAGATGGCACGAGATGTCGTGCAGGGAGCTCCCGGATCACAGGTCCTTGTGGTCAGTGTAGAGTTATGCACCATTCATTTTCAGCCCGTACAAGATCGGGAAGCGCTGTTTGCAGCTTCATTCTTCGGAGACGCTGCTTCTTCTTGTGTAGTGGGTACACCAGAATCTCAGCACAAGAATGTTTTGAGTCTGGGAACGGGTTATTCTGTGCTTCTTCCGGATTCGACTGAAGATATGACCTGGGAGGTGGGGAATCTGGGGTATGATTTGTATCTATCCCCACGCATTCCGAAGCTGTTAGGTGTTCATCTGGAAGAGGAACTGCGTCTCTTATTGCAAAGTGAACAGCTTCCTGAACTATGGGCCATTCATCCGGGAGGACGTGGGATTGTGGACTCTGTGCAGAATGTAATGAAGCTGCGAGACGAGCAAACGAAGTATAGCAGGGATGTCCTCAGAACGTATGGTAACTTATCTTCCAATACCATTCTGTTTGTACTGAACGCGATGCGTGAGGACATGAAGGCACAGGGTCAATCCTCTACGGATGGTGTAGCCATGGCATTTGGACCGGGACTCACCGCAGAGTTGATGAAATTCACTTATGTACCCTCATTATCTTCAGTGATGGAGGAGCATGATCATGTCCTTTTTTAGAACATTGTCCATTCGAGCCAAGGAAGATGAACTGATGGATGACTTCTCTCTGGGAGGGGAGGAGCTGCGTGAAGCGCTTAGACATCTGAGACGTCTTAACAAAATATTTGCAGCACCTGGCCCAACTCTGGCTGGTGTAGAGAAGTTATGGAACTCTGTCGGCAGGCCGGATAAGCTGACTCTGCTGGATGTGGGGGCAGGTTCAGGAGATGTGAACCAGAAACTACTGCAATGGGCAGATCGTCAGGGTGTTCAGCTGGAAATTACGTTGGTTGATCTGACGGAAGAAGCATGTGAGGAAGCGAGACAACTATTTCGTGACGAACCCCGAGTTCGGGTACAGCGTGCCGATCTTACACAACTGCCGGATGCTTCCGCAGATATCGTGACAGGCTCCCAGTTTGTACATCATTTTGACGGAGATCAGCTGGTCGATATGGTTTCTCATATGCTAAGAGCATCCAGATACGGTGTCGTTATTAATGATATTCACCGCCACCCCGTATCCTATAAGGCGGTCTGGATTACTACACGGATGATCTCGCGCAATCGTTATATTCGTCATGATGGGCCTCTTTCCGTAGCCAAAGGTTTTACAGGGAGGGATTGGAAGGAACTTAAACAACGGCTCAATCATGATACGATGACCTATGAATGGAAGCCCTTATTCCGTTATTCTGTTGTAATTCCCACGAAAGGCAGGTGATCTTACGTGTCGAAATCGATAGATGTGATTGTCATCGGAGCCGGAATTGCCGGCAGTACATGTGCAATGCAACTGGCAGGAAAAGGACATCGGACCCTTTTGCTGGATCGCCAGGAGTTCCCGCGGCACAAAACCTGCGGTGAGTTCATGTCACCCGAAACCAAGGAGATGTTAGAGGTTCTGGACATTCACCTTCTGGACCATTCGAAGAAACCCAGCACCATGGATCATGCCAAAATCGTAATGCCACAAGGCGGAGTGATCGAAGCACCGCTGCCGGGATTCGCATATGGCATAAGTCGATATGAGCTGGACCAGATTTTGCATCAGAAGGCTCAGGAGGCCGGAGCTCAGATTGTGACCAAAGCGACGATAACGAGCATTGAGCAGCTTGAAGATGCCAGTTATGAGGTTCAGGTGAAACAGGGAGATGAGCAGATCAGCTACAGAGCCAAAGCCGTCATCGGAGCACATGGGACCAAGAAACCGCGTGGGATGGCTTCCGCACCTGATCTGCGGGATCAAACCGTATATGTTGGTATTAAATCCCACTTCAGCGGTATCCAGATTCCAGCACGGGTAGAGTTATATTTTTGCGAGAGAGGTTATGTGGGGATTTCCCCTATTGAGGACGGCAATGTGAATGTCGCTGCATTGTTGACACTGGATACCGTCCAGGGAAGTGGCAAGTCTGTCAACGATATTTTACAGGCGGCATCCCTGACAAACGTGAGTTTGGCAGCCCGTTTAGCCGAAGGAAAACCTGTAGATGGAACGCAAGTGTCGATTGCGCCGCTGCATCTATCCAATGTTCCTGAACCATGGTCCCAATATCCGCATATTGGGGATGCCATGCTGATGATACCGCCTTTATGTGGAGACGGGATGTCCATTGCCCTTCGCTCCTCACTCCTGTGTGCAAGGTGGACTGACAAGTACCTGCAAGGCGACATTGAACATGCCGATTGGCAGAGTAATTACACGCTGGAAGCAAGCCGGGAATTCACCCAATTGCTCAGACGCGCAAGGAGAATTCAAAAGCTGGCTTTTGCCAGAACCAATAAATTCTATCCTGGTCTGGCTCGGATGATTCCCGGTCTAGCCGCTTATGTTGTGAAGGCCACACGGTTATCCGAGATGAACGCAGCGCGCTAACAGGCTGAAATTTTGCTCAATACTTATGTGGAAGAGGTTGCTGACGGCGGCCTCTTTTTTGGTGTATAAACATTAATTTTGTGGAGACAGTTTGGAAATTCGGGAAATGCTCGTATAATAGAATCTAATGTAATGATAGAGAGTTAATTCAGATGAAATGTCGGGAGGCACTATTTAAGATGAACTATTCATTTTCCAATCGTATCGCAGCACTGCAACCATCCATTATTCGTGAGATTCTGAAGGCTTCTTCGGGGCAAAATGTGATTCCATTCTCCGCGGGAAATCCTGCTCCGGAAACCTTTCCTATTGAGGCGATTCGCACATTCACTCAATCCATTCTGGAGCATGACCCGATCACAGCTCTGCAATATGGGATTACGGAAGGATATGTTCCCCTCAGGGAAGCATTGACTCAACATTTGAAGACAGGTTTTGATACCGGTAAACCATCCGATCAATTGTTCATCGTATCTGGAGCGCAGCAGGGGATTGAGCTTGCCTGTAAAGTATTCTGTAATGAAGGGGATACAATCATCTGTGAGAGCCCGAGCTTTATCGGTTCTCTGAACTCCTTCCGGGCATCCGGTGCAAAGCTTGCTGGCGTTCCGATGGAGATGGACGGTATGGATATCGAGAAGCTGGAACAGGCGCTGCAAACGGAGCCTAATGTGAAACTGATCTACGTGATCCCGAGTTTTCAGAATCCGACTGGTGTAACGACAAGTCTTGCGAAACGTAAGGCCATATACGAGCTGGCCAAGAAGTATGGCGTTATGATTTTGGAAGATAACCCGTACGGAGAGCTTCGATTCAATGGAGACGATGTGCCAACGATCAAGTCTATGGATGATGAGGGTCTGGTCATCTATGTTGGATCATTCTCCAAAATTTTGTCGGCTGGACTGCGCGTTGGTTTTGTACAAGCGCCACATGAAGTTGTGGAGAAAATGGTTGTCGCGAAACAGGGAGAAGACGTACATACGGCTATGCTTCCACAGATTCTGGCATACAAGTTCATGACAGAGTATGACTACGCAGGGCATATTAACAGCATTCGTGAGGTATATCGGAGAAAGGCAACATTGATGATGGACAAGCTGCAAGAGCATATGGGTGAGTCCATTACCTATACCCAACCGGATGGTGGGTTGTTCCTCTGGTGTGATCTGCCAGCACATGTGCCAATGCTTGATTATGCCAAGACAGCGGCAGCTCAAGGGGTTGCGGTTGTACCGGGAAATGCATTCCTGGTGAACGAACAAGACCCTTGTAATGCCATTAGGCTTAATTTCTCAACTCCGTCAGACGAACAGATTGTCAAGGGCGTAGAGATTTTGGGGCAGGTATTAAAAGGTTATAACGCTTAAAAATGCTTCAATGTGATATATCTACGAAAAGCCGCCAATTGGCGGCTTTTTTGGGCTTTTTCTCGTCCTTAATTATCGATTAATGCACTTAATTCTGCCTGAAATACCTTTTGATTCTTCTGATTGAATGTACTCAGCAGCACCGTAACAATCCCATTTCCTTTTCGTCTGGGAGTCAGTCCAATGACTTCTGCAATGACATGAAGTTCATCATCCGGAAAGACAGGTTTCAGGAATTGAATGTTATTCATTCCGGTACCTGCCACGACATGCTCTCCATAGACCCCGACCTCAATCCATAATTTAAAGGAGATATTCATTGTTTGCATGCCAGAAGCAATTAAACTGCCGAATCGGCCTTGCTTGGCCTTTTCCTCATCCAAATGCATGTACTGTGGATCATAGATTGTGGCAAACTCAATAATATCGCTTTTGGATAATGCCAAGGATTTTGTTTCGTAGCGCTGACCTATTACATATTCACTAAATCTCATGAAGGCACCTCGGTTTCTTTAATATGTTTTTTCGTAGTTGATGGTTTGTTAAGAGACATGACTGGACTGACGTGTTAAAATGCTAGTGAACTATCCCGTGTGTATTGCTGTGTTACTGCCATAATGAACTAAACAGATGAAACTGTCTTTGAGGAGTATATATGATGACAACGATTAAAGATGTAGCCAAGATGGCGGGTGTGGCCAGTTCGACCGTATCTTGCGTACTCAACGATAAAGGGAATGTAAGTGAGCCGACAAGACTCCGAGTACTTGAGGCAGCGAGTCAACTCAATTACGTTAGGCATGGTCCTGCATCGGAATTAAAACGAAATAGTACACAAACCATTGGTGTTATTGTCCATGACATGTCCAGTCCATACTTCTCGGATTTGGTGAATGGAATAGAAACCGTCGTCATGAGTCATGGATATGATATGATCGTATGTAGTTCGTTGGGTGGAGAGAAGTCGACAGCCCATCGCTACATTCGAGAAAGAAGAATTGACGGAGCTATTGTTATCGCTCAGAATATTCAAGATCAGTTGCTTATTGAAGCATCTGAAGCAGGATTTCCTATTGTTGTCATGGATCGGGATCTGGATGCTCAACATATTGTAAAGGTTTTGATGAGTGATACGCAAGGTGGTTACTTGGCTACCCGTTATCTGATCGATAAAGGACATCGGACAATAGCTTATATTAGTGGCCCGTCACAATCGGAATGTAATCTCCATCGTTATCAAGGTTATTTGAAAGCCTTAAAGGAGGCAGGCATCGAAGAGAACCCCGAATGGAAAATTGGCGGACAATACATGAAGCAAGATGGCTACATTGCAGCCAAGAAACTGCTTGAAGGAGAGTTGCCATCCGCTGTATTTTTTGCAAATGATGAAATGGCCATCGGCGGCTTGGAAGCCTTCAGGGAGCATGATATCTCAATACCTGAGCAGTTATCCGTAATTGGCTTTGACAATATACCTGCATCTCAGTACATGAATCCACCTCTAACCACATTTCGTCAGCCGAAGAGGGATGCAGGCCAGCTTGCAGGTCATGTTCTCTTCCAACTGCTGAACGGAGAGATCGTAGAGACGTTATATACACTGGACATCCAATGCGTGGAACGTGATTCTGTTCGGCTCCTCAACCTGAGTTGAGGAGTTTTTTTTGCATTCTATAGAATTTTAAATACTTAAAAAGAAAGGAGAGTAGCCATTTATGCATAATATAAAGACGAGGAGTATTTTTTGTTGGAAATAAATGGAGGTTGATACGATGGGCGTACCCACTTTTTTGGAGACAGGCCATATGCAAGAAGGTTTTCCCATTCGGGTAATTCATACAGGAAATCAGTTCAATTATGCTGCACACTGGCATGATGAGGTTGAACTGGTTCTCGTCAATGGAAAGAGCGCCAGAATTGGCGTGAACGACCACGTGTGTGAGTTGGAAAAAGGGGATGTGCTGTTGATCAAACCAGGGGATGTTCACTGCTTCTTGCCGGGAACCGAACATTTGACCATTATTTTGTTCCGACTCGAATTGTTAACGGGAAGTTTCACAACCGAAGCCGAAATTCAGGATCTCGGACAACTTTTCAACAAAACAACAGTTATTCCCTCGAATACGGGAAGTCAGAGCAATCTGACTCAATATATAGATGACATCATTACCGAGAAGAAAAATCAGAAGCCGGGATACCGATGGTTAATGGTATCCAGGTTGTATGATCTCATCATACTTTTATTACGTACCAAAGTACCGGTTACCACCGATGAATCTTCATCTTCAGGATGGGCATGTACTTCTTCCAAAAAATTTGAATTCCTTGAATCGGTCTGTGAATACCTGGAGGAGCACTATGCTGAGCCCATTAAGCTGGAACAGGTGGCGGAACATATTAAATTCAGCAAGTTCCATGTCTGCAAACTGTTCAAAGAGATCAAGGGAGTAACACTGATGGAATACTTGAATCATTTTCGAATTATCAAATCCGAGTGGGCTTTATTGTTCCGTCAGGATACGATTCTAGAGATTGCGATCGGACATGGATTTAACAATGTTAACTCCTATAATCGTCTTTTCAAGAAATATAATGACTGCACGCCCTCCGAATTTCGTAAGAAACATCGTACAAATATCACAAAATATGGAGGGTAATGCACAATATTTGTGGAGAAAGCCCTCTCCAAAATCAATATACTCTAATAAATTGTAAGCGTTTCCTTTTTGAAGGAGGGGGCCTATGAAGAAGTGGTTTAAGCCAACTATTGTATTTGTATGTGCAGCGATGTTGTTAGCTGGTTGTCAGTTCAGTCCATCGAATCAAACCAAACAACAGGAGATTACCGTGTGGAGTTTTACAGATGAAGCAGGGTACGCCATCGAGAAATTCGAACAGAAATATCCTGACATCAAAGTGAACTTTGTCAACATCCCCGGTAATTTCTATATCACCAAGCTGAAATCTGCGCTACAGACAACCTCGAAGGCTCCAGATGTATTTATGATTGAAAATGCGAATATTCGAGAGCTGATTGACGTTCCATATCTGGAGAATTTATCCGCTTCGCCGTATAACGCCAATGAACTTATCGAGGAACAATATGCTTTTGTTCAGGCCAATGAACAGGACAGTGAAGGAAATGTCAGAGCGATAGGTTATCAGGGAACACCAGGGGGCATCTACTATCGTCGGGATTTGGCGAAGAAATATCTGGGCACCGATGATCCTGAGCAGGTGGGTTCACAGATCGATACATGGGAGAAGATCTTCGAGATTGGAGAGAAGGTACAGCAACTTAGCGGGAATAAAGTACATGCATTGGCGAATTGGAACGCTATTTCGAATTCATATGATGGTATACCTTGGGTGAAGGACGGCAAACTTGTTATCGATCCAACTTACTTGGAAGTGCTCGATCTTGTACGTGAAGCACGTGAGCGGAATGTACTTGCCGAGTATGAAGATGGAAGTGCCGGTTACGCTGCATCCATGCAAAAAGGAGAGGTCATGTTTTATCCCGGGGCAACCTGGGCACTGCAATACACGTTCAAGGCAAACGCCCCGGATACCGAAGGCATGTGGGGCTTGGCTCAGGGACCGTCAGCGTTTAGTGCAGGCGGAACGTATATAGCGATGTATAGTAAAAGTGACAAAAAAGATCTCGCCTGGAAGTTTATCGAGTTCTATAACTTTAACCACGACTTTCTGTCGGAGTTAGCAAAAGAGCAGGATTATTTCACCAGCAACATGGTTGTGAATGATGAACTTGCCCCGTCTCTCTCATCGTCTTATTTGGGAGGACAGAAGCATTTCGAGTTTTTCTCGGAGGCTGCAAAACGGGTACCTGTATACGAACGCACCAAATATGATGCCACGATTAACAATGATATCTACAAGATTGTACTCCAGTTATATCTCAACAAGGACATTCAGACCAAGGAAGAAGTCGTAAAGCGAATCAAACGTGATGTCACTTTGAGATTTCCGGAGCTGGAAGTGGATTAGCTTAGGACGTGTCTCAAAACTCGCTGAAGTGCATCTTTTACCGCCTTTTCGCCCCCTGCTGTGTCACTTTCCCTTGACGTGCCCCGGCACGCCTGCGGAAAACTTCCTTGCTTGGAACGAAAATTCGGCAAAATCTGCTTCCTTCGGAGTTTTCAGACACGCCCTAGAAGTAAGCGATTGAACATACACATCCGATGATAACTGGGGGGATAGAACATGTTTGCCAAAACGATTCGCAAGGACCATTACGGCTACTACTTCATTGCTCCGTTTTTTATTATTTTCACCACTTTTGGGCTGTATCCCATTTTATATTCCCTCTACATCAGTTTCACCAACTTTGATGGGATCACGACACCTGATTTTGTAGGGATCGGTAACTACGTTGCCGTATTACAAGATCCGTTGTTCTACAAAACCTTGTTTAATACGTTATTCATCTGGGGCGTATCTGTAGTTCCACAGCTCACAATCTCACTTGTGTTGGCTTTTATCTTGAATGATAAGCTGCTCAAAGGACGGGACTTTTTCAGAGCCGTATACTTTTTTCCCAACATCGTGACGGCTGCATCACTTGGACTACTTGTCAGCTTGATTTTTGACTGGCAGTCTGGCGGACTGAATCATTTTTTGGTGCAGACCGGCATAATACAAGATCCAATTAACTGGAAAAACGATCCCTGGTTTATGCGCCTGATTGTATCATCCATTTTGTTTTTTCAATACTTTGGCTATTCCATGGTCATCTACTTAGCTGGTCTTCAGGGCATTGACCCTTCTCTGCTGGAGGCTGCCCAGATGGATGGCGCGAAAAAGAAACATATTTTCATTCATATTATCGTGCCGATGCTCCGTCCAATTATTCTGTTTCAGATGATTACATCCATTATTGGGGGCATCCAGATATTCGATCAGCCATTTACACTGACCAATGGAAATGGCGGTCCTGACCGGGCAGCCATGACCAGTATTATGTATCTCTATAATGTAGCATTTCAGAGCACGCGTTTTGGTTACGGCGCTGCCATAGCATTTTGCCTGTTCATCATTATCATATTGTTGTCTGTTGCATCCTTCATCATGACCAAGCGCAAGAGCCGTTCATAGGGAGGGGAGTTCTTCATGCAAACTGCGAAATCAATGGAACAACCAAATGCAGCGATTCAGCATTATGCCAGCACAAGGCGACTGACGGTTGGCAAGATCATCATCTATTTGTTACTGGTCGGTCTAGCCGTGCTTTGTATTATTCCATTCTATCTGATGCTCATCTATTCAACACATAATAATGCAACGATTGCTTCGACGTTTACATTTCTCCCGGGCTCATTCTTGGTTGATAACTATATGAACATGGTATCCAAAATCAACATATGGCGTGGGTTTGCCAACAGCATATTTATTGCCGGAACATCAACCGTATTATCTCTGTATATTGGGGCCTTAACTGCGTATGGATTTGCCAAATTTAAATTCAAAGGACGAAACGGGTTGTTCCTGTTTCTGTTAGCAACCATGATGGTACCGGGTCAACTGGCTCTTATTGGTGTATATCGACTATTCAGCATGATGGGCCTTCTGGATAGTTATGCCGCCATTATTTTGCCTGCTGCGGCTAACGCGTTTAATGTATTTTTTATCAAGCAGTTCATGGAGAGCAGCATCCCGGATGAGATTATTGAATCTGCAAGGGTGGACAGTGCTGGTGAGTTCCGCACGTTTAATCAGATTGTACTGCCTATTCTGGGGCCAGCGATTGCTGCCCTTGGCATATTCACATTTATCGGATCATGGAATAATTTCCTGACACCGCTTGTGCTATTTTTCTCCCTGGATAAATATCCGCTTCCGGTATTGGTTGCGCTAGTGCAGGGGTACTATGGGATGGATTATGGGCTCTTGTATTTGGGTGTAGCGATCTCAATCCTGCCTATTATCATTGTATTCTCTATATTTTCCAAACAGATTATTGGGAGTGTTGCTTTGGGTGCTGTGAAAGGATAGTGATAAATAGAAAATAGGGAATTTCAAAGAGCAAGATCAACGAATTCATAGGAATGAATAGCGCAGGGTCGCCCGAGAGGGAGGCCCTTTTTGCTATTCTATATTTTGCGTATATATCCCATCTGATAAGTAAAGGATACCTTTAACTGAGAATATCTGGACGGAGCGTTTACGGAAAGGGGAGGCGTCATGGACACATCAGCGATAACACAACAGGACCTGCCATTAACCGGACAACTTGTTATTGATCAAGAAATGTTACGCTCCGTTTTTGCGGGTTGCTCGGACGTTGTATTTCATACATTCCAAACCGCGTGTCTTACATCAGCGTTATGCGTATATTGTGTTGGTGTATGTGATACGGAGCGGCTGGAACGACAGGTACTAACACCCCTTCAGGAAACGGGGATCGAAGCTGCGCAAGTTCCCCTAGCTTCTGTTAAGCAAGTTGAAACGACTACTCAGGCAGTACAGGCCATATTTGAGGGGGAGGCCCTGTTACTGCTGGACGGTTCAATAGGCGGAACAACATACCCTTTATACCAAGCTGCAAATCGTTCAACAGAAGAACCGTTAGCTGAATCGACCGTGCGTGGTGCACGGGATGGGTTCACAGAGTCGTTGACCATGAATATGTCTTTACTGCGCAAACGTCTCAAGACACCTGCATTGAAGATTCATACACGTAACATGGGAGATCGTACAAACACCAGTATTTCACTTGTATACATGGAGGGGATTATTGACCCCAAACTTGTTAAGGAAGTGGAGACACGACTTGCCGATTTAAAACTCCGAGACGTACTGGAGAGTCAGTACATTGAAGAAGGCATTGTTGATCAGCGATATTCACCATTTCCACAGATGATTGCGACAGAGCGCCCGGATGTCGTCGTATCCAACTTGCTGGAAGGTCGTTTTGCTATTCTCGTTGACGGAACGCCATTTACCCTTATCGCGCCAGTGACCATTTTTTCCATGTTACAATCCCCCGAAGATTATTATCAAAATGTGTTCATGAGTGTTTTTGTACGCTGGCTGCGATACATCTTTTTTGTTTTATCAATGCTGCTTCCATCGGCTTATGTAGCGATTACGACGTTTCATCAGGAGATGATTCCTACCGTATTGCTTCTCAGTATTGCTCGGGCGAGAGAAGAGATCCCTTTTCCAGCACTGGTGGAAGCGCTCATTATGGAAATTGCCTTTGAAGCATTGCGTGAGGCTGGCGTCCGATTGCCCAAGCAGGTCGGATCAGCGGTCAGTATCGTGGGCGCCTTAATTATTGGGCAAGCGGCGACGAGTGCCGGAATTGTCTCAGCCCCCATGATTATCATTGTCGCGATTACCGGTATCGCTTCTTTCATGATCCCTCGCTATGCTGCCAGCATCGCGACCCGTCTACTACGTTTTCCCATGATGTTTCTTGCGGGAACGCTGGGACTCACGGGTGTCATGCTGGGAGTCATCTTGGTTGTCATTCATCTAAGCAGTCTTCGTTCATTTGGAACACCTTATCTCTCACCGGTAGCACCTACGATGGCTAAGGAACTTAAGGATGTATGGTGGCGTCCATCCCCAAGGAACAAACCACACTAGAACAATCTACATTCAAGCAAACAAGGGAGCGGGATTACATATGTTGACTGACAAAGGGAAAATATCGGTGACTCAATTGGCATTTATGGTCTTTCCCGCCATTCTCGCGACGGCTATCCTGTCTGTGCCTGGAATTACAATGCACTATGCAGGACATGACATGTGGATGACTCCAATTATAGGTTCTATTGTTGGATTGGCTGCCATTGGTATTTCCGTTGGACTTGATCGTCTGTACCCTGGAAAAACGCTCATTCAATCCAGTGTATTGATTATTGGTCGGATTCCTGGCAAGTTATTCGGTCTGATATATATTGCTTTCTTGCCCCACCTGACGGGCTTGATTATTCGGGAATACGGTGAATTCATTGTCAATAATGCACTTCCGCGTACACCTTTGTTTGTTGTGATGGGTACGATGGTTGTTGTATGTGCGATTAATGTCAGACTCGGGATTGAAGTTGTCGGACGAACCGCTCAGGTGTTTGTTACCCTGCTGATCGTTCTGCTGGCTTTGATCTTTATATTGTTGATTGGTGAACTGAATCCTGCCGAGCTGTTTCCTTTTATGGAGAAGGGTCCAATTCCCATTATAACGGGGGCGGCTGCACCTGCTGCATGGTTTAGTGAATATATCGTGTTGGCTTTTCTGCTACCTTATGTGAATGAAAAAAAACGAATAACCCGGGTCATGCTGGGTTCCCTTGTGTTTACAACAACTGCAATGACAGTTACCAATCTGTTTTGCCTGTTTTTAATTGGTGATTTGACGGATACATTTGTATTTCCGGTCATGATCGCAGCAAGATACATAACCATTGCGGACTTTTTGCAACATATCGAATCCCTTATTATTGCCATCTGGATTTTCGGTATTTTCGTTAAAATCTCCGTTTTTCTATATATCTTTGCTACATCAACCGCGGAATGGTTTGGTTTGCGGGACTACAAACCTGTGGTTGGTCCACTTTCGTTCCTGTGCATGGTATTTGCTTACTGGGTTGTGTCGGGTGGATCCGGTATTTCTAGTTTGGTTAGCGCTTCAGCCAACTTGTATACGATCAGCATTTTATTAATCCTTCCGGCTATGATCTACGGTGTCGCATGGCTGAAAAAAGGGTGGGCACATTTTCGGAAGAATCGAGCGAACACCTGATTGATGGGGGAGGAGCACTTGCGAATATATAGAGTACTACTAATGCCAATATTGTGTTGTGTGCTTTTAAGTGGATGCTGGGATCGTATCGAGATTAACGATTTGGCTATCGTGCTGGCTACAGGGATAGATTATGAAGATGGCAAAGTACAATTGACTTCACAGATTTTCATTCCGCGAAAGGCGAGTGCAGGAGATAGCAGTGGGAGTGGAGGCAGTCCAAGCGGGGTTACAATGATTCGAACAGCGGAAGGACGTACAATTGCGGAGGCATTGAATCGGTTACAACGTAAAGTTCCCCGCAATATGTTCTGGGGCCACTGCGAAGTCATAATCATTAGTGAGCAAGCCGGCAAACGTGGTATTCGCGAGTACATCGATTTCTTCCTGCGTTACCCTCAGTTCAGGGAGCATGCATATGTCTTTTCCAGCGAAAAGGCTGCGAAAGATATCCTTGCATTACTTGATCCACTGGAGCGAAGTTCTGCTGAATCGTTGCGTGAGATGGCCAATTTGAAGTTAGGTACACGTGTTACTGCCCTTGAACTGGCTAAATCTATTGAAGGTCCGAGCAGTTCCGCCATTTTGTCTCGCATGTTAATCTTACCCCCGGAGCCCGATCAGGATAAACTGACAACTACGCCATATGTGAAAGGTCTGAGTATGTATAAGAAGGATCGTTATGTCAAGACGGTCAAAGAACCACTAAGCGTAGGTGTATTACTACTTGCAAAAGAACTGAACAACATTATCATGCCTGTTGAGTTTGAGCCGTTAAAGGGTTCTTTCTCGATAAGACTCATTGAAAATAAAACCTCCTTGAAGCCGCGAATCGTAAACCAACAGTGGAGTATGAAGGTCGATATCCAGACCAGGGGAGAAGTGGTATTAAATACGACAGATGCCAATCTGACTGATCCTGCTGTATTAACTAAACTGGAAAAGGAATGGTCGGCTAAGCTCACATCTTTGGCTCATGATGCTTTAGATATGTCCCAGAAAGAGCTGCGCTCCGACTTCTTCAAATTCGCAGTTGAATTCCGCAGATATTATCCGAATCAATGGAAAGCGCAGGAGAAGAACTGGGAAGCCATCTATCCTGATTTGGACGTGCAAGTCAACGTAGATGCGCATGTAGTACGTACCGGAAAATCAACAGGACCACAGGGGATACCTAATGAGGACGAAAGTTGAACAGAATCGGCTCCTGTACAAGCCTGAGAAGAGAGGTGATTGCATGAAACTAGGCTCAATCCTTGGTATTTTGATGCTGGCGACTGCGATAGTGTATGGAGAGTGGAAGAGTAGCAAAGAGAAGCGAGCCAGAATATTGATCGCGGGAATTACTGCTGTGGCGGCAGTAATTGGGATTATTCTTCTCTTTCAGCCCCGTTTGCCTGGTCCTACCCAGTTTGTGAAGCTTGTATTTGGAAGTGTGGATAAATTTATGAAGTGAGATGATGGGAAAAAGAAGGGCCAAGCTCTGAGTACCAGACGCGTGGTCCTTCTTTTATTAAGTGAACTGCATCCAGTCAGAATTTTACTCTTTGATTACAGAAGCATTCACGGCATCTTCCATTTTCGTATTGTAGGAACGGAACAGACCCAGACGCCAGAATGCGGCTCCTTTGAGGTCATAACGTTTGGCGAGACCGAGCTTGTCATCTACAGAGGAGGGCGTTTCACTGCTTAGACTGATACCGAGCAGAAGCTTGCTCTTTGGGACACCGGCCTGTATGGCTAATTGAATCGCCTGATCTACAAGACTATTTGGCTCAGGTACCTGAGATTTGGTGCCAACCGGATTATACTGATAGGCCATAATAATAAGATCATCTGCAATAGAGGCAAGTGTCTTGTAATCATAACCTTTATAAGCACTATTTAGCGGCGGTACTGCCAGAGATAAAGCTGTGTCCTGGGGCAAGGAACTCTTTAGTTGCTTCACGTAAACATTGAGCAGCTTCTGTTGTTCTACCGCATCCAGCTTAAAGCCCAGTCCTTCAAAGTCAAGAACAACTCCGCCAAAACCATGCTCTGCGACAGCAGCAGTTATGCCTTCAATCGATTTAAGCCGCAGACTGCTGTCGCTCAGAACTTTGGTCAGTTCGCCGTTTCCATCCAAGGCATATACCATGAGCTGTGGTTGGATATTTTGATCTGCTGCGTCAGCAACAATGGACTGAGGTGTAATATCACCCGCAGCAGCAGGGAGACGGTATTCATCTCCTTGGAGCGTGAACTGACCTTCACGATCAATGCGGCTCCAGCCAAAGGCTACGGAATTCATGGAAGTAATAAGGTCCTTTTCTTGAAAGGATTGCAATGCATAGAAGGCTCTCAGGTGCATCTCGCGTTGTGGGGAGACAAGGGAGACCGTCTTGGTGGCCTGATTCCAGCTTACTTGTATACCGAATTGGTTACTGAACGAACTTAGTGGGATAAGTACGCGCCCCTCCCGTTGAACGGGTGCTGCAGCAAGTGTAACTTTTTTTCCATTTACGGTCGCTATGGTACTGCCAACTTGTAATAGTACCTCGGTAGTTTGTCCTTTCACAGTGTTCGTCGCTTTAACAGTCTGTGATTTGCTGTTCCAGGTAATATCAATACCTAGGGCTTCCCCGACTGTCCGGAACGGAACGTAAGTAACACCTTTATCAATACGTGGAGCTGCATCAAATTTCAGGGGCACATCATCCAATTGAACTGAGATGGCCGGGGCAGCATAGGCTCCACCGAGATTGGAAGTACTTCCAAGGATAGAGAGAGCAATTACAGTAACCGCGGCGATTTTTCCTACACGTTTAATAAGCATCGTATGTCTCCTCCAACTTTGTACATAATAATAGAATCATGTTTTATAACAATATCTAGTAACCTAGCATATGTATCATAACAAAATTTTCATATCGTTCCAATATAAGAGTCTGGAATATAGTCACATATACCATATTGCTGTTTGATAGATTCTTCCCGAGCATAGTGAAATTAAATTAAACTCTGTTGAGCGAATGATAAGAAGTCCAAACACAATAGTACGTTACGAATATACTATTCTATCCCAACATTAGGAGGTAGATTGATGAGCACATTTCTGGATGCAAGAACATCTCAAAATGCCAGTTTGGCCAACTCAATAGCTATTCCAATATTATTCCTGAACACTCCACAGCTCTTTGGCCAAATCGGTCTGCAAACTGCCGGAGCAGGAGCAAATCCCAGAGTTCAATTTAAAGGGACGGTTTCTGTACAATTACCTTTAGCTCTTGCGGGAATAACGATTACCGTTGTAAGAGGTACCTTAGCAACGGACCCGGTCATTTATTCTGCTACATCCACATTTGATTTAAGTGTACTGGCACCACAAGTAATCACATTCTCGGGAAATGATTTTAATCCACCGATTTTACCACAATTAACCTACACTGCTTTTGTAAGCTCCAACTTGCTGGGAACAATCCGTGTTGGTCCTGAGAATTTCGATGGATTTGTTGTTTCTGATTAATAGCTCTCTCTAAAAATAGTTATGTTAATAGTATAAATAACCCCATACCTCTAATCTTATTGGGAAACCGATTAGAGGTATGGGGTTATACGTATTTTTTAATCTGAAACGACATACCCGTCGAAACTCTCGGGTCCCACGCGTGTAGTCCCGAGCAGGTTTGTGCTGATAAATGCGGTATAGGTTAATTGGGGCATGAGCGGTGGGTTATAGTCAGTGGCAGAGAAGACAATCACTTCAGGGTTAAGCAGACCATTCAGACCATATGTGTGGTTTCCTGAGTATACAATTGGATCGGTTGCGATTGTTCCTCTTACCACAGTAATTCTCACTATAAAAAGTGCACGAGGCAATTGCACCGTGATGGTTCCTTTTAATGAAACTCTTAGATTGGTTCCGGCTCCAGCGGTGATGAGACCAATCTGGCCGAATAATTGGGGCGTTAAAATCACTGGAATCGGTATGGAGATGGAATTAAACAAGGCGGCATTTTGGGATGTCCGTGCATCTAGAAATTGCGTCAATGAATATACCTCCTATCTTACTCAGATAGAATAATATATTCATTATTCAGATATTCGCATGGACGGTGGGTGCAGTGCTGGAAATATTAAAGACAAACTGACTGCCCAAATCACTGGAATCTTTAAGCCATACAACGCCACCCATTAATTCTGCGAGTTGTTTACAGATGGACAGGCCCAGCCCCGCTCCGCCATACTTTCCTGAATTACCATGAATCTGGGAGTAGGATTTGAACAAGAGATCCTGGCGATCCTGCGGGATGCCGATGCCCGTATCCTTTATTTCGTAGGATGCATGGAGAGTACCTTCTGTATCAGCAGATACCTCAGTAGAGATACATACTTCACCTTTCTCCGTAAATTTAAGCGCATTCCCAACGAGATTGATTAGAATCTGACGAACTTTGTGCTGATCGCCCATAAGCATCAGATGATCATTAATATTATATTCTGCGTACAACTTAATTCCTTTTTTCTGTGCTTCAGAAGAGAATAATTGTAATACATGTTCTACTGTTTCAGTGACACTATAGGGTTTGATCTCCAGAGAGATCGCACCAGCTTCTGCTTTGGAGTAGTCCAGAATTTGATCCATCATCGACAGAAGGCTGGCACCACTTGACTCAATGACATTAACATATAACGATTGATCCTCACTCAGCCTGGTCGATTGCAACAGATTGGCCATGGCAAGAACACCATTCATTGGCGTCCGGATTTCGTGGCTGAGAACGGCGAGCAGATTTTTCTTTTCTTCAAGCACTTTTGCAGCGGTCTCTTCCGCCTGTTTTAACTGTTGCAGAGTTGTTTCCATCTCAAGAAGACTCGTGAAAAATGAAGATAAGGAGAGAAGCAGATCCACGTCCTTTTGTTGATAGGAATAGAAATCCTGATCAAATGAGCAAAGGGAGCCGTAAATTTCTCCGTTCTCATTATGTATAGGCACACCGACAAATGAGCAGCCACCTACGAATTCGGTTGCGTCCATATGTCTGGTTAATGGATGAGTCAGATTATTATTGATCACCAACGGACCTTGGGTATGTTCTGTCACAAGTGCACAGTATGACTCGGCGTTATCAACGACCAGCCCTTCACCCAGGATTAGTTTGTCGCGATTATATACGTTCAGAACTTTGGTGGATAGATGATCCAACTGGGCAATACAAAACGTGTTTGCAGGAATTAATCTGCTTGCCGTGTCCATAACGTTAGCAGCCGAATCATATAATTTATGTGAGACAATGGATAGTACATCAATGAATTCTGTTTTCAACATATTGATTTGACTCCTCCTGATTGTAGAAATTCGTTGTGCACTGTATTCAGTATATATGAATTCGAAGAATCGATCATGTATGGTTTTGACAGTGGAAGACGGAAATGAGAAAATATAATGCTGTGCAACATGTATATATTAATAAAGTTTTGGAGGCAAATCAATGAATCAACGTTTTCGAATTACCCGATCCATGCAAGATAGTAATGCCGAACAATCCATTTCGCTGGAAGAGTGCAAACTTTACTTTGAATCCCAACCCGATTTTACCTATTCACCGGTTCTTAACATTGTAGGAGCTGAAAGCACCATGACCATCGAGGGGGACTTTTTTATGTGGGACCTTGAGGGTGCACAGATTGCTTTTCGTTTGTACATGGGGGATCTGTATGTAGCTATTTCTAACGAAGCTATTGTACCCAAAATGATTGAGATTGCAACGGAACTACGTGCAGATATCGTTGAAGGATAAGAAGTAGAGAACTAGAGTTTGATAAAAGTGTAATCATGTTAGTTGTAGTATGCTTTAGACATTCTTGTAAAAATGAGACTAAAGATTCATTTATATTCCATATGTTAGATTGTAATATATGGAATATAAAACATTTTACAGGAGAGTGGATGAAGTGAAAAAGACCAAATTAATACTTGTTGTATTCATGAGTATGATCCTTGCCTTATCAATAACTGGAATAGGATCGAGTTCAAAGGCTTCTGCAGCTACGGCGCGTACACCTATTGTATTGGTACATGGATTGACCGGTTCAGATAGCAATTTTACAGCAATTGAGAGTTATTTGCGTAGCCAAGGGTGGACAAGAGACGAACTATTTGCGATTGACCTTCCTAGCAAACAAGGAAACCAGCTGTTGAACTCCGCAGCAATTAGTCGATTCGTAGATGATGTTCTAAACCAAACGGGTCACACGAAAGTGAATATTATAGCTCATAGCATGGGTGGAGCTAACAGTCTCTATTACATACTTAACCGTGGAGGCGCTTCCAAAGTGGACAAGTTGATTACCCTTGGCGGGGCTAATCGATTGACCACAACGACAGCTCCGAGTGGAATAAAGGTGACTTCGATCTATTCCACCAGTGACACGATTGTGTCCCCGGCACTTTCCCGGTTGAACGGGGCGAACAACGTTTCGGTTTCCCTCGTATCCCATATCGGTCTGCTGTTTAACTCACGGGTGAATGCCCTGATCAAAACTGCGTTGAACGAGTAGCTGACATTGTAAAAATGGTAAACAAATGTACATTTTTTCATAATATATTAAATGATTGACTTGAACACGACTGACCATTCATGGTTAGTTGTGTTTTCGTATTACCTGGAAATGGCTTGCTGAGGTAAGATTCAAAAATAGGTGCATCCATTCTATAATTAGAAATCAGAATAAAAATGGAGCAAGTTAAAGGAGTCTGTATACGTGCAACCTCAACCGAATGATCGAATTAAGGTTCATCCAGGCTTTTGGGCTGGATTACATCAATTAGGGATTGATGCTGACGACATCGCTCGTACAGCACAACTATCTCTTGAGACAATAAATAAACCTGTAGTGACCCAATCTCAGTACTTTGCAATCTGGCAGGCCTACTCTGATCTCATTGGGGACACTGCCGAGGGCATCGTCAAACTTGCAACCGGATATGAGATATCGAAGTATCCTCCGCCTGTTCTGGCGATGTACCATGCTCGTGATTATCGTGATGCGTTGAATCGAATGGCCCGTTACAAGCAAATGTGTCCTCCCGAAAGTTTGCAGATTACCGAAGCAGGGGAGGAATGTATCATTGAACTCGAATGGTTACATAAGGGTCAACAAGGTCCGCCATTACTAGTCGGTATTACGCTGGCATTTCTAATCGAACTTGGACGGAGGGGCACAGGACAGCCTGTCACTGCAAAACGGGTTGAGTTCTCCCAACCGATGGGTGACGTAGCCACCCTTGAGGCTTACTTCGGCTGTCGAGTCGATACGAATTCCAACTCTAATCGGCTGACGATAGAACGGAAAGATCTGAGTCTTCCCTTTCTATCGTATAACGAGGAGTTACTTGAGATTCTGACCCCGGCTCTGGATCGGTCGCTGGACGAACAAGAGAGCAATCGTTCCGTTACTGAAGTAGTCAAATGGATTATGAAACGCAGCCTCACAGGAAAGCGCCCTGACATCCAGACGGTCGCCAAAGAGCTTCGCATGAGCGATCGTACCTTGCAGCGGCGACTGACGGAGGAGAACACAAACTTCAAGCAATTATTAACCGAGGCCAGACGTGAGCAGGCCCGAGAGTACCTTGCAGATCCTTCGCTCGATATCAAAGAAGTCGCATTTCTGGTTGGATATGAAGATCAGAATTCATTCTATCGTGCTTTCAAGACCTGGGAAGGGGATACACCTTCAAATTGGCGTGTAAGGCAATAACTCTGGCGCAAAATGCTAGTTACTAGGTCCTTCAGACTGCGTAATATTATACCTATCCGGTGCGTGAAGCTATTGGCAATGTCCAGAAGAAGAAGCCGGATAGTTGTAATCATGAAGGAGAAATGCAGGATGGATATGGGACTAAAAGAGAAAACAGCCTTAGTTACAGGATCAACAAAAGGGATCGGCAAAGCGATTGCTATAGAACTCGCTCGAGAAGGTGTTCATGTTCTGATTAATGGACGTAATGATGAAGAGGTGGAACAAACCGTTCGTGAAATCAAGTCCACTTTTCCGGAGACCTCTCCGCAAAAGGCTACCGCTGATCTTGTGGATCTGGCGCAACGCCAAGCTTTATTCGAAAAATTTCCTGAAGTTGATATATTAATCAATAGTATGGGGATATATGAAATCATGAGTTATGAAGACGTGAACGATGAAGTGTGGGAGAAATATTTCCGTATTAATGTACTCGCTGCCAATGGCTTGTCTCAATTTTATTTACCTAAAATGGTGAAGAAAAATGATGGGCGTATTATTTTCATCGCAAGTGAAGAAGCCCTTATGCCTTCAGGTCAGATGCCCCAGTATTGCATGACCAAGTCAATGCTGCTGTCATTATCCAAAAGTTTGTCCAAACTGACAGCAGGGACCGAGGTTACGATCAATACAATCCTGCCAGGTCCAACACTGTCCGAAAACGTACAAAAAATCATTGAGGGCATATACCCTGATGAGACGTTGAATTTCAAGGAAAAAGAGAAAGACTTTATGAAGAGTAATCTGCCACAGTCTGAATTACAGCGATTCATCAAGCCATGTGAAATAGGCAGACTCGCAGCTTTTGTATGCAGCCCGTATGCTTCAGCTTTTAGAGGTTCTCCCATCCGAATGGACGGGGGCATGGTTCCCACCATATTTTAAAATTGTTCAGGATACAGGATATGTATCCATAAGATGTCGCCAGCATTGGCGACTTTTTTATTTGTAAATGATCTATGCGAGGGGCGTCAATCGAGTTTATAATACAGGTATGATTTTCGAAAACGATTTCTGTTTATTGGAAGCGATTACTTATATCGATTAGTTGAATCTAAAAGGGGATATTATCATGATAGCTGCAATAAATCTGGAAGGCATATGGAAACTCCAACTTGATGAACATAAGGTGGAACGTGGTCTGAATTTCTCAGACGTTATTACATTACCAAATACTACATCTCATGCGGCCAAGGGCAAGAAAAACGAGAATGTGTTAATCGGTGCGCTGACGGATGAGTACTTATTTGAGGGTTATGCCTGGTTTTCACGAGAGATTAAAATTCCCGAACACTTGGCTGGAAAATGTTGCTTCTTGCATCTGGAACGAACACGAGTAACCACAGTTTGGATCGATGGGGTGGAATGCGGAACACAAAACAGTCTGAACACACCTCACCGTTACGAGATTGAGGCAGGGCTAACCGCTGGGACTCATACAATTACCATTCGAGTGGACAATACCAATTATCCAACCAAAGGTGGTCACCTTACATCCGAAGACACGCAGACGAATTGGAACGGCATCACCGGGAAATTGGAACTTCAATTTTTCGAGCGTGTTTTCCTGGAGAATGTTCAAGTTTACCCCGTTCTGGCAACAAAATCTTTCGACATTAAGGCAGCACTTGTCGGTGAACTGCAAGGAGTACGAATCGTGGTATCAGCTGTTTCTGTCAGTGCAGATCCAGTTCATACGACGGAGGAACAGATATTCACCCCGGATTCGCAAGAGATCCAGCTGACGTATAAGATTGGCGAAGATGCCATGTTATGGAGTGATGATGAACCTAACCTGTACCAACTTCATATTCATCTGCAAGATCAGGATGGCGAAGTGCTGGATTCCACCGAAGTATGGACGGGATTAAGGGAATTCCGGGCTGCCGGAGATAAATTCACCATTAATGGTCGCAAAACGTTTCTTCGAGGCAAACATGACGGGCTGATCTTTCCGCTCACGGGATACGCGCCAACAGATGTGGATGAATGGGTTCGTATTCTCGCTATCTCCAAGTCCTACGGTATCAATCACTACCGTTTCCATACCTGTTGTCCTCCGGAGGCTGCTTTTATTGCAGCGGATCTGCTCGGCATCTACATGGAGCCTGAGCTTCCATTCTGGGGAACCATTACGGATGAATCATCGGATGGGCATAATCAAGCAGAGCAGGATTACTTGATTAGCGAAGGATTTGCAATGTTGCGTGCTTTTGGTAATCATCCTTCGTTTGTCATGATGTCCATGGGGAATGAACTATGGGGAAGCAAGGATAGATTGAATTCGATCCTGAAGGCATACAAAGCATATGATCATCGTCATCTATACACCGAAGGTTCCAATAACTTTCAGTTTGTGCCGGACATTCTGGAGGAAAGTGAATTCTTCTGCGGAGTGCGTTTCTCCAAAGAGCGCCTGTTCAGAGGTTCGTATGCGATGTGTGATGCCCCGCTTGGTCACGTGCAGACCGACTTGCCAAACACGCTGAAAGATTACGATTCGAACATTTTACCGGAGCAAGGCAGCGATGTTGACCCTTCTGGACAAACGGGGGATAAAGAGATTCAGATTCAGTATGGGACAAGCTCCAAAACGGTGCAGGCCGAAGCTGGTAGTGACCAACTTGTCTCACATGTACCGATCATCTCGCATGAAATTGGACAGTACGCCACGTTTCCTAATTTCGAGGAGATCAACAAGTATACAGGTTCTCTCAAAGCCAAGAATTTCGAAGTGTTTCGAGAGCGTCTGAATGCCAAAGGACTGGGACATCTGGCGGAAGCATACTTCAGAGCCTCTGGTAAACTCGCGGTCGCATGTTACAAGGAAGAACTGGAAGCTGCTTTTCGTTCGCAGCAACTAGCCGGGTTCCAGCTGCTGGATCTTCAGGATTTCAGTGGTCAGGGAACAGCGCTGGTGGGTGTACTGGACGCATTCATGGATTCCAAAGGCATGATTACACCTGAGGAGTGGAGAACGTTTTGTTCCGATGCGGTGCTGTTGGCGAGATTCCCCAAATATAATTATCAAGCTGGTGAACTGTTCGAAGCGCGCATTGAACTAAGTTACTTCCGGAGACAAGCATTGGATGGACTTCAATTGAAGTGGGAAATTCAAAGCGAGCAGATCGAAGGAAGCGTCCTATTGGAAGGGAAAGCAGACCTGCCAGCGACCCATGGAGAACATTATGTGAATATCGCGGATCTCAGCATTCGCATTCCTGAAGTCTCCAATATGACCAAAGTGGAGCTTAGACTGTCCATTCCAGGCACGGATATCCGTAAGTCGTACGACCTGTGGATCTACCCGAGTCAACTGGACGTGGATTTGACCGGATTAAATCTCTTTACCGAACTCTCCGAAGCGGCGCTGGTGTTGCTAGAGCAGGGAGAGGATATCATGCTTTTCCCAAATCCCGACCAGATTCAACATGCGATTCAAGGTTTCTATAGCACCGATTTCTGGTCTTACCCTATGTTCCGATCCATCTCGGAGAATATGAAAAGAGAAGTTCCTGTGGGCACAATGGGCTTGTTAATTCAACAGGATCATCCGGCCTTCGAACATTTTGTCACAGAGGAGCACTCAACTTATCCGTGGTGGAGCATCGTGTCCGAGTCATCATCGATCATCTTGGATGAGTTGGATAAAGACTTGAATCCGATCGTGCAGACCATTGACAATTTTGAGCGAAACCACAAGCTCGGCCTGTTGATGGAGTGTCGGGTCCGGAAGGGGAGAGTGCTGATGGGAGCGCTGAATCTGGAGCGTCTGATGACTACATTGGAGGGCAGACAGTTGTTATACAGCTTCCGGCGTTATGTACAGAGTTCCGCTTACCAGCCAGTTGCACGTCTGGAAGTAGAGGAACTTCGCAAGTTGTTTAACTAAGATATAGGGGAAGAAGTGTCAGGTTTCCCTTAATTATGCCAATGAGCCCCTTCCGCGAATGGAAGGGGCTATAAGACATGCAGATTGAATCGGTTCATTCGCCCATTAAGCGTTAGATAAACCTGCACTTTTTAGGATAACATTCCAATCTTCTTCTTCAAAAAGTATGTTGTCTTTATCCTCTGTTACTCCGATCCGGACCTCAAGGATCACCATCCTGGTTTCAGCCAGAATAGAAAAGAGACTCTCCTTGGTAATCGCGAACTGATTGCCCATACTCACTTGCATGACCTTTCCGTTGACGAGCACTTGCCCACTGCCTGCAAGCACGGTCCATGCTCTACACCCAGTTCTATGCCAGTTCAACCCGATATGTTTGCCCGGTAGAACCGTTATGTTTAATGTGGTTACTGTTCTATTCTCATCTTCTAACGAACTTTCAATGACACGATAACTGCCCCAGGTTGATTCACCATACATCGGTTTTAGTGGCAAGTTACCCAATTGCGCTTTAATTTCATTTGAATTATTTTTGTTGGCAATGAGAATGCCATCCGGACTTGCGGCAGCGATAATACCTGGCACGCCAATGACTTGGATGGGGTAGGGAAGCTCGTTAATAATATAGGAATCGGAGGAAGAACCCGAGATTTCACCGTGTCCGATTACATGGGTATCTAACTGTGCGCACAGCGTATCCCAGCTTCCGATATCCTGCCATACTCCCTTATAAGGCAGGACTACGGCCCGCTGCGCCTTTTCTGCAACATGCTTGTCAAAACTGCGTTCAGGCAACGCTTCATACAGGGACAACAATTGATCATAATGAACCGGAAGCCCCATTTTTTTAATATGGGATATCATAAACGCGACGGTGAATGCGTACACACCGCAGTTCCATAGTGCCCCACGTTGTAGCAGAGTCTCAGCAATGGTGGCTTCGGGTTTTTCTATAAATTGTGTTATGGGCGCATAAGCATTACGTTCTTCCCCACCCGGCAGGATGTATCCATACTGTTCTGAAGCATGTGTAGGCCTTGTCCCAATTAAAGCGATATCGGCTTGAGAATGTTTCAATATGTCCGGCAGTAATTGGAAGTTGCTGAAAAAATCTTCACCTGCGAACACATCAGCTGGCGCGATACAGATCACATCGTCATCTTTGGCCATTCGGAAGGATTGCAGATATAACGTCGCTAAGGCCGCCGCAGTAAAAGTGCCTCGTTTATAAGGTTCCCCAATGACTGGTATTTTGCCTTGAGTATGTCGTGCCGTAATATTAGCCTGATCCTGATGTGAAATAATGAGCGTTGAATCCGTTAGGGATGAACTGTCAAGCTGGCGGCATACTCTGCTGATCATGGATTCCCTACCTCCAGCGGGTGATGGAAGTATATCTATGAACAGCTTGGAGCGAAGCTCATTGGATAACGGCCAGAGCCTTTTGCCAGAGCCGCCGCACAGCATTACGATATGCATGGGCTTCCTCCTTAAGCTCAGGGAGCTTTACTATAGATTTTCCGTTTATGGAAGGAAAGAGAACGGTATTTAAGAGCCAGATTGCGGATTTGTTGCTCTTTTAACGAAGAAGCGTTCACATTCAGACTTTTATTCTTGGAGCTTCTAAGGACCATGCTGCCTGGGTTCTTGGTATACATAAAATTGGCATACGTTTCATACTCGGAGAAACCAAACTGCTTTTTCTTATTGATATTGGAGATGATCGCTTTGTACCATGGCAGCTTATGAACGGCTTCAATTTTATGTTTTAAGGCAGCGAGTTTCGATTTGTCGAACAGCATATAATGAGTGACAAAAGAGCGGGGACGTGGAGCTTTCATGCCTAACAACTTGCGGTAGGTATTAAAATATTCCGGCTGGCTCCAGTCACGGCAGTAAAAGACTGTTTTGCCTTCTACAATAAATGAATGAGGTTTAATCAGTACGGTATCTGCATCCATGACTAGAAAGTACTTTGCCTTCACAATGGAATCTCCGTTCATTTTGAGCAGCTGTTGATATAACCAGCCTGACCGATTCCATCGGGAGGACTGGTAGTGTATGTCGTTTTTGGTTATAGGCAGGACGGATCGCTCATTAACAAAAATGCAGTTTTTGAGGGTACAAAGTTTTCTGATTTTGGTGCTTACCGGAGAAACAATATATATGCTTCCAATGGGATGGTTTACATAACGGCGAATGTTATCAATGACGAGGGGAAGGGTAGCCAAATCTTTCTCGATCGCTGGTATCAGAACATCAATCTTAGGCGCATTATTCAACCGGATTTCAGGCAGGACGGACATTTACTCATCTCCTTGCACAAATCGTGATGACTCATTATATGGTATGTGTGCAAAAGTGTTTTGGTCAGGGCATGTGCAAATATACATTTTTACGAATAGGGGCTTTTGTTGAGGGCTCCTTTATCGGTATTACATATAATGCATGCAGGATCTTGATCAAACAGCGGGCTATGATGCGGTTGCTGAAGGGAGAGTTTACGACATGGGAGTTGATAAATTGCAGCCGTTAAGAAGCAAGTGGTTAAAAACAAAATTGATCATTAATAATGAATTAATTAAACCGTTTATCCCCGACACACAGAAATATAACAAAACGAATCTGAAATCCATGATCAGCAAATATGGAATGGTCTATGTCAAACCCGAGAGAGGTACTTTCGGGATGGGTGTTATTAAGGCCGAGATGGAAAGTCATCAACATTTTGTCTATCAGATAGAGCAAAAACGCCTGACGTTTGACAGCTTTGAATCGTTTTATAGCAGTCTGACTCGTCTGGTGAATAAAAGAAGTTATCTGATTCAGAGAGGAATCCATCTGCTTAAGCACAATAACAGACGTTTTGACATCCGAGTCATGATACAGCTAAGCCCGACCAAACATTGGGAAGCTACCGGAATCATCGGCCGACTGGGTCATCCTAAGAAAATCGTAACCAATTATCATAGTGGTGGTACACCGATGGATATTCACAAGCTGCTACAATCGCATGCATCCACAAAACGCAGGAATGAACTGGTTCAGGAGATGAATGAGCTTAGCCTGCGCATAGCTCGTCATATGAAAAAAAAGTACCCGTATCTAAAGCAAATCGGTGTAGATATCGGCCTTGACCACAGTCTGAAACCCTGGATTATTGAGGTAAATGTCAAACCTGACCCATTTATATTCAATCAATTAAAGGACAAGACGATGTATCGCAAGGTAATACGATATTACCGCCATGCTTTCCCCAAAAAAACAGAATAACAGACCGGACTTTTCATAGAAATGACTGGAGAAGGTCTCAAGCTCAAGAGTCGCCAATGTGGCGACTTTTTTTGTTGATCTGCGTTTTAGGGTCGGAATAATGCATTTCATCCCAATTCGACTCCGAAACCTATGCTAAAATAGTATATTCGAGAGTGAAATTCAGAGTCGATGTCGATGAAAGGCGGATGTTCCCCCATGTTCAATATTGCAATCTGTGATGATGAGGAACAGCAACGAGAACGTGTGAAATCCATGCTGGTCTCCTTATCTCTAAAAACCAATTTTGATTTTCAAATTAGCCTATTCACATCTGGTGAACAACTGCTCTCACACTACAGAGAGGTTGGGGATACATTCAATATCCTCATCTTGGATGTGGAGATGGGCGGAATGAACGGAATTCAGACCGCTAAAGAGATCAGAAACATGAAGTTTCTGGATGTACAGATTATGTTTCTGACGAGTTACCCGGAATATATGGTGGAGAGCTTTGATGTCATCACCTTTCAATATCTGATCAAGCCCATCCAGCCGCAAGTTTTCGAGGAAAAGATGATTAAGCTGTGTCAATATTTTCAGGCATTGGACAAAAAGTATGTACTAATCAAATCAGACTATGATGAACTGCTGCTGAAATATGATGATATTCTCTGGATTGAGGTCGTCAAAAGTTTAACGATCAAGAACAAGTTAAATTTTGTGACACAGGAAAATGTACATGAAACCAAAGGCATTTTATCCAGCTACGCTAGTGGTTTGAAAGATCACGGTTTCTTGCAGATTCATCGCTCGATTATCATCAACCTGATGCATGTTCAGAAGTTTTCCGGTACCCAAGTTGTTATGTTAAATGGAACCGAATTGCCTATAGGCCGATCCAAGGTTAAAGAAGTCAAGGATGCCTACACCAAATACATGATTATGAGGATTCAATGATATGGATGTATATATGATCCTTTCCATCATCTTTGTCACCTTACTTATGGCATTTCAGGCGAATTTTTATTTTGATTCTGTGCTGGGTAAGTCCAAGCGGAAGCCACAGAGAGTTTTCTATTTCATCGTATTTTTGATGCTGGGTTATTTTTATTTGGCATCTTCCTTCTCCGATCTCGTTTCCACTGCAGTTGCTCTGCTATTAATCTTCAGTCTGGCACAGTCCTATGAAGTGGAGTTCAAAATCAAGCTTGTTTTCACCATCCTGTATGGGGTCTTGATTACTATGGCGAATACGATAGCGGTATATATTCTCGGAGTTGTGGAATCGACAGATTTCATTTCATGGGAACAGTTCAACGGAGATAACCACTGGATTCTCTCCAAGGTGATGTTACTGGGTTGTAGCATCATGTTCATTGTTATTCAAGTTGTCCGTCTAGTCGCCAAACGTAGAAGTTTTGCCGTTCACTATCGTTATTATTTGCTGTTTCTCATCGTGCCGATCATTACGATCTATCAGATCAATGTGGCCTCCATCTATAGTGAAAAAAACATATTTTACGTCTTTTCTGTACTGGGCTCTCTTTTTCTCAACGTGTTCATTGTTTATGTATTCGATAATATGGTGGAAAAGGTACAGCTCACGCATGAAAATAACCAGTTACAGCGTCAGATGGACTACCAGGATGCCAACTATGAGAAGACCGTTCACAGTTTCAAGAACATTAAATCCATCATCCATGATATCAATCAGCAATTTCTGTATATTGATGAATGTATCCAACGTAACGAACTGACGGCGGCAGGGGATCATATCAAGTCTACATTAAATACCATTGAAGGTGCGTATAAGCGGGTGAATTCCGGCAATCTGGTCATTGATGCTCTTGTTACGAATACTCTAGCTATGGGACAGGCAAACGGAATCAAAATCGACACCAAAATCCAGCTCCACTCGCAACATATCCAGATCGATCGCTATGATCTGTGTGTGGTGCTTGGTAACATGCTCGATAACGCGATTGAAGCCTCCAAGAAGGTTAGACAAGCGGAGGATCGATATGTCCTCATTGCCATTCACTCGACGTCATCTGCACTCGTCATCCAGATTATGAATCATGTAGAGCACCCTGTCGTTGATTTGAAAAGTGAGAAGCCCAATCCGGAGTACCATGGGATCGGGCTAACCAATATATCGCGAATGTGCGAGAAATATGGTGGACATATGAGCATTGAGCATCAGCATCGGAAGTTTAATAACATGGTCGTGCTTCCGTTTCACACCGACAATCCCTGAACATACCGTTCGGGGATTGTTTTTTTCCATTCAGGGTCCGTTTGCGTTCGATCTGTCTTTTCCCGGATATGATGAATTCAATCAAAAGAACATTTGAGGGAGGACATGGGCATGAAAAAATTAATTAGTCTTTTATGTACAGCGGTGCTTGTCATTACACCGATGGCAGATGTCAGCGCAGAGGCGAATAACAGCAGTACGATTGAGGCACGGGCGGAGCAGATCGCCACGCAGATGGTGCAAAACTACGGTGTCACCAGTGTGCAATATGCGATCATGGATGAAGGAGAATTCATTTTATCAGATAGTGTAGGACTGCACGACAAGGCATCACAGAAGCCAATAGACAAGGATAGCATGTATGGCATAGGCTCGGTTAGTAAAATGGTTGTTACGGCAGCCGCCATGAAGCTGGTTGATTCCGGAAAAATAGATCTGGATGAGCCGCTTACTTCGTATATTAAGGACTTTAAGATGGCAGATGCGCGATATACGCAAATCACACCGCGCATGTTGATGAATCATTCATCTGGTCTTTACGGAACTCATTATGGAAACAGCATGTTGTTTGACGATAATGACAGCCGCAATCATGATGAACTATTGCTCAAACTTCAGTCCGAAAAACTGAAATCCAAACCTGGCGAATACTCCGTCTACGCCAATGACGGTTTTCAATTGCTTGAAATCCTGGTTGAACGGGTGAGTGGGTTAAGCTACAGCGAATATATCGCCAAGTACATCAGCGAGCCGTTGAAGTTGGAATCAACGAAGACACCACTAGATTCCTTTGACAGAGCGCAATTATCCGAAACCTATTGGCCTACACTTGAGATGACGATGCCTACCGAAAATGCAAACATTATCGGCACAGGCGGGGTGTACTCTACCGCAGAAGAATTGAGTCAATTCGGAGAGGTTTTAATGGGGAACCGACCCGATATTCTGTCCGAATCTGCTGTGAAGGCCATGCAATCTCATGAATATCGGAAGGGCATATGGGTATCTGATGAGCAAAATACGATCAATTATGGCTTGGGGTGGGATTCGGTTGAGCTTGCACCTTTCAGCGATTATGGGGTTACCGCGCTTGCCAAAGGCGGGGATACCATGTTGTACCATGCCGTGTTAATCACTATACCTGAACATGATATTTCAATGGCGGTCCTATCCTCTGGCGGATCTTCCGTCTACAATCAGATGTTTGCCAGCAAAGTGCTGCTGGACGTTCTGGAGGATCAGGGCATCATCAACGATGTTCAGCCTGATCAGACATTCTCACCACCTGTCAAAGTGAAGATGCCAACAGAATTAAGCGCGTACTCCGGTCTCTATGGTACGGTAGGAGAGACATTGGATATAAAGATCAATGATGGTGAGATGCAACTGCCTGCCTTGCTGGGAGGAATTATTCCTGAGCAGAACTATGTCTACACAGGTGACGAACATTTTACAAGTGCGGATGGCAGTGTAAAAGCTAGCTTTGTGAAGGAACGTAATGAAAAGGTGTATGTTAAAGTTCAGGCGATTATAACGTTACCCGGCATAGGTCAGACGGTGATGAACACGTATGATTATCAAAAACTGGATCATAATGCGCTTGACGCAACAACCAAAGAGAAATGGACAGCTCGTGACGGCTCGAAATATTACGCGTTGGATGAAAAAATAACGTCGATCTTCTATCTGCTTCCATCGATGCTGATCAAGAACCTGTCTGTTGATGCCCAAAATGGCTATGCTAATGGCACACAAATCATGGATGCAAACAACGCAGATAATATCGCCGAGATTCCTGTAATGAACGGAAGAGACGCGTTTGATCTGCAATTTTACACAAAGAATGGCGCCGAGATTTTGATCCAGGATGGGCAAGAATACATTGCCGAGGATGCGATTACTCCAATCTTTGGTGGGAAAAAAGGAATTACAACTATTCCGGCAAACGGTCAAGCGCGGTGGTATGCGATCGACGCCCGATCGGGTAACAAATCCATCAAGGTGGATTCTCCGAAGACCGGAGGTTATGCAGTGTATAATGATAAAGGTGAAATGGTTGACTTCTCTGTAGCAACTAAACAGGAATCGACGAAGCTCCCAAAAAGTGGTTTTATCGTTTTTGGTGGGGATGCCGGTGATGTATTCCAGATTGAATTAAAGTAAAGCAGGGACTGCGTTACAAAATTGTCGTGCGCAACTTGTCACATAAATAATGTCGTATTCAGAAAGTCGCCTTATGGCGGCTTTTTTGACTTTTTATTAGAATAATTTAACAATTTGGTAACTATTCGGCCTCACTGCTCGTTATATTTATGTAGTTATATATCAGGCTCATTTTTAACAGGAGGAATTATTATCTATGATCAATAGACATAAACGTCAAACGACTAAGCAATGGAAAAGAAGAGCAGGCAGACCCATCGTTGCAGGTCTTACTGCCGGAATGTTGATGGTTCATGGAGTCATCGGCGTGTTGCCATCTCAGGCACATGCTGAAGCATCGGATGTATCCATCCGTAACTGGTATTCCTATCAGCGAATCACTGTACCTGAACTGAAACCTTCTTGGACAGCAAAAGTAGATAACTATTTGAGTATGAACGAGACGTACATCGGAGCTAATGCCATTGCAGAAGAAGGCAAAGTATTTACGTTTGCTGGATCAAAGTTGATTGCACTTGATGCGACAACAGGTAAACGGCTGTGGACTTACGGCAAAGAACTGACACCTTATATTACCTATCAAGGCGGCGTCCTCTACGGACTGACCAGTGATCACAAGCCATATGCCTTGAATGCAAAAACAGGCAAAGCAAAATGGCAGTCAGGAACATCCACATGGATTGATACGGTTCAACGTGCGGAAGCTCTGATTCCAACAGCGGATACCCTCTATGTTATTAAAGGAAGTACAACGTTTGCACTGGATATCCAGTCAGGCAAACTGCGCTGGAAGGCAGATGAGCCATTAGGCGAAGGTCATGGTACTGAATATCTTGAAGAGTCTAATGGTATTGTACTGAGAACCTTTTTTGTCCAAGGGGCACTTACATCCGTTCAACTTAATGCATATGACAAGAAAACGGGCAAGAAGCTTTGGGGGCATTTTGGTCAGGGGGAAGCTATTCAGATCAAAGACGGTCTTGTGTATTCGGTGGATTTTTATTCTCCAATGTTGGAAGATGACGAGTCTTCACCTGAACGCAAATGGAAAGTCAATGCGTACAACCTGAAGACCGGTGTGTTGAAAGGAAGTCAGGAGTATAGGTGGACCATGCCTGGTGACCCACCGTATACGAATGGTAGAGGAGGTATACTTGTCTATAAAGACAAACTGTACATTTCGCAGGGGGACAACATAGCGGAGTATTCGTTGAATACGACCAAGTTGGAAACTACGCCAATTCGAACGTTTCACCAACCTTACGGGGACAAAATGGAGTTACTTGGCATTGTACAGGAACGGCTGGTGTACAAGAACCTCGAGACAGGTGAACTTAAAGGCATTAAGCTGGCTAACGGTCAGGAGGTGCAGTGGCATGGTGATGCCCCGGTTTCTCAGATTGATGTTTACGGTAAAGGAATGTATCGAGCGCAACGTAACGGCACCTTGCTTGCCCTCAACATGATGACGGGTCAGCCAGCTTTTCGAGTCTCTACCGGGGGAGACCTGTATAATAAGACATTGAAGACAAATGGAATGATCATCATCCAAGCCGAAGGCAAACTTCTCGGCGTCAAGCTGCCAGCATCGCTGAAATAATCGATTCAGAATAAAATCATGGGAGAAGACCGGATCAGGGCATAACTCGCTTCTAATCCGGTCTTTTTTATTTTTGTGCGTAAAACACTGCAAAGTCCAAGTATTTGTACATGCAATCTGCCACGCCAAACCCAGCTTCCTCCAACCACATCAATTGATCCTCCAGCGTGGCATTGATATCCACCTTGCGTCTTTCGATCGAAGCCGAGATGGCTTCCTCAGACAAACCACTTTGATGTATCGTTTCTAACCAGCGCTGGCGGTAATAGGTGTCCGTATCGGGGGTTCTTCCCTGAACTTGATCTGCGTTGATGAAACATCCACCTGGTTCTAACAACTTGTGTACAGATTCAAACACCTTTTTCTTGTCAGCGTGGGGCAGATGGTGAATAGACAGGGAGGAAATAATCATATCGTAGGAACTGGTGAAATCGTACTTGGAGTAATCCCCGATCACATACTGTACTTGGTTTGCATCAGCAAATCTTCGACGTGCTGCTTCAAGCATTTGATCACTAATATCGATCAGGGTTAATCGTGCGTTGGGATACTTTTGCAGGACCAATCCGGAGAGCAGTCCCGTTCCTGCACCCAGATCAAGAATACGCGGAGAATCGAGCGGGCTTTCCATGAGATCCAGAGCTATTCCATAAAAATCATCAAAGCAAGGGATAAGCTGCTTTCGCTGCACATCATAATCTTGGGCTACCTTATCAAACAGCTGCTTTACTGAGAATTCCATGTGCTTATCACTCCTTGAGGTTTTCTCCATATTTTACAAACTGGAAGGGATCAAGGGAAATACTGATTATGGATAAACTCATAGGTTGGGCCTATAGGTTTCGAGTTTCTGCCATGGGTAATAACATGTAAGCGCAGAATATAGACAGGGAGGAATGAACCTGATGTTTCAACCACGTTCTATTATGATGAGTATCTCGTTAATCGTTATAGTTCTAACACTTGCAGCTTGCTCTGGTAGTAATCAACCTTTGCCTAGCCCTCAACCATCAATGCCAGTAGGTGAAACAGAAGACGCGATTGAAACAGAGCGTCCACAGACCGAAAGTTTTGAAATGTTGACCGCAAATGGCAATCAATCACTAGAAGCGACCTTGCAACAAGGAGAAGGATTTTCCTTGTACGTATTTGAGAAATTCACATTTGATGCTGTTAAAGGCCGTCTGTCACTGATTAGTAACGCTGACTATTATGTGGATATTGAACCACTGCCTTCGGAGTATAATCTGGCAGAACTGGAGACAGCGGGTAAAGAAGAATTAGAAAAAGCCGGTAAGGTATCCGATTATAGTGGAGAACTGGTAGAACACCCCCTTGGTTATGCCGAGCTCTATCTTCAGGCCTCTGGTGAAAAAGGCATTAGCGATTATATGGTCTGGAAATCAGAAGAAGGGGATGCATTTCTATTCCGTCTTCATAATCCAAAAGGAGAAGAGGCATCTGATTTCGCCAGTCCGGTCCTTGTTTCGTTATCCACAGTTCAGGGTGATTCGTAACTTAGATGACTATAAATTTTTCAACGAAAGTCGCCAATTGGCGGCTTTTTTACTTATGCAGATTGCACGGAAAAGTTGCGAGACGATGTATTCACTTCCATTTGACTTAGAGTACGCTCTAGGGTGTAGACTTTGAAGAAGAAAAAGAAGAAGAAGAAATATTGCCAAGGAGATGAACAGAATGACACAGGAAAATAATATTAGAACTTTACAACATAAAATGGACTCTGGCTTCAATCATAACAGTACAGCGGAGGATGTATTGAGAGATCTGGACTTATCAGGACAGCTTGCTATTGTAACGGGTGGATATTCGGGTCTCGGGTTGGAGACGACACGTGCGCTTGTTAATGCGGGAGCCCGTGTAGTGGTGACTGCACGTCGTCCAGCGGTTGCGAAGGAAGCACTTTCTGGTCTGGAAGGTGTTGAAATAGATGCATTGGACCTTGCTGATTTATCCAGCGTTCGTGCTTTTGCCGAGCGGTTTCTGGCGAGTGATCGGAACATTGACATGCTGATTCTTAATGCGGGCATCATGGCTTGCCCGGAGACGCGGGTTGGTCCTGGCTGGGAAGCTCAATTTGCAACAAATCATCTGGGCCACTTTGCCCTGACTAATCTGTTATGGCCAGCACTCGCTAGTCAGGGGGGAGCACGTGTTGTTTCCTTGGCATCAGCGGGACATCATTTCTCACCTATTCGTTGGGATGACATCCAATTTGAACATGGCTATGAGAAATTCCCTGCCTATGGACAGTCCAAAACAGCAACGATTTTATTCAGCGTTGAGCTGGATCGTCGAGGTGCAGAGCACGGAGTACGGGCTTTCTCAGTTCATCCAGGCGGAATTATGACACCACTACAGCGTCATATGCCAAAAGAGGAAATGATTGCGCTGGGCTGGATTGATGAATCTGGACAAGTGGCCAACCCTGCGTTCAAAACACCTGAGCAGGGGGCAGCGACGCAAGTCTGGGCAGCAACTTCACCTCAGCTTGAGGGAAAAGGTGGTGTCTACTGCGAGGATTGTGACCTCAGTGAATTGGCTCCAGAGGATGGAGGTTTCTATGGGGTCAAGAAGTATGCTATCGACCCCGAACAAGCTATTCGTTTATGGGAGCTATCGGCCAATCTGACTCAAACAGACATAGTACTCTCATAATCATGTAATTTTCTTGTCCACGAGATAACGGTAGTTGCATGAGAAACGCCTTGCGGTATTCATCCGGCCTAGATGCTGGTTCCGCAAGGTGTATTTTTTATTTATTTTTTGAAAGAGAAATATTTAGTTTCATGAAAAACTTTCATATATCTTTAAGTTGAAATTAATCGTACCCTCATCTATTTCATGCTTAATAGAGAATAAGCTACGATACATTACATCATACATAAGGAGAAACGCCTATGAAATTCAAGAAAAAAATCGGTACGGTCAGGAACCGTCTGGTAGCATCATTTTTAATCGTATTGTTGCTTCCCAGTCTGGTTATCGGAGGATTCGCCTATTTCACCGCTAAACAGCAAGTAGATACACAACTAGCCAACATGGCCAACACCGACATATCGCTCGTTAGCAGCATGGTCAACCAATACATACAAGCTAAACAATCAGATGTGGGTCTCTTAGCCGAATCCATTACATCTACAACTCCTGAAGCCGCATTAAAAGCCTATACCAATAACCATTCGGAGGTCGAATCAGCTATTTTTGTAAACAGCGACGGACAGCATGTGTCCGCTTCTTCCAGTCAGAGCAAGCCGGGCAACGATAAACCTCTGGAGAGCGAATTCTATACAAAGGCGATGGCTGATCCAGGACAGGTTGTTCTGACGGAGCCGTTCACTTCGGAAGAGTCGGGTAACACGGTATTGACCTTAGCGAAAGCGTCTAGTGACAGCAAGTCAGTCGTCGCTGTAACCCTTGATTTAAGCACTCTGCAAGAGATTGTAGGCCAGATCAAAATTGGAGATAACGGCTTTGTCGTCATTTTTGGCGCGAATGGCTCTATGATCGTAACTCCGCCATGGGGAACTGAAAGTTCTCAGGGTGAGGATGCGGCAAATGGTAGTGCAACACCGCTCAACTCCTCTTCTGATGCAGAACAAGACACCGCTCAAGGTGATGGAGGACCCGGGACAACGATGTTTGAGGGCGACTCCGGCCAAATTGAGCAAAGCTCTCCTGAAGGAGAGACACGTCAGCTCGTCTATATTACCAATCAGCTTACGGGCTGGAAAATCGCAGGAGATCGCTCACCGATCGAGATCGTGCAAGCAGCCAAACCCATTTGGAACAATACATTAATGGTCATCTCCGTGTTTGCCCTGCTAGGGATAGGGATGACAATCCTGATCGTGCGTTCGATCACCAAACCGCTCAAAACATTAAATGATGTATCTGAGGAAGTCAGTCGGGGAGATTTGACCCAAAGCGCAGCCATTCATTCAAATGATGAACTCGGTCAGTTGGGGGATGCCTTCAACCTTATGGTCGGTTCCCTGAATTCCATTGTATCCGAGGTGAAGAATTCATCTAATCAACTGGTCACTGCTTCGGAACAGTTATCCGCTAATGCGGGTCAAAGTGCTACAGCAACAGGACATATCGCTGAAACGATTGAACAGATGGCGGAAGGCGCTGACAGACAGGTGGCGCTGGTTGAAGCGAGTCTGCGTACTATTCATCATGTGGCGGAACAAATCGGTCATATCGCCAATAATGCCTCAGCGACAGCTTTAGCTACAGAACATGTAACGGAGAAATCAAAAGAGGGTGGGCAGGCCATCAATGGCGCTGTGACACAAATGGGAACCATACACCATTCCGTCAATCGTGTGTCGGATGGCATTAACCATCTGGTTCAGACTTCGTTGGAGATCGGGCAAATCATCAAGGTGATCTCAGATATCTCCCGTCAGACCAATTTACTGGCTTTGAATGCTTCCATTGAAGCTGCACGGGCAGGTGAACACGGCAAAGGTTTTGCTGTTGTAGCCAGAGAAGTAGGTGCACTCGCGGAGCAAGCTGCTGATTCAGCGAAGCAAGTCACCACACTAATTGGGAGCATTAACGAAGGAATCCAGCATGCGGATCAATCCATGATTGAGGCGATTGGTGAAGTTTCCAAAGGGATGACCGTGATGAATACGGCGGGCCAGCTCTTTGAAGAAATTACCTTGTCCGTGGATATGGTGAACAGCAAAGCCAGCGAAGTATCCACCATGGCTGATGATATCGTTCAAGAAACCTCCCATGTGGTGGCGAAAATCGAGGACATTTCTCATGTCTCGCGGGAAACGGCGGAAGGAGCGCAAACGGTATCTGCGGCAACAGAGCAACAACTTGCTTCAATGCAAGAGATTAGTTCATCTTCATCTTATCTGGCTCGCATGGCATCACGTCTTCAGGAACTCACGGAAAGGTTCAAAATCTAAAGAGAATGCGATTAATTATTGTGAAAACAACATAATTTCAAACAAAATCTCCTATTTAGCATATAATAAAGAAGGAGCATCTTATTTTCGCGATGATGCAATCATTTCTTTATGAATTCAGGGAGAGAAAATCATGAATATTTTTGAGCATCAGATACCTTTGGAAAAAGTGAAATTCAATGAACCGTTAAAAAATCACACGTTTATAAAAATTGGTGGTAACGCAGATATTCTCATCCATCCAACAACGATAGACGAAATCACAAAAATCGTAGAAATTGCCAACTTACATCAGTTACCTCTGACGGTCATTGGAAAAGGCTCAAACGTTATCATTAAAGACGGGGGCATCCGGGGAGTAACGATTTCTCTTAGCCACTTCGATCAAATTAAAGTGAGTGAGGACAGCATGATTGCGCAAAGTGGCGTTGATATCATTGATGTATCCAGACTTGCTTTGGAGCATAGCTTGACCGGTTTGGAGTTTGCTTGCGGTATTCCCGGCAGCACGGGGGGCGCACTTTACATGAATGCGGGTGCTTATGGCGGTCAGATCGCAGATGTTGTTGAACGTGCGACTGTGATCACCAAAGACGGCGCAGTGTTGGAGATCCCGCGAGAAGAGATGAAGTTTGGTTATCGAAATAGTCTCTTCAAAATGGATCACTATATCATACTGGAGGCCGAATTCGGGCTCAAAAAAGGAAACAAGGATGAAATTGCAAGCAAAATGAAGGAATTAACGTTCCTGAGAGAATCCAAGCAGCCGCTGGAGTACCCTTCTTGTGGAAGTGTATTTAAACGACCCGAAGGACATTTTGCCGGTAAACTGATTCAGGATTGTCACTTGCAGGGTACTCGCATCGGAGGTGCTGAAATCTCCATGAAGCATGCAGGTTTTATCGTAAATGTGGATCACGCTACTGCCCAGGATTATATGGATCTGATCCAATTTATTCAGAAGAAAGTCTATGATACGTTCCAAGTTGAATTGGAAACCGAAGTAATCTTTCTGGGAGAATAGCTTCGATGATGTAAGAAGAGCCGCCTTTTGGGCGGCTTTTTTGCTTATCAACTTATTCATGACTTGGAATACTTTCAAGCCCCATGCCTCGTGTCTGCTTGAACACTTTTCGCTTAAATAAGGAGACGACCAATTGATATTGAAGCAAAATCAGTATGAGGATCAGGATTAGAATCCACCAGTGGATCTGGAACGGGATATAATCCCCGGTTTGTAATGAGATTATGCGCAAGATTGCACGTGCTGCCAGAATCGCAAAAGGTACAGCAATCAGATACAGCAGGACAAATAGCGGTTTGTATACATCAATGAGCGTACGGTTAATGTCTCGATGGCTATATCCAAGCAATCGAAGGATATGCATATCCTTATGGCTATCCTGAACGTTAAGCAAAATGACTAGATATATCAGCAGGAAACCAACAAGAATCCCTGCCACTTGATTAATGACAGCACTGGATTGGCTCGATACTGCATCGCTACGCAGAGCAGCTAACTTGTTCTCGGCAGTAACCACTCGTGCATTTGAGTCCTGAGCACTATCGTTACTGTATTCCCCGTTATGCATGAAGGGGCTAACGTTCATCCACCTCGCTAATTGTGTTTTGGATGTATAGATTGTATCTGCTTCACCATTTCGGCTAATCTCCCGAACAGAGATGTTATGCGGTTGATGATTAATGATCAGTTGAACGGTATCTCCGGATTGGATGTCATACAACGAACTGGTCGCCTCGCTCACCACAATACCATCTAGCTCAGCAGGCAGAATGGGGGTGTTGTCATGATCCATGAGTTGCACCTGTGTTCCCTGGTCGTCCATGCCGACCAACTCTACTAAGAATTTTTGCCCCTCAACTCCCATAAGCTGGACGGGCTGCCTGAGGTAGTACATGCTGGAGCTATGCGAGGTTACTTCATCTTCCCTCAGATCCGGATAACGGATATCGTACATGTAGTGCATGCCTGTCGTCTGCGATTCCAGGGCGGCACCACTTGATTGATACAACGAAGAACTCATGATAAATAACAAGGTCATCAGAAAAATTGCTGCTGCACTTAAGAAAATGGCGTTCCATTTGCGAAGCACGACGCGCAGAGGAAGCCTTAAGCGTTCCGGCAAAAGGCTAATTACGGATTGAAGAGCTGTCGTTAATCTTCCATTCGGAAGAGGCTTAATCGCGTTATGCATGACATCAAAGGTCTCTTGGCGCAAAAAAGGAACGATAGACATCCAGGTAACCAGCACCGTTCCGATAATAGGAATCAAAAGCCCAAACAAGATAGAACGGAGTTCAAGGCCTCGTTCCCAGAAGGGGAAGGAGTACATTTGAGCATACGTATGGATTAGGACAGAGGAACCGAAGAAACCCAAAACCATCCCGACGAGTCCTCCTGCTGTCGATATGATCAGTGAATAAACGAGTGGTGCGTGGCTGATCTGTCTTGCCGTATATCCCATTGCCTTGAAGCAACCGAAATCTTGACGGTGAAGACGGATGAAACGGGTGTAGAACATGTAGAAGATAAACAAAGTAATAAGTGTAAACAAGAAGAGGAAGCTCTGGGCCAGACTTTGATTGGAATCGATTGCGGTCAGTGGTTCCGTGCTGCTCTCAAGTCCAGAATCGAAAGCCAAATATGAGAAGGCGGGGTCACTACTTAAGCGCACTTCAGCTGAGCCGGAGTCCACATCTGGTTTGAACTGTGCTGCATAATAGCGCTCTTCCTGTCCGTTTATCTTATGGTACACATCAGGGGTAACGACACCGAATGTCGCTTGATTGTAATCTTGCTTCAGGTCATTGAAAGGAATAAATGATTGGTAGTCTGGCAAAAACATGGAGCCAACGATGGTGAGATTCTGATTTCCCATGGTAATCGAGTCTCCTACAGTCAGGGCATGCTTATCCATATACTGCGGCATTAGGGCAACTTCCGTAGAAGCTGCCGGCAGTCGACCTTCCAATAGGTAAGGTACATTTAGCATCTGGGGTGGAGCGAGCAGATAATAATTTGTACTGTCTTGTGTAACTTTTTTGAATCTTTTTTCCTCAATAATAGCTTCTGTATGTATCTCCTCTAACGTATGTAAACGATCTGCATCTTCTTGCAATTGGAAGCGGAAATCCTCCAGATGTTGTGTCTCAACGTATTCTTGAATATGAACCTGATTACGATCCACCGAGAATTCCACAAAAAAATACATAAACGAAGTCAGCACAACCATGAGAAACAAGAGGATGGTGTATCCACGGTTTTGCTTCAATAAACGGTACACATGCTTGTTAAGATAGCGCATTAGTCTTCCGCCTTCCCATTGTGAGTATATCTATGCCCAATGCATCTGTGCAGCAGTAATTGGGTGCTCGTTCAATCGATCCTGATAGATGGAGCCGTTCTTGATTGTAATTACGCGCTGAGCAGTTTTGGCAATTTCAGGATTATGGGTGATGAACACAATGGTCACTCCGTATTGCTGCCGGGCAAGATGAAGAAGCGCGATCACATTTTTGCTGTTCATCTCATCCAACGCACCCGTGGCTTCGTCGCAGAACAAGATACGAGGCCTCTTAATTAATGCACGTGCAATGGCTACCCGCTGCTGTTGCCCACCAGACAGTTGACCGGGAAACTGATTCAGTATGTCCTCAATCCCCAGAAGGGCAGCTAGCTCCTCAACCGTGTGGCGTTCACTTGTTCCAGAGAGCCCAATGTATATATTTTCACGAACCGTAAGATGAGAGAGCAGATGGTACTGTTGGAAAATGTACCCCAGATGCAGTCTGCGAAAGTTGGCAAGTGCATCCTCGTTCAGTTCAGCAATGTCCTGGTTATTGATGAAGACGTGACCATTCGAGGGTCTGAGCAGTCCTGACATCAGGTTGAGCAGTGTGGATTTTCCGGAGCCACTTGGGCCAATGATGGCTGTAAACTCACCTTCAGCGAGATCCAGACTGATATTGCCTAGTATCATTTCATTTTTCTTAAAATGTTTCGTTACGTTCTGAACGGAGATGGCGATGTTCATCTTACACACTTCTTTCATAAAGATGAATTTGGATGAAATCAAGCTGTTCGCGAATAAAATCTTCAGTTAGATCGGTAGACAGGGCAAGCACTCGTAGTCCCTCCAGGAAAATAACAATATGAGCAGCAGCCGTGCGGCTTGCCTCAACCTGTATTTCACCACGTTGGACCCCATAGTCGATCAGTCGACTGAGCTCCGTGATGCTATGTTCCTGTTGGCGGTGAAGCAACTCACGATCCTCTGCATTGCGGTGTGACAAATAATACTCATACGCCGCAGTCATAATACTGTCATTGATCTCAGTTAGATCGATCCGTTGACTTGTCCAGAATGCATCCATGATCTGCTGAAATGGCATATGTGCTTTCATCTGAGCTGAAAAAGCTTCTTGCGTCTGTTTGTTGTTCTCCATCAGTAAGGCTCTGAATATCTCCTCTGTAGAGTTGAAATATCGGTAAAGACCGCCGCGGCTAATTCCGCATTGCTCCACAATATCTGTCATCGTGACAGCATGGAATCCTTTTCGAACAAATACCTGATGTGCACCTGCAAGGATCATCATTTTTTTGGACAACGATTTCTGAGTCATAGCTTCCTCCCAATGTTGTAAAACCGAAAAGTGACACTAATGTCGCTTTTTGATCATTTTATGACACCAATGTCGCTTTTGTCAAATGAAAGTGTTACCGATCAGGTGGGGGACATAAGTATATCTCCAGTTGCATTGGCACAGTAAAAAAACAGCGGCATTCGAAGACTTTCATGTACGAGTCTAAGTTGCTGCTGTTTTACGGTTAGAGAATAAATAGTTAACTGGATTTTGGATCATCTGCGGTTCGATTGGCCTTCACATATTTGAGCTGCGCAACGATGATGACACTGATGATGACCAGCAGGAACCACGAACTGATCTTACTAAAGCTAACCAGTTGCCATGCATCATGCTGATCTGGATATTTCCAAGCATTGAAGAATGTAGCGATATTCTCGGCAGTCCAGATGAAGAAACCAACAATGATAAAAGCCAGCGATAACGGCATTCGATAGGTCGTTGCTCGTACCCGGTAGATAATCCAGGTTTTCCAGAAGACAATAAATACAAGCGCCGTCAGCCACCAGCGAAAATCGGGAATAAAATGATGAGTGAAAAAGTTGATATAGATGGCTGCTCCGAGCAGAATGGAAGGTGCAAAGCCAGGCCATCCGGTCATGTCCATTCGCAATCTTCGCCATACTTGACACATAAAACTGGCTACACTTGCATACATGAATCCACTATACAGAGGGACACCCAGGATTTTGGTGTATGCTGGCTCAGGGTAAGACCAAGATCCCATCCATACTTTATAAATCTCCAGCACCAGGCCTATAATGTGAAATACACAGATGACCTTGATTTCATCCCGGGTTTCCAAGCCGCTTCGATACATCAGGTACTGCACAGCAAGTAATACGAGCAGAATGGCATCATACCGATGAAGGAAAGGAATAGGAATTACGCTGGACAGGGCCAGTGTTCCAAAGATCGCTACGGGAAATATACAGCTCATGGCCTGATGATAGCCAAAATGAAGTAGTTGTATTAGAGATTTCAAGTTGAGTTAAACTCCTTTCCAAACATGTTGGAGCAAGATTCATTTAAGATTAAAGGTTCTTCATCACGGGCGTTTTTGCCTACACTTCATAATATAGATATGGTCCATGAATAAAAAGAGAAAAAAACGGGCAAATCTGTTCTTGTTTTCAAACCTGAATCATCATGAGAATGCTCTATAAGAGGCGACAGGGTCACTCCATGTATATTCTCTTCAGGTTATGTTAAAATGAAATTCGTACAATTACATTAGACAAGGAGGCCGCTATGCAACCAATTAAACCTCAAGATATTCAGCTCCGGATCAATGATCTTGCTGATCAGGACTTATACGTACATCTAGAGCTTACGTCAGGTGCTTACGCACAACACATGGACAGTAATAAACATCCAGCATCGGCATTCATTACTAATGCGGCCATACGATATACGCAGGGATCCATTTCAGGTACAGGTCCATACCGTGTTGGTCTGAAAACGACGCAGGGATGGCTTTACGCCGAAGGTCTTACACATATTGATGAGCAGGAACAAGAAAGACTGATTCTCGCCGGTCACGACAGCCAAGGTAAACTAGTTGTGGCGTTACAATTAAGCCGAGAGATGTTCTGATGAAAGCGGAGGATTGAATAACCATGAATACTACACACAACGAGCAAGAGCATGAGCGCATCTTGGTGGTGTATCCACATCCAGATGATGAAGCTTTCTCTGTATCGGGAACGTTAGCCAAATACATAGATGGCGGTGCCCATGTAACCTATGCTTGTCTAACCCTTGGCGAGATGGGGCGCAACATGGGGATTCCTCCATTTGCTAACCGAGTGACGTTGCCTGCCATCCGTAAACAGGAACTCATCGAAGCTTCTGAAGCGATTGGTATTCAGGACCTGAGAATGCTGGGTTTCCACGATAAAATGCTGGAGTTCGAAGACCCACAGTTACTGGAAGACACCATCATGTCGCTACTTAAAGAATTAAACCCCACGCTGGTCATTACGTTCTATCCGGGGTACAGTGTTCATCCCGATCATGATGCAACAGGAGCCGCTGTTATACGTACAATCGCTAAACTTCCTGTGGATGAACGTCCGATTGTTCACTGTGTTGCGTTCGCAAATAATCAGGAACAGTATATTGGCAAACCGGACGTATTTGTTGACGTATCCGAATTTTTGGATCGGAAAATGGCGTCCATTCGTGCCCATCGTTCACAATTCCAGGCAGCAGAGCTTGTAGGAAATCGTGAGCTGAATAATGAAGAAATCAAGAAACGTTTTGGCAGAGAAACATTTTGGACCTATCCATTTGAATAATATGTTACTTAGAAGTCGCCTATATGGCGGCTTTTTTTGTTTTACATCACAATATCGACACAAAAATGTAGCGTCTATAGCCTAATTGAGCTATATGGAATAAATATCATTTTAAGTACACTGTGATCAGGATAGTGATAACGCTTCATTTATTATGTTGCTTCAATGGATGAGGAACATGGAGAGTTGATTTTAAGTGGAATGGAGGGATGGTGTGTACAACCAACGTATATTTTGGATTAACGTAAGACCCGTTGAATACATTGCCACAGTAATAAGCAACTGTAACCAGAAGCCGGAATTGCGCGGTTTGAATCATGAGTAATCCTCAGGCAGGATTGGGTGCATTCGATATTTGTAAGAAGAGTCGGGTTACGGGTTTACTTTTTCTAATCGGAATGATGATGCTCCTACTATCCCTTCCGCACGGTGCAGTCATGGGCTCTTCCGGACATCGTGATCTCATTCCCCTTCAGCCTATGATTGACCGATCTGCACCTGGAGAAGTCATTGAACTTACATCAGGTCGTTATTCTGGACCCGTGACGATTGACAAGAACATCACCATTCAGGGTGATGTTACGGTCATAGTCGTGAATGAGGAAACCACTTCTACAATAACTATTCAGTCGGATGGGGTGAAGTTAAGCGGGTTTACGATTGAGCATAATGCGAATGAACAGACCGCAGCGATTCAGGTTGAAGGGAAAAACAGTGAAATCACGGATCTGCACATTCAGACCCAAGGGTATGGGATGATCATCCGGAATTCGAGTCAGGCAACGATTCAGCGGAACAACATTACGTGGGCCGGGTCTGATTCTGCTTCCAGTGGCCAGAAGGGCAATGGCATTGATCTGTACAACTCCCATGATAGCTACATTGAAGCCAATGAGATCACCGGCATGAGGGATGGAATCTATCTGGAGAACAGTCGCAAGTCTATCGTGCAAAATAACAGGCTGTTACATACAAGGTATGGCATCCACTGTATGTACATTGACGGCTCTTCTGTCATGGATAATACCGGAGAAGAGAACATGACAGGTGCCATGATTATGGGCGTCAAGAATACGGTAATCTCGGGCAATTCTTTTCGCAAACAGAGTACTAATGTTCATTCCCAAGGCATTCTGTTGTATGACGTGCATCAATCCTCAATTCATAACAATGTGGTGGAGGGTAATCGTGTCGGCATGAATATTGCAGAGTCATCGGGCAATGAAATCCGTGGCAATGCGGTGCTTCGGAATTTTGTTGGCATCCAGCTTGTTCTGTCAGAAGCTAATGAGTTTACACGTAATCAATTGGTGTCTAATGTCATTGAAGCTTCGGCGCTGGATAGTCCCAATAATGTCCTCATGGAGAATTACTGGGACTCCTTTCAGGGGCTCGATCTGAATCAGGATGGAATCAGTGAAATATCCTATGCCATCAATCCTTTTTATGAGCAACTGGTCAGTCGAAATTCAGCATATCAGCTCTTTTTTCAATCACCGGGTATGGTCTTTCTGAGTGACTTATTTACAGAGGGCAGAGAACAATGGACTACCGACGATTCGCCACGAATGAGCATGGATACGGGATCTGATCTGAACATGTCAGTGGAAAGGGTAGCAGGTTCCAATGTGGTGTGGATGCTCGGGTTAGTTCTGTTGGGTAAGGCAACTTTTATAATCATCTATATGGGGGTATTACGAAAATGAACAAAAGCTTGAACAGAAGATGGTCCATGGTTATGGTACTTATGTTTGGCATGGTATTGTTAACCGCTTGTGGAACAAAATACGCGGCATTGCCGATCAATGAAGACGTGGATATCTGTGCGATCTGTAAAATGCAGGTGAAGGACGATGCATATGCAACACAGCTCACTACGAAAGACGGCCAAAATTACAAGTTCGATGACATCGGCTGCATGAACCAGTGGAAAACAGAAAATGGCACAGATAACATCGGTATGGACTATGTACGTGATTATAATGACAAGGAATGGATTGAATTCAGTAAAGCCACGTATGTGTACGACGCTTCATTGCGTACGCCTATGGCTTATGGAATTCTTAACTTTAAGGACAAGCCTTCGGCTGAAGCTTTCATTGCAGAGCAAGGTGTCGGAACCATTATGACCGCTGAGGATCTTGCCTCCCATGACTGGAAACAGAACACAGAGAATATGGACATGATGGGTGAACATGGGCATGGTGAGCACGGACATGGTGAAGAAGGAGACGGTAATGAGATGCATCAGGAAGGTGAGATGAAAGAAGAGTCAGGCCACTAGGAATGACAATAGAAAATGGTGATTAATGATGTCAGATATGATACAGATTGCAAGACGAGAAGTGAAAATGGGATTTCGCAATCCTTGGGCATATTCGTTTCTGATTCTTTTTTGCACATTTAGCTTAAGTTTGTTACTTCTAAATTCACAGAATCTGGTTGAAGGATATTCGGGCACAACAGGTTCGATGTTGAATCTCATTCTCTACCTTTTGCCATTAATGACGCTATTCCTCGGTTCCTTTTCATTAACATCCGAAAAAGAAGACGGTAGCTGGCAGCTGCTATCCACGTATCCCATCGGCACGATGTCTTTTATTGTGGGCAAGTATCTTGGGCTGTCGATTGTTTTGATCACCATTGTTGCGTTTGGATACGGCCTAATGGGGGTCATTAGCGGAGTAATCGGAAATCCACTGGATGCCGTGACATATCTTCTCTTTCTGGCATTTTCTTGTGGACTGGTGTTGTTATTCCTGACGCTGGCTCTATTTATCGGTTCGTTGTCGCGCAATCGGTGGCAGGCGTTAACCATATCCGTGACCGTATGGTTCTTCGCTGTCATTGGATGGCCGACGTTATTGCTCTCTGTGCTGGGATTAATGCCTTATCTGTGGGTCAAACCGCTACTGATTATACTAACACTTATCAATCCGGCCGAGCTGGTACGTTTGTATGTCGTGATCAAACTGGGAGGCGGCTCCATTCTGGGACCAGAATATTATCGATGGGTGGAGTGGGTGCAGCAACCAAGTGGCAGTTGGATCTTCATCGGGATATGCCTGTTCTGGATCACCTTCTCTGTCCTCGCGGTATATGCGATCTGGGAGAGGGGGCGTTCTCATGGATAAAGTGGGACTCGAAGTGATAGGATTGTGCAAATCCATTAAAAAGCAACCGATTGTTGAGGATATCTCCTTTCGGATTACTTCAGGCCAAGTGCTTGCCCTCTGTGGAGGGAATGGCGCAGGAAAGAGCACGGTGCTGCGTATGATCGCTGGAATTCTTCGGCCTACCTCCGGTGAGGTTGCGGTGAACAATGTGCGATGGTTGAAGGAGCGCAAGCGTTATTCAGAGCAGATTGGATATATGCCGGATGATTATCAATTTAATCAGGGACTGAGTGCGGAGGAAATGCTTCTGTTCTGGGCTTCTCTGAGGAAAGTTCCGAAGGAGAGAGTACAGGAAGTACTGACCATGGTTGGCTTGGAGGATCAAAAGAAAAACCGGGTTACGACCTTCTCCAAAGGCATGCGCCAACGTGTGTTATTTGCCCAGGCTGTACTGTCCAAACCACCACTGCTCATCATGGATGAGCCAACAAATGGATTGGACCCATTTTGGATGCAGGAATTAACTCAGCTGCTCAAGGGAATAAAACAGGATGGTCACATGGTCGTGTTCTCGACTCATCAGCTGGAGATCGCAGACGATATTGCGGATCAGGTAATATTCATGAACCATGGACGTAATGTTGGAGAGGGCTCCACTCATGACTTTTGTGATCAATTCGGTTCGCTCCATGCAGCATTTCATCAAAGTCTTGGTTTAAAGTGAAGGTGAGTTTAATGCAGAAAAAGAGTTTTAAAAGTAGACGTACACTTACAATTTTGATTGGTGTGATCGCATTGTTAGCAGGTACATGGGCCATTTTTGAAAATGTGTCGACACCCGAATCTCGGCGAGGTAACGCCATTGAAGCTGGTGCCATGGCTCCTGAGTTTACAGCGGTTAATTCAGAAGGCGAACAAGTCAGACTGTCCGATTATCGGGGCAAAGCCGTGATGATTAACTTTTGGGCTTCATGGTGCACACCTTGTGTAAGGGAGATGCCGCTCGTTCACCAGATTGCTCAGGACTATCAGAATGACGTGGAAACCCTGTTTGTTAACGTGGGGGAATCGAAGGGCACGATTCGTGAGTTTATGGATAAGCAGGCATTTGATTTCCCGGTGATCATTGACGTGACAGGCAACATATCAGGAATGTATCGTATAACGGGTTTGCCCGCAACAATGGTCATTGATAGGGATGGGGAGTTCCGTCACATACTGCTCGGTGAACTGACCGAAGATACACCGTTGCAGCAATGGCTGAAAGATAGTATCTAGTCGTAAGGCGTTGGATGGTGAGAAAAAGGGCAGGAACGCTAGAGATCGCCCAAATTGGAGTAGATTGAATGTATTTAAAAAGTAACCATATAAAAAGCCGGACACCCATTTAACGAAGGGGCGTCCGGCTTTACTCTTGAAGCTATGCTGCTTCGCAGCCGATTACAATACAGCAGCTGAAGCGTGATTGGTACGAGCAATTCTGGTTGCGTCAACCATGTTACGCAGAGAAGCTACCGTTTCTTCTTGTCCACGGGTTTTTAATCCGCAGTCTGGGTTAATCCAGAACAGCTTCGGATCAAGAACACGCAAGGCGCGTTCAATCATGCTGCTCATTTCATCCACACTTGGAACCCGTGGACTGTGGATATCATATACGCCAAGACCGATACCGAGCTCATACGTATTTTCTTCAAAACTATGAATCAGTTCACCGTGACTACGGGATGTCTCAATGGAGATAACATCCGCATCCATAGCTTCAATGGAATCAATCATGTCATGGAATTCGCAATAGCACATATGCGTATGGATTTGAGTCGTTTCATGCACCGTGCACGTGGAGATACGGAACGCTTTGACCGCCCAAGCCAGGTAATCGGCTTGTTCATTTTCTTTCAGCGGAAGCCCTTCACGAACAGCCGGCTCGTCAACCTGGATCATACCAATGCCTGCCTGTTCAAGTGCCTCGACTTCCTGTCTCAACGCATACGCCAATTGATAGGCAATCTGCTCACGAGCAATGTCTTCGCGTACGAATGACCAGTTCATGATGGTAATCGGGCCAGTCAGCATGCCTTTGACTGGACGTTCTGTCTGCGATTGGGCATATTTCGTTTCTTCCACTGTCATTTCACCCGTAAATGCAACATCACCGAAGATAATAGGTGGCTTCACACAACGTGAACCATACGATTGAACCCAGCCGAACTGTGTAAAGGCAAAGCCTGCCAGTTTCTCGCCAAAGAATTCAACCATGTCGGTACGCTCAAACTCGCCATGTACCAATACGTCAATTCCGATCTCTTCCTGAATCTTAATCCAGATATCAATTTGCTCCCGGATGAAGGCAGCATACTGTTCGTTGTTCAACTCACCCTTGCGCCACAACTGACGTGCTTTTCTGACTTCAGCAGATTGAGGGAAACTACCAATCGTTGTTGTCGGGAAGAGTGGCAATTGCCATTTGGCCTGTTGAGCTTCATGACGCTCTGCAAAAGGACGGGAGCGCTCCGGCTGTTGAACACTGATGGAAGCAACGGCTTTCTGTACAGCGGTACGGTTCCGATCTTCGGATTGCTGAAGCGCCAGAAGAGGAAGCTCTGCTTCGTCTATTTTGGCAGTAATCTCTGCACTTGGTGAAGATAAGGCTGTAGTCAAAAGAACAATCTCATCCAGCTTTTCATCTGCAAATGCAAGAGCATTTTTCAGTTCAGATGTAAGTTTTGCCTCACGGTCTGTCGTAACTGGCACATGCAGCAGGCTGCAAGATGATTGCACGATGATACGTTCAGGCGTCACGAACTCAGTTAGTTCATTCAGCAAATTCAGTTTTGTCTGAAGGGAAGCTTTCCAGATCCCACGTCCATCAATAATACCTGCTCCGAGCACTTTGTCTGCCGGGAAACCGGATGTCCGAATAGATTGTGTGTTACCAGAGAGTCCGTGTACAAAATCAAGTCCTACACCTTGAACTGGCAGTGCAACAATGTCGTTGTAGTTTTCGACAGATTCAAAGTATGTTTGCAGCATGATATTCAGGCCTGGAACGGCTGCTGCAAATGTTTCATATATTTTATTCAGACGCTGTACGTCTTCATCGCTTAATTTGGTTACCAGAATAGGTTCGTCGACCTGCACCCACTGAACGCCTTCGCTCGCAAGTTCTTGAAGCAATTGAGTGTAAAGTGGAAGCAAGCGGTCCAACCAAGCGTCTGTCTCGGATTTATCATAGCCTTTGGAGAGCTTCAGGAAGGTTAACGGTCCAACGATAACCGGCTTGCCTTCAATGCCGAGTTTTTCTTTTGCTTCACGATAAGCGAGAAGTGGTTTGTTCTCCGTCAGAGTTGGGGAAGCCCCGTCCAGTTCAGGTACAATGTAGTGATAGTTCGTGTTGAACCATTTTGTCATTTCACTTGCTGCGGCATCTTTCGTTCCCCGTGCAATGCCATAATATACGGACAACGGAACGGAACCACCATCATAAGCAAAACGTTTAGGAATAATGCCAAACATCACGGCCGTATCCAAGATATGATCATAATAGCTAAAGTCATTCACCGGAATGATGTCGATGCCTTTTGCTTGTTGCTTGCGCAAATGATCGATGCGGATCTCCTGCAAACGTGCGTGAAATTCTGTTTCCTCCAGCTTACCTGCCCAGAACGCTTCCAACGCTTTCTTCCATTCCCGATCAGCACCAATACGCGGATATCCCAATACACTACTTTTTGTCATCGTTTAAAACCCCTCTGCTTTTATGTTACACAAAATTTATCACAGATCCGGAGTTATAATGTAATTCCATTAAATTATACCTAGTTATAGCCTGAGGCTATATCCAAAGGTGTGTGCTATATAAGTTGAACTAACGAGTATTTACACTTGCCACTCCGATGACAGAATAACCTTTCAACTCAGCTAAGGATAAATAATAGATCATAATCATATTTTGTATGCTTTTGCATTCACTCGGAATAATAGAAATTAAAAAAGGTTGATGAGTATGGGAATTCAGAAACGTCTTTTTCACTTTATACTTGCAGCAACATTAATGATAAATAGTGTTTCCCTATACACAGATGTTACATATGCAGATCCTGAGAGCATACAGGAGCATGACTATAAGGCAATAGCACTTACGATGCTCAACCCATACATTTACCGTGAGATTACCAACTATTATCAGGAAAATCATAAACCGGTCCCTAGCTATGGGCTATATGACATTCACGTATTGGAACTTAAAAGGCGCACAAAAGGTGGTTATAATTTTCGAACGGTTCTGGAAGTCAGAACGTTCTACGGTCCACATAACCCGCCATATGGGAAAGAGATCATTACGTTTGAAATAGACCCCACTAATGTTACAATGGTGAGCTATGTTCATACGAATGATTGAAAGGAAGGCGGTACGCATGAATCTGTATCACATCCAGTCCACCGTGCATGGAATCAACAGAGTAACATCCTTTTTGGAAGACAATTATATTGGTATTGCTTGGTCAAGTACAGGGGATCTGGAGCAAACGCCCCCGGAGCTATGGAAGGAACAGCTGGTTCAACACTATCCCTTGGATGAAGCAGAATTGGCGAGCACACTCGCGACATTACATATGTTTGGTAACCTCATGCAGGATGGAGATTATGTATTAATTAGCGATGATGAATGGACGTATGTTGGGGATATCGGGGATTATTATTACGACGATTCCGCTGGTACAGAAGAGGGATTGATATGTCACCGTCGCGGAGTTACATGGTTGGGGCGTATTCCTCTCGCTGAGCTGAATGACAAAGTGCAGGCACTGCAAAATGATTCAGCCATCCTTGCGAAGTTTGAGTATCCCATATCACAAGCACAGCTGGATCGAGGTCTTGCAGTCAGTATAACAGCCGAAGCAACCAACCCTCTCTCAACAGGAGTAGATGAAGCCACGATTCAGACAGCTCTCCAGGTGCTGAGAGAAGCGTTACACAGTGAAGAAGAAGAACTGCGAATTTGTGCGGCTACAGCCATTTTGCAGTATGCCAAACAATAAACCCTTAACTACATAAATTGAACGAAACATTTACACAAAACGGAGATGACGGAAAGAACCTGAAGAAGGGGAGCGTTCGCCTACAAGCTTTCTGCAAGAAAGCTACATCGGAAGCATACGTTATCCCCGGATTTACCCTTTATAAAAAAAATTAAAAAAATCTGGGGATAACAGCGATCGGAAGGTTGTTCTGTCATCGGAGTGTCCAGTGTAAATATTCGTTAGTTCATTTTATATAGCTCTGAGATCTGTTCATTTATATTCCTATGACTTAGTCCACCGTGATAACAAACCACAGATGTAATGTCGAGTTCGATATACTTTTTCAAAGAGATTCGAGCAGTCTCTGTATCCAGCGTAGTAGGTTCATGAATGCCTCCAAGCATGCCGTCTACACTGTACATTGAATCTCCGGCGATGAGCGTCTTGCTGTCCATCAAATATAGACTGATATGACCTGGCGTATGACCAGGTGTATGAATAACGCGAATTCCGCCGCAAAACGGCAGTTCCTGACCATCAGTCACCGTTTCATTTACTTTGCCCATTGGAGGATGCTCAAGGTGACCGTCTTTGAGAAGAGGGAGATGTCCCTCAATATATGGTTTATCCAGCTCATGCGCATATATCTTGACTTGTGAGCCACACTCTTTCAAAATTTCGGGTAGACACCCGATATGGTCCACATCCTGATGCGTCAAAATCACTGCTTTAAGTTGGCTGATCGGCACACCAATCTTTTCGAGTGCGATACACAAATCGTCATATTGTCCAGGGAATCCAGTATCAATTAACACAACCATTTCTTCATCCCATATCAGCACAGGGTGAATTATATTCCCCTCAAAATCAAGCTGAAGCATCGTTATTCCCTTTGAAATTTCCATAATATCAGCCTCCGAGAGTTGAATTTCATATACATCGTTGCTCATTATATTTCTTATGTAAACGAATAAAGACGGCAATAAGATACGTTCGGGTATTTATAGGGTGTACTTATAAAAATATTCAATGAATGGGGGAATTGACGCTTGCTGTTGGGAATGATAATTTAGATATATCATTTAAACCAATAAGTCCAATAAGATAAAGGGGGTATGTGGGATGACACATATCGTGCATGCAGCAGCTGAAGATATTCGGAGCGAGGATTCGCTACTATTGATCAAGGAACTGAGTGAAGAACTCGGTTTGTTATATGGCGGTGATGGAACGGCGGGATTTCAACTGTCAGACGTTGAGGTGCCACGTGCGGCTTTTATCGTTGCCAGGATCGACGGGTATCCAGTCGGTTGCGGAGCACTTAGACCCCTTGATGATACATCTGTAGAGGTTAAACGCATGTATACACGCAGTGGTTACCGCCGTAAGGGAATTGCCCAAGCTATATTGGCCGAGGCAGAGCGTCTTGCGAACGAACTTGGTTATACCAATCTGAAACTGCAAACAGGTCCCTTGCAACCAGAAGCTGCAGCGCTGTATGAGCGTGTAGGGTATTATCGAATTCCTGTTTTCAGTGGCAATTGGGACAGAGTGTTGGCCTATCAGAAAGATCTGGTACACGAAAAAGTATAATTCTACGAATCACAGCTTTTATTTGCTGAACGTACAGAGGAACACAAGATAAAAGTAAAAAAGTCGCCGATTGGCGACTTTTTGCATTTTAACATACTGCATTTACTCCAATTATTTCAGCTGAAAATATAGACAAAAGCGTTCAATCCGTTGCGCTATTATTGATCGAAGGTTCTTGATGTTGGACACCCCATTCGCATAGTCCTTCCAAAACGGGCAATAACGTTTCAGCTTTGGCTGTCAGACGGTACTCGACTTTAGGAGGGACTTGGGGATACTCTTTCCGTTCGACCATACCATCTGCTTCTAATTCTTTGAGTTGTGAACTCAGCGTTTTATACGTGATAGCGCCGATCTGTCTTTTTAGTTCATTGAAACGGACAGGTGGGTTTTCTGCCAGAAGATACAAAATCACCATTTTCCATTTGCCACCAATGACAGACAACGTATATCCAAAAGGGGTATCTTGAATGTTTTTAACTTTACCGTGGTATTCAGCCATACTCATCATTTACACTATCCTTCCGGGTAGTACCTATCATAAAAGACCGTACTATTTATTTGTTTTGGCTCAGTTTATACTAATCTTACTTTGAAGTAAAGGGGATTTACGATGACTCAAAAAACAATACGTCTGCTTATGCCACAATGGCAAGGTGGAGATAATCCAAACTACTCATTTGGAGCGGAGTTGCTTGCATGGCTTGCACCTGACAATGATCAACCTCTCATTCATGTTCCTGTTGAGGCTTATGATGGAACATCTCTGGTAAGCGAGAACGGGATAAAAGGCAGAGCACTGCTACTTCAGCAATTGCAGGCTGCCCAGCATATTATTCAAGCTCACCAGCCCGATCGCATTGTCATGTTTGGCGGTGACTGTTTGGTTGAACAAGCCCCGTTTGCTTATTTAAATGAACGATATGGCGGAGAACTTGGTTTGATATGGATTGATGCACATGGTGATCTGGTTAGATACGAGGGCTATGACAACGGTCATACTTTACCGCTTGGGAACCTTCTTGGGGAAGGCGATCCGGAGTTTGCCAAACATGTGAGTGTCCCTTTGAAGCCCGAACATGTCTTCATGGCCGGGTTGACAACCCCCACGGAACAGGAAACCGAAGTGATTCAAAGATTGGGTATCCGAACGGCTGGAACTGAAGAATTAACCCATGGCATGGATTCGATTAAGAAGTGGATTAAAGAGATTGGTATCAAACATCTGGCAATTCACCTTGATCTGGATGTGCTTGATCCTAACATGTTCCGTTCATTGTTATTCGCTAAACCAGGGGAACCTTATGTTTTTTCACCAGCGGGAACCATGCAAATACCTCACTTGCTTCGTCTGATCAAAGAACTGTCTGAAGAAACAGATGTAGTTGGATTAGGGATAACTGAGCATATGCCGTGGGATGCCATTAACTTGAAGAATTTGCTTGGAGAAATACCTATCCTGAACCAGTGATATAGGTTATAAGTCGCCAGAATATATCAGAATACTGATATAAAGAGTCAAAATATAGGAAGATTACAGATAGAAATATCAATATTATTATATGGGTGGTTCGACGAGAATCAGAAATTAAACAAACTGAGGAGAGACACCCAGATGGTCACGTTATTGTTAATCATTATTTATCTCGCATTTATAGGGCTGGGATTACCGGATGCTTTACTTGGTAGTGCCTGGTCCGTTATGAAAAACGATATACATGCGACAACAGAAATGGCTGGTTACATATCGCTAATCATTTCATTTAGTACAGTAGTGTCCAGTCTGTTCGCCAGTCGATTGTTGCACCGGTTCGGAACGGGTAAAGTCACAGTATTCAGTATCCTCTCAACAACGATCGCGCTGTTGGGATTCTCATTCTCTGAGAATTTTGTGTTTTTACTGATTCTGGCGATCCCTCTCGGCTTAGGTGCAGGTTCGGTGGATGCGGCACTAAGTAATTATGTAGCATTGCATTTCAAGGCCAAGCATATGAACTGGTTGCATTGTTTCTGGGGAATTGGCGCAGTGACAGGCCCACTCGTTATGGCATATTGGCTGAATCAAGCAAACAACTGGCGTGCAGGATACGTTACTGTGGCGTTGATTTTACTTGGGATCGTGGTGGTCTTATTATCAACTTTGTCTCTATGGAAGATTTTTGAGAAGGGAAGAGTAGAGGGTTCAGGTGATGAGAAGAAACGCGTAAGCAACCGTGAGGCCTTACGTATCCCCGGCGTGAAAATGTCGATGCTTGCGATGCTCTGTTACAACGGTTCCGAAACTGCAGCCGGTCTGTGGATGGCTTCATTCTTCATCGGAAGCAAAGGAGTTTCCCCAGGTACTGCCGCAGCACTATCCTCCCTATTTTTTATTGGCATCATCTTGGGACGTGTGATCTCAGGTTTTCTTTCCACTCATGTATCCAGCAAAATTCTCATCAGATATGGTGGAATCGTTGGATGCTTCGGATTGGTTATCTTGATTATGCCGATTCCTTACTGGATTGCCGCAGGGGCTTTATTTATCGTGGGATTGGGCGGAGCACCGATCTATCCGAGTATTGTTCATGCGACACCGGAACGCTTCGGTGAGAAGGCATCCCCAAGTGTAATTGGACTTGAAATGGCCAGTGCCTATACAGGTTCAACACTCATCCCGTTAGGTATGGGACTTATAGCCAGCCAATGGGGAATGTCAATGGTACCCCTGATCCTGCTGATTCTGTTCAGTGTTATGTTCGCGGCTACAGAGCTGGTTAACAGAAGCAACAAGGCTACGCGCCTGACCGTCTAGCTCTTGCTATAGGTCATTAAGGTTCTGCCACTATACAACAAAGGAACAACCATCGCTGGTTGTTCCTTTTGGTGTGTGGACTATTTTTTATAAGAAGATCAGTAACAATGTTCCTGCAGCAAAACAGTAATACGAAAAGTATTTCAGATTGCCTTTGGCCATAATGCCCATAAACCATCTCATGGAGAAATACGTGACAAAGAGTGTCGTGATGAATGCGATCAGATAAGGGATAGCCAGTTGTGATCGATTCGGATCATTGGCAATGTCGGATACCCCCATGATGAGTCCGCCAATACTGATGGGAATGTACAGCATAAAGGAGAACTTCAAAGCTGTTTCCTGTTTCATGCCAACAGCGATGGACGCAATTACAGTTGCCCCTGAGCGGCTAATCCCCGGAATAAGAGCGACCGCCTGAGCCAGACCTACCAACAATGCATCTTTCGTAGACAGATCACCGTCTTGCTTGCGACCACGAAGATTACGAATAAGCCACAAGGCAACCCCGGTGATTAATAGCGCGATGGAAACGGTATATACGGATGAGAAGATTTCTTCAATCCGGTCCTTGAACAGGACTGCAACGACAGCAGCAGGGATCGTACCAATAATTATGTATAAGCAAAACATGAAGTCTGCTCGATATTCTTCTTTACGAGTACGCAGGTAACCTAATGCACCAATAATCAACTTTTTGATATCTTCCCGGAAAATAAAAATAATAGCGATAAGTGATGCTGTGTTTGTTAAAATCTCAAATGACAATCCATTCTGCTTGATGCCCATAAGTTTCTGGGCGATGATCAGATGACCGCTTGAGGAGACGGGGATTGGCTCCGTCGCACCTTGAACAATACCTAAAAACAAATACTTTAACCACAATATAATCTCTTCCATGTTGTCCTCCTTGATTACGTTTCATTGGCTTTTCAAAACTCTCTTTTTTAAAAAAAGTGAATGGTTTACTCTATTGATGATAGCTGTTTAACTTGGTGACTTGCAAGTTAGAGTTCATAGAGGGGGTGAAGTAAACATAGCTTGTCAAATCCTGCATAGCATGATATCGTTGATAACGATTATCAATATCAACGAAAAGGTGGGTTTATTTTGCGTAAACAGATAAAATCAATATGGATCATGATGGCACTTTTCTTGCTGATTGTACTTAGTGCATGTGGTCAGTCTGCTACGACCAATAGTACAACCGGGGACAGCACGAATGCGGCTGCGGAGACAGAAACCAAGACGAACTCGGATTCAGCTTCTTCCGCTGATAAAGCGGCAACTGCCGAAGAGGAACTTGTTACATATCAATCGGATGCAGGCGAAGTACAGGTACCGAAGAATCCTAAGCGTATTATTGATTTGACATCATTTTCGACAGGCTACTTTGTTGCCTTGGATGCACCGGTAGTCGGCGCTTTATCAGGAGCGATGAACAACAAATATATCAAGGATCAACTTGCAGCAGCGGGCACCAGTGATCTGGGTCAAGAGCCTACACCAGAGAAACTAATCAGTTTAAAACCTGACTTATTTATCGTGTACACTGGAACAGAGGGCATCGACAAGCTGGAGCAGATTGCGCCTGTTGTACAGATTGCATATGGTAAGCGCAATTTCAAGGATCTAATGCTTGAAATGGGTAAGCTCACCAATAGAGAAGACGCAGCGAAAGCTTGGAATGCTAAATGGGAAGCGAAGATCAACGAACTGAAGCCCAAGGTTCAGGAAGCTGTAGGCGATCGTACCGTTTCCATACTGAATCCATACGCCAAAGGATTATTTGTATTCGGTCATAACTATGGTCGAGGTGGTGAAATTATTTACGGGGAGTTTGATCTCAAGGCACCAGCCAAGGCCCAAGCTGAAGCGATTGACAGCGGAACTGGATGGGCTTCAATCTCCATGGAACTATTACCGGAGTATGCGGGGGATATCATCTTCACCAGCCCGTGGTCGGGAGATACAACCGATCCCAAGATCGTATATGACAATACATTGTGGAAGAACTTGCCTGCGGTGAAGGCAAATCATGTGTTCCAGCTTGATCCGACCTCAGACTCGTACAACGATCCGTTAACGTTGGAAGGTCAGCTGCAATTTATTTCCGATAGCCTGCTTACCGCGAAGTAAGATTAGACTGTATAAATGGTAATACTGGAGCATTTCCAAACGTCGTTACAAGACGGGGAAATGCTCTTCTTATGAGCTTAGAATGTTATATACGTCGAACTTGGATGGGTTTTGACCAATGTAATTAAGCTTGATACAATAGGATAACAGCTGATGAACATTAAATATCAAGTGGGGTGATCTAGATTGCAGCAAAAGAGTGAACGTTTGAATGTTTGGTTGGCTTTCTCTAACATTCATACCCATCTGAACGAGAAGCTGGAACAAGCTCTGCTTCAACAATATGACTTATCTTTGAAGGAATTTTATGTGTTAAACTTCATATATAATGCGGAGGGTAAGGAATTACGCCTACAGCAACTTCAAGAACTAGTAGGCTTGAGCCAAAGTGCTACTTCCAGGCTCGTCGTTAGGATGGAAGCCAAAGACTGTGGGGCTCTGGAAAGACATGCATGTGAAGATGACCGACGTGGCATTTACACTCGTATTACTGAGCTTGGAGAGAATAAATACAAGAGAGCACTTCAAACGTTTAATCAGGTCTTGCAAACTGAATTGGAACAGGATGGATTTGAGACTCGATTAGAGAACCTCACTAAAGAATTGTTCTAAGGCTAGGGGAAATATAGGGTAATGTAGTCATTTACCCTATAAGAAGACTTGACACTCATTAATATATCCGTTAAATTAAATGCATGCGCATGAATTTAATATGGGTGCGGTGATTTTGTATAAAGGAGGTATTGAACATGAAGGTCTTCGTTGTAGGATCAAATGGGCAGATTGGTCAACAGCTTATTCATCTTTTGAAGAATAGTGAAGAACACACCGTTCTTGCCATGGTACGAAAACAAGAACAGGTAGATACATTTGCAGCACAGGGTGTGGAAACGGTGCTTGCCGACTTGGAAGGTACGGTTGACTCACTTGTAGCTGCTGTAACGGGTTGTGATGCCATTGTATTTGCAGCTGGTTCTGGCGGTACAACGGGATATGATAAAACACTCCTGATTGATCTGGATGGTGCCGGGAAAACCATTGAAGCGGCTCAAAAAGCGGGTATTGATCGATTTATCATGGTGAGTGCGATCCAAGCCAATAATCGTGAGAACTGGCATGATAACATCCTTCCATATTATGCAGCGAAACACTATGCTGATAAATTGTTAGAGATCAGTGGATTAACATATACCATTATACGTCCAGGGATTCTAATGAATGAACCGGGAACAGGTAAAGTTACTGCTGCTGAGAATATAACAACCGGTAACATTGCTCGTGAAGATGTAGCTCATGTGATTTTGGCCAGTTTGAGTGAGAAGAATACCTACAAGCGTTCATTTGATCTAATCGCTGGTGAGGATACAATATCTGAGGCATTGAGTGGGCTCTGATCCGAAACAAAATTTTCAACGATATCTGATGAGTTAAGAGAGGGCTATACAATGATTATGTTGATGCTTTTGACCTTCATATTAGGTATCTTCATCGTTGTACGTCAATTTTGGCCAGTACGCAATCTTGAATATATAGATTATCAAGTATTTCTCAGACAAGAGCGTGATTTTCGGCAGTATAAAGTGATTGATATTCGAGATGCGACGGATTATATGGCTAATCCTACTCCGGATACGATTAACATCTCATTGGGACGCCTTGCTTTCACATGGGAAAAATACCTTCTTCGAGAAGATAACGTAATTATAATGTCACCTGGTATGCTTCAATCCAAAAAGGCTGTTCGTATTTTGCGAAAGCATGGATTTGAATGTCTTTATGTGATGAAGTAAAAGATATATGTGAGTTCCAAATCATACGGAGTTATTAATTGTAGGCATTAATTCAATGCTTGCGCATGCATTTTCATTATTCATGATTCATGAAAAGGGGAGTTTTATTTTGATGACAGATTTGTTTAGTCCATATTCTTTTAAAAGCCTAGAGCTTAAAAACCGTGTTGTAATGGCTCCAATGTGCCAATATTCAGTTGAGCGAAAAGATGGTATTGCAACAGATTGGCATTATATGCACTACGTTAGTCGTGCTGTGGGAGGAACAGGCCTCATTATCATTGAAATGACAGATGTAGAGCCGGATGGCCGAATCTCAGATTATGATCTTGGGTTATGGTCAGATGAACAGATCCCAGCTCTGAAGCGGATCGTCGATGCGTGTCACAGTTATGGTGCCAAGGTTGGTATTCAGATTGCTCATGCAGGCCGCAAAGCAGAAGATGCCGAAGTTCCAGTTGCCCCATCCGCGATTGCCTTTGATGAGAATTCCAAGCAACCTAGAGCGCTCACAACGGATGAAGTTAAAGGAATGGTTGAAAAATTCCGGAGTGCTGTAGCTCGTGCTGTGAAAGCTGGTTTTGATGCGATTGAGCTTCATGGCGCACATGGATATCTAATTCATCAGTTCCATTCTCCACTAACAAACAAGCGAGAAGACGAATATGGTCAAGATTTAACGTTATTCGGCCGGGAGATCATTCAGGCTGCAAAGGCAGAGATGCCCGAGGATATGCCCTTGATGATGCGTATTTCAGCCAAAGAATACGTCGAAGGTGGCTATGGCATTAACGAAAGTTCCGAGTTTGCCAAGGCATATCAAGAGGCAGGCGTTGACGTATTTGACATCTCATCTGGTGGCGAGGGACCTATTGGTGCATCGGGCAGACCAGGAACTCACGCAGCTTATCAAGTACCTCTCGCTAAAGCAATCAAAGAAGCTCTTGATGTGCCTGTGATTGCTGTTGGAAGGCTGGACGACCCGAAATTGGCGAATGCAGTCATCGGAAATGAAGAAGCTGATCTCGTTGCAGTCGGAAGAGGGCTGTTAAGAAATCCTTACTGGGCCTTGGAAGCTGCGTCTGCTTTGCGCAAGACAACGGACGTTCCAAAACAATATACGAATGGTTTTTAATGTATTAATAATTTAACGATTAAATGATCTTCATTAATACAGAAATAAGAAAGGACTCCTCTAATAAAACAGAAGGAGTCCTTTTTGAGGTTAAACTATACAAGGTAAAGGAACGATATTAGCCAGTAACCAGTCAAGAGATGGTAGTTGGCTCATCGCTTCCGCTTCTCAAGCGTTTAATATCTTCTCTGGGCGGAAATCCGAACATGCGAGAATATTCACGGCTGAATTGGGAAGGGCTCTCGTAACCTACCTGAAATGCTACATCTGCTGCATCGGTGGACTTGGATAATAACAAGCGGCGCGCTTCTTGCAGCCTAAGTTGTTTTTGAAACTGAATCGGACTCATGGCAGTCACTTCTTTAAAGTGTCTGTGCAGCGAGGCAGTACTCATATTGGCCAAATCCGCCAATTCCTCAACCCGAAAATTTTGCTCAGAGTGATTCATAATATATTCAATAACGTCTCTGATTCGATAGGTATGGCTGCCCTCCATGGTAGCTTGTTCCAGAGCAGTCCCATGTGGGCCTTTCAGAACTTTATAGAGAATTTCTTTTTTGAACAAAGGAGCGAGTAGTGGGATATCTTCCGAATGATCTTCCAACAAACGGGCTAACCTGACGACTGCATCCAGCAGAGACGGCTCAGCTTGGCTGACAAACATGGCACGTCTCGTTGTTTTCCGCGGTCTTGCTGGGAAATCGGAATGGTTCAATAACTCCAGAATCTCACTGGATGTGAATTCAAGTTTCAGGGCCAGATAGGGAGCCTCAGACGAGGCTTGAATCACTTGTCCACTAACCGGCAAGTCAACGGTTGCCACGATATAACTTCCTGGACCATACCGGAAACGATCCTGTCCCAGCAGGACCTCTTTCTCACCCTGAACGATAATGCAGAAGGATGGTTCATTCACTCTAAATATAGGTTCAGTAACGACCGATTCACGGATTAGAAATAATGAAGGGATTGCCGTAGGATGCACCCCGTCCTTGTCAGAAAAACGGTCAATGAGTGTGGCTAATTCGTTTTGTTGTTCGTGTATTTGATCAGACATGCAAAGTTCTCCTTTTTTCCTCACAACATAATAATCACATTCTATCGTATATTGACCGAAGGCGGTAGAAAACGGATAGGAATAGGCAAACATTTGATGTGAATGGATAAGACATTCTGATTGCTGGTTACATAATCACAAGTACACAGGTCATGATATACAACAAGTACAGAAGATATACACTTACGGTTCAGCTAATACATGCTAAGATGAGAATGAGAAGGGTATCTGCATCTTTTATTTACTGATCGTTCCCGATGTGTTAGATTGATTTTGGGAGGGAAGTCGAATGGCTAGAAGTAAAGAGTTTGAAGTGAACGAAGTATTGGATAAAGCAATGAAGATCTTCTGGGAACAAGGTTACGAGAAAACGTCGATGAGTGACCTGGTTGAGCATATGGGAATTCATCGCAGAAGTATATATGATACATTTGACGACAAACATTCGCTATTTTTGCAGGCAATGGATCGTTACAGAGGTAAGGTCAGCACCACATTACTTGCAGAAATCAAGGCATCCAAGACGGCAGTGGAAGCACTGCATAAAATCTTCGAAGTTATGATCAGTGAAGTAGAGGATACGCCATCGGGATGCTTGATCGTGAACTCCGCCGTAGAGCTTGGTACACGCGATCCGGACGTGGATACACGATCTCTTGATTCATTTAATGAAGCAGAGCAGATGTTTGAGCAAATCATTCAATGGGGGCAGCGGGAGGGGGAATTCTCTTCTGATCATGATGCGAAGGAAATGGCAGAGTACCTGCACAATATTTCTGTCGGCATCAGAGCCATGGCAAGAACCTCGACGGATAAGGAAAAATTAAACCGGATTATCCATGTAACGATGAAACTTTTGGGAAAATGATGAGTAGAGACGTACCCAAAAAAGTAGCTTGAAATCCGTTAGAGGACTTCAAGCTACTTTTTTTTTGCGCTAATTTTAGAAAATAGAAAGCATGAACCATCAATTGGTGATGGCATTTTCCATCGGTTTAATTTTATGAATCTCTTCGGTCCCAGCCTCCAAAGCTGTTTCGTAGTAGGAGCGTTTGTGCTCGATGACTTCCATGGTTCTTCTTAGTTCCTCCATTTGTGCTTCCACAATAGCTTTTCGCTCCGTAAACATGTCATATCTTTGCTTCAGCGAGGAGTCCCCTTCAGAGCACCATTCAATGAAGTCTTTAATGTCTTTAATAGGCATGCCGGTCAGCTTCAGACATTGGATGATCTTTAGAAAGTCAATGTCGGAGTCTTTGAACAAACGTGTTCCACTTGTGGTACGTTCCACAAAAGGCATGAGTCCTTCCTTGTCGTAGTAACGCAATGTATATACCGTAAGGTCTAATTTTTTGGCAACTTCACCGATTGAATAGGTCATTTAGAATGAATTCCTTTCTACTAGGGGTAGACTTCGAGTTAGCTCTAGGATTGATCCGAGTGAATTCTAACATGTTGGATTACTGGATGTCAAAGTACATTGGAGATAAAAAAAATAAGATAAACATTTGACCTAGAGTTAACTAGAGGGGGTAAGATTATTTTGAACTTTAAATTACGAGGAGGTTATACCATTGATTATAGCTAAAGCCAGAGCCGTTGACGGACCAGACCAACAATTCAGAAGTGCTGAAATTAAACGACGTGATCTGGATACCAATGATGTATTAATCGAGATTAAATATGCAGGTATCTGCCATTCTGACATCCATACTGCCCACGGTGAATGGGGACCTGTGAATTATCCACTCGTTCCTGGACACGAAATTGCCGGGATTGTAACGGATGTAGGAACCGGAGTATCCAAATACAAGGTCGGTGACCGAGTAGGGGTCGGATGTATGGTGGACTCTTGTGGTGAATGTGTTAACTGCCGCAAAGGTGAAGAGCAATACTGTCTCAAAGGAAATATTCAAACTTACGCTGGAGTAGATAAATACGGTGAGCCTACGCAAGGTGGATATTCAACTCATATTGTTGTCGTAGAGGATTTCGTCGTTCGCATCCCTGATAACATTGCACTTGATGCTGCTGCACCTTTGCTGTGTGCCGGTATTACGACGTATTCACCACTTCATCACTGGGGAGCTGGCCCAGGTAAGAAGGTTGCCGTTGTAGGTATGGGTGGTCTTGGTCATATGGCTGTCAAAATTGCACATGCGATGGGTGCCGAAGTAACGGTTCTCTCCCAATCCTTAAGCAAAAAAGAAGATGGACTGCAATTTGGTGCAGATCACTACTTTGCCACAAGCGAACCGGAAACATTCGAGAAACTTGCAGGTACATTTGATCTGATGATTAACACAGTAAGTGCGAATATTGACATTAACGCTTATTTCTCACTGCTCACACTGGATGGCACACTCGTGAACGTGGGTGCTCCTGCTGAGCCACTAGCCGTAAACGTATTTTCTCTTATCGGCCATCGCCGTTCATTCGCAGGTTCCATGATTGGTGGCATCCGTGAGACGCAGGAAATGCTTGATTTCTGTGCAGAACATGATATTGCGCCTAATATTGAGGTCATCTCCGCTGACCAGATTGACGAAGCATACAAACGTGTACTGGCTTCCGACGTGAAATATCGCTTTGTTATTGATATCAGCACCATGTAATTGTGAAGTGTGCAATAATGATAGTTAAAGATAGAAAAAAAGCAGCTGCCGCCAAGGTCAGCTGCTTTTTGCTTTTCAGCCTGTTAATTGCTGATCATTCTACAACCCGTGCTCTTTTCGCAACGAACAGAAGATACCTGCGTCTAATAACTATGAGTAAACATGAAAGAAGTGGAATGAGAAAGATGACAGTATCATTTTCACATCAGCCTGAAGGTTACGAATGTCCATTTTGTCGTATTTGGGGTATCGAGCGACCTGATCAGGGAACAAAACAAAGGGATATCATCTATCAGAATGAAATGGTAACGGCATTTATAGCGGGCAAATGGTGGCCAAACAATAAAGGACATGTTCTTATTGTTCCGAATCAACATTTCGAGAACATCTTTGAACTCCCTGCGGATTACGCTGTTGAAATTCACCGCGCGGCTCAGCTTACAGCATTTGCAATGAAAAGTACATATGGATGTGATGGGATTTCGACACGGCAACATAATGAACCTGCTGGTAATCAAGACGTGTGGCATTATCATCTGCATGTTTACCCTAGATACGTGAATGATCAACTGTATCTGTCAAATGGTTCTCCGTCCGATCCAGATGAACGGGCTCTCTATGCGGATAAGTTGCGATCTTGGATAAAAGAAAACATTTAAAGTCTAGCAGGCTGCTCATTTTTTGTTGAGTTATTGGCAGATAAGGGTTTGGAATTTGATATTCATGATAGAATGAGTTTGAATGGGGAAAATTAAATAGTATATTTCATAATATAGGGGGAACCAATGGAGACCTTTGCAGAATTTATAGCACGCATCGATAATCCGGAACACCAGGCACGAACAGAAGAAGTTTTGAACTGGGTCACTGAAAAATTCCCGAAATTAAAACAAAAAATAGCCTGGAACCAACCGATGTTTACCGACCATGATACCTTTATCATTGGTTTTAGTGTATCCAAGCAACACTTGGCTGTTGCTCCCGAGAAGGCAGGAATTAATCGTTTTTCGGAAGAGATCACTCAGGCGGGGTATGATCATACCAAAGAGTTGGTGCGGATGAAGTGGAAACAGGAGATTGATTATTCATTACTTGAGCGAATGATTGAGTTCAATATAGCGGATAAGGCAGAATGTTCAACTTTCTGGCGAAAATAAATCATGATAAAAAAAGAAGACCCCCAACTTCCGAGTACGGAAAGGGGGGGCTTCTACATTGTAAGCAAAAGCGATTATTGAGCACCTACAACAGGGTGAGGCACATAGGGCTCTTCAAGGAATGAGACGTCTTCTGAGGTCAACTTAACGGAAAGAGCACCTACCGCATCTTCCAGATGCGATATTTTGGTGGCACCAATAATTGGAGCCGCTACAGTGTCTTTTTGTAGCAACCACGCAAGTGCAATGTGTGTGCGAGGGACACCGTATTTTTCTGCAATGGATGCAACTCGTTCAACAACAAGCTGATCTGCATCGCTAGTCGCATTGTACTTGGATTTCTGAATTTTGTCTGTCTCGGATCGGAGTGTCGATACGGACCAGTCACGGGTTAACCTGCCTGAAGCAAGAGGACTGTAGGGAGTCACACCAATCTTTTCTTCCTTGCATAAAGGCAACATTTCACGTTCTTCTTCACGGTAGATGAGGTTCAAGTGGTTTTGCATGGAGACAAACTTGGTCCAACCATTTTTTTCTGCTACATGTAATGCTTTTTGGAACTGCCATGCAAACATGGCTGAAGCGCCAATATATCTCACTTTACCGGACTTCACCACATCATGTAAGGCTTCCATGGTTTCTTCAATAGGCGTATTGTAGTCCCAACGATGAATGATATACAGATCTACATAATCCGTTTCCAATCGTTTCAGGCTTTTATCAATCTCACTCAGGATGGCTTTTCTGGAAAGGCCAGAACCGTTGGGTCCTTTATGCATTTGTCCGTGTACTTTGGTAGCAATGACAACCTCATCCCGATTGGCATAATCCTTTAATGCCCGACCAAGGTATTCCTCGCTTGTACCCAGAGAGTATACATTAGCTGTATCGAAGAAATTAATGCCTAGATCCAGTGCTTTTTTGATCACGGGGCGAGAATTTTCTTCATTCAGTACCCATTCATGAACCCATTTACTGGCGTCCCCAAATCCCATACATCCCAGGCAAAATCGAGATACGTCCAAGCCTGTATTACCAAGTTTTGTATATTCCATATCATGTTCAAATCCTTTCTAATGTTTATTATTGCCACCTGTATGGTGACCTATTTACACATTATTATGTCATAACGAATGGAACAACCTGTACCACATTACTATCAAACTTTTGCCTAATCCTATCAAAATCCTGGAATCCGTTAGATAGAGGACACAAAAAAAGATGCCCCCAGAGTAGTGAAAGGGACATCTTTTTTTCAATATGAATTATTGTTCAACTCAGTCAGAACAGAAAAAAGGATTGAACGTGAAAAAAAGCCATGATATAATCTATAGCGCAATTGACATTTATATTGAATGTAAAGGGTGAATCATTATTTCTCCTAATTTAATTTTACATCCGACATTCCGATTTGTCAATGCTCTTTTTTTGGTCCTAATAAATGGAAAAGGGAGTGGACTTATTCATGGATAAAACAAACGAATGGAAGTTGGAAGAGGACAGATTAGTGCAGGTGAGGAATAAACTTCAGGCACGACTCGACGAGCTAGAACCGAAGGTTGCCGGACTGCATGAACAGGCTGCCGAAATTCGTAAACGGTTCTGGGAAGAAGTGACGATCAATACGAGTTCGTACAGTGATTTTGAAGATGCATTCTATACCATTAATCAGCAGTCCAGAGTGTTGGCCGAGAGGGAGCGCGGGCACAAGCTGTTAACACAACAATGGAAAAATACAAAGAGACTGCTTCCAACGCCGTATTTTGGCCGTTTCGACTATAAGGAAAAAGGCATGACATTGACTGAACAGATCTACATCGGCGTATCATCCTTCATGGATGAAGATGGTTTGAACTTTCTAATCTATGACTGGCGTACGCCAATTGCGAGTCTGTACTATGATCACTCTCCCGGGCCAGCAAGTTATGACACACCTTCAGGACGAATCGAAGGAAAGATGGAGCTCAAGCGTCAATTCCAGATTCAACATGGGCAACTTCATAGCATGTTTGATTCAACTGAGACGATTGGTGACGAATTGTTGCAGCAAGTGCTCGCCAAGGGTGCAGACTCACAAATGAAGAGTATTGTAGCAACGATCCAGAAGGAACAAAACGCCATCATCCGTGATGACCGAAGCCGAATGCTTATCGTTCAGGGGGCAGCTGGCAGTGGCAAGACGTCGGCTGCGTTACAGCGAGTCGCTTACTTACTATATAAACACCGCCAGACAGTTAAAGCAGATCAGATTGTACTTTTCTCGCCGAATCCGATGTTTACCAGTTATATCTCGACTGTGCTCCCGGAACTTGGGGAAGAGAATATGCAGCAGACGACTTTCCAGGAATATCTGAATTATTGGCTGGATTCCTCCATCCGACCAGAGGATGCCTTTGATCAGATTGAATATGTGCTGACAGCTCAGAATGATCCGGGATATGAAGCTCGTATGGAGGCGATCAAGTACAAAGCTTCCGAGACATTCCTGCAAGTGCTCCAAAACTACGGTAAGTGGTTAGGAAGAGAGGGGATGCGGTTTAACGGCATTCAATTTCGGGGACGTGAATTCATCAGTTCAGACCAAATCAAGACCCAATTTTACAGTTTGGATCAGAATCTTACCTTGTCCAACCGTATACTTCTTTTGCAGGAATGGCTGCTGAGAGAACTTGTTTCGCTGGAACGTCTGGAACGGGAAGCAGACTGGGTTCTGGAGGAGTTGAATTATCTGGACACGGATGAGTATGTGGAAGCTTTCCGCATGTTGCACAAAGAAAAGCCTGTGTTTGATGTAGCGGAAAAATACGCAGGACGAGATAACGGTAATAACAGCGCAGTGCAAGATGAGGGTGCCTTTAACTTTGCACTGCGAGAAGAGGAGTTGCTTCGTCAGAAACTGGTGAAAGACATGTTTAAACCGTTAAGAAAGAGTGTGCGGAAATTCCAGTTCGTGGATGTGAAAGGTATATACGAACAACTATTTGTAGATGAAGCGGCTTATCGACAACAAACGAATGGGGCAATCCCCCCACAGCACTGGCCTGAGATTTGTAAACAGACCAAGGCCATGATCCTTCAGAACAAGCTGTTCCATGAGGATGCTACTCCGTATTTATATGTAAAAGAGATGATCGAAGGCGTACGGACAAACACAGAGATTCGTTATGTCTTTGTTGATGAAGGCCAGGATTATTCGGCGTTTCAATACGAATATCTCAAGAAACTGTTTCCTCGTGCCCGCATGACGGTGCTGGGGGATTTCGGGCAAGCCATCTTTATGCAGGCTACGGATTTGGCAGCATCCAACTCGCCACTGGTTCACCTTTACGGAGAAGGCGAAACTACATTGATACGGCTGGTACGCAGTTATCGTTCAACCAGAGAGATTGTTGAATTCACGAGACAGATGTTACCAGGGGGAGAAGAGATCAGACCGTTTGAAAGGGGAGATCAGAAGCCTCTTTTAACAAGATTGAAGGACGACAAGCTGCGTGGTGCGCAGATTCTCGCAGACATCGCCGCGCTTAAGGCGGAGGGATTTGATTCCATCGCTGTGATTACGAAGACCACGGCTGAAAGCCGTGACGCCTATGAAAGGTTGCAAAGTCAAGGCGGCGAAGGGTTACAGCTCATAACAAAGGACACACAGATTTTCGAAAAAGGAATCATGGTTATTCCTGTGTATCTCGCCAAAGGCGTTGAGTTCGATGCTGTCCTGGTCTATGATGCTTCACCCGTTGCTTACAGCCAGGAATATGATCGCAAGCTTCTGTATACGGCATGCACACGGGCCATGCACCGACTTCATCTATATACAGTGAGTGACTGGTCACCATTTGTGCAGGCGTTACCTGCGAATCTATATGACATAAGAACGTAATTCATATGTAAATCCGTTTTCAATAAAGGACCAAAGAAAGATGCTCGGAGCCTTATTTCAAAGGTTATCGGGCATCTTCTTTTACTAAAGACATGAATCATAAAAGTTATTCTTTACTGATCGTTCCCAATGTGATAGATTGTTATTAGAGATTGTGAGAATGATCATTCCCATAACAACTCGAAAATGAATAAATTCTCAATGAGAGGGAGTAATAATAAATGAATATTTCCAAACAAGTTGCTATTGTAAGTGGGGCTAATCGAGGGTTGGGTAAGGAACTTGCTCTTGAACTGCTGGCGAGGGGAACCAAAGTGTATGCTGGCGCACGAAACCCTGAATCAATTGATCTGCCGGGGGCAATTCCACTGCAACTCGATATTACTGATCCACAATCTGTCATGGCTGCAGCTGAGGTAGCTAGTGATGTAACCCTTCTAATCAATAATGCTGGTTCCGCTACGGGTGCTTCTCTGCTTACGGGTGAGCTGAACGATATTCACTTGGAATTCAATACACATGTATTCGGTACGCTTTCAATGATTCGTGCGTTTGCACCGGTGATAGAGAAGAATGGGGGCGGTTCGATATTGAATATCCTGTCCGCTCTATCTTGGCTCAGCCTTGGTAACTCAGGTGCATATTCAGCTGCAAAATCAGCTCAATGGGGAATTACGAATGCATTACGTCTGGAATTAGCCCCTAAGAACGTTAGCGTTGCTGGATTGCACGTGGCGTTCATGGATACGGATATGACGGCAGGTATCGACGCACCAAAAACGAACCCAACGGATATTGCCAAAATTGCAATAGATTCCATCGAAGCAGATCTCTACGAAATTATTGCTGATGATACCAGTCGGAATGTACAACAGGGTCTTGCTGGTGGTGTTGCAGCCCTTTACCCGCAATTGTTTCAGAATAGAGAGGTGTAGATACATTTTCTCGCTATAAATAAAACAACCCTCACCAGATATGGTGGGGGTTGAGTACGTCATGAATCCTACAGTTCCATTTTCTCAAGAACGGTGAGGATATAAGGTTTAACCTTTAACTGCACCGGCAGTAAGGCCGCTGACGATATATTTTTGCCCGAATAGATAAAGGATGAATACAGGCAGTGAAGTAAGCACGAGATTGGCAAAGATCAGGTTCCAGTCCCGGCTATATTTGCCGTAGAAATTGTAGATCGACAGTGGCATCGTCCATGTGGAACTGTCTGTCAGGAAGTACACCGGAATTGTAATGTCATTCCATACGGACATGAACACCATGATCGCTACCGTTGCGTTAACGGGCAGGATGAGCGGTGTGACGATGCGGAAGAACACGCCGAACACACTTGCTCCTTCCAGAAATGCGACTTCGTCCAGTGCTCGTGGAATGGTTTTGATGAATCCACTATACAAAAATACACTGAAGGCCGTATTTAACGCGGCATAGATCAGGATAACACTCGTGATACTGCCGTAGAACCCCAATCCCTGCACGACCCGTATAGTCGTAATAATCGACATTGGTGCAATTAATCCCATGAAGAAATACATGTAGATGGTGCCGGATAGTTTGGTTTCCCGACGTGCCAGAATGAATGCCGCTGACGAAGAGGCAACGATATTAATGATGGATGATACGCCAGTAATCAAAATGCTGTTGAAGAATGCTCGCGACAGACCACCTTCCTGGAAGACACGAACATAGTTCGAGAACTGCCATGTTTCCGGGAAACTCAGGGAAAAGCTGAGCACTTCGGCGCTCGTTTTGAATGAACCAAAGATCAGAATGACAAGCGGCAACAGAACGATAAGGGAGGCCAGAATCAGGAAACCTTCCACGATATAGTTGCGGATGGCGAGTTTGCGTGTATAGCCCATGTTATTCCGTAACCTCCTTACGCCGCATGAAGATCAATAGCGGTATAGCAATAATGGTAACGACCACGAACAGAAGGGTGTTGACCGCCGTACCAAGTCCCCAGTTGCCTTCGCCGAAAGATCGCAGAATGATCGTACCTACGACCTGGGAAGCGTTACCCGGGCCACCACCGGTCATGACATATACTTCGGAGAATACTTTGAGTCCACCGATCAATGTCAACATCAGGTTAATGTTAATCGCGGGCAGCAAGAGTGGTAGTGTGATTTTGAAAAAACTTCTCCACGAACTTGCGCCATCAATCTTGGCTGCCTCGTAATACTCTTGAGAAATGGACTGCAGGCCCGCCAGATAGATGGCCATCTGGAACCCGGCACTCTGCCAGATCGAGACGATGGCAATCGTCCAGATCACAATCGATGGGTTGGTGAGCCAAGCTTGGCTTAACGAATGTAACCCAACAGATTCCAACAAATTGTTGATTGTACCTTCGGTACGCAACATGGGAGTGAACAGAATGCTGATCACAAGGATGCTGAGAATGGAGGGGGAGTAGAAAATCGCACGCAGCAGGTTCTTTGTTCTTAATCGCATGTTAAGTCCTACGGCCAGCAATAGGCCGATGACATTTTTGCCAACAACGGTGACGATTGCAAATATCGCCGTGTTTTTCAGCGCCAGAATAAGCGTTTTGTCCGAGAAAATTTTCTGGAAATTATCCCATCCGATGAACTTCAGCTCTAGCCGATCCAGCCGCCAATCCGTGAATGAATAATAGAAAGCGGCGAGAGCAGGCACAACGAAAAAGATGGAGTAGATAATCAGTGCGGGAAATATCATATAATACGAGTACAGATTTTTAGTCCTTTTCATGTCTCACACTCCGTTATAACTAGGCAGCATAACGGTCGATCCTGTTATGCTGCCTTATATTTCACTCTTTAGAAACCTTCTACGCCTTTATCCTGCATCAGCTGACTGAACTTCTCATCCCAGGATTTCAGTACTTCTTCCGGTGACAATCCACCCGCGAATTGATCCTGCAACAATCGGTACAGTTCGCTGCGATCAACCAGCATGTATGCATCCGTTGTCAGCACGGTTTTCTTCGGCGTAATATAGTTGTCTACAATATCCTGCTTGTAAGCCGGCAATTCTGGTGTGGTGACGTCACTGAAATTGGATACATATCCTTTGGAATCGACGATCTGTTGTGCGACATCCTTGGAAGCGATATAGTCCAGGAACTGTTTGGCTTCATCCAGATGTTTGGATTTCTTCGGAATGAACAGTTGTCCGCCCAGTGGACTTGCGCCCAGACTGGCATTATCCAACGATGGAATCGGGAATACGCCCAGTTCCATATTTGGATCTTGCTCGGCAACGCCTTCAATTAACCAATCGCCCATAAACATCATGGCAACTTCCTTGTTCAGGAATTTACCTACGGCCATGTCATAGCTGTCACTAAGCACATCCGTGTTGGTATACCCTTTGGTGTAAATCTCGTATTGTTGTTCCAGGAATGTTTTGAATTCCGGGATATCAGACCATTTTTTCTTATTACTGTTCAGCTCATCAAAAAAAGTCGGGTCATTTTTGGCTACAAAATCGGCAAATGCTGCAGCAGGCCAGATGTTGGCAGCCCAGGCATCTTTATAAGGCATGAATACAGGTGTAATGCCACTTGCTTTGATTTTTTCACAGATTGCCAGGAATTCTTCGTAGTTGGTTGGAATCGATAACCCGAGTTCTTCAAAGATTTGTTTGTTATAAACGACCCCTTGCATCCCCGTATCTTGGCTGACATGGAAGCTGTAGAGATGGCCACCAGAAGAGAGGACGTCTTTGTTCACAATTCTGCTCGCCCAAGGCTCGTTATCCAGAATCTCGAAGTTACGTTCAAGGTTTAGGTCTGTGACTGCGCTCGCCAGATTGTACTGAATAATGTCAGGCGTTTCATCTACAGCCAGTTTGGTTTGCAGTACCGTTGTTGTTTGTTCCGCTGGAATCAGCTGCAAATTGACACGAATGTTCGTTTGTTTTTCGAATGCATCGAGAATGTCCTGCTGGATGAAAGCAGAGTCCTGAGAACTTTTAGAGATGGCCAGCTCCAATGTAACTTTGCCACTCTTGCTGTCCCCGCCAGCAGCTGTGCCGGAATCCGTACCTCCTGATCCACAAGCCGTTAACGAGACCGATAATAAACTGGCCAGAATAATGGAAATCGCCTTTTTTCTTTTTATTGTTTTCAATGCAAATCCCCCTCTAAAACGTTTAGTGAATCCGTTTACAAGTCCGATTATAGATTCTTTTCTCGCCCCGGTACATGTCTGTGCTTGAACGTTGATGTGTAAAATCCTGAACTTGAAATCGCTATCATTTCATGAAATACCGTGATAGAGTAGACATGAATATAAGGGATTTCACATCATGTCAGAACAGGAGGGCACCTCTGAGAATGGCAAAGCTCATACATAAGGCAACTCAATTCAGTTTGCAGACGAAGGTGTTTTTGACGTTTCTGGCTCTGCTTTTGTTCGTGCTGGGCTGTTTTATCGTGTATGTGAATGTGATCGTTGTTCGCCCGCTCAAACTGAAAACGGAGCAGGATACACTCGTGACCGCTACAAAGGTAAGAGAGCAAGTTGATCTCTACGTAGAACAACAGAACCAGATGTCGCAGCGAATATTATCCAGCAAAAATATATTTGCAGCCATGGACAAGAGCTCCTCGGCTCATAGTAATTATGAAAGGCTGAAACAGATTCGGATCATCAAAGACATCATGTTCCAGGCCATCGGGCCGAGCATGAATATCAAGGACATGTCCATCTACGACAATCACGGGGTTCTCCTGACATCATATCTGGGTTCGGGCAATCCTCCCGCAATCCTGAACACCATGATGGAGAGTAGTCAGGTTGGACGAGATTGGTCGGAAAGTGGTTTTGTTCTGCTGCGTCAAGACGATACGATCTCCTTTGTGCGCACGATCAATGATCAGAACGGCAAGGTGTACGGTTATCTTAGCATCCAGATGGAACAGGCCTATATACAGAACTTAACGGAGGGCATTACCGCTGGCGATGTCTATATCATGAATGAACAAGGGGAGCAGATGACGGGCTCGGAAGCGGGTGTGACATTTGCCAATTGGACAAAGCCTTCATCAGACGAGGGGCTGGATGTGGACAAAAACGACAATTATATCACCCATTCCACGTCACCGAGTACAGGTTGGATCACGTATATCATAACGCCCAAAAAATCTGTTCTAGGCTCGATCCATTCCGTTCAGACGATGTCCATTCTGTTGATTACAGCACTGATGCTGGTTTCGTTTGTGTATATCTTTCTGTCGACGCGTAATCTGCTGCTGCCGATCCGCAAGCTACGCAGTCAGATCTGGCGCATGAACTACAGCAATATGAATCTGAAGGTGGATGAAACGCCGAAGAATAACGATCTCTTATTGCTAAATGAAGCCTTTCAAGATCTGATGGAGAGGTTACAGCAATCGATTGACCGGGAAAAATCGGCGCTTCATGAGGAAGTAAAGGCTCGTAATTCGGCGCTGCAAGCCCAGATTGCTCCTCATTTTATTCATAACGTTCTATATCTGATCAGTATTGCTGCCCAAGAGGGGAAGACCAAAGTTGTATCGGATATGTGCAAACATCTTTCGGACAGTCTGCGTTATATTGTCTCTTCACCATACGCGCATGTGACTTTGGCTGAGGAGCTTCAACATACGAGACATTATCTGTCCCTTGTACAACAAAAGTACGAAGAGGATCTGGAGTGGGACATCCATGCAGACGAGCTGGCGAACGAAATCCGATTGCCGCGGTTGGTCATTCAGCCGTTTGTGGAAAACTGCATTGAACATGCCTTTGCCAACACCGCGCCGCCTTGGCGTATCCAGATTACCGTGAAGCAATATAACGGATTATGGGCTTTGGAGATCAAAGATAATGGAGAGGGCTTTCCACCGGATAAGATCCAGGAGATTTTATCCAATATTCAGGCATCGGATTCCGGAATGAACCAGACGGCCGATCGTGCCACAGCCCTTGGTAACATGGGGATTATCAATAGCGTCAATCGACTCAAACTAATGTATAACAACCGGCTCTTCATTAATATATTTAACAATCATGCGGAAGAGCAACATGGAGCAACAATTCAAATCATCGGCTCACTGACGAAGGATTTTTATTAGGGAGTGTCTGAAAACTCCGAAGGAAGCAGATTTTGCCGAATTTTCGTTCCAAGCCAGGAAGTTTTCCGCAGGCGTGCCGGGGCACGTCAAGGGAAAGTAACGCAGCAGGGGGCGAAAAGGCGGTAAAAGATGCACTTCAGCGAGTTTTGAGACACGACCGAACAAGGAGGGACGGACGATGTATAACGTTATGATCGTTGAGGATAGCAAACCGATATTACGTAATATTAAAATGCTCCTGGAAACGCTCAACTTTCCGATTTGTGTAGCGGCTACGGCAACAAATGGAGAGGAAGCCTTGGCAGCGTTAAAGCAGGAACCGATTGATCTGCTGTTGACCGATATACGAATGCCGAAAATGGACGGACTGTCCCTGATTGAGCAAGCCAAGCTTGCCAACCAGGATCTGAAGGTCATTCTAATTAGTGGGTACAGCGATTTTGAATACACAAGAAAAGCATTGAACCTGCAAGTGTTTGACTATTTGTTAAAACCTGTCGAGCGAGAGTCGCTTGAAGAAGTCATGGGTCGGGTAATTGACCAACTTGATCAACAGATGTCCAAGGAACTGCTGGATTTGCAGGAAATCATTCATCCCCAATGTGAGACTACGCCGAAACAGGGGGAGGAGTTTCCACCTTTATTCAGCCAGATGATGATCATTATGAGCAAACAGCCTTTTACCGCAGGGCATGAACGATGGGTGGAAGTGGAACTTGAGGGTATAGTGCAGGATTTTTTTGCATTCCATGCTTGTCGTGTGTACACCAGTCAAACCCCATATCAATTTGTTGCTTTTGTTAACAAGAGTGCACTTGAGGTGTACTCTTCCGTACATGAATGTCTTGAATCGTTGCGACGGCATTTGGTTGCGCATGACATCGATGCGATCATTGGAGGACAACTTCTATTCGCTGAGTCTGGTAATCTGCCAGAGCTCTATCACCGCATGTCGTCCATTTTGTCTGAGCAGCAACGGTTGAAACAAGGAATAGTGTTGGATACCGGGAATCCGGTGTCGATGGCCAGATCCGAGACAGGCTGTCTGGATCCGGTGCAGGAATCTGCTTTTGTACGGATGATACAGGCTCGGCAGAAAGAACGGTTTGCTTTCAAGTTATCCGAATTGATGAATCGATGGGCAGAGGAAAATGTACATATGACCGAGGTGGAGCGGTTTATCGGATTGATTGTAGACACGTTTGCTCATCTGTACGAGGAACAGGGCTCGGGCATGAGATTGGGTCTGGAGCTTCGGTCAAGACAATTCGCCCATGCACAGTCCTATGCCGATTTTTGCCGGGAAATGACGGAATGGACGGGACAGTGCTTCGATATGCTGCAATCCCACGTTCGAAAAAGCAAGGCGATCCTGTTCGAACAGATTGACGATTACGTAAAACTAAATAAATACTCTCCATTGTCTATCAACGACATTGCCATGAAGTTTCACGTTAGCCCGTCGTATGTCAGCAGAGTGATCAAAAATGCAACGCAAATTACGTTTGTTCAGTATTACACCCAGCTTCGCATTCAGGAAGCCTGCAGACTGATGGAAAGTCAACCGGACATGAAGTTTAAGGAAGTTTCCGATTTGCTGTCGTTTAGCGATCAGCACTATTTCTCGAAGGTGTTCAAAGAGTATACGGGGCTAAGTCCTACGGATTATAAACAACAGATGTCTGGTATAAAGACCCAATCATAGTTAACAAACCCTTTTTATTTATGTTATAATACTAAACAAATACGGCTTGTTACTGAATTCATTCAGGCAATACCTATGTATATTTACGCTCAAAGTCTCTTTGTGTGTGCATATATATGGGTTTTTTTGCGTTTACTTGCCGATTGATTCTACCAAAAATGGATAAAGAGAGGAAGATTCACTTTGGAAAAGAAAAAGAAAAAAAGGTCATTTTATAGGAAAGGAGGAGCCAGTTTACGATTAATGAGTACTAGACTCATTGCAGCTTTCCTTGCGGTGCTTATTATCCCCACTGCACTTATCGGTTATTTCTCATATCATAGTGCCAAAGATCAGGTGCAACAAAAAATGACAGAGCCCATCAATACCATATTAACGATGGCAGGACAGCATATTAACAATCTGGTAGGGGAAAAAGCAGCATTATTGAGTTATATAGACAGTATGTATGGCTCCACTCCCGGTCAGGCGAACAACGAAGCAGTACAAGTAGGAATCGACCAATTAGCTGATACATATCCTGATCTTCTTGCCATCACTGTGGGCAGCGACCAAGGCAGTGTTATATCATCTCCAGCAATAGAGGATGCAACATATGATCCACGCAGCACAGCATGGTACACCAATGGAATGAGTAACAATGGAGCACTCTTTTTTTCGAGTATTATGACAGATCCGGTATCCGGGAAGATTTATGTAGAAATTTCAAAGGCTCTTTCAAATCAACAAGGTGCAGCAAGTATTAAACTTGATCTGGAGCGATTAGCAAACGAAATATCTTATGTGGATGTAGGAGGTAACGGGAGCCTGATTGTGGTTGACTCCAATAGAACCATCGCAGCTTGGTCTGGTGCCATTGTAAAAGGTGGGGGAGGAGAACTCGGCGGAGCGCTCATCGAGGGAATTCCAGTGCATCCAAATACGGCTTCAAGTTCCGATGAGCCGATGGCATTTTCTCAATTTGTCAGAACAGATCTGGCATATGATCTAGAGGTATATAACGGGGTTAATGCTTTGACGGGGTGGAATGTCATTGCTCTGATGGGCCATGAAGACTTTATCGCCGCAGCGAAACCCATCATGGTATCAAGTCTAACCGTCATTGCTGTATCTGTATTAATTGCCGGAGTTATTATTTTCTTCATTCTGAGATCTTTTATTGTACCTATGCAAAAACTGCGAAAGGCCACTCGCAGCGTAAGCGAAGGGAATCTGTCCGAACGGGTTAACCTTAAAACCGAAAACGAATTTGGTATATTGGCAAATGATTTTGATCAAATGACCAGTTCCCTTCAATCGGTGGTTGCTGAACTTCATCAGACGTCATCGTTGTTAAGCCACTCTTCCCAAATGATTCAGGAAAGTACCGAACAAACCACCCAATCGGTTCAACATGTGGCTGAAACCATGCAGCAGACTGCGGAATCAGCTATCGTTGGGGCGGAAAATTCGGAACAAACCGCAAATGCCGTAGAAGAGATGGCGAGAGGCATCAGTACAATTGCAGAATCTGCGAGTGCCATCGTTGATTCGGCTGAAGAGACGGAGCGCGCTGTTGCTAATGGTGGGAAAACCATAAACCAGGTTGGAGAACAAATGGAACATATTCTGGGAGCTGTTGAAGAAACCTCGGCATTGATTAATGAGTTGTCCAGTCTGTCCGCCGAAGCCAATCGAATGAATGAAGCGATTGCGGATATCTCTCGGCAAACCAACCTACTATCACTGAATGCCTCTATTGAAGCTTCAAGAGCAGGAGAACACGGTAAAGGTTTTGCTGTCGTTGCTGGTGAGGTGCGCACGTTATCCATGCAATCTAAACAGAGTGCGGACGACATTGGCGCTACCATTGGCAAAATGCTCGATCTGATTGCCAAATCCACATCTCTTATGAATGATAAAGTTCGCAATCAAGTTGGTGAGGGCATGCGGATCAGCCAAGAAGCTTCCGCAACCATATCCAACATTGAACAATATACAACGCATATCGTGGATCAAATTCAGGATATTTCCGCTGTCTCCGAACAGTTGTCAGCCAGCACGGAAGAAGTCTCGGCTACAGTTGCAGCGATGAGTCATATCTCTAAAGTGTCGGCAGATAGCGCTCAGACAACTTCAGCAGCAGCCCAAGAGCAAATGGCGGCAATGGAGGAGATATCTGCATCCTCTGCACAGCTATCCAAAACAGCTGCGAACATGCAAGAGTTGGTTCGCCGATTTAAGCTCTAGAGTAGAAGTAAGTAAATGTGTAATGAAATATGTAAAGAGATATGTAAGAGATATGTAAAGCACCAGGCGCTCCTCAATGGAGCGCCTTTTTGCGTTAAGAGAGATTAATAAGAATGTGATGCCTCATCCCCGAACATATCCTTTTGATTCTTTTTTCGGAAACTTCGTGGTGATTCACCAACCGTTTTGGTAAATAAAATTGTAAAGTAATTGGGATTATCGTAACCGACCAGTTTGGCGATCTCCCATATTTTTTTGTTGGTTGATACTAATAATCGGGTAGCTTCCCCCATTCTTCGTTGAATCAGATAATGATAGGGAGAAGTTCCATAGTGATTTTTATACATATGAATTAAGTAATAAAAATCGATATGAAATTGATCTGCCAATTCTTTGAGTTTAATGTTTTGCCGATAGTGGGTATCCAAATAGTCTTTAATGCTCTCGGCAAGGTTGTTACTCCCAATAGTCTCCCCACTAGGAAGCTGTTGACGGGACTGCCGATCAATGATCAGAAGTATGGCTTTCAGGACATGCCCAGAGATAGATTCATAACCATGTTCCCGGATTGAAAATTCATTGAAGAGAGTCTGCATTAACGAATGGAGCTCATCGGAATAACGGTTTGCTCGAATGATCGGTTTGTTAGAGGGAGGGATGACCCAATCCTTAAGGGTGTGGGTGTCTTCTGTAAAACGAAAGCCGCAATAAAAGGTGGATAACGGGAATTCAGTATTGGACTTCTCCTCATGAAGAGTCCCCTTATTATAAATGAGCATGTCACCTTTTTGAGCCCAGTGTTTGGTGCCGTCAATGGTGAACAATCCTTTGCCTTCAGTTACGTAGATAATCTCATGCAGATCGTCATGTTTATGCGTCGGAAAACTCCAATGGGGGTTGTCGGCCAGTTTCCCTACATAAATAATGGTGCAATCTCGGTTTGCATGTAGTTGGCCGGATTCGTGGTGTGTATTCATCTATGTCTTCCCTTCAGAATCTGTATTGAAAGTCTGTGTTGAAATGACAACATATATAATGTTTTGCAATAAAACCACAACAACCTTGATTGTCGCCATGGTATATCTGACAGTACAATTTCACTATCCAAAATGTACTATATATCGAAAGTGAAAGGATGGGAAAGCAGAAAATACATGAACTAATGATCGTAGACAGAATTAAAGCGCTTGCAACAATAGAAAGGATTAGTGAGTATTGATTTATGACTAGAAATAGAGAGAACCTACTTATTTTAACGCTTACGCTCGTTAGCTTTGTACTGGGAACAACCGAGTATGTTATCGTTGGTGTGTTGAAGGAAATTGAAAGTTACATGAAAGTATCACTTGCTGCCGCGGGTATGCTTGTCTCCGGTTTTGCGATTGCATATGCAGTGGGTACACCATTTGCTGTGGCCTTCTTAGCCAAAATATCCAGAAGAAGTTCCATATTGATTGGATTTGCAATCGTGTTAGCATTAAATCTGTTGACCGTGTTCTCAACAACGTTTTATTCTCTAATGGCCATTCGCATCGTTTCGGCCGTTGCTTGTGGACTTACGATATCGCTTTCGATCTCAATCGTAAGTGACGCAGTGAACCGGGAGCGAAGAGGGGAAGCTATCGCCTGGATTTTGGGCGGATTTTCAATCGCTAATGTGTTAGGTGTTCCGCTCGGTACATTTATCGGACAACATCTGAGCTGGTCCATGACATTCGTTGTTACGGCATGCATAGGTGTTGTGCCGCTGGTGTTCATGTTCCGTATTCTGCCACGCCAAACAACAACGATTGCAGGTTCGTTCAGTGATCAGATGTCTCTCTTTGTGAAGCCACGGATATTGCTGGCATGTCTGATCCCTGTACTGGGAAACAGCTGTATTTTCGTCGTTTTTACGTACATTACGCCACTCCTGAGTGAGACGATGGGTGTGCCAGTACAATGGATTAGTGCCATACTTCTGATCTATGGAGCCTGCAGTATCCTGAGTAACTGGATTGGTGCCAAAATAGCCAAGGGTGAATTCCTGCCCAAGCTCAAACGGCTTTTCTTAATTCAAGCCATCATCTTCCTAGGTATGAGTTTTACCGTTACCAATCTGTGGATCGGCTTGGCTTTTCTGTTCCTGATTGGATGTCTGTCATCCTCCATGAGCGCGGCATCCCAGCTATATTTGTTTGATGTGTCAGGATCGATCGCGCCGGGGTCCAAAGCATTTGCATCTACACTCCTGCCTGTGGCAGCCAATGTGGGTATAGCGTTAGGCTCCGGCGTCGGGGGAATTGCCGTTAATATGGGTGGTGTCCAGTGGGTGCCTCCAGTTGCTGTGATGCTTGCCTTGCTGGCTTTTGTCGTTACCCTGATATGCCAGCGTTCCATCCAAGTGAATTCAGACGAAGCAACCATAGTAAAAGCCGCCTAGATGAGATGAGGTTTAAACTAATTAGATGAATCCATATTTATGGGATTGGAACTACAAACAAAGTCGCTGTTATGCGGCTTTGTTTGTTTTTTTAGTTTTCCAGCATTCCGGATGAAACGGGTTCGTAGATGATAGAGGTAGGATAATGCAATAATTCAGTGAATTTATATATGATGAGATCTGATAAAATGAATGAAAAGCTGGGAGGTAAAGCCATGAAAAAGCCGATGATTGGTGTACTGCCTTTATATGATACAGACAAAAAAAGTTACTGGATGCTTCCAGATTATATGAACGCCATAGAAGGAGCAGGTGGGATTCCAATTATGCTGCCTTTGACAACGGATACCGAGATCATAGCAACGCTGGCTAATCAGTTCGATGGGTTCCTGTTCACCGGGGGACATGATCTCAATCCTGAGCTGTATCATGAGCATGCAGAGGTTACCTGCGGAGAGTTATGTATTGAACGCGATATGATGGAGTCGATGTTATTACATAAGGTAATTGAGCTTGATAAGCCTGCCTTTGGCATATGCCGTGGACTACAGCTATTTAACGTTATTTTAGGTGGAACGTTATATCAAGACATTCCGACTAGCCTTCAACTTCATGGGAACAAGATCGTTAATCATAAGCAAAGCCCGCCGTATACGAAACTAGTACATGATGTACATATAGAGCAAAATAATTTGCTTCATGATATTTTGCTAACAGATACGATAAAAGTGAATAGCTATCACCATCAGGGAATCAAGGTGTTGTCGGATAAGTTAACTGCCGTGGCTGTCGCTGAAGATGGACTCATCGAATCCGTGGTCATGCCGAACCGTTCATTTGTTTTGGCTGTGCAATGGCATCCAGAGTACAGCTATAAAGTAGATGACTATAGTCAAAAGTTATTTGCAGCGTTTGTTAATGCTTCTCAATCCGCACGATATAATATCCATATTGAAGACATCACCGCATAAATTTGGAGTAGAAAAAAAGACCTCCTGTTTATAAAAACAGAGGAGGTCTTTGTATTGGTGAATGTAGTCGTAATAGTAATCGTGATATTACCATTGTTGTGGAATGATTATTTTAACCCAGACTTCGTGTTGGCGTGCTCTTCAGCATTCAGGGAAGCAATCAGCTTCTCACCTTCAACATCCAGGTTTGGCAGAATGCGATCCAGCCATTTTGGAAGTGCCCAAGCTTTGTCTCCGAAAATAGCCATGATGGCAGGGACCAAGCCCATTCGGATAATGAAAGCATCAATCAGAATGCCTACCGCCAAAGTGAAACCAATCTGCTTGATCATGACATCGTCAGTGAATATAAATCCTGCAAATACAGAGACCATAATCACTGCTGCGGCAACAACCACGCGACTTACCTGATTGTACCCATGAACGACGGATTCGGTCCCGCGATGACCATGCACATAGGATTCCCGCATGGAGCTAACAAGGAAGACTTGATAGTCCATCGCCAGGCCATACAGGATACCTGTCACGATGATCGGCATGAAGCTCAGCAGCGGGCCGCCGGTATCGAAACCAAAGAGCGAATGCAGCCAGCCCCATTGGAATACAGCAGTTGTGATCCCGAATGTAGCCAGGATACTAAGCAGGAAGCCAATTGTTGCTTTGATGGGAACGATGATCGAACGGAATACAAGTAACAGGATGATCAGCGACAGCAGGATTATGATGCCTACATAAATAGGGAACACCTGCGCCAGTTTGGCTGACATATCGATGTTAACAGCTGTGAGTCCAGTAACTCCAAGTTTCACATCATAGGTCTGTGCGATGCTGGAATCAGCCGCGCGTAGATCAGTGACCAGTGTTTTAGTGAGATTATCGTTAGGACCCGTTTTTGGAATGAGACTGAAAATAGCTAAATCTTCTGTCATACCAAGCGGTGTGACTTGTGCAACGTTATTCTGACCTTGGAGTTCCATCACCAGACCACCCATGAGTTCCGGTGTAACTTTTGAGGAAGACTGAGTAGGCTCTGCGACCAGAATAAGTGGTCCGTTAAACCCTTCCCCGAAGCCTTCGGAGATGGCATCATAACTTTGTCTTGCTGTTGTATCCAGATTCGCTGAGGAAGCGCCAGGGATACCCATTTCCATTTTGGTAATCGGCGTCGCGGCAAAACCAAGAATGACGATGATGGCGATAATGGTGGCCCAACGATTTTTGATAACGAATTTCACCCATCTGTCCGCGACTCCGCGGCTAGTGGCTTTAGGATGTTTCGTGTTTTTCTCACGAGCTTTGGCGGAACAAATGCGTTCTCCTACCAATCCCAGTAAAGCCGGCAACAGGGTTAAAGCAACAAATACGTTGATGAGTACGGTGGCAGCTGCGACCAAAGCCATCGTAGACAAGAATGTGAGACCGATGACAAGCATACCGCACAGTGCAATAATGACGGTTAATCCGGCAAAAAATACCGCGCTGCCCGATGTACCAATGGCTCTGGCAGTGGCTTCTTTTGCGCTCAAGCCTTGATCAATGATCATTCGACGCTGGCGATTAACAATGAAGAGAGCATAATCGATTCCAACAGCCAATCCAACCATGAGAGCCAGGACGGAAGTAACACTAGGCATTTCGATGAATTTGGAGATGGAGAACGCACCACCAACTCCAATGGCAACTCCGAGGAGTGCGGTGATCAGAGGCAGACCTGCTGCAACAACGGAGCCAAGGGTGATCAGCAATACAATGACAGCAATCACCAATCCGACAATCTCAGCCGAGCCAACCCCAATCGATACCGTTTTGAGCGTTTCGCCCGGCAAGACCGTAATGTTGGTTCCTTGCTCTACTGTCATAACAGATTGAATAACGGAATCAAATACATCCTGTGTTATGGCAGACTGCTCGATTGTAAATTGGAACTGGAACAGTGCAATACTACCGTCCGAAGAGATCAGCATACCAGGTACAGGAACACCATCGACCATCAAAGGTCCATAGGGAGGAGGCGTGGTTGTTGCGGATTGTGCCGTATCGGTAGCCTGAGCGTTCTGAGCCATTTCCGCCGAAGCACCCGAATTACCCGCTTCAGCTGCATAGTCCGCAGGATTAATGACTTTGTCTAATCCGTAAACTTCATTAACACCTTTCATCATGGCAGCCAAACGTTCAGGCGTATCCAAACGCTCGTTGTCCGGTGCCTTGAAGACAACACTTCCTTGACCGCCGGAGGCGGCTGGCAGTTCTTTTGCCAATTGATCCAGAACCTTCTGTGACTCTGTGCCTTCAATCTTCATTTCAGAACTGATGTGAATACCATTGATGCTGATCATGGAAATGACAATTCCCAGAATTAAAACCCAGCCAATGATGAAGGTTGCAGGTTTGCTAAAAGCGGTTTTCCCCACTCTGTATAATAATGTAGACATTTCTCTAATTTACACTCCTCTATGATGAATGTGGATGGTTGGCATGTTCGAATCCTGCCCGCAAATGATTAAATGTGGTTTCCAAAAATTGATCAAAGGTGATAGCACCGGGCTTGGTATCTTCAGTCATGACTTGTCCGGGCAGTAACACATTGAGTCTTCCATCAATTAATGGCAGTATTGTTCCATATAGTGCGTTGATCAAAAGATAAGTATAGATCTCGTCATACTTCCCGTTAGATAAGTCTAATAAGGTATCTTGTGCCTGCGTCTGCATCCGGTGCATGGCTCCAAGGTAATGCGGTTCTAGCACGGGATAAGTCTGGGATAGTGAGAGCAGCTGATGAAGTCTTCCAATTAGTTCTGTTGTAAGTTGCATCTTGATCAGGTTATACAGTACGTCAAGCAAGGAGACGTTGTCGGGCAGTTCGGTAAGTAACTCTTCGAGTTCCGTTGTATTCTGAACGGATATCGCACCTCTTGCTACGGCTTCCTCTTTACATGTGAAGTAGTTTGCAAATGTTCTACGTGAACAACCCACCTGATGCACGATATCTTCGACCGTAAAGCCATCAAGCCCATGTTCAAGGGTAAGTTCAAATGCAGCACCAGCAAGTGCTTTTTCAGTGGCTTCTTTCTTCAAATGTCGCAAGTTTCGTTTAATCATTATTCTCCGCTTATGCGTTCACCTCCAACACCAATGACTATGGTTTAATTCTCTTTAAGAAGAGCACACTTACTGAACATGCACTTTGTGAGGTTTATCATAACAAACAAGTTGCTCATTGTGCAAATTTACTCATTGTGCAATTATTTTATATGACGGCTAGTGGGAATCAATGCTTCAACTCCTGAGGAATGAATGTTAAAATCAATAGAAAAACTTGGGGCGATAACGAGACATGAGTAGTCGTAAACAAAGTTTATTGGAAACAGCACTTGCGCTATTTTTAGAGCATAGCTATGCAAATACAACAATCCAGATGATCCTGGATCAATCAGGTGTATCCAAAGGCACATTCTACAAATTCTTCAGCTCAAAAGAAGACTGTTTATATTCGATTATTGATCAGCGTATGCAAGAGGATGTTTTCATTCGCAAAGAGCTTGAACAAAATCACTATACATCGGATTATGACCTGCTCGTAGATCAGATTGCGATTCCTATGTCTGTACCTAATAAAGAGCGAGTATGGGAATTATATTGGACGGGATTTTATTCCGGGGAGATCAACTCAGCCAAGCTGGCTACAGTTCACCTGAAATGGCTGTCCACACGCTTGATTCAGGTGTACGGGAACGACATTAGCTTATATGCCAACGAAGGGGCAATTTTGTGTTACGGCATATTACATCAGATTGCCAACACATCAAGAAGTCTAAATACGCAAAAACCGGTATGGAGCGAAGTAGTTCCAAAAGTACTAACGTACATTGAAGTGATTCTAAGAACCATGCACCAGAGAAATGAACATATTTTCGACTTTCAGTCTCTATATTTCCTGAATGCGGATGAGCGTAACGATGATATAGGTCTGGACATCGATAATGTATTGATCGAATTTGATGAGTTCAACAACCGTGTTCAAAAATCCAAGGAATCTGCATCATTAAAGCAACTTTCGAAGGGGCTTTTAGCGCTATTACAGGATCAAGAGGATTTAAATATACCTGTAATCGAAGTGGTGCTTCAGGCGTTTCACAAAGAGTACAAATCCAGTGCGTTCCAATCTGAAGCCAATAGAATGACTGAAGCCTGTTGGTGGTACTTGGAACTGGTGAAGCAACGGAATTAATATGGGGGTTGGCTCAAAGCCAACCTCTTTTTTTGCTTTTTTATGCCCCTAGTTTTTATTAATATACTATTAGTATATTAATAAAATGTTGTTATAACAGTTGTTTTATGTTGTTTAAACTATAATATTTGAAATTAAATATACGAGTAGTATATAATCGAAATGAACATATATTTCCATAGATTCGAATAACTTCACTTCGAAAGGAAGATTTATATGAATAACTCGAATAACCAGACATCAGAAAAAGTAGAATTTAATTTGTTTAGCGAAGAAAATAGTAAAGATCCATTTGCCATGTTTGCACAGATGCGTTCCAAAGGCTCCGTTGTTCCTATTCCTAATCCGATGGGTGGAGCAGGGCAAACTTGGATTGTAACTCGGATGGACGTTGCCATGGAAGTGCTGAAAGATCACTCTCGATTTACGGTAGATATGAACTCTATTGATAGTGGCAATGATATTCGAAAGAATCTATCAGGCGAGCTTGGTTCATCGGAACCCCAGACTTTTTTTACCGGAAAGTCGATGCTCTTTGTTGATGAACCGGATCACCGGAGACTGCGTAGCCTGGTTTCCAAAGCGTTCACGCCAAGATATATGGAAAGCCTGCGTCCACGCGTTCAGGAAATTGCGGATGAGTTGATTGACCAATTCGAAGGCAAAGGAGAGATGGATCTTGTAAAAGACTATGCCTATCCTTTCCCAATCAACGTTATTTCCGAGATGTTGGGTATACCTCAGGAAGACCGACCTCAGATCCATGTATGGTCTGAAGCCATTGCCAAAGGTCTTGGTTTTGGTAAACAGGACCCTGCCGTAGCGCAGCACTTGCGATCATTCGCAGAGTACACCTCACAGCTTGTGGCGAACAAACGATTAGAACCTTCAGATGACCTCATCAGTCAATTGATTGCGATTGAGGAGGAGGGTGATCGACTGAATGAAGATGAATTAATATCCATGATCACGTTATTGATATTTGCTGGACATGAGACAACTTCCAATCTGATTGCAACCGGCTCTTATCTTCTTCTGACCCATCCCGAACAACTGGAACAACTGAAACAAGATCTGAATCTGGTTCCTTCTGCGGTGGAGGAGTTGCTACGATATAACGGACCCGCCACTTCTTCAGGTCCTCGTTATGCAACACAGGACACGGAGTTGGATGGACAATTGATTCAAAAGGGAGATGTTGTGATTCCCCTTCTGAAATCAGCGAATCGGGACGAGCATCAGTTCACTGACCCCGAAGATTTGGATATCGAACGCAAAATAAAACGGCATTTGGCCTTTGGACACGGCATCCATATGTGTCTTGGCGCTCCCCTTGCTCGTGTAGAAGGGGACGTGGCGTTTACCACGCTTTTACGTCGGCTACCGGATATTCAACTCAGTATTCCTCAGGAAGAGATTCAGTGGCATTCTGCTTTGTCATCACAGGGATTGGCAGCATTGCCTGTGAAATTTTAATAGATAAACTTAGTACGACCCATTGGAGTATGACGAATTTTCGTCATACTCTTTATTGGTATAGATGATAGAATGGAATGAACAAGAAGCATTTCATGTGGTGAACATGCTTAATGTAAAAGATAAAGTGGGATACATAATTTTTGTGGTGGAGGTAAACCTTATGAATAAAGATGAACAATTCATGCATAAAGCCATTGAAATTGCTCTGCAAGCTCGCAAAGAAGGAAACGAACCATTCGGAGCCATTCTGGTGAAAAACGGAGAGGTCGTCATGATTGGGGAAAATAAAATCAACACTTTTTGTGACCCTACGCATCATGCAGAAATTGGGCTTATCCGAAAGTATTGTACCGAACATCATGTGTTTGACCTGAGCGAATACACTCTGTATACGAGTTGTGAACCGTGTGTGATGTGTTCCGGTGCGATGGTTTGGTCGAATCTGGGGAGGCTGGTGTACAGTGTATCCCATGATCAATTAGCGGAAATTGCTGGTGGCAACATCATGATCGCGTGTGAAGAAGTATTCGACAAAAGTCCTCAAAAGCCTGAAGTAACAGGGGGTTTACTTAACACAGAGGGCTTAAAAGTATTCGAAGGATATCAATTTCATTCCTAGTCGTTATCCGGATAAAAAATTATTTTTGGATAATTGCTTGATTTTTTTTTCAACGTCTGATAGTGTAAGACCTGTGATTTTGGGAAGTTAATTTATCAATATGAATTAGAGCTTTCCAGCAGATAATTTTGACCACTTCACCAGGAAGTTAAGGCCATACGGACAGCCGGGTCAAACGCCGATTGGCAACTTACGTTGCTTTATTGATTGAGTTCAAAGCTCAAATTTTATAAGTTGGTTACTTTACAACCAGTGCAATTGCACATCAACTTGTGAAACGGTCAATAAGAGTGGTAAAGGCGAATTATTTGCTATATAGACTCTGATCCAATATTGATATACATGAAGGAGCTTTCCGCCAAAGGAGTTCTTGTGAACTTTTTTGGTCATGGAGACTTCACGTCTTTTTTATGATGTATATCGATAAGCAAGTGTGATGATGCGCGATTGCGAGCATTTTTCACCTTGCTTTTTTTGTTGTCTTGTTGTCACCGTATTAAACCAATTAAAAAAAATACATATTGGGATAGGAGAATGTAAAATGGGAAAAGCACTAATCATCGGCGCCGGCGGCGTTGCTTCCGTGGCAGTACACAAATGCGTTCAAAACAGCGAAGTTTTTGAGGAAATCTGCATCGCGAGTCGTACTAAATCCAAATGTGATGAACTCAAAGCCAAGCTGGACGGCGGAAAAACAAAAATTACAACAGCACAAGTTGATGCTGACAATGTCGACGAACTGATCGCTCTGATCAACGAAGTTAAACCGGATATCGTTATGAACCTTGCTTTGCCGTATCAAGATCTGACAATCATGGATGCTTGTCTTGCAACTAAAACAAATTACATGGACACAGCGAACTATGAGCCACATGATACAGCGAAGTTTGAATACAGCTGGCAATGGGATTACAAAGAGCGTTTTGAACAAGCAGGCATCACTGCATTGCTCGGTAGTGGATTTGACCCAGGTGTGACTGGCGTATTCTCCGCTTATGCCCTGAAGCACTACTTTGACGAAATTGAGTACATCGACATTCTGGACTGCAATGGCGGCGACCATGGCTATCCGTTCGCAACCAACTTCAACCCTGAGATCAACATTCGCGAAGTATCTGCGAACGGAAGATACTGGGAGAATGGTGAATGGATTGAAACAAAACCGATGGAAATCAAACGTGTCTACGACTTCAAAGAAGTTGGAGAGAAAGACATGTACCTGTTGTACCATGAGGAATTGGAATCTTTGGCAAAAAACATGCCAGGTCTGAAACGTATCCGTTTCTTCATGACATTTGGTCAAAGCTACCTGACTCACTTGAAAGCTCTTGAAAATGTAGGCATGACTTCAATCGAGCCTATTGAATATGAAGGTAAACAAATTATTCCACTGCAATTCCTGAAAGCAGTACTGCCGGATCCAGCATCCCTTGGACCACGTACTGTGGGTAAAACAAACATCGGTTGTATTTTCAAAGGCAAAAAAGATGGTCAAGACAAAACATATTATGTATACAATATCTGTGATCACCAAGAGTGCTACAAAGAAGTGGGTTCCCAAGCAATCTCGTACACAACAGGCGTTCCAGCTATGATCGGTGCAGCAATGGTCATGACAGGCAAGTGGAACAAACCAGGCGTATATAATGTAGAAGAGTTCAACCCAGATCCATTCATGGAAGAGTTGAACAAATGGGGCCTCCCATGGGTAGAAGACTTCAACCCGGTACTCGTTGATGAGTTGCCAGAAGAAGTTAAAGAATCGGAGCTTGTTCGTTAAAATGCGGTTCGAGCAATTACCGACACCATGTTTTGTTGTTGACGAGGCGCTTATCGAGAAAAACCTGAAAATCCTGAACGGTGTTATGCAGCGTACAGGTGCCAAAATCGTGCTCGCTCAAAAAGCATTTTCCATGACTGCGATGTATCCGCTGATTGGAGAATATCTGAGCGGTGCAACGGCGAGCGGTTTGTATGAAGCGCGTCTGGGCCATGAGGAAATGGGCAAAGAGAATCATGTCTTTGCTCCGGCATACCGCGCAGAAGAGATCGACGAGATTATCTCAATCTGCGATCACATTATTTTTAATTCTTTTTCACAGCTTGCAAAATTCAAGGATAAGGCGCTTCAGGCTGGCCGTAAGGTCGGCTTGCGCGTCAACCCTGAATGCTCTACCCAAGAAGGACATGAGATCTACGATCCGTGTTCTCCGGGTTCGCGTTTTGGCGCAAAACTGGAGGATTTCGATGCAGACCTGTTGGAAGGCGTCTCCGGACTGCACTTCCACACACTGTGTCAGCAAAACTCCGACGATCTGGAGACTACGCTAAATGCAGTTGTCGAGAAGTTCGGACAATGGTTGCCGCAGATGGAATGGATCAACTTCGGTGGTGGGCACCATATCACACGTGAAGATTATGATATTCCAAGACTGGAAGCATGCATCAAGCGTATGCAGAACGACTATGGTCTGGAAGTATATCTGGAGCCGGGAGAAGCTGTTGCGCTGAATGCGGGTTATCTGGTGACTTCTGTGCTGGACTTCCATAAGAACGGTATGGACATTGCCATTCTGGATACTTCAGCTACATGCCATATGCCTGATGTGCTGGAAATGCCGTATCGCCCGCCGCTGATCGGTTCGGGAGAAGTGGGTGAGAAGGCTCATCTGTATCGCTTAGGTGGACAAACCTGTCTGTCTGGTGACGTGATTGGGGATTATTCATTCGATCAGCCTTTGCAAGAAGGCGACCGTCTGGTATTCGAAGACATGGCGATTTACTCCATGGTGAAAACCAACACGTTCAACGGCATGCCGCTTCCAGCGATTGCAGTCAAAAGAAAAGACGGCGACTGCGAAGTTGTCCGTGAATTCGGATATCAGGATTTCAAAATGAGGCTGGCATAATTACTTCATTATATAGTAAACATTCAATTAAGAATTGAATATAAAGCATTGATTATAAATACAAAGAAGGGAACCTGGAGACAGGTTCCCTTTTTAACGTTAACTGATGTTTAACAATTACATTTAATGATGTTTATCATTGAGGTTAGATGAATGTTTACTGGTATTGAGCCGACTTAGCTTCGACTTCAGTTTTCGGGTTAATGTTGTGGTTTCGAGGCTGCTCTCGTAGCGTATGGAAAGATCGGTTCTCTTAGTTCAAAGTCATATGTTAACCCATCCACAATGCCCACTACACTCTCATTGTCATACAACTCCAGCAAAAATCCAGCCATTTGTTCCGCCGTATGGAACTTGGGAACCCTGCCTTCATATTCAAACTCATCTACATTAAAGGAATGTTTCGCAAATTCCGTCTCGGTTGCAGCCGGAGCGAGGACCTTGGCCTGCAACGCTGCGTTCTTACCTTTTAACTCTTGCGCAAGTCCTTCCGTAAAGGCACTAACATAGAACTTGGTTGCGCAGTAGGTTACTGCATCGGCTACAATCGTATACCCACCACCAGAGGAGATATTAATGATCTGTGTGCCATCAACATTTGCATAATCACGTACATACAGGGAAGAAAGAATCGTAAGAGCTTCTATATTAAGATGAAGCATCTGCTCAATCTTTGGCAGGTGTTGTTCGCCAACGGAAGCGAAATTCCCGAATCCGGCGTTGTTGATCCAAGTCTCAATGGAATAAGCCTGAAGACTTTCATAGAATTCATGCACATTAGCGGCAATAGACAGATCCACTGTACGAATGACAACATCCAGATCTGGATTGATTTCAGCTACTTTTGCTTTTAATTTGTCCAATTCATCGGTTCTGCGTGCAGCCAGGATCATATTTTTGCCACGAGCTGCAAAAGCTAAAGCCGCTTCATATCCAATGCCTGAACTGGCACCGGTAATCACTGTATATTTCATGGGAATTCCTCCTGGATCTGATTTCATTTTTTATTGTGATGTGACCACGAGTTGATTATACTGATTAGAGCTTACTCTAAGTCAAGCGGGAAAATGGAGGGGAGGTTAACCATGCATACCATAGGTGAAGTGGCAGAATTACTCCATATCAGTGCACATACGTTGCGTTATTATGAGAAGGAACAGATTATAACTCCTTTCCGAGATGCCAGTGGAGACAGGCGATACAACGAGTCACACCTGAAGTGGCTACAATTTGTGATCAAATTAAAAGAGACTCAAATGCCCATTGCTATTATTAAAAAATATGCCTCCTTGTTTCAGGAAGGTGAGCATACGGCGGCGGATCGTTTAAAGCTGCTGGAGGAGCATAAAGAGTCGATTCAAAAACAGATGCACATACTTAACACAGCTGATGAGATGCTTGAGCATAAAATTTCGTCGTATCGAACGCTCATCGGACAATGAACTAACACACACAAATGACGATCTATTGCCAAAACAGTGATTTTTATTATAGACTGTTTTTTATCGGTTGTTCATCAAGGGGGAAATGCAATGCATCAAAACAGAAAACAAAAGTCAAACAAGTTAAAGATCCTCTCCAAAGTATTATTGATTATCATTGGGGGATTTATAACGGCATATGGTCTCGAAGCCATATTGATTCCGAATAATGTCTCAGATGGTGGTGTCACAGGTCTGAGTATCGTAGGATCACAGCTGTTCGGATTACCACTGGGGATGCTCATCGGGATTATTAACATTCCATTTGTGTGGCTCGGGTACAAGCAAATCGGAAAAAGCTTTGCGTTATATTCGATCATCGGTATTGCTTCACTGGCAATCAGTACGAGTCTGATGCACCATGTACCAACTATCATTGAAGGTGATACCTTGCTTGTTACGGTTGTCGGCGGGATTATTATCGGTTTTGGTATGGGACTTGCATTACGTAATGGTGGCGCATTGGATGGCATAGATATGCTGGCTGTACTCCTTTCGCGAAAAGTACCTTTTGGAACCAGTGATCTCATTCTGTTCCTCAACATGTTTGTATTTATTGTCGTTTCTACCGTGTTCGGTCTGCAAGGTGCGATCTTGTCAGGACTTGCGTATTTTATTGCTTCTAAAGTAATACATATTGTTGAAGAGGGCTTGAGCGGCTCCAAAACGTTTAAAATTATTACGAATCAACCTGAGATTATGGTTGAAACCATTCGGGACCGCTTAGGCCGTGGAGCAACGTATACTGAGGCTTACGGTGGCTACTCTAATGAACAATTCAAGGAAATCACTTGTGTCATTAACCGGATGGAAGAGAGTAAAATTAAAGATATCATTCACGAAATTGACCCAACTGCTTTTGTAGTCGTATACGATGTAGCTGAAGTAAGAGGCGGAAATTTCAAAAAGAAAGATATTCACTAACATACAAAAACGCGCTGACAGGAGGAATACTCTTGCCAGCGCGTTTTTGTTTTACCTTGTTAAATAGTAATACTTTGTACTTCATGCATAAGCCCAGCTCACTTATGGAAAACTTCTGTAGTGCGAGTTAAATTGCATGACTTCAAGTATGTATGGGAGGTTAGCATAGTGACAAAGCAGGACCCGCAAGAGCTTTTAAAGCAAAAACACGAGCTGGATGAGCAAAAGAGACAGTTTACTAATTTTTCCCGAAATATTTCAGGCCATGGCGAGGTTGAAGCTGGTCAAGAGTTCAGTGTTGACCGGGTGCCAGATGATCAAAATCGTATGAAATCGGTTGAGAACAGACGCGGCGAAGTCTAAAACGTTACAACATAAGCCGATCCTTTCATGGATCGGCTTATTCAGTGAAGCATTGTGACAAACAGAACTATGTATTGTAGTTTGCACATACGAGAGGATATAGATGGTGGTCAATAGATGTAAAAGGTCGTATATTATTAATATGTGGATTGTGGGATTGAATATGGACCACATCGCAAAATGATAAACGATTTTACATAGAAGGACGGGAAAAAATGGACTTTAAACCGCTTGCTTCATTTATTGACCGCATGACATCCTGGCGCATTCCGTGGGCAGAGGTGCTGGTCATGCATCGAAATGATACCGTTTTCCATTATCGTAACGGTTACGCCAATCTGGAAGAGAAAACGCCCATCGGTGATGGAGCGATCTTCAATCTATACTCCATGACCAAAATCATGACCTGCGTGGCAGGGCTGCAACTGGTGGAGAAAGGTGAAATGCTGTTAAGCGACCCACTGTCCGATTATCTGCCAGAGTACGCTGAGATGACAGTTAAGAAAACGATGGCGAATGGCGAGATCCGACTGGAAAAGGCGACAAGAACCATTACAGTGCGAGATTTGTTCACCATGACAGCCGGGTTCTCGTATGACGTTGGTTGTCCAAGCATTCAAGAAGCTGTAAAAAGCACCAACGGAACATTGCCTACACGTGACTTCGCGAGAGCGCTTGCGAAAGAACCGTTGTTGTTTGAACCAGGGACACATTGGAATTACAGCATGTGCCATGATGTGCTGGGAGCCTTGGTGGAAGTGGTAAGTGGCAAAAGCTTTGGTACGTATCTCCGGGACGAAATCACCGGACCACTTGGTATGAACGATACAGCGTTTAATCTGAACGATGAGCAGCAGACACGCCTGATTCCGCAATATGCTTATAATGATGAGCTTGAGAAGGCTGTCCGTCTGGACGGCAACGGATTCCGGGTAGGGACAGAGTTGGAAAGCGGCGGTGCAGGATTGCTGTCAACCGTTAGTGACTATGCACTTTTCTTAAATGCACTTACTGGGCGTGGTACGAGTCCCGAAGGCGTCCGCATTTTGTCACAAGCTTCAGTGGAACTGATGCGAACGGATCACCTGAACGAGATGACTCGGGGTGATTATTCCTGGGATCATATGTATGGATACGGCTATGGGTTGGGTGTTCGCACACATATCTCCAAAGCAGGAAGCGGCTCACTGAGTCCAATTGGCGAATTTGGATGGAGCGGCGCTGCTGGTTGTATGGCTATTATTGATCCGGATTCAGAGCTTACAGTTATGTATGCCCAGCATTTGCTGAATAGCCAGGAGCCATACGTTCAACGACGCTTACGAAATGTCGTGTACTCCTGCCTGTAAATCATATCGGATTCGAAGTTACTTGAAGAGCCGCTGATCAGCGGCTTTTTTATGTTATATGGAAGGAAAACTATTGATTCAGATTGTTATATATTTCTTTATTAGATAGGGTATGTTATCATTCTTAGGAAAATAGTACTAGTAGGAGGATATGCCTATTGAACATGAACTTATATTAATTACATAGTTTGATTAAGATTACACGCTAGCAATTACTTGTTTGAATGTTGAGATTGTGCACAGTTTAAAATTAGAAAAACGCTACTAGATTTTTATTTTTTTACTCAAAGGAGAGTCAACAATGATACACCCTAAGCACCAATCAAAATGGGCTTCTCTGGCCCTACTAACTTTAATCGGCTATGTTCTGAGCGCATTGCTTCTGCTTCCACCCAATGCTGCTGCCAAAGGAGAGCAAATCTCCGCCAAACAGCTCGAAAGTATGAGCCGGCTTTCATTTACGCTTCGTGATGCCAAACAAACGGCTTACACCGTTTATATTTTCGCTTATGATGAACAGAAGAGCACGCTGACCGAAGAAAATGGTTGGACAAACAATAAAAAAGGCGACAAGAGTTATTCAGGCACGTATCGCGCAGCCTTGCTGAAAAAAGGTGCAGCATACGGAACAGTCCAAGCAGCAAAACTGGATCTGAATACGATTATTTTGCCGCAAACCTGGAACTTCGTTGTGAAAAGCAAAGAGGCTAGTACACCAGACATGCTGATGATTACCGATTGGGGAACTTCTAATTTTAATGAGGTGAAAACCTATATTGTTCGTTCCGGGGAATTGCGCCGTGTAACATATGTCGATAATAAGGGTAAAAAAATCGACGATTCCTACTCTGCAAGCAGAGATGATGGAATCCGTACTCTTTCAGGTGCCCGAGTACAGTTCAAAAATTACAACAACCTTCAATTCGTCTATGGAGTTAATACGTTTAAGTTGAATGTAAACAAATCGGAGTTGCGGTTGGAAGATACGCGTAACCTCCGTTCAAAAGCTTGGCCGAACTCGGGTGTTGGCGATCGCGCTTACCTGAAAAGCTTGAAGGAAGCTGCTTTAAAGGGTGCATTACCGGGCCGGACGGACATCAAGATTGGCATGACGCTTCAAAATGCGCAAAAAAAGCTGGGGAAACCAACCTCTCGTTCAAATGAGGAATGGGGAGCGGTCTATTATTATTCTAAATTCGGCGTCGGATTTGATTCATACATGCACGAGCTTACCAATAAATCACGTATTGCCGTTTTTGATTTGTACAATGAAAAGCAGAATCTGTCACCATGGAATGTGAAAATATGGATGGGGAAACCTTCCTCAGAGTATTACAATGAAGTCATTGGTGGTTATGAGATGGTATACCAATTGGGTAATCACGCCATTGTATTCAATTATGAGGAAGAAGAGGACTTGATTGACTTTACGAGTATATATTAAGCTATACCCATTGTAAGAAACAAAAGTGTATCGTATTCTTATTTACAAAAAAAGCCGCTAAATAGCGGCTTTTTTGATTTCCATGAGATGGACGGTAGTCTATTTTATTGGGGTATCATTAGAGCTTTGCACAGAACGTACACGATTGACTAAGTAAATGCCAACCGACACGAACAGTAATGCAGCCAGATTTTTCAGTTCCAAGATCGTTTCCCCCAGGAATAACGCCGATAACAATGCGCCAAACACAGGGATTAGGAAGTTGTAGACAGACACTCTTCCGACCTTGTTATACTTGAGAAGCATATTCCACAAACAAAATGCGACGGATGACAGCAAGGCCAGGTAGATCAAGTTACTGGTGGATTCCAAGGTGAAATGAGTAACCCGACCGCCGAGTGATAGACCTAACAGCGTAAGTACCAGTCCCCCAACAAACAGGCTGACCCCTGTTATGATCAGAACATCAATCGTAGCGGTGAGACGTTTTGCGTAAAGGGCCGTAACGGAAAAAACAAGTGCTGCTATAATAACAAACCCTTCGCCTGTGAATGAAAAGGAAAAAGCAAGCAGATCCGTATGGAAGTTTACGATGATTACACCAATGAATCCGAGCAAGCAGCCAACGATTTTATTTCTGCTTAATTTGTCGTTTTTATAGATGAAATGGGCCAGAACAACACTGAAAAAGGTTGTCGTTGCGTTCATAATGGAGCCTTTGACACCCGTCGTATTGGCTACGCCAACGTAGAAAAACATATATTGCAAACCGGTTTGCAATATACCTAACATGATAAGGCTTGTCCACTGCTTCCTGGACAATTGGAGCTTCTCTTTTCTAACGATACGAGACAGGAGCAAGAGCAGCAAGCCCGCCAGTGTAAATCGGTATCCGGCAAATACATACTTGGAAGCAATATCTTCCGGCAGAATGTTAAATGCGATATAACCAAGTTTGATGGACGGGTACGCACTTCCCCATAACAAGCAGCACAGGCTTGCCACGAGCATGACAAAAATGGGATCACTAAACTTACTTGGTTTCTCAAGGGTATTTCTCTCTATCACTTTCGATCTTCTCCTCGCATTTCATGCACATATGTATGTACGAATCTAATATCTTCACTGACCATATCACATAACGCCAATGTTTGTAATGATAATTAATAAACCGCTCCCCAGGTGGTAAGATTATAAAGAAGGAACGGTTCATGAGGAGTCTATGTTATAGATTCCTTTCTAATAAAATCCCAACTTGTTCTGCGACAATGTGAGGTTGCCGAGGTAATCCATTCGTGAAATAGGATTCCACGATACCAACGATTGCTGTACCAAAGAACGTAAGAATAACTTCTTTCGTTAGTCCTTTATTTTTGCCCTCCGTTACATTCACCTCATCTTCTAGTTCTTCAATGACGAGAGCCAGGAAGCGATTGTGGAAAAAAGGGGCTCCTTTACTCAGTAACATAGCCGAGAAGAATGAATAATGAACTTCAAAATAATCGAACCAAAGTACATTGCTTTTTATAAAATCCAGATCGGATGCTTCTTTGCACAATCTTCTTAGTTCATCAATATGTTCTTCAATTAATTTATCCAGCAAGTCAAATTTGTCCGAATAGTGATGGTATATCGTTCTGCGGCCGACATTTGCATGATCAGAGATATCTTGCATCGTTATGGTATCAAAAGGTTTCTCGTTCATGAGTTTGATAAAAGCGGATTTGATCGCTTCCTGAGACTTTAGTATTCTTCGATCTGTAATAGAAACGATAGTAATCACCATTCTTTCCAGAGAGTAATTGCACAAATGTTGTCTCCTTGCGCCATAAGGCACAGATCGGGTTCATTTGATCCTTGCAGAGGCAGTGCAATTATTTTATATTATACACGAATGTGCGATATCGCACGTATGTGTGTAATCATTTTTAGGTCAACATAGGAGGAAATGAAATGGCTAAACATGAAGAAGTTAAAGATGGAGTGATATTCCCGGTAGGAGAAAAAAACGAAGCATTTGCACAATATTTTGTAGGGCAAAGTTATCTCCAATCCTTGGTTGCTGATCCCAAAGTGAATGTGGGTGTTGGGAATGTAACGTTTGAACCGGGATGCAGAAATAACTGGCATATCCATCGCGGTGGATTTCAGCTGTTGTTGGTGACTGGTGGGGAAGGTTGGTATCAGGAAGAAGGAAAACCTGCTCAATTCCTAAAAGCCGGCGATGTTATTGTGACTCATGATGGTGTGAAACATTGGCATGGGGCCGCTAAAGATAGTTGGTTTGAACACATTGCGATCACTGCAGGCACACCGGAATGGTTGGAACCTGTTACAGATGAAGTTTACGGGAAGTTATAAAATAAACGGTGAAATGTAAACAGTAATGTGACTTAAAGTGAATACATGATGAAGAACGATATAGACCATGAAACTACGTTAACAGGCTGTTGAGATTCCTCAACAGCCTGTTTTTTAACCTTTACCTTAGCCGGATAGATCGTTGCTGTGTGGGGACCGTTTCAGTTGATTACCTGATTTCGCTTCAACAAACCCCATAATTGTTCCGCTACATCTTCAGATGACTGAGGCATATCATTCATAATCCACCATTCAATGATGCCGACAAAGGCAGACGCCATAAATTGAGTGATAAATTCTTGGTTATAGTGACTATTGTCACCTTCCATATTGATGTTAATCCTTATGTGCGTTGTCACGAGTTCCAACATCTGTTCACGAAACGCAGGAATTCCTTTGTTAGAGAGCATTGAAGCGTAAAAACGATGGTGCTCTTCGAAATATCGAATTACAGGTAGAAAAGAGGATTGAATAAGATCAACCGTTTCGCCATTCGCATTCGTAGTCGTCGTTGCGGAGATCATTTTATTTAAGTTTTCTTTAATGCACTTGTTCAACAGATCATACTTATCACTGTAATGAAAGTATACCGTCCCCCGATTGATATTAGCTCGATCTGCTATTTCGTTAATTGTAATGTCCTCAAAATTTTTCTCGGCAATGAGAGAAAGAAAGGACTGGAAGATAGCTTGCTTCGTTTTGACGACTCTTCGATCGATTTTAATGTCCACTTGGTAACCTCCACCCCGAGATATCTAACACTTTGTGATTGAACGTTGGATATCGAACAAAAAGCGCCAGATTAACGATTGTAGTTATTTTTGTACTCTTTATAATAATCAATAAGCCATACTTATTCAACAAATGTTGGATAAAAAAATGCTATGGCTCACACGATACATCAAGGAGGACAAATATATGTTACTGGAAATTTTACAAGCAAAATCCGAATTGAGAGATTTGGTGGACTCGTATGCTACATTAACCGATGCCAAAAAAATTGCAGATCAGATGCTCTTATTCACACCGGATACACGATTCAAAGTATATTTTGGTGATCAACTGATGTCTGAAGTAACCGGAACCAAGCAGCTGGAAGAAGAGTTTAAAGGCCATGTGGCACTCGTGAAACGCTATTTCACCACGAACGCACAGCATGTAGTGAACGTGGAAGGTGATACTGCAACAGGCATTGTATTTTCTCAGATCAAAATGGTTAGGGACGAAGAAGGCAAAGAAGTTCTCACCGATTATAGTGTTCAATATCATGATGTTTATGTTCGCCACGGCGAAAAGTGGTTGATACAGGAGCGCACTTCACAATATATCATCATCGAAGCAAGATCTCTGTAAGCATAATGATATACCCAAAATAATGCTTAAAGAAATGTCGAGGGCGTTCACTGATGCTCTCGTCATTTTCTATGTTTTGCAGCATGTTATTTCAGGCGTCGAACAGGCAGTATGGCTTGGGTTTGCGTGTATTACAGTCCATTTTCCAATGGACTTGGAGAAATTTCCAGAATGAAAACGCTTGTCAAATCAAAAATAATATGATAATTTAATGTCTGTAACCGGTTACACATAGAGGAGAGCAACTTATGAAAACAATTAAAGACGTAGCTCAACTGGCTGGCGTATCTGTTGCCACCGTATCCAGAGTCATTAATGATAGAGGTTATGTTCATGCGGACACACGCAAGAAAGTGGAAGATGCTGTGAAGGCGCTTAACTTTTCGCCAAATGAAGTGGCCCGCTCATTATATAAGCGCAAGTCCAAACTGATAGGCCTGTTGTTGCCGGATATTGCCAACCCTTACTTCCCGCAGTTGGCCCGCGGTGTAGAGGACCGGATGCAGGAACAGGATTACAGACTGATATTTGGAAATAGTGATGAGGATGAACGGAAGGAGCAGGATTACATCCAGACGTTTATCCAGAACAACGTGGTTGGTGTGATCTCTTCAACGAACTATCCTCATTCTTCAATATATGAAAAACTGAAGATTCCCGTTGTGTTTCTGGACAGAACATCACTGGATCGTCCATCCGTGTATGCGGACGGTAGAGAAGGTGGAAGACTAGCTGCAAGGGAGATTATCAAACGCGGCAGTCGCCGGATCACGGTTATGCAAGGACCGTCACAGATCAGACCGGCTCAGGATCGCTTTGAAGGAGCGATTGAAATCATCCGTGATGCTGGGTTAGACTACCGGGTAATCAAGACAACCTCATTTTCAATTAACGAGGCGGGTGTATGGGCTGAAGAATTATTCAGGAAGTACGCGGACACAGACGGGGTCATTGCCAGCAATGACATCGCAGCCATGGCAGTACTGCATGAGGCATCACGAATCGGAAAAAAAGTTCCTGATGACGTACAAGTGATTGGTTTCGATGATATTCCGATGAGCAGCCTGTTATCGCCGGCATTGTCCACCATCCATCAGCCAGCATACGAGATGGGAAGAGAAGCGGCGGGATTACTTATCCAGCTTGTCGAACAAGCTGCAATAGAGAACAAAAACATACAGTTGCCCGTAAGTTTCATCGAACGGGGCACAACGAGAAAGGTGAAATCAGATGGCTAAAATATGTGTAATAGGAAGCAGTTCAATGGATCTGGTTGTTACTTCGTCAAGACGGCCGGGGGCGGGTGAAACCGTTCTTGGCGACAGCTTCAAAACGGTCCCTGGCGGTAAGGGAGCCAATCAGGCTGTTGCCGCTGCACGACTGGGTGCCGAGGTTGCGATGATCGGCCGGGTAGGCGACGATGCCTTTGGCAAAGATATTTTAGAGAACTTCAGAGCAAATGCTGTAAATACGCAAAATGTGAAACCGGTTACACATTTAGAAAGTGGAACGGCTCATATCATTCTGGCAGAAGGTGATAATAGTATCGTAGTGGTTGAAGCGGCGAATCGGGAAGTCACTCCTGCATATGTCGATGAAGCAGCTGAAGTGATCCGTGATGCAGATATCGTGCTGATTCAGCAGGAAATTCCGGAGGAAACGGTTGTTCATGTAAGTACATTATGTGCAGAATTCGGAACACCGCTACTGCTTAATCCCGCACCGGCGAGAACATTACCGCAAGAAGTGATCGACAATGCCGCATATATCACGCCGAACGAGCATGAAGCCGAGATTTTGTTTCAGGGTATGAGTCCGGCACAGGCATTACGTCAGTATCCTAACAAGTTGTTCATCACGGAGGGCAGTAAAGGTGTACGTTACTTTGATGGCACTGAGGAAATTCTAGTCCCAACTTATAAAGTTGAGGCTATCGATACTACTGGGGCAGGGGATACGTTCAACGCCGCATTTGCAGTTGCTTTGGCTGAAGGAAAAGCGTTGCAAGAGAGTATACGCTTCGCCAATCGGGCTGCATCGTTGTCCGTCACCAAGTTCGGAGCGCAGGGCGGCATGCCAACGCGTAATGAAGTAGAGGAGAGCTTGTAATGAAAAGAAATGGCATGTTGAATAGTCACATTTCCAAGATTCTGTCTGATCTGGGCCATACGGACATGATTGCTATTGCGGATGCAGGTCTGCCGGTGCCGGATGGGGTACTCAAAATCGATCTGGCCCTCAAACTGGGAACACCAAGTTTTCGCGAAGTGGTGGAAGCGATCGCTGAAGATATGGTCATTGAGAAAGTTATTGTGGCTGAAGAGATTAGCCAAGGTAATCCCGTAGCCATGCAATTCATCACAGAGAAATTCGGGGTAGAAGCAATCGATGCTTCCGTCAGCCACGAACAATTCAAAGTATTAACCCGGCAGGTGAAGGCGATCATCCGCACAGGTGAAGCCACACCCTATGCCAATTGCATTTTACAATCGGGAGTCCATTTCGGTTAAAAGGAGGTTGCGTAATGCACATTCAGATGCAAGATATTCATAAAGCCTTTGGAACGAATCAGGTGCTGAGCGGAGTGGATTTTGAACTAAAAGACGGTGAGGTCCATGCCCTGATGGGGGAGAATGGAGCCGGCAAATCCACACTGATGAATATTCTGATTGGTCTCCATCAGAGAGACCAAGGGACCATCATGATCGACGGAGAAGAAACCTATTTTGGAAGTCCAAAGGAAGCAGAGAAATTGGGTATCACATTCATACATCAGGAGCTGAACGTATGGCCTGAAATGACGGTGCTGGATAATCTCTTCATCGGTAAGGAACTGACATCATCGTTCGGATTGCTCAATACAAGACAGATGAAAGCGCTTGCTAAAGAGCAGTTCGCCAAGCTTTCCGTAGACATACCACTGGAACGTCCTGCGGGAGAGTGCTCTGTCGGGCAGCAACAGATGATCGAGATTGCCAAAGCGCTAATGACAGATGCCAAGGTCATCATTATGGACGAGCCAACAGCAGCACTTACGGAACGCGAGATCCAGAAGCTGTTTGGTGTAATCAGCTCGCTGAAGAAGGAAGGCGTGTCCATCGTGTATATTTCTCACCGAATGGAGGAGATATTCACGATCTGTGACCGGATTACCATCATGCGTGACGGAAGAACGGTGGACACGCAGACCATTCCACAGACAAGTTTTGATGAAGTGGTTCGGAAAATGGTAGGTCGTGAACTTACCGAGCGGTACCCTGTCCGGAATCCTTCTTATGGTGAAGTTGTTCTGGAAGTAAGGAATGCAAGCAGCAAAGGGTTGTTCGAGAATATTAACTTCACTGTAAGAGCGGGGGAAATCCTCGGTTTCTCAGGACTTATGGGTTCTGGACGAACAGAAATCATGAGAACCATCTTTGGCTTGGATACGTTGGATAGCGGTGAAATCTTCATCCGCGGGAAAAAAGCAAACATTCGTAAACCGGCAGATGCCGTGAAACATGGAATCGGGTTTATTACAGAAGACCGCAAGGATGAGGGACTGGTATTAGACTTTTCTATTCGCGAAAATATGGCGCTAACAAATCTGTTCAGTTTCTCAAACAAAGGTTTCATTTCAGCTTCGAAAGAACAAGAATTCGTAGATACATTGATCAAACGTCTACAGATCAAAACACAATCCTCCGAGACGGCAGCAAGGAATCTATCCGGGGGTAACCAGCAGAAGGTGGTTATCGCGAAATGGGTTGGTATCGGTCCAAGCGTACTTATCCTGGATGAACCCACACGCGGAGTGGATGTCGGAGCGAAGCGCGAAATCTATGAATTGATGAATGAACTGACAGACCGCGGTGTTGCAATCATCATGGTATCGTCGGAGCTACCTGAAGTGCTTGGCATGAGCGACCGAATCGCGGTTGTGCATGAAGGACACATCAGTGGCGAGGTTGCAAAGGAAGTAGCCACACAAGAACACATTATGACATTGGCCACAGGGGGACAGTGATATGACAACAATGCAGGAAAACAAAACGGCTAAAAGCGGCTTCCGTTTCTCAAGTGTGATACAAAAATTAGGACCGCTGCTCGGCTTAATCATTCTTATTCTCATCGTATCGGTGTTGAATCCAAGTTTCTTGGAACCGCTTAATATCTTGAATTTATTGCGTCAAGTCTCGATTAATGCGCTGATTGCTTTCGGTATGACATTTGTTATCCTGACGGGTGGAATTGATCTGTCGGTCGGCTCAATCTTGGCTTTATCCAGTGCTTTTGTAGCAAACATGATGTTGTCCGGCCTGGACCCGATCTTGTCCATCATTATCGGTGTAGCACTCGGTGGTGTCATGGGTATGGTGAACGGACTGATGATTACCAAAGGCAGAATGGCTCCGTTTATCGCTACATTGGCAACGATGACGATATTTAGAGGACTGACGTTGGTGTACACGAATGGTAATCCAATTACAGGACTCGGGGATAATCTGTTGTTCCAACTGTTCGGCCGTGGTTACCTGCTGGGCATTCCGGTGCCAGCAATCACGATGCTGATTACCTTCATGATTCTATGGATTGTTTTGCATAAAACAGCTTTTGGCCGCAAAACGTACGCCATCGGCGGTAATGAGAAAGCTTCTATTATCTCAGGTATCAAAGTTAATCGCGTGAAGATTATGATCTACTCCCTGACAGGTATGCTCGCTGCTTTGGCAGGTGCAATTTTGACATCACGCTTGAATTCAGCGCAACCAACAGCAGGTACATCCTATGAGCTGGATGCAATCGCAGCGGTTGTACTGGGTGGTACAAGTCTTGCTGGAGGACGTGGACGCATCGTCGGTACACTGATCGGTGTTTTGATTATCGGCGTGTTGAATAATGGATTGAACTTGCTTGAAGTAAACTCATTTTACCAAATGGTTGTGAAAGGTATCGTCATTGCCATTGCCGTCCTGCTGGACCGCAAGAAAACAGCATAAGGAGAGAATATATATGAAAAAGTGGACTTTAACACTCGTAAGTATGCTGATGATCATCGTTCTGGCCGGGTGCTCTCTGGAGCCACCGGAATGGGCCAAACCTGACCCTAACAAAAGTAACGGACAAAAGAAAATAGGTTTGTCGATATCTACACTGAACAATCCATTCTTTGTATCACTGAAGGATGGAGTCATGGCTGAAGCCAAAAAACAGGGAGTACAGGTCATCGTGGTTGATGCACAGAACGATTCGGCCAAACAAACCAATGATGTGGATGATCTCATTCAGCAAGGCGTTAGTGCACTTCTGATTAACCCTGCGGACTCTGCAGCGATCTCCACAGCAGTTCAATCCGCTAATAGTGTGGGCATTCCTGTAATCACGCTGGATCGCTCCGCAGATAAAGGCGAAGTGGCGGCACTAGTGGCATCTGATAACGTTAAAGGCGGACGCATGGCAGCTGAATATTTTGTGGAACAACTGGGTGAGGGCGCAAAAGTCATTGAACTTGAGGGTGTACCTGGCGCTTCCGCAACAAGAGAACGGGGTAAAGGTTTCCATGAAGTGGCTGACAAGCAACTTGATGTGGTTTCCAAACAATCTGCTGATTTCGATCGGTCCAAAGGATTAAATGTCATGGAGAATCTGCTTCAGGGTAATCCTGACGTGCAGGCGGTATTTGCCCATAATGATGAGATGGCACTTGGTGCGATTGAAGCGATTCAAAGCTCAGGTAAAGACATTCCGGTCATCGGATTCGATGGTAATGATGATGCAATCAAATCCATTAAGGATGGGAAATTGACGGCAACAGTCGCTCAGCAGCCTGTGCTGATTGGCCAACTGGCGCTGCAAGCAGCTCTGGATGTGCTCAGTGGCAAGCAGGTGGAGTCATCCATTCCCGCTGAATTGAAGCTGGTAACCAAGGAAAATGTGAACGAGTAAATCATCATAAAACATGTATCTTCGTTTTGAACATGAACATAGGACTAAACCAAGCCGCTAAATTAGCGGCTTTTTTCATTTCAGAAGAAGCGTGCGGGCATCACATCAATCAGATCATTGACTTTTAAAAGCATATTAAAGGAACCCCAATTGAATTAATGTCCACTTTGTCGTTTTGGACTGCTCAAAAGGAGCGTTTTTGGATATGTATAACCAATCCATGCGTTGCTATACTAGCATGAGTTTCCACACAGTCTTCACAATACATAAGGAGGAGCTAATCTCATTGATTCATTCCTGTTTGGAATAGAAAGAAGGTGGCTGACATGAAACATCTAGTAGAAGAAAATCTTCAAGCTGTAAGACAGCAAATGGCATTGGCCTGCCAGGCTTCAGGTCGCAACATAGAGGACATCCAGTTGTTGCTCGCGACCAAAACGGTACCGCTAGAGAAATTACAAATAGCTATCCAAGCAGGTGAGCTCCTGTTTGGAGAAAACAAAGCTCAGGAACTCCGAGACAAATTCCCACTCATGGAACAAAGCAAGCAGGTGGAATGGCATTTTATCGGGCATCTGCAAACAAATAAAGTAAAGGACGTTGTTAAATATGTTACGCTCATCCATTCCGTAGATCGTTTGAAGCTGGGTCAAGCGTTACATAACCAGCTTCTCAAAGAGAATAAGACCTTAGACATTCTTGTGCAAATTAATACGTCCTACGAAGAAAGTAAATTTGGTGCGTCTCCAGAAACAGCCGTCGAGCTTGTAGAACAGTTAACTCAGTTCGAAACGTTGAATGTGAAAGGCTTAATGACCATTGGAAAACTGAATGCAACGAACGAAGAAACAAGGCATTGTTTTCGTTTGTTAAACCGTATTCGCACTCAAATTAAAGAGAAAAACATCCCGCGTGTAGCAATGGATATTCTATCGATGGGTATGTCTGGTGACTTCCAAGTCGCCATTGAAGAAGGAGCTACAATGATACGCGTAGGGACAAGTGTATTTGGACCACGGTATTTACCAGACGAAAATTACTGGAATGAAAACACACGCATCGATGATTAAGTGAGAGGTAGTGTTAAATATGAAGACAGCATCCCCTTCGTTACGTGGCCGTGATTTGATATCGCCGGTAATCGCCGCTTTGATATCCGTAATTGTTAATTACGGGGGTACGTTTATCCTTGTTTTTCAAGCTGCAAAAGTGGCTGGTTTAAGCCCGGAAATGACCGCTTCCTGGATATGGTCCATCTCGATTGGGGTAGGAGTAACGGGGATTTGGCTCAGTTATCGATATAAGGAGCCGATTATTACAGCCTGGTCTACACCGGGTGTGGCGTTTCTCGTTTCAGCATTAGCGGTAACCCCTTATCCAGAAGCAATTGGCGCTTACATGATTTCAGCAGTTGGATTTATTATTTTAGGTTGGTCAGGCATGTTTGAACGTTTCGTTCGACTTATTCCCCCAGGCATCGCTTCCGGATTGTTAGCTGGTATTTTACTACAGTTTGGAATATCGGCCTTTGGAGGGGCGAAGGTAGATCCTTTGCTTGTGATTGTACTGTTTACAGGCTATATCGTGCTAAGAAGGTTTACTTCCCGTTACGCCATTGTTGGCATATTGGCGATCGGTTCGATTTATTTGATATGCATGGGAAAAACAGACTTCAGTACGATCCAATTGGCTGTAGCATCGCCTGTATTTGTTGTTCCAGCATTTTCGTTAAATGCTTTACTTGGCGTTGCGCTACCGCTGTTCATTATTACCTTGACAGGGCAGTATATGCCCGGAATGCTTGTTCTGCGTAATGATGGATTCAAGACAAGTGCCAATCCTATTCTGGCCGTAACAGGTTTGGGTTCGCTTCTTGCAGCCCCATTCGGATCACATGCTTTTAATGTGGCAGCTATTACAGCAGCGATTTGTACAGGAAAGGATGCACATGAGGATTCAACCAAACGTTATATTGCAGGTATTGCTTGTGGTGTTTTTTATATTTTTGTCGGCATTTTTGGCGTAACATTGGCTGCTCTATTTTTGATTCTTCCTGCTACCTTTATTGCAACATTAGCGGGATTGGCCTTACTAGGAACGATCGGTGGCAGTCTTGCCAATGCATTAACGGACCCTAAGGGACGTGAAACTGCATTGATTACGTTTTTGGCGACAGCAGCGAATGTGACTTTGCTTGGTGTGGGTGGTGCATTTTGGGGACTGTTTGCAGGAATGATGGCACATCTACTGATGAATAGTAAATTTCCCAAAAAACAGTTTGGAACGAATAAATAACCGTAATATTGAGAGGAAGATGTTCATGAAACATTTGGAGAAGCAAGATAAAGTAATAGGAATGGCTGTCCAGCAAGAGCTTGGAAGGCAGCGGGATACGATAGAACTGATTGCATCAGAGAATTTTGTAAGTCAAGCTGTGATGGAAGCAACAGGTTCGGTATTGACCAATAAATATGCGGAAGGGTATCCAGGCAGAAGATATTATGGCGGGTGTGAGCATGTCGATACAGTCGAAGAGATAGCGAACCGCCGCCTTAAAGAACTTTTTGGAGCTGAACATGCAAATGTGCAACCTCACTCCGGTTCTCAGGCCAACATGGCTGTCTATTTTGCCTCGCTTGAGATTGGTGACACGATCCTTGGCATGAATTTATCCCAGGGTGGCCATCTAACACACGGGAGTCCTGTTAATTTTTCTGGGAGATTTTATAATTTCGTTCCATATGGTGTCGATGCACAAACAGGCCGCATCGACTTTGACGAAGTACGTAAACTGGCTTATAAGTATCGTCCACGCATGATTGTTGCAGGTGGAAGTGCATACCCGCGGACCATTGAGTTTGAATTATTTGCCCAGATTGCCGCCGAAGTGGGAGCTCTTTTCTTTGTAGATATGGCGCATATAGCAGGAATTGTTGCGGCAGGTTTGCATCCTAACCCGGTACCACATGCCCATTTTGTTTCAACCACCACACACAAGACCTTACGAGGACCACGAGGGGGAGCCATTTTGTGCCGGGAGTCGTGGGCAAAGGTGATCGACAAAGCTGTATTCCCGGGGACTCAGGGCGGGCCATTCATGCATGTCATTGCAGGAAAAGCGGTGGCATTAGGTGAGGCATTGCAATCCGATTTCACAACATATATTGAAGGTGTTCTGAGTAACGCCAACGTATTGGCAGAAACTTTAATGAATGAAGGACTCACCCTTGTGTCGGGAGGAACAGATAATCATATCGTGTTGGTTGACTTACGAACTATGGGCCTCACAGGCAAAGAAGCCGAAGCTTTACTGGATGAAGTAGGGATTACGGCGAATAAAAATGCAATCCCTCACGATACGGCAAGTCCTTTAGTTACGAGCGGTATTCGTTTTGGAACTCCGGCTATGACGTCCAGAGGACTTGGAGCCAGGGAAATGAAAGAAATTGCTCAGCTGATAGGGCTTGCTTTTAAAAATCCAAAGAACTCGGATGTAAAAAATCAAATATTAGGTAGTGTGCGTGAAATTACTTCGCAATTTCCTCTATATAAAGACCTAAAATAGAGTTTAACAACAGACACAGATAGAGCCTGCAATTGTTACCACTGGATAACAATTGCAGGCTCTTATTTTGCTTGCTTATATTGAAACTTACTTTTTTGAACAGAAGAATATACCGTAAATGAGATTTAAGACACGCCCTAGTAGGCTATACCTACACGAGACTGTACATACTCATCAGACATTAATTGCTGATAAGCAAACTCCGCAGTATCGATTACAGATATAGAAGTTCCGCCGTCAGGCAAATAGTCCCGCTCAACACGGTACTTACCAAGAGATTCTCCATCATATAAGTAGGTAGGGCACACAATGGTCCATTCTAACTTAGAAGCTTTGAGAATGTTGTACATCTCCAGATGTTCTTCAGCTGCCCGCGTGGACTTGCGTCTGGACTCGGGCGATTGAAAACGAAGCAAGCCAGGATCCGTTCGACTTTGCAATATTCCTGCTGTACCAATGGTAATGATTCTTTTGATACGCTCCTGAGCCATAGACTTAACAATATGTCCCATGGATTGTGATAATGTAGTCGTTCCGTCGGTACTTAAGGAACTAACAACGAGATCCACACCCTGTATGGCTTGATAAATATCTTCTTCGACTAAAGCATTCCCTTGATGCAGAACGAGATTGTCATCGCTGATTTGTACCTTTTCCGGGCGTCTAACCAGTGCAGTTACATGATGATTGGAACGTAGGGCATTAGAGACGAAATGACTCCCAACCCGTCCGGTGGCTCCTAATACTAAAATTTTCATCACAAAAAACATCCTTTCGAATCCGATTGGAGAGCATGTTCTCCATCATAGTACAATCTTTGCAAGTCGATGTATGCCTTCCTCAATCTGATCCTCATCCACTTTCGCAAAACCTAATATCCATCCCTTTCGATGACTCTCCAAGCAATATCTACTAAGCGGATACACGCGCACACCTTGATCAAGGGCAGTATTCGTCAGCGCTTCTTCGTCAAATGACGTTTCAGATTCTAGAAGCATATGTAATCCTGTTTCCACACCACTTAATGTAAATCGTGAGCCTAGCCCAGAAGCAACAATGGCTTTGGTCATGACTTCGTGTCTGCGTCGATATATGTTCCGAACTCTTCTCATATGGCGCATGAAATGACCACGTTCAATAAAATGAGTTAGCGTTAATTGTTCCATAATCGGCAGATGACGATAGGTTAATTCATGAACTTGAGTAAGGCGATCGATAGCTATTTTGGGGCCAATGATAGCGGATAGTCGAATGCCTGGTGCAACCATTTTGGAAAAACTCATCATATAAAGCGTATTCTGAGGCTGCTGACTAAATATAGTTGGAAGCGGATCTCCACGGTACCTAAATTCGCTATCGTAGTCATCCTCAACAATCCAATATCGATGATGAGCTGCCAAGTGCATCAATTGTTGCCTGCGTGGCTCCGACATAATAACACCAACGGCGCATTGATGAGAAGGTGTGACAAATACGAGTTTTGTCTGTGGGTGAATATGATCTACACATAATCCATACTCATCAACTGGAACGGGATCGACTTGCATCCGGCGGTATTTCATCGCCATCCAAGCGGCTGGGAAGCCGGGATCTTCTACCGAAACTCTGTCTCCCTCACTTAAGAGTGCCTGGGCAATTAAATCAATACTATGTTGTGCACCTGAGGTTAACAAGATTTGATCAACATCGATATGAATGCCTCGTTCAAGTGACAAATAACGCTGAATCTGTTCTCTTAACGCCAGTAACCCTCTGGCATCACCATAAGCCCAAAGATCCAGATTAGGTTCAGTGGAAGCTTGTAAAAAGGATTGCCTCCAGGCTTTTGTGAAACTTTCATCCAGATAAGGCTCGTGGGGATTAAAATCAATTTCTATTTTGCGATTGTCTCTATTGCCGAACCAACTATGCAGATGACCAATCGATTCGTTTAGTGTAGGCAGTTCGGGAGGAATAGGCCCTTGCATCGTGATGCCTTCTGTTGACCGAGGTGCATATGTCCAATCACTAACCCTTGTCCCAGCCCGACGGGAAGTTACCGTATACCCTCGGCTGAATAATTCTTCGTACACAATCTGTATGGTTGACCGTGAAACACCAATTAATTGAGCAAGTTCACGTGATGGAAGCAGCAATTCGCCTGGTTGCCATTTCCCGGTTGTGATATTATGAATCGCTTGATCCAGAAGTTGCTGCCAGATCGGGCGATGGTCATTCCGATTAACTTTTAGCATTGCTTCAACTCCATTACTCATACTGCATTATGGATTGCATTTATTTATGTACTTAGCCATGTTATTGGCACTCCATTGATTGATATACCATTATAGCAAAAGTTTAATTTGCAAACAAAACAAAGCTGGACTAAAGCGATTTTTACCGTGTGTCCAACCTATTTGGGTTGGTCCTGCTTGGTTCATACTCGATTCATATTCAAGCCACAGACAGTTCATCTTCTTCGGTTACACTACTGGAGTACTAACACAGAGATTCCTAATCCATAGACTAGACAGGAGAAGATGAGATTGACACGAAAGAAACGAACGTCTATCGCCGCCATAACTTTGGTGTTTGCAATGATGTCCCCAATGTCGGCCATGGCCACACCCGCTACCAGTAACGATAGTAACCCTACGTATGATCTAACTAAAAAGGCAGTAAGCGCGAAGGCAAAGGTACTCACTGAATCATACGCTACGACAAGTGTGCAGTACGCACTGATGGATGAGGGCGAGATTGTGATCTCCGGTCAGGCAGGCAAAAATGATCTGAAAAACAACATCCCGCTTTCTTCAAATACCATGTATGGCATTGGTTCAACCAGCAAAATGATGCTCACAACCGCCGTAATGAAGCTTGTTGACGAGGACAAGATCGATCTTGATGAGCCTGTCGTGAAGTATATTCCAGACTTTAAAATGAAAGACAAGCGTTACCAACAGATTACACCACGCATGTTACTGAATCATTCATCCGGACTTCTCGGAACGTCAAGTAACAGTTCAATACTGTTTGGAGATAATGATACCTATGCACATGATACGTTACTGGAACAATTGGCGACGCAACATTTGAAGGCCGATCCTGGCGCATACTCGGTGTATAGTAATGACGGTTTTACATTAGCTGAAATTCTGGTTGAGCGGGTTAGCGGCATGAGCTTCACAACTTTCATGCACCGGTACATAACCGAACCTCTTGGTATGGAGAATACCAAAACACCACAGGATATTGTGGACTTTAGCCAGATGGCAGCAACATATTCCCCTTCGCATGAGGAGCAACTCCCATTAGAGACTACAAATATGATTGCCTCGGGAGGCATCTATTCCACCGCTGAAGATCTGGTTCAGTTCTCGAAAATCTTTACAAGTGAGGTTGAAGGTGTTCTTTCGGAGGAATCCGTAGAGGCCATGGAGCAAGAAGAATACAAGAGAGGCATGTGGCCAGAAGAAGGCGATTCTTCTATTGGTTACGGCCTGGGCTGGGACAGCGTGAACCTGTTTCCTTTTAATGATTACGGCATCCAGGCAGTAAGCAAAGGCGGCAATACAATAACCTATCATTCCTCATTGATTGTACTTCCGGAGTATAATATGGCTGCTGCGGTAACCTCTTCGGGTGGTCATAGCTCAACGGATCAATTGCTGGCAACTGAGCTGTTGCTTGGCGCGCTTGAGGAGAAGAATATCATTCCAGAGCGTAAGCCGGAGAAGTCTTATGATGCACCAGTGAAAACAACCATGCCGAAGGAACTTACACAGCACACTGGCATATACGCGGGTGGGGCAAACATGTTAATGAAGATGGACGTAAAAGATGATGGGCAATTAACGCTATCTAATCTGTCCTCTCCTAACAGTCCTGATCAGACCTATACGTACACCAATGATGGCTCATTTGTTAATGATGCGGCTACGGAAAAGCTGAAGTTCGTTCAGGAAGTCAATGGGAACACATACTTGTGGTCTCGCTCGTATCAGTCCGTTCCTGGGCTTGGGCAAGTTGCTTCCTCGGAATATAAAGCAGAAAAGCTTGAAACCAATGAATTGTCTGCAGAAGTAAAGGCCGCATGGCAGAAACGTGAAGGCAAAGCCTACGTGTTGGTCAATGAAAAATATACATCAACACTGTACAACGCAGCGATGCCGATGATTCCCATTCATACTTTTAATGAGCTGCCTGGTTATATCTACACCAATAAAATTGTTGGAGCTAACCAAGCCGTGAACCAATTGCAAATTCCTGGATTAGCGGGCCGTGACACGATGGAGTTTAATTTCTATGAGGAAAATGGCGTGGAATATGTTACAGCTGGAGGCAACGTTTATGCTGCTCAAGACATCATCAAACCGATCTATGCGGGAAAACAATCGAAGACTACGATTCAGGCGAATGGTCATGCCACATGGTACTCGATTCCAACATCAGCTGGAGGTAAAGAAATGACGGTCAAGATGTCTGCAAACAGCGCATTTGCTGTATACAACCAAGCGGGTGTAGGCATGAATCATACAGTGGTCAGTGGTCAAAACGAAATTGTATTGCCTGAGAACGGAACCATTGTGTTCGCGGGTGAAGCTGGTTCGAAGTTCGAGATTGTATTGACAACCAGAGCAAATTAATAGATGATAAAAAACTGTATAATAAAAAGTCGCGGAAATCGCGGCTTTTTTTTGAGTTTTAAATTTTAAATAATACGTTTTAAAGTAAATGTACCTTTTTTCAGATTCACGATGTAATATTGGGTTTCGCAAAGCTTACCTGGAGGGTAAGTATTAAAAGGGCTTTTACTGGTTGGAAAAAAAATGACGGAGGAAAATGTTGCAAGTGGAAAGGCAAAGCATTGATTGTTAATATACAGTAAATAATAACAATCAAATGGGCAGAAGATCGACAAAAAGCATAACCGTAATACCGATTCCAAGAAAATAATGAATTATTCGGACAACACCGAGACGGGGAGGACACATGAAAACAACGAAGATCTCATTTTTTATACTTTCACTGATGCTGCTCCTGGTGAGCGGTCTAACAGGGTGGGTAGGGAACGCTGCTGCAGCGTCCGATTCCGGTAAAACCTATGTTATCGGAACTGATGTCACATTTGCTCCATTCGAATATGAAGATGAGAATGGTGATTTTGTTGGTATCGATATGGATTTGCTGGATGCCATCGCCAAAGATCAAAATTTCAAGTATCAAATCAAATCCCTGGGATTTAATGCAGCTGTACAGGCACTTGAGGCGAATCAAGTCGATGGTGTGATTGCAGGGATGAGTATTACGGATGAGCGAAAAGCAAAATTTGATTTTTCTGATACTTATTTTGAATCAGGTGTCGTTATGGGTGTTAGTGCCAACAATGACACAATTAAGAGTTATGAAGACCTTCGTGGACAGAAGGTAGCCGTGAAAACCGGAACAGAAGGGTTTAGTTTTGCAGAGTCCATCGCTTCAGAGTATGGATTTACGATTGTTCCGTTTGATGAGTCATACCAAATGTATGAAGATGTAAAAACCGGTAATTCCGTAGCATGTTTTGAAGATTATCCTGTACTGGCCTATGGGGTTAATCAGAACAACGGTTTGAAAATTGTTACCAAAAAAGAAGATGGCGCTCCTTACGGTTTTGCAGTAAGCAAGGGAAAAAACCAGGAGCTTCTGGAGATGTTTAATACAGGTCTCGCCAATATCAAAGCTAACGGGGAGTATAAACGCATTACCGAGACTTATCTGGGTGAGAACGCTCCGACTGTTGCTAATCAAGGTCGCTGGGAGCTAATCCAGAAATCTCTTCCTGCACTTTTTAAAGGTCTGGGAAACACACTTTTATACACGATTGTGTCCCTGTTCTTTGCGTTTATCATCGGTCTGATTTTCGGATTTATGAAGGTGGGACAGAACAAATTCCTTCGTGGTGTTGCCACTGTATTTGTAGATATCTTCCGCGGCATTCCGCTGATTGTCCTGGCATTCTTTATTTATTTCGGGATTCCACAGGCGATGGGCTTCACGATGCCATTGTTCTTGGCAGCGATTCTGACACTTAGTCTGAATGCAGGAGCGTACGTAACCGAGATTATCCGAGGCGGGATTCAATCGATTGATCGTGGTCAGATGGAAGCTGCCCGTTCATTGGGTCTTCCTTATCGCAAAGCGATGATAAAGATTGTCATTCCGCAGGCAGTGCGGGTTATGATTCCGTCCTTCATTAACCAGATGGTTATCACGTTGAAGGATACGTCAATCTTGTCCGTTATTGGTCTCGTAGAGTTGACACAATCGGGTAAAATTGTTATTGCAAGAACGTTCTCCTCTTTTGACATTTGGTTAACGGTTGCGGTTATGTATCTGATTGTCATCATCACATTGACCAAAGTTGCTGATTATCTGGAGGTGAAGGTTCGTCGTGGCTAAAATAAAAGTTGAAGGTTTGAAGAAAAGTTTCGGCACGAATCAGGTTCTCAAGGGAATTGATGTGGCGGTCAACGAAGGAGAAGTCGTCTGTGTCATCGGGCCTTCCGGTTCGGGAAAAAGTACCTTCTTGCGCTGCATCAACCAATTAGATGCCATTACGGCAGGCCGGGTTATCGTGGATGATCAGGATCTGAATGACCCTAAAACCAACCTGAACAAAGCTCGTGAAAATATTGGCATGGTATTTCAACATTTTAACTTGTTCCCTCATTTTAGTGTACTTAAAAACATCATGTTTGCGCCCAGAGAACTCGGGATATTAAATGCACAGCAGGCGCGTGATACAGCACTCAAATTACTTGAACGTGTGGGTCTGTCTGATAAAGCAGATAGCTTCCCAACACAACTGTCAGGTGGACAAAAACAACGTGTAGCGATCGCTCGTGCGCTTGCCATGAATCCGGACGTTATGTTATTTGATGAACCAACTTCGGCGCTCGACCCTGAGATGGTAGGAGAAGTGCTTGGTGTTATGAAAGACCTCGCGAGCGAAGGCATGACGATGATGATCGTTACCCATGAGATGGGTTTTGCCCGTGAAGTAGCCGATCGTGTGATCTTCATGGACGGTGGTTATATCGTCGAGCAGGGCACTCCGGAAGAGATATTTGGAAATCCGAAGAATGAACGGACGATCAGCTTTTTGGAGAAGGTACTCTAGAACTGAATCAAGCATTAACACATTAAAAGTCGCTATTTTAAGCGGCTTTTTTTGTTATATTTATGAGGTGATTTAATAGGTATCGCTCCTTTCTTGAAAGACCAACCAAATAAGCGAAGAAAGCGAGGTCTGTACTCCATGGAAAATGTGTCACAAGAAGATCAACTGGAATCTATCAAAGCCTTTCAATCAACCATCCGCAAATCGGAAAATGCTCTAGAAAACATGATTCAGAAAAGTTCAAATACTACCTTATTACAAAAACGCCTCAAAGCTCTGCATATCGGCGCAGCTTTATTGGAAAATGTCTGGAATCAAAAAGCTCATTCATACACCAAGGAAGATATAGCACAAGCCCGTCTTGTCTTGATTGGATTGTTTCCATCCCTTGAAAGCATGTATGCCAAGTCCAAGGAAGGTAGCCCGCAAAAGACTCTTCTGGAAAGAAGGATTAAAGCATTTCATCTGGCCGTTCAAGTCATGGATATATACTGATGAAATGAGAGAGAGGTCTGTCTAATGAACGACAGACCTCTCTTTTTCTTTTGCAAACTTAGGAAAACCGATAGAGACGCACGCCGTGCGCAGGTACAGTAGTAACTAAGGAGTTCTCTGTAAATTCAGCTGCTTCTCGGCTCCACAATTCAGTACCTTTGGTAATGCCGGACAGTCCGACCTCATCAATGGACAGATTCACATGAAGAGCATTCTCACCGATGTTAAACACAGCGACGTAAGAGGAACCATCCGCATGCTGGGCAGTCCACACAATAAGATCTTCTTTACGTAAGGCTTCTTTGGCTCCATAACTCTCGCGATGCATTCGCAGAACCTCACGATTGGTCAACAGAGATAGTGTCCAGTCGTCGTTATCTCGCAGTTCACCACCAAAAATGAGTGGGGAACGGAAGATACTCCACAGCGACATCATCGTCAACTGCTCATCAGGCGTGAACCGAGTCCAACGATCTGCTCCACCACCGTCAACAGAACGGATACCGATATGACCCAAAGGCAACATATCACAGTCTGGCCAGCAGCCTGCTTGGGGAACGCCCTGCCACGTCCGGCAGCGGTCGAACATATCCAATAACAGTGGCCAGAGGTCCCAGAAATCGTCCGTGACACGCCACATGTTCGCATGATCAGCCAAGAATTCTGAGTATTCCACCGGGGCAGGGCCAGGAGAGAGGCTTAGTACCATGGGCCGACCGGAGCGCTCAATCGCTTTGGCTATCATTTCGATCTCAGGCTGATGGGTGTCATAGAGCCTGGAAGCAGCAATATCGTCCACCTTCACCAAGTCAACGCCCCATTGTGCATACAGTTCAAAAAGCGAATCGTAGTAGGCTTGTGCGCCTTCTTTTGAGCTATCAACACCATACATATCCGTATTCCACGGACAGATGGAGTTCGGATGAGCAATATCGCGCGCAGTGGCGGTTGTACCCAGAATCGGAGTAGCCGCATGTGCAGCTTGACGTGGAATACCGCGCATGATGTGAATGCCAAATTGTAGCCCAAGACTATGGACGTAGTCTGCTAATGGCTTGAATCCCTGTCCACCTGCAGCGGAGGGAAACCGATTCTCGGCAGGCATAAGCCGCGAATATTCGTCCATGATGAGTGGGACGAACGGACGATATTGCGAAGAATTGGCCAAAGGCTCGTACCATTGAATATCGACCGTAATATAGCTCCAGCCGAAGTCTTTAAGATGTTCTGCCATGTACTCGGCGTTGCCACGAATTTCGTCTTCCGTAACGGCCGCGCCGTAACAATCCCAGCTGTTCCAGCCAAGCGGTGGAGTTGATGCTGCAAGCGTATGATTCATGGGAATGCTCCTTTATGGATTAATTATTGCTCTCGCTCAATTCATCATAATAAAGGATTTTATTAATATCTACAGTAATGTTGAGTGTGGAATAGCAAAATATTGCGCTTAGTCGAAGAACAATTTACGGTACACAAGGCTTTCTCCGCCACTACGAAATTCACCTGGCGTAACGCCGGTTATGCTGCGAAAGGCTTTGATAAAATAACTTCCGCTGGAATACCCGACTTGCTTGGCGATGACTTCAATGCTAAGCGTAGTTCCGCGCAGCAGTTCCATTGCTTTCTCGGTACGTACACGGGTCAGATAAGTACCTGGCGTCAAGCCAGTACTTGCGGAAAAGCGACGTATAAAGTGATATTTGGAAAGGGAAACATGCTCCGCAAGGTGATCGATACTGATCATCTTGGAGTAATTGTTTTCTATGTATTCAACGGCTATTTGAATGTTCTCAGACCAATTCTCCCTGTTGCGCAATGTTGTTTTCTGTAATCGAGTCAATTCTGTCATGAACTGATATACGCTGGATGATGCGATCAGAGGATCAGTGATTCTGCCTGCCGCCGCATCAGTCACGATCATCCGCAACAGTCGGATCGGTGTACAATCAGCGGGAAGGTAGGGAACTTCTCCAGCTTCACGAAGAAATTTTCGCCAGTGGGGCAGAATAAGAGTGGGCCTGAACAACAGGAACAGAAACTCCCAAGGTTCTTTTGATGCTGAATGGTAGTAATAGCGATGTGGTCCTGGAATTTCGGCCAAAAAAGCTTGTCCTGCGGTAACATGATGAATGCGATTATTCGACTCAAATACACCTTCACCCGAGAGTGTATATTGGAATAACAGGAGAGGCCCGTCCGAACGTTCGAGTCCATCCCAATGATAAGAAGGATCAGTTATTGAATCACTTCCAGCCGCATAGAGTACACACAGTTGGAGCTCCTTGTCTTCGGCGAATCGAAACCCATAGGTTCCTCTAGGGATATTCATGTCAGCTCTCCTTGTTGCCCTGAATTTTTACTGCGCTCCGCGAATGAAAATATCTACTAGCTTCTTGCCAAGCGAAAAGTTGGAACCATATTTATGCAGGTTATCTTCCCGATTCCCCATTAACATCAATGTCGAGAAGGTCTCTGCCAGGAAAAACGGATCATCCGTCCGCAGTCTGTTTTCATCCATTGCCCGTTGGAAATGGGAGGCTAACACTTCGTGAATCTGATGCTCCGCGTTGCGTATATCCTGAATTTGAGCTGGTTCAAGAAAAGGCTCAGCTTCTCTGAGCATGGTTTCAATCTCCGCATGTGGATTGCCCAGTCTGGCCTCTGCCAATCGCACAAGTCCCGACTCCAAATTTTCGGCTTGATCAAGCATATGCGAGGTTAACCGGCTCACATTCTGAAGCATCGTTGTAAAGGCAACCTTAAACAGCTCTGGTTTGCTGTTGAAATGATAATAAATGGTTGGTTTTGACACGCTACATGCTTTGCCAATTTGCTGAAGTGTTACTGTTTCGTAGCCATACTCCATGAATAGCTTTGAAGCTGTATGAATAATCGTTTGTTGAATTGAGATATCGTCGTCGCCGTGTTTGGGTCTTCCAGGCAAACGTTTGTGTGTTTTTTCTGTCATTGAACTTCCCTCCATGAATATTTTATGACAAATAACGATAGTAAGCAAAACTAGCTTGTAATTATACTTACCGGTAAGTATAATTAATGGAGAGTTAAAAAAGAAAACACATTATCCTCATAACAAGGTGGTTTTTAGGTTGAAAACAGCACAACGTACAAACAAATGGAAAAAGATAATCATGTGTACGATCCTGTCCATCGTTATCATCGTGGCCGGCGTTTTCGTATATCTCAATTCGGTTACGTATAGTCCTTCTGAACGAGCGGAAACGGCGATGACAAGTGATGCTCAGGTTAATGTCACCAAGATTAAGGACGGTTACCGATTTGAACCCGTGGGTATAGAGATAACCAAACCGAATATTATTTTTTATCCAGGCGGTCTGGTTGAACCTGAAAGTTATTCTCCACTTGCCAGAGAAATCGCAGAACAGGGTCACCGCGTATATATCGCAAACATGCCAATAAACTTGGCGATTTTCGGTCAAAACAAGGCTGATTCCTTTATCGAGGAACATCCTAACGAAGCGTTTGTTATTGGCGGACATTCATTGGGAGGGTCATTCGCATCACGGTATGCTGCGGAGCACAATGAGAAATTGGAAGGCGTCTTTTTCTTGGCTTCCTATGCAGATAAAGGGGGGAGCTTGAAGAATACGGACTTGTCTATCTTACAGATTACAGGCTCGGATGACGGAGTGCTTAACAGGGAAGATTGGGAGAACTCCAAAGCAAATCTTCCGGAAGACACGACATATGTGAGTATCGAGGGTGGAAATCACGGTCAATTTGGCTCATATGGCATGCAAAAAGGAGATAATCAGCCTGCTATTACGGAAGAAGAGCAGTTGGAAGAGGTTGTAGCAGCATTAGGGAACTGGATAGATAATTTAAAATAATGTATTAAATTTATGTGTTGAATGGTAATGATCCGTGGTACGATTAAAGTCGCTTTTTTAGCGGCTTTTTTTGTTGAAGGATACGAGTATGCCTCAATGGAGCAGGGTTAACTGCTTTTATTGATTGAATTTCAACTCCATAATAGGGTTACAGAATTGCTTTAATTACCACAAATCGTTAACATTAAAGGCATTGTCATCGAAGTAGCAGTAAAATGGAAGACAACAAGAGCAAGAACACCAAAAGGAGAAAAGAATATGTTTTTCAGAAAATTTGCTTACACGTTAGTGATCATCCTCGCTGCATTATTGTTCTCGGGTTGTACATCAGAGTCTGTACTTGATATTGGATCGCCTCAAGTTTCGGAGGATATGGGATTTGATGAGGTTGCCAATTATATCTCGGAGCATAATGAACTCCCACCAAATTACATTACCAAGAAAGAGGCCAGGGAATTGGGCTGGGAACCAAGTGAAGGGAATTTACATGAAGTCGCTCCAGGCAAAAGCATTGGCGGCGACGTGTTCGGAAACCGGGAAGGACTACTTCCCAAGAAAAAAGGCCGCATATGGTATGAAGCCGATATAAATTACTCAGGAGGACGGCGCGGAAGCGACCGAATTCTATACTCAAATGACGGTCTAATCTACCAGACGACAGATCATTACAAGTCATTTGAACAGTTAAAATAAACGGAGGAAATGATATGAGCATCATTCAGATTAACGGAAACGACTTTCACAGTAAGGAAGAGCTTCATCAAATTTTGCAGAACCAGCTTGAGTTAGACGAGAGCTATGGAGGCAATTTGGACGCACTATGGGATGTCTTGACTGGGGCTGTAAGCATGCCGCTTACTGTTCAATGGATTGGTTTTGAGAAAAGCAAAGAGATTCTTGGAGATTACGCTGACCAGGTCATGGAATTGTTGCGTGATGTGGAAGGGGAGATCCTAGGATTTACGTTGGAATTATATTATTGAAAAGCAGGTTTGATTTTATGAGGCGATGGGCAACCATCGCTTTTTTGGTCTTCACATTTTTACTGAGACACATGTCTAGATCATGCTATTTTCATGGCTTAATAATCAAGGTTGGGGTGATTAGACTTCCTTATACTTTAAACATGGAATAGGGTAGGCAGGATTGTAATCGTTTACTAACGGTTGAATATGTAAGCGTATACTATTTCAAAGCGAACCATCGTAAGGTCTAGATTGGTTATTACGACTAACACCATTTAGGGGGCAGAAAAATAATGAGAGCCATTTCAAAAATGCTAGGAGCATGTCTCGTAACAAGTGTTGTGCTAGTTTCCGCCGGTTGCGGAAACGCTGGAGAGAATTCCGAATCAAATACGAGTGACCCCAACAGCCCGATCACATTTACATTCTTCGGGGCAGATGCAAGTCCGAACTGGAACAAAATGCAGGATGCTGTAGGGAAGAAAATTACGGAAGAAACCGGTGTAAGTATTGATGCAGAATTCGATATTTCGAGCGGAGGTGGAAACGACCGCATTTCCCTGATGGCTGCCAGCGGCGATTATCCGGATTTGATCTTCCCAAAAGGTAACTTGACTAGACTCGTTGATGCCGGGGCAATGATTGATTTGACGGATCTGATCGAAGAACACGCGCCCAATTTGAAAAAGATCTACGGTGAGCACTTCAATCGGTTGAAATACAGCAATGACGATCCTTCAATCTATTGGATTCCAACGAATGGTGCAATCGATCAGGTCAGCTTCGATGCGACGAATGGTACTGCCATTCAACATCGTGTAGTCAAGGAACTCGGGTATCCTGAGATCGAAACCTTAAACGATTTCGAAAATGTGCTACGTGAATATTACGAGAAACATCCGACCACAGATGATGGTCAACCCACAATTCCGCTGACGCTTAGTGCAGATGGATGGCGGCGAATGATCACTGTTACTGATCCCGCTGTCATGTCTACTGGAGGACCTGGAGATGGTGAGTATTTCATCAATCCTGACACCTACGAAGCCGTTCTACATTACAAACGTCCTGAGGAGAAGGAATATTTCCGGTGGTTGAACAAGATGTACAATGAAGGTTTGCTGGACAAGGACAGTTTTGTTCAGAAGGATGACCAGTATAAGTCCAAAATCGCCAGTGGTCGCGTGTTATCCTTGCTTGATCCAAGCTGGGGATTCAGTGATGCGGAAAATGCGTTGAAAAGCGCAGGGAAAGACGATATGACCTACGGATTCTATCCGGTAACGTTAGATGACAGTTTTCAACGTAAAGATTTCCAGAATATCGGCTTTGATGGTTATGGTATTGGCATAACAGTCGATTGTGAAGATCCTGTCCGTGCCATCAAATTTTTGGATTGGATGTCTTCTGAAGAAGGGCAAGTATTGAGAAACTGGGGCGTTGAAGGCGAGCAATATAACGTGGAGGAGGGTGTTCGCACCATCCCAGCCGATGTACAGGAACGTAAAAACAAAGACAATAACACATTCACCAAAGAAACCGGAGTAGGCTTGTATTACATTTTCGGTGCTCACTACGGGGATGGTGTCAAAGATTCAACGGATAACTACTATACAACGAATTATCCTGAACAGATTCAGCAAAGTTATTCTGATGAGGAAAAAGAAGCTTTGAAAGGTTATGGCATAACTACATGGAAGGACTTGTTCCCTTCTGAAAAAGAGTTTCCGGTGAAAGAGTGGGGCGCGGCTTACAATATGCCGATACCTTCGGATAGCGGGGATTATAACGTTGTGTATCAGAAAACGCAGGATATTATTCAGAAACGGATCGCCGAAGCGATTACATCCTCTCCGAGTGCCTTTGAAGGCATATATGACAATATGATTGCTGAACTTGATAATGCAGGTGCAGTAGGCATGGAACAGCAGTATACGGAGTGGATTAAAGATCGCGTTCGATTGTGGACGGGAAAAGAGATCAATTAACTTACGGATATAATTACAATAATGAATTGTTTGCAGATCCGAAGTATATCAAGAACTAAAAAAAACATCGAGCCATGCAGGATGGCTTGATGTTTTTTAGTTTACATTGAATGAGCTTGTCATTATTGTGGCAAAGCTTCCATTGCATCACGTCTTTGTTTGATATATCTACCGGGGGAGATGCCGACCATTTTGGTGAAACTGCGAATAAAATTGGCATAGTCACTAAAGCCCGATTGAAAGCATGCATCCGTAATACTCATTCCTTCTGACAGGTGGAATTTGGCCCGTTCAATACGTCGACCCAAAATGTAGGAACGGATGGTCAATCCAGTATGCTTTTTGAACTGGCGGCTGATATAAGTACTATTCATGTAGAACACTTCGGCAAGTTTGCGAAGCGTAATGTCTTGATTTAGATGTGTTTCAATATAATCCATGGTTTCACGAACCAGTTCAGGCATAATGTCATTGGGAACAAAGGAATTGTTATGGAACCAGACGTTAATCATGACCAACAATTGGGCTACGGCTGCATTTATTTTGATATCGGTGCCATAAGCATCGGAAGCAAGCAATCCTTCCAGTTCGTTTGTACATTGCAGCATCTGTTTCAAGTTATCGTCGTCTAAATGTACGATGTTGCCTGTTCCTTTGGGGCGATGATCAAAACATGACGATAGATTGGTTGATGGTGTGGAAAGTTGAAATAGATATGTTTTTTTGAGATTGATTGTAATTCGCTCATACTCAGATTCATCCAGAATAAAGGCTCGGTGCATCTCCTCGGGTGACATCACAAGCAGATCACCAGGCTGTACATGGTAACATCGATTTTCTACATAAAAGTGAACGTTGCCACGAAGAAACAGGTAGATCTCGTATGCATTATGGCGATGATAGCTCGTTTCCAGCTTATACGTCGTTACGCTGTGTAGATATAAGAACTCAGGCTGGATGGGATCATAAAAACACTCAGAGGATCCGCTCATGAAGTACCTCCCGTCATTTCACGCAATAAATAGAGCGGTTAACGCAATGAAATTGTACTCAGCTTACCTTAAAATGTAATCATCCTATCATGATACCTTTTGTATTGCAAACGCTTTCTCGTAAAAAGACACAACTAAAAACGATTATAGGGGGATTCTTTTGATGAATCATCATTCTACACCACAAGCTGGTGAGCAAAAGCAAGACCAAGCTGCCAATCTGGAGCGTATTCCAGGGGAGATTGGAAAGCTTCGTCCCAACGGTAACCCTTTGGTGGCCCACAAATTTGGAGCCGATCCCTATGCTTTAGTATTTAACAATCGAGTCTACTTATATATGACTAGTGATAAGCTGGAATATGATAAGGACGGTCTTCCTCAGAAAAACAGCTACAGTTCAATCAACCGGATTACGGTCATTTCATCGGATGACTTAATCAACTGGACCGATCATGGAGAGATCAGAGTTGCTGGTCCTCAAGGCGCAGCAACATGGGCTTCGCAATCCTGGGCCCCGGCAGCTGCTCATCGAATCTTGGATGGCAAGGACTGTTTCTTTCTTTATTTCGCCAACAATGCCAGTGGAATAGGTGTACTGTCTGCACCCACACCTGTAGGTCCGTGGATAGACCCTATAGGAAAAGCACTTATTACAAGAGAGACTCCGGGAGTGGAGGAAGTAACCTGGCTATTCGATCCGGCTGTCATTGTAGATGATGATCATCAGGCCTACATATATTTCGGTGGTGGTATTCCACAGGGGAAAGCAGAAAGACCGGATACCGCAAGAGTGATGCGATTGGGAGACGATATGATCAGCGTTGTTGGCAAAGCGAAGGTTATTCAGGCGCCTTATATGTTTGAAGATTCAGGGATACATAAATATAATAATAGTTACTACTTTACGTATTGTTCCAATTTTATTGAGGGTGATCGGCCAGATGACAGCCCACCACCTGGTGAGATTGCATATATGACCAGTGTTCAGCCAATGGGGCCATGGACATATCAGGGTACGCTACTCCAGAATCCAGGACACTTTTTTGATATTGGCGGCAACAATCACCATGCTATATTTCAACTATCGGATCAATGGTACATTGCCTATCATGCCCAGACATTATGCCAAGCCATGGATATTCCCGAAGGTTACCGTTCAACACATCTGAATCGAGTCGAACATGATGAGGCCACGGGTAAGATCAAGAAGGTACATGCCGATTATCAGGGCGTAGATCAAATCAAATGCTTCGATCCTTATGGGCGGGTAAGCGGTTCAACGATTGGATGGAGTAGCGGAGTATCAACAGAGCAATATCTTGACTCTGGTGAGATGTCTGCATCAGATTCGAATATGATTTCCGCTAAACTGCAAAATGACAGCTGGATAGCTATATCGAAGGTGGACTTTGAAAGTGAAGGACCCACAACCTTCACAGCCACGATTGCGAATCAAGGAACCGAAGGTACGTTAGAACTTCGACTTGATCGTGCAGACGGACTGTTAATTGGAGAAATCATTGTTCCGCCTGCGACCGAATCCCTTCACTGGATGGAACTAACAACTAATGTTACGGGTGCGAAAGGTGTGCAAGACTTATATATTAAGCTTAAAAGTTCAACAGACAGCTCAACCATCCTTTTAAGAGAATGGAAGTTTAACAGACAAAATGAGGTGTAATTAAAGTATGTATCCGAATCCGATTATTTGGGCCGATTACCCGGATCTTGACGTTATTCGTGTAGAAGACACATATTATATGGTCAGTACAACCATGCATATGATGCCGGGATGTGTCATCCTGCGTTCATATGACCTGATCCATTGGGAAGTAGCCACATATGTATACGACACATTGGACGATACACCTGCCCAACGGTTGGTGGATGGTCATCACGTTTATAGTAAAGGCATGTGGGCTGCATCACTCCGCTATCATCAAGGAATGTTCTATGTGATCTTTGTTGCGAATGAAACCCGTAAGACATACTTGTATACGTCGACCTCCATCTCGGGAGTATGGAAGAAACAGATCGTGGAAGGGTTTTACCATGATTGCTCCTTATTTTTTGACGATGATGAACGAGCATATCTCGTGTACGGTAATACCGAGATCTATCTGACCGAATTAAGCTCTGATCTGTCCGGGCCCAAACCTGGTGGAGTGCATCGCTTGATCGTAAAAGATGAGCAGCCTCATCACCTTGGTTATGAAGGGGCACATTTCTACAAGATCAACGGGAAATATATTGTATTCCTGATTCATATAACGAAAGCTTCCGGACGGAGAACACAGGCGTTTTATATGGCCGACTCTCTGGAAGATGTCTTCACTGGTGGAGAAGTATTCAATGACGATATGGATTATTTCAATTCAGGTGTTGCTCAGGGCGGTATCGTGGATACACCGGATGGAGACTGGTATGCAATGCTGTTTCAGGATCATGGGGCTGTTGGCCGGGTTCCTGTTTTGGTTCCTCTACATTTTGATCAAGGTATACCGGTTTTTGCAAGCAAAGCGCCTAAGCAGATTGAGATCCCTAGCACGAGACCAGAGCACCGTTATAACCCGTTAGTAGGTAGCGACAGTTTCAATTATGAACCCGAAGAAGATGGAAGCGTCCGCCTCCGTGATTTTTGGCAATGGAATCATACACCTAACAATGAACTCTGGTCCGTCACAGAGAAATCGGGGGTGTATCGTGTTCGAACGGGACAGATCAGCCCAAATCTGACGTTTGCGGTAAACACACTAACCCAGCGTTCAATGGGGCCCGCTTGCGAAGCAATGGTTACGCTTGATGGCAGTTGTCTAAATGATGGGGATTATGCCGGATTGTGCTTTCTGATCGGTTCATACGGTATGATCGCTCTTACGAAGCAGGATAGCAAGTTTTACCTGGTCATGCATGCCAGAGATAGTGAGGATTCCACCATATTTGGCAATCTGATCGACCAGAAGCCAGCCACTGAACATGAACGTATCCCGGTATCAGATCCAGTAGTTAAACTAAAAGCATTCGGAAATTTTGAGAACAATCTGGATGAGTGCTCTTTTGCTTATTTCGATGGGGTTAAATGGAGAGATATAGGGATTGTCCATAAAATGATATATAAACTGGATCATTTTATGGGTTGCCGAACGGGGGTGTTTGTATATTCAACCCAGATGGTTGGAGGAACAGCTGACTTTTCGAATTTTGAATATCGTGTGATTAACCCTGATGAGAAACAATGAAATATGTAAAAGCCGCCCAACGGCGGCTTTTCGTATTCAATAATTACAAGTTGTTGTACAATGATATGGATCCAAAGTTGACAGAGAGAAGAGAGTTGTTCAAACCGAACTGGGGGCATGTCGTCATGTATAAGAGATGTCTGGACATAACAAGATGGACCTTCATTCTGTTCCTTGCTGTGTCCATACCAGCAGGTCATACCGAAGGTAATACCAAACAACATCATCCGCAGCAAGATGGGCAACAGATTCAACTTCCCGCTACGTTTGAGAGGTATTCTCCTCCCATAGCAGTCTCTTTTGTCAGGGAAACCGGAGATGACCTTGAGCGCATGATTAGTCAGTTACCTGGTGAGACGATGCTGGATAATCGCTGGACTCGTTTGTACGAGAAAGAGCTAGGTATTCAAATTCACTATGACTGGATTGCTAATGGAGATGTATACAATCAGAAGCTTGGTGTATCCCTTGCCGCAGGACGTTTCCCAGATGTGGTAAAAGTAAACCCATATCAACTTAGACAACTGAGCAACGCTGGAATGATCGAAGATTTAACCCATGTGTACCAAGAGTATGCTTCCCCACTTACAAAGAGTATATTGGAGGCGGAGGGAAGAGGAGCATTTGATGCGGCAACCATTGATGGTAAACTCATGGCTATTCCCGAATCATCTTCCTCGATTGAGACTGCGCAGTACCTGTGGATTAGAACCGATTGGTTGGAGCATTTGGGGCTACGGCCGCCTGAAACGATGGAAGAACTCCTCGAAGTTTCGAAAGCGTTTACAGAAGGAGATCCTGACGGGAACGGAGAGCAGGATACGTACGGACTTGCGCTAACAAACCATCTATGGGATCCAGTTATGGGAGCTGCAGGCTTGATGTCAGGCTACGGTGCCTACCCTAATATATGGGTTAAAGATGCAGAAGGAAACCTCACTTATGGAGGTATACAGCCTGAAGTTCGAGAGGCTCTGAAAGCACTGCAAACGTTGTATCGTGAAGGCCAACTTGATCCGGATTTTGGCTATAAAAGTGGAAGCAAGGCGTTTCGTTTAGTTCAGGATGGAAAAATAGGGATGCTCTACGGCGAACAGTGGACATCCTTTATGCTTCAGAGCACCCGTGATACAGATATAGATGTAGAATGGCAGGCATATCCCATTGTTGCCAAGTCGGACCGGAGTCTGTTCGTACCGCTACGTTCCAACACGGGGCAATATTTTGCTGTAAAAAAGGGCTTCTCTAATCCGGAGGTTGTTGTAAAGCTCATGAATCTGCATCTCGACATCAACTGGGGAGATCAGGCACAGTATGAAACATACTACAACGACGACTCCCGAGCTGTGTGGATGCTATCACCGGTGACTCCTTTTCCCGGTAATAAAAATATAGATGCATACAAACAAATTCGTGATGCCAGAAGTACAGGAGCCTTCTCCGCTCTTCAGAATGAAGCTCTCGCCATTCACAAACGCATTGTGGCCTATGAAACGGAAGATGTAGAGAGCGGCTGGGGCTGGAAACAAACCTATGGGCCATCGGGTGCTTTTAGCATTGCAGATTCTTACGAGAAGAACGGCCAACTTCTCTATGATCAGTTCACTGGCGGCATTACGGACACGATGGTTGATCGACAAATTATTCTTCGAGACCTTCAGCTTGAAGCCTATATGAACATTATTCTAGGCAGGTCGATAGATGAGTTTGATCAATTCGTTGAGAACTGGCGCAAGCTGGGGGGAGATCAGATCACATCAGAGGTTAACGCGTGGTTTCGCACCAGCAAGCCAAAGGAGCGCTAATGTTCACTTTATTCTTACAAGGAACCCAATCAGCCCTTGGCATTGGAGGTGAATGCATTGATCAAGATCCCTGCTAAATCATGGTTTAACAGTATATTTGCGCGATTAATAATCACCTATCTGGTATTTGTGCTCCCTCTTATTCTTCTTGGCGTGTATCTGTATCATTGGAGTTATGACAATGCAAGCCAGGAAATATCGTTGTCAACGGAAAGACGGTTGAACCAATATGTGGTGGAATTGAACAGAGAGATAGAATGGATGGAATTACAGCAGTTTGATATCGTTGAGGATCGAAAACTCAATCGTCTGGCCATTCTCTGGGACATGATGGATCAGGTTGAGCGGCGTGATACATTAAATTACCTGACTGAACGACTCGCTTCATTCAAGAATAGCACTGCTTATATCAAAAACGTTCATGTTCATATCCCTTCTGTTGGCAAGAGTATATCCGCGATCCAAGGCATCGATGATTTCGATAAAAGTTCATATCTATATTTCAGTTCGGGCATGCAAGGAAAAGGTACACGTTTCACTGTGAAAGAGGATGCTTTGAACTTAAGTGCCGTTAGGCTGACAGGCACGAGAGGAGAACCTCCGCTTTTTGTCATTCAGGTGGAGTTGGATACATACCATTTTCAGAATGAACTCACACGGCTTAATTTGTACCCGGAGAGTTCAACCTTTCTGATTGAGGACAAAACGGGGCATGCCATCACAGATAAACATCAAGCTAGTGTTATTCTCGCGAATTTCCGTGAGCACAGTGTAGAGGGTACACTTGATGGCTTTCGGATGAAGGTGGGGGACACCATGTACCATGTTAGTCAGTTACATATGGACTCCCTGGGCTTATCCGTAGCTACATATCTACCCGAGGCAATTGTTACCAAGCCACTTAGCAAGTTCTATCATTGGGCTTGGCTGTTTGCAATTACATCATTTGTTGCCATCACGGCGTATCTCTATTCAAGTTACAAGTTGATTCATATCCCGTTACTGTTGTTGGTGAAAAGATTCAAAAAAATGGAGGGAGGCATGCTTGATGTCCCCATTGCGCACAACCGAAAGGATGAATTCGGCTTCCTCTACACCCGTTTCAATTTAATGATTGAAAATCTTCAATCCCTGATCGATCGAGATTTCAAGAAAACACTGATGATGCAGCGGGCCGAGTTGAAACAGCTTCAATCGCAGATTAATCCTCATTTTCTGTACAATAGTTTCTTTATTCTGAATTCACTGGCAAGGACAGGAGAAACCGAACGTATTGAGCAATTCACGAACATGCTTGGAGAGTATTTCAGGTTCATTACCCGGAATGAAACCGATCATGTGAAGTTGAAAGTGGAAGTTGAGCATTCACGAATCTATACAGAGATTCAACAATTACGATTCTCCAGACGAATCAAAGTTGATTTTGGTTCACTACCTGTTGAGATGGAACATATTAAAGTTCCCAGACTCATTATTCAACCCATTATTGAGAATGCCTACGAACACAGCCTTGAAAAGAATACGGACTCCGGTCTTCTCATTATTGGGTTTAATATGGAAGGTTCATATGCCGAGATCACCGTAGAGGATAATGGAAATGAGTTGGAAGAGCAACACATTCAAACTCTTCAACAACGCTTGCATAAGGACGGAGGTACAGACGAAATGACCGCGTTAATAAATATTCATCGACGTCTGATCCTGACGTATGGAGAAGGAAGTGGCCTTTTCCTATCCAGAAGTGAACTGCAAGGGTTAAAAGTCACAATTCGAATCCAGTGGAAAGAGGGAGAAAACGAATGTATCGACTTTTGATTGTAGATGACGAGGAGATTATTACGGATAGTCTCTATGAAACGTTCGCCAGACATATACCCGACCAGCTTGATGTATGTAAGGCCTACTCTGCAACAGAAGCATTGTCCTGGATGCAACGTTCGAGAATTGACATTGTTCTAACGGACATCCGCATGCCGGGCATGAGTGGCTTGGAACTGACAGAGCGGATTCAAGCCAGTTGGCCGAATTGTCGCGTCATTTTTCTGACAGGACATAGCGATTTTGATTATGCCTATCAAGCTTTTCAGATGTCTAATGTGCGTTACTTGCTCAAGACGGAAGGCTATGACAAGGTGATGTCGGTTGTAGAAGATGTGATGGAAGAGATCCGGCGAAGTCACAGCATGGTTGAGTTGTTGGAACACTCTCATAAAGTCAACTCGCAGCTTGCACTGATTCAGCAAAAAGAGTATTTGCGGAAACTACTTCAAGATTGTACAGCGGTTCTAGATTCTACTACGGACGTGCAGGACGAATTATCCAAACGAGATATAAGATTACAGATCAACTTGCCTGTTTATCTCATACTGGGGCGGTTCAATAATCCGCCAGAAAAGGGTTCGGACCTCACACAAGTTCAGGAATCTGTTCGCATTATCGGCTCTTCTCTGATGAATGAGCGTACAGTGTGCGCAAGTGTAACGGACCATTATGGGGATACGATCTGGCTGCTTCAGCCGAAGCAGGAGGAAGAGATGACCAATGATAAACTTGTGCGATTTCTAGAAGGTACACTAGAACTGGTACAGGAAGCGTGCATGGTATCACTCGGCGTATCCATTGCTTTTTCATTAAGTAGTCGAAGCTGCAATTGGTCCGAGTTAACCAAACAATATGAACGTCTGCGATTACTCCAGTGGATGAAAATTGGGGATGGTGTATCCATGGTACTCACGGATCATCGCAATGATCTCTCATCTGATGTACCCAAAGAATCCATGCGGATCTCAAACCGGATCGAGATTATGTCAGGATATTTGGAAACGGGACGAATTCAGCCATTTTACGATATATTTGAGGAGCTTGCAGGCGAACTGCTGCAACAGGATATTACGATGGAACGTGCCATGGAGACATACTACAATCTGGCCTTATTATTGCATTCAACGATCAATCGCTGGGGTCTTCAACAGAAGATCCCGGATCAACGAAGCTTGCTGCACTTAGGGGAATATACATGCATGAAGGATGCAGTACAATTTTTATATCTTGCTGCCGATGAATTAGTACGCTACAAAAGGTCAAATGAACAGGAACGCGCTAACGTTGTCATTCATTCCTTATGCAGTTACGTCAAGGAGAACCTGGAGAAAGATCTCTCTCTGGTGAGATTGGCAGAACTTCATCATTTTAATCCATCCTATCTGTCGCGATTCTTTAAGCAGGAAATGGGAATAAACGTGTCAGAATTCATTGACGACTGCCGAATACGGAAAGCCAAAGAATTGCTTCAGAACACAAATCTTATGGTACGTGAGGTCGCGCTTCAAGTGGGGTACGAGGCTGCACATTCGTTTACCCGACTTTTTAAGAAAATAACGGGAATGACTCCCCAAGAATACCGGGAATCCCTTTTGGTACGTTAATAGTGAATCCTTTGGAATCGACCAAACCCAAATAACCACAAAAAAAGCAGGATGTATTTTTCATCCTGCTTTTTTTGTGGTTATTATCTACTTGATAAACAAAGCGATTCGGCGTTTCACCTTAGGCCGTGTTGATTTTTTGTCTTCTATAAGCATTGGGACTCGATCCGGCATACGCTTTGAACTTTTTATAGAACCAATCAATATCCTTATAGCCTACCTCAATAGCAATCTCATATATTCGCAGATTTGTGGAAGACAACAACTGCTGGGCCTTTTCCATACGTTGCTGGAGCATATAATCATTGAAAGACATCTTCTCTTCCAGCTTGAACTTCTGTCCAAGGTACGCACAGTTAAAATGAAGCATGTCAGAGATCTTCTTCAGCGTGATTTCATCACTCAGATGATCCCGTACATAGGCCTTGACGATACGAATGACATGACTGGAGTGCATGGGTTTACCATTCATTTGAACGGGTGTTTTGAAGAACGACGACGTTTTGTGTGCCGGGTCGGTTTCAAGGTGGGATCTAAGTCCATGCAGACTGTTAAGTAAAGTAGAGGGACTAACAGGATACGGGAGATAATCATTTACCTGATACGTCAGGGCTTTGCGTACAAACCTGAAGTGATCTCTTCCACCCATCAGGAGGATGGCTATCTGACTTTTCTTTCGAATGTTGTTGCATAACCAGAGCCCCGCGGTATCAAACCTCTCTGTATGTACCATAACAAGGGAAAAGTCTCGTTCTGACAATGCGGTCAAAGCCTCGGCCGATGAGAACACACAATTTGCGATAGTATATTGAGCTTTGCTCCGTAGCAACATCTGTTGCAACTCTCCGCACAAACGACGGCTGAAATCCACAAGTAAAATATCATACATGAAGCAATACCTCACCTTCTGCTGAATTGTAATGCGCTAGATTAACTGAAATTTGACTTAATTTCATTATGGTAATAAAAGAAAGCGCATACAATGTGCATATTTTTGTAGACAGTGCATTTCTTTACCAATTAAAACCTCTAATGCACTTTGCTCGCGCAAAATTACGCAAATCTATATTCAGCCCGGGTAAACATCTGTATTCCGGCAGGTTGTTTGCGCTTTCATTGTGACGATACACTGTGATAGCAAACGACAATCAGGGGGGAAGACGATGAGAAAAAACAAGTTCATGCTACTGAGCCTGGTATTTGCGGTCTTGTTGGTGATTGCTGCATGCAGTTCTGCACCTACCGCTCAACCCGAGCCGGAAAAGACAACACCACAGGAGGAACAAAAACCAGCGGAAACCGAGCCCAAGAATGAAAACTCCACGCCAGAAATGGACTTTGACATGGGCGGCAGAACCATCAAGGTTGTTGCTTGGTGGGACATGGAAATACAGGGGAACAACCCGGACAACATTCAACGCCTTGAGAATCTCGAAGCGCTGAAGAAAAAACACAACTTTAATATTGAATACGTTTCCATCGATTTCGGTGAATATCAGGAAAAAGTAGTTGCTTCCCTGATGGCCGGTGAACCGCTTGGCGATCTGGTGAGACTGGGCAAAAACTATGCCATTCCGGCATTGACCAAACAGGATCTGTTATGGCCGGTGGATGATTATATTAAAAACGACAAGGTATTCAACCAGAAAACAACCAAGGAATACATGCAGTATGAAGGTAAAGGTTACGGCTTTACTGAGGACCAGTCCTCGTTTATCAACGGAATTTTCTATAATCGCACACTCATGCAAGAGCTCGGCTTGAAGCCACTTCAGGAGTATGTGGATGCCGATGAATGGAACTGGGATACATTCATCAGTGTTGCCAAGCAAGCGAACAAGGATCGAAACAATGATGGCAAGCTGGATACTTGGGGACTCGCTCAAACGGGCTTGCTGGAACCGATTCTGTATTCCAACGAGGCTTCTCTGACCAAAGAGGATAAGCAGAACCTGGAAGATCCAAAAACGAAAGAAGCGTTGAACTTCCTGTCCAAACTGGCTACCGAGAAGGTCGGCAGAGCTTCTGAGGGCGGCGATTGGACAGAGCCATCCACGTTCTTCCGTCAAGGCAACACCTTGATGTATTCAGGTGCCATGTACGAAGTCGAAGGTATTATGACGGATATGCAGGACTACGATATTGGTTTTGTACCGTTTCCAAAAGGTCCAAGTGCAACAGCGTATCACTCCGGTGAGTCACGTTACCAGGCTATAACGATTCCTAAAGCGGTAGAGAATCCGGAACAACTGATGTACATCTGGGAGAAAATTAACGAGATCGATTCGATCTATGAGTATCCGGGACAATCCACACTGGAGACACATCTGACCGATGAAGCAGATATCAACAACGCCAGAGAGGTCGCGGAAGGTATGTTGGTTCTCGACCATAACACATTCCCGTCCTTGCCGTTCTGGGACTTTGATGGGGAACTCAAAGAAGGGGTGTCCGTATCTACGCTGATCGAGAAATACAAGGCTCCTTTCCAGGCTGCGATTGATGAGGTTTACAAATAAGTATTACGTTACACGGGCAGAACGCACCAGTGAAGGTGCGGTCTGTCCGGGTTAGTCAATCGTTCAGTTCTCTCAACGCTTACAGGAAAGGGGATACATTCAAACATGCGGTCACGTAAGAAAAAGGGACTAATCCTGGTGCTTGTCCTGGCCTTGGTGCTCTCCATATGGACACTATATCCATCGCGGGATCGTAATCCGGGAACCGTACATGCGCTTGAGGACTTTGAGGCGGTATCGGGAACCGAGGATTCATTCAGTTATGAGCATTATCTGACTGCTCATGACAATACGGCCAAACCGGATGAAATTGTACGCATCGAAGGCGAATCTTATGTTCAGGCAGAGGATGGGGAATTTGAGGTTGTGCAAGGGTACGCCGGATTAGACGGAAGTGCCGTAATTACGCCGGAAACTGGAACCATTCGCTGGGATGTTCCCGTTCAAGTGAGCGGTTTGTACAACATTCGCATTCACTATTATCCCGTAGAAGGCAAAAGCTCCGGGATCGAACGCAGGCTTGAACTTAACGGTAAGGTCCCGTTCAGAGGGGCCGATATTCTTCTGTTTGACAGGGTATGGGGGAATCGCGAGGATAACGTCCGGCAGGACGATCGTGGTAACGAGCTTAGACCAAGACAAGTGGAACAGCCCGAATGGCAACTGACTTCCTTCAAGGACAGTGCAGGGTACTTCGAGGAACCGTTTCAGTTTTATTTTGAAAAAGGCAGTCAGCAGTTCTCGCTCACTTCATTAAGAGAAAGCATGGCGATTGATTATATCGAGCTTTACCAGGAAAATGAAGTCCCGTCCTATACAGAGCTGGAGAAGACCTATGCCTCACTTGGCTTGAAACAAGCGGCTCCTGTCATGCTGAAAGTACAGGGGGAGGAAGCTGTCAGCAAATCATCCCCTACACTGGCACCAATCTCGGACCGATCAAGTCCTTCACTGGAGCCTTATAATGTATCGAAAATTCGGATGAACGCCATCGGGGGCATTAACTGGAAACTGCCGGGCGAATGGATTGAATGGGAAATTGACGTGCCTGAAGACGGACTGTATCAACTGGCGCTTAAGGTGAAGCAGGATCAATTGCGTGGCATCTATGCCACCCGCAGTCTGACGATTAACGGCGAAGTTCCGTTTAAGGAAATGAAACGCATTCGATTTAACTACAGCCCTGCCTGGCAAACTCAGGTGTTGGGATCGGGAGAAGATCAGCCATATCAGTTTCATCTGGAAAAAGGAAAACACCGAATCCGAATGACGGTTACACTTGGCGACATCGCTCCGCTGCTGCGGACCGTGGAATCCAGCGTGCTGGAACTGAATGAGATGTATCGCAAAATATTAATGATCACCTCCAACAGTCCGGACCCACTGCGGGATTACCAGCTGGAACGGCGTATTCCGGAGATGACGGAGGTGTTTGAACGACAAGCTGACACCTTGCGCTCCGTTGCAGATTACCTGGAAAAGGCCACGGGTGAGCAAAGTGACAAAGTGGCCGTACTGCACGCCATGGTATTGCAGCTTGAAGATATGGCGGCCAGACCAGAGACGGTTCCCAAACGGCTGGATACGTTCAAAATTAACGTAGGCGGTCTCGGCACATGGATTCTATCGGTACGTGAACAGCCGATTACGTTGGATTACCTTGTCGTATCTCCGCCGGGTGAATCGCTGCCAAAAGCGGAAGCGAGCACTGTCCAGCAGGTGAAGCACGAACTGGGCGCATATGTTGCCTCGTATACCGAAGATTACGACAGCATTGGGAACGTGGAACAAAAGAAGGATGCCATCACCGTATGGATCACAACCGGACGAGATCAGGCCCAAGTACTGAAAGGTATGATCGACGATTCGTTTACCCCGGATACGGATGTGTCCGTGCAGTTACGTCTCGTTCCGCCTAATATTTTGCTGCCCGCAACACTCTCGGGGGAAGGACCGGATGTAGCCATGCAGATGGGTGAAGACATTCCGGTGAACTATGCGATGAGGAATGCAACAGCGGATCTGAGCCAGTTCCCCGATTTTGAGGAAGTTTCGGGCAGGTTCCGTGAAAGCGGATTGACGCCTTACCGGTACAACGACGGGGTATATGCCCTTCCGGAGCAGCAGCATTTTCCAATGCTCTTTTACCGCAAAGATATTCTGAATGAACTGGGCCTCGAACCGCCGAAAACGTGGCAAGACGTATATAACGCCATCGCCGTGCTGCAGAAACATAACATGGAGTTTTATCTGCCGATAGAGGATACGCTGAACAATGCCAACCTGGTTCCGAATTCAACCTTTGCGATGTTGTTATATCAGAATGACGGAACGTTCTACACCGAAGACCAGAAGAAAAGTGCACTGGATTCGGAGATTTCAATGGACGCGTTCAAACGCTGGACGCAATTTTATACCAATTACAAGTTTCCGCTCAAAGCCGATTTTCCGAACCGCTTCCGTACGGGGGAAATGCCGATCGGAATTGCTGATTACACCACGTATAACATGCTGACGGTTATGGCTCCGGAAATCCGCAATCTCTGGGACTTTACGATTGTTCCGGGTACACAGCTTCCGGATGGGTCCATACGGCATGAAGTGGCCAGCGCTACGAGTGCGGTGATGATGCTCGAAAATGCCGACAACAAGGAAGCGGCGTGGAAGTTCATGAAGTGGTGGACTGATGATCAGACCCAGATTGAATACGGGAGAGAAATGGAAGGTCTTATGGGAGCGGCTGCCCGTTACCCTACGGCCAATATCGAAGCCTTGAAGCAATTGCCTTGGCCTGTGAAGGATTATCAAAATCTCGAGAAACAATGGGAATGGGTACAGGGAATCCCGCAGCTTCCTGGAGGTTACTTCACGGGACGACATCTGGATAACGCCTTCCGCAAGGTGGTCAATGCTAATGAAAATCCACGTGAAGCCTTATCGGACTATGTGTTGTACATTGATGATGAAATTGAATTGAAACGCAAGGAATTTAATCTGAAATAGAGGAAAGGGAGGGTAACGGTTGCAAGCTAAAACTACCAAGACAGCCGCCGCTCCTGCCGTCCATACCCGCCAGGTCGGCTGGTGGTCCCTATTGAAGCGGGATCTGTATCTCAGCAGGCATTATTATGTATTGATGGCACCGTTTATGCTGATTTTTTTCATGTTTACGGTCATTCCGGTCGGCATTTCACTCGGGCTCAGCTTTTTTCACTTCAATATGCTGGAGCTGCCGCGATTTGTCGGCTGGCAGAACTATTCCCGGCTTTTTCTGAACGATGACGTATTTCTGATCGCGCTCAAAAACACGCTGCTTTTTGCCGTGATTACAGGCCCTGTCAGTTATATTGCCTGCTTTTTGTTTGCGTGGATCATTAATGAGCTGTCTCCTAAAATTCGGGCGGTCATGACGCTGGTTTTCTATGCCCCATCCATATCGGGCAACGTCTTTTTCATCTGGCTGATCATCTTCTCGGGTGACAGCTACGGTTATATGAACGGCTTCCTGATGCGCCTTGGCGTCGTACTGGAACCGATCCAATGGCTCGCAGACGAGAAATATGTACTGGCAATCGTTATTATTGTACAGCTGTGGCTGAGCCTGGGAACCAGCTTCCTGGCCTTTATTGCAGGACTGCAAACCATTGATCGTTCTCTGGTTGAAGCAGGAACCGTAGACGGGATCAAAAACCGCTGGCAGGAGCTCTGGTACATCACCTTGCCTTCGATGAGACCGCAGTTGATGTTTGGTGCGGTAATGCAGATTACCGCTTCCTTCGCCGTAGCTGAGATTTCCATCGCACTGGCAGGTTTCCCGAGCGTGAACTATGCTGCACACACAGTTGTCACGCATCTGATGGACTTCGGAACCATTCGTTTCGAGATGGGGTATGCCTCGGCCATCGCAACGGTCCTGTTTGCCCTGATGCTGGGTACAAACGTTTTCACGCAAAAAATGCTTAGAAAGATAGGTGAATGACGATGACCAGCAAAGTACGTGCCGTGTTTGGCATGCCAAAAAGGCTTAATCGGTCATTTACCGTCAGCCTGATGTTATTTGCATTGCTGGGCGTGTTCGGCTCCTTTATGGTGCTTCCGCTCATCTATGCTGTCAACAATGCATTCAAGCCGCTGGATGAGCTGTTTATTTTCCCGCCGCGCTTCTGGGTGAACAATCCGACAACGGAGAATTTTGCCGATCTGATCAACCTCATGGGCAATTCGTGGGTGCCGTTATCCCGCTATATTGCCAACACATTGCTCATTACGATACTTGGCACAGCAGGGCATATCCTTCTTGCATCTGCAGCAGCTTATCCGCTGGCGAAATATCGTTTTCCGGGTTCCAAAGTGTTGTTCACCATTGTCATTCTGTCCCTGATGTTCTCGCCGCATGTTACGGCGATTCCGAACTACATGGTCATGTCCTGGCTCGGCTGGATTAACACTCATGCGTCCATTATTGTGCCATCACTTGCGTTCTCGCTGGGACTTTTCCTGATGAAACAGTTCATGGAGCAGATTCCTGATGCTTTGCTGGAGGCAGCCAAAATCGACGGGGCCAATGAATACCGGATATTCTGGAGCATCGTGATGCCTAATGTAAAACCGGCATGGCTCACACTCATGATCCTGCAGTTTCCAGCTTTATGGGGAACGGATGGCGGGAGCTTCATTTACAGTGAAAATCTCAAAACGCTGCATTATGCGCTCAGTCAGATTGTGCAGGGAGGGATTGCAAGAGCCGGTGTAGGTGCGGCTGTTGCCTTGCTGCTGATGATTGTACCGATCACCCTGTTTATCATCTCTCAGAGCAGTGTTATGCAGACGATGGCCACTTCGGGCATGAAAGAGTAGAAAGGAGGCAGCGAGGTGCGGAGAAGCACATGGAACAAACGTAAATCGATCATCATGGGCATGATCTGCCTCCTGTTGTTCGTTCAAGAGGCGCCCTATGTGAGTGCAGACGGTAAAACGGATGCATATCATTATTCATTCTGGGGTGACGCAGTTCCGGCACCGGCGGCATATGAGGCAACAACCATTATCACCGGCAAGAAGCTGAACACAACTCCGATGAAAGAGCCAAGTGACATGCATGTTACCGCCAATCAGCACGTCTTTGTGCTCGACTCGGGCAATGGCCGCATCATTGAGATGGATCGCAACTTCAAGCTGGTACGGACGATTGATTCATTCGAGCAGGAAGGCAAGGAAGATCTTTTTAAAAATCCACAGGGATTGTACGTAACGGAAAAGGGCCATCTGCTGGTCGCTGATTCGGATAATCACCGGGTCGTGCATCTGGATGAACAGGGGAAGCTGGTCAAGATCGTGTCTGAACCAAAATCGGATCTGTTAAAAGCAGACTTCCAGTTTAAACCGATGCGGATTGTTATGGACAAAGGGGAGCGTATCTACGTCATGGCCGAAGGCGTATTTGATGGATTCATGGAGTTCAGCGCCGATGGTACGTTCTCTTCCTTCATTGGAGCGAACAGAGTTCAGGTGGACCCGGTGGAGTATCTATGGAAACGGTTTGCAACACGGGAGCAGCGCAGTCAGATGGTGATGTTCACTCCAACGGAATTTACCAATCTGGATATGGATGAAGAGGGCTTTATCTACGCCACTAGCGGGGATCGCGGCAAAGATCCGGTCAAGAAGCTGAATGCCCAGGGTACAGACATTTTGCGTAGAGAAGGCTATCAGACTCCGCAGGGTGATTTGCTGTATACCCAGGAAGCAGGGCCATCCCGTCTGATTGATGTGGATGTGGGTGACAGTGACATGTATTCCGTACTGGATTCCAGCAAGGGCCGAATCTTCACCTACAATGGAGACGGATATCTGCTCCATATATATGGCGGCATCGGGAACCGGCTGGGCCAGTTTAATACACCTGTTGCCCTGGAACGTGCAGGAGACCGAATGTTAGTTCTGGATAAAGCGCTGGGAGAAATCACCGTCTTTCAAACAACGGAATACGGACGTACACTCCACGAAGCGGTGCGCAGCTACTATAACGGTGATGAAGATCAATCTTCGGTGCTGTTTGCCCAAGCTGCTGAAATGAACGCTAACTTGGAATACGCGTATGCGGGAATTGGCAAAGCATTGCTTCGTCAGAAGGAATATGCCGAGTCTGCGAAATATTTCAAGCGCAGCATGGAGCCCAAAGGGTATTCCAAAGCTTTTCTTTTGTACCGCAAAGAGCTGATGCGTGAGCATTTTTCATGGATGATGTCCGGTATATTCCTGGCTGTCGCTGCGATTGTCACCGTCATCATCGTTCGCAGGCAGAAAAGGAGGACTACGAATGCAGGCATCAAGTAAGGAACTATACCAGTACCCGCTGCACCTGATATTTCATCCGTTTGACGGATACTGGGAATTGAAATATGAACGGAACCAAAGAAACTCACTGCTGATTGCTTTCATGATCCTGGTGCTTCTGGTCATCACCAAAATTTTGCATGCCCAGTACAGCGGTTTTCTCATTAACCTTAGTAATCCAAAGTACCTGAACAGTCTGCTCGAAATGGTATATGTCATTATACCGGTGCTGTTTTGGTGTGTGGCCAACTGGTCGTTAACCACATTGATGGACGGGGAAGGCAAGTTCTCCGAAATTTTCATGTCAACGTGTTTTGCACTGGTACCGTTGTTCCTCATTCATTTTCCATGGATCTGGCTGAGTCTTGTGATCTCTGCGCAGGAAACTGCCTTTTATTATTTCTCCAATGCACTCGCCGTTGCGTGGACGGTATATCTGTTATTTGTGGGGAATATGACGGTTCATCAGTACACTCCAGCCAAAACGGTGCTCACGATGCTGCTGACACTTGTGGCGATGGCGTTTATGGCATTTCTGTGCCTGTTATTCTTTAGTCTCGTACAGCAGATTGTATCGTTTGTCGTAACCATCTATCAGGAATTAGTGCTTCGGGGCTAAGGGAGGAGGAAATTGTTATGAATTATACCGTAGCCAAAAAAATAACAGGAATGCTGCTCGCGGGCAGTCTGCTTCTTGGCGGTTGTCAATTCTCGCCAACACCGCTTGCTCACGAGACAGTGACTGCCGCAGATTCGACAGACTTTCCCTCCCTGCCTCCCGGAGAGAAACTGAAATCATCGTTCAGCGATGTCCGCCTTCCCGGCATGGTAGGCATTGCGCAGAATGCTGCGCTGCAGTTGTTCATTAACGAAGAGACTGCCGAGATTGCAGTGATTCACACGCAGAGTGGCCAGATCTGGCGCAGCAATCCTGCAGATCGTGAGCTGGATGGGGTTGCAGCCGGGATAAACAAAGACCTTTTGTCATCACAAACAAAGCTCAGCTTCTTCAACAGCCTCGGACAGAGCAGCACCGTGAATTCCTTCACGGATAGTGTTGCACACAAGCAGATAAGCTACGAGGTGCTGCCAGGCGGCGTGCGGGTCCACTATCAGTTTGGAAGCACTGAGCGATCCATAGAAGACTTGCCGATGAAGATCAGCAAGGAGCGATTTGAACAAAAGCTGCTTGCACAGCTAGACAAGGCCGGGCAGCGGGCCTTGAAGGTCGGTTATGCGGAAGATAAGGATGAAGGCGCTTATGTTCGGATTGATAAGGCGATGCAAGGATTGCAATTGTCCCGGGCCTTGAAAGCTTTTGACACAGCCGGTTACACATCGGAGGATCTGGCTCAGGATCACGCCGAGTTCGGCATTGAAGAAGAACGGAGTGGACCACGGCTGTTTATGCTTACGATGGAATATGAGCTGGATGGAGAGGATCTGCTTGTACGTGTTCCGTCCTCAGGCATTCATTTTCCGGAGGAATATCCGATCAACAGCATATCTGTAATGGATTATTTCGGGGCCGGGGGTTCAGACGAAGAGGGCTCCATACTGGTGCCGGACGGTTCGGGAGCACTGATCCATTTTAACAATGGCAAGCTGCAGTATCCCGCCTATCAACAAGACATATACGGACCGGATATGACCATGAAACTGCGCGAAGCAAGTTCGAATGAAGCTAGAGCCAGGTTGCCGGTATTTGGACTGATTCGGAAAGAGGGGGCTTTCCTCGGCATTATTGAACAAGGAGATGCTGTTGCCGTTGTGAATGCCGATATCAGCGGCAAGCTGAACAGTTACAACAACGTATATCCAAGCTTCTATGTAGTGAACAAGAGCGATGTGACGCTTCAGGCAAGTGATATGGTTCGTACACTTCCGAAATTTCAGAAGAAACCGACTGTGTCTGACTTCGTCGTTCGATATGCTTTTGTCGGGGCGGATAAAGCCTCGTACTCAGGGCTTGCATCTCTCTATCGGGATTATCTGATGCAAAACGGCGGACTTCCCGAGTTAAACGCCAGCAAGGAGCAGAGTAACGTTCCCTTTTATCTGCAACTGTTCGGCGGCATGACAACAAGGCAGCATATGCTGGGCATACCGTATGATTCAACGGAGGCTTTGACCACATTTGATGAAGCCAAAAACATTCTCTCCGCCTTGACGGAGAAGAAGGTATCCAATATTCAGGTGCGCTATGCGGGATGGCTAAACGGCGGGCTTCATCATCGACTGCCGGATTCCATCCAGGTAGACGGCGCGGTAGGCGGGAAAAAGGGATTGCGGGATTTCAGTGCATATACACAAGAAGCGGGCATCGGTTTCTATCCCGATATCGCTCTGCTGAATGTGCAATCCAAAAAAGGGTTTAAACCGTCCAAAGAAGCTTCACGCACATTAACTCAGGAACCGGCGGTCTTGTATCCGATGAACCAGGCCATCCAGCGGCGGGACCGGGATCGTTCACCATCCTATGTGCTTTCGCCCAACATGCTGGAGGACGTGACGGCAGACATGTTAGATGAGCTCAGTTCCCTTCAAAAGGATGGACTGTCGCTGAGCCTGAATGATCTGGCAGCTCAGTTAAACAGCGATATGAATCCGAAAAAGCTGGTGGATCGAACACAAGCGCTCGGCTCCGTGAAGAAGGCACTTGAACAGATCCGGCAGCAGGCTGGCTCGCTTGTTGCTGAAGGCGGGAACGCTTATGCTCTGCCGTATGTAACTGGTCTGACAGATGCGCCGATGACCAGCAGTCGTTTCAAGCTGGAGGATGAAGAGATTCCGTTCTATCAGCTCGTTGTACACGGCAGCATCGGTTATACGGGGACGCCATACAATCTCTCCACATATATCAATGCAAGGCAATATGTGCTGAAGCTCATTGAATATGGAGCCAGTCCTTACTTTGCATGGTTCAATGCGCCAAACCATGTTGTGAAAGAAACGGATTATGATGATCTCTACGCGGCGAATTATGAACAATGGATCGATCTGGCTGCCGAGATCTACAACGAGGTGAACCAGGTGAACCAACCGTTTGCCGGACGTTCCATGATGTCCCATGAAACCCTGGAGGAGGGCGTCTTCCGGACAACATATGAAGGTGGCGGGTTCGTAATTGTCAATTATAACGACTTCCCTGTAGAAGTTGACAACGATACAGTGGAAGCCCAAAGCTATGTGACTGGTGGTGAGCAGCTCTGAAGACGCTCCTGAAATGGAAATGGGGAAGTCGTACGTATGCTCAGCAGAAAGCCATGTGGGGCGTAATCTACGTGCTTCCCTGGCTCATTGGTTTTGTGTTGTTTTTCTTCATTCCGCTGTTAGCCTCTCTGCGATACAGCATGAGTACAATTCAGGCTAACGCGGAAGGCATAGCGATTCAGTTCAACGGTGTTGCCAATTACATTCAGGCGCTGACCGTCAATACAAGCTTTAACCGTGCGTTAATTGAGGCGATCACAGACGTGCTCATCAACGTACCGCTTATCGTTATATTCAGTCTGTTCCTTGCCGTCATCCTGAATCAGAAGTTCAGGGGCCGGGCTGTAGCGCGGTCGATCTTTTTCCTGCCCGTTATTCTGGCATCGGGAGTGATTATGACACTGGAGAGCACCAGCCTGATTGAAGCGGTTAATCAGAGCAGCACAGGTGGAAGCTCACTCGGGACATTTGAACTCGAAAATCTAATGGTTAACGCCGGAGTGAGCGATTGGATCGTTACGTATCTGAGCAGCGCCGTAGATCGGATCTATCAGATCGTCAGTCAATCCGGTGTACAGATTTTGATCTTTTTGGCAGGGATCCAGACGATTTCCCCTCAACTGTATGAGGCTTCGAAGATGGAAGGGGCAACGGGTTATGAAGCCTTTTGGAAAATTACGTTCCCGATGGTCAGCCCGCTTATTTTTGTCAATGCGATCTATACAATCATTGATTCGTTTGCCAATAACGCCATGACGGAACTGATCCGGGATACCGGCTTCGTCAAATTTGACTTTGGATTAAGTTCTGCCATGGCATGGGTCTACTTTCTGGCCATTGCCATCATTCTGGTTATCGTAAACATCATTTTCTCGAAGCGAGTCTTCTATCAAGATTAGAAAGGAGGGTGTCCCACGTGACAACATCACGATTATTATCGTTGGAGCATTGGAAAGGCTGGCTGTGGGCCATGATCCGATTCGTTCTGATTACCGGGCTTTCCTTCGTGATCCTGTTTCCCATATTTCAGAAGGTTTCCACATCCATCAAAGCTAAAGGTGATCTATATTCGGCAGTGGTGGTATGGATTCCACAGAACTTCTCCATCGACAATTTCAAAGAGGCGATACGCGTCATGGATTACTGGGCAACGCTGTTTAATACGTTTGCCCTGTCTGCAACAACTACACTGCTGACTACAGCATCCTGTGCACTTGCAGGATACGGATTCGCCAGACTGAAATTCAGGGGAAGCAACTGGCTGTTTGCTGGTGTAATTCTGACGATTCTTGTACCGCCAACGACTATTCTCATTCCGGTATACCTGAATCTGAAAAGCTTTGATCTGATGGGGCTTATGACGCTTATAGCCGGCAAACCTGTTAATTTGCTTAATACCTATTGGCCGTTTATTCTGACGGCGATTACGGCCAATTCACTTAAGGCCGGTTTGTACATCTTTATCTTCCGGCAATTCTTCAGGGGTATTCCGAAGGAAGTGGAGGAGGCGGCCTATGTGGACGGCGCGGGCATCGGACGAACATTTTCAAGAATCATGCTGCCCAATGCCATTCCGTCCATGGTAACAGTCATGCTGTTTTCCTTCGTATGGCAGTGGAACGACAGCTTCTATACGACGACTTATCTGACTTCAAGTAAAGTCATGTCGACCCAGTTATCGTCCCTTCCGTATAATCTGGCCCAGCAGGTTACCGACGGTGCAGCTTCCCAGGCCGATCCATTCTATCTGAGCATGATCCAGGATACAGGAATTCTTCTTGCCATTCTGCCTTTGATCGTCATCTATTTGTTTGTGCAACGATATTTCGTAGAGAGTGTAGAGCGTACGGGAATCGTCGGTTAAGTTAAGTTCTTCTGTACGTTTGGAGTGGGATCAGACTGGGAAGAGGGAGGAGGAACTTCATGCAACATTCCATCTGTGAAAAGGGGGCATGTAACGATCTCATGAACGTCTGCTCACAGCAGAATCGCGATCCTTCCCTACGCAGGATCCCCCTGCTGGTATGGAACGGGCTGCGGGAGCGGGCGCCGACCTGAGCGATCTGTTTGATCAGAGATACTCTGACGGAGCATATTCGCATTATTGCAAGGCAATATATCAGATCAGGAGGAATTAAAGTGAAGAAGTTCATGACATCTTGTAAACTTGTACTCATTCTGGCTTTATTGATCACAATTGCTCCATGGGGAGGCAGCCGTGCCGAAGCATGGGTGGGCATGCCGATGGGCAAGCTGCACGTAAACGGCAAAAACCTGGTGAACAGCAACAACCAGCCTGTGCTACTGAACGGTTGGCATCAACCCTCAGGTGCCTACTGGACGTATCAGGACAGCAATTATTATCTCAATCTGCACGGCAATAACCGTCATGCAGCTACACTGGCTTATCTGAAAGACATTACCGATACTTTTGCGGACACCAGCGCGAAGTACGGAAGCAATCATGGCTGGAATATGAATCAGGTACGTCTGTTCATCGATCGTCAGGACATGGGAGATGTTGCTGCTGGTACATATAACTTTGCCGGTGTGCAGACCGTTACGCAAAATGTAATTATTCCGTACATTCAATATGCCAAAACAAAAGGTGTCTATGTTGTCTTGGGACTGGACTTCACATTGAAGGATGATCAGGCAACAACACCTGCCAACCTGCAAAAATTCAACGAAATCTGGGGTTATCTCGCTTCACGCCCGGAGATCAAAAGTGCAGACAACGTTCACTTCGAACTGATCAACGAACCAGTGAAATCCTATGCGAATGGACATTGGGGTGGATACAACGGGGAAAATGATTTTGTGGATCACTGGAATGACCTGCGTAATTTCCAAAATTCCATGATTTCAACAATTCGCAGCAAAGGTGCGGACAACGTTATCTGGGCGGCAGGTCTGGGATACAACCAATTTTACAGCTTGACGGCAAGCCATCCATTGACTGATCCGCTCAACAACTATGGGTATGCGGTTCACTGGTACCCTGGTTATGGCGCATATGACAACTTCTCCATCCTGCAAGACCAGTGGAATACCAACGTGAAGGCAGCCGCTGACAAATATCCGATTAACATTACCGAGGTAACCTGGTTCAAAAACAAACCTGGCGATTCGGCCTATTGGAACTTGTTTAATGGCAGCAATGAAGGTTTTGGTACCAATACCAAAACAATCTTCAACGCAGCAGGCAATGTAAGCATTGCAGCTCATATGAACGGATTCATTCTAAGTGAAGGACCACGAAGCTCCTTTGCCGACCCAACGGCTGGACTGAAATGGGATGGAGATGCTTCACGGAGTGCCATGGGACGATTCCTGTTTAACTGGTACCATGAACGTGCTCAGACTTACCCGGGCAGTGGAACAGGTGGACCAACAACAGGTCTTGTATCCGGTGCAACCTATAAAATTGTAGCCCGGCATTCCAACAAGGTTATTGATGTCCCTGGTGGTCTAAACGAAAACAATCTTCAGCTCCAGCAATGGAGTGATCTGGGCGGCAACCCTCAGAAGTGGGTTCTGACCTCGATCGGCAACGGTAACTATACACTGACAAGTGTGAACTCACCGGACAAAGTCATCGACATTCGCAACGGTACCAACACCAATGGGGAAGTGGTCCAGCTCATGAGCAATCTGAACACAACCGCTCAGCATTTTAAAGTGAATGACCTTGGAAACGGATACTGGAGTATCATCAACGTGAACAGCAATAAAGCGATTGAAGTGGCGAACGCTTCGACTTCGGATGGTGCCAAGTTGCAGCAGAACACCTACACAGGTGCAACAAACCAACAATGGAAATTTGTTGCCGTTAGCAATTAATAGCACAACGTTAAACAAAAACCTCCCCAAGTCATTCCATGTCTTGGGGAGGTTTTTTGCGTTTATTTTTGATACTTTGGGATGGAAGCCGTGCCAAGGTAAGATACAACTATTTTTATGCGCTAACCCGCAGACTGACAATTATTTTCAAGCAAGCATTGTACGCTACAGTATGTAAATGTACCATAAGGAAGAAGTTGTACCTTCACCAGGAAGAAATGCCCGGTGTATCATTGAACAGCTACCTTATCACAGAGAAATGTAAGCGCTTGATAAAAAAGGGAGGGTACATATGCAGCTCCTATGGTCCAAATTTTCACCCGTGTTCCGCCGATTCCTCATTTCGTATCTCATCATCCTGATGATTCCTCAAATTGCGGGATATGCCTCTTACCGAGCTTCCATTGAAGCAGCACGTTCCAGCTCCATCGAGAACAGTTTGAAGTCGCTGAGTCTTGGCAAGGAGATCATTGAGCGAAATCTTCTTCAAGTTGAAGCCTTTACCAGACAGCTTGCCGCCAATCCCGATTTGCAAAATTTAATTGCTGGCCCGAAGCCGCGTGATCTCTACAATGTCTACGGTATGAACCGTATGCAGCGGAGCCTCTCCATGTACAGCAGTACCAATGATTACTTGTCCCATTTCTTCATTCACATTCCCAACTACAATGCCATCATCACACCAAGAACTGTGTATTATCGTCCGGAGCATTATTATGCAGCCAATCAGCTGGATGGTATGTCGTATGAGCAATGGCATAACCAAATTCTCAAACAGCCTCACTTTAATGAAATCATACCGCTTCGAAACTATAAACGTGAAATACTCGGCACTGTGCTTGCAGACGTTCCCGCCATTACGTTTCTGCAATCTCTGCCTTTGAACAGCTTCAACAAACCGCAAGCGACGATTGGTGTCATGATTGATCAGGATCAGATGGCCAGCCTTACTCAAAATATTGTGGATCAATATGGCGGCTGGACTCTCGTCACCGATGCGGAAGGGCAGATCATTTTCTCCCTTGGTATTGAACAGGCCGAGGCCGAGCAAATGGCACAGAGTCGCCAGAGAGAAGATAACGCTGCGGAAACGGAGCTAAACGTGCAGAACGTACAGCCTGGAAGTGATGGTCGGCTGCTGATATCGATACAGTCCAGTCAAAATGGATGGAATTACATGGCAGGGATTCCAGAGAAAGCACTCATGACAAAAGCGGACCCAATCAAACAAGTCACGCTGGTCTTTACTTTGGCAACCATTGCCTTGGGACTGTTATTCGGGCTGGTTCTGGCCTATCGGAATAGTGCACCCGTATACAGATTGTTGGCCTCTTTTCGGGAACAAATCACCGATTCCTCAGGCAAACGGGGCAATGAATATGATTTTTTGGCAAGCCATATTAACAATCTCATTGCTAATAATGACTCACTTAAAAACGCCATGAATGAGCAGATTCCGTTATTGAGAGACGGTTTTATCAAACGTTTGTTAACCGGAGAAGTCTATACCTCACTTGAGTTGGAGGTTATATCATCCCAGGCGCACATTTCTCTTCATAGCAGCAAGGGCTTGGCAGGCTTAGTGAAGGTAAACGGATATGCCAATCTGGACAGTGAAGAAACTATCCATGAACTGGGTGTCGCGAGGCTGCTCATCAAACAGGTACTTACAGAGTGGAATGCGCAGCTGCTAATCACGGATTGGGGAACAGACCAGATCGCTTTTGCCTGTCCAGTGGATGTGAACCAACTGAATGAAGCTATAGGGAGATGTGAAAAAGAGCTGAACAGCTTGATGGAAGTAATCTACCGGGAGCATCGGATATCTACAACAATTGGCACAGGTGCAGCTTACGAGGTTTGGAATGATGCAGGACGTTCCTTTGACGAAGCCAAACAAGCTCTGGATTATGCCATTCATATGGGAACAGATCATCTGGTGAGATTTGAAGATACGATGAAGGAAAATGAAATGTTCTATTATCCGATTGAGTCTGAACAGCGCTTGCTGAACACGATCAAAGTCGGTGAGCCTGAAGAGGCGATACGTATTCTGGACCAATTATTTCTTCGTAATTTAGAGGAGCGGGAACTGTCCTACGAGATGACACAGCAGTTCATCATGGAGCTGAAGGGGACTTTTCTGAAGCTGGACGAACCCAAATTCAAGCTGGATGCCTCCCTGCTGGAGGATTATAAATCTCGGTTGACATCCATTCAGATGACAGAAACGATTACTTCGCTGCGGGCAAAATTCAAACGGTTAACAGAAGACATCTGCGGTGATTTCCAGAGAAGAAGAGCAGGAGCACATGCGGATACTGTAAACGAAATGATTTGTTTTATCCAACATAATTATGGGGATGCAAACTTGACGATTTACCGGATTGCCGAGCACATGAGCAAGTCCGAGAAGTTTATATCCCAACTGTTCAAAGAACACACGGGAGAGAATCTTTCCGATTATGTAGAACGGGTACGCATTGATGCTGCCTCGAACTTGTTGCACTCCACTGGTCAGACCATTGACGAGATCGCGGAGGCCACCGGGTATAACAGTGCACATTCATTCCGCCGAGCTTTCAAGCGGGTACGCGGCATTTCTCCGAGTGTATTTCGGAAAATGGACGTTCATAGCGGTTAATGTAGGCTGTTTCTTGGGAACTATATTCGCTTTTTGTACTTTCTCAGCGTAACTGTACCTTTACGCATCCCCAGCGCAATCTTATGATTACTCAAAAAGTAAGCGCTACCAAATTGAGCTGGAGTTCAGCACGATTGGGAGCCAAGAATGGGGGGATGATTCTGAGAACCACAATAACCAGTGAATCAAAGTCCGTAAAGAAACCAAGTAAAGCGTTTGCCTTGAAGCAAGCATTATCCAGAAGCTGGAGGCGACATTGGCAGCTATATCTGCTGATCCTGCCACCGATTGCTTACTTTATTATTTTCAAGTATGTACCCATGGTGAATGCGGTCCTGGCATTTAAAGATTACAACGTCATCAAGGGGATCTGGGGCAGTCCATGGGCCGGAACCAAGTATTTCGAATTGCTTTTTAAAAATCCGGCGTTTGTTATGCTGATCAAGAACACGCTCTACATTTCGTTTTACAGCCTGATCGTTGGTTTCCCGATTCCTATATTACTGGCGCTGGCGCTGAACGAAATTAAAAACATACGATTCAAAAAAACAGTACAAATGGTGACGTATGCTCCATATTTCATCTCTACCGTTGTTATGGTCTCCATCATTATGCTCTTTCTGTCTCCTAGGCTGGGTATTGTCAACACGATTGCAGGTGCCCTTGGTTTCGAAGCGGTGAATTTTCTCGGTGAGCCTGGACTGTTTCGATCCATCTACGTATTCTCCGATGTGTGGCAGGGAATGGGGTACTCCGCTGTGATATATCTAGCTGCTCTGGCAGGTGTTGATCCATCCCTGTATGAAGCCGCCAAAGTGGACGGAGCCAACCGAATACAGAAAATCATTAATGTTGATCTGCCCGGACTACTTCCGGCAGCCGTCATCATTCTGATCCTGAGTGTAGGGAATATCATGGCTGTTGGGTTCGAAAAAATATATTTGCTGCAAAATCCGCTCAACCTGTCTGCTTCGGAGATCATCTCCACGTATGTCTATAAAATAGGATTGCTGAACGCCAATTACAGCTTCGCTACTGCAGTTGGCCTGTTCAACTCGGTGATTAACCTGATTCTGCTATTAATCGTAAACGCGGTCGCCAAGCGACTGTCAAATACAAGCTTATGGTAACGGGAGCGAAAGGAGGAGAACCAACCCATGCCTAACACACAGACAAATGCAGGTCGTTCGCGGATCAAGAGCAGTAGTACGATTCGTGAATCCTGGGGAGACCGCGTATTTATAACGGTTGTTTACTTCATGCTGACTGTGGTGCTGATTGCCGTGCTGTATCCCTTGATCTATATTGTGAGTTCTTCGCTCAGTAGCCCAGCTGCCGTCTCCTCGGGAAAAGTCTGGTTGTGGCCCATTGACCTGACGTTTGACGGTTACAAGTCTGTATTGCGCAATGATCAAGTCCTTACCGGCTATGCCAATTCCCTTTTCTATACAGCCTGCGGCACCTTCATCAGCGTGGCACTGACCATTATGATTGCTTATCCATTATCCAAAAAATCGTTTGTTGGCCGCAGCTCGTTAATGATGTTTATTACCTTCACCATGTTGTTTTCAGGCGGTTTGATCCCTACTTATCTGGTGGTCAAAACCATGGGGCTGATTGATACCCGCTGGGCGTTGCTGATTCCCAATGCCGTCTGGGTATGGCAAGTCATCATTGCCCGTACCTTTTTTCAGAATTCGATACCGGAAGAGTTGTCCGAAGCAGCAGACATCGATGGCTGCAGTGACATCCGGTTTATCTTCAGTATTATCCTGCCACTCGCCAAACCGATTATCGCCGTGTTGTCACTTATGTACGCCGTCGGTCAGTGGAATGCATACTTTGACGCCCTCATCTACTTGAAATCACAGTCGCTCTATCCGCTACAGCTGATATTGCGCAGTATTCTTATTCTGAACAGCAGTACGGGGAACATGGATGCATCGGAAATGATCAAACAGCAGCAAATGGCTGAACTCATGAAGTACTCGTTAATTGTGATGGCCAGCTTACCAGTGCTAATCATTTATCCTTTTGTTCAACGGTATTTCGTGCAAGGTATGCTAATTGGCTCAGTCAAAGGATAAGTTCATTTTTTTCTACTATTCATGAGGGAGAGGATTGTATTGAGAAAAGCGGGATTCATCATTCTTGCCTGTATGCTGTTTACCTCGTTGGTACTTGCCGGATGCTCGAGTTCTAATAAAGGGAACGGGGAAGGCAGCGATCCATCAGGCAAGACGGCCATTAATGTGTTTGCCCACCAGGGTTCGGATACCAACCTGTCCACTAATAAATTCACGAAGAAAATGGAAGAAAAGTTTGATATTCAGTTCAACTGGACTACGGTTCCATTCGACGGTGCAGCGGAGAAAAGACAGATTTCACTGGCTTCCGGTGATTACCCGGACTTGTATCTGCTCATCCCTTGGGTAGATCGTTTCTCCCAGACAGACTTGTTGAAGTTTGGTCAGCAGGGGGTTATTTTGCCGCTGAATGATCTGATTGATGAGTATGCCCCCAATATTAAAAAAGTGCTTGAAAGCAATGACTATTATCGGGCCATGAACACCGCTCCAGACGGAAATATCTACGGTCTGACGGGGCTGAATGAATGTTTTCACTGTTCATACCCAAACAAGATGTGGGTCAACACCAAATGGATGGAACAACTGGGCCTGACCGAACCCACGACGACAGAAGAATTTAAGGAAATGCTTCGGGCATTTAAAACGAAAGACCCGAACGGGAACGGTAAAGCCGACGAAGTACCGCTAAGCGGTTCGACTGAAAATTTCGGTGTGCACATTATTCCGTACTTGATGAACGGTTTTATCTATGACGACGATCGGAATTATCTCATTGTCAATCAGGGGAAAGTGGAGACCGTAGTGAACAAACCGGAGTGGAAAGAAGGGCTTGCCTATATTAAATCCCTGTACGATGAAGGGTTAATTGATCCGGGAGCCTTTACTCAAAACGTGGGTGCTTTCAAAAAAATCGGTGATAACGCCGATGCACAGCTACTTGGTGCAGGAGCAGCGATGCATCCATCGTTATTTGTCACGACTGCCGAAGGTTCACCTTACGGGAATGATTACAATCCCATCCCTCCATTGAAGGGACCCTATGCTGCTTATGCTACGTACAACTATCCGATTGATCCCGGAGCGTCCTTTGTACTGACAAACAAAGCCAGTGAGGAAACGCAGATCGCCGCCATAAAGCTGCTGGATTATATCTATACCCAGGAAGGAACCATGGCGTCATATCTGGGAGAAGAGGGCGTAAGCTGGCGCAAACCACAAGAAGGAGAAGTGGCGCTCAATGATCAGATAGAGCCGTTATATAAAGCCATTCCGCTTCCTTCTGGAGAAGAACCTCGTAATGACAGTTGGGCTGCATTGAGTCAGTACAATCATTATCAGGCATATCGGGACTCCGAAGTACAGGGGACAGACATCTATGCCAATGATGGTGGTGAGCGACGTCTCTATGAGGCGACATTGTTAATGGAGGGCAAGGAACCGAAAGAGATTTTCCCTCATTGGGCATTGTGGGTAGATCCGTCCCAAGCTGATGAAGCCAGCATGATGCAGACCAATCTCAAGGATTACATCGATCAGAACGCCCTGCAATTTATTACAGGCGCCAAAAGTCTGGATAAGGATTGGGATGAATATGTGAAAGGCCTGGAGGGACTGAACATTAATCGATATCTGGAGATTATGCAGTCTTCCTATGATACTTCTTCTGTTTCCAAATAATTAAAGTATCTGAATTATACAGAGCGGGAAAAGTTAATGTCTGTATTTGCACACCCAAACGTTCCCGGTTCGCAATCAACATATGCGAGCCGGGAACGTTTTTTATTGATATAGATTAAATCGTAAATTTCAATGCATCCTTCTTAAAATTCTATGATTGAACCTGTCCTGCAGGCCAAACGTTCGCAGGACAGATACAACGGCTCGTGCATATCTGTTTAGTACATGCGATATCTTCCGCTTAGAGCCAGCATACTGAAAAAATACAGACAATTGTCGTAATAACGTCGTTCTCCCTGACGCAGAGGTGTGTTCCAGAACTTGCGAACGAACGAGTCAGCATGTGGACCGTCCGCAGCCAGTGAAGCCATGGCATTGGTAGCCAGTAAACCTACAGGATGCAGTGAAGGTTCGTCAAAAGGTTCACCCTCAATGGTATAACGACGATAATCGGACATTTCAATATCACTGAAGAAGGACTGAATCCGATTGGATTGATCGATTTGCCATTGATCCTTGCGGAACCATTCCCAGTCCAGCGCTATATTCGCAGCAACACGGTAGGCATCACTGTAAAAATGTCTGAAATCACCATGCGGCTGTATTGGAGCCGGAGAGCCGTCATAGTTCGCATATTCAGGTGAAAGTCCGGTTACGGGATGGCAGGCTGTATACAGATAAGCCCGACTAGCAGACGCCGCTTCTTTCCAAAAAGACTGATCTTCTTCATCCGCATATTTCGCGAATAGTTCATAAAAATGAGGCAGATGGTAGGAGGGGTCGCTAAACGGTGTTTCTGGTATGAATTTGATCAGTTTCGTTTCCGGGTCCCACATCGGGTCACCTTCGCCGTTCTTGCCCTGATGTATACATGCACGAAGGATCTTGCGGGCTTGTGCCTTGTAATCATAAGGTTCAGCGCCATCGCCCCAGCGGTTGGAAGCAAAAAAAAGCGCCATGGCAAAAAACTCCTCACCATCAGGTGCAGGACCTTGCGAGAGTCGGGTACCGTCAGGTTTGCAATGCCAAGCGAAGTAATCTTTGTATCGACCCTCGGTATGTTGCATAAACGTGTGGGAGAAATTCCAGATTCGATCGAATTCTTCCTTTTTGTCCATCTGAACAGCCATCATCATGCCATAGGACATGCCCTCGGATCGAACATCGAGATTACCGGTGTCCAGCAAATATCCCTTGTCCTCACCCATAGGGTAATATATTCGAGTATTTTCATCGCCATAAAATAGCTCGTTCCATGTTTCTTCCAATCTATTCGTGATCTCATGCTCATCGTAGCCTAGCTTCAAAAACAGATTTGTATATGTACCCGTATCCCACGCGCCTTGACCCGTGATATTCATGAGTATCCTCCTTCATTAATGCGGTTTTTCAAAATTATAACATGGAAATATTATACAAATTAAAGCGTTTACATGAAAAATTATAGGTGTTCTGATCTGCATGTGATTGTACTCAACTTAAAATGATATATTAATTAAAATCCTATACTTTGTCAGGTTGTTGTAAAATTATGTAAGGGATACACTTTGGGAGAAGGATCACATCTGATCTAATAATAATACAAGCTGTGATCCTTTAAATGTTGTTTGAGGATGGTCAGAATCTAACCGGAAGGATGTGATGATGATTTATGCTCCAGGATTCAGGAGATGCAGGTGAAAACACGGAATTCACTGCACCGCGCGATCCAGTTGGAGTGACAGCGTCGGCAGTCAAGCCCGCAATTGATTTTGAATCACATGGATATCGCGACATGATTGGCCGATCTCTTCTGAACAAAGGAAATAATGTCAGATTAAACGAGCCATTGAGAAGGCAAAAAACGGCGAACCTGTCGTTATCGCTTATATTGGAGGCTCCATTACCCATGGTGCTGGTGCAGTACCTATTCATCTCCAAAGTTACGCTTATCGGTCGTATGAGTCGTTCAAGTTTATGTTTGCGCTTTCAAAAGATAGTCCGATTCATCTGATTAAAGCAGGTGTGGGTGGAACTCCTTCAGAACTGGGGATTGTACGTTATGATCGGGATGTGCTGAGGGGAGGTGCCGTTCAGCCGGATATTGTCATAATCGAATTCGCGGTCAATGACGCAGATGATGAAACCCAAGGTAAATGTTATGAGAGTCTGGTACTCAAAGCACTTACTGCCGATAACAAGCCAGCGGTCATCTTGTTATTCAGTGTATTCGAAAATGACTGGAATCTACAGGATCGTCTCGCTCCGGTAGGCTGGCATTATGATCTGCCAATGGTAAGTGTGAAAGATGCTGTCGTAGATCAGTTCAACAAGACAAAAGGTGAAGGCAACGTTATTTCCAAAAAGCAATTTTTCCATGATATATATCATCCAACTAACATAGGGCATCGAATTATGGCCGATTGTTTGGAATATTTGTTCGACGTGACGAATCGTTCTGAGTGGGATGAGAAAGATCATGATATTGAAAAAGCTCCGCTAATTGGAAATGAATTTGTTAATGTGAAGCTGTTGGATCGGAAAAACGGCAATAATATTGCCCGAATCGATGTAGGCTCTTTTTGTAAAACAGACACGGATCTGCAGATGGCTGAGATGGATGCTCATGACTATGGTACACCTCAGTTCCCCAACAACTGGATGCGTACAGGAGAGGGAGAAGAGGATCAGAGCAGCTTTCGGATAAGTTTGCAGTGCAAACGCCTCATTCTGATCTTCAAGGATTCTGGTAACGACGAATTCGGAACCGCACATATCAAGGTAGATGGGGTATTCGTCCAAAAGGTCGATCCGCGTCAAGTGAACTGGACCCATTGCCATACCACACTTCTGGTTAACGAAGAGCATGTGGGGGAGCACTCCATCGAGATCGAAATGGCGGAAAGTCACGAACATAAATGCTTCACCATTCTGGGTTTTGGCTATGTGGATTAACTGAAGACTGATAGTCACTCATATGTTCGGAGGAAAAGAGAATGGAATTGATCTCACCAGCAGTAACGGGATATGACCAGTATCGGGAGAATATACCACGTGGAGTCATGGAGACGGTAGAGTATCCTTCCACCACGGTTGGCAATTCCCGTAAAGCGATGGTGTACACCCCACCAGAATTTTCTTCGACAACGATGTATCCTGTACTTTTTCTTTTACATGGTATTGGTGGAGACGAAACCGAATGGCATACTCACGGTTCTCCGCAAATTATTCTCGATAATCTGTACAACGATAACTTGCTTGAGCCGATGGTTATTGTTTTCCCCAACGGTCGCGCAATGTCGAATGACCGAGCCGAAGGAGACCTGTTTGAACCTGAGAAAATCAAAGCATTTAAACGGTTTGAATCCGATCTGCTCAACGATTTGATACCATACATGGAGTCGAACTACCCTTTGCATAAAAGCCGGGATAAAAGGGCGATCGCTGGTTTATCCATGGGCGGAGGTCAATCCTTAAATATCGGATTAAGTAATCTAGACCATTTTGCATGGATCGGTGCTTTCTCCGCAGCTCCAAACACCAGAAGTCCGGAGTTACTTGTGCCCGATCTTTCGAAAGCGCCTTCATTACTCTCGCTGTTATGGATCTCTTGCGGTGTACAGGACAATCTTATTGAGATTAGTCTTGGGGTTCACCGATATTTGGCTCAACACGGAGTACCCCACATTTGGCATGAGGAAAGTGGAGGACATGATTGGCCCGTGTGGAAGAACGATCTGTATCTGTTTTCGCAACGTCTTTTCAAGTGAATTTGCTGAAAAACATTCATATCGGATTGTAGCATCAACCAAATCTATTAAAATATCAGGAGGTATCATCCATGTTCAAATTTGGCAAAAAATTAATGACCGTTGTTCTCGCAGCTTCCATGAGTTTTGGTGTCTTTGCAGCAACATCCAGCGCTGCAACAGATTATTGGCAAAATTGGACAGATGGTGGAGGAACGGTCAACGCTGTTAACGGATCAGGAGGGAACTATAGTGTAAACTGGCAGAATGTAGGTAACTTCGTTGTCGGTAAAGGGTGGACATATGGCACGCCTAATCGAGTGGTCAATTACAATGCCGGCGTATTCTCTCCTTCAGGTAACGGCTATCTCACTTTCTATGGTTGGACCAGAAACGCTCTAATTGAATATTACGTGGTGGATAGCTGGGGAACGTATCGTCCGACTGGAACGTATAAGGGCTCGATGACTAGTGATGGCGGCACATATGACATCTATACAACGATGAGATACAATGCACCTTCCATTGATGGTACTCAGACTTTCCCTCAGTATTGGAGTGTTAGACAGTCCAAGAAACCAATCGGAGTCAATTCTACCATCACGTTCAGTAATCATGTGAATGCATGGGCGAGCAAAGGGATGTACTTAGGCAACAGCTGGTCTTACCAGGTGATGGCAACAGAAGGTTATCAAAGCAGCGGAAGCGCAAACGTGACAGTTTGGTAAAAATGATGTAATGCAGTTCAACGTCTGCACCTGCATTTGAATTCAATTTTCCGGAAGCGTTGAGGAACGTTATTCACCAGATCTAACGGACCTCGACGTTGCCGGATTTAAGCTTAGCAAAGGAGAATAATTGAATGAGGAAGCTGGTATGGTTAACTTTAATCGCTATAGTTGTTAGTCTAAGTGCTTGTTCAGCAAGTAATACCAAATTAAACGATGACCTGGTATTTGTCGAAGGGGGAGCCTTCAAGAGCAGTAAGCCGAGTCAGATTGATAGGAATGAAACGCTGGATTCCTTCTATATTGGTAAATACGAAGTAACTCAAAAAGAATGGATGGAGGTTATGGGGGAAAACCCTTCTGGCTTCAAGGGAGATGACCTGCCTGTTGAAATGGTCAGCTGGTATGACGCAGTGGAATACTGTAATCAAAAAAGTATAAAAGAAAACCTGAAACCTTATTACAATATAGACAAGGACAACCAGGACACGAATAATCAGAATGAAAACGACAATATAAAATGGAATGTAACGATCAACGAGGATGCCAACGGTTACCGTTTACCCACAGAGGCAGAATGGGAATACGCTGCAAGCGGAGGGCAAAAGAGCTTAAATTACACATACAGTGGAAGTAATAATCCTGATGAAGTTGCTTGGTACTGGATAAATGCCGGCGACAACATTCTGACGGGTGACTGGAGCTGGCCCGCTATTGAGAGCAACCGTAATCAAACCAAAAAAGTCGGAACTCAGAAGGCGAATGAGTTAGGAATCTATGATATGTCTGGGAATGTGAGAGAATGGTGCTGGGACTGGTACAGTGATTCGGAGAGTCCAAATCAAACTTGGCGAGTTGTGAAAGGCGGAGGCTGGATCGGCGGTGTTAATAACAATGAAATATCATTTCGAGGCAAATTTGATGCGAATGGTTTTGGTCCCGATCAAGGATTCCGTATTGTACGTGGAGAATGAAAAATCTTTTTCCTGACAGTAGATTACTTCTGAGCTAAACCTATACTTTGTCGGGTGAAAACCTATAGTTTATCAGGTTGTTGTACAAAAATGTAAGCGTTACACTTGAATTGTTATCCGGCGCTTCGCTACAATCGGAGCGTTCTAATCGTACGGTCTGATGAAACCATTTCCTATGTTATTGATTATTGACGATGAGACTGGTGGAAAATTTGTTCTCCAAGTTGTGCGAGCAGACAACAATCCTGCTGTTGTTCTGCTGTTTAGCGTTTTCACAGCAACTGGAATCTACCCATAGATATAGATAAAATACATGCAGCTGATCAAGGATAAAAGAGAGGTGAGCTAATGTACAAGGTCATTGTCGCGGATGATGAGCCATTTATGCTAGAAGGATGGAGAACGATGATTGACTGGCGAGCTTGTGGATATGAACTCTGCGGAACTGCAACGGATGGGGAGGAAGCACTTGCTTTATTCAACTCGGTTGAACCGGATCTTGTCGTCACGGATATTCAAATGCCTGTTATGGATGGTCTTGGTTTGATTCACACCTTGCGAGAAGATCTCGCCTACACCTCTAAAATTGTTATCGTTACAGGATACTCGGATTTTAATTATGCAAAGCAAGCCATACGGTATCAGGTCGATCAGTATGTGCTTAAACCTCTTGTTCCCGAGGAGATTCATCAAATCCTTATGGAAATGATTGAACCTCTGGACAAACGCAGAAATGAGCAAAAACAGAAAAATGGAGTCATGGTTACAGATGAAGCCTATGAAAATCATCTTCATGAATATCGAATAAGCGAAGAATATGATTTAGAGCAAATGATGAACATCTCCAAAGAGATCTTGGCGTTTATTGAGGCAGAAAATACGTATTCTATCGATATTGCAGTGAGTGCACTGCTAGAGAAAAGTGAAAAAGCAGAGGTTTCGTTGGAATGGATACATCATGTCATTCGATATATCCATGGGGAGTTGCTACGAAAATATGGAAAAAGAGAGGATTGCAGAGAAATACTATGTGCAAAAGAATGGCATGAGGCTGTGAGTTGGTCTTCCGGCACATTGCAAGATCTGTGTGTTCGACTGTCCGAGCAACTTTCCCAGTCTGAATTGAAGCAAAAGACGGGTACAGGAGGGCTTGTTGCAGAAGCAGTGAATGAATTGAAGCAACACTATCGAAGTAAAATTAAATTACAAGATGTGGCTAATCGTATTCACGTTAATTCTGCCTACCTGGGTCAACAGTTCAAGCGGGAGATGGGGGTCAGTTTCAGTGACTATGTGCACCAGCTTCGTGTTGAGGAGGCCCGTAAACTCCTGCGACGTACCAATATGAAGATCACTGACATTGCATTCAGGCTAGGATATCATGATGCTGAATATTTCACCCAAAAGTTCAGAGCGCATACAGGAGAGCTTCCGTCAGTCTATAAAAACAAAAACCAAGGGTGATTATATGCGTCATAAATTCTGGATGTTCAGTAAGGTTAATGATATTCCTCTCCGATCCAAATTTCTGCTTATTTATGTACTTAGTATTCTCCTTCCTGTAATAACGATTAATATCTTCTTTTATGAACGAACCTCTGCGGATATCAAGATTAGAGAACAGGAAAATCTGCGTAAATCCATCGACAGGGCTGCGGGGGAACTGCTAGGCATGATTGATGAGAGCGTTGCCCTGAGCCGAATTATTGCAGCAGACGATTCGCTCTATGAGGCACTGGATCGGACCTATCACTCCCCCGTGGATTATTACAACGTCTACCATGCATTCCTGCGAGATAAATTAACACGGTACATGTCAGCGAATATTCTGGAGGTGCGTATCTATACGGACAACGATACCATTCAGACGGGCAGTCATTATATCGTGATGAAAGACAAGAATGTACTCCCTGGATTGAAACAGCTGAAATCCACCAGTGGAGGCATTCTTGTCGTTGATTATATTGAGCCATCCGGATTTAACGCGGGAAGAAGAATCAGTGTGATTGGCAAAATGGATACCTATACTTCCTATGCCAATTACAACAAGTATTCCAAGATTGATCTGGAACTTAGCCGGGTGTACAGCATTTTAAATCGTGAATCAGACAGTCTTCAGCTGCGTCTGGTGGACAGCAACAATCGAACTGTCGTTTCAAGTGGGGAGTTCAGCGAAACCGACTTATCCCCCCTTGATAATGAATCAATGCTTAAGGAATCTGGAGATTCTGCTTACACGCTCGAAAAATCGTTGGGGAATCTAGCCTACCTAAAGGGTTGGAAATTGATTGGAGTTGCCGATACGCGTCACCTTGACCACCTTTTGCAAGAAGCCTTTAAATCAATTCTGGGGTTGCTCGCATTAAGTATCGTGGTCCCCTCTGTATTGATCTACATTATTTTGCGTTCCTACCACTATCGGATTCGCAAGTTATCCAGACATATGGAGAAGGTTCGCAATGAACGATTCGATCTGATTGAAATTCACGAAGGCCGCGACGAAATTGGCGGGCTTATTCGTACATTTAACATCATGATTGGCAAAATTCATACGCTGATTAATGACGTATATAAACTGGAAATCCGTCAAAAAGATTTGGAGCTGGATCAAGTAAGGACTGAATTGTCCATGCTTCAGAGTCAGATGAATCCCCATTTTTTATTTAACACATTAAATGCCTTGCTGGTCGTTAGTACGAAGAATGGATATACGGAAGTAATTGAGATTATTAAAAGTCTGTCCAAGCTGATGAGACAGTTGCTCAGTCATTCTGACAATCTGATTCCTTTGCAAGAAGAGCTGGAATTTACGAATCTTTATCTCCAGATTGAGAAGTTTCGCTTTGGAGAGCTGTTTGATTACACCTTTCAGGTTGATCCTGATGCAGTTTCGTTGCTCATTCCCCGCATGAGTATTCAACCGCTCGTTGAAAATGCATGCAAACACGGCTTGCAGGCGCGAAAAAATGGAAGAGAGATCAAGATAACGGCGAGACGAAATGCTTCTGAACTGGTGATTCAGGTGATCGATAATGGAATCGGTATGGATGCAGGGAGACTAACCGAACTCCTGCGAGATATTCGTTCTGAAAGACCCAGGAACGGCGAGCACGTAGGACTCCGTAATGTCTACCGCAGGTTGGAACTCTTTTATGAAGGAAATGCGATATTTGATCTAAGCAGTGTACCCGGAAAGGAAACCATTGCAGGGTACCGTATACCGATCTCCAAGCTGGAACAGAGGAAATAGGAGGTAAACTCTCATGTATAAAGTACTGTTAGTCGATGATGAACCGTATGCCATTGAAGGGTTACAGCTTCTGATCAATTGGGAAAAGTATGGTTTCGAAATCAGAGGTGTGTGCGCCAACGGTGAGGAAGCCATTCGGATGATGGAACAAGATCGACCTGATCTCGTGGTGACAGACATTCGTATGCCTGTCATGAATGGGCTGGAACTCGTAGAAGAAGCACGACGATTGGATCATGAATCTGTGCTGTTTGTCATCACGAGTGGATACAGTGACTTTAATTATGCCAGACAAGCTATTCGATTAGGTGTCTCCAACTATCTAACCAAACCCGTTGACAGTACAGAAGCAGAGGATATGTTGGTCCGTCTCCGTGTGCAATTGCAGGAGCGTGAGAACCAGGAGCGCATTCGGGAACAGGCAAACGAGCAAAGGATCAAAGCATTTTTGTCCGTACTGATTAAGGATAAGCAGAATATATCGGAGCAGGAGATGTCAGAAATCCTTCCTCATTTAAACAAGTCCCATTGGGCATACCTGCGGATAGCTTTTCAGGGAGATATTCAGGAAGCCTGTTCAGTAGCCGAGCAAACGGGTGATGTAACAACTTGTTGTTATGTGATAGACAAAACAAGAGACTCATTGGGGCTTATATGGGGGGAGCATTTGAATGATAGAAATGAGAAGTCTGAAGCAATTAAAGGCTTTGCCCAACGTTTGATGAGCAACATGCAAAATAACGGCTGCGAAGATATTCATATCGCGGTTGGTTTAACGGTCAACAAACTGGAGCATTTATCTGAATCTTTCCGCTCCGCTCAGGAAGTTGGGCGTTATTTGTTTTTTAATCAAGAGCGTCTTTTGATTGCCGAAGAAATTCAGCTGGAGAATTGGCAGTTTGATCCGGAAACACTGTCAGAGGTGGACCATATTAGCGAATTGCTTGAAAACGGTTCTGTAGAGGAACTCTCGAGTTCCATTCGTGGTGCCTTTGAAATGTTTATACAGATGAAGGCTGCCCCAGAGATTGTACATATTTTCTCTACTCACATTATATTCCGCGGACTGTCCCTGTGTAGAGAATTAGGAGGAGAACCTAATGCTCTAATGAACGAATTGGCAAGCGGAATTCTGGAGAAGGGCCATCGAAATATAGAAAAGGTTGCTAACAATCTGGAACATTTCTGTTTGCAATGCAAGGCAGAACTGGCTATTTTCCGGGAGAGGCAACTTGGAGGCATTCAGGCGACGGTTGCTGAATATGTGCAGATGCATTACAGAGAGACATTTACGATTCAGGAGCTTGCAGAACGATTCTACGTAAATCCAGTCCATTTAGGACAGTCCTTTTTACGAAAGTACGGCAAGGGTGTCATCGAGGTAGTACATGATCTGCGAATGGAAGAAGCGAAGCGTCTCCTCCAGCAGACGAATCAAACATCAAGTGCGATTGCAGAGCAGGTAGGGTACCGCAGTTACCAGCATTTTCTCAGACACTTTGAAAAACGAACAGCCATGAAACCTTTAGAATACAGGCAAAAGTATGCGAATTGATCCATGAAAAAGAAGACCCCCTCCTGAATAAGACCTACAATTACAGGGGGGTAGACCTTAAATGTATATATTTTGTAACCGCATACATTTCTTCATACTAAAAACAGTAAGACATACCACTTCCAAGGAGGGCAAGTACATGGGGGGACTTAAGAAAAAGAAGCTTTGGGGTTCCGTATCACTCGTTCTGGCTTTGAGTTTGGCACTTGCAGGATGCAGCGGTGACAATGAGAAAACGACTACAAAGGATGGGAAAGAGGTACTGAATATCACGGCCTTTATCGGAACGCCAAATCAGGCGCCAGCTAAAGATAACCGAATCTACAAGAAGATCCAGGATGAACTCGGCGTTAATCTTGAGATGGAGTTTCTTGTGGGTGATCTTCAACAGAAGCTCGGCGTTATGATTGCCGGTGGCGATTTCCCTGACTTGATCACAGCAGATACCAAATTGGTATCAGCCGGTGCGGTTATACCGCTCGAAGATCTCATTGAAGAGCATGCGCCTAATCTGAAGAAACATTTCGGTAAAGACTGGAACCGGATGAAAGACTCCAGTGATGGACATATTTACTGGTTGCCTAACTATGGTGTGTATACAGGGGAGTTCATTAGTAACTATTATTCTGGTCCTGCATTCTGGATTCAAAAGTCCATACTGAAGGATGCCGGGTACCCGACTCCTAAAACGTTGGATGATTTCACAAAGTTGATCCGTGATTATGCAGCCAAGAATCCAACGATTGATGGTCAACCGACGATTGGTTTCACTACATTGGCTTCAGACTGGCGGACGTTCCCTTTGCTTAACCCACCTGAACATCTTACGGGTCACCCCAATGACGGGGGCGTAGTCGTAGATGATAGTGGAGTCGCAACCGTTTTTGCCGACAAAGATATCTCCAAACGGTATTATAAAGAACTAAACAATCTGTATAATGAGGGATTGCTGGATAAAGAAGCCTTTGTTCAGAACTATGATCAATATTTGGCCAAAATTTCTTCGGGACGTGTGCTTAGTATGTTCGACCAGCACTGGAATTTCCAAGCCGGCGAAGACCCACTCGTAGCACAGGGGAAAATTGGCCAGACATACGTAGGCTTCCCGCTTGTCTATGATACAAGTATCACAGATCATTATCTGGATCGTCCGGTCATTAACTTAAACAATGGTTTTGGTATCAGTAAAGATGCCGAAGACCCTGTCGCACTCATCAAATTCCTCGATAAGCTTATGGACGAGAAGTACCAGAAGCTCTTGTCATGGGGTGAAGAGGGTGTAGACTATCAAGTGAATGAAGAGGGAAGATTCTATCGTACACCAGAGCAACGGACAGAGCAGGATGACCCGGCATGGAGGTTGGTTAACAAAGCTGAAGGTTTCTACGCTGCTGCACCAAAGCTCGAAGGAACATTTGAAGATGGCAATGCAATTGGAGCGATCAACCAACCTGAGGAATTCTATGACAACCTCAAACCGGAAGATAAAGAACTCTTGGATGCATATGGCTTCAAAACGTGGAGTGATTTCTTCTCTCCTGCACCAGAGAATCCAGTGTACTATCCAGCTTGGCAGGTCGATCTGAAAGAAGGCTCTGATGCTGCGGTAGCGAACAAACAAATGACAGACACTTCATTGAAATTCTTGCCTAAAGCAATCATGTCCAAACCGGATGAGTTCGATAACATTTGGACTGAATATGTAGACGCTTACAAGAAAATCGATGTCAAATCCTATGAAGATCGAATTAATGACCAACTGAAATGGAGAATCGAGAACTGGTCTGTTAAATAAAAAAATGCGGCAATGATTCTCTCGGAAGGTACCAACCAAAGGATTACTCAGGCGAGTGCCTTCCGAGGACATCATGCTTAAAGTCGCTGCAAGCCAATAGGAGGAGTGAAAGATGGCGAACACGCCTGGAGCCATACCAGAGCAAACTACCCGTACAGTCGTTACCAAAGCACCACTGTTAAAACGATTGCGCGGACAAAGACAACTCATGTTCATGTCATTGCCCATCGTTGCGTACATTCTCGTATTCTCGTATTATCCCATTTGGGGCTGGGTTATGGCTTTTCAGAATTACAGTCCTGCGAAGAGTTTCACCCAGCAGGAATGGGTCGGGCTCAAACACTTTAAGTTTTTGCTAACAGACGATGCATTTCTTAACGTGCTTCGTAATACCATTGCGATGAGCGTCATCAATATGGTACTCGGATTTGCGACAGCCATTATATTTGCCATTTTACTTAATGAGATCAAACATAAGTTATATAAACGAACCATTCAAACAATATCGTATTTACCTCACTTTCTCTCATGGATTATTGTGACAGGTATCGTAGCAAGTTCACTATCTGTAGATGGTGGGATTGTGAATGTGGTACTCATGAAGCTGAATATCATTCAAGAACCTATCATGTGGCTTAGCGTTCCGGAATACTTCTGGGGCATTGTAGGCGCATCCCATGTATGGAAAGAAGTTGGCTGGAATGCCATTATTTATTTGGCAGCCATCACGTCTATCGATCCTTCCCTCTATGAAGCGGCAGAGATTGATGGTGCGAACCGATATAAGAAAATGCTGTATGTGACCTTACCCGGAATCAAATCCATTGTTATCATTTTGCTGATCATGAATATGGGTTGGATTTTGGAAGCTGGATTCGAGGTTCAGTATCTGTTAGGTAATGGTGTGGTTGTCGACTGGTCACAGACGATAGATATATTTGTCTTGAAATACGGACTACAGATCGGGAATTATTCTTTGGCTACTGCGGCAGGTATCTTCAAAACAGTAGTTAGTATCACGCTGATCTTTGCGGCGAATTCAATTTCCAAACGGCTCGGGGAAGACCGATTAATATAAGGGGGACTAGAGATGGGAATCAATAAATCTCGGCTTGAACCGATTGTCTTCCATACGTTAAATGGTATACTGATGATCGCAATCGCGATTGTTACCCTGTATCCGTTTGTGAATACACTCGCCGTATCATTCAATGCCGGTAATGACACCATCCGGGGTGGGATTTATCTGTGGCCTCGGGTATGGACAGATCAAAACTACAGAGCAGTATTTGCAGGAGGGACCATCTTCAGCGCCTTTGGTATATCTGTGGCGAGAACGGTTTTGGGGACAGTTTTAAGTCTATTCTTAACCTCCATGCTGGCTTACACACTAAGCCGAAAAGATTATATATTACGAAAGCCCATTACCATTACAGTTGTTCTTACGATGTATTTTAGTGCAGGTCTTATTCCAACTTACTTCCTAATGAAAGATTTGCATTTGTTAAACAACTTCCTGGTGTACATTATTCCTGGGCTGATCAGTGCCTTTAATATGATTGTTATTCGAACCTATATCCAGACACTACCCGAGGGATTGATCGAATCTGCCAAAATTGATGGTGCTGGAGATTTCAGAACATTCATTTCCATTATTCTACCACTGTGCCAACCGGTTCTGGCTACTGTTGCACTGTTCATAGCAGTCGGTCAATGGAATTCTTGGTTTGATACGTTTCTGTATGCATCTTCCAAACAAAACCTGAGCACGCTGCAATATGAGTTGATGAAACTATTATCATCTTCTATGAATTCCAACAGCAGTGCAGCCGTTGCCAATGGTGCAGATCTTGGCGCTGCGCGTAACATGGTCACACCTGTATCTATTCGGGCAGCGATTACGATTGTTGCCGCATTACCCATCTTAGTCGTATATCCATTTTTGCAGAAGTATTTCGTTCATGGCTTGCAGCTTGGAGGGGTAAAAGAGTAAACTTAATGCAGTTCCAGATAACCGATCAAAAACGGTCACTAGGTGACCGTTTTTTTATGTTTTTTTAAACGGCGGGCCGTAGTATGTCAATTGCACACGAATCTAACTTATTCAATAATGTTGTTGACAATTAAATTAAAGTTACTATAATTTATATTTACTTGATTCACCAGTCAGTCTCTTTTCAGGGTGCCACTGCGCGCGAAAGCCCTATATCAAGAACTGTCCACAGCGCCTGACCATCCCGAGCTCTTACCATTTTATCAAGGAGACTGAAGAGAAAATGAAAGTATTAATTGTGGAAGACTCCATTTTCGTACAGAAATTACTTACAAAGCTGATTGTTGATCATATTCCAGAATGCGAGATTCAGATTGCTAACAATGGAGAGCAAGGATACAACCTATTCAAGGAATTTCAACCTGATTTTATAACCACCGACCTGCTGATGCCTGGTTTGAACGGACAAGAAATGCTTCGAATGATTCGAGAAACGGATAGCAAAGTCAAAATTATTATCTTATCTGCAGATATTCAGAAGACAACTAGGGATGAAGTTGAAATGCTGGGCATTTCTGGCTTCCTGAACAAACCGTTAACCGCAGAGAAGGCAACTACCATGATTCAACTGATTCAGGCGGCCTATCATGCTGAATGATTTACAGAAGGATTTGCTGACTGAACTTGTGAACGTTTACGTGGGACAAGCGGCTAACATGTTGTCAGAGATTGTAGACAAGCGTATCGTTTTAAATATTCCGGAAGTGGAACTAATCTCCATATCCGATGTTGATCCTGGAGATCGAAGATACAACATTTTCTTCAGTGAAGGTCACCTGTTTAGATCATCCTTACAGTTTGGATACGAATTTCAGGGAAAAGCATTTCTGATGTTTCCTGTTGAGCAGGCTAAAGTATTGGCAAACATATGTCTTGGAGAACTGGGTGAGAGCGTTATACCAAACGATCCGAACCTGATGGACACGGATTTGGACGTTTTGAAGGAAGTTAGTAATGTCCTGCTTAACGCCATTATTGGAGAATTCGGTAATTTCCTGGAGATGAAACTGGAATACGTCCTGCCTGATATTGAACTGATCTATGTCACCAATTCCGATCAACAAATATTGCTTCAGAATGAAGTCTATGTCCTGGTTTTACATACCTCATTTTTACTTGCCGATACGGATGTGACAGGTATCATTGTTATAGCATTAAGTATGAACTCCATATCGAGTCTGCTGGCCAAAATGGACGCTTTGTTGGAGGCGGACAATGGATAATCTCATTTCGCAAGCTTTGAACAAAGCCCATATGGGAATAATGATCGTGGACAGACATTTGAAAATTGTTGTGTGGAATGCCTGGTTGGAACGTTTTACTGGCAAAAATTCAGAAGAGGTAATAGGCTTGAATCTGCTTGAGGTCTGCCCGCGGTTTAAGTCGAACATGTATCTAAATATTTTGCAAAATGCGCTGTATCATGGACAGAGCAGATTTTGCTCAAGCGCTTTACATAAGGCATTCATTCTTCCTAATGACGGAGAGGATGGGCAACTATACAGACAAAATATGCATGTTGAACCGCTCTATCATGAAGATCGCAGTTATGCCCTTATTCAGATTACTGACATGACAAACACAAACACCCGGGTATATAAACTTAAAAATCTGATTAAAGAACTGGAGACGGAGTACGCCAAAATCAAAATCTCCGAGAAAATCAGCAAACATTTGTCTTTGCATGATCCACTTACAGGTCTGCCTAATCGTCTTGCTTATAATGACCGTCTTGCCTGGGCTATCAGTCATGCTCAAAGAAACCATAATAAACTTGCCATTATGTTTGTGGATGCTGATGGGTTTAAACAAGTGAATGATACATATGGACACCATGTTGGTGATCAAGTGTTGCTGGAGATGGCAAAGCGATTAAGCGAAACGATTCCAAGTACGGACACAGTAGCACGGCTTGGCGGGGACGAATTCATCATTTTAAGCCACTTGAAAGATGATCACGATGCTGAAATTATCGCTAAAAGATTGGAAGCTGCATTCAGTACCCATTTCAAAATTGCCGGAAACTATATCAACCTTTCGATGAGTATTGGTATCAGCCTATTTCCCAAGCATGGACAGGAGCCTTCCGAACTTCTGAGACATGCGGATGGAGCCATGTACAAGATTAAAAAGAATGGCAAGAATGGTTACGGAATTTATGAACCTGAAAATGCATAAGAAAACTAAAAATGCCTTTTAATAAAGTTGCTACAATAGCAACTTTATTTGTGTACATAATTAACATAAGAAAAAATACGTTTTCTCCTATCAATAATATTTTTTTACATATGAAGATGAGAGAGTAGTTATTATGTAATGTAGTAATCAAATAGCCAGTGATACTTATAAAGGAGTGCGCAGATTGAACGAGATAGATGGTGCGATAGTCGCACTTTTGCTTTTCAGTTTCTATATTCTATTACTGTACGGAATGCCGATTATCATAATCATAGTGGGGTATTTCATATTTAAAGGTTACAAGAAGCGCAGGGGTGTGAAGACGAACGATAAGTCGGTTGCTCCTGATGGCCAGCAAGCTAGTATTAAACCATAGAGTTAATGTTGACACGACAACATTAAAGGGGACCAGAGTATGGCCCGATTGAGAGCCGCTTTATTAGCGGCTTTTTTGGTTTTTATTAAATAAGTAGAAGCCGGAAAGAGGCGATAGTCAGAACAATACCAAAAGCAAGGAGAAAAACGCCTCTAAACTTGATGCCCATCATATCATATTTATGGAGTTCATCCTTCGTACGATTAAAAGGCCACGAGTTAGGTCGTCTCAGTGCTCTAACGCCAAAGAATAAACCAATCATTCCAAGCAACAGAAAGAAAAAGAAGAAAAACATATCATCACCCCTTTAACAAAGATAAGTAATGTGGAAGCCTAGTTTAAGTTGCTTAGCCGTATTCTTTGCCAAAGTCCTCCATCTTTTCAAGGATCGGTAGTAACTTCATTCCCTTGTCTGTTAACGAATACTCAACTCGCGGAGGAACTTCCGGATATACATCGCGTTGAATAACACCATCATTCTCTAACTCTTTAAGCTGCTTTGTAAGGGAGCCTTGAGACAGATCTCCAAGGAATTTTTTGATATCCGTATATCGACGTGTTTCATCTTTTAGGTACCATAAGATAAAATATTTCCAACGCCCAGAAAGGACATTCTGAGTAAAAGCTATGGCGTACATGTCACTTTTTCCATCTATAAATTCTTGTTCAAATCCTTCATTGCAAACTCTCATTCATATCACTCCGATCCAAAGGTACAAAAAGATGTACTATGTTCATTTAAATTGCCCTCTTTGCTAACAAAACAAATACACCTATGATGGTGTCAACACCAAAACAATTTTAGTTTACCTAAAGTGTGAAAGAATAATTATTGTTATCTCGATTGAATAGTTAGCAAGCTAAATAAATATATCATAGAAATGAGTGACTGATAAGGGCTGGAAACAAACCGATATTCGATCATACTGTAAATTTTAACAAGGGAGATGTTTAACAATGAATAAAAAAATTCGGACAGGTATCATAGGAGCTTCAATTAATAACGGATGGGCGAGTGGCACACATATTCCAGCTATTGAGCACCTGGATGAGTTCGAGCTTACCGCAGTGGGAACAAGTAATATGCCAAGTGCAAAGAAAAGCGCAGAAGCTTTCTATGCAGATCACGGCTTTGATAATATGGAGGAGTTGGCTCAGCATCCTGATGTGGATATGGTCGTTGTCAGTATTAATGTCAAGGAACATTATAACGCCGTTAAAGCCGTCGTGCCTGCTGGCAAACCAATCTATTGTGAATGGCCACTGGGGTCGAATACAGAGGAAGCGCTTGAAATGCAGGAATGGATAGCATCCGCACAACTGCCAAATGCGATTGGATTACAGGCTAGACAAGCCCCGGCCGTTCAATATGTAAAAGATTTATTGGCAGAAGGTTATGTGGGTAAAGTGTTATCTGCCAACCTGAAGATCTCCATTGATGGCATGGGTGGCGTTGGTGACAAGTCGAGTGCGTACTTGTATGACCGGAAAGTTGGAGGGAACTTGCTGACCATTGTAGGGGGCCATAATCTGGATGCATTTACCTACATGCTTGGGGACTTGACAGAATTGTCTGCCACCACAGCTCAACAGTTTCCAGAAGTAGAATTGGTAGATATTCAGAAAGTCATCAAGAAAACAACGGATGATCAGATCATGATTACAGGAAAATTGACCAATGGGGCAGCAGCCAGTGTTCATATTCAAGGTGGAGTCAAACATCAGACAGGACTCACACTTGAAATTTTCGGAGACAACGGCACGATTGTGCTGAGCGCCCCTGCATCCATTCAATTCGGATCACATCAATTACGCGGTGCAGGATCTACGGACAACGAGCTTCGTGAACTAACCATTCCCGCTGCCTATTACTCGGCTCCACATTCTCTATATAACGACTCCGGATTTGTTCTGAACATGGCGCAGGCTTATCGTAAGTTTGCCAGCGATATTCAAGAAGGCACTACCTTAGCACCTACTTTCGCGGATGCGGTGAAACTTCATCAGTTACTGGATGCCGTCGAGAAATCAGCCCAGACCGGTGAACGTCAATATCTATAACCCTCACTTAACGGAACAAAATCTGATCCTTCCATATACTTAGCATGCTAAATATATTCGCAATATAGTAAGGTCACACATATCTGTGCCTGTCCAGAACGAAGGAGAAAATCGTTATGAAAAAAAGAAGTGAAATGCAACTGGCTTTACAGATGGTTTCGGGTTACGGAGCCGAATTTAGCGCATGGAGAATGCCTGGCACGGATCCTGCAGCTTACACCAATATGGATAGTTATGTAGAACGGGCTAAATTAGCTGAACAAGGAAAATTTCAAATGATTTTCATCGCTGACACTCCAGGATTATCCAACAATTTAGGTCCACAGACGCCTATGTCCCCTATGGACCCCATGTTGGCACTGATGGCAGTAGCAAGAGAGACACAACACATCGGGCTTGTTGCTACCCTCTCTACAACATTTAATTATCCCTACAACATTGCACGTCAGTTCAAAGCACTGGATGTTATCAGTCATGGACGTGTGGGATGGAATGCAGTTACCACATCCGATCCCCTAGCGGCGGCTAATTTCGGTGCCCGGGTTGAAAATCGCCAAGAACGCTATGACAAGGCACATGAAAGCATACAAATTGTTCAGGCCTTGTGGGGGAGTTGGGAACCAGACGCTTGGACGTTAGATGTAGAAGGAGGGGAATTTGCTGATATGGACAAAATCCAGCCTATAAACCTTCAGGGTCAATATTATGCATCTCGTGGTCCTTTGCCCATTCCGCCCTCTGAGCAAGGGCAGCCAGTTATTTTCCAGGCAGGAGGAGGAGGTGAAGGATTAGAATTAGCTGGGAAATATGCTTCGGGAGTGTATGCCAATCCTTATGATATTACGTCTGCCCGTGAACAAAGACAAGCCATAAGGCAAAGTGCTGCACGTTTCGGTCGAAACCCCGATGATATCAAAATGTTTGCAGGTTTTATGTTTTCTCTGGCTTCAACGGAGGAAGAAGCTCTGGATCGTCGGAAACAGCTTATGAGCTTCAATCCTCAGGAAATCCCCAGCAGGGTAAGTTACCTCGGCTCCATGGTTGGTTTACCCTTATCGGTAAACTCCGTAGATATAGATCAACCTTTAGCGGGAGATTTGTTGAAAAATGCATATGCCAACCCCATGGACCCACGTTCTCCGAGAGCCTTAAAGTTATTAAAAGAAGGACTCTCTGTAAGGGATGTTCTCGCTCACGGGGTCATCAATTATCATCCGGTCGTTGCGGGCACCCCGACACAGGTTGCTGACTTCTTGGAAGAATGGTTTTTGGCTGAAGCATGTGACGGATTCTCAGTCGTGCCCGATGTATCTTTTGATGGCGTTGCAGATTTTGTGAATCAGGTAGTACCTATCTTGCAGGAACGCGGTTTGTTCCATAAGGAATATGAAGGAAAAACACTACGCGAGAATATGGGCGTTCCTTACGAATACGGATTGCAGGAACATGGAATCAACGAATAAAGGAGAGCTTTTTAATGAATAACACACTCGAATTGCTTCATAACCATACATCGTTTCGTTCTTACACATCTCAACCCCTAACTGAGGAACAAATAGATGCAATATTTCAGGCAGCAAATCAAACTTCATCGTTCAGTCTTCTGCAGGCGGTATCCATTATTCGCATCACAGATCCAGTTCTTCGAAAAAAAGTCAGACATCTCTGTGTCGATCAACCCTATATTGAAGAAGCGGCAGAATTCTGGGTCTTCTGTGCAGATTTCAACCGAAATCATGAAATCGCTCCGGATGTGGATATTGAATATATTGAATTTCTGTTGATTGGTTCATTCGATGCCGGCCTGATGGCACAAAATGCGTTAACCGCGGCTGAATCGATGGGACTTGGCGGAGTGTTCATTGGTGGGGTCAGAGCCAATATTAGCGAACTATCCGACGTATTGAATTTACCTAAATATGTTATCCCTCTGGTGGGATTATGTATCGGGAATCCAGCTGGAGATAAGCCGGAACTGAAACCTCGGCTCCCTCAATCCATGGTATTGCTTGATAATCAATACCAACCAATGGATCAAGAGAAATTAGCAATCTATGATGAGACCATGCTGAAGTATTATGAAAATCGTCCGACGAGAGCTCCTTTCACCGTAAAAAAAGTAAAAGGATGGAGTGACCATATCCAGGATCACCTCGAGAGAAGTATTCAGCCGGAAATGATGGCCTATTTGAACAAGCAAGGTTTTGCCAAAAAATAAGCTTTACAATAAATCCATTTTTTGTTGTGGAACTTGGTTAGGAAAGGCCCTTATAACGATACTAAGGCGAATTGACACCTATATAACCACATGATACATTTAGTCTGCTAAATATAATTCGGATGTTAGGGAGGGATCGTTCATGACAGAAACAGTAGATTGTGATATTCGCCAGTCTTTAGATCGAATTTCCTCCCAAATGCGTCGAAATTATAGTGAATCTCTTCGTGAACTTAATCTCTATGTAGGACAAGATAATTTGCTGTATCGGCTGTGGTTGGGTGATGGGGTAACACAGATGCAACTAAGTGAACATATGAAATGCGAACCACCAACGGTTACAAACATGGTCAAATCACTGGAGCAGAACGGTTTTATATATCGCAAACGTGATGTACAGGATGCAAGGATCATGCGTATCTATCTAACCGATAAGGGCAAAGAATTAGAAAAACCGGTTGAGTATAAATGGAGAGAGCAGCAAGAGAAACTACTTCAATCCATTTCTTCGGAAGATCGGCTGATATTGAGACAATTCATGCAACAAATGGAGCGAAATATTTTATAACTTATGCCAAGCTTCACGTAAGCTAAATGAAATGAACGAAGCAGAGCCGCTATTATAGCGGCTTTTTTTATTGCCAATAGATATGCTTGCTTGCCCAGAACAAGAATTTGTTCTGTCAGTTTCGGAATTTACGATTACACCTCTAATGCTGGGATAAGATTGTGATAATTCAAGTTAATTTTGTTCATTTAGATGCTTAAGAGATTACAGTACACTGAAATAACATACAAACGGAACATACTAGACATGAAAAATGTGAGGAATTATAATTCGTTGGAGGTTTTAACGTGAAGACCAAAAATATCTGGTTTAATCAACCTGCTGGAACATGGGAAGAGGCATTGCCTATCGGAAATGGAACTCTTGGAGGCATGATTTTTGGGAAAACACAGATCGAGAGAATCCAGCTTAATGAAGATAGTCTGTGGTATGGAGGTCCGATGCAGCGGAATAATCCTCAAGCACTTGAATCTTTATCTCAGATCAGAAGCCTGATTTTTGACGGTAAGATTAGGGAAGCAGAAGAACTCGCAGCAGATACTCTGGTGGGTGTTCCTGATGGGCAAAGACATTATGAGCCATTAGGGGACTTCTATATCGCTATGGATCACAGTGAACATGAACCAAATGAATATCAAAGACATCTCGATCTGGAACATGGCAAGGTAAACGTGAATTATACCGCAGATCAATCCATTTACAGCCGTGATTATTTTGCTAGCTACCCGGATCAAGTGCTCGTTGTTCATCTCAAATCTAGCGTGCCTGGAAAGTTATCTTTCTCCACTATTTTTGGTAGGGGAACCGTTCTGAAATCAACATCCTATTCAGATATTCTTAAGCATCCTGTTGGTTTCCAATCCTATCTGGACCGGATTGAGAGGCGTGGAACGAATAACTTGATCATCCGGGGAAGAAGTGGAGGAGAAGAAGGAATCCGATTTTGTTGTGCGATTCGCCTAATATCTGAAGGAGGGCAGGTTAATTATTCAAGCGGTCAGCTTTCTCTGAAGGATGGTAATTCAGCGACTATTCTAATCACGGCTTGCACGGATTTCCGAGTACCCAAGGAACAACTCGAAGTGGAGTGCCTCCGAAGAATTGAGGCCGCTTCAACAAAACCATATAGCGAACTGCTCGCCAATCATGTCTCGGACTATCAATCCTTATTCGAAAAGATGGATTTACATCTCGAAGATGAAAATAAAGATGTGATATGTTCCGAACTTCCAATTGATCAGCGCCTTGAACGGCTTAGAGCTGGTAAGCATGATCCGGAACTGATGAGTCTATACTTTCAATTTGGTCGTTATCTGCTTATCTCAAGCAGTCGTCCAGGTTCTTTACCGGCAAACCTTCAAGGGATCTGGAATAAAGACATGCTCCCTGTATGGGATAGCAAATATACGATTAATATTAATACACAGATGAACTACTGGCCTGCAGAAAGCTGCAATCTGTCTGAATGTCACGTTCCATTGTTTGATTTTATAGATCGACTGCAAGTCCGGGGAAAGGAAACCGCTAGAACCATGTACGGATGCAAGGGGTTTGTTGCTCATCACAATTCGGATATCTGGGCAGACGCTGCTCCGCAGGATGTATGCATGACATCGACGTTTTGGACTATGGGGGGAGCATGGCTTTCAATACATCTATGGGACCACTACGAATACAATAAGGATGTTCAGTTTCTCAAAAAAGTTTACGCCACGATGAAAGATGCGGCTATATTTATTCTGGATTATCTAATAGAGGATCCTATCGGCAACTGGGTGATATGTCCTTCGTCCTCACCGGAAAATCGCTATATATTAGATAATGGAGAGTCGGGGGCTTTATGTTTTGGTGCTTCAATGGACAATCAGATTATTAGAGAACTCTTCACGCGTTGTATTGAAAGTACCCGGATCTTGCAAGAAGATCAGGAATTCGGAGAAGTACTCCGTAGTGCTTTAATCAAAATACCGGAGACCTCCATTGGCAAACATGGCCAGATCCAAGAGTGGAGTAACGATTATGATGAATTGGAACCGGGCCACAGACATATTTCCCATTTATTCGCTTTGCATCCTGGAACACAAATTACGTTGCAATCCACACCTGATCTCGCCAAGGCAGCTCGTGTAACACTCGACAGAAGACTGGAACACGGTGGTGGACACACAGGATGGAGCAGGGCGTGGATTCTCAACATGTGGGCACGATTAGAGGAGTCGGAACTTGCACACGATAACATCGTGGAACTTCTACGTTCCTCCACGTTACCCAATCTGTTCTGCGACCATCCTCCATTTCAAATTGATGGGAACTTTGGAGGTACTGCAGGTATAGCCGAGATGCTTCTCCAGAGCCATAACGAAGTAATCAGATTGTTACCTGCTTTGCCGGCAGCTTGGCCAAAAGGATATATTCGTGGTATTCGGGCTCGTGGCGGATTCGAATTAGATCTGGAATGGGAAAATGGTCGTCTGTTGAATACCAGAATTCGCTCTATTGCAGAATCAAGAGTAACCGTATCCTATCTGGACCAAAAGATAGAATTAACCTTTCCTGGCCCAAATGCTATGGTTGAATTGAAAGGATACGACTGGAATAATTAATAAGAAGTTACCGATTACCTGAGCGAATACCGGCTGATAAAATTGCCGGGCGAATTCGCTCTTTTTTTTTGCTCAATGAAATGTTTAAAGAAGACTTCCATATTTAACAAATTTGCCAGGTGAAGTGCCGACCTGTTTGGTGAAGCTGCGAATAAAATTGGCATAATCTCCAAAACCGGATTGATAACAGGCCTCTGTAATACTTAAACCTTCGATTAAATAAGATTTCGACAGCTCTATACGGCGACTAAGAATGTATGCTCGAATCGTGAGTCCTGTATGCTTTTTGAATTGTCGACTAATATAGCTGCTATTCGTGAACATAGCCTCTGACAATTGTTCGAGCGTCAGTTGCCTCGTCAGATTACATTCAATGTAATCCATCGTATTTCGAACTAGTTCAGGCATAATATCCGTTGCAACAAAATCCGTATTTTGAAAAGTTAGATTCGTTAGAAGGAGTAACTGTGTAATCAAAATATTCCCTAGAATATCCGCTCCATAGTCACTTGATGAGAGACACTGTTCAAGTTCGCCAGCTAATTGCAGCACTCGTTGAAGTTTGTCCTCTTCAAGATGTACGATATTTCCCTTACCCTTGGGACGGTAGTCAAAACATGCGGATAAGTTGGTCGTTGACGTAGACAAGCGGTTCAGATATGACTTTTTCAGATTTATGGTAATTCTCTCATATTCGTTTTTGTCCAAGGCAAAGGAACGGTGCATCTCCTCCGGGCTAAGAACGAGCAGATCGCCACGTTGCAAATGGTAACACCGGTTCTCAATATAGAAGTTAACATTGCCACGAAGAAATAAGTAGAGTTCATATGCATTATGTCGATGATAAAACGTTCCCATATTATACGTGGTGGTGCGATGAAGATACAACAGCTCATTCTGGATTGGGTCAAACAGGTATTCTGAAGTCTCATTCATATCAGATATATGACCTCCTTGTCGTTTCGCGCAATAAATATAGCCGTTTGTGCAATGAAATTGCAGACGTGAACCTATAAAATGTAACCATCCTAGCATGATGGATACATAATTGCAAGCGTTTACACTCAAGTGTGTACAACGCGATTGGAGGAAAAAATGGATCTGATTTTCACGGCACGAAGTAGAGGGCAGGACAACGTAGAGTACACGGCATTGGACAAGCATGCTCTCAAAGCTGACGTAAAAGTAATAAGTGGAAACGGTAGTGCAGAAGCTCCATGGCAAGCCGACATTCAGATTTACAACGAGGGCCAGAATGCCTGGACAGGGGTTATTCATGTGGAAATGCCGTTGGATAAACAGAATCCGAGGTTTTTTTTGCCTGCATTTATGTATGGCCGCAACCGGGGCGAAGCACCCCAGAATGTCCCAAATGAGTTCCCCAGACTAAGGGAGGGCAGTCCCTCTCGCCCTTCATCACCCTGGTGGATGGTCCGAAGCGATCGTCTGTCTCATCCAGCTGCACTTATCTATGATGAAGGTCGGATTGTTGGTCTAAGCGCAAGTCCCTACTGGATCAAAACAGGAAACCAGAAGCAGCAATGGTATCCAGGAATGGAAGGAACGTTCGTGCAATATGGGGGATTCACATGTTCTATTGAGAAGGGTACGGTCGGATATACGCTGGGATATGAGAATGCTCCGTTGTTATTTATCAAATCCAGACTTGTCCATGAGCGAGCTGCCCTTGGAGAAAACTGTTTTGAACTTGCGGCAGGTGAATCGGTTGGGCTCACACTTGAACTATATAACTACGAGTCTGAATCAGAACTGGGTATCAATCCTGCACTGGAAACAATCTATAGGAGGTATCACGAAAAACCAAGAGAAGGAAGTGACATTCAGACAACGGTAACGGATTTGTCCAATGCCATCTATGAATATGCCTGGCTTCCGGAGGATCGTCATTACTCCACATTTGTATATGAAGATGCTGCTGAAACTGGTGGCTACCGATACAACAAAATTATCTCAATCAGTTGGACAAATGGTATGACCATAGCTGCACCAATGCTTATGGCCGCACTGCGCCTGAATAATGAGCCCATGCGACAGCAGGCGTTATCCTGTATTACCAATATTATCGAGAATGCCATGAATCCCGAATCCGGACTTCCATACGATGCCTATCAGGATGGGATATGGAGTGTTAAAGGCTGGTGGTTCGACGGCATGCGTACCCCAGGACATTCCTCTTATCTTGTAGCTCAAGCGATGTTCTACATTCTGAAAAGCTACGATTATGAGAAGCGTATTCGAAATGTGAGACACGATGATTGGCTGGGTTACGTCAAGCAAGTGCTTGATCGTCTGGAGTGCACAAAGAATACGGATGGAGAATATCCCACCATTTTGTCAGAGCGGACAGGAGCAGGTCTTGAATATGATGCCTTTAGTGGGGTCTGGTGTCTTGCTGCCAAGGCATATTACTGTTGGTTAACCCATGATGAATCTTCTCTGGAAGAGCTCAGACGAAGTGAAGCCCACTATTACAGCACCTATGTTCAACACATGGAATGTTACGGCGCTCCGTTGGATGCGGATAAAGCTGTTGATTCGGAAGGTATTCTGGCTTACATCAAAGCTGTTCGGTTTCTACACGCGTTGACTGGCGACGAGCTGTTTCTAGATCACATGAGAGATGCAATCAGCTATGAATTCAGTTTCAAATTTTGTTACAACTCACCTGTTAAGATTCCGCCGCTCAGTACACTAGGCTGGTCCAGTTCCGGGGGAAGTGTCACTTCAGTAGCTAATCCGCATATTCACCCCATGTCCAGCAATCTAGTGGATGAGTTGTTGTATTACGTTGGACACCGGGAAGAGAATTATGTGCGTCAACGTATGATGGATACCATTGGGTGGGGTTGTCAGACCTATAATCACTATGATCAAGAATTCGGCTATGGCAAAAAAGGATGGATGTCTGAACGCTTCTGTCATTCGGAAGGACTGGTCACTGAAAAATATGCGGATGGTACGCCAGCCAGTACCTGGTTTTGCCTGATGCCATGGGCCAGTGGCTCGATCATCGAAGGCCTCGTTGGCGACTATTGGGATTATGCACGCCATGAATGAATTTATGTTGCAATAACTACAACAGTCACCATGTTAGATTCCGCCGATAGAGAGAACATGCTACCGGCGGTTTATTTTTGTTGGAGGAAAGGGGACAAACGGATGTTAACAGTACTACTGGTAGATGACGAGATGTATGTACGAAAAGGGCTGTATGAACTCATAAGCTGGATTGAACTTGATATGGAGATCATCGGAGAGGCAGAGAATGGTGTAGAAGCACTGAATCTGATTGAACACCTGCAACCAGACGTGATTATAACAGATATCCGTATGCCAATCCTGGATGGACTGGAACTTATACGTGCCGTAGAGAAAATGCCACATTTGGAACCTGTGTTCATTATCATTAGTGGTTATAATGACTTCAAATATGCACAGCAGGCAATCCGGTACGGTGTTCATGACTATATCCTGAAGCCTATTGATGATGAAGAACTGACAGCGACGTTGCAGAAGTCAGCTAAACTCATTTGCAATAAAAGAAAACATATCCTCTTGGGTGAGGGACAAGCCAGTAACATCATGCTGGAGGATATGATCAAAGGCCATGTACAGAAGGAGGATGAACATCGATATGCCGAGATGCTCGGGATCAATCGTAGCTCCAGTCTGCTTATGACTTTGATTGAACTTCAGACAGGATTAGACGAAATTAAAATCACCATCGAACAGCTACGTGAAGCAGTACATGCTCTGGAAAGTAATATATGCAAAATGTTCATCAGTGAGCAACAACGCGGCATGTTTGCCTTATTACTGTTGTGGCCTGATCATCATCAAGAGGGCTCGGCGTTACAGGATAAACTGCATAATATTCATATAACACTGAGCAAAAAGCTTAATCTGGATATCGGCCTTTACGCAGGAACACTCGTCAAAGAAATTGGTGATGTCCCACAATCCCTTATGGCGGCTGAAGAAGCAGCCAAGCATAAATATGCTGAAACTGGTGGTGTCGTGCGGTATACGGAGATCAAGGACAAACCGCTGTTTGTTTTCAATGTGTACCAGGACGAGGTGGATCACTTAATTTTGAGCCTGGAAGAAGGGAATAGGTCAGCTTATCACAAGGTCGTAGAAGAGAAATTCAAATTGTTTCATATGAATCGATTTTCTCCTCAAGCTGTATCGGGTTCTCTTTTGCGTTGTATAACGGGTATTCTCGCTGTGGTCCACGAAATGGGTGGGAATGATGAAGGGTTGCAGCAGCTAAAGGAGTTGGCACAACAAAGTCATGAAGGTTGGAATTTACGACTATTGAAGAATGCTTTTCTCATCGCGCTGGAGGAAGCCGAGGAATATGTCTCTCATTTGCGGATGGAGCAATCAAAAGGCGATATCAGCAAGATCAAACGATATATTGATGCAAATTATACCGAGAACATCAATCTCAAAAGCATTGCTGCGCTCTTTTACATGAATCCCGTTTATCTTGGGCGGTTATTCCGCAAAAGCTACAATCAATATTTCAATGACTATCTGCTGAACCTGCGGATTCATGAAGCGAAGAAGTTATTGCGCCAGACGGATCTGAGAATGTACGAGGTCGCTGCACGCGTAGGATTTCAGAATGCGGATTATTTTGTAACCCAGTTTGAGAAATTGGTTAAGTTATCGCCTACAGAGTATCGCAATCTCCTTATGGCAAATGAGGAGCGAGGTGCACAATGCCAAGATGGAACCTGAATTACATGAAGCTTCGAGATAAGTTACTGCTTATGTATGTCTTATCTGTGTTTATTCCCATCGTTGTTACCAATGTGGTGTTCTACAATGTCACATCCGCCAATATTCGCAGTCAGAAAACTCGTGATGCCGGCATGGCCTTGAACAATCTGAAGAACGACCTGCGGGTAACCATTGATCAGGGCGTCGGCCTCTCTTATTCGTTATATACTGACCCTGTATTCAATGACACCATCTCCCGTTCATTTCAAAGTCATTTTGAGTACATTGACGCTTATAATTCCTATCTAAAAGGGCAATTCTCTGGTCAATTGAATCAGGGAATTCGCTGGTATCAAGTGTATACCGATAATTCTACCATTTTATCTTCCGGTTATATTGATCGTTTAACTGACGTGGTCCGAAGCTCTAACTGGTACGTTCAATTTCAGGCATACACCGCCCCTTATCCAGCACTGATCTCATCGGATCAGATGTTAAGTCTGGTTCAACGGCTCGACAATCTGGACACAGGGGGGAGAGAGCAGTTACTTAAAATTGACCTGAATATGGATATGATCAAGCAGTATTTCCACAACAGCGGATTTGATGGAAAAGTGTATCTTCTTGATCCGGGGGGACACATCCAATTTTCAAATGATCCTACAGCAGAAGAAGCTCAGATAGGGAAACGTTACAGCGAGATCCAGTTTCCGAACAAAATGATTCCCTTTGAACTTACGTATACAGGTATTAACTATCTGGAAGGGTGGTCCCTGCATGGAGTGATGGATGAAGAAATTGTGTTGAAGGAGGTGCGGAAGTCCCGTTCTTTCGTCGTATGGCTGGCTTGCATTAATTTTGTCCTGCCTTCTATTATCATCGCGGCTATGTCCAGATCCATCCATGTCAGGCTGGTGCGTATTCTAAAACATATGAAAAAAGTAAAAACACAGAATTTCCAGACGATTCCGCCTGAAGATGCAAGAGATGAAATAGGTCAACTCACGATGGAATTTAATCGAATGACCGAGACGATCCATAACCTGATTCATGAGGTATATCTCGCCGACATCCAAAAGAAAGACCTGGAGTTGAAGCAGCAGGAAGCACAACTTCATGCGCTCCATAGTCAGATCAACCCACATTTTTTGTTTAATACGCTGGAGTCGGTACGTATGCGGAGCCTCATCAAAGGAGAGAAAGAGACTGCCAAAATCGTGCATAACATGGCCAAGATGTTTCGCAAGTCGATTAGTTGGAATCAGAATGATGTGACAGTGAAGGAAGAATTGGAACTCATCGAGAGTTTTTTGCAAATTCAGAAATACCGTTTTGGAGAAAAACTCCAATATACCATTGAGGCAGATCCTGCGGTACTGATGTACCGAATCCCCAAGATGGTTATCCTTCCCTTTGTTGAGAATGCAAGTATTCATGGAATTGAGTCATCTCCGGGTGTAGGCATCATTCAACTCTTCGTTTCAACGGAAAATGACCTGCTCCATATCAGACTAACGGATAACGGTATAGGGATGTCACAAGGAAAATTGGAAGAGTTGTTAAGTTACCTGGATCAGAACACCGATATGGGAGAGCATGTTGGTATGAAAAATGCGTATAGTCGCTTAAAACTTTGTTATAAGAATCACTTTTCATTCGACATCCAGACATGGGAAGGAGAAGGTACGCGTATCCAAATTAAGCTTCCACTTGATCCATCAGCCATGCCAGATGACTAATTACGAGGGATATACTTTTCAAAGTAGGAGGTACACTTTCATGGGTAACTTTGAAAGCGCTATCTTGATATATTGAGAAGGCTTAAAGACACAAACAATACTTTAAGGGGGCATTTGCTACATGTTTAGAAAAAAAAACATGATAACAGGTCTGGCCATTTTATTGGCTGTAACGCTGGCAGGTTGCAATAAAGCCAGCCCGGAAGCCTCTTATCCTGACAGTAATGACAACACCCCGGTCACCTTTAAATATTTTACGTTTGGCGGTGGCAAGAAGGACATTCTGGCAAGCAGCACGACCATTGGCAAGAAGCTACAGGAACAAACGGGCGTTGACTGGAAGATGGAATATCTGGTCGGCGACGGTGCAACCAAGGCAGGTGTAATGATTGCGAGTGGGGATTACCCCGACATCATCGACTCCAGTGGTGAAATGGCCAAGTTGATGGATGCAGGATCTTTTATCCCGCTGGATGAACTAATCGATCAATACGGGCCTAACATCAAACGAGTATACGGGCCTTATATGGACAAATTCAGACAGGAAGATGGAAAGATATATTTCTTGCCATACACTGCCAACATTGGTTACGTGTCTGAGCCAAACTTCCAGACCGGCTTCTATATTCAGCGGGCTGTGCTAAAAGAGTTTAACTACCCCAAGATCAAAACGCTGGACGAATATTTTGAGTTGATTGAGAAGTACAAGCAAAAGCATCCGCAGATCGATGGAAAAGAAACCATCGGCTTCGCCACACTTGCAGGTGAATCGGGCAGCTTCTTCACCCTGCTAAATCCGGCCATGCATCTGGCAGGTTATCCAAACGATGGTAGTGTGATGGTGGATATGCAGAGCCATGAAGCCAAACTGGTAGCCGGATCTGATTATCAGAAACAATGGATTCAGAAGCTGAGCGAGGTTAACGCACAGGGGATGTTTGATCCCGAATCCTTCACAATGAACCAGGATCAGTATCTCGCCAAGTTGACGTCCGGTCGGGTGCTGGGATATTTCAGTTACTCCTGGCAGGTTGGAGATGCAACGAACAACCTCAAGAAGGCTGGTATTGATGATAAACGATATGTATCTCTACCGATCGTATTTGATGACAGCGTCAAAGACCAGTATGTGGACCCGCCAGGCTTTGTGAACAACTATGGTGTCGGAATTACCGTAAATGCCAAAGATCCCGTGCGAATTATTAAATATTTTGATAATTTGCTCAAGGAAGAAAACCAGATTCTGGTTCAATGGGGTATTGAGGACGAGACGTATAGTGTGAATGATGAGGGCCGTTTTTATTTCAAAAATGATGACCAACGCAAAGCACATGAAGATCCGGAATTAAGTCGCAAGTTTGGCTTTGACTATTTTAATTACAGCTGGCCTCGTTACGGGAATAACTCCGTACTGGAAGATGGCAATGCCTATGGACCAGGCAATCAGCCAGAGGTGGCTACCTTTAGCTACACAGACGGTGACAAGCTGTTGTTAGAGAAATATGGTGTGGAGACATTCACACAACTATTCAGCACACCGGATGAGCGTCCTTGGTCTCCTGCTTGGTCCATTGCATTGGAGCAGGGCTCTCCTGAACAGATTTTTATCACCAAGGCAGAAGACCTCCAGAAGAAATATTTACCCAAAATGATTATGGATTCGCCTTCCACTTTCGAGAACACATGGAATGAATATATGAGTCAATTGAATCAACTCGACAAGAAAACATACGAAGCTACGATAACACAGGCAGTTAAGGATCGTGTAGCTGGCAAATGGTGAGTGTAATCCATAAGAGAAAACACGGAACGGGGGAATATTCACATGTTAAAACCAAAATTTAGAACAGCGGGTTTAGCTGTACTACTAACAGCTTTGCTGGCTGGGTGCAGTCAGAACAGTTCGTCATCAGCGCCTTCAACCACAGGTGATGAAGAGAAGAGTCCAGTCACGTTCTCGTATTACATGTTCTCTCCAGGCAAGAAGGATGTTCTTGCAAGCGAAACAACCATCGGTAAAGCGTTGCAAGAGCAGACGGGTGTGGACTGGAAGATGGAATATCTGGTAGGTGATAGTGCTACAAAAGCCGGTGTCATGATTGCCAGTGGAGACTATCCTGATGTCATTAGCTCCAGTGGTGAGATGTCCAAGTTACTGGATGCCGGTGCGTACATTCCGCTGGATGATCTGATTGAGGAACACGGCCCTAATATCAAAAGGGTATACGGACCATATTTCGATAAAATGAAAAATGCCGAAGACGGAAAAATCTATGCGCTGCCTTATACGGCTAATCAGGGTGAGTATTCAGGTAGTCCAAATGTGGGCGGAGGAGCTTTCTGGATTCAGCGCTCTGTGCTCAAAGAGTTTGATTATCCCAAGATCACTACACTGGATGAATATTTTGATCTGATTCAGGATTACAAGGAAAAACATCCAACGGTTGATGGTGCAGAGACGATCGGATTTGTGTCACTTGCGGGTGTGGCCAATAACTTCTTCACTTTGCAAAATCCAGCGATGCATCTTGCCGGTTATCCGAACGATGGCAGTGTTATGGTGGACATGACTACCCATGAAGCAAAAGTCGTCGCCGGAACAGATGCTCAGAAAAAATGGATTCAGAAGTTAAATGAGATCAATGCTCAAGGTATGCTTGATCCGGAATCCTTCACGATGAACAAAGATCAGTATTTGGCCAAGCTGACTTCGGGACGTGTGCTGGGATACTTCAATTATGGCTGGCAAATTGGAGACGCGTCGAAAAACCTGCTCTCGGCAGGCATTGATGAGAAGCGCTACGCTCCACTTCCGATTGTGTTTGATGAAGGAATCAAGGATCAGTATGTGGATCCTCCCGGCTTCGTCAACAACTATGCAACAGGTATCTCGGTGAATGCCAAAGACCCTGTTCGTATCATCAAATATTTTGATAATTTGCTGAAGGAAGAGAATCAGGTTCTGGTGCAATGGGGAATCAAGGACGAAACGTACAGTGTGGATGAAAAGGGCCGATTCTATTATGCAAATGAAGATCAACGCAAGGCTCATGATGATCTGGAGCTCAGCCGTAAATTCGGGTTCACCTACTTTGGGACAGACTGGCCGAAATATGGCGGTGAATCTACACTAACCGATGGTAACGCTTATAGCCCTGGCAACCAGCCGGAAGTGGCCGCTGCATCTTACACCGAGGGAGATAAGAAATTCCTTGAAGCCTACGGTATCCAAACCTTTAGTGAATTATTTAACAAACCGGAAGAGCGGCCTTGGTTCCCGGCTTGGTCCATCGCATTGGAGCAAGGATCACCTGAACAGATCTTCACTACCAAATCGGATGATCTGCAACGTAAATACTTACCGGAAATGATCTTGGGAGCACCAGCGAATTTTGATAAGCTGTGGGATGCCTACATGGCTGAATTGAACAAATTGGACAAAGCTGGTTATGAAGCGACCATTACCAAAGTTGTGAAGGATCGTGTTGCAGGAAAATGGTAATACGGACACTTTAAAACAAACTGTTACATGCGCAGGAGAAAATGACAGAGCATAAACTCCGGCTTCTCCTCGCATGAATAACAGCATAGGAAAGGAGCAGGTTCACCGTGGAGAAACCTAATGTATCCCTTAACTCGATGCCTCCAGCCTCGAGTCCGAAGGGAACCAGAGCACACTCGTTCTTCAAGCGACTTGTGCAGCAACGAACACTTGCCTGGATGTGTATACCTTTTGTCATCTGGGCGTTTATCTTCAAGTACCTGCCGTTATGGGGATGGACCATGGCTTTTCAGAATTTCAAACCGGCGAGGTCCTTCTCGGATCAGCAGTGGGTAGGCTGGCAACATTTTAGTACGTTATTTGAAGATAATACCTTCTACCGGGTGCTGCGAAATACGCTTGTTATGAGTTCCATTAAACTGGTATTGGGATTTGTGACAGCAATTACACTGGCCCTTTTATTAAATGAGCTGAAAAATGTCATATTTAAACGCTTTGTGCAAACTGTCAGTTATCTGCCTCACTTTATTTCCTGGGTTGTTGCTTCCAGCATTGTATTAACAGTCCTGTCACCAGACGGAATCATTAATCTGCTGCTGATGAAGCTTCACCTGATTGACAGCCCGGTGTTATGGATGGGGAAAGGTGAATACTTCTGGGGGATTCTGGGAGCGACCGAGGTGTGGAAGGATGTCGGTTGGAACACCATTATCTATCTGGCAGCAATTACGGCGATTGATCCGGCGCAATATGAGGCTGCCGAGATTGATGGAGCCAGTCGCTTCAAACGGATGTTATATATCACCCTGCCTGGCTTGAAACCAGTTATTGTGATCTTGTTGATCATGAACATGGGAAGTATTCTGGAATCCGGATTCGAACCACAATATCTGCTGGGTAACGGGATGAATATGGACTATTCAGAGAATCTGGACATCTTTGTACTGAAATATGGATTAGGGATGGGGAACTTTTCCTTAGGTACAGCAGCAGGCATATTCAAAACTGTGGTCAGCTTCATCTTCCTTTTCTCCGCGAACTATATAGCGAAAAAAATGGGAGAGAGCAGACTATTCTAAAAGGAGGCCCATGCCATGCGTAAAGGAAACACATCCCGCTTGCGGAATAGCAGCACCGGGGATCGAGCGTTTGATACCATTAACATTATCTTCATGGTATGTCTGATGATTGTGACAATCTATCCCTTTGTTAATATGATTGCCGTATCCTTTAATAATGCAAATGATGCCATTCGGGGTGGAATATATCTATGGCCTCGTGTATGGACACTGGACAACTACAAATACATTTTTGGTGAATCCGATATTTATCACGCAACTCTGATCTCGGCGCTGCGTACGATCATTGGAACCGTGGTGTCCGTCTTCTGTACAGCCATGCTTGCGTATACGGTTAGTCGTCAGGAATTTGTGCTTCGCAAGTTTGTTACGATGTTTTTTGTATTCACGATGTACTTCAGCGGGGGGTTGATCCCCGGTTATCTGCTCATTCGAGACCTTGGATTGATCGGTTCCTTCTGGGTATATATCATTCCGGGTGTAATTGGAGTCTTCAATATGATTGTCATCCGTTCTTTTATTGAAGGTCTTCCTGAAGGCATTCTGGAGTCAGCCCGTATTGACGGGGCAGGGGAGTTCACGACATTTATCCGCGTTGTCCTGCCGCTAACGATTCCCGCAATGGCAACCGTATCACTCTTTGTAGCTGTGGGACAATGGAACTCCTGGTTCGATGTATTCCTGTACAATTCTTCAAATAAAGAATTAAGCACGTTGCAATACGAATTGATGAAGATTCTGCAAACTTCAACGACCTCAGCGACTTCATCAGCAAGTGATGCTTATCAATCTGCCGAAAGTAATGCAACAGCGGTCACACCAACCTCGATTCGAGCGACCATGACCATTATTGCAAGTGTTCCTATTCTGATGGTGTATCCGTTCTTACAGAAATACTTTGTTCAGGGCATGACGATTGGTGGCGTGAAGGGATAGTCATGACTTGCATACAACTTCATTGAATTAATGAAAACGCAACAAACTATACCGTAGTAGCGTCTATTCATCCATAGAATACAACAGGAGTGAAACAAATGCATGTAAAATGGATGACGATGATTGGTGCCGTTGTCGGCTCTATGCTTATAGGGGTGGGAACGGCAGCTGCGGAAGAAACGTTTGTTGATCTCAAACATTCAAAGTGGGCAGAAGATGGCATCACGTATATGGCGAAACGGGGAACAGTAGCCGGATATGGCAATGGCATTTTCAAGCCTAAGGCACTTGTGACAAGGGCACAAGCCGTCACTTTTATGGTGCGCGAGCTTTATCCAGATCAGCTTCAAAGAGCAGTGGAAGGCACAACTTATTCAGATGTTCCTACTACACACCCTTTCCATCGAGAAATCATGATAGCTGCTAAAAATGGACTTGCAAGTGGTTTCCCTAACGGAACCTTCCGTCCAGACGCACCGCTTAGCCGAGCAGAGACTGCGGCCTTCCTTACACGGGCATATGCACTCGCGGAAGGTAAGAACCCCGCAAAATGGACAGATACGGACATGCATTGGGCAGCAGCCCCCATTCTTATTATGAGTTCAAACGGCTTGGTCGGCGGTTATTCAGATGCCACCTTCCGTCCGAATCAAGCTGTCACGCGCGCTGAATATGCCGTATTTATGGCGAGAGTAATTCGCTTCGAACGTGAAGCGGCCATTCGGACACAAGATTGGGACAAGCTGATATCCTATATGACGGTAAGTGAGCAAGTTGGTCAGATGCTTATGCCCGACATTAGGCAATGGAATAATAAAGCGACAACGACCGTCAATGAGGGGCTGAAGCGCACTATCCATGATCAGGACTTGGGCGGACTCATTCTATTTGACAAAAATATTGCAGACGTGACGCAGCTTACAACGTTCACACATGATATACAAAGAGAAGCAGGTGACATTCCTCTATTTCTTAGCATCGACCAAGAAGGAGGCGTTATTAAGCGAATACCAGGCGGTACGAACCTGCCAGGTCAAATGGCGCTTGGCGCAACTGGAGATGTAACACTAGCCGAAGCAGCTGGTCAGCTGACAGGGGAAGAGCTGAAGGCACTGGGACTGCAGATTAATTTTGCTCCAGTGTTGGACATCAACAGCAATCCAGATAACCCCATCATTGGTATACGGTCGTTTGGCTCGGATGCGGATTTGGTGACGCGGCTTGGTCTCGCAACAATACAGGGTTTGCAGCAATCCGGGGTCATGGCGGCAGTGAAGCATTTTCCGGGACATGGAGATACAACGGTAGATTCCCATCTTGGTTTGCCTGTGCTTGCCCATAACCGAGAACGGCTGGATGCGGTTGAATTAAAACCGTTTCGGGCTGCAATCAAAAATGGTGTAGAGATGATTATGACCGCGCATATTGCTTTCCCTGCCATAGACAACGAACATGTCACTTCGCTCAAAGACGGTGAAAGTGTACCGCTTCCTGCCACCTTATCAAAAAAAGTACTGACAGGACTTCTTCGCGAAGAAATGGGATATGAAGGTCTCATCATTTCTGATGCCTTTACCATGAATGCAATTGCGGAGCATTTTGGGGAGAATCAATCGGTAGAACGCGCCGTTTCCGCAGGTGTTGATATCATCCTTATGCCAAAAGATTCCGCAGCGGCCCATCAAACGCTGGTAAATGCGGTGAACAATGGAACGATCAAGGATGAAACCATACATGCATCTGTGAAACGAATCTTGGAGATGAAAGCGAAATATGGTTTGTTTGAACGCAGCCAAACTCTTGCGCAAAAGCTAACTCAGCTTAACGGTATCATCGGATCGAAGGCGCACCGAGCGGTGGAGCAGAACATCGCAGAGAGAGCGGTCACTGTACTCAGCAACCGCGAAGGTGTGCTTCCGGATCATATTGAGCAAGGCGACCGGGTTGTAATTGTCGCAGCTGAGCAGGAACAAGCGAAACAGCTTGAAAAACAACTGTTGCAAGCTGCTAATAATCTGGCGTTAAAGACTGAAATATCACTTGTTGGTCAAGGCAAAATGAATGAAACGCTCCAGGCGATTGGCAAGGCGAATTATGTCATTCTTGCTTCTTATCAGTTCCGGAACGTGGCGAGCCAGTTCGGATGGAGCGATTATCAAAACTTGATTAATGCGATGAACAAAAGTAATCAGCGATACACGCTATTGTCACTTGGTAACCCATACGAGATGATCTATTTGCAGAACGTGCGCTCAGGGATTGCTGTATATGGGAAGCAGGAACCAAATACGTCTGCCGGGATCAAAGTATTGCTTGGTCAACTGAAAGCTGTAGGACAGTTGCCCGTGCTAACGGATTAACGCTTAATTAATGAAGCAAAAAAACGGATTCCAGCATACAGAATCCGTTTTTTATTTCAAACTTTTGTTTTATCGATCCATCTACCAAACCATCACTCGGGTAGTTCTTCGCTGCAAACAAATTGGAGCAGCATCTTCACAAATTGCTCCGTCATCCGCATATCCAATGAATTATCCTGAGCAGCACGAATAGTTACCATGCGCTGAAGCATGCCCATCATCGTTGTGAAGATAAACTGAGCCAGATCAAGCGGAGGAGACGGATTCTTAATACTACCGTCAACAACGCCTTGGGATAAAGCGCCCATCAGGAAATGTTTTTCTTTCCCGTTCTGGTTGAACTTATCATACTCTTCTCTTAATTCAGGACTAAAATCATACATCTCATAGTTGATATCAAATAATTGAATAAACCGGATGTAGTCTGGATGATTCTCGGCATAAACAACCCATGCATTCAACATAACCGTGAGTTGTTCTCGTCCATTCAAGTCCTTCGTTGATGCACGGCTAATCTCATCCGTTAAGTGTTCGATCAGTTGCATCTGAATGGCTAGAAGAAGCTCATCCATAGACTGAAAATGTTTATAAAAGGTCACTCTACTAAGTTCAGCTTTCGTACATACGTCCTTAATCTTCACCTGGAGCAATCCATATTTCAAAAAAAGCTCTTTACCTGCTGCAATCAAATCATCACGATGTTTATTTCCCAATTGTTGGTGCCAGTTTTCATTCACTTGTATACAATTGTCCTTTCTTCGAACGAAATGCGTTCAAGGTCAGTCCGAGAGAAGCGAGTAGCATAATTGCACCAAAAATATACGGGAAGTTTATGTTTTTGTCAAACAATAGTCCTGCGATCAGCGGGCCAATCACCGTTCCGAGACTGGAAAATGTAGTATTCAGACCGGATGCATAACCTTGCCGATCTCCTGCATTTTTGGATATTAACGTGCTAACCGAAGGTCGCAAAAATGAATTGAATGCAAAGAATAACGCAGAAGCGAACAACAGAAACACAAGGTTGACCTTAATTAACATTAACAATAAAGCTATGGGTGTGACTATTAAAGATAGACGGATCAACTTAACTTCACCGATTCTCTGTACGAACCAATCCAAAAGCCAGATCTGCACAATGATACCGATAATTGCGCCCAAGGTAATAATAATGGAGATTGTAGCAGCATTGAATCCGTATTTTTGCTCTGCAAAAAGAGCAAATACCGTCTCATAACTCATGAGACCAAAGGTCATGACAAGCAACACAATCAAGTATTTAAAATAGGGGACTTTAAATGAACTCCAGATTTTCTTGCCCAGGTGATCTCCTTTTTGAAGACGGATGGAGACCGTTCTTTTCTCCGGTGGAAGTGTCTCAGGCAATAGCAGCGTCATCAGGGCCGCAATCAGTCCCAGTCCCGCTGCGAAGAAATAGGGCATGCGAATGCCCATCTCGGCGATGAGACCGCCCAGACCAGGTCCGAGAACCATCCCCAAGTTCATAGCTGCGCCGAAATAGCCCATGCCTTTTGCACGTGTCTCTGGCGTTGTAATATCGGCGACATATGCGAGGTTGGCAGGAACCATTAAACCAAGACTGATTCCACCGATAAATCGTGCGACATAGAGGAACGGCAATGACGTCGACAACGCAAATATGATATCTGAAATGACAGACAGAAACATACCTGCAATGATCAACTTTTTGCGTCCAAATCGATCAGACAGTTGTCCCCCGAGAGGTGAAAAGAAGAATTGAGCGGCACCAAAGGCTGCAACTAAAAATCCTGCTACTGTGCCTCCCGCATGAAAAAGCTTCAAATACTCCGGCAATATGGGGATGAGCATCCCTTGCCCCAATAAAGCGATAAACAGATTTAACATCAGAATGAACAGTGGAAAGCGAACTGATTTTGGTAATGTACTCATGTACGTCATTAACCCCTTCATTTACAACTTGTTAACCTTTACATTGTGTAAATCATTTTAAATGATTTGAAGGAAATATGTAAATCTTTTTTTTTAGTGAGTAGAGTTATAATTGAATCCATATGGAGGTGGGAACACGTGAAATTAGAGGAATTGTTTACGGTACATGTGAACATTGAGAAATCTTTTGATTTGCAGAATAGCGAAGATGATTCGGTTGTCATGATTACTTTTACAGGCAGCGTAACCGGAAAGTACTTTGAAGGAATCGTGCTGGGTGGAGGAGTGGATACGCAGATCATCGGGAAGAATGGTGACCCGCATACGCTATCAGCAAGATACATGCTCCAAGGGACCGACAACGCGGGTCATTCCTGCAAAATTTATATTGAAAATAACGGAAATATCGACAAAACGCTGAAAACTGCTTTATTTCGTACTTCCCCCAAAATGATTACGGATAGCAAGGCTTTATCTTTTTTGAACAGTGAGACGTTTGTTGGAGAAGGTCATCCGACGGAGTCAGGGATAGATATAAAAATATATAGGGCGCTATGATAGTGCGAGACATGTGATAACTATTTTGTTCATGTGTCTCGGAGCAAGATAGCCTGTTTTGCAGATCAAGAGTCGCTAAGGAGCGGATCTTTTTCGTCGTTATACGATTATACGTCAATACTTATATGTACTCTTTTACAATGAATTAACATAGGATGGATACGGCGCAGACACTTCTCACCTATAGTATGATGAGCGAAAATAAACCCATATCAGGCGGAATAAGGAGAAAACTATTCATTATGATGATCAAAAAAATCGGGATTTCAGTAGCATCACTCGCCATCTTAACGTCTGTAAGTGTGTTTGACGTATATGGTGCAGGCTCCAAACGCATGATCGAAGTGTCCGAACAATCGGCTAATGTGGTTGTGAACGGACAAAGGGTGGAAGGAGAATCATTTCTCTACAATGGGGTCACTTATGTACCTGCAAGAGCGATTGGTGAAGCCTTGGGGCAAGAGGTAGACTGGGATAACAACACCCAATCGGTGTTTGTTGGACAAAAAGTGAACGATCAGCAGGGATACCGCGGTACCAAAACGCCATATCCTTTTAAGGAAACAAGTTATACAAAAGCTCCTATTGGATATGAACCCATATTTATTAACTACATAGGGAGACATGGTTCCAGACATCTATCCAGTTCCAAGTACGACAAGACGTTATTTGAATTGCTCGACATCGCTGAAAAGGACGGGCAGATCACTAATCTGGGCAAAGAGCTGAAGAAGGAAATTGGCAATCTGATGAAGGTTGAAAAAGATCATTATGGATTGTTATCCACTACGGGTGGAGAAGAACTGAAAGGAATAGGGGCCAGGGTTGGGCAGAATTTCAAAGAACTATTTACATCGGATAAAAAAGTGATTGCACAAGCGACTTTCAAAGATCGAACGCCGCAGAGCAGAGATCAGTTTATTGACGGGTTAAAGGAAAGCTTGGGAGATAACAAAGTAGACATTCAGGTTTCAGCCTTTGAAGAAGGGAAAGACCCCTATCTACGGCCCTACGACTTGGCTACAAAGTATAATGAGTACGTAGAAGATGGAGACTGGGTTAAGTTATACGAGGATTATGTCACACAGAGCACTGGAACGCGTTATGCAAAAGAGGTCCTTCTGCAATTTTTCTCTGAAGACTTCTATCAACGGCTGAACACTGGAGAGTTTGAACTGAAGGATGAGAAGGGAAAAGTGAAGCTCAGCAACCCAACCGAGGCTGCTTCTAATCTATACGAACTGTACATCATTTCTTCGAATATTAAAGGAGAAGGTGATTTCGAATTCGGGCGGTATTTCACGGCTAATCAGTTGAAATGGTACGAGAGCGTTGATAATATCAATGACTTTTATGAAAAAGGTCCATCTTTAACGTCAACGGATCTGCCGCAAAATATCATTGCACCTCTGGTCAAAGAGTTGATCGTGTCTACCGACCAGTCCATTCAGCAGAAAGACACGGCTGGTGTATTTCGTTTTGCTCATGCAGAAACCATTATTCCACTATCTTCATTCCTGGATATTGCCGGAGCTAATGTGAGTATCGACAAACCGCAAGATGTAACCAAAAACTGGAATGGCTCGGTCATCTCACCGATGGGAGCAAACATCCAATGGATTTTGTATTCCAATGGTAAGGATGTTCTCGTAAAAATGCTTAGAAATGAAGAAGAAATAGCGTTCCCGATTGAAACAAAGACCTATCCGTACTATAAGTGGGAAGATGTAAAAGCATATTACCAAAACAAACTGCAGAAGGTAGGCGTAAGCTTGGACAGCAGTTTGGAAGATAATATCGAGCTTTTACAGAAGAAATTCTAGTTGGTGAAACGATATGCATTTTATATGAAAATAAAGACAAAGATGAAGAAAGCAACTCCTTTTCATGGGGCTGCTTTCTTTTTTTTGCATTTTGAATGAATTGGACCAATAAAAAATTCTAAAACAAAATGTGACCAAATGCCGTCCGTAAGAGTGTTAGAGGTATAAAGGAGGGCATAACAACCATGCAGCGATCAGTGCCCCAGCTGGGCGATCATGTGATGAAAGTCTATGAGACATACGCGGATACGCTGTTCCGGATTGCCATGGTGCACCTCGGCAGACGAGAAGACGCGGAGGAAGCCACTCAGGATACCTTCATCAAACTAATAGAAAAAGCCCCTACGTTCAACGATGCGGAGCATCAAAAAGCATGGTTGATTCGGGTCATCACCAATCATTGCAAATCCTTATTAGGCAGAGGCTGGCGCAAACGGGAGGTCAAGCTGGAGGGAGTCGATCCTCTGACAACAGACAACCCTGAAGATCACGCGCTGATCGAACTTGTGCTGTCACTGCCCGTCAAGTATAGATCGGTGGTTCATCTGTATTATTACGAAGATTATCCGATCCGAGAAATCAGCGAGATCCTGGAGATTAGCGAATCAGCAGTGAAAATGAGATTGAAACGAGGAAGACAGCTGTTAAAACTGGAGCTGGAAGGAGAGGAACTGTAATGAACGAAGAACAATTCAAACAAAACTACAAGAAAGCGGTGGATCATATGAAAACAAATGAGCAAATGAAAAAACGGGTAGAGCAATCCTTAAACACGCAACATCAGGGACCAAAACGTCAACGTAAACCACTATACATTGCAGCAAGTGTTGTTATCGCTGCCAGCATTGGATTGGCTGCGCCAAGTGTATGGCAACAATTCAATGGGCCAGCCGCACCAACACCACAGGTGGCAGCGGTGACTCCAGGCGCGTCGTTTGACCCGGTCGTGATTCCGAAGATGGAGTTGCCGAGTTCACAGGGCAAAGGCGCGATGGCCGATATGATGCAATTGGTTGTGTATGGAGGAAGCGTATTTACACAGTCCCCAACATTGCTTGAAGGCGCCAATGCGCTCAGCCTGCGGGGGGATAAACTGGGTACCACCACTGGCGGCATTGATGAGCTGAGCGGCCAGGATAAATATACGGAGCTTGCTTCCAACATTGGCGAAGCAGACATCTATGCGGTCAATGGCTACGACAAGGACTTCCGTATCATGTCTTACACCGAGATCGATGGTCAGGTATATGCTCAGCTATTCGACAAGAACAACGGGATCACCATTGGTACTGGTGCCGACCTGATCGGCAAGCTTCATCTCGAAGGCAACATCGCCTCGGCGCAATGGGAGACGTTTAACAGCTGGAATAATGGATTGCAGCAGCTTCAGCCGTTAGCAGCGGACGAATCGTTGGAAAGCTTCATCTCATCGCTAAATGCTGCCAAACCAATCGCAACGAGCCCGGAACTGGAAGAGAACCTCTACGGCAAGGAAGATCGCAAGATCATCTATCTCACGCTGGAAGACAACACGCAGGTCCCACTGGTTCTGTTTGGTGATGGTCTGGTGCGTTACGGTAATGTTCCGGCATTCCTGGAAGTGGAGAAAGGTGCGTTCCAATCATTCTGGAACAGCTTGGGCGAGTAAGGCGAAGACGGCAATCTGGCTGCACCAAAAGAGCGAACAGGGCACGCAAGTGCTTTGTTCGCTTTTTGATTATCGGTCGGATTAGATTAAATAGAATTTTTGTAATACACCAAGTGATCGGTCCATTCATTATTTTCGTGTATAAACCCTTTACGTAGACATTCAAATTCCATACCAACACTCTCTGCCAGTTTCATGGAAGGGATGTTATCCACATTAATATGAGCTTCTATGCGGTGAAATTTCAGATGTTCGAATGCAATATGAAGTGCTTCATTCACTGCTTCTTTCCCATAACCTTTTCGCCAATACTGATTATGGATCGTGTATCCGAAGCTTCCCCATTGAAAATGATCTCTCGCCAAGGTAGCAATATCAATCATACCCAGATGTGTACCATCATGCTTTCTAAACACACCAAATACATAAACCGCATCTGTACGCGCTAACTCCTGGTGTCGATCTACCAGATCATGAAACCAATCCAGTGTACATTCACTCATATCCATTTTCCCTTTATCATGGCGGTGTTGGGAGGGCAAGCGGTTTTCAAACTCATTCAACCAATTTTCATAGTCGTCTTTCTGTAATGGTCGGATGACTAGCCGTTCTGTCTCTGAAATATAATCAAATTTCTCCGCTTTTAATTTCAAAATGACATCTCCTCTGGATTGAATTTATGCTCATGGCATAGCACTGAAGTAGTCCATAACCACGCTGCGAAACTCTAAAGCGGCTTTGGAAATATATCTGTTTTTGTGCGAAAGTAGAGCGATTTCCCGAACGAGTTGATGTTTCTCTACCTGAAGATATCTAATGCGCTCATGCGGGTTTCTGGCTGTGCTAGGTATAAAAGCGAGACCGATCTCCGCTTCAACAAGGGCTGTTAATCTTGCAGGCTCATCACCTTCATATACATACTTCGGTAGGAAACCAGCGGATTGACATACGGAATCTACCATATAACGAACCCCATACCCTTGCTTCACCCCAACAAACCGCTCGTCCTTAAGCTCGGTTAATTGAATGCTGCTTCGGTCTGCATATCGATGACCCATAGGAACAGCGACTACAATCGGATCGTCATATAGTATCTGACATTCGATATCGTCACCTTCAATCGGAGGGGAAGAGAGACAAAAGTCCACCTCGCCCCGATGTAGAAGTCTGGACATGTTTTCTAACGAAACCATTTGCACATGGAACTGAATGTCCGGTTTATTTTTTCGGAATTCCCGGAGTATACCTGGCAATGTGCTTGCCGTAGTCACTGCCAATTGCAGTGTACCCTGATCCGGGTTGGAGAGGTCAGCGATTTCCCGCTTTCCTTGTTCCAATTCAAATAAAGCTTTTTCAGTTCGCTGAAGAAATGTTCTTCCAAAGTCGTTTAGTCGCAGCTTTCTCCCGATTCGATCAAATAAAGGGACTCCCAGGTCGTCCTCTAATCGTTGTATCGTTTTGCTCAGGGAGGATTGCGTGACATGCAGCTTTCCCGCAGCTTCCGTTACATGTTCGCATCGGGCCACCGTCAGGAAATATTTTAGTTGAAGAAGCTCCATTTGCACCATCCCTTTCATTCCTTCTAGTTCATCAAATCATAACATATAATGCGTTGGAATAAATGAATACGTTCAAGTAAGATAACAGCAGAAGAGAGAGAGGTGCACCAATGAACGTTCGAAATAAAGGATTGATGTTAGCTGTTGGACTTGGAATTATGTTGAATCCGTTGAATTCTTCCATGATTTCTGTGGCAATCTCCAGGCTACAACAAGTGTATCAACTTAATTTTACAGCCGTTTCGTGGATTATTTTATCATTTTACATTGCCAGTGCTGTCGCTCAACCCGTCATGGGCAAGTGTAGTGATTTGTTTGGCCGCAGGAAGATTTTCCTTATGGGTCTTGTTATTGTTTTTGTATCGTCCATGCTAGCTCCGTGGTCTCCCAGTTTTTCGTGGCTCATCGTATTCCGGATCGTTCAATCGATTGGCACAAGCATGATGGTGGCCGTCGGAATGGCGATTGTCAGAATTAACGTGACTGAAAAACAAGCCTCCGCCTTGTCCACCTTGGCTATATTCCTTTCTGGAGCGGCTGCAATTGGGCCTTTTATTGGTGGAGTATTGATTCATTGGTGGGACTGGCACAGCATATTCTTCGTTAATATTCCGTTTGTCATGGCAAGCTTTTGGTTCGCCTGGAAAACAATTCCCAAGGACGGGCAATCTCCGTCTATCTCTGGTCACATGTCCATTCGGCAATGGCTTGCGTTAATTGACGCACCAGGTATCCTGATGTTTACGGTAGCTTTGGTGACTCTGCTCATCGGACTACTTTCAGTAAATTCCACAGGAGATATTTCAACATGGCATCTGCTGACAGGGGGGATCGGGTTAATCGCACTCGTCATGTTCATCCGACATGAATTAAAAGCAGCCACGCCTTTCATCCCTCTGCGAACGTTTGCCTCATATCCCGAAATGACTTGGGTGAATGTGCAATACATGCTGGTGAACATCCTGTTTTACGCACTTTTTTTTGGAGTTCCTACGTATTTGAAGCAGGTACGTCATCTCAACGAAGTTCATACAGGAATGAGTATGCTAGCTTTGGGGTTATGTTCAGTCATTATTGCTCCAATCGCAGGACGCTGGATTGACAGATCAGGATCACGGCCAGCTCTGATCGTATCCGCTTCTTTAATGACATTTGGCTCTATATTGATCGTTGTTATGAATGAAACTTCTCCAATCTTCATAATCATTGTTGCCTTAGCTTTATTTGGAATAAGTAACGGCCTAAACGCGGTCGGCATGCAAGCTGCCCTGTTTAAAAGCACACCCAAAGAAATGATTGGAGTCGCATCGGGTATTTTTAATACATCACGCTATCTGGGGACCATCTTATCGTCGTTATTAATTGGGATTGTCATGGGAGATACATTTAATGTAACAGGATTTCAGATGCTTGGAATCATCCTTACGGTATTAGCTGCATCACTGATCATCATGAGCGTAAGTCGCGAGGCAGGTGCGGTGAGTCCAGAGCAAGTAAGCAAGTAAAAAAGCGAATCTGCCGTGCAATAACACGTTTACACCCAATGAATCAATAGCTCCATTGGGTGTATTTTTTGTTTTTCACCAAGTTGTCAGAAAGAGTTGATCCTTTCTTGAACGTTTAGGGTAGAAGACGTGTCTTTGATTGAATTAGGTAAAAATAAAGATATAATAATTTTGATTAATAGGCTTGGTTAGTACTTTAAGTGCATCAATATCAGATTTTAATAGGCATCCAATGCTTGTTATTATCGGGGGCCTACAGGAGTAAACGCATTATAGGTGTGGCAAGATATCGTCATACCTAACTTTGTGAAATTTTTCGCAACTTTGCATTGAGCTTGGCCAAATCTGATATTGAATGTTTCTAAATTGAACAGAGTTTGAAGGGAGGCAACACAAAGAATGGCTATTGATACGGTGTTATGGAGCAGGCTGGTGACTGGTTTGACGCTGGGATTCCACGTGATTTTTGCAACGCTGGGTGTCGGTGTACCTTTGATGATTGCTATTGCAGAGTTCATCGGTATTCGGAAGAAGGATCACCATTACATACTTATGGCAAAGAGGTGGTCTAGAGGGTTTGTCATTTCTGTGGCGGTAGGTGTGGTGACAGGTACAGCGATATCGCTGCAGTTGGCCTTGGTATGGCCGAATTTTATGAAACTTGCTGGGAATGTCATTGCACTGCCACTATTTATGGAAGTATTCGCATTCTTTTTTGAAGCGATATTCCTGGGCATTTATCTGTACACATGGGATCGGTTCAAAAATCCGTATATCCACTGGTTGCTGACTATTCCGATTGTCGCCGGGGCAGGCATGTCTGCTGTTTTTATTACAACAGTGAACGGATTCATGAACCAGCCTGAAGGTTTTGTCATGGAAGCAGGTCAATTCATGGCAGTGAACCCCGTACAAGCGATGTTGAATACGGCGACGTTCTCCAAAGTGTTCCATGTATTAAGCTCGGCTTATCTGACAGGAGCTGCCCTGTTAGCAGGAATAGCAGCCTTTGCGATGCTGAGAAAAGGAGTGTCGGCCTACCACAAAAAAGGCTTGAATCTCATGATGGCCGTTGTTCTTGTATTCAGTTTATTAAATTCTTTAGCTGGAGATGTATCTGCCAAGTTTTTGGCTGAGCATCAACCGGAGAAGCTCGCAGCTGCCGAGTGGCATTTCGAGACGGAAAGCGGCGCGGATTTGATTTTTTTGGGATGGCTGAATGCAGAACATGAAATTATAGGCGCACTTCATTTGCCGAAACTGCTCAGTTTCCTTGCCTTTGGAGACTTTAACGCCGAGGTTACCGGGCTAAACGAATTTCCACCAGATGAGCAGCCACCACTGCTTGTGCATTACTTGTTTGATCTAATGGCTGGAATTGGTTTCGCTCTGCTTGCTATATCAAGTCTGTACTTCCTGTTTGTATTCTGGAAGAAACGTAATCAGTTTAACAAGTGGATGCTTCGGATGGTTGCACTCAGTGCACCGCTTGCTTTTCTGGCCGTTGAGATGGGCTGGTTCTATGCCGAAGTGGGACGGCAGCCATGGATTATCCGAGGTTATATGCGAGTGGAAGAGGCCGCCACTTCTTCACCGAGTGTAAGAATTTTATTTTTCGTCTTCTTGCTTCTCTACATCCTGCTAGGCGTTATGTGTGTCGTCGTACTGAGACGGTTGTTCAATAACAATCCTGCTGAACTCGAGATGGAGAAATGGTTGAAGGAGAAGCATGATCAATCAGCCGAGAAAGGGGGTCAGGCATAATGAGTTATGAATTAATTGGTATTTCGGTACTCTGGCTGTTCTTGTACGGCTATCTTATTGTAGCTTCCATTGATTTTGGAGCAGGTTTCTTTGCCTTTTACGCACGCTTGACGAAGCAGGATCATCTGATTAATCGTCTGATCTCCCGTTATCTATCACCGGTCTGGGAGATCACCAATGTATTTTTTGTCTTTTTCTATATTGGTATCGTCGGATTTTTCCCGGACACGGCCTATTATTATGGCTCCGCGCTGCTTGTTCCAGGAAGTATTGCCGTCATTCTACTTGCCATTCGTGGGTCGTTCTATGCTTTCGAGAATTATGGTTCCAAAAATAACGTCGTATATCTGTTTTTATACGGAGCTACCGGGTTGCTTATTCCAGCGTCATTGTCAGTGGCACTGACCCTGTCTGAAGGTGGCTTTATTTTGAAGCAGGGGGATACCGTTTCCCTGGATTACTGGGCACTATTTACGAATCCATTATCGTGGAGCATCGTTGGACTGGCGATCGTGTCCGTATTGTTCATTAGTGGGTCATTTCTCACATTTTACGCTTCTCGGGCAGAGGATCATTCGGCATTGAAGCTAATGCGAAACTATGCTCTGTTCTGGAGCACACCGACCATTATTCTCGCGCTGACTGCATTTATATATTTAGGTCAACACAATGAGCGTCATTTTCAAAATATGATGGATTTATGGTGGCTACTGGCGCTATCCGTTGCATTTTTCATGATTGCCATGTGGCTGTTATATAACGGACGGCGTTACGGATTAGCTTTTATATGCATCATGCTGCAATTTCTCACAGCCTTTTTCGCTTACGGGATTGGGCAATATCCTTACATTCTTGATCCATACATCACCATTCAGAGCAGCGCCACACCACCTGCAATGGGCTTTGCACTAGTCGTTGTGTTTATCGGGGGGCTGTGCCTGTTAATTCCTTCTCTGATTCTGGTCTTCAAACTGTTCCTGTTTGATGCGGATTATGTGAAAGGGAAAAAATAAAGGAGGAGCGTTCAATGAAGAGGAGAGCCAAATCCAATCTGATCTCGCAGCAAATGTCTTTACAACGAAAAAACAGGCTTCTCCTTGCGATCATATCGCTGGCGCTTGGTGTAGCTATAATAAGTCAGGCCACCTTGGTGGCTGAAGCAGTCCAGCGAATCTTTGTAGAGAAAGCTTCCTTTTCATCCGTGGTTCTGTTACTGGGCCTATTGCTGGCTGTCATGGCTGTACGTGCACTATTGTCGTATGGAAACGGGAAAGTGGGCTTGCATATGGCAGCACGCGCCAAGACGAATATGCGAGCATCTGTATTGCAGAAGCTGACCCGCGCTTCCATGCCTTCAACCCTGAGTGGACAGACGGGAGGAAAGGTCAGTGTTGCTTTGGATGCTGTGGATGAAGCCGACAGTTATTTCAGTCAGTACATGCCGCGTATGATGGAAGCCGCGATGATCCCGATTCTGATTCTGGTTGTTACATTTACGCAGCACGTCAACACAGGCTGGATTATGCTGTTTACGGCACCATTTATCCCGCTGTTCATGATCTTGGTTGGGCTCCAAACGAAAAACAAATCAGAAGAAAAATACGCGCAACTGGCTGAGTTTTCCGGTACATTTCTGGATTCGCTTCAAGGACTGGTTACGTTGAAAATATTCGGACGGGCTAAACGTCAGCAACAGGAGATTGAACGCAGCAGTCTGGGATATCGTGATGCCACCATGGGCATTTTGAAAATTGCATTTACAAATACGTTTATGCTGGAATCGATTGTGATGTTAAGCATTGGTATTGTTGCGCTTGAACTGGCTATCCAATTACTCGTTTTCAAATCGATGACCTTTCATACGGCCTTTATTGTGTTGCTACTCGTCCCTGAGTTTTACAGTCTGTTGAAGAATACAGGAACGGCTTTTCACAGCGGGCGAACCAGTATGGGGGCCATTCGTAAGGTGGAACAAATGCTTGAGGAAACAAGTATCAAGAGCACACAAACGAAGCCTGAAGAAGGACCGGATCAAAGCGAATTAACCGATGTCGATGCAATTGCAAAGACGGAAGAGCTTCGTACAACTCGCGCCGAGTTGATAACAATGCCACCAACCATTGAACTGAACGATGTCCGATTCCAGTACAAATCTGATTCCTTTGGACTTGAGACAGGACAGATCTCGATTGGACCGGGAGAACAGATCGCTATTGTAGGCAAAAGTGGCTCAGGTAAAACCACGCTGCTTCATCTCATTGCTGGTTTGCTGAAACCAGATTCTGGTACGGTTCTGGTTAACGGAAGCCAGCTTTTGCAACATGATGAGGCTGCATGGTTTGAACGTGTTAGCTACATTACACAGCATCCGTATATTTTTGCAGGTACATTTGCCGAAAATATCGCCATTGGCGCGGGTCGGAACGTCTCCAGAGCTGAAATTGAGCAGGCTGCAGAGGAAGCAGGGCTTGCTAGCGTTGTTGCACAATTGGAGCAGGGATTAGATACGTTTGTTGGTGAAGGTGGCCGGGGATTATCTGGTGGGGAAAAGCAAAGACTTGCTTTGGCACGTGCTTTTCTGAAGCGACCTGCGGTTATTTTGTTCGACGAACCCACAGTAGGGCTGGATCTGCACACCGAGCGGGTATTGCAACAATCCATTGCGGCATTAGCCAAAACGGCAACGATGATTACGGTGGCACACCGTTTATATACGATTCAACATGCGGACAAGATTTTGTTCATGGACAATGGGGTCTTGGTGGATTCAGGACATCACAACGAACTTCTTGCACGCTTGCCTCAGTATGCCGAGATGGTGGATGTACAACGGAAAGGAGGGTTAGCATGAATGAGCTGACGATTCTGTCAAAAGCGATGATTCAGGAGCGCAAGGATATCTTGCTTTCGATTTTGGGCGGATTCATCGCCGGCATAGCTGGTGTTGCTCTCTTTTCCGCGAGTGGCTATATGATATCGCAAACGGTATTTGCGCCACCGCTATACACCTTAATTGTACTCACCTCCATGGTCAAACTACTTGGTTTCCTTCGAGCGGCAAGTCGCTACGGGGAACGCTTGTATTCGCACAGAGCAACATTCTCCATGCTGAGCCGTTTGCGGACGTCCTTTTTTGCCAAACTGATCCCGGTAACGCCAGGTATATTGAACAAAAACCGAAGCGGAGATCTGCTTGCGCGGATCGTGGGTGATGTGGAAAGCTTGCAAAATTACTTTTTGCGGGTCGCGTATCCACCCATCATGGTCGTTATGGTGTTTTTGGCTACCATGCTGTTCACTTCGGCCTTTTCAATCTGGATTGCGTGTTTGTTAGTACTAGGTATGCTGATCACGGCATTTGTAGTACCAGGTATTGTCTTGTTAGGTCAGCGAAAAATACAAGGACGTGTCCGTCAGCAAAGGGCCTTGCTGTCCACGGAAGTGACCGAAGTATTGTATGGTTTCCGGGATCTGAAAGTATACGGCCAACTGGAACAGCGCGAAGAGCAGCTTCAGCAGGCTTCCGCTGCACTGGCATTAGAACAGAAACAAGCCGCTTCACACTTGCTGCGCGGGCAATCCATGCACGTTTTTGTGACGTATCTTGTTACATGGGGAGTGCTGGCACTGAGCGCCTTTTTAATTGTGAATGGAGCGTTTGCCGGTGTATTCCTCGCCATGCTGATCCTGGCTACGCAGACCGTGTTCGAAGAAGCTGCGGCAATGGCTATATTACCTTTGTATAAGCAGGACAGTGAACACGCCGCTCGGCGACTGGCGGAAACGGTGCCGACCTCCGATGTGCAACCTGCACAGCCAAGCGGTGAAGTGTCAGCCGATCAGGCGGTTTCGATTGAACTATCCGGTGTTAACTTCCAATATGAAGGGGAATGGAGACCGGCGCTGAGGGAGCTATCTCTGCAACTTGCAGCAGGCTCCAAAACAGCGATTGTCGGGCCGAGCGGCTCAGGTAAGTCAACGATTATTGATCTGTTACTCAAGCTGCGTATACCAACGTCTGGCGATATACGGATAAACGATGTTCCGGTGCAGGAACTGAATGAGGAGAGTATTTGGCAAAGGGCAAATGTTGTGTTGCAGCAAAGTCATTTCTTCCGGGGAACCATCCGGGACAACCTGTTGCTGAATGGAGAAGAACATTCGGATGAACAACTGTCGGCTGTGCTGGATCAAGTACAACTGCCCAATAAGTTGTTGAGTGATTTGGTGTATGAAAAAGGGGAGAACCTGTCGGATGGTGAGAAGCAGCGGTTGGCTCTCGCACGGGCCATGCTGCGCAAAGGACGGTTATGGCTTCTGGACGAACCCACGTCTTCGCTGGATTACGTCACAGAGAAACATGTGCTCCAGCATCTTCTTGCACAAGCATCCGAAGATACATTTCTCCTGATCTGCCATCGGCTGACCGGATTGGAAGAGATGGATCGGATTGTGGTCATGGACCAAGGCAAGATTGTGGAATCGGGTTCTTATTCAGAGCTAATGGAGCAAAAAGGCTATTTTTATGAAATGAAACAAATTGAACGACAAATGATTGGAGACGCCGGGGCGTAAAAATGTAAGATCAGTCCTGATCGTAGTGTCAGTAGTACTTTTAAAACAGGCTAAAGAACGGTCACTGATGTTATCTGTTATTATCAGTGAACCGTTCTTTAGTCTTTTTGTCTATCCATTGAGAATAACAGTTAAGTCGCAATGTAAGTTTATTTTTACATAACAGCAGATGATTCAGATGCCTTATTTTTCTTCGCAAGCGGCTTTTTCCTTAGTGTCCTGTCATACAGATATGGCTTTCCGTGATATTCCCGTGCATGCTTTTGTTTCTGCTTTTTATGTATATCAACCTTGATCTCCAGATTGGCAACGTTATTCTGGAATTCAGCAGCAATTCGTTTACACCATTTCAGGCCACTTTCTTCAGATGCACTGAAATGAACACGTAATAGATATCCATTCACCGTTAATTCAAACTTGTATAAATTCATGATATGTATCCTTTCCATACGGTCATTTTATGCTACACCAAATACGATAATCTGATTATAACAGGAACATACGTTCTGTAAAAGTGATATTTATGATACCCGCAATGCAATAAGGTTCGCTAGACATCTTTGCAAGAGTTCGTTTAATGGTAAAATATCTAAAAATGGTTCATGTTGGGGGATATCATGTATAAACTGATGATCGTAGATGATGAATTGCTCATGCGGGTTGGAATTCGTTCCATGCTGAATTGGGAAGAGTACAATTTCTATGTTGTTGGTGAAGCGGGAAATGGAAAAGAGGCATTAAGCCTTGCACTTGAAGTGATGCCTGATCTAATTATTACAGATATCAAAATGCCGATTATGGATGGGCTACAGCTTATACAAGAGGCCTCCTGCGTACTGAAAACCTGTAAGTATGTCATCCTGAGTAATTTTGACGAATTTCATTATGTGAAAGAGGCGCTAAAACTTGGCGCTTCAGATTACTTGATTAAAAGTGAAATCACCGAATCCTCCCTTATTGATCTCCTGAGCACTGTTGGACAGAAACTGCAAAGTGAACATGTTCACCCAACCAACACACCCTCTATAACACAGGACTATTACAAGAGCCTAAGATATCTAAAGGATAGTTTCTTTCAAGATATTGTAAGCGGATTCATTGGTGAGGAGGATATCGTCACCAAAGCGGAAGAACTGCATTTTCGTATACGTTCGGACCAGTTGGTTGTCATGAAGTTCATCGTGAACTATTACGAGGATGCAAAGCGGAAATATGTTGAGAAGGGGGAAAAGCTGCTCCGATTTTCGATTCTTAATATTATGGAAGAGATCATTCCATCGAAGTGGGAGAAAGAGATTTTTGTTGAAAGTTCCTCTGAATATTGGGTGATCGTTAATGTACTTCCTGAGAGCCAATCTGTACACGCCGACTTGAATAAACTATGTAATAAATTGCTGTCTTCGATCAAGGATTTTATGAATCTGTCGCTGACGGCTGGGGTAAGTAGAATGACTTCCGGTTTCCTTCACATCAGGAAGGCCTGCCAAGAGGCAGAAACGGCTCTAGAACAGGGGTTCTTCACAGGAAGCAACCAGGTGCTGTATTACGATGATATGGTTCAATCCCCAGATCGACATGAAGTTAAGGGGGCTTTAAGCCCGCAACAAGAACGAGATTTGTTGAAGTTGTGGGTAAGCAAAGACAACCAAAAGGCGGAAGAGTTCCTTGAAGGAATCCGATCCAATCTGGAACGGCTACGAGCGGATGAGAATAGCATTCGCAAGCAATATATCATGGTAATGGAAACGATACATTCCCATCTATCCCGAGCTACGGAAAGAGGTGCACCTTCTTTAACAGAGAAATCACCCTATGAAATCGTTCTAAAGGGGGAGTATTGGGAGGATATCCACCAAGATATGCTTGCTCATATTGCGTATTACTTCCAAACCGATTCCCAAACCAAACAGGAAAGCACCTACACCGATCTCGCCACTGAATTGATCGACAAGTATTATGCGGAAGATATCTCACTGCAAAGTATCGCTAGCCAAATCAGTGTGAATCCGTCGTATCTCAGCCGTGTGTTCAAACAGGAACGAGGAGAGAACTTTATTACGTACTTGACCCGAGTTCGAATTGAACATGCGAAGGCGTATCTGTTGAGCAGAGGAATGAGAGTGTATGAAATCGCAGAAAAGGTGGGCTACCATAATTACACGTACTTCAGTAAGATTTTCAAAAAAACGGTAGGGGTCACTCCGGAGGAATATCGAGAATTACAGCAGGGATGAATGTAATCGGTGAATAGAGGTGCAGCATATGAAGCATGTTCGGCCCTTCCGAATCAAGTACAAAATTATGGTGATCTGTATGACGGTCATTATCCTTCCGGTATTGGTGATGACAATCAATTCGTATTACTCCTCAGAGCGGTTGTTGGCACAGAACTATACAACGTTGCTAAACGATCTGGCCAAACAAACGAATATTCGCATTGACGAGTTCCTCAAGGAGATTGAGAAAATTTCGCTGCTAGCCAGCAATGGGCTTAGTGACAATCTGTCTGCGACTCATGAAGGGAGTTTTCCGATCCAGGATTTCCTGCGAGAGGGTGATGAACAACATGAGATTGCCGCATACAATATTCTGATGAATTATATCATGATGAAAGATCGCGTATTCTCCATTTACCTCTACAATATGAACGGGGGGCAAGACCTTTTTGTCAGTCCACATCAACCCATTGATCCAAACTTCAAAGTAGCAAACGAATTGTGGTTTAAAAAGTTCATGCATGATAAGGATCGAACCATTACCCTCACAACACGAATCGATGAGCAATTGGAGAATAAAATACTGGCAGTGTCACACGCTCGCAAAATTCATGATGTGACTAGTGGAAAACTGCTTGGCGTGATCGTTGTCAGCATTGATATCAAATTCATTGAAATCGTCAACCGAAACTTGCAGGAAGGGCTGCGCTCCAGATTCATGATCGTTGATGAGGATGACAAGATCGTATATAACGTGAATGAACGATTAATCGGCACACTGTTCCGGGACAACGTTCGTCCGCCTGAAGCACTAAATGTCGTGGTGACCAGTCCCCTTAGTCAGCAAAAATGGACAACTTACTTATATATGCCTTTGGATGAGCTGACTGCTGATGGCAAAATATTGGGTCGTAATCTGGTGACGCTTGCCATTGTCATTGTTCTTTTTGCTGCCGTCATATCCATCTTTTTATCTCACGTGATCACAACTCCCATTAAGAAGCTGCTACGGAATATCGCTCTAGTCGAGAAAGGTCAGTTTGAACAAGTTGAACCTATTGGCTCCAGAGATGAGATTGGACATTTATCCATTCGATTCAACAGAATGTCACACGAATTGAAGCGGTTGGTCGAACGGATGCAGCAGGAAGAAATAGAGAAAGCTAAGGCCGAGATGCGTGCGCTCCATGACCAGATCAAGCCACATTTTCTGTATAACACCCTTGGGTCAGTGAAATGGATCGCCTCAATGCAACAGGCTGATAAAATCGTGGAAATGACCGATGCACTAATCTCGATGCTTCGCTATGCAACAAAATCCGATGGAACCCTAGTAACCATTCGTGAAGAACTCGATAATATAGCTAATTACGTAACGATTCAAAATGTCAGGTACTATGATTGTATTCAAATGCGATATGAGGTTGAGGATAGACTGCTGGATTATCGCATGCCCAAAATGATCCTGCAGCCCATTGTGGAGAATGCGATATTTCATGGACTCGCTGAACTCGAAGAAGACGGAATCATTACCATTCGGATTCAATCACAGCTGGATGAAGTTGTGATCGAGGTCTGCGATAATGGCGTCGGTATGGATCATCAAACGATGCAGAATCTATTGGAAGAAAAGCCCGGTGCAAGTACGGGAACGAATGGGATTGGATTGCATAATGTGCAACGGCGGATTCAACTTCATTTTGGGAAACCCTATGGAATACAAGTGGAGAGTAAAATAGGTGAAGGTACCATTTTCTCCATTTTGCTGCCTGCCATCATTGAAGCCAAATAGTCATTCATGCTTTCATTTAAGCATCTCATAATGCGGTACAACGATCATAAAAATAAGTTTAGATATAAACAAAGGGCTCGCAGTATGAACTGCAAGCCCTTTGCTTTACCCCTTGACGCTACCTAGCACCAAACCTTTGGTGAAATATTTCTGCAAGAACGGATACACAAGTAAAATCGGAATGGCACCCAAGAACATCTGAGCTGCGCGGCCCGTTCTGGCGTTCATCATGGATAACAGCTGCGTATAATCTGACCCAGATTTCAGCATGATTTGCTCAAAACTTTGCAGAAGGGTCTGCAGGTAGCTTTGTAATGGATAATTGGCTGGATTGTTCATATAGATAATGCCATCGAACCACGAATTCCAGTGGGCAACGATGCTGAACAAACCAACCGTAGCGAGAGCGGGCTTGAGAAGTGGGAGTAGAATACGAAGCAATACCTGTACAGGCCCAGCACCATCGATAATTGCTGATTCTTCAATTTCCTCGGGCAAACCCCTTATGAAATTCATGAGGATAATCATACTGAATACGGGGAGAGCCCCAGGCAGGATTAGAGACCAGATGGAATCGATTAGTCCCATTTTGACGACCACGAGATAGGTTGGAATTAGTCCTCCACTGAATAACATGGTTATTATGAAAAATCCCATATAGATATTACGCCCCATTAATTTTTGTTTGGATTTGGAGAGGGGATAAGCCGTGAGTACGATCAGAACCAGATTCACCAACGTTCCGATAACGGTTCGTTGAATGGCTACCCAGAGAGAGGAGAAAAATGATCCTCCAGTTAATGCAAATTCATAGGCTTTTGTCGTAAATTCCACAGGCCAGAACGTAACACTCCCCGCAGATACAGCCGCGCTGCTGCTGAATGAAACAGCCAGCAGGTTGATAAACGGCAGGATACATAGGAGAGAGATTAGAAGCAATATGGTGTAGTTTATGATAAGAAATACACGCCTGCTCATACTTTTATCATAGATCATAATGTGAGTTCCTCCTTCTTAGAAGATACGATAACCAGCCACTCTGTAAGCCAAGATATACGATACGGCAACCAGAACACTGGAAATGATCGATTTGAATAACCCGACAGCGGTACCAATTGAATACTGTGCCTGCTGAATTCCCAGACGGTAGACATAGGTATCAATAATATCACCGGTCTGATAGACAACAGGGGAGTAGAGATTATAGATCTGGTCAAAGCCAGCATTGAGTACGTTACCAAGCGATAATACAGTCATTAAAACAATGGTTGGCATGAGAAGAGGCAAAGTAATATAGATGGTCTGCTTCCACCGTTTCGCTCCGTCGATCACCGCGGCTTCGTAAAGTCCCGGATCAATACTGGTCAGGGCTGCCAAATAAACAACCGTGCCAAACCCGAAACCTTTCCATATGTCACTCACAATCATCGTCCAAGGAAAAATAGAAGGTGTGCCAAGAAAGGAGATCGGTGCAATACCAAATACACTTAGAAATGTATTGATAATGCCGTCGGAGCTAAGGATATCCAGCATGATGCCAGCCATAATGACCCAAGAGAGGAAGTTCGGAATGTAGACAAGTGTTTGAAATGTACGTTTGATTCCACTGTGCAGTACCTCGTTAAGCAGTAACGCGAAAATTACGGGCACGATTATACCACCGATAATCTTAAAGACAGACATGTACAATGTATTCCAGATCGTTCTTACGAAGTTCGGCTGATTAAATATGTGGGTGAAATTATCCCATCCTACCCATGGCGAGTTAAAGCCGAGGCCCGGATTGTACTTCTGAAATGCAATAATAAGTCCGTAGAAAGGGATGTAACAAAAGATGAAGACCAAGACCAGGCTTGGAATCAACATGAGATGGTAAGGACTCTGCTGCTTCCATTTTCTCAACATTCATATTCCTCCGTTCATCGTACGCCAAATGTAATCGCTATCAAATGAAGGGGAGAGATCCCTTATCCCCTCTTTGTGATAAACGAAATTATTTCTTCCCGTAGGCTTCATTAACTGCCTGGGTTGCGTTATCGCCCCCGGCTGCACGCCAATTCTGGACAATAACATCGAAATAATCGATACTTTCGCTACCCATAATGATCTTGGTGAAACCTTCGGTCAGGATATCATCCAAGGTTGTGCCGTAGCTTGAAAGTACTTCTGGCGTAACACCCCATAAGGCCGTCTTTGTATAGTTCTCGCTGTCCAGTACTTTCTTGGCAAGACCATACGCATTCTTTGGAGCCCCTTGTTGTAAATAATCACCAACTGCTCCTGGAGTTGCATTCTCCATGAATTCAACACTGTTGTTATATTTTTGCCACATACCCGAAGTCGTGAGTCCACTGGTATCCTTGGATTGAAGGGCAGCGGAGACCGCCTCAAATTGCTCGTAATCGGAATTCGGATTAAGTACACGGAACGCTCCAACAACATGGGCAATATCGTTGTCCAGTAAGGCGGATAACGTTTCTGTGGATTCCTTGCCATTGCCTTCATCCACAATATAAGCATAGTCGTTCAAAATTTTGATTACTTCTTCAGGGCTTTTAAATCCCTTTTTCATAACGATATAATTGTTGTTGGCGAAGAAAATGGATTGTTTGGCTTCTTTTCCATCAACGGTAGGGATGATATATGGATAGAAGATGGCGTCCTTACCCAGATTGGATACCGTATCGACACCCGGATTATAACCCCACCACTGGTAGTAAGGCTGCATTCCCACTTTGCCGGCTACGATATCCGCGTTCATCGCATTAAAGTCTTTGATTGCAAATTCCGGATCAATGATGCCTCGCTTGTACCATTCTGACCACTCAGCCAGCGCATTCTTCATCTCAGGCTGCACGGAGCCGTACACGAGTTTTCCAGTGCTATCCTCCATCCACATATCCGGATGCGCATTCCATGCAATGGCGAGCAGGTTGAGGTAATCCAACGATTGGTCTACCGCTATACCATAACCACCGTGCTTTTCCATGAATTTTAGTGCGATATTTTTGATGTCTTCCACAGATTTCGGATCTTGGACTCCCAATTCTTCTTTCCAGTCGTTCCGAATCCAGATGAAGTCTGGTTGTTCAATTAATCCCCAGTGCATCTGTGGTATCCCGTACAGCTTACCGTCCTTCTTTCCAGATTCGTAACTGTCTGCATCTGCTTCCATGTAACCTTTGAGACGATCTGAAGCGTATTGATCAAAGACCTCGGAAAGGTCCATGACCATATCTGCTTCGACTAACTGTCTCAGTTGTGATGGATTAACTCTGAATACGTCAGGAAGATCGTTCGATGCGATAGCCAAATTGAGTTTTGTATCGTACTCATCGCTAACCCAGTCTGTTTTGACGTTGATATTAAACTTCTCTTTGTATCGCTTAATCCATACATTGTTGGTGATATCGTCGCCCTTTGGATATTTTGCAGAAGTGTATTCTGATGTTACGGTGTGAATGGTTGTCGTTCCAGCCTCGTTGGAATCCGTGTCCGTTGTTGAACCTTTATCAGCACCGCTTCCATTGCTACAGGCTGCGAGTAATAAGGTTGACATGCACACAGACAAGACTAAGGCTTTCGTTTTCTTGTTCATTTCTTTTCCCCCTTATCAGTCATATTTCAATAACGCTTACTTGAAAATATTCTAAACGAGAAAGGGGGAACGTGATATAAAGGTTATTGACGAGAACCGGTATCTTTTTTTACTTTTGAGTTGTAGCGGAGAAAAGAATAATGAGCTTTGTGCACTTTTTTTACTTTGTGCGCCTTCTTTTTTTACTCATGACTCCAAAAATTGCTTTAGATGACGATCGATAACGAGTGAATCCTCTTCATTTGCTCCGATTCCAAAGCAGTGTCCCCACTTGGACTCTATAGGTTGATACACCGCGTTTGGCATATGCTTAGCATCATACGCACTATCTTCAGGCGTGAAAAACAAGTCACTTGATCCTGGCATTACGAGTGCTGGAGAAGTGATCTTGCTTAACGCCTGTTCGAAGTTGCCGTCATCTATGGGATTATCGCTTATGTCTCCATAGATTCCTGTACGCAACATGGTAATCAAGTCGTTAGCATCGAAGGGAAGAAATACCTGATCCCAGTAATCTTCTACATAAGATTTCAAGGAGTCGTAACCCTCAGATTGATACAATTTCTCCAAATAGTACGCCTGCGAGAACCCCCATGGAGCATAAGCTCTTCCCATCGCTGCGAGACCGGCAACCGGAGGGCGCTCATATCTACCATTTTTATAATTCGAATCTGCCTGTAACGCCGCGATCATTGCTTCGAATACCAACTGTGTATGGGGTCTGCTCTTTGCCGTCCCGCCAAAGGGGGCAATACGCTCGACCATCTCAGGATAACTGGTTCCCCATTGATAAACCTGCATGGCTCCCAGAGACCAGCCCACAACAAGTTTGATTTTGGAGATACCAAATTTTTGAGTGATGAGTTGATGTTGGGCGCGCACATTGTCATACATGGAGATGAGGGGAAAGTTGTCCTTATCGTATGGGGCAGGGGAATTACTTGGAGAGGAAGATAAACCGTTACCTAACATATTGGGCACAACGATAAAATAACGACTGGGGTCCAGTGCTTTGTCCGTTCCAATTAACCATTCATTATCTGTGTGAATTCCAGCAAACCATGTTGGGACAACAATAACATTGTCCTTTGCCGCATTTAAGTTTCCATAGGTCTTGTAAGCGATAAAGGCTTGAGGGAGCTGTTGTCCCGATTGAAGTAATGTATCTCCAAGGTTATATGTTTCATAATCGTTCATAGATTGATTCTCCTTATAAAATAGTAATAACTTGATTTCACTCTACAATACGTCTATTATCAATTCAACGAAACGTTATCGAACATATCATTCATTTATTTTGAACTTAGGAGTTGCCTGACTCATGGAAATACGCCAGCTAAAAACCTTTTGGACACTTGCATCGACTTGCAGCTTTAGTCAAACTGCTGAATTGTTGAGCTATGTACCGTCTACCATAACCATGCAGATCAAATCTCTGGAAGAAGAGCTTGGTCTGAAATTGCTGGATCGATTAGGCAAAAAGGTTGTGTTAACGGATGCTGGCCAACAGTTTCTGCCTTACGCCACTAAGATATTAAACGATGTAGAGGAAGCAAAGTGCATATCCAGTCAGCACGGAGAATTGGCGGGAACGGTTGTGATCGGAGCAGACGAAGTGCTGTGTGCATATCTTCTTCCAGCCTTGTTCAAACGCTTCCGAGCGGACTATCCTGGTGTGCGGTTATTGTTCCGCCCCTTGTCTGGGCAAGAGCTTAAATCAAGTCTGAGAGAAGGGCATGCCGATGTCGTTTTTGTATTGGATGAGCCTATGAATTCCAAAGACCTACAGTCAGAGTTTTTAAAGGAGGAGACCTTTCAAATGGTGGTTTCTCCCGATCATATGTTAGCATCGCGTTCCGCGTTAGTTATCGATGACTTCCACAAACAGCATTTTTTGCTGACCGAAAAGAACTGTTCGTATCGCACCCATTTTGACCAATCCATAACAAAGAAAGGTGCAGATGCTCTCACAGAGCTGGAGTTTCATAGTGTAGAAGCCATTAAACAATGTGTTGTGGCTGGTCTAGGGATCGCTTTATTACCTGAAATGGCTTTGAAGAAAGAGTTGAGCGAAGGGGAAGTGGTTGCACTGCCGTGGGATTTATCAGATGTATCCTTTTCAGCGCAAATGCTCTGGCATCGGGAAAAATGGATCTCTCCGTCTATGGCTGCTTTCATGGAGGTCGCCAAGAGTGAGTTGATTTGATTGTTCAGAATTTGTTTAGATGTATGTGTTAAAATATTATTCATGGAGATCGTGAGGTTAAATGGAATCAACCTTCAACAACATGATACAGATATATATGGGGGATTAGCAATGGAGAGAAAGATTAGAAATTCTGCAAAAGCATTGATCATTAAAGACGGGAGAATGCTTGCAATGAAGCAGGATGATAATGATGAAGTCATCTACATTCTGCCTGGTGGGAGCCAGAATGCAGGTGAAACCCTGACGGATGCTGTGAAGCGTGAAGTTGCGGAAGAAATCGGAATAGATGTAGAACCATTATCACTGGAATTTGTCATTGAAGGTGTATACGGTGAGGCTCTTCATCGTGTAGATTTTGTTTTTTTATGCGAGTACATAGGTTTGAAGGACCAAGATAGTTCTATTCTGCCAAGTGACGAAAACCAAGTAGAATATGAATGGCTCGAAATTAAAAATATAAACGAACTACCTTTATTTCCTTCAAAATTACGAAAGCAGATCATTAGATTGGTTGAGGGAGAAAAAACGGTTATGTATTTAGGAAATGAGGAAGATGACGACCTGAATAGTTAGATGTGTACACGTCGTAAACAAGCGGCCGTCTTGTATTTATAAAGGAAAGGCTATTTCAAAGGACATGATGATCCAGTGAAATAGCCTTTTTGTCGTTGAACAAAGTGTACAGAGCGATTCAAAAATGAACATCTATGATAAGGGGTTACACTAGGCCAAGAGTTATAGTTCTTGTTGCTTCACGCCTGCTGTCATATTTTTCTGACCCCATATTACCATGGATTCAATTAAAGGAACCAATTCCTTGCCTGATTCTGTGAGTGAATACTCCACTCTCGGTGGCACCTCGTTATATTGCTCCCGATGCACGATGCCGTAATGAATCAAATCCTTCAAACAGTTCGTTAACATCGTTCCGGTAATGCCAGGCAGTCTTCTTTTTAATTCATTGTAACGTATACAGTCATTTTCACTGAGGATTGCCAGGATCGGAAGATTCCACTTGCCTCCAATGACCTGAAATGCATAAGTCGCAGGACATAACTGATCAAAATTAAACTCGTATTTCACTTGATACCCTCCAATAGTATACTTTTTGATACTAAGTCAGAAAAAGAATCGTACTTGTTCAGAAGATTGTAGACATTATAATCAAACTAACACAAGAAAATCAATTCATAAGACAAGATAAAGGCGGGATACACGTGAGTAACGAATCTATGATGTGTGATCTGGAAACAGGAGTATGTGGTGTTAGCGAGGAAGAGGCTATGCAAGAAATCAATCTGAATCACGTTGAGAAAAGGATAACTCTTTATTACGCAACAGATCCGATCTGCTCTCACTGCTGGGCGCTTGAGCCTGTGCTTCATCGGTTTATTGAGGAATACGGTCATTATTTTACGCTGCAAATCAAAATGGGTGGGCTATTGGCTAACTGGAATGGTTTCTCGGATGGCGCTAACGGGATTCAGAAACCTTCGGACGTTGCAGAGCATTGGAAGGAAGTGGGTGAACATTCACGCATGCCCATCAACGGTTCCTTATGGCACGATAATCCAATACTTTCTTCCTATCCGCCATCTCGCGTATTTAAGGTCATTCAGAGTACACATCCTGGGAAAGAGCAGGACTTCTTAAGACGTGCGCGTGAAGCCGTGTTTGTATTTAATCGAAATATTGGAGAAGATGATGTGCTGACGGATATCGTCAATCAACTGGGTTTGAATGGAAAAGAAGTGGTTGAGGCGGCTGCAGAGCAATCTGCACAAGAGTTATTAGAGGAAGACTTTGAGAGTGTCGCTAGTTTGGGAGTTAGAGGTTTCCCATCAATTATCATTGTGAATGAAGAGAACCAGGGTATGAAAATTGTCGGAGCCCGTTCTCTTGAAACATATGTGCAAGCACTTCAGCAGGTGCTCGGTGGTGATCTGAAACCCAAACAGATAACCTCGTTGGAGCAGAAAATCAATGAGGGACACCTTCTTTTTTCTAAAGAAATGGAGGTCTTGTACAATATCGAAAAGACTGATATTGAATCATATGTGAAATCTGAATTGGCAGAGCACACATATCGTATGGGTCATATCTTGAATGAGATGTATATCGAGCATATCTGAGACAGGAAAAACAAGAAATCGAATTAGCACATTTTTACCGAAGGATTATTATCAATATTGATATGAGCCTCGATCCGGTGGGATTTTAAATATTCGCAGGCGACACGGATGTGTTATTCGCACAGGCAAGTCGTCCACCCATTGCGTAGACTGAAGTAGATCAAGTCAAGTGGAGGTGAATTCCATGGCTAAAACCAATGAAATACACGTCCGGGTGAAACGGCTTAAGGATCGCCCAGTCTGCGTGACTCTTCATAATGGCGAGACGTACGTCGGGTACATCTCTGGCGTTAACAGCGAAGGCGTAGTGCTTACCGGGGGCGGAAAGCTTACTCAGGCCGCAATCACAGCACCCTCATCTGAAGGCAGTGCTCGCAAAACCAAACCGAAAGCAGGGGCTACGAGAAAAACAGCATCCGCTCGAAACCGTAAACGGGTGAACAGCACACGTAAGTCGCAAGTACGATCCCGGTCGATGTCTCGCTCAACGTCTAGGCAAGCCCAGGTATCATCTTTCATGCCTATGCTAGGTTCATTGTTAGGTGGCTTTGGCGGTGCAGGCTCGATTGGAGGTATGTTAGGCGGTGGTATGCGTTTGTTTGGCATGATCCAGCGGTTTACACCTGTGGTCAAAATGGGGTATGGCATGATTAAGCAGATTCAGCCATTTATGGGGGCAGTTCAAGGGCTGATGACTCCAGCGAGCCAAGCAGCTCAGGCTGAAACCGAAGGGGAAGAGGAAGCACAACAAGGATAATACTTGAAATGAAAATCGTGAAATAGAACACAACCTTCGTTGCATTTGGGAAGGAAGCATTGCTAGTATGTTGGGTGATTTGATCTTTTTCTGATCTGATCTGTTTTGTTCTGTTCTGTTCCTTATCTTCTCCGCTAGATGCTTCACTGCAAGCTGCTCTCCGTACGCCAAACGGAGGGTGGCTTATTTGCTTGTGCTGTATATGAGGAGCGAACCAGCTCGATTTAGCATGCTTGCTCAGTGCTAACGAACCTCAGAAACCTTATTCGGCTAAATATCAAGACATTAAAATTCTAACGAACATGACAAACCCTATTCGCTGCAAAATGTAAGATATAGTGTGAAAAAGGGGCTGATTCTGCAGTATAACTTCTCCTGTGTTCGTTAGAATTAAAATTCGCCCGAATCGGGTTAAATAAGACTCCCTCTGTTTGTTAAATTCGTTCGTTGCGAGGAATAAAAATGAGGTTTCAAATACGCGTCTAACATCTAACTTTGGAATTGTGTAGTTCGGCGGACTACCCTCATACAGCAAAAAGCACCGCGCGCTGGAAGCTGCACGCGGTGCGAAAAACAATGCTGATGTTGCAGAGTAGGAGAAAATTCTATCCCGCTCTTATTATTTATTATGCCTGTTTGGTTTTGAGGCGAATGACGTTCCACGACGCTTTGTTCAGTACAGCTTGCACTTTACCTTGATCCACGGTTGTGTGCCCGCCGTTGTGCGGAATGACATTGCGTGGGTTTTCTTTCGTATTGGTTGCTTTCAGATCGTTATTCTCTAGTACGATATGTTCCACAAATGTGGTTTCTCCGAAGGAACGCAGGTCTACGTTAAGTTCCAACTGCTCATCCAGATGTCTGTTCACCGCAAAGATTGTGATCGTGCCGTTCTCTTCATCATGCACACTGATCGCTTCGAGATAAGGCACATCTGTAAAGTCTTTGGAATCATATTTAGGTGAAGTTGTGATGGATCGCAACACCGTACCACGACCGAAGTTGGATGCATGCATGAACGGGAAATACGTCGTCTGGAACCAGATCGCTCCGTTATTTTCTGTCATGATTGGTGCAATGGTGTTAATCAACTGAGCAAGACAAGCCATTTTTACACGATCGGCGTGCTTGAGTATGGTAATCAGGTAACAGCCCACGGCTAGTGCATCTTCATGTGTGTATACATCTTCAAATTCAGGAGGAGCAATCTGCCACCGTTCTTCCATACGGCTTGTGCCAATGGATTTCCAGACATTCCATTCATCCAGAGACAGCATCAATTTTTTCTTGCTGCGTTTTTTGGCTTGTACAAAATCACAGATCGAAGCCACACTATCAATAAATTGATCCAGATCCAGCGATGTCGCCAGGAAGTCATACGTGTTGTCTTTGTTATTATTGTAATACTGATGCAGGGACAAGTAGTCCACATTTTCATAGGTGAGATCCAGTACGGTTGCTTCCCAATCTGCAAATGTACTCATGTCACGGCTGGAACTGCCGCAGGCCACAAGCTCGATCTCAGGGTCTACCCATTTCATCGCTTTAGCGGTCTCATTAGCAATACGTCCATACTCATGTGCGGTCATCGCACCAATCTGCCATGGTCCGTCCATTTCGTTACCAAGACACCACGTTTTGAATTTATGCGGGTCCTTGTAACCATGAGAGATACGCAGATCACTCCAGTATGTGCCAGATGGGTGGTTGCAGTATTCGACCAGGTTTCTGGCCGCATCAATGCCCCGAGTACCCAGATTTACAGCCATCATCACTTCGGTTCCAACCAGTTTGGCCCAATCTGCAAATTCATTTGTTCCTACCGCATTCGTTTCAATCGTCCACCATGCCAGTTCAAGTCTGCGTTTACGCTCCGCTACCGGACCAACGCCGTCCTCCCAATTGTAACCGGATACGAAATTACCGCCCGGATAACGAACGATGGGCACGTTCAAAGCCTTGATCGCTTCAATGGCGTCCTGACGGAAACCTTGAGCATCCGCCGTGGGATGACCTGGATCATAAATACCGCCATATACTGCGCGTCCAAGATGTTCTATAAATGAACCATAGACACGTGGATCAACTTCAGCAATCTGAAAATCTTTATCAATAAGCATTTTGGATGTAAGCAATGAGAAAACCTCCATAGAATTAATTTTAGGTGTGTAAGAAAATTTATTTCACGCTGAGTTCGCATAAAAGCAAAATCAACTCATTGATTTGTTATCTAATATGTATCATAATGCTATTATGTTGAGCAAGTTCATTTCGAAGGGTTCGCTAAAAAACGAATCCTAAATCGGTAATATATTGAATTCTATAGAGATAAGGAAGTGAAGGTCATGATGCTTGGCACGGATGCCTCATCCTTGATCATATATGAGGCGCTCGCCAGCGAGGCCCGTTTAAATATCGTTCGTTTATTATTGCAAAACAGGGAGATGCATATTAATGCGCTTGCCAAAGAGCTGTATCTGAGCAAAGCCATCGTTAGTACACATGTGAGCAAATTACAGAAAGCGGGCATCGTAGGCAGCCGTATGAAGCGTGAGAATGGTGGAACATATAAATACTGTTTTATTCTGCAAGAATTTATGACTGTCAATCTTTCTCCTGAACCAGTAGATGCTCCTTACCATGAAGTCTCTATTCCGGTTGGTCAGTATACGGATTACGAAGCTTGGCCCACCTGTGGCATTGCCACAACAACACAAATGATTGGACAATATGACACACCGGCCTGCTTTATGGATCCGGATCGGGTCAATGCAGGTATCCTTTGGATGGCACGAGGTTTTCTTGAATATAAGATTCCCAATTATCTCAATACAGAACAGCATCTCCAGGAAATTGAAATTTCACTCGAACTCAGTTCGGAAGCACCCCAAGTCAATGAAAACTGGCCTTCCGACATTCGCTTTTCACTTAATGGCAACCACTTGGGAACATGGACAAGCCCAGGGGACTTTGGGGATCGGAAAGGCAAGCATACACCGCTATGGTGGAAATTGGACGTCAACCAGTATGGTGTACTGAAGGTGCTGCGCATTAACGGAGAAGGGACGTTTATGGATGGCCAGCGCATCTCGGATGTGTGTATTCATGATCTACAACTGGACTCATCCACCTATTGGACGTTTGGATTGAAGCCGGAAGAGGGAGTAGCTGGCCGAGGGGGGCTTACCCTGTTTGGCAAAGGTTTTGGCAACTATGATCAGGATATCCTGATTCGATACTATTATAATGCTGAGGAAAACAAAACTTCGGATGAATAGGATATGCGATTTCATGTTAGTTTATATAGAGGCAATCTCCATATGAACGAAGTGCATAACAATTCCAGAGTAATGGTATTGACAACGATTACATGGCTGGTATAGAATACAGCTAAATAAGGAGTGTCACTGATTCGATCAGGCACCACCACAATCTGGATTTCACAAGTTTGTTTGACTTGTGTTCTGGATCATGGTGGTGCTTTTTGTATATTGGGGGTGAGAACATCATGAGGTTCAAAAAATCGTTAAACAATAACATCGCCCTGGCGGAAGACACGGAAGGTTGCGAAGTCATTGTCATCGGAACGGGTGTTGGCTTCAAAAAAGTGAAAGGACAGCCGATTGAGCAGAGCCAGATCCAGAAAATGTTCAGAATCGGCTCGAATGACAAATATCAGCGAGTCGAGCAATTTCTCAGCGATATCCCTCTGCAAGTTATCGACATTACGGATCAGATTATTGAAGAAGGCAAGACGTTGATTGGAAAAAAGCTGAATGACTCGATCCTGTTAACACTTGCAGACCATATTCATTTTGCGCTGGATCGTTTCAAAAAAGGTGTGGATGTGCAAAATCCGCTTCACTGGGACATTCGCCATCTATATCCTGCCGAATACCGTGCCGGAGAATGGGCAGTTCAAAAAATCAATGAAGCTTTTCTAGTCTCACTGCCATCTGGTGAATCAAGCTCTATTGCCCTTCATTTCGTGAACTCACAATTCGACTCGGGCAGTATGAACCAAACAATTAAAATTACACAGATGATTAACGACATTATAGGGATCATGACGGAACATTTCGGAATGGTACTGAATCAGGAATCTGCTGATTTTTCCAGGTTCATCACCCATCTGAGATACTTCATTGTTCGTCAGTTGAACCGGGAAGTGCTCTCTTTTAAAGATCAGCAATTTCTATATGATGTATTGTCGGAGCGATATTCTATCAGCTTCCAATGCGCACTCAAAATAAAGGAGGCGATGGAGAGGCAACGCGGATTCGTGATTACTCCCGATGAGATGGTATATCTCATGATACACATCGAGAGGGTGACATCCCGTACCGATATGGATTAATCTCAATACAACCTGTTTGAAGTTATACCATCATCAATATGAATTGAATATGGAGTGTTACTGATTCGATCAGGCACCACCAAATGTTTCCGACTCCGCATCTGCGGCGGGCCGGTATTACATTTGGTTTTTTTTTCGCCAAAAAAGGAGGAAGCATCATGAATCACCGGGAGTTGTCCAAGGAAATTATTCGATTAACGGGCGGACAGGAAAATATTACGCAAGCTTGGCATTGTATCACACGACTTCGCTTCAATGTTCGAGAGCAAAACAAAGTTCAATTGGAACAGATCAAAGCACTCGATGGCGTGCTCGGTGCACAGTTTCAGAACGATCAGTTTCAAGTGGTCATTGGTAACCAGGTTGCAGCCGTATATGAGCAGATCGAGGATCAGATGAAGCATAGTGGCATATCAAAGCCTGAAACAGACGCGCCGCGCTCTAAAGGGATTAATGCTGTTTTGGATACAATCTCCGGCATTTTCACTCCGATTCTGCCTGCCATCGTAGGTACCGGGATGTTAAAGGGGATTCTGGCACTGCTCGTTACACTTGGCGCGATGCAGGAGAAAAGCGGTGAGTATCAAGTTCTGTTTTCCATAGCAAATGCGGCCTTTTATTTCTTACCATTCCTTCTGGCTCTATCATCTGCCCGCAAGTTCAAAGTGAATGAATATATCGCCCTGACGCTTGCAGGTACTTTATTGTACCCAATGATTCTGAATGCGTATCTGGCAAACCAGCTTGAGCCGATTCGTTTTCTCTCCCTGCCCGTGTCGATTGTGAATTATACTCAGTCCGTTATTCCCATTATTCTGGGTGTGTGGCTTCTGAGTTATGTACATCGTTGGGTTGATCGTTTTATTCCCGGTCCTGTCAAAGTCATCTTTACCTCGATGATTGTGCTCGTCATCACGGTGCCGATTCTATTAATTGCGATTGGCCCCTTAGGGACTTACATGGGCATCTATCTGGAAATGGGTACTTCCTGGCTCTTTGCCCATTCGGGTCCGTTAACCGGCATTATTCTCGGCGGCCTCATGCCTCTGATTGTTATGACGGGTATGCATTATGCGTTCTTCCCAGGCACATTGCAGAATCTGAGCAAACTCGGATATGACGTGCTTTTGCTACCGATCAACCTGATAACCAATATGAGTCAGGCTGGTGCAGTCACGGCTGTTTTCCTCAAGACCAAAGATAAAAAAATGAAATCCATTGCTTTATCCAGTGGCATATCCGCCTTGCTTGGTATTACTGAACCCGCACTGTATGGTGTCACCTTGAAGCTGAAAAAACCGTTTTACGCTTCACTCATTGGTGGGGCAGCAGGGGGTGGCTTTATTACCGCAGTGGGTCTGAAATGCTTCGGTTTTGCTGTACCAGGATTGCTTTCACTTCCGTTGTATATTGGCCCGGATGGTGGCATGTCTAATTTCTGGTATGCATTAATCGGAATTGGCATCAGCTTTAGTGTTTCTTTCGTAGTGACTTTGCTGCTCAAGTGGGAAGAGCCAAATACACGCAATTCCGCCATGTCCGACTCAGCACAAACATTAACCGAACAGGAACTGAATACAACTACTACCTTTTCGCAAGAAACGGTGACACCTGTCACAGTACATTCCATCGAGGAAAAGAAGGGGGAGGTGTTCAGCCCGCTCACTGGTGAATTGGTGCCGCTCTCAGAGCTTCCGGATCAAACGTTTGCTGAGGAAATGACCGGGAAAGGTATTGCAATTCGTCCGCAGGATGGACGTGTTACAGCTCCTTTTGACGGAACCGTCACGTTGGTTGCCAAAAGTAAACATGCGATTATGCTGACCTCATCTAGTGGAATTGACATTCTCATTCATGTTGGACTAAACAGTGTATCGCTCAAGGGGAAATTTTTTGACGTGAAGGTTGTTGCCGGACAAGAAGTGAAGAAGGGTGATTTACTTCTGGAATTTGATAGGGATGGCATTCAGGGTGCGGGTATTGACCTTGTGACACCAGTCATCGTAACCAATACGCCGGATTACCTCGATGTAGTACCTGTTCAGGTGAAGGGGGTGATTCCAATGAATGAATTGCTTCTCCTCACCGTTCGTTAACAGCTTCATGAATACCATATACAAAAAAAGGAGAGAAACAACATGACAAAAACAATTAAACACTCATTTCCTAAAGGATTTTTATGGGGCGGAGCTACCGCTGCCAATCAGCTGGAAGGTGCATATGACGCAGACGGCAAAGGACTCTCAACCTCAGACATGGCTCCATTCGTTCCTCATGAGGAGCGCAATGGCAAGGATTTCACCTTCGACGTGGATTCTGTTCAATTAGAAGAATATCTGAGCGGTAACACCAACGTATATTTCCCGAAACGGAACGGCGTGGATTTCTACCACCGCTACAAAGAAGACATTGCCTTGTTTGCGGAGATGGGCTTCAAAGTGTTTCGTCTTTCGATCGCCTGGACACGGATCTTCCCTACAGGAGAAGAAGCCGTTCCCAATGAAGCTGGTCTTGCCTTCTATGATAACGTGCTTGACGAACTCTTGAAATACGGCATTGAGCCGCTCGTAACGATCTCTCACTACGAGATGCCCGTAGAGTTAACCCGCAAGTACAACGGCTGGGAAAGCCGCGAGATGATCGATCTGTATCTGAAATTTGCCAATACGCTGTTTGACCGTTACAAAGACAAAGTGAAATACTGGATTACCTTTAATGAAATGAATATGATGCTGACAAGTCTGTATACTGGCGGCGGCATTCTGGAAGATAAAATTAAGGGCACACCAGAGCAGGTAGCCTATCAGGCAACTCATCATCAATTTGTTGCAAGCTCACTGGCTGTCAAAAGTGGTAAAGAGAAGATGCCCAATGCTCAGATTGGCTGTATGATCTGCCGTCTGGAAACGTATGCTGCTTCTAGTAAACCGGAAGATGTGTTACAGACGATGAAGGAAGATCAGATGAACCTGTTCTACCCAGAGGTACAGGCACGGGGCGAATACCCATCCTATATGCAAAGATATTTTGAGGAAAACGGCATTAAACTGGTTAAAGCTCCTGACGACGATGCCATTATCCGGGATAATACCGTGGACTTTATTGCTTTCAGTTATTACATGACGTATATCGGAAAATATGACCCGAATGACAACAGCAACTCTGGTATGCTGGTAAGTCAGATTAAAAACCCTCATCTGAAAGCTACCGAATGGGGATGGCCTATCGATCCGATTGGTCTTCGCGTCGCGCTGAACCGATTGTATGACCGTTACCGGATGCCGCTCTTCATCGTTGAGAACGGGCTGGGTGCTATCGACACACCGGAAGAGGACGGGGCAGTCCATGACCCTTATCGCATCAATTACTTGCGCAGCCACATTGAACAGATGAAAGAAGCTGTCGCTGACGGCGTTGAATTGATGGGTTTCACTAGCTGGGGACCTATCGATATCATTAGCTGCTCGACTTCTGAAATGGGCAAACGTTATGGTTTCATTTATGTAGATCAAGACAATGCCGGCAATGGTTCGCTTGAAAGAACTCGCAAAGACTCCTTCCACTGGTACAAACAAGTTATTGAATCGAACGGAGAAACACTGTAATTATAAAAAATTTTACATGCCGCCCATATGGGCGGTATTTATTTTGCACTAGTCAAATAAGGGATAATTATGTAAAATTGTTTTATTAAAACAAGAGGAGTGAATTCAATGTCTAACAAGGTGATTGTGCTTTAGGTTCACAAAAGGATATTTGCGTTACAGGGATTCCTTTTGTGGACATTGCAGTGCGGGAAACCGTCCCGACAATGTTTACTGGAGGAGATCATGATTAACTTTAACGAGGCTGTTAACATTAGCAATACACATGTACTGTCGCTGGTATCCGAGCTGTTTCATCTGGAGGGTTACAACATTCAGCTTATTCCGCCTCATGAGGGTGGACGGAATGTCGTTTACACCTGTGAGCAAGAGGGGTGCGAATCTCTAATTCTCCGAGTATCTTTTTTGCCTGACCGAAAGCGGGAAGATTACATTGCCGAACTGGAGTATGTCCGGTATTTATTTGAGAACGGTGCAAGTGTCTCGAATGTAGTTAGCTCGAAAAAGGGCTTTTTGTTAGAAGAGATCACTTATGATGAGCATACATTCTTTGTCTGTATGTTTGTGAAGGCCAAGGGAAAGTTGCTGGTAGAGAACCATTACCAGTATCGTGAAGGGGTCCCACTTACCGAATACTATTATAATAGCGGTAAAGTTCTGGGGAAAATGCATCAGCTATCGAAAGGGTACACTCCCGTCCATCGCCGGCATCATTTGATTGACAATTACAGCGGTGAATATATCGATAACCTGGTACCTGAATCATTCCCTCTGCTTAAGGAGAAGATGGTCGAGCTCCTGAATACCTTACAAGGTTTGGATACAAACCAAGAGACATTTGGCATGATCCATTTTGATTATAACGATGGGAATTACTCGATCGATTTTGATACCGGTCAGATCACCGTGTATGATTTTGATAATTCATGCTTTGGTTGGTATATGTATGATCTGGCCGATCTATGGACACACGGAGTCGGCTGGGTTCAATTTGAGCCGGATGCGGATAAACGCAGACAGTTCATGGATGACTATTTTCAAAATGCCCTCGCTGGATATACTTCCGAGACCAAGATCGAAGATTCGATGTTGGAGAAGCTGCCTTTATTTATTCAAGTTACTCTCTTGGAGAATATTCTAGGTCAATTTGAGGAAATGCAGCGTGCTGGCGAAGAACCGGAAGCTGACGAAGCACTGTTGTATCTCATTAAATGTCTGGAAGAGGATATACCATATAAGGGATTTTTCCATGAGATGTATTCCACTGAAGCTCCTTTTGAGTATGAGGGACGCTGAAGGGACCTGTACGTAAACTAAACCCTGAATAACCAAGATTCATCAAGTAGGGAGGCAGCCGGATCGACCGGTTGCCTCTTTGTTTGTCTGCGGCATGTTATTCAAATTTGGAAGGAGGTACGTTGTAAAATTTTTTGAATGCTTTGGAGAACGTGAAGGGGTCGGGATAACCCAGAAATCCGGCAATTTGCTGGATCGTATATTTTTTCTCGTACAGATAGTCTCTGGCCCGGTTCATTTTGATCTGATTGATATACTGCCCAGGTGTTATACCGAGAATTTTTTTGAACAAAGAAATAAAATATTTCTCAGAGACGCCAGCAATGTCTGCAAGCTCGTTAACTCGGATGGCACGATGCAGATTCGCATCCACGTATGGGAAGACATTTTGCAGAACCTCCAGACTTCCTTCAATTTTCCTCGGTTTTCGGTCTTTCAGAAACTCACCATGATACAGCCCTTGCCCATGTAATTCCAAAATTTTGGCGATGACGAGAAGCAGAGAGGCTTTCAAGTAGAGTGGACTGGCGGAAGTACCGCTACTCTGCTTGAATCTTCGATAGGACGAAGTGAACAGCGTTGATTCCTCTTGAATCAGATTGCCAGGTACGATGCCCGGGAGTTGAAACTCGCTGAGAATCCGCTTCTGCTCAGCGATGCTGAAATCAAAGTGCATGTAAACGAATCGGCAAAACTCTCCGGTCGTGGAAGCCATATAGGGCATATCCGGATAAAAAAACACCACATCACCCGGGTTTGCCATATGCTCGATTCCATTGATGGTAATTTGCACGGAGCCTGCTGTAATGAACCACAGATCATAATCGGAATGAGACTTGCGCTCCGTCCAATTGCTGTCGTGCGTTTGTTCCAAATAAGAGCTCATGCGAAGTGTGATATACTCCGAAAGTTCGTCGATTATACTCATATTTATAGTTCCTGCATGCATCTAACCCAACTCATTCCTCTCTACTTTATGACATCCTCTATTTTTAACTATCATATCAAAGGTTTTACTTCTTGTTAATTATCGTACGATATGACATGTTTTGAAAACTATCACACATTCCGATTCCAGCCCACTCCCCTATAATGAACTTATATCGTTACGAGGAGGGGTTATTGATGAATGCTACAAGTACACAACATCCAAAGGTGGTTGTTATTGGGGCGGGCAGCCTGTTTTTCGGTCGTCAGTCCATCTGGCAGATGGTTCACTCCCCATATTTGAATCAGGGAACGCTGGCCTTGGTGGATACGGACGAGGAACGGCTCTCGAAAATGGTAAAACTAGCGGAAATGGTCGCAAAGGAGAACAATGTATCCCTAAAGATTGAGGGTTCAGTGGACCGAAGACAGGTGCTGCCGGGAGCTGACTTCGTTGTGCTCAGCTTTGCGGAAGAATCGGTGAAATATCGGGGCATCGACTGCCAGGTTTCTCTAAAGTATGGGATTCGCATGTGTTCCGGCGATACGATTGGCCCGGGCGGAATCTTTCGCGCGATGCGGGAACTGCCAGTTATTATGGAATGCGCCACAGACATTGAGGAGTTGTGTCCGGATGCTTGGGTGATCAATTATATTAACCCGTCTACCGTCCATGGCATCGCATTACATCGATATGCTCCGAAGCTTAAATCGTTTGCGCTGTGTGATAGTCATCATATGCCGCATAAAAAAGCCTATTACGCCGTAAGAGCGGGTATCATTGGAGACAATAGCCAGTTCACTGAGGAGATCAACCAGAAATTCGATTTTCGTATCGCGGGTGTCAATCATTTCACTTGGCTGCTCAAAGCCGAGTATGAAGGAAAAAATGTGATGCCCACAATTGCAGAAGCCATGCGCAAGCTGGCAGGTGATGAGAATAACGGTGGTGATCGCGGTGCAAAAGCTCTTTTTAACGATGCAATTACCTATGAACTGTATGATATTTTTGGAATCATTCCCACTTGCACAGCGCATACGAAGGAATACGTTCGGTATTGGCAGGGTCTTGGCAAAACTGCGGACGCCATTCCGCCATTATCGATCTGGGAGACAGAGGACAGATATGAGCGTCATGACGAAATGTGGCGTCAGGTGGATGACTTTCTTGCAGGGAACATCCCGATTGCCGATTATATGAGCACCTTCGGACCAGATCATGCGACTGACATCATCGAAAATATGGTGGGGAATTTGGGCAAAAAATTCTTCATCAATACGCTCAATCAAGGTGCGGTAACCAATATGAATACCGATTCGTTCCTGGAGCTACTGTGCGATGTAAATATGGATGGGGTGAAGCCACTCCATGTAGGCGAGATGCCATGTGGAATTAGAGGTATGCAAGAACTTGTACTGGATACGCATGAGCTCACAGTTGAAGCTGTTCTGGAACAGAGCTACGAGAAGCTGAGAAGGGCGATGCTCACCGACCCGCTCGTGAGTTCCATCAGCGACGCGGACAAGATCATCCATGAATTGTTGGAACTGGAGCGTAAGATGATTCCGGATGTTTGGTATAAGGACAGACTGCAGTATAGCTAAGAATAGAGAACGATAATAGACCACGTCAGCTCCTTCAAAGGGCTAATGTGGTCTTTGCTTTTTACTATTTTCAAAAAAATCCTACTCCACTTTAAACAAGCCAGCATGGTCTTCATAATACGAAGTAATAAAATTACGAAATTCTCTTACAGCAGGAGATAACCATTTTTGTTTGACCCAGGATAGGCTAATGGGATATATAGCTGAATCATCTGCAATTTTTACATAACGTAACCCTAGTTTTCTACATACGGAGATCGGAATTAATGCAACACCCTGATTAAGCCTGATAATTTCAAGCAGGGTATGAGAATCGACCTCAAATGCATGATTGGGGAGGAAGCCTGCTTTTTCACAGAGCATGGTGGTAAATCGGCTGTACTCCTTATTATCGGCAAGGGAAATAAAGGGCTCATTTGCAACAACACTTAATGAAATGCTTGTCTCTCCGCCGTATGCATGATCCGTGGGCACAACAAGAACAATGTCCTCCTCAACAAGCACAACACTCTCAATCTCCTCATCCTGAATCGGATGCCCCGTAATGCCCAGATGCATGTCGCCTTTCTTCAATTCTGTAATAATTTCACTGCGTGTCCCAATACCCTGATGAAGCTTGGTTTCGGGGGTACCGTTGATATAGTCACTAATGAGACCTGTGAGGAATCGGGTATTCGTAATCGAGATCCTGATTGTATTGGAGATCTGATGTTCCTCCGCTTTAATCTCCATCTCTGCATTTTCAATTTCAATAAAAATCCTGTTCACATGCTTCAATAAAATCTCACCTGAGGAATTCAATTGAATGTTTCGTCCTCTTCTGTGGAATAAGGGGGGGCCCAGTTCATCCTCAAGTCTTTTAATCGTCAAGCTTAGGGAAGGTTGAGCGATATTCAATTGTGCAGCTGCCTTGGAGATATGTTCAGTATAGGCAACGGTCTGAAAGTATTTGAGCTGAAGCAATTCCATTTATCTGCACTCCTTATTTATTCTGATAAATATATATAGTGCTTATTATGTATTATATTAAATTTAAATATTGATGTAGAATTTTTTTATGAGATACAGATCAAATTTTTAAAATACCAAAAAATGACTATATAAGTTGAACTACTCATTTACACAATAACGGAGAGGACAGAAAAAACCTGAAAAAGCGAAGCGTTCGCCTAAAAGCTTTCTGAAAGAAAGCTGCATCGGAAGCATAAGCTATCACCGGATTTTCACCTTTAGAAAAGGGAATCGAAAAATCTGGGGATAACAGCGATTGGAAGGTTGTTCTGTCATCGTAGTGTCAGTGTGAATGATCTTGAGTTCAACTTATATAGAAACAAAACATAAGGTAGGTGTCTTTGATGAAAATCGATGTGAATAACATAACTAAAAATCTGAATACACCACTAACGGCACCGGCATACCCGATGCCACCGTACAAATTCGTGAATCGTGAATACTTGAATATTATTTACCGAACCGATGAAAAAGCGTTGCGGGCAGCCGTACCAGAACCACTGGAAATTACGGAACCTTTGGTTAAATTCGAAGTGATGTGGATGCCGGATGTTTCTGGATTGGGTGCCTATACCGAAGCTGGACAAGTTATCCCTGTGCAATTCAATGGGGAGGAAGGCGATTATGTGCATTCGATGTACGTAGACAATTTCCCCGCAATAGCCAGTGGTCGAGAGCTCACCGCCTATCCGAAAAAGCTGGGTGCACCCAAGTTGTATACCGATTCAGATACACTTGTTGGCACACTTGATTATGGAACACTGCGTGTAGCCACGGCTACGATGGGCTATAAACACGTGGAGATGGATAAGGATATCGCCAAACGTGAAATATGCCGACCTAATTTTATGATTAAGATTGCTACGGACTATACCGGGAATTTAAGAATATGTGATCTGATCCGTACTCAAATTACGGACATCGAAGTGAAAGAAGCTTGGACAGGACCTGCCCGGCTTCAATTGTTCGAACATGCATTGGCACCTCTTGCAGATCTGCCTGTGTTGGAAGTTGTGTCCGCTTCTCATATTCTTACCAACTTAACCTTAAACGCTGCACAACCTGTATACAACTACCTGGAAGAGAAATAAGGAGGAAAAATATAATGAGAATTGCAATTGTAGGAGCAGGATCTTTGGGAACCATCGTAGGCGCATACCTTGCGGATGGCGGAATGGACGTTGAGTTAATTGATGCATATCAGGAACATGTAGATGCTTTGAATCAAGCGGGTGCTAAAGTGACGGGTACCACAGAGTTTCAGGCCAAAGTAAAAGCAATTACTCCTGATCAGAAATCAGGACAATATGACCTCGTTTTACTTTTAACCAAACAACTCTACAACGATTCCATTCTTCAGGAATTACTTCCATTCTTGAAAGAAGATAGTATGGTGTGTTCTTTGCAGAACGGGATTCCGGAAGAAAAAGTCGCGTCTATTGTTGGTGAAAAACGCGTCATTGCAGGCTCCGTTGAATTTGGCGCTACGTTTATTAGACCAGGTGTATCAAGTCTTACAATCGAGTACACTCAATTTAAACAGTATGCTTTTCAGATTGGCGAATTAAATGGTGAAATCACCGAACGAATTCAACGCGTGAAATCGGTGTTGGATCTTGTGGGTGGAACACATATTTCCGATAACCTGGTTGGAACCAAATGGTCCAAATTGCTGATCAACAATGCATTCAGTGGTTTGTCTGCTGCATTAAATGGTGAATATGGGGAGATCATCGATCATGAAGCCGGCATTGTAAGTGCAGCTCACATTGCGGACGAGACGATTAAAGTTGCTCGTGCCAATGGAGTCACATTGGTTAAAATGAATGGATTCGACATCAGTTCACTCGAACTGAACAGCGAAGAAGATATCCCTGAACGGGTGAAAACATTACGTTACGGGATGGAGCCCTCCAGATTGCTCAAAGCAAGTATGCTTCAAGATCTGGAGAAGAACCGCAAAACGGAAATTGATTATATTAACGGGGTTGTTTCAAGCAGAGCAGAAGGCACCGGAATTGCGACGCCTTATAATGATTTGGTTGTAAAACTGGTCAAATCTGCTGAAGAAACTCAAACCGTTCCTGATTTTGACACGAATATAAAAGCTTTTGAAGAACTATTACGTGCACAAAAATAAATTCAATTATTTCAACTGAAAGTCGATAATACAGCGGCTTTTTTGTTGTATCAGTAAATCTAGTCAGGCTTGATTTTGCGACAGATAGAATATTCTTCGTGATTTTTGTTTCCTAAGATTATACAAAAAGGGGAAATAAATTTGATATAATATAGACTTGCTGGTTATTTTTCTATTAGAAGGAGATTCATTATGAGGTACTCTTGGTGGGAATTCGGGTTTTATTTGGTTGTATTGATGCTTGTCTTGTTTATGCAAATAAACGAATATCCTCTATTTCTGATTGTGGGGGTTGTAGTCGTTACCATTCTTATCGCATTTATTAAGCATGTTTTTTATCCTTTAGTATTTGATAAGCGTATAGATCGTTTAGAGTCCTTTTTATCCAAGCAGCAAAATACACCTGGGACATATATTATTTATGTCCTTGCGAACAGACTCGATGATGAGGTAGAACTAGTTATGGAGCAAATTATGCAGAAATATAAGCGAAGAACAACACAAGCACAGTTCAAGGCAGCTTACGGGTTATATCGTAAGGATATGTTTGCCATTCGGCAAGCTGTACCTCATATCGGCTTATCGGACTACCGTACATATTACGAAACCATACTACTTTTGGAGGACGGGAAGAGTGATCAGGCGCGGGAAAGACTTCAATCCATTAAAAAACAGTGGATGAGATCAACACTGCTCGCGGGTATTGAACTCAAAGCAGAAAACCGTGATACCGCTATTCAGCACGCGCATGAAGCACTTAACTCTTCCAGAGGTGTTAATCGTTATATTTTATATAAGGAATACGAAAGAGTATTACCAGAGGTTGTTGGACACATATCGTAAGATGGAGAAAATGTTTTGAAAAAATAAACCGTGCTTCACGGTTTATTTTTTTTCATTTACTAGCAGAGGTGTGAGTCCATCCTTAGCAATAATAGAGGGTAGAATCGTCAATAATCTATCACGGGTAAGGGGATCATCGTAGTTCCAGCCAGCTTCTACTATATGTACTTTACTGGGTGCCAACATGCCAACCAAACTTTGTAGCGGAGAAGGTATATTTACATTCATCTCCTCCTGAGGTATCATCACGAAGTTTCGGTCTCCAGCGTATTGTGTGATTTTATTGTAATCAATTTGTATCCAAGGTCTGCCATTAATGATCAGTTGATTTACGGATTCGGTGGGCCGAAAGCCAAGTGATTCATACACGGTAGCGGCAAATCCCGTCTGTCCCATAACATATATGTTCTTACCCAGCACCAGATAGACAGTTGCTCGTTCTCCTGCAATATAATCATCCGCCAATTGTCGCCGTATCCTCCTGACACTTTCCTCATAGCGGTCGATCCACTGTTCAGCCGTTCTGCTTCGACCGAAAAGATCCGCAATATAACGAAGACGCTCAAAAGTGCTGGTTGATTCGCGATAAACGATGGTAGGTGCAATGGCATCCAGTCGGGGTAACTGCTGCTCACTATAGTTGCCTAACAGTATAAGATCAGGCTTCAGTAGGGAGACTTGTTCCGATGCGCCTTGCAGTCCAATATCCGGGATCTGAAGCAGTTTGTTCTGATATATAACTTGTGATTTCATTGTAGTTATACCCGCACCGACTGGACGGATACCTATAGCAAGCAACTCTCCAAGGGTATTGGTACCTGTCGCCACGATTCGTGTAGCCGTATCAGGGAGGGAAATCTGCCTGCCGAGGGAATCGGTGATCGTTCTTTGCCCGGTACGTCTTAGTATATTGGCGTATTCCCGTGGAGGGTGTCCTGTGAGCTGATGAAAGCGCCGACTGAAATAATACTCATCCTTAAAACCGACTTGTCGGTATATTTCACGCAAGGTCTCGGTAGAACTGGATAGTAGCCTTTTAGCATGCTGGACCCTAAGCTCTGTCAGGTAATCTGTCGGCTTCTTGCCAGTCATCACCTTAAACAATTTGCTATATTGCCATCGTACCATGCCGGCCATTTCGGCCAAAAGCTCTACGGTCAGATCTTCGTTGTAGTGCTGCTCCATATAGCTGAGTGTACGCTGTACCGCTTGATCATTTTGCACTGGCGGAGCAGCGCTTTCTAACTGAGCCATCAGGCTAAGTATCAGTTGCAGCCGGGTCTGAGTAACCGCTGATTTTGAATGATGCGTAGGCGTAAATTTCGTCTCCTGCAACCGATTTTGCTTGTTGGTTTGCACAGGCGACGGAGAGATCCAGTCCTCTCCTGCCAACGCCAATTTTATAGTAGAAAGAGATAGCCTGTAAGGAAAGCCCAGAATAAGAGGAGGGCAAGCCGGGAGCAGATTCGACTTATCCACCTGAAAAGCAAGAAAGGTATACCGAGCTACAAGTGCTTGCTCTTTTATCGTTTTGAGAATGTAGGATTGCTGAGTAGGGAGCAGAATACAACTGCCTTGGCTCAGATCTTTCGAAATATTGTTTGTTAACAGCTGAATTCCATGATCCAGAGCAATAAGCAATGTATATTCATTGGCAGCCTTGCTCTTGGTTGATGGATTATGATGATTGGTTTCCTGCAGTGGTGTGAGCTGAAGCAGATCATGCTGCTGCAGTTGGATGTATAGGGAAGCCATTTGCATTCGGGAGCACTCCAATCTAGTGATAACAATTCTCAATTACTAGTTTACCACATTTTACACGTTAGAGAATGTTTCGTTGCAAACCTTATTACACGCAGTACAAATTTACAAAATCAAAAAATCCTCCATAGCCCAAAGGGTTTGGAGGATTTTGACGCCATCATCAATGCGTTATTATTGATTCATCCATTTCGGTAATTCATCAAGCAATTGCTCCAGTGCCAGCAGGTTGTCGGTATTCCATTCGGCTGAAGCTGTATAGACGTGTCCTTGCTGAACGGCAGGCAACGTTTTCCACAAGGTGCTCTGTAACAAGCGTTCAGATTCAGCTCGACTTTCGTCATTATCCAGCGTAAGGACAAAGAGATGATCTCCTGCATAGTCCGGCATTAGTTCTTCCGAAAGTTCGACGAATGTTTGGTCCTTGTCGATAATGTTTTGCTGAATTGCTGGCGGAATTGCAAATCCGTGCTCTTGATACAAGACTACACCCAAGGAACGATTACCCATCACATAGAGCTGTTTACCTAACTGCAAGAAGATGGTTGCTGTCTCGCCCTCAGCCACATTCAGCTTGCCCCACATCGCTTCCGCTTTTGTATCAAATCTGCTGATCCATTGCTCTGCCTCATCCTGTTTGCCAAAAATGTTGCCAAGTTCGCGTACACGTTCCGTAAATGGTAATGCCGAGTTGAACGGAATGGTAGGCGCAATCTTCGAAAAAGCGGTGTTTCGGTCAGCATCTTGGTTATAACCATTCAAAATCAAGTCAGGCTGCAAGGCTGTTATTGCCTCCAAATCACCAGGATTTCCGACATCCTCAATACCTTCTAATCGGTCTACAATATAGCTTTTTGAAGCATGAATCAGATTGGCTCCAACGATGGGGATGTCCATTGCAAGGAGATCTCCAAGTGTTGAACCAAGATAGATAACTCGTTGTGGTTGAGTGGGTATTTCAATCACTTCGTCTGTTTGGGTTGTATAGCTTTTTGTCGTTTGCTCGTTGGTCTTCACAGGTTCTTGTGAAGGAGCGCTTTCCGAACGGCTGCATGCTGCAAGGACGGATAGAAGAAGAAAGCATGCTCCCCATATCAATAGGTGTTTCTTAATTGCACTGTTCATCATTGTTTCCCCCTGAGTTCTCTTTTTCTCATTGATAACCATTATCAATTACATGTAATTATAGGTGCCATTTCCGGTGCTTACAATGAAAAAAACGCAGTGAATTTATTTGTACAAATGTCAATGCGTGCATCTATTTGTTCGTTGCATTATTTTCAATCCGCAGGTGTGCTGTCATCGGAGTATGCGTGATCAAAAACAGCTTGCTGTATAAGGAATTAATAATCGTTGGATAATAATGACATTGACAACTGCAGAGTTTTCCAAAATAATAGTATGTAATTGAATACTGGTACCTTTAATTCAGTCCAGAGAGGCTGGCAAGGGCAGCGGATTTCATAATCACGCGAGAATCAAGGGCTTATTCCGTCATGGGATGCTCTGTGTCTTCGCGCGGGTTATGATGCAAAAAGAGGCTACTTGTCAGTGTATATAACTTGACGAGTAGCCTCTTTTTTCTGCTTTTTTTGGTATCAGATACACTTTATGTTGGGGGTATTCTGATGAGCAAACAAGATCAAGAGTTTTCATGGCAAGCTGTGCCAAAATCGCAAAGAAACCACTTTTGGAAGACATTATCGGTCATGCTCGGGTTCACTTTCTTCTCTGCAAGCATGCTGGCAGGAGGCACATTGGGCGTCAGCTTGACGTTCATGGAGTTTATTGGCATCGTACTTGCAGGCAATCTGGTGCTCGGTATCTACACAGGGGCACTGGCACATATCGCTGCCAAAACGGGGCTGTCCACACATTTGCTCGCTAAATATGCGTTCGGTGCAAAAGGGTCGTATCTACCTTCTTTCCTGCTAGGCTTCACACAGGTCGGATGGTTCGGAGTAGGCGTAGCCATGTTCGCGATTCCGGTCGCCAAAGCCATGGACTGGAACGTGTACCTGTTGATTATCGTGTTCGGACTTGCCATGACAGCATCAGCCATCTTCGGTATGAAGTCACTCGTCATTCTCGGATATATCGCGGTTCCTGCGATTGCCATTCTCGGTGGTTACTCCATGTTCGAAGGTGCGGGTTCGCTGGGTGGTCTGCAAGGGTTGCTTGATTACACGCCGACTCAGTCGCTTACCGCGGCGGCGGCATTGACGATCTGTATTGGATCATTCATAAGCGGCGGAACGCTGACACCCGATTTTGCCCGGTTTTCCCGAACATCGAAACAGGCAGTTACCGCAACAGTGATTGCATTCTTCCTGGGTAACTCACTCATGTTTCTGTTCGGTGCAGTTGGTGCGATGGCCTATAACCTGGCTGATATCTCGGAGGTCATGTTCCTGCAAGGATTGATCATCCCGGCAATCATCGTTCTGGGCTTGAATATCTGGACGACCAACGATAATGCACTGTACGCTTCAGGTCTTGGTTTTGCCAACATCACCAAAATTTCGAAGAAATTTTTCGTCATCGTAAACGGCATTGTGGGTACCGTATTCGCCATGTGGATGTACAACAACTTCGTCAGTTTCCTGAACGTACTGGGCGCGGCGGTACCATCCATCGGGGCTATTATTATCGCAGATTACTTCATTGTAAAACGTAGAAACTATAAGCCATTTGCTGACATGTCATTCAAAAATGTAAACTGGGTAGCGATGGTCGCATGGGCCATCGGCGTGGCATTTGCCCAACTGGCTCCTGGCGTAACACCATTGAACGCACTGCTTGGTACAGCAGTGGCCTATATCGTCTTGATGCTGATTGTTCCAGCCAAAGAATCCAAAGAAATGGGGAAAATAAATGATTATACAGAACGCAAAATTGCGGGGTAAAGAAGGACTATGGAATATTGTTGTGAAAGAAGGGAAGTTTGAGCGAATCACACAATCGCTGGAAGTGACCGACAATGAGGAAGTCCTGGATGTCAACGGATCGCTTGTGCTGCCACCGTTCATTGAGCCGCATATTCATCTCGATACAACGCTCACCGCAGGCGAGCCGGAATGGAACCTAAGCGGAACGCTGTTCGAAGGCATTCAACGCTGGTCAGAGCGTAAGGCTTTCTTGACACATGAAGATGTCAAAACACGCTCCAAAACAGCACTCAAGTGGCAGTTGGCACAAGGTATCCAGCATGTACGGACTCATGTGGACGTTACCGATCCAAGCTTGATCGCCGTTAAAGCGATGCTTGAAGTAAAAGAAGAAATGGCTCCATATATGGACATCCAGCTTGTTGCTTTTCCACAGGAAGGCATTCACTCTTATCCAAACGGGGCAGAATTGCTGGAAGAGTCACTGAAAATGGGCGTTGACGTGGTCGGGGGTATTCCACACTTCGAATTCACACGGGAATATGGCGTTGATTCAATGAAAGTTGCGTTTGATCTGGCCGAAAAATACGATCGTCTCATTGATATCCATTGCGATGAAATTGATGACGAGCAATCCCGTTTCGTAGAAGTTGTTGCCAAGGAAGCTTACGAACGTGGACTGGGTTCACGAACAACGGCAAGCCACACGACAGCAATGGGGTCATACAATGACGCTTATACGTACAAATTGTTCCGTTTGCTGAAGATGGCCGATTTGAACTTTGTCTCCAATCCGCTGGTCAACATTCACCTGCAAGGACGCTTCGATACGTATCCAAAAAGAAGAGGGCTGACGCGTGTCAAAGAGTTGCAGGAAGCAGGTCTGAATGTATGCTTCGGTCATGATGACATCTTCGATCCGTGGTATCCGCTTGGCATAGGCAACATGCTGCAAGTACTGCACATGGGGATTCATGCTTCGCAGTTGCTTGGTTACGACCAGATCGTGAATTCAATTGACCTCATTACGAAAAACAGCGCAAGAACGTTACACATTGAGGATGTATACGGTATTGAAGAAGGTAAACCTGCCAACTTCATCGTACTTGAAGCAGAGAACGAATATGAGGCTGTTCGCAAACAAGCCGGCGTACTTTATTCCTTCAGAGGCGGCCGTAAAATCGCGGAATCAAAGCCGCGAGACACATCCATCATTTTTGAAGGCGGAACAGAAAAAGTTACTTTTAATAAATAATAGATATCGGTCTGTTGCTGTCTGGATGTAAATGATGTAACGTATACTTCCATTGAAAGTCGCTATTGTAGCGGCTTTTTTTGTTTTTTGTACTAATTACGCAATGCATTATGTTACTGGAGCCAGAATAGAAAAGGTGCTCTGAGCACCAATCCAACATTCAATCTGCCTTAAGGGCTCCACTAGTAGCTTGCTTCCCGCCTTTTTTACGAACAAAGCTAAGAATCAGTAGTAGCAGTGGTAACAAACCAAATAAAAAAATGGACATATTGCCGAGAAAATCACCCAAAGCTAACGTTTCCTCCAGGTTTTTAGGCAAGTAAGCAATCAAATATAGCACTGGTAACATCGCAAATTGTATTCCGGTAATTTTTTTGAGACGAAACAAATCTCGAATACCAATGGATGCAAAATAGTGTTTAAAAGCATAGGTTGCAAAGATCTGCATCAGCCAAAACACGATGAACAGTGATTCATAACGTTCAAAAAGAAATCCCTCAATCTCAAAACTTCGAACCATATCGAATGTTGGCCACATCCGCGTCTCAACACCCGACAAAGATAAATTTCCCACAACTGTGACAATCGTGACCATGTATATCATCGTGCAAATAAGTATGCTGAAAATGGCAGTTTTATTACTCGCCTTCACGTCTTTCATGTAAGCTGTGACGATGAGCAAAACTTCATATCCGGAGTAGGAGAGACATGATGGCTTGAGTCCCCTCAATACAGGCATAATCCCCTCACCCAGAATGGGTCTGAGATTAGTGATATCAAACATTTTAGTACTCAAAAGGAAAACAAGCCCGAGCAACACCAGCGTAACGGGCAGAACGATTGAAAAGACACGAATGATGACCTTAAGACCACCTGTTAGCATGTAAATACCAATCCACAAACTGACCATAATGGTAACCCAACTAGGGGTACGCTCAAGAATGTACATACTTGTAATTTCAGCCATGACTCTGACTTCGAATGAACATAGAACAACAAAATATACGATAATTAAAAGTCCAATTAGATAAGAAATCCATTTTCCTGTGATTTCAGGAATAAATTCGAACACCGTTTTACCGGGAAATCTACGACATAAAGTGACAAGAAGCAGGCTGACTATGGTTACGATCAAACCAGCCAGGATGACGGAGATCCATACATCGGGTGTTTCTACCGCCTTGCTAATCGTACGAGGAAGCGTTAGTATTCCTGCACCAAGAATGGAGTTAATAACCACAATAATAACTTCAGAGGTACTGATTGTTGATGCGGATTTCGTCACAGGCTTCACTCCAAACCGGAGAATTTGTTTGTAGTGTTACCCAAGGAAGTTATTTTATGTAATCATTCATTTCGATGAGTTAAGATTATTACTCTTTAAAAACATATTCTAGTTCTGAACGAGTCAATGGAGTATGTCTCTCCAATTGTAACAGCTAGAACTTATATGAATTATATTAGATGTAATTTTTTACATAAGTTTTACATTCAAGTAATGGACCCTTGATCTCCTCTTGTTATGCTAGTTCTGTTTGGAATTACATAAGCCAATCTATCAAACAGACAAGGGAGAGAATTATGATCAGTCACTTCTACAAAAAGATGTTACCTATCCTGTTATCGCTTTCTTTGATATTCGGATGGTTCGCGGGTATTGGGGGAGTCAATTCAGCTCAAGCCGCATCGTTATCTGAGCCTGACATTCTGTTAGAACGCAACGCCAATTGGAGATACTTCGATCAGGGTCAGAATCTGGAATCGCAATGGCGTACTTCATATGATGATTCATCATGGGAAATCGGACCCGCCCCGTTTGGCTACAAGGACAACGGTAACGGTATAAGCACTTCTTATTTCGGGCCTCTCAAAACGGAAGTGAGTTATGGTGACGACAAAAAGTTAAAACACCGGACGACCTATTTAAGAACAAACCTAACCGTTAATAAGGATGAAATTAATGGTTATGGACAAATTCTCGGCACGTTCGGAATTGATGATGGGGCAGTTATCTATGTAAACGGTGTGGAAATACGTCGCTTTGGTATGCCTGAGGGCGAGATTCAGTATTCAACCAAAGCAACTTCAAGTCAAGATTTGCCTGTAATGTATGAGGACATTGATCTGACTGAGCCGTTGAAAACCTATCTGCACGATGGCAACAACGAAATTGCGGTTGAAGTTCATCAACAAAGCGACAGCAGCTCAGATTTGTATTTTGACATGGAGCTTAAAGCATTGGCGGAAGCGCCATCACTGGATATCAGTAAAGTAACCGTTACCTTCTATGGTGATGCTACCACGAGTAAAGGCTTCACTTGGTATACACCTCTTGCATCCACACAAAGCACTGTTCAAGTGTTGCCGAACCAGGGATCCGCTTCTGACTTCAGTCAAGCGCAAAGCTTCAACGGACGCTCATCCGTGGCTTCCAACTCTCCGGGAGAGATGGTGCATAAGGCGGAAGCAACAGATCTTATTCCGGATACCTCCTATTATTTTCGCGTTGGCGACCAAGATCTGGGCATATGGAGTGAGGTTGGCACATTCAAAACAGCTCCCACGAACGGAGCCTTTACGTTTATTGACCTGACGGATACCCAAGCTAAGGAAGAGGATGAGGCTATTCTATCTGGCTCTACACTTTCTAAAGCGTTAACCCAGGTTCCAGATGCTGCGTTTGTTGTTCATAATGGTGATGTTGTAGAAAATGGAACGTCAGAGCAGGAATGGAACTGGTTGCTTGGTCACTCCCAATCCAGTCTGATGAATACGACTATTGCACCATCCGCGGGCAATCATGAGAACAAGAATTATGCGTTCTACGAGCACTTTAACCTGAAGCAGCCAGACAATGCTGCAACAATAACAGGTACTTACTATTCTTATGATTACAGCAAAGCTCATTTTATCGTACTGAACTCCAACGAAAATTCCTCGGAGTACGCCAACTTCTCCAACGAGCAAGTGGCATGGATGAAGCAGGATGTGGAAGAGGCAAAAGCTGCCGGAGCAGAGTGGATCATCGTGAACATCCATAAAGGGCCGTATACGACATCCAACCACGCCACAGAAAGCGACATTATTGGTGCAAACGGTGTACGTAATAAAATTGCTCCGTTGATGAATGAACTGGGTATCGATTTGGTTCTTCAAGGACATGACCATATCTATGCTCGGACAAAGCCAATAAAAAGTGATGGCACAGCTGAAGATGTGTCCAAAATTACGGAGACTCTGAACGGACAGAGTATCGAATACGCAGTAAAACCAGATGGAACAATCTATATGATTCCAGCTACTGCAGGGGCAAAAGTATATTTTAAGAACCAAAAGCCAGAATTAGGTGAAGCGTATTTCAGCTTGTTTGAGCGTGCTGAAGAGAATCATGCAAGGCAGTATGGTGATACTACAAGCGCAGCCAGAGGCCAGGTTCAGAATTTTGTTTCATTCACAATCGATGGTGACAAACTTACTGCTGTAACGTATGAGGTTGACCAACATACCAATAACGGAGAGCCGTTCATTGTAGATCAATTCGGAATTCTCAAAGAAACGAATACGGTTCCTGTTACAGAACAGATCAACAAAATAACGGTTACGTTCCATGGAGATCCGACCAAGAGCAAAGGGTTCACATGGTATACGTCAGATAAACTAGCACAAAGCGACCTTCAAGTCGTGGAGAAAACATCAGCAGAAGCTGACTTCACACAAGCCAAATTATTTGAAGGACGTTCTGTTCAGCCTGCCAATGCTCCAACCGAGCGGATGCACAAAGCAGAAGCGACAGATCTGAAAGCAAATACGACCTATTTCTTCCGTGTAGGCGATGCTACCAAGCAAGTATGGAGTGCAACAGGTACGTTCCGTACAGCACCGGTAAAAGGCAAATTCACTTTCATTGATCTGGCGGATACGCAAGCGAAAGAAGAAGATGAGGCTATTCTGTCTTCCGAGACGTTGGCCAAAGCGCTGACTACAGTACCGGATGCACAGTTCGTTGTGCATAACGGTGATATTGTTGATAAAGGTGTCAAAGAAGAACAATGGAACTGGCTGCTCGGACATTCACAGGAAAGCCTGTTGAATACAACCATTGTCCCATCCTCCGGGAATCATGAGGACGAAAACTATGCTTTTATTGATCATTTTAATGTACAGCCTCCGGTCAATTCGGCAACAGAAACAGGAGCTTATTATTCTTATGACTATAGCAATGCACATTTTGTTGTATTGAATTCCAATGAGGATTCAACGGAGTATGACAATTTTTCGTTAGAGCAAGTCAAGTGGCTGAAGGATGATGTTCAGGCCGCCAAGAAAAAAGGAGCAAAATGGGTCATCGTCAACATTCACAAAGGCCCTTACACAACATCGAACCATGCAACAGACTCTGACATTATGGGAGTGAATGGAGTACGCTCCAAGATTGCTCCGATCATGGCGGAACTTGACATTGATTTTGTTCTTCAGGGGCATGACCATATCTATGCACGCACCAAACCGATTGACCAGAAGGGGAGCGCACGTCAACCAGAAATAATCACGGAAATGCAAAATGGACAGAAGATGGAGTACTCTGTGAATCCCGATGGCACAATCTATCTGATTCCGGCAACAGCAGGTCCAAAAGTATATTACAAAAATCAAAGCACGAGTCTGGGAGAGGCCTACTACAGTCTTTTTGAGCGTGCAGAAGAAAATCATGCGGCACAATATGGCCCGGACCCAAGTGATAACCGCCGTCCCAAGCGTAGTCAGGTCCAAAATTTTGTGGAAATTACGATAGATGGTAGCAAACTGACGGCGATTACGTATGAAATTGATCAGAATGTGAATGGGGCCACTCCGTTCATCATTGATCAGTTTGGTATTGTGAAGAAAACAGAGACTACGATTCCAGATCCGGGTACATCCAATCCGGGACCATCAAATCCCGGCTCAGGTAACGGGTCCAGCAGCGGGAATAACTCCTCAGGAAACGCTGGAGATACAGTAACCGAGAACCGTCCTGACAACAGTACTGGCAACGGAAGCAATCCCGGCAATGAGACAGGGGCAGGATCAAACAACAATAATAATAAAAGTGAAAACACACCACCAATGAAAGATACGGCTGGGCACTGGGCGAAATCTGCCATTGATCGAGCGCTTGCAGCTGGATTCGTGAATGGTTATGGCGATGATACATTCCGTCCGAATCAGAAAGTCACACGTGCCGAATTCATCACAATGCTAGGTCGTGCATTAAATCTGAATAACGTAAGCAACAATGTTCAATATACGGATGAAAACAAAATTCCTGCTTGGTCCAAACCGTACATTGCAGCAGCTGCATCCCTGGGCATTGTCAATGGTTACGCCAATGGTTCTTTCGGGCCAGATAAAACACTAAACCGATCAGAGATGGTCACCATGATCGTACGTGCAGGAGGAATCCCTACTGATTCTAATGCAAAACTAAACTTTAAAGATGCCAAGGATGTTCCGGCATGGGCAGTTTCATATGTAGCTTCTGCTGTAGAGGCCGGACTGGTAGGCGGTGTAGGCGGCAATCGTTTTGCACCGACGCAGACAGCTACTCGGGCGGAGGCGATTACACTTATACTCGGGCTTTTGGATAAGGTAGAATAACTTAGAGGAAATAATACAAAAGAAACCGCAGAGAGAAAGATTTCCTGTGGTTTCTTTTGTATGCAATATAACTTGGTTTTCTCATTGAAACTGTACAATGTAACATCATATTTTCCTTTAATAAATGGTATACTGATCCCATTGTCTTTAGTTATGCTTGCTTGATAATGTATAGTTAATTAATAATAGAGGATTTATTTAATAATATTTTTCAAAGGGATGTAGGTTATGCCAAAGAACGATAATATGTTAGCCATTCTATGGATGCTGAATTCAGGCACCAAAGTAACTGCAAAACAAATGTCCGAAAAGTTAGAAATCAATATAAGAACCGTATATCGATATATTGATGCATTATGTGCCAGTGGAGTACCGATCATTTCCGATACAGGTCACAACGGCGGGTATAGCTTGCTGAATCAGCATATCAAAGCACCTCTGTTATTTGATATTGAAGAAAAAAAGGCACTCCTCCAAGCTGCTGTGTTTGCAAAAGAAGCTGGATACCCTTTGAGTGAGGCATTGGACAATGCAACATCCAAATTGAAAATGTATACAAATCAGGAGCAGGAAAACACACTTCGTCGTCATTTAGCCGGGTTTAACGTTATCAATCGCATGGGAGACCCATCCGTTCAGCCGATTTTGGCGGAATTGGAGCAAGCAGTGGCTAATGATTGCTCTGTTGAAATTGATTATCGCAGAAGCCGTGATGAACAACCAAAAAAAAGAGTAATAGACCCGTATGGAATGGTTTACTGGAATAATAAATGGTATACCATTGCGTTTTGCCACTTGAGAAATGAATTCCGCAGCTTTCGGGCAGATCGTATTCTGCGAATCAAGCCTACTTCGCTTCGCTTTAAGCGTTCTGAATCTTTTTCTGCTCGTGAATTATTTATGCAAAATTTGTTACCTGATGTAGTGGACAAAGAGGGGGTAATTTCCTTGGTTATCAAAGGCCGATCAGAGGCATTGGATGACTTGGGGCTGCATTGGTTTATGGGACATTATCTGAAAGAGCGGACTCCCAATCAAGCCATCTTTTTATTTGATGAAAAATCAATTGATATATACGTCCCTTATTTTCTCCTATCCTACGGAAAATCCATTCAAGTTATCGAACCACAACATGTGAAGGACAGACTGGTTGCTGTGGTATCCGAGTTAATGGAATATTATCAACTTTAATAACTTCACTGACAGTAGATGTCAGTGAAGTTATTTTATAATGATGACAATCTCGGATTACTGAGAAGAAAGGCGGAGTAGACACATGAGCGAACAGACAAAACACAAGGCAGTATCCGGAAAATATACAAAGAAGGGCACACCTAACGGCGTTACATCGATTACTCCATTTATAACAGTGAAGGACCCTTCTAAAGCAATCCATTTCTATAAAGTTGTTTTCAATGCAAGGGTGAAGGATATCACTGAGCATCCGGATGGAAAGGGTAACACAATGATCGTTCATGCCGAATTGGATTTTGGAAATGGGTTTTTACAGCTGGGGGCAGCGAACCCGGCATATCAATTGGCTTTGCCCCCAGATCAAGATCATGCATGTTATTCTTTAGGGATTTATGTCATTAATGTGGATGAAACCATTGCAACCGCTGTATCCAGAGGGGCGAAAGTAAGAGAAGAGATTATTAACTTTGCGTCTGGTGATCGATTCGGAAGTATACTAGACCCTTTTGGCGTACGGTGGTCTATTCTGACTCGGATTGAAGATCTATCGGAAGAAGAAAGTAGTCGAAGGGTTGCGGAGTGGGCCAAAAGCGATTTCTCCATGAACAGCTAATTTAGAGCGCATCCTAAACATGGGTGCGCTCTTTTTCTACTGTCCGTATCCTATTCAGCTGTATGGGTCGTAGTATCTTCATTGAGCTTCTTATAATCCATTCCCCATGTTTCCATCACACTAATGATGGGTCTCAGCGTATTACCTAAATCACTCAAGCTGTATTCGACTCTGGGCGGTACCTCCGCATATACGGTGCGAATGACAATACCGTCTCCTTCCATGGAACGCAAATTTTCGGTTAATACCTTTTGGCTGATCTCCGGAATACTTTTGCGAAGCTCACCGAACCGTTGGGTTCCTTTCAGAAGATCTCTCATGATAAGCAATTTCCACTTGTTACCTATTAAACCAACTGTTGTTGCTACAGGGCATTCGGGCAACTCTTTTTTGGTAAACATTTAAGCTAATCCTCCAATAGTTACTTTTTGGTTCCTATCTAATAAAAAGGTGCCTACTTTCAAAACGATTATAATGCTTATATTATAAAGCTGTCGAGGGAAAAGCAACTTAAATGAAAGGAGGGGACATATTTGCAAGAAAGCTTGTGGATGCAATTGGTAAACTATTTCTCGGATCATGGGCGTGCTTTCTTTGCTCTGGGACGAGAGCATATACAGGTCAGTTTACTGGCATTGCTTTGTTCTGCATGGATCGGAATAATGCTGGGATATCTGACCATCACATACAAACGTTCGGAAAAGTGGATTGTATCGCTCATTCAGATTTTGCGGATTGTACCTAGCCTGGCTGTGTTACTTCTATTAATTCCGTTGATGGGCACTGGCACGAAGCCAGCGTTGATTGCGTTAATCTTATTGGGGGTACCTCCTATACTGATGAATACCATTACGGGGTTGAATCATATTCCTCTATCCGTTCTTGAATCTGCTCAAGGGGCGGGCATGTCAGATCTTCAAATGATGTGGAAGATCAAGTTCCCTCTTGCTGCACCACTCATTGTGACAGGCATCAAAACAGCTGCCATTGAAATTATCGCCAGTGCCACCTTGGCGGCCAAGATTGGAGCTGGGGGATTCGGTGAGATCATTTTTACCGGTCTGGGACTCAATCGAATCGATTTGCTTCTAATTGGCGGGGGAGCTGTGGCGATTTTAGCCATCGTCATCGGAGTCTTGCTTGATATATCCGAACGAATTTTATTTCGATATCAATTTTTGCAAAGGTAGGAAAACGACATGAAAAATAAAAAGAAAAAAATCTATATCATAACTTCACTTATCATCGCATTATCACTCGTATTAAGTGCCTGTGGTGAGCAAAAAAATCAGGATTCGGAAAATAAGGAGACATCGATTCGAATCGGCACCAAAGATTTCACTGAAAATCTGATTGTGGGGGAACTTTACGCTTTGGCGTTGGAGGATGCTGGTTACCAAGTAGAGCGTGTACCTAACATTGCGGGTTCTGTGATCCATTCTTCCATTGTAAATCAAGATATCGATATGTACCCGGAATACACAGGCACCGGTTTGTTAGCCATCCTGAAGCTGGACTTGTTGACAGATCCGGATGAAGTATATGCCACAGTGAAGGAAGAATATAAAAAACAATTTAACTTAACCTGGCTCGACTATTCCAAAGCTAATGATGGAGCAGGGCTCGTCATTCGTGCAGAAGCCTCGGAAAAATTGGGGATCAAGACGATTACTGATTTGCAAAAGCATGCAACCGAGCTTCGATTTGCCTCCCAAGGCGAAGTGGATCAGCGTGCAGATGGTATTCCGGCATTGGAAAAAGTATATGGCAAACTAAACTGGAAGTCCTCCAAAGTGTATGACAATAGTCTGAAATATGAAGTGCTTAAAAATAACGAGGCAGATGTTGCACCTGCATATACGACGGAAGGACAACTCGTAAATAAAGATCAGTACATCCTATTGGAAGATGACAAACAAGTATGGCCCCCTTACAACTTGGCTCCTGTCATCCGTGATGAAGTGCTGTCTGCACATCCAGATATCGCGGAAGTTCTCAACAAGATCAGTTCGGCACTGGACACAGACACGATCACAGCACTTAATGCCAAAGTGGATGTTGATCAAGAAGAATATGAAGACGTTGCAAAAGCCTTTTATGAATCCATCCAATAAACGTAATGGTAATATGGGGCCAGCCATCAAATTTCATCATGTGTGCAAAACCTATTCAAACTCCAATGAATACGCAGTGAATCATGTGAATTTGTCTATTGATGAAGGGGAGTTTATTACGATACTAGGCTCCTCTGGATCTGGAAAAACAACACTTTTGAAAATGGTAAACCGCTTGTATGAACCTTCTCAGGGAAACATTCAGCTGTTTGGAGAAGATATTGCGGCTATAGATCCCGTGATGTTAAGAAGAAAGATTGGTTACGTCATCCAGCAGGTTGGATTGTTCCCGCATATGACTATCGCGAAAAATATCGCTACCGTACCTCGTCTATTGAAATGGGATAAAGAGAAAACTGAGCAGAGGGTCTCCGAACTACTGCATCTGGTGGGACTGGACCCTCGGACGTATGAACATCGCTATCCTTCCCAATTATCTGGAGGACAACAACAGCGAATTGGACTCGCCCGGGCTCTGGCGACCAATCCTGCGATCATGCTTCTGGACGAGCCTTTTGGAGCTTTGGACGCGATTACCCGTCTCCATTTACAGGATGAATTATTGAAAATTCATGGAGGGTCGAATAAAACATTCCTCTTCGTCACACATGACATTAATGAAGCGTTCAAGTTGGGGACCCGGGTCATTATCATGAATCAAGGCAAAGTGTGCCAGTTTGATACGCCAAAAGAAATCGTTAATCATCCTGCCGATGAATTCGTAGCGTCGCTTATTCAATCTTCAAGGGAGCAAGAGCGTTTCTGGGAGGACTTAAAATGATCGACTATGCCATCAAACATCCAGATAAGTGGGGAAAAGCCCTGTTAGAGCATATGGAGATCCTGGTCATTACCATGGTGATCTCCATTATTATTGCCGTGATTCTTACCATCGTAGTACTGACTTCGGACTGGGTGTCACGCGTTTTCATTTATGTTTTTTCCATTCTGTATTCCATCCCCAGCCTGGCTTTATTCACCATTATGATTCCTGTGACGGGGTTGGGTACAACGACGGCAATCATCGTGCTGATTCTATATAATCAATACATTCTTCTGCGCCATTTTATCGCTGGTTTGAATCATGTGGACGAACCTATCATTGAGGCGGCTACCGGGCTGGGCATGAGTCGTTTGCAAATATTGATTCAGATTCGGGCACCCTTGGCAATTCAAACCCTTTTTACAGGACTGCGACTTGCCTCCGTATCTACGATTGGTATGGCGACTATTGCTGCATTTATCAACGCAGGCGGGTTAGGGACGATCTTATATGATGGTTTACGCACCATGAATATCGATAAAATTCTATGGGGAAGCATCCTGTCCGCAGGACTTGCCCTAGCGACAAATACATTATTCATTCAGTTGGAAAAACGAATCTATATCGGAGCGGGGAGATAAATTGTGATGAAGGCAGTTGTACTGGAAGGTGCCTGTGCACCTGAAGAACTAAACGTACAGGAGGTTCCTATTCCCGAAGTTAAACCAGGCTGGGTGTTAATCAAAATCAGAGCATTTGGTATTAACCGCTCAGAAATGTATACAAGGCAGGGGCACTCACCCTCCGTACAATTTCCGCGGATCATTGGTATTGAGTGCGTGGGGGAGATCGAGGACGTATCGGATAGCACATTCCAGAAAGGACAGCATGTTGCTTCTCTGATGGGAGGGTTGGGGCGAGAATTTGATGGAAGCTATGCGGAGTATGCTTTGATTCCTTCAGAGCAGGTGTATCTCATTCCTGAAGGACTGGAGTGGACTACGCTCGCTGCCATTCCGGAAATGTATTACACGGCATACGCATCGTTATTTGAAAGTCTTCAATTAACTACGGGAGAAGTACTTCTCATTCGTGGCGGGACCAGTTCCGTTGGCCTGGCTGCCCTCCAGCTTGCCAAAAGCGTAGGAGCCACGGTCATATCGACCACTCGTGACACCGGAAAGCTGGCGTATCTTCAACAGGCGGGTGCGGACTTCGCAATACTGGATGATGAACATTTTACAAATAAAGTAGTTGAAATTGCTCCAACTGGCGTAGACAAGGTGCTGGAATTGATCGGAACGCTTACCTTGAAGGAGTCTTTGCAATTGGTTTCGGAGCGAGGCATCTTATGCATGTCAGGCATCTTAGGCAATGAATGGACCTTTAATTCGTTTGAACCATTAATTGATATACCGACAGGTGTTCTGTTTACGGCTTTTACAAGTGAAGTTATTAAAGAAACGGTGTTAGTCAATCTGTTTAACCACATTAAGGATCATGCGCTTGTCCCGCCTATTGCTAAAGTATTCAAGCTCGAAGAAATAGCAGCGGCTCATCTGTTCATGGAGAGTAATACAGCCAATGGTAAAATCGTAATCACGAATGAATGAGGAGGAAAAAGTTATGAGCAATCGGATCATCGATTACAATCTTGAGACGATTCCAGAAGGAGCACAACCTCACTCGGTTACTGCCACCCCAGTTCAGATGGGCGGTCGTCATACATTACGAGTTACGTTAACAGATGAGGTATCCCATGGTGTACCCAACGTTGATTTCATCGACATGCCGACATTCTTGAAAATTCCTGTAGAATTTAAAAATGGTACTTTATCGGTGGATATCTTTAGCAAGTTAAGAGATGATGCTCCGGCTTATGCACGCGGATTTGCAGGACTGGCATATCGCATAAGTGACCATACGGATGCCTTTGAAGCCGTTTATATTCGTCCGCTTAATGGCTTAAAGACAAAGCCGGAGGCGCCACGCGACAAACGTGCTCTCCAGTATTTTGCATATCCAGATTGGAAATTCGACCGTCTGAGACAAGAATACCCGGATGGTCGTTTCGAAGCGGGAGCAGACATTGGTCCTGCAGAGTGGGTTAATCTTACATTAGTCATGGATAATTCAAATCTGAAAGCATATATTGGTGGGACCGAGTGTATTTCTATAGATCAGACTAAAGCGACAGTGATCACTGGATATATTGGTCTATTCGTAGATATCGGGACTGAGGCTTTCTTTTCTAATCTTCGCATTACGATCTCCAATTGATCAACGTCATGGTGTGCTACTAAAAACAAAACTGTTTGAACTCATCGGATTTTGATCTGTGAGCTTGATAAAAAAGTTGCGAAGCTTTGCTGCTTTGGATATGATTATCTAATGTTCAATCAAAAAAATACTTATGTAATCAATTAGTGATAAAAGATAGTGAGGTAGAAAAAATGATCGCAAGAACAGAAGAAGATTTTAATGGCTTGAAGGAAATTGGCAAAATTGTGGCTTCAATTAGAGATGAATTGGTTCAAAGAACCATCCCAGGCATAACTACTAAAGAGCTTGATGATTTGGCAGGAGAGCTTTTTGAGAAAGCTGGCGCAGTTTCTGCTCCAAAAAGTGAATATAATTTCCCGGGATTTACTTGTATTAGTGTTAATGAAGAAGTGGCACATGGTATTCCGGGAGATCGGGTTATTCAAGAAGGGGACATCGTCAATATTGATGTGTCTGGCTCCAAGAACAGTTATTTTGCAGATACGGGAATCTCGTTTGTCGTAGGCGAAGGTGCAGAAGTGTTAACGAAAATATGCGACGTTGTTAAACTGGCATTTGAAGCAGGTCTTAAAAAAGCAAAACCTGGCTCCAAAAAAAGTGGAATCGGAAAAGCTGTATTCCAAACTGCCAGACAGCATGAATTAACCGTTATTAAAAACCTTACAGGACATGGTGTTGGACGTGGAATACACGAAGCACCTGACCACATCTATAATTATAATGATCCATCGGATGATGAATTGTTAAAAGAAGGCATGGTTATCGCATTCGAGCCATTTATCTCAACTTCAGAAGAAGAAGTAGAACAAACGGGAGACGGCTGGACCTTTGTTACTAAAAACAGCTATGTAGCTCAAATCGAACATACCATTATTCTTACCAAGAATGGTCCGATTATTGTCACTCTTTAAGGTATTCAAACTGAAAGTCGCTAAATTTAGCGACTTTTTTTGTCTTTGTTTTATTGGTACGTCAAAGTAAATCATAATATAAACGTTTACTTATTAATTTATGTTGAAATTATGGAAGGATTTAACGTATATTTAGATCTGATCTTTATGTTAAAGACAGAGGTGATTGATTGAGCACATCAAAAAAGCGCGTTCAAGTCATTGATGGACTGCGCGGATTCAGTCTGGCCGGCATTGTGCTGGCGAATATGCTGGCTTTTCAATATGGAATGTATGGCCAGAGTAAACCCGAACTGTTCGGGATCGGCGGAGCTGATCAGGCTTTCCTCTCGTTCCTGCTGATCACTGTGGTGGGCAGTTTTATGCCGATTTTTGCATTTATGTTTGGCTTCGGAATGGTCAAGCTCTCGGAAAGCCTAAAATCACGAGATTTACGGCCAAAGTGTCATCTGGCACGCCGTTTTCTACTACTGTTTGGAATCGGATTAGTGCACATCATCTATCTGTGGGAAGGGGATATCCTGGCATTCTATGGCGTACTCGGTTTCTTCCTGCTCATGTTCCTTAATCGGAAGCCCAAAACGCTGCTCATTTGGGCGGTACTGCTACTCATCGGAGCGGGCATACTTGGTCTTCCTGCATCCAATCCGATGAACCCGCTGGCTACGGAGTCCATTCATATGGAGAACTACATCATTCAAAGCCAGGATGTATACGGTAGCGGCACATACGCAGAAATCAGGGATTTTAGCAATAACGGCGATCCATTCGGTGGAGATTTGGAGGTATCATTTGCTCTGTTAATCCTGCTGTTAAGCCCACTCATGACGGTGCCGATGTTCCTGCTCGGTATGCATGCTGCCAGAATGGGGACGTTTAGCGATCCCCAAACGATGCGGACTATGTATCTTCGCCGTGCCTCGTTATTGATTCCAGTTGGTTTGATACTCAAAACATACGGTGTATTGGCGCCACAATTTGGCGCAGAAGGCTGGCCAGGCATCGGTATCGGGACAACACTAGGAGGAGCGCTACTTTCACTCGGATACATATACGCATTTGCACTGTTGTATGCGGGAAACCGCCGTTCCAGCCTGTTGGGTAGGTTCGAGGCGGTTGGCCGTCTCTCGTTGACGAATTACCTGATGCAGAGCTTAATCTGTACAACAATTTTCTATGGATATGGCCTGGGACTGTTTGGAAGTGCTGGCGTGTTCATCGGAGCGATTATTGCGCTTGCTGTGTACGGTATTCAATTGTGGCTCAGTCCGCTATATCTTAAGAAATTTAGCAATGGTCCTGTCGAGTATATCCTACGGATTTGGACTTATCTGTCCTGGAAAGGGCAGCCAAGAAAGAAGAAAAGATCGAATTTAACTTCGAATGAAAACGCGCCTGGTGTCCAGTAAGCATAAAGTGTTATCGTGAAACGCAAAAAGAAGCTCGTTCTACCAAAAGAAAGGGCTTCTTAATGCCGTAACGATCATCTTCCTAATGTTTCCTGTTATAATTAGTAATTATTTATAGATTCAACATATCAACCCTAATACATAAGCTAACTATTATAGTGCGGACAGTGGTAAGGTAATACAAAATGAAAGATCAAGCATATACATCCAACTGTTTCCACTCAAGCTTGAAAGGATCATTATTGTGCTAAAAATAATTAATTTTCTTCTTTTCTTGCTGATCATTTGGGTAGTCATCTTTTATCCTTTTCGTTTAGCTTGGTTTGAAGGTTTGAAACAGATTCCTGCAGATCTTCATGGTGTTTATTTACTTTTCTTGTTCTTTGGGTATCTGATCTGTTCATCTGCTATGGGACTTATGGTTGGCAAGATGTTTTTTAAACCAAAAGAACAGTGATTACGGGTAAGTATGGAGGTTGGAGAATGGACAGTGACAATTTAATCAATCAATTCTTAAAACTTTTTCCTGAATTCCACGATTGTTATATAGAACATTTGGAATTAAATCAAGAGTTTCTAGGACATGTGTTTTTTGGTGATGAAGTGGCTACTTATGTTGATGGATTACTTCGTGAAAATGATGACAAAGAGCAAATTGAGAAGTTTTTCAATTTTTTTGAATGGATGGCAACTCAAACAAGCCTTTATATTGTACAAGTGTTATCTTCTACAATTTTGTATGATTTAGGTGGGCATACAGATATTTTGCAAAAAGCTCAATGTTATATGAAGTTACATACTAGAAGACTTTCTCAAGAAATAGAAGATTTGCACTCAGGGAAATATTTTGCTTAGGATACTCTGCTGGAGATGAGTATTCAAGAGTTTGGATCGTTGGTTTTATAATATCATTCAAAGTCGCTAAAGCAGCGGCTTTTTGTTTTATCCATGTAATTTCCTATCTTAAGGGTTGAGGGGAACGAACTTATTTCAATAAAGATTTATGTAATTAGATTCCTTCGTACTGGGTGAAATTCACAGAGTATTAAAAGACAAATGCCTACTGTTCCAAGAGTTTCATCGAAGGAAATGGAGGAGGAAATCATTAAGGCAGGTTTCTCAATTATTAATACGATCCACTCACCGACGCAAGTTGCTAACCAACCTGTCTATATCATCATTGCACAGAAGAATAAATAAGTTCAATTTATAGAAGCCACTCCATTAGTCTGGGGGGCTTCTTCTTTTGCTAATGTTCAAACAGCATCATAACTAGGAGCACATTTTTTCGGAGAACTGAGAGGCAGCTAAAGCATTACATTGGAACAGTTTCCATCTGGACATATATCGTTTGTCTTAAGTCATGGGAAAAATAGGTTCTTGAATTTCTTTCCCGATGTACAGCCGAATCCGAGATTGTGATAGGCTGTATCTACAAAAGTATTACACGTTCTAAATGGAAGGGGATATTTTACTTGGATCAGGAACTTGCGACCACGATTGCTATCGAATTTAAGAACAATCAGAAGGTGTTGAATGCGATCGGAGACGAGACTCGGCAAGCCATCCTCATAGCCTTGATTCAAGGGCCGCAAAAACCCGGCATGCGCGTAGGAGAGATCAGGATGAAGACTCACCTTTCCCGACCGACCGTATCACATCATCTGAAAATATTGAAAGAATCACAGATAATAAGTGTTCGTAAAGAAGGAACTCTCAACTATTACAGCCTTGACTCCGGTAGCAAGTTGAAATTGTTGAAAAACCTTGTGAACCAAATAGAAAAGTTGCTTGCACAATGCGAAGAACAAGCATCGGAACAACAAATAGGAAACACGGGGAAGGGGAGTTCCGAATGAATCAGACAGTCGTAGCGGCAAACGGAGTGGGCATTCCTCAACTCGGGTTCGGCCTATATAAGATCAAAGACGGGGGGACCTTCGAGAGGACTGTCGAGGAGGCTATTCGAATGGGTTATCGCCATTTCGATACGGCCATAATTTATGGTAATGAAGCGGCGCTAGGTCGGGTCATCCAAAACAGCGGCATTCCCAGGGAGGAGTTCTTCATTACCTCCAAGGTATGGACGACAGACCTGGGGTACCGCGCGACGAAAAAGGCGTTCGAGCAGACTTGCCAGAAGCTGAACGTAACGTATCTCGATATGTATTTGATTCATTTTGCCGGTCCTCAATACGTGAATGCCTGGAAGGCGACGGAAGAATTATACGACTCAGGTAAAATCAAAGTTATAGGTGTAGCCAATTTCGAGATACGGCATCTGGAGCATCTGAAGAAGCATTCCCGGATTTCGCCGATGGTAAATCAGATCGAGACCCATCCGGAATTTCCGCAACACGAATTGCATGATTATATGGTTCGGCATCGGATTCTGCATGAGGCTTGGGGACCGTTGGGGCAGGGAAGCAAAGCGCTGCTGGAGCATCCGGAGCTGGCGGCAATTGCCCTTTGCCATCAGAAGTCGGTTGCGCAAGTCATTTTGCGCTGGCATCTGCAACGTGGAATTATTGTCATCCCCAAATCATCGAATCCTCAAAGGATAAAAGAGAACAATGAAATATTCGACTTTGAGTTGAATGAGAAGGAAATGGAACAAATACGACGATTGGACACGGGTAAGAGATATTCCGTAAGTCCGAATGGCTACATGGTCAACCCGATTTATATCAACTTGATGAAACTATTTATTCGCTCTCATTGATGGATCATATTTCTGCGGTACTGATAGGGCGTAACTCCGTATTCCACTTTGAACAACTGGATAAAATATTGATTTTTTCGGTAACCAACCATCTGCGCTATATCGTGGACACGGAGTTCCGAATCTTGAAGCAGTTGAGAAGCCTTCTCCAACCTTTTCCTGGATATGTAGTTTGACACATTTTCGCCCGTCTCCTGTTTAAACAGTTTGGAAAAGTAGACGGGATGGAGATGTGCAACTTTCCCCAGTTCATCCAGGCTAAGGCCATGTGACAGATGCTCTTCGATATACGTTTGCACTTTGTCAACGATGGTTTGAATGGACATCTGTTTGTTGTTTCTGATCCGACTGACCCGATCCATGAGAGTTGACGATAGTTCATCAGGATGCCGTAACTGGTTGAACATCCAATTCACGGTCTCATAGGTATCGCGATCCTTATCCGTCAGATATACATATCGAATGGTCTCCATCAGAAAGATTACCTTTTGCTTTTGGAGACGGATTTGATTATATTTTTTAATGATATTTCCGGCTGACTCCCAATCACCGCATGATGGAGAATGGTTGAATATGCCTATGAAGTCTTCTGAGTGTACATCCTCATTAAGGAAGAACCAGTAGAACATCTGACGGGTCACGTTTCGATCAGTCAATGAAAAGGGAGGGGACACGACCGAGTGCTCCAGTTTGATGGTCAGTTCCCCAGCAACTTCTTCCGGAACAAGACCTAACAGTCGCGTCCCCGCATTCCAAACGAGACGATCCAATTTGTCTCCGACAGCATGTTTTATAACATCCTCATGTTCCTGTGTAAAACCCTCCAGCTTAAAGCAGCAAAAACGGCGTTTCTCTAAAAATTTGGTATAAGCCTCATATTCCTTACTTAATGTCTCGTTATGACCAAGCAACGATAGCAGAAACGCCAATCCATCAAAGTTCTCCCATGCGATCGATTGAGCGGGACGTGTCTTTGTAATATTGTTGATGGCTTTGGACATGGCTTTCTCCACATCATCTTTGTCGACAGGTTTGAGCAAGTAGTCGAGCGCTCCTAAACGAATTCCTTGTTGCGCATATTCGAACTCGGAGTAGCCCGAAAGGATGATGACTTTGGTTGGCAAGTTATGTTGGTGGATATGTTGAAGCAGATCGATTCCTGAAACCTCGGGCATTCGGATGTCAGTGATCAGAATATCGATATGGTTTTGAGTCAACATGTCCCGGGCTTCAATCGAATTGGTCATCGTCTCGATCTGATCAATGCCAAAGGTGTTCCAATCGAGCAAGTGCTTCATATACTCAACGACATAATGTCCGTCATCCACAATTAATAATCGCATTAGTTATCTCCTTTCACGTCGGGAATGCTGATGAGCAGCAGGACGGACAAGCCGCCCCAATCATTGGTAGCAAAATGTAACCCGCTACGTTCGCCGTACGTATTTTTCAGACGTCGATTTACATTCCAGAGCCCTACGCCTTTAATTCCTTCAGGGGGAGAATCGCTCTCAAGCCGAGCCTCCAGGCTGCGGATATCATCCAGCGAAAGACCTTTTCCGTCATCGGAGACCTTGATCGTTATCACAGCTTCCGTCTGTTTGACATCAATCGTCACCCGATGGGCACCTTGTTGTCCTTCGATTCCATGTTGAATCGCATTTTCAACCACTGGCTGGATGATCAACGGCATGAGGGGAAGGGACGCCAGTTCCGGCGGCAGATCAATGCTGTACTCGATTTTTTTGCTAAGAGCCATAATAATCAGGAAATGTTCCGCAAACTGAAGCTCGCTTTCCAGCGTGACTTCATGCCGGTCCAACTTCGTTAAATAACGATAATATTCAGCTAGATGTTTGCTCATGCGCATGACAGAATCAGGTGAAAACTGAGCCACCGACATGATGAAAAACAAACTGTTGTACAAAAAATGAGGATTGATCTGAGCTTGGAGTTGTTGAAGTTCCGCACTTCGTCTTAGTTCCGTTTCAGTCTTCAAGGATACGAACAGATCCTGGATCTCGGTAACCATATGATTAAAACTTCTGAACAGGCTGTAGAACTCTCTATCCGTATTTTCGGTAATACGGGTGTTGTGATTGCCTTGTTCGACCTGTGAAAACTTCCGTTCCAACAAACGAATATTACGGTAATAGTTCCGGTAAAACGTAAAGATCACAACCAAACCAAGCGTGAAAACGGCTAAAATGCTGGCAAAAAATACTTTGCGGTTACGGTCAATCGGTTGCAGAAAATCATTTGTCTGTGTATATGTAATCAGGTAGGCGTCAATTGATTCAATATATCGGGAAAGAACATAGTAATCGTCCGAATTGGTATGATAATCATATTTCAAAGTGATCTCCGGCTGTGGAGAAATAATTTCAGTAACCGCTTTCAATAGATCGTTGTCGACTTCTTTCTCACTCCATAGCTGATGGGAATTAAACCAAAAAAAAGCGTTTGAGCTGTCGTTGTTCACAGCCTTTTTCAGCAGATTTTTCAAATAATCGGTATTCAGCTTTACACCAACGACGTACTGAGTCGGTTCATTTTGTCCGGATTTTTGGATGTAAGGGTAGAGGGCAAAGTAATACAAGCTATTGCCGACAATTTGCCATCCCCGTTGATGAACATCCTTGAACGGAAGTCTCGCTTCCTGTGTATTGTTCGTGGACAGAAACGTTTCTTCAGACTTCCAGTAAATGCCGATCGATTCAATCGATCGACTGGATAGGAGCGTTTGCCGCAAGCGATCAACGATTTCGTTTTTCTTCATTTGGGAATCGTAATTGCTCAGCTCGTTAACATGCCTCTGGTAAAACCGGACATCACTGTCTGCCGCATACTGAACCCCGTACATGTTAGCTTCGTATATAATCCCGTCAAGAATGCCTTTCACATAATCAAGCTGGTTTTTGGAAGCTCCAATCAGATTTTCTTCAAGTGTCTTGGAGCTCAATCGGTTCATTACGAAAAACAAACTCAACGTCAGCAGCAGAAAAAAAACAAAGAAATAGATGAATCGTTTCATATACATTTTTCTGATCATATGTGTTTCCTTTCATATCGCCAAACGTAGAAGTTCAAACTCCAGATCGGATTAACTTTAATATAAGCCAAACCTTCGAAAAGCGGAAGGGTAGCATTGGTGATAAATGAAAGCGGTTTTAAAATGCTTCAGGGCGGGGTTATGATCTTGAAATTTTGGCATTTTGGAATGAAAGCGCTTTTGTTAAGCTTATCTTCAAGGATCGCTTTCGAAAATCCATCATAGAGGAGGTATGCAACATTAACGAGATTGTGCCCGCCAGATCCGCGAAACAAACAAAAACAAAGCTTTCCCAGCGGACTTCATTCAAAAAGGAAATCAAGAAAAGCTGGCCTTTGTACGTTCTGTGTATTCCCGCATTTGTGTTTGTGTGCATCTTTTCTTATGGCCCGATGGTAGGTTTGCTTATGGCATTTCAGGACTACAAACCATGGTTGGGCATCACAGGTTCCCGGTGGATCGGGTTAGATAATTTCGAACGAATTTTCCAGTACAAAGAAGCCACACAAGCGATCGTTAATACGTTAATTATCGCCGTTTCCAAAATTATCGTTGGTATTATCGTTCCGATTGTCATGGCTATTCTACTGAGCGAGATCCGAAATATGGGCATTAAGAAAAGTGTACAGACACTGGTGTATCTACCGCATTTCTTGTCCTGGGTTACTGTGGCAGGGTTGATGATCGACATTCTGGGATTAGACGGAGGAATCAATCACATCTTAACCCGGATTTTCGGGAACGATCCCATTTACTTCTTGGGTGATCCTGATCTGTTTCGGTTCACGGTTGTGATCAGTGATGTGTGGAAGAGCTTTGGTTTTGGCATGATTGTCTACTTAGCGACCATTGCAGGGATTAATCCATCTTATTACGAAGCGGCCGAGATCGATGGGGCCACACGCCGGCAGCAAATTCGATACGTTACCTTGCCTAGCATGTTGCCCATGATTATCGTCATTTCTACGCTGAGTCTGGGCAATATTCTGGACGCGGGCTTTGATCAAGTCTTCAATCTGTACAATCCGCTTGTCTACAGTACAGGAGATATCATTGACACCTATGTCTACCGTTCATCCTTGTTAAACGGGCAATACGGCTTCGGAACCGCTGTAGGACTGTTCAAATCGGGGATTAGCTTGATCTTGATCGTTGTCTCTTATAGGCTGGCCTATAAGTATGCCAATTACAAAATATTCTAACTAGGAGGGAGAGGGATCATGTACCATAAGACGACAGGTTATAGAGTATTCTCCTATTTTAATTACGCGTTCATGATACTGGCTGGTCTGGCGTGTTTTCTTCCACTGCTTCATCTGTTGGCACAATCGCTCAGCAGCAAAGCGGCTATTAGCGGTAATATGGTTTCATTTTGGCCAGTCGGGTTCAATGTGGACGCCTATGTAAAAACGTTCAACAATTCTAATTTCAACGGTGCCATGCTGACATCCATCACTCGAACCGTACTGGGTACAACCATCAGCATGTTTATCCTTACCTGTGCAGGATATGCCTTGTCCAAGGAATTCCGGGGACGCAACGTGCTCATGTGGTTTTTTATCTTCACCATGCTCTTCTCGGGGGGATTGATACCTTCTTACATATTGATCACAGCCCTTGGATTAAAGGACACCATATGGGCGCTTGTGCTTCCAGGCGCTTTTGGTGCTTATAATTTGATTCTTCTCGTTAATTTTTTCAAAACGATTCCAAAAGCCTTGGAAGAAGCAGCTTTCATTGACGGAGCGTCCTTTTTCGTAATTCTCAGCAAAATATATTTACCATTATCTCTGCCTGGCATCGCAACCGTATCCCTGTTCATTATGGTGGGGCACTGGAACTCCTGGTTTGACGGGATTTTGTACATGTCGGATGCAAGTAAGTATCCGCTGGCTTCGTTCTTACAGACCGTTGTCGTGCAGAGCAATATGCAAAATATGGCGATGAGCCAGTCTGAAGTCGCTGCAATGTCGGAACAAAGTATCAAAGCAGCTCAAATTTTCGTCAGCACACTACCGATCATTTTGGTCTATCCTTTTTTACAACGATATTTCGTGAAGGGAATTGTACTAGGTGCCGTCAAAGAATAGTTAGGATGACGAAAAATTGGATCGCTATATAAATTCAACTAAAATTTACACGATAACGGAGAGGACAGAAAAAGCCTGAAGAAGCGGAGCGTTCGCCTAAAAGCTTTCTGAAAGAAAGCTGCATCGCAAGCATACGCTATTACCAGAATTTCACCTTTGTAAAAGTGAATCAAAAATTCTGGGGATAACAGCGATCAGAAGGTTGTTCTGTCATCGGAGTGTCAGTGTAAATATGAAATTAGTTGAGCTTATATAGAAAACAAATTGAGTGAGTGAAGGGGGCATGTTTCCATGAAGAAAAGAACTGATTTATGGAAAATGGTAAGTATGGTTATGCTGTCGGCTATTCTTATGGCTGGCTGTAGCAAAGGGGAGAGTGCTTCCGAGACCGTACCGGCATCGGTGCTTAAGGACGGAAAATATGATCCACCGTTTACGATCACCATCGCCAAACAACAGGATGAAAATGCTGGAAAGTACATCAACGGTGAGACGTTAAATGACAATGTATTGACCCGCTGGGGCGAACAAAACCTGGGTATCAAAATCCAAACCACCCTGCTGGGAGGTGATGCTTCACAATACAATACCAAGCTGCGGCTGGCGTTGACGGGTTCCGAGAAGCTGCCAGACGTTCTGCCCGTCTATGACACCATGCTGGTCAATGATCTGATTGAGTCGGGGCAAGTCAAGGAGATTACAGAAGACATCTCAACCTACATGCCTGACCGGATAAAAGAAATATACAAACAATACCCCACCACCTTCAATCCAGTGGTTAGGGAGGGCAAGGTCTACGGGATGGCCATTGCGCCGAATTTGACGGAAGGTGAAGTCATGTTGATCCGCCAGGACTGGTTGGACAGTTTAAACTTGAAAGCGCCAACAACGATTGAGGAGTTTGAACAAGTCATCGCGGCGTTCACTAATGAGGACCCCGATGGGAACGGCAAGAAAGACACATACGGCTTTACTTTTTCAGGTAAAGATTCCTACAATACGGGCTGGGTCAGCGATCCGGTCATGATATTCAGCGCATACACGGGCAAACATCTTCCAAGGCAATGGCATAACGACAATGGCAAACTCACGTATGGATCTGTGGCTGCTGGCAACAAAGAGGCACTTGCCAAGTTACGCGATTGGTATGCAAAAGGGTACTTGAACAAAGAATTAGCCACCCAAGGTGCATGGGATGCACTGTCCGATTTTACGGAGGGGAAAGCTGGTATCATCATTGGTCGTCCTTGGCTTTACGACAGTGTGAAGGACGTAGAGAAAAATGTGGAGGGTGCAAAAATCAGTGCTTATCCGACCATTCAAGGTGTGAACGGTGATAAGACCTATCAATCCGCCCAGTTGAACGATGGTGTGTTCATGTTTAACAAGGATTTTCAGAACATGGAAGCCTTCTTCCTGTACTACGATAAAATGTACGACGCGGCGTTCAGTACGGAAGATTTTAAATACGGCTACGCTCAGGGATACGATTACGATATCGTTAACGATGAAGTCACTTTTGATCCAACGAAATTTAATACGCCATTAGAAGCTGTGCAAGGCGTTGGCAAAATGGCATTTACCAAAAATACACCGAGTGTTGATGGCCCCGGTCAATCCTACTACGATCTGGCGAATGGAGTTAAAGCCGACACGGGTGTCCTCATTCAGAGCGCCTCGAAGGATCAAACGACGCAGGACGGATATCGGATTTCTTATGAAAACAGGGATGTTTTACTGCCAAATGAGTTTAACGGTCCACCAACGCCAACGATGCAAAATGTGTGGGAACAGTTGACCACCATGGAACAAGAGACGTTCACCAAAATCATATATGGCAATGAGCCGCTTGAAGCATTTGATACCTTTGTGAAACAGTGGCATGAAAAAGGCGGAGACACCGTGATCGAAGAAGTTAACGAATGGTACAACCAAGCCAGCGAGACGGATGTAATGACACTGATGAATTTGAAATAAAGTCAAGTTTCACCTGGATCAGCCTTCCGGCAACAGGAAGGTTGGTCTTCTAAAAAAGGAGATGATGAGACATGATCAAAGGTAAATCGTGGATGGCTATCGTCATTGCATTGATGTTGTTAACAGTTCATTTAACCTCCTCAGCTCAAACCGTTCACGCTGCTGGTGAAGAGACCCATATTGCTGCAACACTGTTTGTGCTGAAGAATGAATCCGAAGTATCCAATGCCAAAATCCATTGGGCACCTGTCCAGGGAGCGACTGCATACGAGTTATACAGATCCGAGAACGATGAACCCTATCAGTTATTACAGACCTTAACAGGTATAACGACGGATGATTATGACCTCAACATAGGTAACACGTACAAGTATCAAGTGAAGGCATATGGCGGAACTTCCTTGTTAACCTCAGCTGTCTCGCCAGAATATACCCCTTACAGCCTACCAGAGAACCTCACAACTTTTGATAATACAACGCAATCAACGCTTATGCTCCCGAATGAACTTAAAGTTGGAGACACCTACTACAGATTCAATTTCGTGCAAAAGTCATCAGGCGGTTTTGGAGAAATGATTCAACAGACATCAACGGATGACATCACCTACGGTAACGACAAAGTGGTCCTTTCCTACACGGATCATCCCGATCTGGCGAATTCCAAATTTGAGGGGATTAATATCCTCTACCATGCGCCTACGAACAAATTTGTTTTTTGGGGTCACTATGAAAACAGTACAGACTACACACTTGCCAGAGTATCGGTGGCTTCGGCCACTCCTGGAGAAGACTTTACATTTCACAAAAGCTTTCGACCGGAAGGGAACCAATCCCGGGATATCTCCATTTTCAAAGATGATGATGATTCGGCGTATCTGATTTCTACCGCCAATAATAATTCGGACACCATCTTATATAAGTTAACCTCCGATTGGTTGGATGTGGATCATCAAGTTTCTGTTATTTATCAGAATCAACACAGGGAACTGCCCAAGATGATCAAAAAGGATGGCATTTATTATTTGTTCTCTTCCCAAGCGGCAGGTTGGTATCCGAGTATACCCCTATACTCTTCAGCAACAAGCATCGACGGAGATTGGTCTGAATTACGGACGATTGGCAACACGTCAACCTTCTCGGCGCAGTCCGGTTCCGTTATGCGGGTGAAGCCAGATACGGGCAACAACGTAGTTATGGTTGCGTATCGCTGGATGTTCGGCTGGGCAGGTACGCAAAACGGAACAACGGAGGAACGACTTCTTCCTGTGTGGTTCTCCGATGGTTACGCATTTTATGATTATTTTGATCAAGTCCTGTACAACACAAGCGATGATGTCCTAATTCCGGTTCAGAATGGAAAACTGCTGTCTCAGGGTAAACCGGCAACAGCCCAAACGGCTACTGGAACGAATCCCGCAAGTTATGCTAATGATGGTAACTACCAAACCGAATGGGTCGGCACAGGCAGTTCCTGGCCACATTGGTGGAAGGTCGATCTTGGCTCCGTTCAACAATTGAATAATGTGCAAATCTCCTGGTGGATGCAAAAAGGCTCCGAAGGATTTTACAAATACAAAATTGAGACGAGTACGGATAATGTAAACTGGACCGTGGCACTGGATCGAACCAATAATACATCTTACGGTTTCACCTCAGATCATCTATCGAGCACCGTTGCCAGATATGTACGAATAAATATGCAAAATGCGTCACTTCATAACAACCCTAACAACTGGTACACGCCAAGACTTTGGGAAGTGAAGGTATTTGGATCGGACACCAATTAACGTTGTTCTTAAAAGAAGAGAGGTAACCGTGTGAATAATCAATTAACCAATGGTACACTTTGGAAGGATCTTAGCGGTCAGCCGATCCATGCCCATGGTGGACATATGTTATTCCATGACGACTATTATTACTGGTATGGCGAAGATCGGAGAGACGATATATATGTGAGTTGTTACCGTTCCAAAGATCTATTCAACTGGGAGTTTCGAAACCATATCTTGACGACCTCTACGCCAGCTGCACCCATTCGAGTTCGGACAAATCTGGGATTAGTGAACGATAAAGGTGGAAAGGTGAATCTTGAACGGCCTAAAGTACTTTTCAACACGGTGACAAAGAAGTTCGTCCTCTGGGTTCACTATGAGAATGGTAATAATTACAACGATGCCGCATGCGCCATTGCCACATCGGATTCTCCGGATAGCCATTTCGTGTATCATGGCAGCTTTAATCCGTACGGGTATATGTCGCGTGACTGCACGCTCTTTCAGGACGATGACGGGACAGCATATTTTATTTCGGCTGCCAGAGACAATGCGGACCTGCACATCTATCGTCTGCAGAAGGATTATCTTAATGTAGAAAGTCTTGTCGGAAAGCTGTGGCAAGGGGAATATCGGGAGGCGCCAGCTGTCTTCAAACGGAATGGCAAGTATTATATGCTGACCTCATTTTGCACAGGCTGGGACCCCAATCAAGGGAAATACGCGATGGCGGATACGATGGATGGACCATGGGGGATGCTAAGCGATTTTGGCGATGAAACGACGTACCGAACGCAACCAGCATTTGTGCTGAAGCGATCAGAAGAGGAGTATCTATACTTTGCAGATCGCTGGAACGGATCGGATTACTTCCAATCCAGCTATGTGGTCCTGCCCATTGAATTCAATGGAGACATTCCTATTCTGAATCATTATTCCACATTATCTTTGGGAGAGGATACACATCTGATTCATTTTGAACGATAATTTGAACGATAAAACGACTGATGAGAAAAGACTTTGATCCTACTGAGAATGTAGGTTCAAAGTCTCTTTTTGAATGAATTTTATAATTTCAAATCTAACGAATAGCGATCGCGAAGTACTGATAAATGATGGAGCTCATGTCCAGCCATAACAAATGCAATCGATCGAGCTGAAGCAGGATTATCACTGACGATCCCTTTACAGAGCCATGCTTCCGGGGTGAGGCGACGGAGCATAAGAATGGTTGAGCGACGTGTGACAGCATATTCTTCATTCAAATCAGCTACGGTATACGCATTGAAGGGATGGCTCTGCATAAGCACGTCCTGATCGTAGCCGGGATGATTGGCTTGGTCACCTCTGGCGATGCGAAGCAATCGGCTGCTCATAATTCGTTCGTTATCCAAAAGGTGGCCGATGACCTCTTTCACGCTCCATTTGTCTTCGGCGTACCGATAATTTACTTGCTCCTCTGTCAATGAAGAGAGTAAAGTTGGTATGATGTTGGCTTGCAGCTCTAAGCGTTCGATGATGTTCCCTTCAGGAACAAGCTGCATGTACCCTTCATAATAAGCTGCATATTCCTCTTTAGTTGGTCTTTCAACCATGTAAATGCCTCCTTTGGGATTCGTAGATCTGGAATATATTGTAGCATATATCCTACAGCATGAAATGAGCCCCTCCGCTTTATGAGCGAAAGGGCCGTTTCATGTAATTTAGGCAGTTTTTCAAGGTTACGTATTATACCACTTCTAATCCGTACGTCGTATCCCCTTAATTTGTACAAATTTCTCCAAAACCGCAAAATCCTCCGTCACTTTTTTGAACGGCAACGTGTCCAGCACCTGTGCCCGGTAACTCTTTTTAGCCGCTGCGCTGAGACGGGAGTCAAGTATACTGAGTATGCCAAGGTCCGTTTCACTACGGATCAAGCGTCCAGTTCCTTGCCGTAACCGAAGAAGCATGTCCGGTACAAACACCTCCATGAACGGATTCTCTGTTACAGATGCCTTATATTCATAAACAGGGTCCGACGGGACAGGGAAGGGCAGCCGGAAAATAATGACCTGTGACAGGTCAGAACCCTCAATATTCACGCCTTCCCAGAATACACCTGTACCCAAGAGTACACCTTTGCTTTTCCTAAATTCAGCGATAACACTGTCCTGGGAAGATCCTTCTTTTTGAACATGGACTCCCCATGTGTATTCATTAGCCCTTGAGATCAACTTTCTGTAAATGTACTTCATGTCTTCCTTTGCTGAAAAAAGGACGATTGTTCTTCCCTGAGTTAGATTACAGAGTTGGACCATTTCTTTGTAAGCTGCTTCAAGATAGTTTTCGCGCTGATCGTGGTGGTAATAGGGAACTTTGTTCGAAATATACATCATGGTATGGTTGGTGTAATCAAAAGGGGAAGGTTGGCGCTCTAGGAAATCTCCCTTATAACCGAGGGAGTGCGTCATATAAGAATATTGTTCCTCCAGCGTATCCCCGCCTTGGCACAGCGTTGCTGATGTTAGGATTACAGGTATCTTGCCATTAAATAAAGCGTATTTCAGAAATTGGCTTATATCTTTGGGACAGATGCTGATTGTGGTTACTCCCAGGGGACTGCTTGCCCATCTGAGATAGTTGTCCTCTATTTCAGCCAAGACATGGATGAGCGTAATGAGCCCATTTATGGCTTCAAAAGCGTCATCGATCTCCCGCTCGTGGCGTGAGGTCAAAATGGAAAGACGTAGACTGAGATCTTTTAATTCGTTCGAGACCTGGTTCAACGGTATTCCTTTGATCTCTGACACTTTGATTCGGTCGTTATCCTGCTTGGCATGGTCGAGAAGATCCGCGTTTACCTGTTTGAAGATGCGCTCAGCGCAGTTTTTGATGAACTTGGATTGTGAGAAGAGACTTTTATCCCCGGACTGTTTCGTTAGAAGCTGCACCGTGGTATCCAGAATGCGGCAAATTCCTCGATAAGTGAACTCAAGTGTTCTGGCATCCCGAACTTTTGTTTCCAGATTATGCGCTTCATCAATGACGATCAGAGCAGGCTGTTCCGAGATGATGCTTTTGGTTCCTTCTTTTTTCTTCATCAAATCCCGTATGAGCAAGTCCTGGTTCACGATAATAAAATCAATCTCGTGAGCTTTTGCATTTAATTTCGCTCTCATATCGTAAAACAAACATGCAGTTTTATGATGACAACGTTCAAATTTGCAATCATTCACGGAAACGTGGGACCATTCAGCATCACTAATTCCAGCTTTAATATCGGCTCTTTCATCAATTTCATAATCTAATATGCGCTGCGCAAGGGTAGACACGGAGGAGTTAGCATCATCAAGACTGATCAATTCCGCTGCTCTACTTCGGCAGGCATACTGACCCATGCCTTTTCCCACGACGGAGCGAACCGTTGAGAATCCCAACCGACTACCAATGATCCTTAAATCTTTATGTATCTGTTCCGAGAGCTGAATGGAGGAGGTAGCTATAATGACTGGTTTCTGAGACATTTGATTCGTGAGCAGGCTTGGGATCAGATACCCAAAAGACTTGCCGATTCCGACACCAGCTTCAATCATGGCATTATGTCCATGGATATATGCATCGGCGATATCAAGAGACATTTCTGGCTGTCCGATCCGCTCTCTAAGGCCGATACGTGGGAACCGGTCATAAATTCGGAAGATGGCGTTAACCAAAGAACGTTCGATTTCCTTGTCCGGTTCCTGTTTATTCATTTTGTAGAGTTCATTTAACCAATTCATAACGATCGCCCCTCTTCCGAATGATGATCTTCTTGTACTCACTTTGGAGACGATTTACCTCACAATGCAGTTGTAACGGCATTTTTTAATCTGGATACGCCTTCCTGTAATTGTTCATCTGACAAATGTGCAAAAGACAAATAGATACCATACTTCGTACCAACAGACGTTGAACTGCTGACTTCTGAGTATACCACACCTTGTGACCTAGCTGATTCCCGAAAGGCTTCATAAGTGGTCACATTACCTCGCCACCAACCAAACACGTGTAGACCCGCTTCATTCTCCACCCAATCAAACCATGTAGAGAGGTTTTTGTTCAAAAGTTTGAGTAACAGATGGAATTTGCGACTGTATAATCGATTCATTCTGCGCAGATGACGCTCATATTGACCGCTTGTCATGAATGCAGCTAATGCCCGTTGTTCGATCAGGTTGACGGGTCTTGGCTCATATAATGCCTGTGCCTTTCTAAAGGTGTCAGCCAAGGTAGGGGGAAGAACCACATAACCAAGTCGTACTTCTAAAGGCAAGGTTTTGGTAAAGCTGCCCAGGTAGATTACACGTCCAGCTTTATCGAGTGTTTTCAGTGGTTCAACATGCATTCCTCGATATCGGAATTCACTATCATAATCATCCTCAACAATCATGGCATCATTTCGCTGTGCCCAGTCCAGCAAGGTTTGTCTGCGTTCCAGGCTGAGCATTTCACCAGTAGGAAATTGTCGTGACGGCGTGACAAACAACATACGTGCTTCCCAGTCTTGAGGCACAACGCCCTGACCATCGAGATTAGCTTCAATCAACTTTGCACCCGCAGCCAATATGGCTTTAGAAATTCCGACATAACAAGGACTTTCTGTCACCACATAATCCCCAGGGTCTGCAAGTAATTGAGTGAGTAGAGCTATAGCTTGCATGGAGCCTGCAGTTACTGCAATATGATCCGGATCGACTTGAATGCCCCGCATCCTTCGAAGATAGGCAGCAATGGCTTCTCTCAATTTTGGATCCCCGGTTGAACTAACCATGGCAGAGGTTGTTTCCAGGTGATGCTCACGCTGCCTTATCTCTGCATACAATCGATTATTCCATTCATCGTAAGGAAACTTGGAGAAATCAGGTTGATATTTGCTAAAGTCGATCACTTCATCGCTATTCATTCTGAAATCATGTGTATGAGCATTGGCTGGTGCATTTCTTTGAATCGAATGCTGTTCAAACTGCTGAATACGATTTCCCCAGGCGGATAAGTGATGCGTACAAGCTTTTACGGTGGACGCATTATTGTTCAAATCCAACTGATAAGCAACAAAGGTTCCTCTTCCATGCTCTGAATGAATGTAACCTTGAGCAGTCAACGTATCATAGACCTGATTCACAGTTCCTCTGGAAATGTGATACGTCGCTGCTAACTCTCGAGTAGAGGGTAACTTCTCACCATGTATAAGATTACCTTCATGAATTGCATCACGAATGGCATGATATAGAGCTTTCATCTTCGTATATTTTCGGTTCAAATATGAACTGTAAGCTACATGAAATTGCATAGGACCTCCAGAGTTATCATTGAAGTGGTACAATAAAAACCAAAAATATTGGATCTTTTTATATGACCATTCTCATTCTATACTAAATCATAGATTAGAGCGATACCTTTATTGAAAACCACCCAAAAGTTAATTAGGAGGACTACAATCATGCAAACAGGTACAGATCGTGTAAAAAGAGGAATGGCTGAGATGCAAAAAGGTGGCGTCATCATGGACGTTATGAATGCAGAGCAAGCTAAAATTGCTGAGGCGGCAGGGGCAACAGCTGTTATGGCTCTTGAGCGGGTACCATCTGATATTCGTGCAGCAGGCGGTGTAGCTCGCATGGCAGATCCTACCATCGTTGAAGAGGTTATGAAGGTTGTATCTATCCCAGTTATGGCCAAAGCACGTATCGGTCATTACATAGAAGCCAAAGTGCTTGAATCCCTAGGTGTGGACTATCTCGATGAAAGTGAAGTTCTTACTCCTGCAGACGAAGTGTTCCATATCGATAAACATGAGTTTACTGTACCATTTGTATGTGGAGCCAAAGATTTGGGAGAAGCTCTTCGCCGTATTGGTGAGGGTGCATCGATGATTCGTACAAAAGGTGAGCCTGGAACGGGCAACATTGTTGAGGCAGTTCGTCATATGCGTCTAATTAACAGCCAGCTCCGCAAAGTGCAAAACATGTCCAAGGACGAGCTGTACGCTGAAGCGAAAAATCTGGGTGTAGCTTATGAGTTACTGCGTGAAGTTCATGAAAACGGCAAACTTCCTGTCGTTAACTTTGCAGCAGGCGGTGTAGCTACTCCGGCAGACGCAGCATTAATGATGCACCTGGGAGCAGACGGTGTGTTTGTAGGATCAGGTATTTTCAAATCCGATAGCCCTGAGAAATTCGCTCGTGCAATCGTTGAAGCTACAACACATTACACAGATTACAAACTGATTGCCGAAGTATCCAAAAACTTGGGCGCCCCGATGAAAGGGATCGAAATTTCTAAATTGGCTCCAGAAGAGCGCATGTCCAACCGCGGTTGGTAAGATAACAGTGCATCTAGTTGAATAGGTAGTTTGAATATTTATATAGAAGAGCCGATCAATTGAACCTTAATTGATCGGCTTTTTTGTTCTTACTGTTTAGCTTGTTGATATCTTCAAAATGCTGTGGCTATAATAATCGGTATGAAGGAAGGTGCAGACAATTCGCTATCTATATGAGTTTATTCAACATCAGGACGATCTGCCTATGAAACTCTTCGTGAACTCGGTAAAACATATTGATTTCCATTGGCATAAGGAAGTGGAAGTTGTATATGTTCTCCACGGTTCAATCATCATGTATCTGGACCAGCAACAATATACACTGCACGAAGATGATGTGATCGTGGTTAACAGTATGTCCGTCCACAAGATCGAACGAACCAATCAGGACAATGTGTTATTAACATTGCAGTTCGGTCCTGAGTTGATGAACAATAATGCGTTTATCTCCTGTAACTCTGCTATGAACGTGGAACAAAACGCTCCTCACCTGCAAAGTATTAAACAATATCTTGCGCAAATGGTGTGGGAGATCAACAAAAAAACGCCGGGTTATCAAAATTTCACAATGGGCAGATTACAGATGTTATGCGGATGCCTGCAGAGGTATTTTTCCAGTGGAACGAACTCCGCATTGGAAGATGGTAGCAGGGATTATGATTATAAAAGACTGAACAGGGTCCTCACATATATTGATTTACACTACAATGAGAAGATTACACTGCAGGATATGGCGCATTCTGAACATTTAAGTTTGCATTATTTCTCCCACTTCTTCACCGATAAAATCGGGATACCTTTCCAAAAGTACTTGACGCTCATTCGCTTGGAGAAGGCTCAGGCTCAGCTGGCAGCAAACGATAAAAACATTTCGGAGATCGCGCTGGATTGCGGATTTGCCAATGTGAAGCTGTTTAACAAATACTTCAAGGAAAAGTACGGCTGTACGCCAGGTTCCTATCGGGAAGCTTCTCGTACACCGGAACTCCATCAGTTGAATGTGAACCGCAAACCCAAAACGTATGAGGAGTCTTCAAGCGGAGATTATTACGAGATGGAAACGTTGAATGCAATTGGTTCACTGTATCGATATCTGGATGTTAAGGTTGATGCCGGTCAGGACACGCTCTCTGTACCGTCTGCACATCTGTCAGACCAAACTTATATTGAAATTCGTGCGGATCAGACGTCATCTGTCTACGAAAAGCACTGGAATATGACCATGACGGCAGGGAGAGCCATTGAAGGTTTGCGTGAAGATTGGCGGAAGCAGCTCTCCGCGCTGAAAGGCAAAGTACCTTTTCAATATATTCGATTTCACGGCATCTTCAATGACGAGATGATGGTGTACAGCGAGAACGAGCAGGGCACTCCCCTCTATAATTGGTCTTATGTGGACAAGTTGTATGATTTCCTGCTGGATCAGGGCGTTCGGCCATTTGTGGAATTAAGTTTTATGCCGAGCCAGCTGGCGAGATCCAAAGAAACGCTGTTTTGGTGGAGGGGGAATATTAGCCCGCCATCCGACCCTGCCAAGTGGCAGGCGCTTGTTGGTGAATTCGTTCGCCATTGTTTGAATCGTTATGGGGCGGAAGAAGTGAGGCAGTGGTATTTCGAAGTATGGAACGAGCCTGACCTGGCGGGTGTTTGTTGGGCAGGAAGCAAGGAAGAATACTTTACGTTTTACGAATCGACCGTTCATGCCATCAAATCGATTTTGCCGGAACTGAAGGTGGGGGGCCCAGCTATGGGTTACGGATCTCTCTGGAACGATACCTGGGCTGAGGAATTTTTGTCTTATTGCCGCAAGCGGGAAGTGGCTCTCGACTTTTATTCGTTTCACATCTATTCGGAGTATCCAAAGCTAAAAGTTGAAGACGATCGTTTAACGCAAATCATGCCGCCTACTTTTTATAAAGAGAGTATTGCACTTATGCGGCAAAAAATGAATGCGTCATCGTACGGTCATGTTGAACTTCATGTCACCGAGTGGAACTTTTCGCTGTATGACCGTAACTTGCTGCACGATACCATGTTCATGGCTCCGTTTGTCATTTACCACACCATGAACACACTCGGTGACGTGAAAGCGATGGCTTTCTGGTCCTTTACCGATGTATTCGAAGAAAGTATCGTTCCCGCTTCTCCTTTCTACGGAGGTTTTGGCCTGATTAACCGCGATGGGCTGAAGAAACCCAGCTATTATGCATTTGAGCTTATGCAAAAGCTTGGGGATGAGCTGATGGTCAAGGGAGACGGTTATGTCGGAACCCGAAAAAGGGATGGAAGCATGCAATTTTTGTTCTATCACTATGTGCATGTAGACCAGCTGTTTGCAAGTGGGGATTGGTCGGAATTATCCAGCTCAACCCGCTATGACGTATATGAGAAAAAAGGTAGCAAAGCTTATGAACTTACCCTGAGCAATCTCGAGGGACCTTATAAATGCACCAGTTATCAACTGGATCGGGACCATGGATCGGTATTTGATGAGTGGACCCGCATGGGATCGCCCTATTCCTTGACGGAAGAAGAAATCCTCTTTTTAAACGGGAGGAGTGGACCCGTGATGGGGACAGAGATGATTAGAGATGAAAGTTGGCACAGAGAAATTTTGCTTCCACCGCATGGGGTAATGCTGCTCATTTTGGATAGACAATATTAAAAAAAAGTGCTTTTAAGACATCCTTTCAGTAGTGAAGGGATGTTTTTTGTTGTTTATTTCTTGTTCAGGCTGGCAAGCTAGAACTATAGCGATGGATTGGGCAAAAAACGAACCATGATGCGGCAAGTTCCAACAAGAAAGCGTTAACACAAATCGATATACTATGGTTGTGGCAGCTTAGAGGAAGACAGGGGGAGTTTTGGATGAAGCGTTTCATGAAATGGATGACAGATTCGTTTGCGCCAAGATTGGAGGCGTTTACGAATAATATTTGGGTTTCTTCGATTCAAGAAGCCATCATGGTCGCCATTCCGATGATTTTCATCGGTTCGATTATTACATTGATTTCAATTTTGCAGGATTTCATTCCGGGAATGCCGGACCTGACACCTATCACGACATTCAGTTTCGGTTTGCTTGGGTTGTTTATTGCTTTTTTGACGCCTTATGTCGTGATGGAAAAAAGAGAACGACACAAAATCAAGTTGCTTGCGGGAATGACGGGGATATCTCTGTTCGTTATGCTGCTTAACCCGACGGTAAACGAAGACGGTACCATTCAGTTCATCCTTGAACGATTTGGACCCTCGGGGATGATTACAGCACTCTTGGTAGGTGTATTTGTCGCTCTTGTAATGATCATGTGCAACAAATTTTCGTTCTTCAAAAAAGGGTCTTCACTTCCCGAATTCATTATGGACTGGTTCGATTTTCTCGTCCCGATCGCCCTGGTATTAACAACAGGATGGTTGCTTGTATATCAGCTTCATTTTGATATTTTTGGACTGATCGTGAACGTATTTGAGCCGATCAATGCCATTGGACAAAGCTTAACCGGATTTTTATTGTTCAATTTCATTGGCGTTGTACTGTATTCTTTCGGCGTAAGCCCGTGGGTCATGACACCGATCTGGTACGCAATCTGGATACCTGCAATCGAAGAAAATGCAGCTCTTGTGGCAGCGGGACAAGATCCGGTCAATATCAACACATTTGAAACCTTTTTCTCCGGCTGGCTGGGTATTGGCGGTATGGGTGCGACTTTGCCGTTAGTGGTTTGGTTCCTGATGGCACGTTCGAAAAAACTGAAATCTGTCGGCAAGGCGACGATTATCCCGTCCTTGTTCAACATTAATGAACCTGTCGTGTACGGAGCACCGATTGCTTTTAATCCGTTACTCATGGTGCCGATGTGGATTAACTCACTTATCACACCGGTGATTGTGTACTTGGCTCTCGATTGGGGTTGGGTACGGATCCCCAGCCAGATTTTCCAGCTATGGTACACGCCAATCGGCCTGTCCACCTACATTATGTCCGGACTCAATGGGCTTATCTTGCTGGCGGTCGTCCTGGTGATTGTATTTATTGTCTGGTTTCCGTTTTTCAAACTGTATGATGCACAGGAACTGAAGAAAGAACAGGAACAAAATTGATATTAGAAGGGTGAGTACTATGGATAAATCAATCAATGAATTGTTGACGGCATTAACGCTGGCCGAGAAAGCTTCACTCTGCGCAGGATTGAATATGTGGATGACAAAAGGAATCGAGCGGTTAAACATTCCGCCAGTTCATATGTACGATGGGACAAACGGCATCCGTAAAACAAACAGCGATGAAGAAATGGGGATTACATCGGAAAATGTACCCGCAACCTGTTACCCTACGGGTTCAGCCATCGGTTCTTCGTGGAATACGGAATTGTTGTATGAAGTCGGTGTGGCACTGGGAGGTGAATCCAAAACCATGGACGTTGAGCTGCTGCTTGGACCTGGTGTCAATATGAAAAGAACGCCGCTTGGCGGAAGAAACTTCGAATACTACTCGGAAGACCCATACTTGACGGGGGAACTTGGAGCGGCGTTTATAAACGGGATCCAAAGCGAAGGCGTGGGCGCTTCTGTCAAACACTTTGCGGGTAACAACCAGGAGTTCGAGAAGATGGTAACCAGTTCGGAAATCGATGAGCGAACGCTCCGCGAGATTTACCTGAGCGCCTTTGAACGTATTATTAAGAAATCCGATCCTTGGACGGTTATGTGTTCTTATAATTTATTGAATGGAACGTATACAAGTGAGAACGAACATTTGCTGAATGACATTTTGAGAGAAGAGTGGGGTTATGAAGGTGTTGTTCTATCCGACTGGACAGCTGTCAATGATCGCATTCGCGGTCTGAAGGCTGGGCTTGATCTGGAGATGCCGGGTCCTGCCAATTACAATGCCAAAGCGATCATTGAAGCGGTTCAGAACGGAAGCCTTGCCGAAGAACAGTTGGATCGAAGTGTGGGCCGGATTTTGAAACTGGTTGAGCGGGTAACGGGCAAGAAAGACAAGGATTCTTCTCCAGATTCGGACTATCATGCACTCGCACGTAAAGCGGCGGCCGAGAGTATTGTGCTTCTGAAAAATGAGAACGCGATTCTCCCGCTAGGGCAGGAGTCCATTTCGTCGATTGCCGTGATCGGACGGTTTGCCAAAAAACCGAGAATACAGGGAGCGGGCAGTGCAAAAGTAACGCCTACAAAAATCGATATTCCATGGGACGAGATAAAAAATCTGGCTGGTGATGCCATGACCATGACTTTTGCAGAAGGGTACCCGGAGGATGACTCCATCAATGATGAGCTAATCAAGGAAAGCGTATCATTAGCCATGAATTCCGATGTTGCTGTACTGTTTGTTGGCCAACCGGAATATGCGGAATCGGAGATGCATGATTTGCAAGGCATTGATCTTCCCGAGCATCAAGTGAAATTGATTCTCGCGGTAGCCGCGGTTCAACCCAAGTGTATTGTCGTAACGAGCAGCGGTTCCGCACTGGCGATGCGTCCATGGGTACAGCATGTACCTGGTGTGATTCATTCTTGGTTGTCGGGTCAAGGCATGGGTAAAGTGATTGCAGATGTATTATTCGGACAGACAAATCCTTCGGGCAAACTCTCTGAGACATTCCCTGTCAAACTGTCGGACAACCCTTCACACATGCGAATTCGCGGGGAGAACGGCAAGCTGTATTATCGCGAAGGTCTGTTCGTGGGTTATCGATATTATGACCGGAAAGAACTGGCACCACAATTCCCGTTTGGACACGGATTGTCTTACACATCGTTCTCCTATACGGATCTGGAAGTGGCTCAGACCCATAACGGTGTTACTGTGTCCTTCCAATTGAAAAATACCGGAAAGCGCAAGGGAAAAGAAGTTGTTCAATTGTATGTTCACGATGAAGAGTGCACATGGACCCGTCCAGAGAAAGAATTGAAAGCTTTTGCTAAAGTTGAACTGGAGCCGGGTGAAAAACGCAAGATTACTTTTGAACTGGAAGAGAGAGATTTCTCATATTACAACACCAAGTATAACCGTTGGGTGGCTGAGACCGGATTTTTCCAAATTTCACTTGGTAGCTCGTCCAAAGATCTCCGAATTACGGAACGTCTGCATTGTGACTTTGGTAAGGAAGAAATCACGTTCCACAAATTCAGTCTGCTCAGTGAGTGGATGAGTGATCCTGTGGCGAAAAAGGAATTGGAGCATTGCCTGAATGAAATGAACGAGCATGTTACGGACAAGGTATATCTTAACGAGGAGTTTGTGGGATTCTGGGCAGATTTCCCGATGATCAAAGTGTTCCAAATGTTCGGCCAACAATGGATGAATGAGCGTTCACCTGATGAAATTATTAATGAACTTATCGCCAAGGTTAACCAGGCACGTAATGAATAGTTAAGTAAAAGAGGAACCAAGTTCAATCCCGTACAGGGGAGATGAACTTGGTTTTTCTGTGAGCCCAAAATAAGAGGCACCATATGAGGGTCTCTTTTAATTCATCAGACGAATGATATTGATTATTGTTCTCATTTACATGCTTCGACATTTACTGTATACTGACAATAGTTATTTTACATATTGGTCTAAACGACAAGATAGAATTCAAAAGGGAGAGATTATTTACATGTTGGTATCCGTTAAAAAAGGGATGTTTCTTTGTTTAATTACTGCAATGATCCTGGTGCTCGCAGCGTGTTCAAGTAACAATGGTGGCAGCGAAGATGCAAATGGCAACTCACAACAAGCTGCGGAGAGCAGCGCCACGAATGCAGCAACAAATGGGGAACAAACCGACGCAGACGCTTCAGCACCTGCTGAAACAACTTACCCGGTAACCGTTTCAAATTATACAACAGAGAACGGCACGTGGGTGAAGAAGGATCAAACGTTTGACAAGGCACCTGAACGAGTAGTTGCCAATACCCAAGGTGCAGCCGAGCTGATGATTCGCCTTGGTTTGACAGACAAACTTGTAGGTGTGGCTGCGTTGTTTGGTAGTGTACCTGACGATATTGCTGATGAGTTTAAAAAAATTCCTGTGCTTGCTGAAGGCTATGTAGGTAAGGAAGTGACGATAGGCGCTACGCCTGATCTGGTTGTAGGGCGTGGTGGATTGTTTGAGGATGCGGATTGGGGTGTTGGTACAGTAAGCAGCTTGAATGATATGGGGATTAAAACGTATGTACAAAGCACCAGTGTTCCTGATGCATCGTTAGATAGTCTGTATCAGGATATTACTGAATTAGGTGAGATATTCAACGTACAAGCCAATGCAGCGGCATATATTGAGACGCTTAAAGCACGCGAGAATGCCTTGTCCGCCCGAGCTAGCTCTGAAACGATCAATTATGCATCATTTTCGGATAATGGTGATGGAACTATTGGAATCTACAACGGAAATGGTGATACGTTTATTGAAAGTGCAATGTCATTAATCAATATGCATAATATGCTGATTAATGAAACGGGCACACTCAGTCTGGAGAAGTTAATCGAGATTAATCCGGATGCGATGATTATTTCGAGGTATGCAGGTGGCATTGATCCTGAGCAGACGATTGAAAAGCTGCTTGCCAACAAACAGGTACAAAACATTAACGCAGTTAAAAACAAAAAAATCTACATTATTGATTTCAACAACTTCTGGGGTTACGGGGATTCCATCTTCACAGGTGTAGAAGGACTCGCGGATGATCTCGGGTTGTAAATCAGTACCATTAAAAGTCGCTATTTTAGCGGCTTTTTTTTGTTATCAGGAACCCAATTCCTGTCTCAAGCTGATCCCGGTCGGCCCGCCGAATGATAATGAGTTTCTGAACAATCTATCTTAATACGATTTGACTTGTGAATGTATTATCAGTATAGTGTGAATCAGTTCACACTTCAAATTAAGGAGTAATCTATGCCAAAAAATTCTTTCTTTCGTTTAGATGAAACAAGGCGCGAGGAAATATCGAATAGCGCTATGCAGCTTTTTGTTAATAACCTTTACGAGGATATAACTATGAAGATGGTTTTGGATAGTTTGTCCATGCACCCCGGAACATTTTATCGGTATTTTGAAGACAAAGATGACCTTTATTGTCACTTAATACGTAATGTGACCCAGAAAAGAGCTGCATATTTTAATAACAGTAGTGAAGATTCCCTTTACAGCTATTTCCTTACTGGCTTATTTGGTAACGTTAATGGCATGGTGACCGAGCCACTGAATGAGTTGGAAATCAAACTGACTAAAACATTTTCATATATTCCTGAGGACATTTTGCTTAAAGTATATGTGAATGTGTTAAAGGGCGAGTCATTCCCCATGATCAAGGACATTTTACGCCGAATGAGGGTTGATGGATATCTCCGACCGGATGTTGACGACGACCTGATTTCTTTTATGTTTGAGTCAATGCAGCTTAATTTAATCTTGTTTTTTAGAGAATTCGATATTAAGGACTCTACGCTGCAACATAAGATCAGCAAATACTTTGCTGAATTTATGGGCCATGGACTGCTTGAAGATCATAAATATTCTGAAATGGTTAGCGATCTCAAGGGGGAAAGAAAATGAAAACCTATGACGTATTTCCAGAACCAATTGGCGGCTATACTGTCGGTCGAACCCAGATGGATTTTGAGTACACGGCATCAGATTACACCAAAAGAGAACTGACCGCTTTTGTGTATTATCCGTCTGACAGTAGCGAAGGTAAAACTACATCAACGTACATGTTTCCTGAAGTCTACGGGATGTTTAATGAGCAGCCACTTGTCACTGCGTTGAAGGATGTTTTCTCTATAGATATCAAGACCCAGTGTTACGACGACCTTGCTCTCTCCGGGAAGGAAAAGCGCTATCCAGTGTTATTCTATGTTTGCGGTGGAGGCGGTTCTCCAGAATGGGGTACAGTGCTCTGTACAGACTTGGCAAGTATGGGGTATGTTGTGGTAAGCATCGGCCATCAGAATAGCACGATGTATAAACGTAAAGATGGGCGCCTGTTTAATGTATCCAAGGATTTTTCGGATGTCATTACAGCGTTTGGTGAAGATCCGGAGATGCTGGCGTTGGCTGGTAAGATGGAGATGCGTCCTGACGATGAAACTGCCATTGAGATGTGCCGTAACGTGCTTGCACTACCGATACTTTCCAAGATAACAGAGTATAGTGAATCACAGGCAGAAGATGTAAGGTATGTAGCCGATTATCTTTACAAACTGGACTCTGGAGAGCTGAATTCCATCTTTAAGGGCAGATTGCTGCTTGACATCGGCATGGGTATAGTCGGACATTCTTATGGAGGGCCTACGACGGCGATGGTTTGCCGGGATGACGACCGGTTCGCCTGCGGGATTGGCTTGGATAGCGGTGCGTTTGGACTTCTTGACAGCGATCTTAAGAAACCCTTCTTGCTGCTGTTTTGTGAACCTAACTATAATATGAATGCGATTATTGGCGCTAACAATAGCATGGAGACCTATTATTTCTCAGTTGATCGTGTTGCACATTTGGATTACTGTGACATCGTGTTTACCAGTGTTAATGAGGAACTCAGAGGTGAACTGGATGCTATGGAGATGCGAAATATTGTTACAGACTATGCAAAGAACTTTTTTGATCATTACTTACTGCAGAAGGCAGCAAGTGTGGAAAGCCTGGCATACGATGGTGTGGAATTGATCAGGAAGACCAGCAACAAGTGACTAACCGAGAGACTACTGATTAATATATGTAAATTAATGCATGTCCAAGAGCTAGCCGTACAGACGGAGAGCCGATAACCTTATTACGCGGTTATCGGCTCTCTGATATTGCAAATTGACATCCTGGTTCCAATAACTGACGCTTATTTGGCCTTAGTCCCGCCAGTGTTTACTTCGCTTCCAGGCTCCATCAACATGATATGACATTCCTTTTCGGCGGAAGGCTTGATCTCGACTCCTTTAGGGACAATATACATCTCGCCCTTGGAAATCTTCACTTGCCCATCACGAAAATCAATTATCATTTCCCCCTCGAGCACAAAAAATAACTTGTCAGTCTCCTCATGAACATGCCACTCAAAATCTCCAGCAATCTTAACGATCTTAAATTGATAGTCATTCATTTCACCAATGAGTTTGGGATACCAAAGATCGTTTAATTTCGCAAATTCCTCATTCAATTGAATAGCTTGATAGTGCATCGTCATTCCTCCTGTGTATTAATCCTATATGTTCAGTATACTGATCTAAGCTTTTGTATAACATGGATGCCTATTGAAATCAGGATGGATTATTGATGAACTTCAGACGATACTCCGTAGGAGAAATACCACATTGTTTCTTGAACACTCTGCTAAAATAAAAGGGGTCAGTAATGCCAACGCTCTCAGCAATCTGTTGTACAGACGCATCACTTGCCAATAACATTTGCTGTGCCATGTTTATACGATATTTCAAAACATATTCTGCCGGACCCATACCCGCATGTCTTCTAAACACGTAGGAAAGTCGATTTCGATTAACGTTATTTTGTTCTGCAAGCGATGCGACAGTCAAACTTTGATCATAGTATTCTTGGATATAGGTAGAGACCCGTTCGAATAAAACATCTGATTCACAACTATTTTGCCTATGATCAACACATATTAAGGTCTCATTCAGCACATCGCGAAACAGCATCTCGGTTTGAAACCTTGAAATACCTCCATGCTGGTTATACACATACCATAGACGCGTAATTAATTCGATCAGACGTGGGGACTGACCCGTTGATAATTCAAAATGCTGATGGGAAAAGCTTGTATCTTCGAGGTCCGAACTACATATCCGGTATAAAACGAGGATGTATTCCCAGTCCGTTCTATGAAACACGGTTTGATCCAGTTTCATTTTCGCGCCCCCATGTACAACTTTTCCTGGTGAAAAAATATAGGGTGTACCATCAAATTGAAATTGTATTTTTCCTGTAAGAGGAAATACAAATCCAGGAAAAGAATCGGTATAGTCAGCCTGGGGAACCCCTGGATTTCTAGCATATCGATATACGCCTTCTACTTGAAATGGAATGTGTGCAAAATGCCCTGCTAACTGATTAACGTCTACTTTCACATTACGTACCTCATTTCAAAAGTGTTTGCCGGTCATTCTAAGATAAATCGTTGTGCACCTTACTCCAACATTATTGATAACGATTATCACTGTCAACATATATAATGAAAAAGAAAGCTCTTTTTTACATATGGGCAATAGAAACCATCTTGTGTTAACATGTGCACTAACTAATCCAATTGCTTGCTTGAAAAGGGGAAACCATGTCAATTCGAATAAAAATGCTGCTGTCTTTCACGGGCATGCTCGTTATAAGTCTACTGTTCATCCTGCTTACGGCAAGTCTGTATACGATTGCGGCCACAGGGGATCTACAGAGTTTCCGTGATATATACAAGGTACATTATCAGATCAACCCCCTGACTGAACAGGGAGAATCGATCTTTCAAGAGATGAAGTTCCTTGCCAAAAATGACCCGGACGACCTGCAAAACAAGGTTTTGCTGCGTGAATATGATATGAAGCTTCGAGCTGAGAAGTCAGGGCTCTACGTCAGACGGGAGAATAGCCAGATCTTCGAATCGCTGACCTTCAACCAGCCAGAACTGAAGCAAGCACTGCCTGCCTATGATCTTAACAATTACCAGATTCGGAGCACCTTCAATATTGGTGAGCGATTTTACGCGTATGCAAAATTTGATTTTCAGTATTCAGACGGGGAACGAGGGAGTATCTTTGTCATTCGCGAGAGAAGCCCCTTTGCGGAACTTACTCGCAAACTGCTACCTGTGATGTCATTCCTGCTTATTGGCGTCCTCATCATTGCAAATCTACTCTTGTTCCGCTGGATCACACGCAGCTTCATTAAGCCATTGAATCAACTACGAAGTTCAGCCGAACATATTAAAGATGGCAATCTATCCTTTAAGCTTCAGCTAAACTCCAATGACGAGGTTGGTCAACTCAGCGAAGCGTTTGAGAGCATGCGGAATCAATTACAGCTCTCCTATGCATTACGAGAGCAGGACGAAGTGAATCGCAAAGAGCTCATCTCCAACATTTCGCATGATCTCCGTACGCCGATTACCAATATCAAAGGGTATATTGAGGGTATTCGTGACGGAGTGGCTAATACTCCGGAGAAAATGGAGAGTTACGTTAATATCATTCACTCCAAAGCAGTTAGCATGGATAAGCTGGTGGATGAACTGTTTTTGTATTCCAAGCTCGACTTGAACCAAGAACCTTTCCTGTTCAAGACAGTTGATCTCGCTGATTTCCTTGAAGATAGCATCGAAGAGCTGAGATATGATCTGGAGGATAAAGGTGTTGCCCTGGATTGGATTAACCAGGTATCTGGTCCCGCCATGGCTGCTGTGGATCCGGAGAAGTTAAAACGTACCGTTGTTAATGTGGTGGATAATGCACTCAAATACATGGAGAATGAACACAAACGGTTCGAGATTACACTTCAAGCTGATGAGAAATGGATTACAATGGCCTTTAAAGATAATGGCAGGGGAATACCCGAAGAGGCACTGCCTTATATATTTGAACGCTTTTATCGTGCAGAACAATCCCGCAATTCCTCAACGGGCGGAAGTGGACTTGGACTGGCAATAGCCCGCCAAATCATTGATGGACATGGGGGCTTCATCTGGGCAGAAAGCCAGCCCAATGATGGCACGAGCATATATATCAAGCTGAAACGGCTGAATGAAGAGAGGGACTAATGAGTAATGGTAAACATTTTGATCATTGAAGATGAAACAACGATCGCAGAACTGGAACGGGATTATTTTGAGCTCAACGGATTTTCTGTGGATCTCTGCCATACTGGAGATGAAGGCCTGAAACAGGCACTGGAGGGGGACTATAATCTGATCATTGTTGATCTGATGCTTCCGGGACTCGACGGCTTCGAATGTTGCAGGCGCATTCGCGAGGTGAAAGAGGTGCCCATCCTTGTCGTTTCCGCGAAAAAGGAAGAAATCGATAAGATCAGGACATTTAATCTTGGAGTTGATGATTTTATTACAAAACCGTTCAGCCCAAGTGAATTAGTTGCGCGAGCAAAGGCTCATTTAACCCGATACGAGAGACTACTTGGTAAAAACAAACCAGCTGAGCAGGATGAAATCCACATTCGCGGGCTTCACATTGATAAAGGATCACGCCGCGTTTTTGTTAATGGAGAAGAGGTGGCGATTACAACCAAGGAATTCGAGTTACTTGTATTTCTTGCGAGTCATCCCAATCGTGTATTCAGCAAATCTGATCTGTTCGAGCGGATCTGGGGCATGGATTCCACCGGAGACATTGCAACGGTAACCGTCCATATTCGCAAACTGCGTGGGAAGCTGGAGACAGACCCCAAAAATCCAGAGTATATCGAAACCGTCTGGGGCGCGGGCTATCGGTTTACTGCATAAGTTTCGTGAAAATTTAGACCCAGTTTATATTTTGTTAATAACTTTGTCCTTGGGAGTTTCTTTTTGTCCTCTATTCTATAGATACAGGCAACTACAACCTATAGAGGAGGAATTCAACTATGAATTCTACAACCCGCAAAATCGCTACATTTCTAACCATAACTGCATTAGGTACAGCAGTGTTCCCGTTAACTGCGAATCAAGTACATGCAGCTACATACGTTACTAACATTGCGGCAACAACCACACAGCTTACCCAACAACAGATTGAAGCTGCTATCAAGGATCTGAATAGCTTGGGGATCATGAACGGATATGCAGATCAATCTATGGGTGAACATCGAGCAATTACCCGTGCGGAGTTAGCTTCATTGGTTTTCAAAACGTTTAATTTGGAGAGCAAGACGGGAGAAACCGTAGAATTAACGGATGTAAATCCCAATGCATGGTATGCGCCATATGCGTCAAAGCTTGTTGAAGTCGGCATCATGCAAGCTAACGATGGACAATTCAATCCGCAGACTCAAGTGTCGGATGCTGAACTCGAACAAGTCGTATCTAAAGCAATGCAACGTGATGTAAAGTCCGTTCACCATTGGATGAGCGTGTTCTACTCCGAGAACGGTTCAGCAACGCGTGGCGAAACAGCAGTGTTGTTACAAACCGCACACCAAGCTATTCCTTCGGAGCAAGCTCAAATCAAGAGCGTTAGATCACTGAATGCCATTACGTTAATTGTAAGTTTTGACAAACCGCTGACAGCAGCGAATGAAGCTTTTGCCAAGGCACAAACGGACTTTGCGTTTAGTGGCGGGATGACGTTAACCAATATGCCCCGTTTGAAAACAGGGTCAATTGCGACTTACATCGTTCCAACGTCCGTACAAGATGCTGGTGAAGTGTACAACCTGACTTACAAAGGGCAAGACGCTGGGTCCTTTGAAGGTAGTGGCACGAAAATAAACATGACAACGGCTAGTCAAGTAACGAATGATACATTCGAGATTGAAGCACTGCAAGTGAACGGTGTAGTGGATTACGGTTACATCATTTCGGCTTACAGCGGTGGCCGAGGAGCTAATGCATTTGTGCTGAATGATCAAGAGCAAGCAGGAGGCAAAACGTATCAAATCATCTCTTCCATGCAAGCAAGACAAGTTGTAATTACGCCAGAAGGTGGCGAGCCTATCGTTGCCAGATATGTTCCGTTCACACAATCCACAGATGGTAAACAAGAACCGAAGTTCCGTTTGCCTGAGGGTCAAACGCTGAAATCAGGTGTCACATATACGGTTACTTCGGATTGGGCGAACCTAGAAAATGCTTCATTTACAGCGAAATCGTTTGATTCGTTGGTGGTTGCAAGTGCTCAAGCAGTGAGCGAAACCTCCATTGAAGTTACGCTTGACCAGAACCCTGGGGATGAACTGTTCTCTGGTCGAAGTGTAACGTTAACTTCACCTAGCGGGGATGTTCTGACGGCCACTTATAAATATTCAAGTCGAAAAGGTGCGACGGGTGTATTCGACCTAACAAATGATGGGAAGTTAACTCCGGGTACTACGTATACAATAAACCCAGTTGGCGATTGGAGTGTCGCTTCTTCGGTCACCGTGACACTGGAGTAAGGGAGGCAGTATGAGTAAATCGCTGATCATCGTTATCCTGATAAGCAGTATGTTGATCGTTCAAGGCTGCGTGCCTGAAGTGAGAAATGAATCCAATGTGGAGGAAAAGGCCGTGACTTCAGCAGATAAACAGCTGTTCAAGGCAGTAGAGGACAGCGATACTGAACGCATCGAACAAATGATTCAAGCGGGCGCCAATATCAATGCTCAAGATCAGAATGGACGAACCTCTACAATGATTGCAACTTACAATAATGATCTAACATCGGCTAAAGTGTTAATTGAAGCGGGGGCAGATGTGAATATACAGGACGATATGCAAAATACCCCGTTTCTGTATGCTGGAGCTGAAGGATACTTGGATATTTTGAAGCTGACAATTGAGGCGGGAGCGGACCCAGCGATAACGAATCGATATGGAGGGACAGCACTTATTCCAGCTTCGGAGCATGGATATGTGGATGTAGTGCAAGAATTACTGACTCAAACTTCGGTGGATGTGGACCATGTGAATCAATTGGGATGGACAGCACTACTCGAAGCGATCATTCTTAACGATGGCAATGCTCAGCAGCAGGAGACGATACAATTACTCATTGACCACGGAGCAGACGTAAACATATCGGATCGTGATGGGGTGTCACCGCTCAGTCATGCGCAGAATAAAGGCTTCAAGGAAATTGAAGACATTTTGGTACAAGCTGGTGCGAAATAGACCCTTTTAGGGTGAGTAAATTAACAAACATGTTGAGATATATGTAAAAATGGTTTTCATGGAGCGCCTGATTCCTTCTATGCTGAAGGGCAGGCGCTTCATTCAATCAATCTTACGTGTATGAAAGTAGCATAGTTTTTACGTGTCATAATGAGATACGGAAACGAGAATCTTAAAAAATGAATATCTCTGCTTTAAAGTTTGCTATAGTGTACCACTCTGCTTCCAGATAAAATGGAAATACCAACCATGTAAGCGCTATCTATTATTATACTGCTTGTACATGTTGGAATTATTCATGGAGGTGTATGATGAAGAGAAAGTCTTGGTATACGTTGGTGGTGACTGGTGTCGTCTCTTTGTTTTTTTCAGTAAGCGCTTTCGCGGGTTATGTGTTCTGGGAACCTCTAACCTATTTTAACGCAAGTACGTGGCAAAAAGCGGATGGGTATTCCAACGGGAACATGTTTAACTGTACGTGGAGGGCTAACAATGTTAATTTTACAAGTGACGGCAAGCTTAAGCTTGGTTTGACCAGCTCTGCACAGAACAAATTTGATTGCGGAGAGTACCGTTCCACGAATACGTATGGGTACGGCTTGTATGAAGTCAGTATGAAACCTGCCAAGAACACAGGTGTAGTTTCCTCATTTTTCACATACACAGGGCCCGCACATGGCACCCAATGGGATGAGATTGATATCGAATTTTTAGGAAAAGACACAACCAAAGTGCAGTTTAATTATTATACCAATGGGGTTGGTAATCATGAGAAGATTATCAATCTAGGTTTTGATGCATCCCAAGGTTTCCATACGTACGCATTTGACTGGCAGCCGGGACATATCAAGTGGTATGTTGATGGTGTATTGAAACACACGGCAACCAGCAATATTCCTAAAACACCCGGAAAAATTATGATGAACCTGTGGAATGGAACAGGAGTAGATAGCTGGCTCGGTCCTTATAACGGCGCCAATCCGCTCTATGCGGAATATGATTGGGTCAAATATACGAGTAATTAAGCAGACTGAAGCAGCCGTTAGCGGCTGCTTTTTTTCTATATTCAGGCGTTGTATTTATTCAATATATGTATTCAATATCCAATATCCTAAATTAATGCAATAAATGTTGCAATATTAGTATGGGCATAAATATCAAACATTCATTATGATTAACCTGTAAGCAACATTACATAGACTGGGGGAACGAAGTTGGACACAAGTAAAAAGAGACGAGTAGGCAGTTTGGTCATGATCGGTGTATTGGCCCTATCTGCAGCCCTGAGTGGGTGTAGTAACGGGAGCGACAAGAAAACAGAATCGAGTACACCAGCGACAACGTTGGAGCTCAAAAATGGGAAGTATGATCCACCAATATCCATTACGTATTTACGACCATGGGGTCCAGACGTGAAGTTTAAATCAGGCGAGGATCAGGATAACAACGTCCATACAAAATGGGCCAAGGAGAAACTCGGAATTGAGTTGAAAAACCAGTGGATATCTCCTTCTACCAATAATGCATTTGAGACAAAACTGCGTCTATCACTTGCTTCCAATGCGGACATGCCGGACATTATTTCGTATCGCGGCGAATTTAATCTGGTACGTGAATTGATTGAGTCCGGAAAATTTGTCGATGCGGGCGAGTTGTTTGACAAATATGCCAGCGACACATGGAAAGCAGCCGTAAACGAAGATCCTTCCGTATGGTATCCATACATGCAAGATGGCAAAAAGATCGGTATTCCGATTCTGGACTATTCATATAATGGTGATCCTGTCATGTGGATCCGTGAAGACTGGATGAAGAAATTCAATCTGGAAGCACCTAAAACGATAGATGATCTTGAAGTCATTATGGAAACGTTTACGAATCAAGATCCGGATGGTAATGGGAAGCAGGACACTTACGGACTCACCATTGGCTTCAAGAACTGGCTGAACACATGGATGTCTGAAGCTGGGTGGGTATTTGGCGCTTATGGTACAATGCCAAACCAATGGAATCTGACGGCAGACGGAAAACTTGAATACGGTTCCGTTACACCTGGTGCAAAACAAGCTTTGGCCAAATTACAGAGCTGGATGAGCAAAGGATATATCCCGGAAGAAGCCGGCGTGTATGACGAGACAAAAGCAGCTGAAGAATTTACTGCCGGAAAAGCAGGTATTGTGGTTGGTCCTCACTGGATGCCATCCTGGCCGCTGGAGGATGTGAAGAAAAACAATCCTGAGGCTGAATACAAGGCCTATCCGATTCCTTCCGGTCCAAATGGTCAAGCAGGAAGACATGGTACGTCAAACGGAAATGGCGTAGTTCTAATTAACAAAGACATGAAAAATCCGGAAGCCTTTTTCACCTATCAGAACTATCTCTTTGATCACTATGCGAATCCTAAAGAGGGCGATGAGTTTGAGCATGGATTTGCGGAAGGATACGATTGGGTTATGGTAGATGGGAAACCATCAACCGATGCAAGTCTTACGGGGGGGTATGCTCCCGAGAAGTACACCTTAACGTTTGATGGAGCGCGTATTCCCAATCTGAGCATGACAACACTTGCCAAGCTGGCAAGCGGTGAAGAAGCAACTACACCGTTTGAGAAGAAAATCAAATCAGGTGTACCGACACCTATGCTTGATGCAGCTAAGATTGTATTGGATCAAAAGGATATCGTGTTCAATCAAATGTTTACTGGTGCACCTTCAATGACGATGCAGATGAACAATGACATTTTGACCAAGATGGAGAAAGACACCTTCTCTCAAATTGTATATGGCAAAACCTCTGTTGATGCGTTCGACTCATTTGTTGAGAAGTGGAAGTCTTCAGGTGGAGATCAGATTACGAAAGAAGTTAACGAGTGGTATGATTCCGTGAAAAGCGGAAAATAGGACGAGGGCAGAGCCGCGAACATTATTTCGATGCATCGCGGTAACATAAGTTGGCCAAAAGGCATTGCAGGAGATCAGCTCCGGCAATGCCTTTTGGTATGCAATATGAAAAATGGGGAAACCGGAGAGATTACTAGGACGTCAAGTCTAGCCTGAGTTCTTAAACCGGCAGATTTTCCCGATATTCTTGCGGAGTAAGATCATAAAATTTCTTGAAAACTCGAATGAAATATGCGGTATTGTTGTAACCAACAAGTTCTGCAATCTCAAATACTTTAGCGGTTGATGTTCGCAAATGATAGGCTGCTTTCTCCATTCTTAACCGGTACACATAGGCAGTAAGTGCTTCACCGGTCTCCGCCTTGTATACCTTGGACAAGTACACTGGATGCAGATGCACATGGTCAGCGATTGCAGGAAGTGATACATCACCAGCCAGATGAAGGTCGACGAAACTTTTGACGCTGCGTACAATGGTGCTGTGATTGTCTCTGAGCTCTTGTTCGGCATCATCTCTTATGTAATGAAGTGTGCGTATGGACCAGTCCTGTAATTGCTGTGCAGTGGAGTAACTGGGAGCTTGAAAGTAACGATAGGACTCTGCTGGAATCAAAGAAGAGATTTGTTTGCCATTTTTATGAATGATGTACGCAAACGCGCCCGCAATAGCAAAATACACCTCAAAGGTTGACTCCGCAATATCATGATGTTTATTGGAATGCAGCAGTTCCTCAAAAATGTGCTCGATTTTCTGTTCGACATCCTCAAAGCGACCAGCTTCGAGCAGGCTAATCAAGGTTGGTGGCTGATACAGCGACCTGATCGTATGTAGAGGATTGGCATCCGTTTCATCGGAAGCGGTGACAAACAAACCTTGCACCTGACCCATCCGTTTACGCATGGACATAACCGTTCGCTCATAGAGTTCTCCAATTTCGTGGGGGAACTTGCCCCAACTGGAGACGGAAATGGAGATTGCACCTTTTAAGTATAACTGAACATTAGTTTGAATCTGGGCAGCGTACTGCTCGAGCAATGTCTGAGGCGTCTCACTCCGGCTATAACTCATCGTTGTGGAATGTTTCATGCTTACCAGAACAACAATGTAATCATGCACGTCTCGTGTGTGCCAGATATGAAAATGATTATGCATCACTTCACTTATGATATTACATATCGCATATTCCATTAAAGCCAGGTCGCCATGTGCCATATCGGATAGATGTTTCTCCATACGAATAATCAGCATGCCGAGATCTTCTCCTACGGAGTAGGGAAGCTCCAGCAGATCAAGCTTGTCTGCCAGCGTCTTCTGATCATAGACTTTTCCAGTCAGCAACTCATGCAGCATCGTGGATTGAAGCAATGGCAGATGATCCTGAAAGGCGTGTAAGGCTCTTTGATGAGATGCTGCGGTTTCCCACTTTTCTTTAATTCGATGAACAAGACGTTGCACGGATTCGATGAGATCTTCATCACTAACAGGTTTCAGCAAGTAATCAAAGCTTTCCTGTGCAATGGCCTGTTTCGCATATTCAAAGTCGGCATGACCTGATAACAGAATCGTCTGCACATGCGGCCACTTTTCATGAATCGCTGTAATCAGTGCAATGCCTGACATTTCAGGCATACGTATATCCGTAATTACAATGTCAATGTCGTGGTTGTCCATAATTTCCAGCGCAACTGCACCGGATAAGGCTTCATGAACTGTACCGATCCCGCAGCTTTCCCACGGAATGGTCTCTGCCAGCGTTTCCACGACGGAACGTTCATCGTCAACTAGTAATATTTGCAGCATGGGTCGTTCACCTACTTGTCTGTATTGTCGTGCCATGTGATGTTAACTTTAATTCCACCCATTGAAGACTGTTCATAGGATAGTCCAGATCCTTCACCGTACAGAAAAGACAAACGCTGATGGACATTCCATGTACCACATCCCATATTCTCATCCAGCGGTTTAAGAAGATTATCCCTCAGATGATCAAGCTGTTTCTCAGACATACCAAGCCCGCTGTCCTCCACGATAATCGTGTACACATCATCCTCGCAGTCCGCATAGATTTTAATCTCACCATCCACCGATTTGGGCTCCAGACCATGGATAATAGCGTTCTCAATAATAGGCTGAAGGGTTAGTCTGGGAACTGTTTTATCTAAAATATCATGGGGCACGTCGATTGTAAAATGCATTCGTTCCAGACGAAGTGACTGGATTTCCAAATAATTTTTGACCATCGTCAGTTCTTCACGAAGCGTGGCTTGATCCTTTTCGGACCTGGTTATGTATCGGTAATACTCTCCCAGATTCAGTGCCATGGCTACCACGGCCTTTTCATTTTTCATTCGGGCCATGTTCTTGATATAGAACAGACAGTTATATAGAAAATGCGGATTAATCTGCGATTGTAACTGTTTGAGTGTGGCTTCCCGACTTCGTAATTTCTCCTCATATACATTCTCAATTAGTTCTTGAATTCGTTGAGCCATGATGTTGAAACGTGCAAATAACAGGCTGAACTCATTGCGTGCAGAATGATGAAGCCGAACGGAAAAGTCCCCGGTGGACAAGCGATTCGTCCCTTTCACCAACTGTAAGAGTGGAAGCTGCACACTTCGGTAGAGTGTATATAATACAACAACGCTCATCACGATCAGAACGGCAATTGAAGCGTAGAAGAGATTCCGGCTGCTCGTAATCGGTTTCAAAATTTGCTGCATAGGCACATAGTCAACATAATACCAGCCGAGGCTCTTGGATTGAATGTAGGAGACATAATATTCCGTTTTGTTCAACGTTGTACTGAATCCACCGCTGGCCTGCAGTTTTGCTTCTTTCAGGGAAGGCAGGATTGCGTTCAAGGTTTCCTTTCCAGAACTATTGCTGATTAATCCATAATCGGGATGGAACATGAACGGGTCACCTTTATTATTTAATTTGTTTTGATTAAGAAGTGCAGTTAAGTGGTGAACTGGAAAACTGATTTTGGTAATCAATCTGGCTTTGCCAGGTCTCGCCATCGCTGTCGTTGGATCGGTAGTGTACCAGATAAATTGATTGTCGGCATAGGTCCAGGATTGCGAGAGAGGCTCCTTAAACTCATCATCCCTGTACGGAATGTAAGCATAATAATCCGTTGATATCACTTTTTGCATCCTTGGGAAGTATAGTGTGATGGTCGAATGCCATTTGCTTGCTGCGTTGTACAGATTCATCTTTTCCAGAATAGCACTTCCAACTTTCACACGTTCATAGGGAATGTCCTTGTAGTCGGGGCGTTGATACTCCTGAATACTCGAATCTTGCCCAATAGACATCCCATACAACGACAATTGGTAAATGTTGGATTCTACTGAATCAGCAAATGTTGAGAGATGATTCATCGTATTGTTCTGAATCTCGTGTTCGATAACACGCACGCTTTCCCGGTTCGAGTATGTATAGAGAAACAGCACCAGAATAAGCAGCATCACAAACAACAGAGTAATTTTGGTAAAGACATTCAAGCGTGTGAACAAAGTCCAACCTCCTTAATCTTATTAAAATATTGATATCGTTGTTGCAATATTAGGATATAGATCACAAATTTCCATTGCTATAATTTTAATATACAAGTTCACGATGACTTGTAAAATACAAAATTTAGAACATGGGGGATGCAGGAGTGAAGGAACATACGTTAGAAACGCCGCATAAACGGCGCTCCACCAGGGTTAAACAGCGCTGGAATATGCAACGGAACTGGACCTTGCATATGATGCTCGTTCCAGCCGTATTGCTGGCACTGGTGTTTCAGTACATACCGATGGGCGGCATTGTAATTGCTTTTCAGGATTTTAAGCCATACTTGGGATTTTCTGAATCCAAATGGGTTGGTTGGGATAATTTTCGATATTTATTTTTATATCCGGACGTAGGTCAGGTGATCTGGAATACGCTGGTCATTGCATTTTTCAAAATCATCGCAGGTCTGTTCGCTCCATTCCTGTTTGCCATTTTGCTCAATGAAGTGCGCTTGACGGCATTCAAGAGAGTGAGTCAAACGCTTGTGTATTTACCGCATTTCCTATCATGGGTTATTCTCGGGGGGATTCTGCTCGATATCCTGTCTCCTCAGGGCGGCATGGTCAACCAGCTTGTCGTAGCCTTTGGAGGAGAACCGATCTTCTTCCTGGGAGACGGTACATGGTTCCGAATAACGCTGATCCTCAGTGATGTGTGGAAAGAATTTGGTTTTGGTACGATCGTATTTCTGGCTTCTCTCTCAGGAATTAATCCTGCACTCTACGAGGCTGCCGAGGTGGATGGGGCCAACCGGTTTAAACAGACGCTGCACATTACGATTCCGGCATTAATGCCGATTACAATCGTACTGATGACACTCTCTATCGGCAATATCCTGAACGCCGGTTTTGATCAGGTATTCAACTTGTACAATCCGCTTGTGTATGACAAAGGCGACATCATTGACACCTTTGTATATCGACTCGGGATTCTGAACGGGAAGATGAGTTTTGCCACAGCAGTAGGGTTGTTCAAATCTGTGGTTGCTACCATTTTGATTGTTATATCTTACAGAATGGCTTACAAACTAGCTAATTATCGAGTTTTCTAGAGAGGAGAAAAGGGCTTGTATTATAAAACAAAAGGATACCGTATATTCAGCATCGCTAACTATACTTTTCTTGGGATATTATCGATACTCTGCATTTTACCAATTATTCATATATTGGCTGTTTCATTCAGCAGTATGGCGCCAGCATCATCAAACCTGGTTACCTTCTGGCCCATCGGGTTCACAACCGACGCTTATGTAAAAACATTCGGGAATTCAAACTTCATTAACTCCTTGATCGTATCACTTAAACGGACTGTAATTGCAACGATCATTGGTATGGTCATCATGCTCATAACCGCATTTCCGTTATCGAAAGAAGATATCAGTTTTAAAGGTCGTTCGTTGTATACATGGTTCTTTGTTTTCACCATATTGTTCAGTGGCGGTTTGATTCCAAGTTACATTCTGATCCAGAAGCTTGGCTTGATGAATACCATCTGGGCACTTATTCTGCCTGGAGCACTGTCCGTGTGGAACGTTATTCTCATGATGAACTTCTTCCGCGGTCTACCCAAAGAGCTTGAAGAAGCCGCCTATTTGGATGGAGCAGGTCATATCAAAACATTGATCCTGGTTTACGTACCACTATCGCTTCCAGCGATCGCAACCTTGTCCTTATTTACGATGGTGTATCAGTGGAACTCCTGGTTCGACGGCATGATCTATATGTCTGATATTAAAAATTATCCACTTGCTTCTCTGTTACAGACCATTATCGTTCAGCAAGATCTCAGCAAAATCAACGTCGATCCTTCCATGTTGGAGAATATCTCGCAGCGAACCGTACGCGCAGCACAGATCTTTATCGGCGCGCTTCCGATCCTGATGGTATACCCTTTTTTACAACGTTTCTTCGTTAAGGGGATCGTTATTGGAGCAGTCAAGGAATAGGCTATGCAATGCAAGGATAACTGAGCTGAGGGAGGAAGAAGGATGAGAAAAGGACTGGCATGTATGGTGGCATGGAGTTTAATGGCTTCTCTCGTTTATCCAGCAACTGCTGGAGCAGAAAGTGTACAGGGTCAAGCGGAGGTAGGAAATGTGCAGGCGAAAAGCCTGCACTCCTCTGTTCCCTATAATGACCTTACCGGGCATTGGTCACAATCCGCAGTTACACATATGCAGGACTTGAATCTATTGAAAGGTTATACGGACGGCACATTTAAGCCCAATCAGGTCATTAGCCGAGCTGAATTCGTTATTATTCTGGATCGGGCGTTTGGTTTCACCGGTAATACGGAAACGGCTTCTTATGCTGATCTGTCTTCAGACGATTGGTACCAGGATGTGATGGTTCGGGCCCATGGTTCGGGCATTATTGAAGGCACAGACCGTGAACATCTGTCACCGAAACAACCGATTAGCCGGCAAGATGCAGCGGTTATGGTGGATCGAGCTTTTCAACTTTCTACGACTGCGAACGAAGATAGTGAACCATTGAACTTTCAGGATGCTGATGATATTTCCAGTTATTCTAAGAAAGCGCTTACCTATCTAGTGAACGAGAACATCATCAAAGGTTTTCAGGGGAAATTAAATCCCAAAGCCCCGATTACACGAGCGGAGACAGCAGCGTTACTGTCGGCGATGATTGCCGATGTGAAAAACGCTCCTGGTGTATACGAGTCCCGGGTGGATGGCAACTTCATTGTTAACTCGACAGATGTCACGCTGAAAAATACCGTTATCAACGGAAATCTGCTGCTGGCAGAAGGCATTGGCGAGGGGACTGTTGTTCTTCAGGGCGTAACGGTTACAGGAAGTGTCATTATTAAAGGCGGGGGCAGTCATTCCATCGACATTAGCAACTCCAAGCTGAATCGAGTAGTCGTTGACAAACGTGGGGAACCCGTTAGAGTTGCCATCACGGAAGAAAGTACTATTCAGGAGATCGTTGTCATGCAACAATCCATTCTGGATATCTCCTCCAATAGTCTGATTGATACCATGAATATTCTCGCAGGTGCGAACCAGACCCGAGTGGATAGCAAAGGTACGATCCAACAATTAAGTGTTGATGCAAATGATGTTGTTATTAATGGAGAGAAAGCAAAACAAGGTCTGCGTACATCCATGACAGGGGAAGTTCAGCAACCTGCATCGTCACAGCCTGGGGGTTCAACAAGTGCGGCAAACACGCCAACGCAATCTACTCCAGGAGGGCAGACACCATCGAACCCATCGACACCAAGCAATCCTGCGGGTGAAAAACCGGTTCCTGCTACAACGATTCCGCATGATCAATGGGAACTGGTCTGGAATGATGAGTTCAATGGGCCTGCAATTGATGCTTCCAAATGGACCGTGCAGGATACGGGTCTGGTTTATAATAATGAGTTGCAATATTACAGCCCGGACAACACTCGCATTACGAAAGATCAGAATCGAAGTGTACTGCAGATTGAAGCGAAAAAAGGAGAGAAAAACGGTAAAGATTACAGCTCAGGCAAACTGATCTCCATGGGAAAAGGTGACTGGACTTACGGTAAAGTCGTTGTACGTGCGAAGCTTCCTATTGAAAAGGGCATGTGGCCTGCTATCTGGATGATGCCAACCGATGAAGCGCATTATGGAGGATGGCCGGCATCTGGAGAGATCGATATTATGGAGCTCATTGGTGGCAATGAGAGCAATGACAAGGTATATAGCACATTGCATTATGATAGTGTGAAGCCTGATGGTTCCCATGGACATGATCAGGGAAGCCTTACTCTTCCGGAGGGAGAAACGTTTGCTGACGATTATCATGATTTCCAGGTGGAATGGTTGCCGGGTATGATTCGTTTCTATGTAGACGGTAAACTGCATCATGAAGTGACCAACTGGCAAACGAAGGCTGCGGGTCAACCCGAGTATTATACGTTTCCTGCACCATTTGATCGTCCATTCTATCTGATTCTGAATCTGGCAGTTGGCGGAGACTGGCCGGGCTCACCTGAGAGCGATTTCACTTCTGAAAAGATGAATGTTGATTTTGTGCGTGTGTACTCTTATAAAAATCTCAACACATGGCCTGATGTAACAACAAACCCCATCGAGCCCACACAACAGCGTGAACCACAAACCGATGGCAATCAAATCTACAATGATCGTTTTACGGAAGGGTCTGAAGAAAATGGAGTACCTCAGCAGTGGAAATTCATTACAAATGCTGATGGAGCTGGCAGTGTCAAAGTTGTAACGGATGAGCAGAAAGGGAAAGCAGCAGAAGTTACCATTGATGCATCGGGTACTGAAAACTACTCGGTTCAACTGACTCAGATGCCGATGTACATCAAGAAAAACAAAAAGTACAAGATACAATTTGATGCGAAAGCATCTGCTAACCGTACAATCATGTCCAAACTGAACCAATTTGAAAAAAGTTGGACCAATTATTCGGGTGATAACACCTTTGCACTCACGCCAGATTGGCAATCCTATGACTATACCTTCAATATGCGGGATGGATCGGATAACAATGCCAGATTCGAATTTAATCTGGGGCTGGATGATACAACCGTTTGGTTTGCCAATGTCAGGCTGATCGAGGTGGGTGAGGCTGATCCGCTAACGGTTGAACGCAACGCGTTACCTGATGGCAACTTCATTTACAATGGAACGTTTGATCAAGGTAAAGAACGTCTGGGATTCTGGTCAAGCAGCATTCAAGAAGGTGCAAAGGCTCAGATCAGCGTAAACAACTTTTTGAAATTCCCAATTATGGAACGCCAACTCGTTGTTGATGTTACTCAAACGAATGGTGAGCCACAGCAGGTGTCTGTGAACCAGCCGGAGTTGAAGCTGGAAGCGAATACAACGTACGGCTTCTCCTTAGAAGCCAAGGCAGATACTCCGCGAAGTATGGATATTGATCTGGTCAGCAGCAATGGACATTCCGTGCAGATTCATCAGGGGAAAAACCTTTCCTTGGGCCAAGAAATGAAGACATATACTGGAGAGATTGTTATTGGAGATGGGACCTCCATAGCCCAGTCCGAGCTACAACTGTTATTCGGCAGTTCAGAAGGTAAGGTATATGTAGACAATGTTCGACTGACAAAACGCGGAAAACCTCTTTCGGTGAATGGCTACGCACATGTCCCTGCAACCGAAGCCTGGGAGATGCAGGGCTTACAACTGGAGGACTCCGCAGAAGGCGGAAAACATGTCAGTTACATGGATCAGGGAGATCTGCTGCAATATAAAATCGATGTAGCCCAAGAGGGAGAATATGTTCTGTCTGCCCGAATGGCTAGTGGGAAAAGTGATTCTGAGGTACGGTTCAGTATTCAGGATGAACAAGGGACAATCGTTGCTCAATCCGAACTGAGTCTGGGAGACACGGGGGGATGGCAAACATACAAAACCGTGTATTTCCCAGGGGTCAACTTGGCAGCAGGCAAATCCTATTATGTGAATTTTGAAGGAGCAGATTATAATACACGCTGGGTGGATATTTCACGAAACAAAGTTCAGAACAGCCAGCTTGCAACGGATCTGAATCATTGGGAGCTGATTCCTGATCATCTGACAGCTTCACATGACGAGGGCGAAGGATTAACGATCAACTTGCCAGGTACAAGTGAACATTGGTGGGATGCTTTGTTGCAACAAGGTCAGATCAAACTGGATGCAAATAAATCATACCGACTTACCTTCGAGGCATCTGCTTCAAGTCCTAAATCCATGCAAGCGGTTCTTTCTCAGAATGCAGGGGATTTTGTGAAGTATTTTGAAGAAGAAGTGGAATTAACTGCGGATCAAAAGTCGTATACGTATACATTCACCATGGGAGATACTTCGGATTCGGCAGCTATGCTTGCATTTGGATTAGGAGATCCGCTCTCTACAGGTGAACACTCGATTCATATTCATAACGTTCAGTTATATGAAGTTAATCCGAATGCAGATCAAGGAGGGCAGCCAGCTCATGTTAACCTTATTCCCAATGGAGACTTCTCCAAAGGTAAGGAAGGTTGGTTTACCCATGCGGATGGTAATGCAGCGGACCTTGAGATGCAGGTTAACAATCAGCAGCTTCAAGCCAAGATTGGTCATGCAGGACAGCATCCATGGGATCGTCAAGTCATTAATGAAGGATTTGGCATACAGCAAAGTTTTAAATACAAATTGACGTTTAAAGCCAAAGCGGAGAATTCCAGGAAATTGGGTTTGGGGATTGGATGGGTCGACGCAGCTGCCAACTATGAATGGCATGGATTCTTTGGGGCACGAGTTGATTTGACTCCAGAAGAACAGGAGTTTACTTTTACATTTGATGCAACAGAAGCCAGCTATGCGAATACTCGAATCTCATTTGATCTGGGGAACATTGACGGTGTGCAAGATGCTAACACAACGGTCTCATTGTCCGAAGTTAGCTTAATTAATCTGGGGCCTGCCAAATAACTTCTGAATTCTCTATAATTTGTCTTATATGCTTGCCTAATTCTCTTATTACCTATGCATGCAGAATAAAGTTGTCCAGGAATGACATCATAAAGAAGTAGTATACATCTCAGTTTCCAGAGGAGGATATCTTGTATGGCTGACCAGAAGAAACGAAAAGAAGCTGCCTGGAAGTCACGAAAGCAAGAACAGCATCCCCATGGCAAAATCAAATCGCTTAAAGAATTATCCAGCGAATATGAAGAGAAACCTACTACGAATTAAGCAAGAGGCTGTCAGTGAACATTGCTGACAGTCTTTCTTCATATATTGCAGACGTTGAGCAACACGTACATACTCTATCCTAAAAACGAATGAACGTAAGATATAATGTCTATATAGTTCGTAAATAACTGTGAACAAATCGTTAATTCATTGACATTGCATGTAATTTTAATTAGAATACGAAATGGACTTCAGGTTGAAAACAGATATGAGTATCTTTATGTTTAGTTTAGAGCTTAGCTGTTGAATCTTTAAATCCTAACGACGAATATAGGAGCGATAATATTACAATCCTATATGAAGATTAGGATTTTTTGTTTTTAGCTTTGGAGTATAATTTGAAAGTTGGAGGCTGGCTTTACCATGGACAAATGGTTCAAACTTAAAGAACGAGGCACAACCATCCCCACAGAAATTATCGCAGGGGTTACAACATTTTTCACAATGGTATACATAGTTATCGTAAACCCAGGAATACTCAGCAGCACAGGCATGGATTTTAACGGGGTATTCATAGCAACGGTACTGGCTAGTATTGTGGGAACTCTGATTATGGGAATATGGTCCAATTATCCAATCGTCATCGCGCCGGGTATGGGCCTGAATGCATTCTTTGCCTATAGTGTAGTTGCCGGATATGGCGTGTCTTGGCAGGTTGCACTGGGAGCTGTATTTATAGCAGGGATTTTGTTTATTATTTTATCGCTTACTTCATTCCGTTACATGTTGCTTGATGCAATTCCCGCAAGTTTAAAACATGCCATAACCGCAGGGATCGGATTGTTTATTACAACGGTAGGTCTGCAAAATGCCGGCATTATTGCCGATTCAGAATCGAATTTGATTACGATCGGAAACTTGGCTGAGCCAATGGCTTATCTGACCATTATCGGATTGATTATTACCGTTGTGCTGATGGCTTATAATGTGAAAGGTTACCTGTTCATCGGAATGGTGATAACAGCGATACTTGCCTGGATCATGGGACTATTCCAAATGCCGGAATCGATTGTATCCATGCCGCAAGGCCTCGCGTCAACGGCATTGCAACTGGATCTGGCAGGTGTGTTCTCGAATGGTTTGTATACGATCATATTTACGTTCCTGCTGATCACGCTGTTTGATACGACGGGCACGATGCTCGGCGTTGCTGAACAAGCAGGATTGCTTAAGGATGGTAAATTTCCACGCTCGCGTGGCGCATTATTGGCAGATGCCGTAGGAACAACCTCAGGTGCTTTGCTCGGAACAAGCCCAACATCAGCTTATATCGAATCCAGTACAGGGGTAGCCGCCGGAGGAAGAACGGGACTGACAGCTGTAACGGTAAGTGTGCTGCTTGCGCTGACCTTGTTCTTCACACCGATCGTAAGTGTAATATCAAGCATTCCAGCGATTACTTCTCCGGCACTGATTATTGTTGGATACTTTATGATTAACGTTATCAGCAAAATCAAATGGGATGATCTCGAGGAAGCATTTCCTGCCTTCCTGATTATCATCCTTACTCCATTGACGCATAGTATTGCGACAGGCATCGGCGTAGGTTTCATCTTTTATCCGGTACTTAAGCTGCTTCGCGGAAAAGGTAAAGATGTTCATCCAATCTTCTACATTTTCGCGGTATTGTTCTTCATTCAGCTTGTGTTCCTGGACCACTAAAACTGGCCTAATCAAAAAGAGAACTGCTTTAACAAGCAGTTCTTTTTTTTTGTAGTTCATACTCCGTTCATATTCCCGTCACGAAGGGGACATCTTCCATGGTTACACTATACCTATGTCGCAAGAGCGGCTCTACAGATATAAAGGACAGGAGAAGATGGAAATGGCAGAAGCAGTGGATGTAACAACAACGGGGACTAAGGGCCGTAAAAAACGGTACTTATGGTTGAAAATAATAGGTGGTATTGTCGGCGCGCTGGTGCTGTTCATGGGCATCACGTTTGTCGTTCATACGATAAGTAATGGAGCAGAGAAAAAGAAAATTGAATCGTACGGCCAATATGTCAATGTTGATGGGAAAAATATGAATGTATCCATTCAAGGTAGCGGCGAACAAACCATCGTGTTACTTCCCGGACAAGGAACACCGTCACCAGTACTTGATTTCAAATTGTTAATCGATGAATTAACTTCTGATTATAAAGTTGTGGCGATCGAGCCTTTCGGTTATGGATTAAGCGACCAAACCGAGACGGAGAGAACAACGGAGAATATCGTCAGCGAAATTCATGAAGCTGTACAGCAGCTCGGTATAGATCGTTATATTCTGATGGGGCATTCCATCACGGGACTGTACGCGGCGACTTATGTGAACACGTATCCGGATGAAGTCTCTGCTTTTGTCGGGATCGATAGCAGTGTTCCGAATCAACCTGGCATGGATGTTAAATTACCTTTGAACCTAATGAAATTCCTTCAAAAATCAGGCTTAATGAGAGTACTCAATAAAGTAAGTGGTGATTCATATGCATCACTTGCCTATGATGAACATACCAAAGAACAGATGAAGTTGATTTCGAATCAAGTCTCGACAAATCCGACATTAGTAAATGAGCTTAAACATCTGGGTTCCAATTTCAAAAATGGAGAAAAACTCACGTATCCTCGTGATCTGCCGATGCTGCTCTTCGTTCAATCCAATAACGAGCAAAATCCCCAGTGGATTCCATTACATGAGGAGCAAGTGAAACAATCCGCACAGGGAAAAATGATTCCGATGGACGGTTCACATTACCTGCATCATACGAAATACAAAGAAATCGCCGAGGAATTCAAATCTTACATGAAACAAATTCAATAGCATGATTGATTAATAAACTGCGGTACCGAATCTGGTGCCGTGGTTTTTTTGCTATCAGGAGAGGCTAAAATAAAGACTTGACCTTAGGTCAGACCTAAGGTTTATGCTAGTAATATGAAAAACAGCAAAGGTGGTGAATTGGTTGAGTGATGAAATTACGATTAGCGAGCTGGCAAAGCTGATGAAAGTCTCTGTACATCAAATTCGATACTTCGAAGAAAAAGGGGTGTTGAACTCTGCTTATATAGCAGAAAACCAATACAGGATGTATGGGGTAGATGAAATTTACCGTCTATCTCATATACTGTTGCTTCGCAAAATGGGACTGTCTGTTCAAATGATCAAGGAATGTTTGAGTAATCTGACATCAGATCAAATTACAGCATTATTTCGCCAAGCGTTGGCAGACACGGAAGCAGCTATAACTCAGCTTCAGCACACAAAGCACCTTATCAGCAAGTTGTTGCATGAGAAAAAGCATATCCCACTTGAGGATCAAGTGACTTATTATATTGTTACTCGTGAGGAGATTCACTTATCCCTGTGGTTTCATATGGAAGCGCAAGGGTACTTGCAAGCAAGGCAACTGACCCAACATAAAGAAAACATTCCCAATTTATTTGAAGTCGACATCCATTATGCGTACGATGAGACGGACACCGTAGGAATTTATACACAAAAGGAGGGAGCGAACGATTTGGTTTTGCCTAGAGGAAAATACCTTTCTCGTCATGTATATGTACAAATTGAAGCTGAACTCAAAGAACATATCAACGAATTTTATGCTTATGCAGAACACCAGCGCTATCTGTATCACGGTCCACTTATTATGGTAGAGAAATCTTATTTATCTTTATTCACACCAGAAAAGCTTCATTATGAGCTATTGTTACAAATGATCGAGTAGGGGAGGCACACAGTGACAACTTCCATTCAGATAGAACCCGTTTGTCCACAGTTTCATCAAGCTGTTGCTGAACTCATGGCTTATGGTTTTGGACACAAATTTCAAAAGATCACTTCATTGTCCACTTATGATCTGGCTTACGTATTCGAACAGTTGCTCAATCATCCGCCCATGGAACAAAGCACTCTTCGAGTCATAGCTCGTGAAAATGAGGAGATTGTTGGCACCATGTGCTTGAAATGGAAGGAAGCAGATAACAGAGCAGTAATAACAAGCGTTCGTGCCAATTCTCATTGGTGGGGCCAGTGCAATAGGATTGGTAACTGGAATCTGCTTCAGTTAATCACTGGTCTACATCTGCTGAAGCATAATCCTAAATTAGGCGAATGTTATGTGGAAGATCTGGTTGTACATCCACAATACCAAGGCAAGGGAATTGGTACACAGTTACTTCAATGGGCACAGAAATATATGTTGCAATCCAAATCAATGTTATTTCTTAGCTTGCATGTGGCAAGTCAGAATCATCAAGCGATACAGTTATATGAACGCTATCAATTTCGCAAGCAGTATAGTACGAATAGCTTTCTTACCGGCCTGCTCTTAGGCGAAAAGCAATGGCATTACATGATTTACAAAGGAGATACTTATGTTTAAATGGAAAAAACGATACATCTCATTTATTGTGGCAATTTTATTGATGGTTGGTGCAGTACTGTACATAGTCGATCAAAATCATTTTGACATGGTGGAACAATCCATTGAAATTCAATCTCCACAGGGCAAGTTAACAGGTACACTGACTGTACCCAAACACCATTCAGGCAAGCTAGGTTTAGTACTGTTTATTCACGGTGACGGTCCAATAGACTCTACTCATGGTGAGGGATACAAACCGTTGTGGGAGAGACTGGCATCAATCGGGTATGCATCCTTGTCGCTAGATAAACGGGGAATCGGGGGTTCAGAGGGAAACTGGCTAGATCAAAGCATGGATGATCGTGTTGTGGAGGCACAGCAAGCTATTGCATGGGCGAAAGAACAATCCATCATTGATGATTCCAAAATAGGCGTATGGGGTGCCAGCCAAGCAGGCTGGGTCATTCCTAAGCTTGCTGGCAAAGAACAACTTGCCTTCAGTATCTTGGTATCACCCGCGATAAACTGGTTGGAACAGGGAGAATACAACACACGCAGCCAAATGGCGAAAGATGGTCATTCCACCGAGGAGATTCAAAATCAGGTCGATTATGAAAACCAGATTAAAGAGATTTTAAAGAATCAGGGTACTTATGAAGAGTACACCAAGATTGCTCGAGAGGATGATCTGATTTCCAAAGAACGCTGGAACTTCATAAAGAAAAATTTTGCTTCAGATGCCACGGCGGATTTGCATTATTTCAAAACCCCTTTACTACTTCTGCTTGGAGAAGATGATGTGAATGTGGACATTGTTGATACAGAGCAAGCATACCGTAGAGGAATTCAGCCTTCTTCCTTGCTTCATGTGAAAATCTTCTCTAATACAGAACATTCGATGTTACCAACCTCTATTGCAGGCTCGGAATGGAAACAATCACTACGATTTCTGTTTGCTCCGAGAAGTATTACAGTAGATGGGTATATGGATGAAATAGAACATATGTTGACCAAGCTCTCCTTATAACAGTTACAGTTATAGTTTCCTAGTATCGTTAGATAAATAATTGTCATTTGGAAATGAAAGAGCAGGGTCAGGGAGCGCCCTTATCCTGCCTTTTTGCATGTTATATGTTATATGTTGACTACTGTGCCAAATGTTCCAGATCCGGCTGCAATTTGGTCCGCAAAACATATAACATGATGGCCCCAACTAGGAACGCCACGGCATCCGCAATAACGAGCGACCAGATCACTCCATGAAAGCCGTTCATTTGATTAGCAATATACAATACAGGAATTAGTGTAATTCCTTGAATGATGGACATAACAAACGCGGCGGTTCCTTGGGCTGTTGCTTGGAAGATCCCCATAAACAAAGAAGTCATTCCTGTAATGAACAAGGATAAAAAGGTTACATGAAGAATGTAGCTACCCATTTCAATTAATTGCGGGTCAGTCGTAAATAAACCAATCAAGTGGTCGGAAATCAGATAGACGACAACCCCAAACAGGATGGCTAAACCCAAAATAGATTTTATCGTGAATCCAATCGTTTGTTTCATGCGTAATTTGTTCGCTGTGAATGAGAAGGCAATCAACGGCACAACTCCCTCGCACAAACCCATCAGAATAAACTCAGGAAATTGTAATAAACGTGATGAGATTCCATACCCAGCAACGGCCTGATCCCCATATTCGACAAGAAAAAGGTTAAGAATAAGCGACATTGCACCCAAGAAGACACTCATAACAAAGACGGGAACACCGATTTTGAACACATTACTCAGGATGTCCTTCGTCACCTTGAACCATTTCAGGGAGACGGTTAAGAATTGACTCTTATAACTCATATGGAATGCGTAAAATGCACTCGCAACCAAGTTGGAGATGACGGTAGCAGATGCAACGCCAATCACGCCCCAATGGAAGACAAAAATGAATAGTGCATCGAGGATAATATTTATAACAACACTGAGAATCATACCGGTCATAGAAGTCATTGCTGAACCTTCTGAGCGCACGATATTCTCCAGGGTGAAGAATAAGATGACGAAGGGTGAACCCATAAGCATAATCGTGACATACTCTTTCGTAAATCCGAAGGACTCTGGCGTTGCCCCCAGCCCATGAACGATTGGTTCAATCAGCGGGAGCCCAACGGCCATCACGATAATTCCGAGAACTAAACTACTGTAAAAGGCGAATGAAGATACATGCTTCAGATCATCGACTTTTTTCTCTCCCAGCAAACGAGAGATGAATGTACCGCTGCCTATACCAATTAAATTACCAAGGGCCATGATGACCGCGAATAAAGGTAAAGTTAAAGCGAGTGCGGTTAACATTGCCGTATTACCCAGTGTGCCAAGGAAATAGGCATTCAAGATGGAGTAAATAACACTCATTGACGTGCCTAGCATCATCGGGACAGCAAAGTGAGCTACGGCTTTGGCGATTGGTGCTTTTTCAAAGTAATGGAGGTTTTCTGCATCCATGTGGATCACTACTTTCTTCGTTAATATTGATCTAATCTAACACCGTTAGATTGAACCTTACAGTGTTAGATGTTATCATGAACTTATGAACCTGTAAAGCATAAACTTACACTGTTAGATAAAAGGGCGGATACCGATGAAAAAACAACAGCCTCAGATTTCGGAAGATAAGATTTTGGAAACTTCGTGGGAGCTTTTGGCGGAAGAGGGCATCGAGAAATTCAGCATGAGACGATTGGCAGACAAACTGGGGATTCAGGCTCCATCTCTATACTGGTACTTCAAGAGCAAGCAGACACTCTACCAGCGTCTGGCCAACCAGATATCGAAAATTATTCTGGACGAGTTTCACACTGAAGGGGACTGGAAGGAGCAGATGGAGGGGCTTGCGGTGACGGTACGGAGTGTGCTCAGTAGATACCCGTGCTCCACACAGCTCATGATGATGACGTTGCCCCATGAACCGGACATGATCCGCTTCACCAACCGCATGTTGCTCTGCATGGAATCAACACCACTAGAGCAAGAGCAGAAATTACAGGCCGTTCTCACACTTGTGAACTATGTATTCTATTTCGTTCTGGACGATTATCAGCATCAGCGCAATATCTCTGCTGTTCTTAAGGACCAGGAAGCACTTCGGGGTGAAGAGATGATCCACCTTCTGGATTCTATGAGTGAGAAGGAAGCTGGACTTTTCAGCAGGATGTATAAGAATGGTCTGTTTGAGGTGATGGGAACCGACAGAGCTTTCGAGTTTGGCTTGAAGCTTATTTTGCTCGGGATCGAACAAGTGATAAAGGAACATGAGAAGTAGAAAAGTAGAACACCACGATCTGAGTAGATTAAACTCAACCATGTAGGAGAAATATTAGTTCTACATAGAACTAATGTTTTAAAACAAGAAACCCACCGAGTATAAAACTCCAGTGGGTTTCTTCTTATCATCCGATCGAAGTACCATTGGGTAGCTCGAAATCAGGTTTCAACAAAACAACATCTCCCTGTTCGGGCAGCCCGCCAAGCACCAACACTTCTGAATTGAATCCGGCTATACGACGGGGAGGGAAATTAACTACACCTATAATCTGCCTTCCGATAATAAATTCGGATGAATACCTTTTCGTGATTTGTGCACTGGATGTTTTTAATCCAATTTCTGGTCCAAAATCAATTTCAAGTTTGATAGCAGGGATTTTAGCTTTTGCAAAAAAATCAGCTTTGGTGACCGTGCCGACACGCAGATCTAATTTTAAGAAATCATCAAAAGTTGCCATTTTAAATTCACTCCTTTCATTATTATCCTAGTTTCCTGAATCGATTTAAGCGCAGGAACTTGGGCAGTTGGATATCGTGGGATTTCAGCGCAAAGTACATCAGCATGCCTGACAACGTAATTAATCCGCCTATGAATTGAAAAGCAGAGATGGTTTCTCCCAACAATAGATAAGCAAGCATAATGGCCAAAACGGGTTCGCCGATAATACCTACAGAAACTGTTGTTGCACCAATGGATTTGAGCAGCAGATTGAAAATGTACTGACCAAAAATAGTGGGTATGATCGCAAGTAGGAGGAAATACAGCCAATCGGATGATTCGTAATGGGTCAACGAAAAGTTATTCAATAAACTGTAGACCAGCAGGACACTTCCGCCAATAATAAAGACAACAACACTGTATATATTCGCGTCGATTTTCCGACTCACTTTCTGTCCAACCAGCATATATGTCGACACCAGTATGGTTCCTACCAGGGACAGACCATCTCCAATCAGAGCCTCTCTTGATACGCCTATATCACCCCAGGCGATAATCACCGAACCGAACAGGGCGGTAATCAAACATAGAATGGTACGTATACTCGCTCTTTCCTTAAACATAAAGTATGACCCGATCATCACAAACAAAGGTTGCAGCGCCAGAATGACCATGGAACTAGCCACCGAGGTATACACCAGCGATTCCATCCAAAATAAGAAATATAAACCAAGAAGCAGGCCAGCCAGAAAAACTGTGATCCAATCCCTTGAATCCATTTTTAATAAGCGGATCGTTTTCCAGGGGATAAAAGGAAGCATAATAATGGCTGATATATAAAGCCTGTACATACCGGCTATAGCGGTCGGAGTATCCGAAGATTTGATCATGATTGAAGAGACGGATACCGACAAAATGGCGATAAAAAGCAATACATACGGATGAAAAAGCAGCGATGATTTATTTTCTTTCACATATAAGCCTCCAAAGTTCTTATCCGGTCGTCTGTGCACAGGCTATTGTGATAAGTTAAAGGTTTGATATAATAATATCATTATTTTTTCGAATTTCGTGCAGTTAAATCACTATATAATATAGATATATCGTCAAAGAAAGGAACGTCATAGAATGGTGAAGCAACTTTATGAGGATATTTTGTATTCCGATCTTTCGTTTCCCTATATCATGTACACACATACACGTCATACAAGCATCCCCGAAGGCAGAGGGTTCAACGATTTGCATTGGCACGAAGATCTACAGATCACTTTAGTCACAAAAGGCAAACTGGTTATTCAAATTAACGGAATTGATCATACATTGGAAACGGGTCAGGCGATCCTGATCAACAAGAGAATTCTTCATATCACAACAGAGCTGACACATGATGGTGAATATGTTAGTTTCAATTTTCCCGAAAAGCTATTAGCCTTTCATGTAGACAGTGCAATGGAAAAAAATTATGTACTTCCTTATACGAATTCTTCTTTGGTTTCGCTCGTGATTAGAAGAGAGTTGGAGTGGGAAAAGCAGATATTGGATATGCTCTGGGAAATGAGAGAGACGTTTAATACACGGAAAAACTGGGGATGGGAATACGAAATCTCAATTAAAACGGTACAACTATGGTTTGTATTGATATCCAACATTTTGATCCCTTCCGAGGAAACCCCAAGAAGCGAGAAGCGTCAGCAGGAAAGACTTCAGTTAATGCTCAGTTTTATCCATCAAAATTATGCTCATCCGGTTACGCTTCGTGAGATTGCTGATGTCGCGCATTTGAGCATTTCAGAGTGCACCAGATGTTTTAAGAAAACGGCTCATATGACGCCATACGAGTATCTAATCAAATACCGGATTAAGAAGAGTAAAGATCTCTTAGTATCGACGAATGATACAATAACCGAGATCGCTCAGAAAGTGGGCTTTAATCACGTTAATCACTTTATCCAGTCTTTTAAAAAACACGAAGAAAGAACACCAAAAGAGTTTCGGTGCTCTCCATACCCTGTATAAATGCTAAACAAATTTAGCCTGAATTTCTTTTAAAAACAAATCCGCAGCAGTCGAAAAGACCTGATGTTTTTTCCAAACGATATTTAACCCAGATTCAAGTCTTGGCTCTAGCGGTCTAAAACAAAGGTTGCTTTCACTAGACGTATTCACTATTTTATCAAGTATTAATGCATAACCAATGCCTTCTTCAACCATAATGGCAGCATTATATGCAAGATTGTATGTAGTAACGACGTTTAATTTGTCAAAATCTTCACCAAACCAGTCTGCAAACTCATTTTTTGAAAACGTCTGCTTCATTGACTGTCGTGAACAGATCAGTGGAACATGTAATAAGTCTGTAGATCGAATCGTATCTTTGGAGGCGAGTGGACTTTCTTTTCTCATAACCACTCCCCAAACATCTTTGTCGGAGAAATTGATATAGTTATATTTGGAAACATCCGCTGGCTGGATTAGAATACCGAAGTCAAGGAGTCCCTTGTCAAGCCGCTCAGTTACATCATCTTCGTTACCGCTGAATAGGTGATAGCGTATATTGGGATATTTATTCTGCACTTCTTTTGCCACTCTTGCAATCTGTTTCATGGCTTCCGTTTCTCCACCGCCTATATAAATATCTCCACTTATGGTTTCTTCCATGGATTGAAATTCTGCCTCTAATTTATCAACCATACCCACAATTTCTTCAGCCCTATTTCTTAAAAGCATACCTTCATCTGTGAGAATAACACTGTAACTACTGCGAATAAATAATTTCTTTCCCAACTCTTGTTCAAGGTCTTTCAATTGTCTGGACAAAGTGGGCTGCGTAACATGCAAGAAATCAGCAGCACGTGTAATGCTTCCTTCTCTGGCGACCGTAAGAAAATAACGCAATACTCTAATCTCCATCGTAACTCCTCCTTTATCCTTTATATTCTACAATAAACCTTACAGAAATGCCTTTCAAGCATAACTTGTTATAAGATATGAGTATTTGCTATGTGGTGTATAAACGCTAAACTAAAAAGCAAGGCAACTGGAGAAGAAATTGAAAGGAATGAATGATATGGATAAGACAAAAGTATGGTTTATCACTGGCGCTGGTCGAGGTATGGGCACAACTATTGCTAAGGCTGCTTTCAATGCTGGACACAAGGTTGTTGCTAACGACCGGAATCCTGATGCGGTGGTTCGTGCGATAGGTGAGTCCGAGAATGTAATGGTTGTCCCATTAGATGTTTGCGAGCCTGCAGATGCACATTCCGCAGTTAAGGCGGCAATTGACGAGGCCCAACCGCCGCAACGCTTCATTGCAGGAGCCGACGCGATAGACATTGCAGAACAGAAAATTGCCAACCTTCAGACAGAGATCGATGCTTACCGGGATCTCTCTAAATCCATGGCATATGACAACTAAACGAAATCACCTGCTTGTATTCATTCTGACCTTTGGTGTATTCAGTATTTTAAATACGGAGATGGGCGTAATCGGAATCTTACCTTTGATTGCAGAACATTACCAGGTCAGTATCTCAACCGCTGGTTTGATCGTGAGTCTTTTTGCGCTTGCGGTTGCTGTATCTGGTCCGATTTTACCCTTATTATTTTCGGGCATGAACCGGAAGCATGTCATGTTGTTTATACTTGGCATTTTTATTGTGGGCAGCCTGGTTTCCGCTATCACATCAAACTTTACGGTATTGGTCATTGCACGTGTCGTTCCGGCTTTTTTCCATCCGGTCTATTGCTCATTGGCATTTACGGTCGCAGCGGCGTCAGTCCCCAAGGAAGTAGCGCCGAAGGCAGTGGCTAAAGTATTTGTAGGCGTGTCGGCAGGGATGGTACTTGGAGTACCCCTCTCGAGTTTGATTGCCACCAGCACATCGTTGTTCTATGCGATGTTGTTCTTTGCAACCGTAACGATCGTCGCATTTGTAGCAACACTTCTTTTTGTGCCCTCAATGCCAGTTACGAAAAGAATCTCTATGGGTACTCATCTGTATGTATTGAGAAGATCCGTGATGTGGCTATCCATTGCTGGCGTGATTTTCATGAACGGAGCTGTATTTGGGGTCTATAGTTACCTTGCCGAGTTTCTGAAAACCGTGACAAGATATGACTGGAACACCGTCAGTGTGCTGTTATTTCTATATGGCTTGGCCAACATGGTTGGGAACATGATAGCAGGAAAACTGCTCGCTAATTTCCCTTTAAGAACGATCAAGATGTATCCCATTGCATTAATAACGGTATACATCTTGTTGTTCACCTTCGGACAATTCAGTGTGCCAACAGCCTTCCTTATTTTCATTTGGGGGATCATAGGAGGCATAGGGGGCAATATCACTCAATATTGGGTGGTATCGGCAGCACCAGAGGCACCCGAACTGTCGAATGGGATCTTTCTAACTTCTTCCAACCTGGGAACAACACTTGGTGCTAGTGTATGTGGACTAATCGTAACTGGAATAAGTACACAATATATTGTAGTTGGAGGAATCGTGTTCCTTATCTTTAGTATCGTAACGAATTACTTCAGAATCTCCATGACTGGCCGATTGGAGAGTTCCAAAGTTGAAGGATAAGAGGCGGACGTAGTGATAGGCGTTATACATTAGCGTTTCGGCATTTTGCTCTCATCCATATACAACAGATTCCAGCGGTGACCGTCCAGGTCGGCAAATCCCGCGCCGTACATCCAGCCGTCTATTTCACCTGGCTTGCCAAAGATGGTTCCTCCAGCTAACTCGACTTTTTCAATAAAAGCATCAACTTCTTCTCTGCTGTCAGCACCAATGGAAAATATCACTTCTGCGCTATGGGAAGTATCTGCGGTTTTGGCACCTGTAAATTTCTCAAACGTTGCATCCGGGAACAGGAGAATCGTCGTTGAGCCTATGACAAGCTGGGCTCTCTCGTTGCCAACATTCTCCCCATGGAATCCAATCTCATTGAAAAAGGTAGTGGATTTCACAACATCTTTCACCGGCAGGTTCATCCAGATTTTTTGTGACATGGTAGTAGCCTCCTAGAGTATATTTTCGACACTCTTACTATACTCTACCTCAATTCAAAATTACATAATCGGGTACATACGATTATGTAAGAGTTAGAAATAACTAATATAATGAAGGATGATTTAGAGAAATCATAATCGTTCTAATCAGTTCAAAACCCAAACCAAAAGAGCAATCTCCAATGAGGTTGCTCTTTTGGTCATGGCTTATTTTGCCTAACGGTGTATACGCAGTTTCTTCCTCCGGCTAGAATGTATTCTCCCCGTTCAATATGAACATTATCGCCTAGAACCGTTTTGAATAAATGTAACTCATTCTTGCATAACCCGGTACATACCGCGGCCGCTTCACAGATGGGGCAATGCTTCTCAATGAGTAGGAGACTGCCATCATCTTGCTCCTTAACCTCGGCCATATAACCTTCATTCGTACGAATTTCGGCCAATTTCTCCAATCTCTCTCTAACTCCTGATGCATCGCCAAGATGCTGAAGATATTGTTCTTGCATATTTTTATTTCGAACATTCAGCAGCTTGTCCAGCCCTTCAGTACCAAAAGCTTCTTTCATCGAATTGATGAGGCTGACGGATAAATCCGAATATCCACTTGGGAAAAAACGATTAGCCGCGGGAGTTAATATCCATAACTTGGTGGGACGACCCATGGGACGGGCCTCTTCCACAGTGGTAACCAATCCTTCTCCTTTTAGCGCATTCAGATGTTGACGAATAGCCATTCCGGATAACGAAAACTGAGAGGAGAGAGTGACAACATCCATTCCCCCGCGCTCTTTTAACAAATTAATAATTGCTCTCCGGGTACTGGTCGAGACATCCTTTTTAGTTTGATTTCCGCTCATGGTGCACCTCCTTTTGAAGCAACTGAATCTACATGACTAACTACATTTTAAACAAAAATGTTGACAAAGTCAAAGTCGGACTGTAGCTTAGACATTATAAACAAAAATGTTTACTAAGTATCCGGATACGATGTATACATACCAATTTTCTTGGAGGTCACATTTCATGTCGTCTAATCATAAAAGTATTTTCAGCCCGCGTTATTTTGCATTGTCCATAGGAATTATTTTGTCAGTGATGGCCGTTGGATTTGAAGGTTTATCCGTCACCACCATTGCTCCTTCAATTGCTGGAGACTTGAACGGCCTTAGCCTGTTCGGATGGATATTCAGTACGTATCTGCTTGCGCAGATTATCGGGACGCTGGTCGTCGGTCGGATCATTGATAAAAGAGGACCTGCAGCACCGTTCACTTTTGCACTTCTGTTGTTTATCGTAGGGCTGATCGCTGCCGCAACCGCAGGCGATATGTATACCATGATAGGATCACGGGCTCTGCAGGGTTTGGGTGCCGGAGCTATGATGACTTGTGTGTATACGGCTATATCCTTAAGTTACCCGGATGAGTTACGTGCCAAAATTCTTGGAGCCTTTGGTACTGCCTATGTTCTTCCGTCCATGCTTGGTCCATATGTAGCCGGTCTTATCGCAGATCAGTGGTCCTGGCGCTTTGTTTTCTGGGGGATCTTACCCGTGCTGGTGGTTTCAGCGTTGCTCAGTTTACCTGCCTTCAGGAAATTAAAAGTGCAGAAGACGGGAGGGGAGAGCGGATCTTCATCCACTTGGATGGCGTTACTCTTAACGTTAGGTACAGGGATTTTCCTGGTTGGTCTAAGTATGTTACCGAGCATTATGGGATTTGTTTTAGTCGTGATTGGCCTGGTATTGATGTTATTTCCGCTCCGTAAATTGCTTCCGAAGGGAACACTTACGTTGCGAAGAGGTATGCCAGCAATTCTGGCAACACGTGGGTTGTTCTTTGCTGCCTATACCAGCACACAGAATTTCCTGGTATTGGCACTAATCGACGTGAAAGGAATCACACCTTCTCAGGCCGGATTAATTGTCGCGAGTGCTGCATTAAGTTGGTGTATCATTGCGTATCTGCAAGGACGGTGGGATGCGGCAGATCAGGGCCGTGGACGTCATATGAGAATTTTTCTTGGGGTATTGCTGCTTGCGATAGGGATTGCCATCGTATTTTGGGTACCTGTTGTGACCGTTACCATCGCAGTTCTTGGTCAGATCATTGCAGGAGTCGGTATTGGATTGGCACATCCGATTAGCGGTGTTGTTGCATTTTCCCAAACGGGGGAGGAAGGCGTGGGCCAAACCTCAGCAAACCTGCAATTTGCAGATTCTTTTACACCGGGGGTAGTGATCGGCATTGGTGGTTCCATCCTTGTCGTGTGTCAGGCTGGCGGGATGTCACTTCAATCCGGCTTAATTGTAGCCATGGGTTTCCATCTCTTGTTGATCGTCATGAGTATCATTGCCAGCACTCGGATCTCACCACGCGGATGAATAAGAAAGTGGGTGTACAGACCATTGCTCACTGAAGATCCGAATAAACTATTTACGGCTTATCGTATCATCGGAACGAAATGGACGATCCATATTTTATGTGCTCTGTCTCAAGGCCCGAAGAGATTCGGTGAAATATTCGAAAGTATTCCTTCCATTTCCGAAATGATCCTCTCCAGACGTTTAAAGGGTCTTCAACATGATCATTTGGTCAAAAGAACAATACTGACACGCCCTACACAAATTATTTATGAACTTACGCCAAAAGGAGCTGCTCTTGCTGCATTCATACCCTGTCTAATGGACTGGGATACCAAATTTCAAAATGATACCACCGGGAGGAATAAAGATGATCATTGAGGTCAGTGATATAGCATCGGACAAAATCGTTGAGATCTTATCAAGTGCGGATATCCAAAATGCCTTCCTTAGAGTAGGCGTTGATGAAGGGGGATGCAGTGGTTTATCTTATACCCTTATCGTGGATGAACAGCAGGCAGAAGAAGACATTGTGTTAAATAAAAAGCAATTTAAGATATTGGTTCACGCAAACAGTATTCCATATATTGATGGTCTTGAGATTGATTATGAAGAGAGCGGAATGTTAGGCGGATTCACCATGAATAATCCAAATGCCAAAGTTTCGTGTGGATGCGGGGCCAGTTTCAGAATGGCCAATTATCGTGGCGAAGTGAAAAAATGTGATTAATGAAGGAAGGAGTGCAGAGCAATGATCTCATTTGTAATATCTGAACAAGCAATCGATTCATTTAAGAATGAATGGGAATTGGAAGAGTGCCAATATGTAAGGATTTATGCAAAATATGTCGGAGGAGGCTCCGATGCTTTTACAATTGGCATAAATGCGAGTGCTACACCGGTCGATCCCGCATTGATTCAATTCATTGGAGAATTTCATTTCTTTGTTGAAAAAACAGATGCCTGGATCCTGGAGGATGAACTTCTCCAAATTGACTGTAATGAAGATGGCATATTTTCAAGCAAAATCTCCTATTGAACATGAAATCATAATCTAGAGCACGATTCTACTTTTTAAACATTAAACTTTACAAAGTAAAACACATAAGGTATATTCATGGAGTCAAAAGGTTTATTTTACCATAATATCCATCAAATTATGGAGGTGTAGAAGACAAACAACAATCAGATTGGGATTTTTGATGCTCAGTACAGGGCGCCTACAATTGGTATTATGCTGGTTCTGTCAACCGTCGCTTTCGAAGGACTGGCTATCACAACGATTGCCGCGAAAATGGCACAAAGTTTAGAGGGCATTCATTTATACGGTTGGATCTTCAGCGCATTTTTGTTATCTCAGCTTATTGGAACTTTGGTTATGGGTCAGCAGATTGACAAGCGCGGCGTTTTTACATCCATGCTGATATCTTTTAGTGTTTTTGTGTTAGGAACTGTGGTCTCCGCTATCTCTTTCGACATGCACATGCTTATTACAGGAAGAGCCCTTCAAGGTTTTGGAGCGGGGGCCTTGATCACATGCGTTTATACCTGTGTGACGTTACATTATCCAGATACACTTCGTACTCAAATTCTGGCGGCATTCTCCATGGCATTTGTCCTGCCTACCTTAATCGGACCTTATGCAGCAGGCCTTATTGCTTCCTACATCTCGTGGCGATATGTTTTCTGGATCGTTTTACCCTTGATTGGAATAGCGCTCAGTCTCACATTCCGTTCTTTCCGTAACTTGCAGCTTCAGCAAGATCTGACAGGTCCAGCGCGAGCAACCGACTCAAAGATTATGTATGCGATTCTGCTTGCCGTTGGAACGGGGCTATTACTCACAGGACTTGGTATGATAACCGATTGGAAAGGTATATTACTCACTTTGGGTGGGTTAGTCGTCATGATCACACCAATGCGTAAATTGCTGCCTGTGGGCACTTTTTCGATAAAAAAAGGATTGCCTGCTACTTTGGTATCAAGAGGGCTATATGTTGCTTGTTATTTTACAACGGAAAGTTTTGTGATCTTGGCACTAACCGAAGTGAAGGGGTTATCCGCTGATCTTGCTGGCCTCATTGTAGCAGCAGGTTCTCTCAGCTGGTCCGCCGCAGCGTGGTTACAAGCCAAGCTTGATGCACGAGATCAAGGTCGTGCCCGGAAGGGCAGAGTCATGACGGGCATTGGGATTATGATCGCTGGAACTGTACTTGTGATCCTGGCTCTTATTTTGTCGGACGGCGGGATTGTACTCATCCTTCTCTCACAAATGATTACAGGGTTTGGTGTTGGATTGGCCAACCCTACAACGGCAGCCATTGCTTTACAACATGCCTTGCCCAGGAAAGAGGGAGAAATGTCCGCCAATCTGCAATTTGTGGATTCCTTCTATATGGGCGTAAGCATTGGCGTTGGTGGCGCTCTGATTGCCTTGTCCGAAACTTTACAATGGGGCATATCGACAGGTGTTTTGATCGTGTTAACACTGCAATTATTATGGGTCTTGTTAAGTTTCTTGGCATCACTTCGAATTACCAAACTCGTTCATCAAGAACATCATCCAATCAACCAAGTGAAGGATAACATCTCCATGTAACGGATGACGACCGCGTCGTTAAATACATCATGAAGAACGGGGGGACTAATTGCATTGGGAGGTGGGTAAGATGGCACGTGTATTAGTAGTCATTACTCCAGCTGAAGGACATGTGAATCCATCGTTAGGATTAGTTACTCAGTTGACGAACAATGGTGAGGAAGTCATCTATGTGTGCACGGAGGAGTACCGTTCCCGAATTGAACAAACCGGTGCTCAGATCATCACCTATCCATTTCCACAAGATGCTTTCTCTCATGATCCGGTGTTAAAACCACAGGAGTACAAACATTCTTATCAGTTCATTTATATGATGGTAAGCGGTATTATTCGGAGGATCATCCCCAATGTGCTGCAGGTGATCAAGGATCAGAAGTTCGATTATATGATCTTTGATTCCCTAATGGGATGGGGAGGGACTATTCTTGCAGAAAAGCTGGGAATTCCTGCGGTGTGCTCGATTGCGTCCTTTGCTTTTGTGGAGCCTCTGGGGTCTAACTCGGGCCTGAATGAGAGAGAGACAAAGGAGCTTTATGAGGCTACGATGAAAATAACAACGGAGTTAGCTGAAGAGTTTCAAGTGAGAATTCCAGCCATGGAAGAGATTCCGGCACATGCAGGTCAGTTAAAGCTCGTGTACACCAGCCGATATTTTCAGCCTCAGGCAGAAAAGCTGGATGATCGTTTTATTTTCACGGGTCCTTCGATCATAACACGTCAAGATGCTCCGACCTTCTCGTATGAGTTGCTTCGTGAACGGTACCCGCAAACCGTGTACATTGCTATGGGTACGATTTTAAATAAAAACTTGGATTTCTATCAGCTTTGCTTTGAAGCATTAGGGGATCTACCCGTGAATGTAGTTTTATCTTCAGGAAAATACACGGATATGGAGCCATTGGCTGAGCAAATACCTCCTAATTTTATCGTCAAGCCATACATTGCCCAGTTGGACATGCTGCAGCATACCGATGTTTTTATTACACATGCTGGAATGAACAGCACAAGTGAGGCGTTATATTATAATGTTCCGATGGTGATGATTCCATTAACATCGGATCAGCCTCTTGTCGCCAATAGGGTACAGGAGCTCGGCGCGGGTATTACTTTAAATAAACATAACCTCAGTGCAGCTAATTTGAGAGAGGCATTAACAGAAGTACTACACAATTCACTTTATAAACGGCAGGCTTACCTCATTGGTGAATCTTTAAGGCAGGCTGGCGGTTACAAGCGAGCCGCCGAAATGATTATGAGTCATATGGGTTCAGGCCGGGGAAGTTACACCATTTAATGGTTTTCCATTCAAAGTCGCTTAATCAGCGGCTTTATTTGGTTTTAATAGTCTTAAGACTTGACCTACAGTTAACTCTATGTCTTATACTCCGATTAGGCTTGCAAATTATATGAGGAATTGGAGATTTTATTGATCATGGCGAAGAGCACGAATTGGAATGTTTTTGGACTCGCAATACTACTAGGTTTATTTTCTACATTAGGTCCATTTACGATTGATATGTATTTACCGGCATTTCCGGAGATTGCACAAAATATGAATACAACGGCATCACTTGTACAATTTAGCCTTACTGCTTGTTTATTAGGACTCGGTGTAGGACAACTTGTTATGGGTCCTTTGAGTGACGCGTACGGTAGACGTAGACCATTGTTGATCTGTATGGCAGCCTATATTATTTGTTCCTTGGCATGTGCTTTTGCTCCGAATATCGGACTATTGATTTTGTTTCGTTTCACGCAAGGATTTGCGGCATCAGCTGGAATTGTCATTTCCCGTGCGATAGCTAGAGATTTATATAGTGGACATGAACTCACTAAATTTTTCTCTTTGCTGTTGCTTGTAGGGAATTTGGGGCCTTTGGCAGCACCGATCGCGGGAAGTGGAATTCTTTCCTTCACAACATGGGTTGGTGTATTTATCTCTCTTTCATTTCTGGGGATTTTCTTATTAATCATGACAAAGTGGAGCTTAAAAGAAACACACCCCGTCGAAAGACGTATGGTTCCTGACTTCAAACAGCAATTGGGTAATTACAGAATGCTTCTGCGTGACCGCAAGTTTGTTGGTTACATGCTGGCACAGGGAATCATGACGGCAGGGGTCTTTGCTTATGTGGCGGGAACACCATTTATTTACCAAAATATATATGGAGTCACACCCACGGTATTTGCTATATTGTTTGCTTCAAACGGCATCAGCTTGATCATCGGATCTCAAATCGTGGGTCGATTGGCCAAACGTATACCTGAGCAGACACTTCTATTATCGGGACTATGGCTTGCTTTAATAGCAAGTGTTGCTGCCTTGGTGGTGACTCTGGTTCACGGTCCGCTTTTCGCTTTGGTCATTCCGTTGTTCTTCTTTGTTTGCTCGATCGGCATTACGTCTACAGCGGCATTCCCGCTTGCCATGGAGAGTCAAGCTAAGATGGCGGGAAGTGCAGCAGCACTGCTCGGAGTTGTTCCTTTTCTTCTCGGTGCACTGGTTGCTCCTCTGGTCGGGATCGCAGGTGAGGACACTGCCGTCCCGTTAGGACTCACTTTATTAATGACCAGTATTATTGCGATTGTAACTTATTTTTTACTCGTTAAAAAAATCTCGCAGCATACATCTAATCATGCCCAGTCTAATGCTGAATTTTAGTATAGAAGGAACAGCTCGCCAAGCATTAGCGTGAGACATGAATGAATATGATTCCATTACAAGTCGCTGCAATAGCGGCTTTTTTTGGTTTAAGGGCAGAATAAACTTATTCTCTCTTGTACGGCATTCAGGACTTCTTCCGGAATTTCCTTAACCTTGATATCTTCACCTAGAAAAAGCAACCAATTGGTCATTTCGGTTAATTCGTCTGAGTTATGAACATTCACAAATGCCTTTAGGAGGGCTGTCGTTTGGTACGGATTCGTATAGGCAATTGAAAATTTTAAAGGATGGTACTTTTTATATTGAGCAATCGCTTTTGGGCCAAGTTCCAGGACAAGGTTGATGACCTCTTCCTGTGTATTTCGTTTTAGTTTTTCTACAATCTTTTTTGTACTCACTCCTTTTTTCGTCGGGTATGCTTCGACATGGATGAGGTTGTCTACTGATACAATTCGTCTTTTTTCTTTCTCCAAGTCAAAACCTTCAATGATCCAATGGCCTTTTTGATGATGAAGGTGCAAGAGAACGATAGGATAGGACTTTGTTTTCTTCTCTTCTTGGACAGTAACTAACAAATAACGTTCTATAAGAAGAATTTGGATGAGTTTTTCTAAAGTAGGATGAGGCAGGTCTGATAGATCAAGCAGGTCTGGATTATGGGGATTGGTCCCTTCAAAAAGCAATATTTGATTCAAATGCACAAGGTCATCTTGCTGATTTTCTGAGATAAGGCCCAATAATTTTTCAGCCAAAGATTGACGACTCTTCAGATAAGGAAGTTGTTGATTTCTTGTCGCCATAAAGGCAATGAATAACGCTTTGATTTCATTATCGGTGAACCGGACAGTAGGCAGGAGGGAGTTGTTCATGACAAAATAACCCCCGTCGCGCCCAACTTCAGCGACAAGTGGCATTCCCATGGCTTCAATTTCTCTGATATCTCTAATGGCTGTTGAACGAGAAATGTTAAATTCTCGCATAATTTCAGAGATGGTAAAATGTGCACGGTTATTGATATACCGCGTGATGACATTAATACGTTCGACTTTTTTCATTGGGCCCCCTAAACAGTATCATATTCTGACATGATTTAAGGTTATTATAAACCCATCAAGTGAAAACACAAATCAATTGAAAATTTAAAGAGGACGGTGTAAACCATGAGTAATTATCATTTCGAAGAAAAAGAGAGCTTTATCGTGTTAGGTATTGGAACGGATCTTAAGAGCGACTATACAGACTATGTTGGCATCAGCAAGGAGAAGGCGGATTTTTGGTCCGCGGTGAAAGAGGATGGAAGCCTGGACAAACTAAAGTCTCTGGCTACTAATGACTATATTTTTGCTGTTAACGAAGCCGTGAATAACAAAATGATGCATTATGCTGGTGTCATGACAGAAGAGTATCTGCCAGAAGCAACAAGAGTAATCCAATTTCCTAAGGGAGCATACCTGGTTGTGAAGGGCGAAGCAGAGACGGCTGATGCGCTCAGTAATATGCTTACTGGCATTGCCTTTGGTCAAGCCCTCCCCGTAGAAAAGGATTATGCTTATGTTGGCGGTCCGAATACAACGGTTGAAATGGGAGAGAAAAACGGTTTGGTATATGGTGAAATGTGGATTCCTGTTGTTAGGAATTAGTACGAAGGGGAGATCTGAAGACTTTTGAGTTGAATATGAAGGACAAAGCTCTCTTCCAAATGGAAGAGAGCTTTCCCAATTGCACGACAGCACGCTATTAATTTAAAACACCACTACCGATTACTTTTACCTTTATTTCCGGGTGAAAACGAACTTGGGCATACTGTTGATTCCAGTCTAAGCTTTTCCACAAGTCCGGGTGATGGGCGATTAAGTGTCTGCCAATACCGAAGGAATCACACCCGCTCTGCTGAAGTGTCTTGATAATTAGTTCTGCGTCCTGAGTCATGTCATCGGATAACTCGCGGTTCAGACGTTCAATCGTTCCCTTTTCCTGAAGATGATTCATTGCATACTCAACAATCGTTACTGGAAGTTCGATATGGAGATTCACATCAATTTGGCTATCATGTGCAACCTTTACCGCGAGTTTACGTTTGATTTTTTTGGTATTCGCTTCGTAAGTGATATAGTTCCGTGGATTATTGGAAGGACCAGGATGAATCTTTTTGACAAATCGCGCTGTTTTATTCCATTTACCACTCATAATAACGTATAGAGGGGCCTGTTCGATATTAAGACTCCCACTGAACCTTTGCCCGTGAAACAGGGCGATTCCTCGCGCATCAATTTCCTCTCCATTCTTAAATAGATAAGGCAACGTAAAGTCCTGTCCCGGATCCAGCATGGGTGGGAGAAGGGTTTCCAGCGTCATTTCAGGAAAAATGCATAATTCCTCCAAACTCTTAATTTTTTTCGTTATAAACTCACCAATCAATATGCTGCCCACTCTTTTTTGATGTAACAAATCGCCGGCCTCTCCATCCACAATCGCAATTTTTACATGTGAGGTCGGGTAATCAGGTTCCCGATATAAGACATCCAAGTAGGGGTAGATATCATTTTGTGCGAGTTTGTTGCCATATAAGATCATCCCATATTTGAAAAACCGGATATCACCCGTCACTTTAGCGCGAATTCTATCCGTGCTTTGTCGGACGGATCTCCCGGTACCTGAGTGGACTTCATTACCGTTGCTCCCTTGTTGACTCTCAGAATCATCGACAATTTCAAGCGTCTGTTTAATTTCACCCTCTGATGTGATGTCGAACGACGAAGCATTAGCCAGTCTTGCATCTTTTAAACTATCCTGATCCCAGCATCCCGTCATCACCATAAGCAGGATCAGCAGGACAAGGATTTTTCCTCGTTTACTCATATCATCTTCTCTTTTCGTTTCATTATATAAGATAGAACCAACAGTAGCAGAGGCAGGATCATGAGGAAAAAGTAAGCCGATCTGTTGGCTATCGTACTAATCAACTCCAGTTTTTCCCGCTGTTGTGGCAGATAGGCAATTACACAAGAAGCAAGAACGACATAAGGTACAGCTTTTTTATGGTGTTTTTGTTTGAAGAGATAACTTATACCATAAGATGCCGTATAGTAGTAACCGCAGATCGCCCCAAAAATAGAAATTAACCAGATAGGGAGGAACAGGAAATCGGCCCGATCCATTGTCCCGAGTGGGATTGAACGGAGCAAATAAATGACAGGTTCAGGCATTAAGTCAAGTTGCTGCGGACTAAAAGCCGTTGAACAAATAAACACGGTAAATGCATACAACATCACTACTACAGCACTTGCCAGAGCAACAGACTTGAGTTTGCCACCGCTGTTACCTTCAACCATGGGAAAAACAACGAGAAAAAACTCAAATCCGAACATAGCCATTAATGTTTCGGTTGATCCACTAATGATTTTGGGCCATCCTGCTTCGGTTAAAGGCAAAAGATATAACAGATTGATTTCCTTGAGTCCATAACTGATCAATACCATCATGGGCAAGATCAAAAAGGAGATGAGTACAAGGACCCTGGCAATGATCCGTAATTTTTGCCTAACCAAATAGATACTGCTGAACAAAAAGAGGGCTAATATAGCCCACCGCGGCGTATCCTGCAGCATCCAACGGTTGATTACACCATAGGCGTTGACCAACACAGAAGTGCCCATTAATAGGAAATATCCAACGTAGGCAATGATCAGCAACTTTCCCATCCATTTACCCGTAATCAGCGTGACAATGTCATAAATGGACGAGTTCGGGAATCTTCGCATCAAAAGCCAGCACAACAATATGACAAGTTGAATCAGGAAACCTCCAAGGAAAACAGAGATCCACCCACCGCCTTTTGACAAAAGATGTATCCGATAAGGGAGAGACAATATATCTACACCGATTTCAAATTTCATGATGAGCAAGAACAATTGTCCCCGAGTGATCGTTGTTTCCTTATTCACGTTTTTTCCAACTCCTAGAGAACTTCTGCTGATTCAGCCGCTGCGGGCGGGCATCATGAGGACGCCCGCGAAGCGCCCAAATGGGAAATCGAATCCATACATCCTTCATGTCAGCTAAGCGGAAAGGGGCCACTGGAGCAAAATAAGGCGATCCGAAGTTTTCCATCTTACATAGGTGAATGGTTAGAATCACCAGACCAAATGCGATGCCGATATATCCAAAAAGCGCTGCTCCGATCATCATTGGAAAGCGGAGAATACGGACTGCCGAACTCATCTCATGGGAAGGCACCAAAAACGAGGAGATAGCAGTTAGGGATACCACAATAATCATTGTATAGGATACAAGCCCCGCACGAACGATAGCATCTCCGATAACCAAACCGCCAACGATGCCGATGGTCTGGCCCACTCGGCTGGGAAGTCGAACCCCGGCTTCTCTTAATACTTCAAAGATCAGTTCAAGCAACATTGCCTCTACAAGTGCAGGAAAGGGGATGTTCTGCAATGATTTCTTGATTGTGTGTGCCAGCTCGATCGGTAAAATGGCGGAGTGAAAAGAGATGGTTGCAATATAAACAGCAGGTAATGTAAAAGCAATGACAAAACTCATCATGCGAATTAACCTTAAAAAAGAACTGACAATCCAGCGACCATGATAATCATCCGGACTTTGATAAAAAGCAAAAAACGTAACTGGAGCAATAAGAGCTGACGGACTTCCTTCGGCAAGTATGGCGACGCGTCCTTCCATCAAGTTGGCAATAACCCGGTCAGGTCTTTCTGTATTGAGCTGCTGGGGAAACAGTGAGAAGGGGTTATCCTCCACAAACTCTTCAATAAAGCCTGGAGCGAGCACCATATCTGAAGATATGGATGTGATTCGCTCTTCTACTTCGTTCACTAACTCCGGATTGGCCAAGTCCTGAAGATATACAACTGCAATTTTGGTATGTGTCTTCTCGCCGACATTAAAATATCGAACGATTAAAGATGGACTGATAATTTGTCTGCGGATCAGATTCAAATTAACCGAAAGCTGCTCTACGAATCCATTGTGCGGACCTCGAATAACACCTTCGTTTTCCGGTTCGGTTGTGCTACGGACATACATTTTCTCGGTAGAAAGAATGTAAAACTCCGGGTACCCATCAATTATGTAAAGACATTTCCCTTGAATAAGTGAGTCTATTCCACGTTGCAGATCCGTATCTTTTCGACTTTCTAATGTGGTGAACGATGGATAGATTTTCGAATGGGCTTGCTCATTTAGTGCGGTTAAGACATGTGTTTGAATGATCTCTTGATCTACAAGTGAATCGATATAGAGAAGCACACTCTGTACGCCATTGAGTAGAAGCAATTGTTGTTTCAAATCGTCCGTATTATAAAGGGACTGTTCTACGTAAGAAATATTCTTTTTTAATTCAGAGAATGCCTGATTGGTTGGGTTCATTGATCCACCTCTTTATCAAATGCGACATGGATTATATTGTGCAAAATCAAGATGATTATTCAAAAGAGGCTTTTTATTCAAGAACTTATCACCAAACATTGAAAAATAGTTGCACTAAAATCCATAATTTACAATTCAATTAGAAACTTTTTCCTAAATCTAGCGTCTAATACTATGACTTTTAGAGGGGATCTAAATAAATGACTAGAGAGTAGAAGGAGCCAAAGACAACGCATGAATATGAAGAAGAAATTATCCATTTTTACCGCTTTAGCTGTTTTTCAAGCATTTGCAGTTGGTTCTGTGAATGCGCAATCAGCACCACAAGGTGACACCGCGTCAGTAAACACGGCCAATGTAGAATCAGTTGAGGTGTTAAAGCAAGAGCAGCCGATTGCAGAGCGTGAAGTGAAGACGGAGAGCAATAACAAATCTATCACTACTCCGCCCACTGAAGCCAAGGACACTCAAACCTCAACCGGCACTGAGGCAACACCTAAAACAGATAGCGAGAAACCTGCATTGGATGGGGGAGAGACCACTACTAATGAAACGGGTACAAAACCTGTAGTTCAAGAGGGAACCCCTGAGAAGGTTGAAACGCCAGCTACGCCTGCTCAGATAGAGCAACCATCCGTTGATGGGACGTCTCCTGCAGTAGCAGGTGGGAATCTGACGTTGTACATGAATAGCAACAAAATGGAGCAAGATGGAAAAACGTATCTTGCGGGCCAGCCAATGGCTGTAAAAAACGGTGTATCCTATGTTGCAATTCGTGCACTGGTTGACCGTGTAGGATACGGCGTCAAATACGATAACAAAACCAAGGAAACCATCATTATTAGTGGTGACGATGAACTCCGATTCAAGACGAACAGCAAAGACTATACGGTAAATGGAGAGACCAGAACGATGAAAGGCCCTGCGTATCAGCAAAAAAATACGTTCATGGTGCCGTTAACTTCCATTACTCAAGCTCTGAACATCACCTATAAAGTGAATCAGTCGGCTAAAACGGTTGTGTTGAATCTGAATACAAAACCTGTTGCAAGCTTTACCATTTCCCAAAAGGAGATCTTTGTGGGAGATCAAGTGGACTACGTGACTTCTTCCAGTTCACCTAATGGAATGGATATCGTTGACGAACGCTGGACAGGGCGCCAGGATTCATTCGATCAAGCAGGTACATATACGATTTCATATCAAGTACAGGATTCCAATGGTCAATGGAGTGATCCCTATTCAACTACGATTGAAGTTTTAGCTCCTAATCTTCCTCCTGTAGCTATGTTCGCCACGGATAAAGAACAATATAAAATGGGCGAAAAAATAACATACACAGACCAAAGCACAGATGATGAAAATAATATTGTTAAAGCAGTATGGGAGAACAATTCACTTGCGTTCTTTGAACCGGGTCCAAAAACGGTGACACTTACGGTTACTGACAATCACGGCGCTACGAACACGTATTCCAAAGTCATTACCATAACGAATGAGACCTTATATTCATTTACCGACTTCAATTTACTTTTCACGCCGGTAGGACAGAAATTCACCTTTAACGGCGGCGAAGTGACTACGATGGAGAAAGTCCCGTATACGTACATGGATGAGCCAAGTTTGCTGATCCGCAGTAACAGTCCGGAAACTGTGAATACGGAAGGTATTGTATATAAAGAATCATCTTCGGGGCAGACCCGTTTCATGATTCACCACGTGAACAATACAGGCAAAAGAGTAAAAATGTATGTGATTGCAACCAATAACAATCCAAATCCGGCAGTATTTGAACAACAGAATATGGGCTTTGCTGGCCCTACACCGTATGCTACCGTAGCTGGGAAATTGTCTATTGATAAATGGTTCAAGTCGATTCAGACTGGAGCGGATCAAAAGAAAGAGTACCTTCAACCTGGGGAAAGCAAACTGATTTTGACAGAACTTAATAAAACGCCAATGAAAGAAGGACAAGTCATTTCTCTCTATTCGGACGCTTATAGTGATTATTCCCTAGACTATAACGTTATCCTGGTGGAAGAAAATAAAGATCCGTTTGAGGCTCTGCCATTGTTACCTGTGCTTGATCGTGACGGAGTACACAACCGTGGTACGTACCCGAATGCGACTCGCATTATAAAGTACGATGAGCACGTGGGAATCAAACCTGCCCGTCTGCCACTTGGTGACAATTCAAGCGATCCCAATCTGGTAGGAACAGATCCGATGGCTTACACAGACGCATCCAATGCGGGTAATTTCGGCGTATTGTACAAAATCACGCTGACCAATGTTGCACCGCGTACACTTATCTCCTTTAACCCTCGTGGAGGGAAGTACTCCGGAGTAGCTCTGGTGAACAATCAGTTGGTATCAATTGCCGAAGGTAACGTTGCGGTTGCCAATTCAAGTGAACAAAGCGTGCTTTACCGCACCGGTTCAACTGGAGAGAGCGTAACCATTCTATTCTCTGCCGCACCAGGAAGCAACCTGCCGGTGAATCTGCTCTTTACACCACTCCCATCGGAGAAGTAATCTAGTTGTCTCTTATAACGAATAGTTTGAGTGGCGCGTTAATCATCGACAGAAAAGACTCCGTATGGAGTCTTTTCTTTTCACTACTTATTTCTACTAAGGAGGAATCAACTTCCGATGAATGTAGTCGTCAAGTTGATACGTGAATTCAAAGAGCGGGATACCCGGCGTTTGTTGAAAGATTATCGAGACAGAGTGGGGCTTATCAGGAAACGGAATTTGGAAGTTTGGGATGATCAGCACCTGCAAGCGGAATCCCTTCGGCTGCAAGAAGAAGCAAGATCAGGCACGCCTTTGGATGAGCTGCTTGTTGATGCTTATGCTCTAGTCTGCGAGGTTGCGAAGAGAACACTCGGATTACAGCCTTACGATGTGCAAATTATGGCTGCGATTGCTTTGCACGAGAGATTTTTGATCGAGCAGCATACCGGTGAAGGAAAAACACTCTCTGCTGTTATGCCTGTTTATCTCAATGCTTTGACAGGCAAAGGCGTTCATGTGCTTACTTTTAACGACTACTTGGCAAATCGAGATGCAGCGTGGATGGGACCGATCTATCGCTTCCTCGGGTTAACGGTAAGCTCGGTTCAAGCGGGCATGAGCCTGTTCGAGAAACGGGAAGCTTACGCGAAGGACATAACCTATGTTACAGCTAAAGAAGCAGGGTTCGATTATTTGCGCGACACAATAACATTCAATGAAGCTGATACCGTGCATCGTCCTTTCCATTACGTCATCGTCGACGAAGCAGATTCATTGCTTCTTGATGAAGCGCGGGTGCCGCTAGTCATTAGTGGCGATTCGAGTGCTTCCAAGAGTGATGGCAATCTTTTCGCAGAAGTAGCCCGGCAGCTGCAGCCAGGAGAGCATTACGATTTTGACGAGTTCCAGCGGAACGTTTACTTGAATGAAGCGGGTGCTGCAAAAGCGGAGTTGCTGCTGGGATGCGGCAATTTGTACGATAGCCATAACAGTCATTGGTTAACGTCATTGAATTGTGCGCTGCATGTGGAATCGTTATTAAAAAAAGACGTCGATTATATCGTCCGGGACGGTGTAATTGAGCTAATCGAAGAACACACCGGCCGTGTGGCCGAGAACAGATATTTGCCGGACGGCCTGCAAGCTGCGCTGGTGGCAAAAGAAGGGTTGCAGTGGAAGGCCGGTGGTAGAATTCTCGGCACGATCACGATTCAGCACTTTATTAGCCTGTATTCGGGAATTTGCGGAATGACGGCTACGGCGCACGCTTCAGCAATGGAATTTGAGGATATCTATGCGTTACAGGTCGTGCAAATACCGCCAAACCAGCCAAACATACGGATTGACCACAAGCATCGAATTTACACCCATAAAGAAGCCAAATATAAGGCACTTGTACAACAAATCTCTTCCGTCCATAATGAGGGACGCCCCATTCTTATTGGTACCTCAAGCGTTGAGGAGTCTGACATACTGGCGGAGGCGCTGGCGGTTACCGGTGTACCTTGCCAGGTTCTGAATGCAAAAAACGATGCAAAAGAAGCCAAAATCATCGCTAAAGCCGGAGAAATCGGGGCAGTAACGGTATCTACGAATATGGCAGGACGCGGCGTCGATATTCGTCTCGGTGGCGGCAACCCCGCGCAGGCAGAAGTAATTGCCAAGCTTGGCGGATTATACGTAATAGGTACATATGTGAACGAAAGTATGCGGATTGATGACCAGCTGCGCGGACGTTGCGGCCGCCAAGGTGACCCTGGAGCTTCCGTATTTTATATTAGCCTGGAAGACGAGTTGATGCTTCGGTTTGGCATTCATAAACTGTTTCGCGCTCCCAATCAGGACGAGGTTCTTGATGATCCGGCGCTCCACAGCAAAATCGAGCACATTCAGCGCGTTATTATAGGCCAAAACTTCGATATTCAGCGGGAATTGAACTGTTATTCGGATATGGTGGAGGATCAGAGGCGAATTCTATACGAGGAACGGCTCGGAATATTGAAAGGCGAGAGACCGATGAGCCCATCGGAGCAGCGGGTACGGCTTTTTTATATCGACGAGTTCTGGGCTGACCATCTGGCATTCGTTTCTTACATTCGCGAAAGCATTCATCTCGAGAGCATTACCAGTCGCAACCCGATCGACGAGTTTCATAGGCAAATCACCCAAGCATTCGAGCAAATTCCGGCTAAAATAGATCATGAATCGGCGAATATGCTTAGAAAACTCGGAGGTTCGAATGATCCCGAGAAATGGGAACAGTTCGGTCTGAAGAGTCCTATTTCGACTCGGACTTATATGATCAACGATCAATACAGCCAAGATAAGCGCAGCTCATGGACCGGAACGACGGTATTTGCTTTTTGGGGCAGTAAGATTTTGAAGCTGTTACTGAAGCCAGTATATAGGATGTCAAAATAGTAATGGGAGCGTGACAATCGATGAACAATAGAGAACGGTTTTCGAGCCGGGTCGATTCGTATTTGAAATACCGCCCGAGTTATCCAAAAGAGGCTATTGACCATTTGTACGACGTCGTTGGTTTACATGTGAACAGTAATATAGCAGACATCGGTTCAGGTACTGGCATCATCTCAAAACTACTTCTGGAACGCGGAAGTTATGTAGCCGCAGTCGAGCCAAATCAGGCAATGCGGGAGGCCGCCGAGCAAATGTTAGAAAGTAATCCGCAATTCCAGAGTATAGCAGGTTCCGCAGAATCTACTGGATTACCTGATCAGTCGGTTGATTTTATTGTCTGCGCTCAGGCATTTCACTGGTTCGATCGCTCTGCAGCCCAAATCGAGTTTCGCAGAATTCTGCGGCCAGGTGGGAGAGTAATACTCATCTGGAATTCACGTCTTACTAACGGTACTCCATTTCGTGAAGAGTACAATCAACTGCTCCATACATATGGAACCGACTACGAAAAAGTTAATCATAAAAATATTTCTCAGGCGATATTGCTCTCTTTTTTCAAGGAAGGTTCAATGCATGAAATGCGATTCAAAATGAGTCAGGAGTTCGATTTCGAGGGATTGAAGGGCCGGTTGTTATCATCTTCTTACAGCCCTGTACCCGGGCATGCAAATTACGATCCAATGATGACAGAACTACGGAATTTATTTGATAAGAATAATCAAAATGGTCTTGTTGAATTCGATTATGAAACTGAGATTTTTTGGGGAGAAGTATAAATACAGCATTTGAAAGTCGCTATTATAGCGGCTTTTTTTTATTTTAGTAGAACAGTTCTTGTCTCACCTGACGGGATTAGCTGTTGGAACGAGCCAGGCACACTTCCTTAAAATCTTATAAGAAATTCTTGATATTTCAGAAATTTATCCGATAGGCGGGTGCTATTATACAAATACAAACAAAGACGAGGTGATGAAATGCAAGCAAAGTTGGCAGCGGACGCCATTCCCATCTCCAAAAAGCGAAAGACATGGATAAGGACGATCCAAAAGTATAAAGTGATGTATGCTCTCTTATTACCAGCCTTAATTTACTTTGCGGTATTCAAATACATTCCTATGGCGGGAATTATGATTGCTTTTAAAAACTATAACCTGGCTTTGGGGCTATGGGATAGCCCTTGGGTGGGATTCAAAAATTTTACGGATTTTATGAACGGCGTATATTTCTGGGACATCATGAAAAATACGATCATCATATCGCTGTATAAGCTATTGTTTGGTTTCTCCGCGCCCATCGTACTTGCTTTACTCCTCAATGAAGTGTATAGCCAATGGTTTAAGAAAATCGTGCAGACAATCACTTATTTACCTCATTTTCTGTCATGGGTCATTGTTTATGGAATTATGGTCGCATTACTAGCCCCAGGCGATGGTCTCTTTAACATGATTATGAAAGATTTTGGTTTTGAACCCATCTCGTTTCTAACGGAACCTGCCTGGGGCAGATTGCTGATCATCTTATCTGAAGTATGGAAGGATATTGGATGGGGAGCAATATTGTACCTTGCCGCCTTGGCAGGAATCGATCCAAGCTTATATGAAGCGGCTCGAATGGATGGGGCATCCAAATGGAGACAGCTATGGCATATAACGTTACCCGGTATTCGTGGCGTCATTATTCTGATGCTGATTCTTAAATTAAGCCATATCCTGGATGCGGGTTTTGACCAAATATTCATGTTTGCCAACACCTTTAACCAGGAGAAGATCGACATTATCGACACATGGGTATACCGGGAAGGGTTGGAGCGTCTCAAGATTGGCTTGGCTACTGCTGTAGGGTTGTTTAAAGCTGTCATCGGATTTGCTTTAGTGTTGGCAGCGAACAAGCTCGCCAAAAAATTCGATGGGCAAATTTGGTGAGGTGGTCTTTAGAATGATTCATATGACAATCGGGGAAAAAGTCTGGCAAACCGCCGTTTATGTGATGCTTATTTTGTTATCCCTACTATGCGTGCTGCCCTTCCTATATGTGGTTGCTGTCTCCGTAACGCCAGAATCGGAAGTATTAAGAAGAGGGATTGTGATCATACCCGAATCCTTTACCTTTCTGGCCTATAAAGAAGTATTCGTTTCTCACGGGATCTGGCAGGCGTATAAAATTACGTTGTTTCGAACGATTGTAGGCACTGCGTTAAATGTGTTTTTTACAGTAATCGCGGCATATCCGTTATCCAAAAAATATTTGCCCGGAAGAAGTCCGTTTTTACTCTTCATTGTGTTTACCATGATGTTCAGTGGGGGGTTAATTCCGACTTATTTACTAATTCGTTCCTTGGGATTGTTAAACAGTCCGTGGGTATTGATCATTCCAAATCTCATTAGTGCATTTAATCTGGTGATCATCAAAGGTTTTTTTGAGCAATTACCTGGTGAAATCGAGGAATCAGCGAGGGTAGACGGTGCGAGTGAGCTTCAGACGTTATGGCGGATCATTTTACCCTTATCCTTACCCGTACTGTCCACCATTTCTTTATTTTACGCAGTCGGGCATTGGAACAGTTATTTTGATGCCATTGTATATATCAATGATTCCAATTACATGCCACTTCAAGTGATTTTGCGCAACATCCTGCTTAACGTTGCAACTCAAAGCGCTGATTCGCTCGCCAATTCCGGGGCTGTCAGTACGTTCGCTGTGCAGATGGCTACAGTTGTTGTAACTACAGTCCCGATATTAATCGTTTATCCATTTTTGCAAAAGCATTTTACCAAAGGTGTACTCCTGGGATCCGTTAAAGGTTAAAAAGTGTTCCAACCTAACTTATTACGGGGAAACCGTGATAATATACAAGCAAAGGAGAGGTCAATATGCAGCGTAAAAAGATTTCATTTGCTATTCTGTCGGCAATTTTAGGGCTTGGAACGCTATTGTCAGGATGTGGGGGAAATGAAGAAATTACATCGACAACTTCGGGTAATTCGCAAGGCCAGTCTGGCCAGTTTGCAAACAAAATGAAAATCTCAATGTTTAACCAAGGTACTTTTAATGCTGCTGCTCCGGTACCTCCACGTGATGAAGATATTCAACGCCAAATGTTGGAAGAAGAGATGAACATCGACTTGGATATGATGATTCCTCAAGCGGGTCAAGCAACAACCAAACTGAATACACTCATTGCAGGCGGGGATATTCCAGACTTGCTCTTCTTGAAAAGTCGTGCTGATCTCGCGCAATATTACGACCAAGGTGTTCTTGCGGATTTGACACCGTATATGGACCAATTCCCTGAACTACAGAAACGATTTGGCACCGACTCATGGGAGGCAATGTCCTATCAAGGAAAAACCATTGGAGTTCCAGGTTATGATAATGTAAACGGTATCAGTCGAAGCTTCTTCATCCGTAACGATTGGCTGAAAAAGCTAAATATGGAGGTACCAACGACACCTGACGAGTTGTTCGAAGTTATGAAAGCCTTTACAGAGAAAGATCCGGACGGTAATGGCAAAAATGATACGTACGGATTCATTGGCGGTATGAATAAAGAAGGTAATCTGCAAACCTACGGCTTTGATAGCTTGATGTGGATGTTTGGCGTTAATCCTCCTTCGGCCGTTGAGATAAAAGATAATGAACCGGTATTCCTGTTTATCGATCCCAAAATGAAAGAGGCACTTGCTTACATTAATAAAATGATGGCAGCCAAGGTGGTTGACCCAGACTGGGTGACGATGAATTCGCCTGATCTGTTGGACCAAAAGATGTTTAAGGGTAAAGTTGGCTTTATGATCAGAGATGCTCGTAGACTGGAACCGGATTATCAACAGAAAATGAAAGAAATTAGTGGAGAAGTTCCGGAATGGATTGTCATCCCTCCGATGAAAGGTCCTTACGGGGATCAAATTGTAGAGAGAAAATCATTCCAGGGCAATTCATGGGCCATATCCGCAAAAGCGGACGAGGACAAAATCATTCGGATCTTGTCCATGCTAAATTATCTCTTTACGGATGAAGAAGCTTATCCAAACTTTGCATACGGAATTAAAGGCATTCATTGGGATGTCGTAGACGGCAAGATCAAGAATAAAACCTCCGAGTTATCAAAGGAAATGAAAGAGAAGTACCTATGGGTCGATCATTATAGAATGCCACGCCGTGGTGATGATGCGGAGTACTTCAGTTTCCAGAATCCGAAGACGGCGGAAGCTTTCAAGAACAATCAGCAATATGTCGGGCCAACACTGCCCGGAAATTTATTGACCCCTGACCCAAGCGATACCTTGGATGCTGACCGCACACGTTTCATTAATGAAAGCTTGGTTAAATTTATGACGGGCAAAGAGCCTCTTTCCAACTGGGACAATTTCCTCCAGACGCTGGATACCAAGTTTGACATGCAGAAATATAAGGAAACAGCAATCCAGCAATTTAAAGAAGCCGGCCTTATCAAGTAAAAATAAGCGAAGAGAGAGTGGCTATTCGTAGCCCCTCTCTTTATTAGCATATGCTATTCTTAGTTTAAAACGGAACTAAAAGGAAGATGATCAATGCGAAGAAGAATCAGCTTGCCTTTAAAATTATTTTTAATTGTGTTTGCCTTTGTATTAGGCTGCATCATCTTGATAAGCCAATTGTCTTATCGCTATGTGCAAAAGGAAATAAGAACCAATGACATTTTTTACACCAATCAAATATTAGACAAGGTAGACCAGTATTTCACCGTTAATTTTTCCTCCTTCCAGACGATTCTCTTCTCAGTTGAAACATCAGTGAAAGCCAACATTAACAATACCGAAGTGATTAAAAAGCAATTAAGAGAGCTGTATGAACTCAACAGTATTTATGTCAGTAATATTTATTTGATCAAAAACGATTTATCCATTCTGGGTGGAAGTACACCTACTCGAATATTCGATGAACCTTTATCTGAAAGAGCACCTTTATTTGATGCGGCTGACAAGAATAGAAGGACTACCTTTGTTAGTGAACCTTACAAATCGAAGTATTCCGGCTGGACCGTTACGATGGTTCGATATCTGAACGGTGCTCCGTTTCCTATGGCCATTGCGGTTGATTTGGATCTAAATGCCATTGAAGAAACCTTGTTCAAGATTAATAAACAGGAACAAATGAATCTGGCTCTGATCACTGCGTCAGGTAAGATCATTGCCGGATTTTCTGAAAATAAAGGACCTCTGAATATTCAAGATCATTCTTTTTCGATCGGAGAGACGTCAGCGGAAGAAATTCTGGATACAACAGAAACAAACCTTCAACTGTATACCAACGATGGTACTCCGGTCTCCCTTTTGAAAAAACCAACGGAGAAATTCAACTGGACCATCATCTCGATCAACGATGAATCACGCTTGAAAGCAGCATTGTCCAGATTGGAAACCTATTATATCGAGCTTCTCGCTGCAGGTCTTCTCTTAAGTTTGTTCATTTCTTTTTTGGTTGCCAAATATATAAGAAAACCACTCTATACGCTCAAAACAAAAATGAAGCAGGTGGAACAAGGTATCCTCACAACGACAATAACGATTAATCGAAACGATGAGTTTGGTGATCTTTCACGAGCATTCGATCGTATGCTTCAGCAGATTGTTGAACTGATTCGCCGAGCCGAGCTTCATAATGAACTTGAGCGGAAGCTGGAAATCCAGGTGTTACAGTCTCAAATAAACCCACATTTTCTGTATAACACGCTTGGTTCAATCAGCAATGTGATACGTCTCGGGCAAATAGAGAAAGTAGATGTAGTGATCGGGTCACTCATTTCATTATTGGAGTATGGGATAGACGATGCATCTGAGAAGGTTTCCTTACGTCAGGAACTACGCAATGTAGCGGACTATATCGAGATCCAGAACATTCGGTATAACCGAAACTTCAATTTGATTGAAGATATCGAAGCAGGGTTAATGGATTTTCCGGTTTTCCGAATGCTGCTGCAGCCTCTTGTGGAGAATAGTATCTTCCATGGTTACAACGGTGGGGCAATTGAGGGCCCTATTACGATTCATGCCTACAGGGAGGATGGCATCGTCATCATTGAAGTTGTTGACCAAGGTGAGGGAATTCCGGCTGATAAAATAAAGCATATTTTAATCTCAGAACCGAGTGAAGAGGAAGTAAAAAGAAAAAGAATCGGGCTGAATAATATTCATGGGCGAATAAGACTCCACTACGGAGATCAATTCGGGCTGGATATCATTAGCATACCTAAGGAAATAACCCGTATACGTGCTTTATTCCCGGCAGAATTGCCAAAAGGAGATGCATAATGGGGAAAGACTATACCTGCTTCATTGTTGACGATGAAGACCTGATCATTCAACGATTGGAACTGTTTTTTAGTGAGCTCTCCCATAGGGATAAACGATTTGTTCTGGTGGGCAAAGCGAATAATGGGCTGAATGGGATCGAGGAGATCATAAAACTTAAACCGGATATCGTCATATCCGATATCGTAATGCCGCGAATGGATGGCATCTCCATGATTGAGCAGCTCAAGGCGGAGCTTCCCCATACCCAATACATACTTTTGACCGCCTATTCATCCTTCGAATACGCTCAACGAGCGATTCAAGCCAACGTATTGGAGTACATTGTAAAGGTTCCGCTGCGGGAAGCTGATTTGAATCGAGCGTTGGATAAGGCAGCCGGAATTTTAAATGAGTTTGAGAAAAAAGAGGCAGAGTTTCACTCGTTAAACGTATCCGTACTTGAAAATAAATATAGAGTCCGCAAGCAATTTTTTAACGAATTGATCCGAGGTGAAATTCCTTCTCATCGGGCATCGGATTTTGCCAATCGCATGCAGTTTCATTTCTTTCAAGCCAACTATTGCTGCTTCATCGTTGAGATGAATACGTATGAAAGTTTCCGCAACGAATACGCGGCCGCAGATCAAAACATCTTGAAGTATGCGATTACAAATATCATCGAAGAAACGGTGATGAGTGGTGGCAGCGGCGTAGCTGCAGATCTGTCCGATAATTGTTTTATTGGCTTTTTATCCTGGGAAAATAACCGCAGTGATATGGAAACGGAATATGCTTGCCTATCCTTGGGAGGGCAGATCATCTCTCATTTGCATCAATATTTGAATAAAAGGGTATCTGTCGCTTTTGGTGGTCCACACCGAGGCTGGGAATCGATCAAACAGGCGTATACAGAAGCTAAAAATGTGAGTGAGGATTTCTATTATCATACCGAAAAAGTCGTAAAAACACCGATGCATCGGTTCCAGTACCATAATGACAAAAAAGCAGAATTTCAGCAGAAGCTGGCTGATTTTCTTATACGGCTGAAACGAAAGATTTCCAAGGAAGAGCTGGACAATGCACTTGCCGAACTGTCGCAATTTGTTTCGGACCACAAAATCCACAAGTCGATCATGGCGCCAATGATTAGAGACTTGTACAGAGACATTACCGTAAAGTTTAAATCGGGGAATAAAATGGCCACGGAAGTTCCAGACTTCCCTATGGAATTTATGGCTTTTCAGGAGCAGCTCGCCTATATTGGCGACTTCACATTCGAATACGTGCATGCGGGCCAACTGTTACATCGTGCAGAAATTATGAGTGCAATGCATTATATAGAGACAAACTTGAAACAACGTTTAACGTTGGAGGCCATTGCGGAGGAAGTGAATTTAGCGCCATCGTATTTTAGCAGCTTATTCAAAAAAACAATGAACGAAGGCGTAATCAGCTACATCAACCGTAAAAAAATCCATCTCGCTCTCGAGTTGTTAAATGTGAAGGATTATTCTTTATTGGAATTGTGCGAGGAAGTAGGTATCGTCAATGAAGGTTACTTTTGCAAACTTTTTAAAGAATATACGGGGGATACTCCTAAGCAATACCGGATCAAAATGACACGGTAGGAATCCAACTAAGGATGCAAAAAATGTATGATTTTTTCGCGAAATCCTGTAAAAAAAAACGGACCAAAACCATTACCATGATAGGAGTATCTAATCATGGAGGTTATCCAAATGGAACTTATGAAAGCAGATGTAACCGTCATAGGTGGAGGAATTGCCGGGATATGTGCTGCCATTGCTGCCGCACGCCAAGGGCTACAGGTTTCACTTATCAATGATCGGCCGGTTCTGGGTGGAAATGCGAGCAGCGAGGTCAGAGTTCATATCAACGGGTCGGCATATCTCGGAAACAGTCCATCCTATTATGCTCGCGAAGGCGGATTGGTGGAAGAACTCAAGCTGAAGATCTTTCATTATAATCCGTTATACAACAAAAAACTTATGCTTTCACTTTCGGATACGGTCTTGCTTGACATGGTTTATGATGAGCCCAACATTTCTCTCTTTCTGAATACATGTGTGCATGAAACGGGCATGGAGAACGGCAGAATTCAATGGGTGGAGGGCCTTCAATTAGCTTCCGAAAGAAAATTTCGTTTTGAAAGCCCAACCTATATTGATTGCTCCGGCGATGGAATTGTTGGATATCAAGCAGGTGCTCACTTCCGATGGGGAAGAGAAGCGAAGCATGAATACAAGGAGGATCTGGCTCCAGAAGTGGCGGATCATTATACCATGGGTGATACGATTCTGTTCCAAGCCCGTGACGTAAACTATTCCGTTCCTTACAAAAGGCCTGGCTTTGCGTATGATATTACGAAGTTAGACTTTTTTGATAGTATCAGAAAAGGATTAAACCATCGATCTTTTCCAAGGAAAATCAACGGGCTTGGCGGATTGTGGTGGCTGGAATACGGCGGACATATGGATATTATCAAGAATAATGAAGACATCGCATTGGAACTGCGGAAATTGGTGTACGGGATCTGGGATTATATCAAAAATAGCGGTGAGTTTGATGATGTAGACCATCTCATCCTGGATTATGTATGCCCGATCCCGGGAAAGCGAGAGTCGAGACGGTTTATAGGTGAACACATGCTGTCTCAAAACGATCTTACAGCAAAGCCTCATTTCGAAGATGCGGTATCCGTCGGAGGCTGGTATATGGATCTGCATGCGAATAAAGGCATCTACGATGAGGGTCCGGCTACCGCGTGGAATTATGTGCCGGGATTGTATAACATCCCTTTCCGCAGCTTATTTTCACGCAATATTCCTAATCTGATGTTCGCTGGCCGTAATATAAGCGCTACCCATGTGGCTTTTGGGTCCACACGGGTCATGGCAACCTGTGGTTGTATGGGGCAGGCGGTAGGAACGGCTGCTGCGTTATGCGTAAAATATGATACAGACCCTGCGGACATCGTCAGAGCCCATATGGATGAGCTTCAGGCGCAGCTGCTTCGAGACGGGCAAACGATTGTAGGGCTTCAAGAGCCGTTAGATCCTTATTTCGCAGACGGCTTAACGATTCGTGCCTCGTCGCAGCGAAGCTATGAACAACTTCATCCAACCGAAGAGGTGTCCTTAGACAAAGCGTTATGTTTGGTCTTGCCGATCCAGACATCTCTGGTTGAAAGCGTGCAGATCAAAATTAAAAATAGATCCGAGCATTCGGAAACGTTGCAACTGAAGCTGTATGGCGGTGATCGGAAGGAAAACTATATTCCCACCAGCGAGCTGAAGGGCTACAACTTGGTGATTTCAGCGGGTCACGATGACTGGATTACACTGGACCTCAGCTGTAAGAAACCAGAAGACGACAAAATCTACATCGTATTGGAAGGTACGGCGGACCTCACTGTACACAGCAATGAAGAGAAATTGACGGGAGCGGTTAGCTTCCTTTATAGACCGGAAGAGCCAGCCAAGCTGAAGAAACTTAATAAGAGCATTTGCTTCAAAGACCTGATACCATCCCAGGATATGTATAATCCCGCAAATGTCGTCAACGGTTTTTCCAGACCTTATGGTTTGCCGAACAGCTGGATTTCGGAACGTACGGAAGGAAAGGAATGGTTGGAATTTGGTTTTGCAAGCCCCAAAAATCTGGATGAAATCCATCTTGTTTTCAATTCGCAGCTGAATTTGGAGCATTTCGACGATCCAATCGAGTCGTTGATTCAAGATTATGATGTGACCTTAATCTTAGAAGACGGAACCGAAAGCGAAATTAAAGTCCGTGGGAATTATCTTTCGTTGAACAAACATCAGGTGTTTGCAAAAGGTGTAACTCAAATCCGGTTTGATTTCTGTGCAACGTATAGTTCGCCATATTATGAAGTGTTTGCTGTAAAACTTTTTGCTTCTAAAAACGCTAAGTGAGGGCGGGTGAAGTCGTGATGAAGGAATTTTTCCCACGAAGAGGGCTGCCTAATGTCATTCAGAAGTTGGAAAATGGAGAAACCGTGACCATCGTCTATTTTGGCGGCAGTAATACACGTTCGAAAGGATACAGGGTCATGACGGCGGATTGGCTGCGAGGGCAATATCCCCATGCCGATATCCGCGCTGTGAACGCAGGCATTGATGGGACAGGATCGGACCTCGGCTGCGCCCGTTTGGAGACAGATGTGCTTCGTCATCAGCCTGATCTCATATTTGTTGAATTTGTTGGCAACGATGGCGGAGTTCCCGAATCCAAGGCACGGATCGAAGGTATTGTCCGACAGATTCGCAAGCGGAGCCGGTTTACTGATATCCTGTTTGTATATACGGTTAAGGAGCGGGATTTGACCTCATTTCAATCCGGCGAATACCAGAAGGGCGCTCTTATGCAAGAGGAAATCGCCGACTATTACGGCATTCCTTCCATTCATCTGGGCGTAGCGGTCAGTCAATTGGTTTCGGATGGAAAGCTCATTTTCACCTCAAGTGCAGATGTGTCCATTCCCGGTGCCGTTATTTTTACACATGATTCGATCCATCCAACAATTCCCGAAGGACACCAGATTTACACAGACACCATCATTCGGTCGTTTGAGAAAATGAGCAAACTTCGAGATCACGTGGGAAAAGTGGAACATCATTTGCCACAAGACACTTTGGTCCCGTCCAATCCTTGGGAGTATGCAAGCATGCTGCCACTGGATCGTCTTACTCAATTTTCCGCAGGGTGGTCTTACATGACAACTGATGATTTTCCTTTAGTGCGTGAGTATGATTGGTTGTTCCCCGGTCTATGGAGAGCAGTTGATCCCGGAGAGACGATCACAGTGGAGTTTGAGGGAACACACATCGGCTTATTTGATATCGGGGGGCCGGATTCTGGCCGATTGAAGGTGTCGGTGGATGGGGGGGAGTCCTTTCTTATCGATCGTTTCACTCCTTATAACGATCATAATCGAAATCAATATGTTTTCTTGCCAGAGCTACCAAATGGGAAACATACAGTTCGCTTCGAGATCGATCACGAGAAGACTGACAAAGCTGCCGTGTTTAAGGCTAGCGGCAATGAACGAAGTATGGAACATGTTCGGCAGCATCCTGCTTGGTATGATCAAACGGTCATACAGCTTGGAAAGTTGTTATTGGTGCAACCGCCATTATAATTGATTGGTTCACTTGGAACACTTGGAAGACCTATATTCTATTTGGCTGCAACTGAGCAATCAATTAGGGTGTAGGTTTTTTTTACTTTACTTAAAATCGTATAAGAAATTCTTAAAATGAAAGAAATTTCACCGTGACGTAACATGCTAAGATGAAAACGACAGAACGGGATTTAGGCAGAAGGATAAGGTTAAGTGCTTTTTACGATCATTCCAGCAAAAGACAATGCATTTGTGGAAGCGTTATCATTTTAAGGGAAGGCTGTGAATTGTATGGTCAAAAGGAAGCTATTTTTCTTCATCGTTTTCATGTTGACGATCGTAGTCCCTTTCAGCCTGATCGGAATAAGGACCGCTTATGCGGAGACCTTACCTTATCAGACAATTATTATCGATGACGGGAGTATCAAGATCAATGATGATGTGACACCTGATGCAGGTAACGAGAACAATGGATATTCGGCCCCTAATTGGACCACAAGCACAGGGGTGAAAGGGTATGATCTTTCCAGCACCAAATATACAAGTACAGCAGGCAGGACGATAACATGGAATCCACGCTTGGAAGAAGGAACGGCGAAAATATCGTTCTATAAGCTGGACTGGGCAGATAAAGCAGATAGCAATGTGAAAATTGAGATCGTTCATAATGGAACAACGGATGTAGTCTTTATGGATCTAAGACCCTCATCTGGTGCTCCAGCAGGGTGGGTTGATTTGGGAGAGTACTATTTTTCTGGAGTTGGCGAAGAATTTGTTCAATTGACCCGGTCTACCGGCACCACAAACACGATCCTTACGCGCGCGGATGCGGTCAAGTTCGAAGGGAATATAAAGCAGAAAGAGCCACATAAGACAATTATCATTGATGATGGGAGTCTCACAATTGATAATGTCGTCACTGTTGATTCAGGAAACGTCAGTAACGGGTTCTCCGCTCCTTATTGGACGACAAGTGCAGGAGTGAAGGGATACAATAATTCCAGTTCCAAATTTACAGACGCTGTAGGTAGAAGCATCACCTGGAATCCACGCTTGGAAGCAGGGACGGCGAGAATATCGTTCTATAAGCTGGATTGGGCGGATAAAGCAGATAGTAATGTGAAAATTGAGATTGTTCATAACGGGGTTACGGATGTTAAGTTTATGGATCTTAGACCTTCGTCAGGTCCATCGGTTGGATGGGTGGATCTGGGGGAGTATGAGTTTAGTGGTGATGATAGCGAATTTGTCAGGCTGACTCGAACGCAGCCTTCTACGGGTACAATTATTACGCGGGCCGATGCAGTCAAGTTCGAGGGGAATATCCGTCAACAAGCACCACCGCTCCCCCCGCTAAGAAGCCGTACCTTAGCGAATCTCAGTTACACAGAGAAAGGCAGCATTGAAAATGCTAATTACAAGGCAACCTTTTATGAGGCAGCATGGGATGAAGGTAAATCTATCGTTCGTGACATGTTCTACAAAAACACGGAGACAGGGAACTGGGTTCCAATCAATAATGAATCGGAAAGACTTGAGGAACAATGGGTTTTATTGGACGGGAATGCGGGGAGCCGAACCAATTACTATGATACGATGAACAAACGCTGGATTACATTCGACGGGGTCCATTTTCCCGACAGCCAGACCGCGGTATTAACCGACTCTACACATGGCAGTGATTATGATTTTGAAGTGAACTGGTCCATGGCAGGGGATAAACCAGATGTCTCTTTTGCCTTTACGCCTCGCCGCGACGGCAATTATGTGATTGGATATCAGTCCTTCACGACAGAGTCCGCCTCGGGCATCAATGAAGTGTTAAATGGATTCAGGTCACATGCCAAAATGGTAGGTACAGTGGAATCAACAAGCTTAAGAGAGCTGAGCGCTCCGATGAGCCTGGTTGAGAAAAATGATGGTGCGGGAAATCCATTGACGTATGGCATATTTGTACCTCCGACAGAGCTTCCGGTTGAATTTGAACCGACGGGAGGTGTTACGAAACAACGACTTGGCATGAGCCTGGTCAACAACGAAGGCAGCGTGCAGCCAATCTTGTATGCGCCTCAATTAGGGACTTATTCGCAAATGACTGCAGAAAGCACGTATCAATTTCATATGGGGCTTATCGCTCAAAAAAGCAATCTATATGAGTCCTACGTGGATATTCTACGCAATGAATACGATTATTCAGCATACCGGGAAAATGTTTCAAATAAATCGCTTACTGACGCGATGTTTAATATGATCGATTTGCTTAAGATTGAGCCGCAAGGAGATGACTCTGTTAATTATGTCCCATCACCCAGCGGGTGGTGGAGCCGTGCCAAGGGTTTTATTGATATCGAAAACGAGGACAGCGTTCGAACAAGCTCAAATGCAGTTCTTTTGGGGGCTTATTATCTCACTGGAGATGACCAGCTATACGATACGAGAGCACTGCCGTCCGTCCAGTATGGCGTATCGCGTAATGGTATTGGTTGGTCGCCAACGCAGAAGAAAGTATACGGTGTGCCTTCGTTATGGAAAATGGCTACTCTGCCGTTTGATGTTTCAAGTGTCGCCGCTGTTCATCAGATGATGGGCACTTCGGCAGGAATTGGGGCATTAGCACAGGAAGAATACCTCGTGCGTGACCCGGATCAGAAAGACCGGGGTCCTGTCATTCAGCCCCTGATGATGTATCGGATGACGGGAGATGCGCAGTATTTGCAAGCTGCGAAAGATGCAGCCGACAGTTATATCACGCAACATATCGATACGCCTGCATCTGTCGATGTGAGTAAAAATGAGTTCATTTATTATTATAGCAAGCTGTGGATGGAGATCTTGGAGCTATATGAGGAAACGCAGGATCCCAAATACTTGGATGCCGCCTATAAGGAAGCCAAACGGTATGCAACCATGTTTGTTGCTCGCCCGGTTCCTGAAGGTAACGTTACGATTCCTCAGCCGGAGACGTATAATTACGCGGAGTCGTTCCATTGGCCGGAAAGTGGTAAATTTCAATATCCTAGGCTTAAGCTTCCCGAAGATATTGCCGGAGGTGTTCAAGCGGAGCGTTGGCTTGTCTCACCGAGCGGATTAACTTTTGAAGCAGGAAGTACCACTGGTTATTATCGGATGAATGCTCAGGAAGCTCCGTTCATGCTGAGATTGTCGCTTTATACAGGGGATGAACTGCTGCAGGATATTGCTCATAATGCGGTTATTGGACGATATTCCAGTTATCCAGGTTATTATTATAAAGGCTTCGCTGTTAGCCAACTTGAACCGGATTTTCCTCTGGAAGGCCCAAGTGGGGCTACATCTATCTATTATCACCATATTCCAGGGCAACTCGGGCAAACGATGGATTATTTGATCAGCGAACAATCATTGAAATCGAACGGCAGTATTACGTTTCCTTCCGTTTTTGAAACGAATTTTTTATGGTTCAAATATCACCTCTATGGCAATAAACCAGGCCAATTTTATGGTAATTCGGACGTCTGGCTTTGGATGCCCAAGGGGATTATTAAGACCAACCATCCTCAATTAAACTGGATAACGGGTGAGAGCGGGGATAAATTCTACATCGGGTTAAGCAACGCATCTTCAGAAGAAGTTCAGACTCCAATTGAATTAAATGAACATATCATTGGATTCAACCCGGCACAAGATTATACGGTAACGATCATCCGCGACAATGGTACACCAGAGCAAACGGTTATGAGTGGTGGAATCATTCAAGCCACGGTTTCAGGCAAGGGAATCACCGCGATCATTGTAGAGGGACTAGATATTGATGTACCGCTGCATCAGGTCAGAACGGCAGATACCTCGGATGCAAGCTATTTCTTTGATACCCACAGTCCAATTGATGCGGTTAAAGGCATGCTGATCGTTAAGCCCGACGAAACGGTCTATGATGCATACGTGCAAGCCAAGACGACAAAATCAGCAACCATCCATTATTCGTTGGATGGCGGGGCCACGTACACGACCATCCCAGATACAATATACCCGATGGAATGGTCGATACGGGTGAATGATTTATCCCAGCCTTTCACGTATTACGTGGAATCGGAGGGGAAACAGACCCGTAAGCGGACACTTTATCTGCCTGATCAGGTATCGGAAACTCCAGTCCAACCCGAGGGGCAGGATCATTCATCTATCATTGTTGATAATACGGAGGCAGAGACAGAAGGCGTATGGATAAGGGACACGACGGCTAACGACTATTATTATGATAACTATGTGTATGCCAAATCTACGACCGGCACAGCGACAAGCAAAATGAGATGGCGGCCTGAGCTGCCAGAAAGTGTCACTTACAGTGTGTATTATAAGATTCCGCAAATCACTGCTGCGAGTGAAAACTGGGCAACAAATGTCTCATTTACCGTTTATCATAACGGAGGCTCCGAAACGGTTACAGTTGATGAGACAACGGCGAACGGTACTTGGGTGCATCTGGGGGATTATCCTTTTGCTGAAGGCGATAGCGGGTACGTAGAACTAACCAATAAGGCCAACAAGTCCAGAGTCGTTGCCGATGCAATCATGTGGGTGGACCCAAACAGGATACCGCAATTGGAGTCTGCTGTGATCATGTCCGATCGGAACGAGCTGCAGATGACTCAAACCGCACAACTGAGCGTAACCGGTTATTTAGATAACGGTTTGATCGGTGATCTTACACAGGCTGATGTACAGTATTTCGTTGATCGTACGGATCTGGCCGAAGTGAATAGCAGTGGGGTGTTGACCCTTCTTAATCTTGATGGAGACACGGATCACATTGAGGTATGGGCTACTGTTACGATTGACGATGTGACCCTAACCACAGCACCTTTGAATATCACGATCAGGGACCTAACGGTTATCGTCGATAGTACAAATACAACAGGGTTATACACGACAGAAGGGTCTTGGAGCCAAAGCAATTTAGCAGGATACAAAATTGGGGTTAAATCCCGCTATTCAACAGTTCAAGGATCATCAGCAACGTGGAAAGGCGAGTTTCCAGAGGGGAAATATACGGTCTCAATCTATAAACTCGTCCATACGACCGCAAACGATAACAATGTCAAAATAGAAGTGAAACATAAAACGGGTACCGAGGTCACCTATATCGATGCAACGGTCGGCTCATCAGGTTGGGTTAATCTGGGAACGTTCGACTTTACAGGTGACGGCAGCGAGTATGTCCGGTTAACCAGAGTTACGCCTACAACGGTAGACCCACCAACGCTTCCTGCGGATATGATCTATACGAGGGTTGACGCAGTTATGTTCGAACGGCATTCTGATGATTCGGAGCTGCTTGCTAATGAGGAGCCAGTTGAACCGACACTTTCTGAATGAGGGCAGTGAATTATGAATGGAAGTGGAACAACGGTAAGTGATGTTATACAGATTATTGTAAAATAACGCTAAGAGCCGAGTGGATCAAAACGATCCATTCGGCTCTTTTTGTCTAAGTGCAAGAAAGTTTGGTTACAAGGGAAGGCAGTCGGCCAACTTCCTCTTACCACCCATTGATCACTTAAGTTTGCCAAAACCAACTTTTTTGGATGCTCGTAAAAAAATTGCCGCTTTCAGATTATGTTTCGTCACACTCAAAACGTTTCTCTAGACCCACACAAATCTTCAATGGTACTATCATACACGTGCTTGAATTGAAGATTGCAGGAGGATATCATGTGGATCAACTTAAATACGATAATCTAAAGCTGGGAGAGCGCGGAGCTATCATCAGCATTATCGCCTACATATGTTTGACCGTATTAAAACTGATCGTTGGTAATATGGCCGGATCAGAAGCACTCAAGGCGGATGGATTAAACAATGCCACCGATATTGTGGCCTCAATAGCTGTACTGATCGGTTTGAAGCTTGCTCAACGCCCAGCCGACACAGATCATACATATGGTCACTGGAGAGCAGAGACCGTTGCATCGCTTGTTGCTTCTTTCATTATGATGGCAGTAGGTTTACAAGTACTGTTTGAAGCCATTGGTTCTGTGTTTCAGGGTACACATGAATCTCCGGATATCATCGCTGCGTACACAGGCATTTTCTGCGCAGTTATCATGTATCTGGTCTATCGTTATAACAAGAGACTTGCTACACGTATTAAAAGTCAGGCGGTCATGGCGGCGGCTCGTGATAACATTTCCGATGCCTGGGTGAGCACCGGTACGGTCATTGGGATCGTGGGTTCCCAGTTCGGCCTCCCATGGCTGGACCCTGTAACGGCTGTCATCGTAGGTTTCCTCATCTGCAAAACCGCTTGGGACATTTTCAAGGAAGCCACACACCATCTGACGGATGGTTTTGATGTTGAACTGATTCAGGAGTACAAAAAGACGATTGCCGGCATTGACAGCGTAGAGACGGTTAAAGACGTGAGAGCGCGGAACTATGGCAATAACGTTGTAGTAGACGTTGTCATAACAGTCCATGCTGGCCTGGATCTTCAACAAGCACACGATATCTGTACAGACGTGGAGAACGAATTAATGGAGGAGCATGACGTATATACCGTTCACGTTCATGTGGAACCTGATGTGTTGGAAGAGTGCATTGGATAGCAAGCTTATAAAAGTGAGACTCGTCAAAGCAAAAAACCAGTGAGCTTTACTCATTCACTGGTTTTTGTTGATTTCAATTTTCATCTTTAAAAAGAATCCGCGCGTTATTTATTCCATACAAGATTATCTCGGCAAATTGTAGGTAATCAGATTGTTATATTTATCCGCATGTTTCTGTTCGTCCAGGATGATTCCCCACACCGTGTCTTTATATATGCCATAAGGGAGGCCAAACCATATTTTTCTATACTTTTCCACGGCCGCCAATTCACCCTGAAACGCCTTTTGCAATCCGGCAAGATAAGAGGGTACCGTCTCAACTGGCTCACTGCTTACACCCGAAATCTCCTGGCCTGTCAGATCCTTGTACATTTGGTGGAACATTTGATTATGTCCTCGTTCATCATTACGGATGCTCGTGATGATGGCAGCCTGATTGGCATCGGGTGACAACTGAATCAGTGAATCATAGAACAACTCATCGTTTCGTTCTCCCTGCACAGCCGTTTTGATTAATTCAAGTGCTTCGGCTGATGATGTTGCCCATACCGGAGTAAAAGTGTACCTGTAACCATACGGATATGTCACATACATTACGAATCCCTCCAAGACCAATATGAGTTAGGGTATGCACGTATGCCTATCAGCGTTAACCCATATACTCAGTCCCGTCTTATTAATCGAAAGCTTCAGTGGAACTTTTACTTGGTATACCTCAATATTTTACTGTAACCATAAGCAATAACAAATGGCAGGAGGTATGACAGAAAGGTCCAAATAATGTTCCATCCATTAAAATAAATGACATGCCCCATCATTTTGGCAACCCATTCGATTAATGTCAGCGACAAGGATGCAACAAGGATTGCCAACCATGGCTTGGCACCTTTTTCTAAAATCGTATACATCATCAGGCAGCCGGCGATTGGATAGACTCCAAGATCCATTGGAAGAGCAGCAAAGGATTGATTATGAGTATTTGGAAGGATATTCCAGAAGTAATTAAACCCGATATTGTTGATGCATGCTGCTACAGCCACACCAAGTGGATAATATAGAATAAAGATGGTAAAGTTCCGACGCAGAATCCATGCACCCAATATAATGGGAATGACCATACCTAACAAAATGTTTCCTAACATGCAATTTTCCTCCAAAGCTTGTTACTTGTATAGTTCACAATAAGCCGCATCACTCCGTTGTCTTTTCTTCCAGAAGACGATCTACCTTATCTGTAAGTGCATCCAATTTTTTATCATAATGCTTGTACGTATAGAATCCAATGACGGCTTTGATTGCAAAAAAGAGCACCGCAGCAATGACAATGAGAATATAGTTGTGGGCAATCTGCCTTAACCAATCGTTAACTGCATCTATCGGATTTCTCTCCTTTCAATGCAAGTGGTTTGTATAAGTTAACCAACTCCATGGGATATAATGCATATTAGCAAACTCGGAACAGGCATGTGTGTGTCCGAACGTCAAAAAGGCCACTTATCCAACAAGGATAAGCGACCTTTTTATTATTTATTCAAATCTTGAGGACTTAAATAGACTTCAACAGCAGATAATGTCGGACACCATCTGGATTCTTCAATGATCAAGCGGAGCTTCCTTGCTCGAACAGGGAGAAAGCGGCAAATCCGTTTGTATCCAACGATGGTACAGTCGTACAGATCACGCCATATCTCGCCATCCAGATATTCGATGTGAAGTTTCTCAATGCGCTGTCCAGAACGGATATGCTCCTGAAGCAGGATTGTATCAAACGTATGCTCTTCCAATAAATCAACCTCAATGGCGGCGTGTTCAGTTCCTTCGTTGGGGCACCAATACGTCATTTTGTCCCCGTCCAGCACGCGAGTGACATCATGTTCCTCATCAAGCGATTCTGTTGCAGTAGCGTGTCCTCCGAAGGCCAAGTTATGGCGGAACGTAGCGCGAAGCCGATCGCCAAGCTCTTGCATCCGTTTGGCATCATTCTCATGAATTCTGCCGCGTTGGTCCGGAGGCAAATTTAACAGAAACGTAGCATTACCACCAACAGACTTGTAATAAATATCGAGAAGTTTCTCAAGACTTCTGACCTGATCATCCTCAGCAACGTGGTAGAACCAGCCTGGCCGAATCGAAGTATTAACTTCCGCAGGGTACCAGGTAACCGGCTTTCCGGCTACAGCATCACGGCTACCCAAATTTTCGTCGCGAGAGTTAGCAAGCTTGGCAAACTGTCCATCATCCACATGCTGCGAAGCCTCCTGAATCTTCTCGCAATCCCTGAGTTCCTCCGGAACAACACTCCACTCGGAATCCCGTGTATGTCCTGCTTCATTTCCACACCAACGCACATCCGGACCACATACGGATATGACGGCACCTGGCTGCAGTTCGCGAATGACTTCATAGTAGCCATCCCAATCGTATACTTGTTTCAAACCGTTTGGTCCTTCACCGCAGGCACCATCAAACCATACACAGAAGATGTCTCCATAGGAGGTCAACAGTTCACGCAACTGCAGCTTGAAATATTCATTGTATTCGGAGGTTCCGTATCGATGGTCATGACGATCCCACGGGGATAGATATACGCCAAATGCCAGACCACCCAGCCTGCAAGCCTCAGCGACTTCCTTTACCATATCACCATTGCCTTCGCGCCAAGGACTGCTCTTCACGGTATGTTCCGTATATGCGCTTGGCCAGAGACAGAAACCATCGTGATGTTTACAAGTTAGGATGAGACCCTTTATTCCTGCAGATTTGCATACCTCTACCCATTGCATGGCATTAAAGTCGGTAGGGTTGAAGAGGGCAGGTGATTCGTCACCGAATCCCCATTCCTTATCTGTAAATGTATTTATCCCAAAATGAATAAACGAATAAAATTCGAGCTCCTGCCAGGCCAGTTGACGGTCGGACGGGGTGATATTGGCAAGAGTCTGAATAGAGTGGCTCATGAGTAACATCTCCTTTAATATGAAATGAATTGAATGATTTCAGCATCATAAGGCTCAAGCTTCAACTCAGAGGCCATGGTCTGGCCTGACAGGATACCAATTGCCGTTTCCTGAAGGGGCACGGTCTGCAACTTGCCTGTTGTGTTGACATAAAGGGTATTTGCATTGTCCAGATGACGAGCCACGACACCAGATGGTGTGGCGGGACCTTTGGCTATGCCAAGCGTTGGATACAGACGATGCAGAAGCGCACTCAACAACGTTGTATTGGCAGGCAAGGCCACATAGATCGCCTGACCCTGTCCGTATCTATTGCAGGTGACCGCCGGGGAAGACTCACGTGTATTCGAGAAACTGGCGATGATGCTCGCGGTACGCGGCTCAACGATCTCATAATAATCGATATCCGGCTGAATGTTTTCCGAATCCATGACGATGACCGGTTTCTCACGCTCCAGGCCAAGCTCTGTTTTTTCCAAACCTCCGGCATTCTCCCAAGGGGTATGGCTCCGCGTTCGAACAAATGCACCGCAGCGGATGCCAAATACATCACTCAAGCCTCCTGGTAGGGTAGTATCAAACACCCGATTGTTCGCAGTGACTTTGGCAGAATAAGCCGTCATGATAACGGTACCCCCTTGTTCAACAAAAGCCCGTAGTGTTGCAGCCGATTCTTCATCCATGATCGCGTGTCCGGGTACGATAATCAGCTTGTAGTTTTGATGAAGGCTACGCAGATTGACGATGTTGCAATCCAGATTGGATTGTTCCAGAGCGCTGTAGGCTTGCAAAACCTGCCCCGTATAGTCGGTCTTGTAATAGCTTGGGTTGCCCGCCATAACCTTCAGCGTCTCAAAGGAGTACGCAATCGCAATGTCCGGGTTTGTTTTTCTTGGCATATCCAGATCCTGCAGCCGTTTGAATTCCTGTGCAATCCGTGCAAATTCATCATATTTCCAGCCTGGTATACCATCATGATCCACAAGACCAAACACATATTGCTCTTCGCCACCCAGCATTGTGCGCCAGGTCCAGGCACAGACGGCCTGCGCTCTGTGAATCAGAGACAGGTACGCATACATTCGCATCGCTCCCGGTGGAGAAGCGTAGCCGCCAAAGTCCCCAGTCTGGAATTCCAGACACCAGATCGGCCGATCCAACTCACCGATGCGATGGTCCATGAAGAAACACGCAGCAGTTAGCGCTTGTTTATCTTCGGGATTAGTCCCGGGATAGAAGCCAATGCCCGGCAAGTCGATCATTTCCCGGTACTGCTTCAGATAATCGAAACCGTAGCCCGGATTTTCCGACCAGTGGTTCGTTGTTTCTCTGACGTCTGGAGCTAATTCCCGCACGATGTCACTCAATCCTTGCATGTAAGCCAACGTCTCATCGGAGTAAAAACGTGCCATATCCAGAAGGCGTTCTGGCGCACCTTTGACCTGTCCCGAAATCGGGAGGACCACATCACTGAAGCTGTTCAGTTTTCTAGACCATCGCTGTGCACTCCAGGCTTCATTAAGTTGCTCAACCGTTCCATACTTATTGCGAAGCCAAACCTCGAATCGGTCCCGGGCCACATTGGAATAAGACGGAGCACCAGAGCCTAATTCGTTGCATAATCCGAAAGCATAAAGGGCCGGATGATGCCGGTAGCGTATGACGAGTTTTCTGGCGAAATCATAAGCGTTTTCTTGAAAAGTTGGATGACCGATATCCTCCATATATCTTGTTTGCGCTTCCATTCGGATGCCGCTCGGAGCACTCAAAGAAATTTCGGGATACTTTCTGTGCAGCCAAGTCGGAGCCGGACGGGTCGCAATATCCAGAATGACCTGAATACCCGCTTTCTCAAACAAGGTCATGACTTCGTCAAACCATGCAAAGGTGTAGTTTCCTTCGGATGGCTCGAAGCTGTCCCAGCATAAATGGCCGAGCCGAACGATTGTAAACGAAGCTTCACGCATCAAGTCGATATCATGCTGCCAGCGTTCGCGCGGCCAGTCGTGGGGGTGGTAGTTAGCGCCTGCATATAACATCCTGATCACCGCCATATAATAATATTAAATATATCAATTATTTTAATAGCTGATGATCGGATAATATATATAATAAAAAATGAAGTTCATATAATAAAATGAAACTGATTAATGAAGTTCACGAAAACATTGAGGCGTAATATTCTCAAACTTTCGGAAGGTAGAGACAAAATGGCTCACATCCAGAAATCCCACGAGAGAAGCAACGGTTTTGATGGTCATATGTTTGTTGTTCATTAAGTGTTCCTTGGCTTTCTGGATTCGCAGTTGGATCAGATATTGATAAGGGCTCATTCCAGTCGTCATACGAAACAAGTAATTAAGCCGCTGTGAGCTTAAGCCTGCATATTCCGACAGATCAGCCAAGCCGATTGAGGCATCATGAAAATGCTCCTCCATGAATCGAATCAAGGGTGCCAGTCGCGAGGATTGTTGGGAATAAGAGCGTTGGTTGTCCACTTGTCCGTAACGTTTCAGATCCATTAGAAAACGATACACAAACGTGGAACTATCCATTCCGCTGAATTCGGACTGCTGCCTTGCCAAACGGCTGGTAGGGTTATGAATTTTCGATAACCGGGAATCTCCTTCCCAACGAATGACCTTCGATGTGGCCAATCCCAGGGAAGAGATGATCGTTGGGGCTAAATCACCACTAAATGTGATGTACCAAGTAGACCAGGGATGTGACGATGTATAATAACGGTGCGGAACATGAGGTGGCAATAGAATTCCCTGATTAGGCTCAAGTGTCATCGTGTTACCGGCACATTCAAATTGCCCTTCACCGCCTGTCGTTTGCAGCCAGTGATAACAATGATAGCCGTCAGGTCTATCAAATTCTTCTTGCCATTCGTTATAACCGGTTTGTTCCAAATAGATCGGGAGTGTACGGTCCAGATTAGTGACAAGCATCTGCTTCATGTAATGTTTCATGGTTTATCAACCGCTTTCATTTTTATATCTTTTTTTTCTAATTATAACGGATCATGTTGTTTTGTTTCATTTGATGTAGAGTGACAACCTCAGAAATGAAAAAAAACCCTTCTCTAAGAATGAAAGAAGAGAAGGGTTGATCCTAAAATATTGAATTATTGTCGAATTATTGATGCTTGTTGAGAATATCAAATATGATCTTGGCATTATCTGTGTTATCGATCAAACCGGCGAAGCGATGACTTGCCGGGCCGTAGGCATAGACCGGAACATCTTCACCTGTGTGTCCACCTGTTGTCCAGCCCGTATATGAACGGTTATCAATAATTGCTTCAATGGCATTATCAATCTTTGTTACGTCCGCACTTTTGGCTGCTTCTTTCACCGATTGAATCTCTTCCGGCTTCAACTCCAGTTTCAGATAACTTTTCAGTGTTTCTTCAACCGAAGCACCTTTTGCAATTTGTGCTGCCATGAAGTCAGGCGTACGCAGTGCAGCTTTGATCGGGTCTACGAAGAAGTTATACTCTCCGTCTTTTCCGAGCGTAAGTCCGCCCGTGGAGTGGTCGGCAGTAGCTACGACAAGTGTTTCACCGTCTTTTTTGGCAAAATCAATAGCTGCCTGAAATGCTCCTGCGAAATCTTCCATTTCACTCATCGCGCCAACGATATCATTATCATGTCCTGCCCAGTCGATCTGGCTGCCTTCGACCATTAGAAAGAATCCTTTGTCGTTCGAACTGAGACGATCAATTGCTGTATTGGTCATCTCAGCCAATGATGGAGTTGCAGCACTACGATCAATCAACTTGTCCAGACCTCCGTCCGCAAACAGTCCAAGAACTTGTTGATTCTTATCCGCAAGGAGAGAGGAACGATCTGTGACATAGCTGAATCCGGCCTTCTGGAACTCCTTCGTCAGGTCACGACCCTCGCGTACAAAATTGGATTTACCTCCACCAAGAAGTACATCCACCTTATGCTTGCCATTAATCAACTCATCATAATAATCGTCCGCAATTGCATCCATATTTTTACGACTGATATCATGGGCACCAAATGCAGCTGGTGTGGCATGAGTGATCTCCGATGTAGCCACGAGTCCGGTGGACTTGCCGTTTTCTTTGGCCTGCTCAAGTACGGTTTTGACTTCCTTCTGCTCAGGGTCAACCGCAATGGCCGCATTGTAGGTTTTCACACCTGCCGACATGGCTGTTGCTGCCGAAGCGGAATCCGTTACATTTTGTTTATCATCATCTGGATAGGTCATTTGTGCACCAACCAGATAAGGGTCAAAAACGGTTTTGTCCATGCCCTTCGTTGAAGGGTCATCTTTCATATAACGGTAGGCGGAAGTATAAGAGGTCCCCATGCCATCCCCAATGAGGAAGATGATGTTCTTGATTTGTTTTTTCTCCACACTTACAGCTTGAACGGCACTTGCTTGTCCGGCAGACAAGAGAGTAGAAGCCGATACAGCCAGAGTCAGCGCTACCGCTGGTAATACTCTTTTGGATAATTTCAAAATGATTCCTCCTCGTAATATCTCAATAACAAAATGAATGCATGAATCTATATTCATTTGTTCATCATTAAGAAGATTAGCATTTATTTGTAAATGAAAACCAAGAATTTTGTATACCTGAGGTAAAATAAAGGCGATGTGTTAATTCTATGCAACATACGAGATTACAAACATATACTCATTCCGCTGTTTTTGAAGTATGATACAACATAAGTAGAACGCTTTCATTTTTTTATGACGGTTAGAATAAAGTCAATTTCATTTTCAGGAGGCTCTTTACCATTGACCAAAACAACTCCAAATTATGATGGGTATCTCTTTGTACATTTTATTGGCGAACAACCAGACGGAGAGCAGGTTTATTTCTCCTATAGCGAAGATGGTCTTCACTGGAAGGACCTTAATGGCGGCTCACCTGTGCTGTTTTCCGACCTTGGAGAAAAGGGGGTACGGGACCCGTTTCTGGTTCGTTCAGTCAAGGATAATAAATTTTATCTGATTGCTACGGATCTCCGCATCGCAAGCGGCAAAGGATGGACTCATGCCGTTAATGCCGGGAGCCGTGACGTAATTGTATGGGAATCCAGCAATCTCGTGAACTGGTCATCCCCATGGAACGTTACACTAGGTGTTGAAGGCGCTGGATGTGTCTGGGCACCAGAAGCTGTGTATGATGAAATAACGGATGAGTTTCTCGTATTCTGGGCTTCTGCGACGCAGGAACCTCAGGAGCAAGAACGAAAACAAAAAATATACAGCGCTCGTACAAAAGACTTTCGTACGTTCTCGGCATCGGAAAAATACATTGAACGGGATAATCATATTATTGATACAACGATTCTTCCTGCGGATGGATCTTATTATCGATACTCCAAGGATGAAACAACCAAAAACATACGGGTAGAAAAAGGTGACTCTCTGGACAAAGGGGCGTTTGTTACGCTGCAATCCCCAGTACTGGAGGCTGTGGCAGGTGTGGAGGGACCTCAAATCTTTAAATTCAATGACCGGGAGGAATGGTGCCTGATTGTTGATCGATTTGCTGAAGGCAAGGGTTATCTTCCTCTGTTGACTACAGATCTGGGAAGCGGAGAATTCCGAATCGTCCCTGATGGTGATTACGATATGGGAACGACTCAAAAGCGTCATGGAAGTGTCCTGCCAATCACAGCTGAGGAGTGCAGCCGGCTTCTCGCGGCTTTCGGAGATGGTCATCAGGTGCTTCCCGGACAATATGCCGATCCTGATGTCGCACAGTTTGGGGATCGTTACTATATGTATCCGACGACTGATGGTTTCGAGGGGTGGTCGGGGACAAAATTTAAGGTGTTTTCTTCTTCAGACCTGAAGCATTGGAGAGACGAAGGCGTGATCCTTGATCTGGGAACAGAGGATGTTGCCTGGGCAACCGGTAATGCCTGGGCGCCGGCAATTGCCAGCCGAAACGGAAAGTTCTATTTTTATTTCTGTGGCAAAATGCGGAACGGAGAGAGTGCCATTGGCGTTGCTGTAGCAGATACACCGATTGGTCCATTCCTGGCCGAGTCGCAGCCTTTAATCACAATGGAGCAGTTGAAACGTCTGGGCATTACCATGGGACAAGCGATTGATCCCTCTATCTATGTCGAAGATAATGGAAAGTCGTATCTGTTATTTGGCAATGGACATGCTGCCATTGTGGAGCTCGGTGAAGACATGATAAATGTGGTGGAGGACACAATGAGCAATCTGGTGGGCTTGCATGATTTTCGTGAGGCGGTAACTGTGTTAAAGCAGGGGGGACTATACCACTTTACGTGGTCCTGTGATGACACAGGTAGCGAAGACTATCATGTGAATTATGGTACGGCAGAGCAATTATATGGTCCAATTACCTATCGATACCCAATCCTGAGCAAAAATGTGGAGAAGGGCATGCTGGGAACAGGTCATCACTGTATCTTTAATGAAAATGAAACCGGTCAACTACGGATTGCCTATCACCGTTTTGTAACGCCCCTTTCCAGATTTTCATCTGGAAAGGGGTATCACCGCGAAATATGTATGGACCCGATTCTTTTTGGTAAGGACGGACTGATCCAGCCTGTTATACTCTAATATAAGACGTTTAATTAAATCGCTATCTATAAAGGCCTGATACAACATGAATGCCTGTCAAATGTCGCTTTTAGCGGTTTTTGCAGGCATTTTTATCATTTTTATCTTCCACCTGAAACCAGCCAAAATCGTAGGGTTGAGAGGGTATGCGACTTATTGAACGCATTAATTCCAGAATACATTTGACAGGCGAATCAACAAATCGTATTATTACGATATAACGATTTAGGAGGAATACTTTTGAACACTCCCGCTTTTGACAGCAATAACATTAAACAGTTCGATGAACCAGCTAATCTGCTCAAAGCTTTGTCTCACCCCATTCGTTTATGCATTGTTCGGGGACTGATGATGAAAAAAAAATGTAATGTCTCTTATATGCAGGAATGTCTGGATCTTCCCCAATCAACAGTCTCACAACACCTCCAAAAGCTTCGTAGTGCAGGTATTGTTGCTACAGAGCGAAATGGACTTGAAGTGAACTATGTGCTTGCCGATCAACGGGTTGAACAGATTATTAAAACTTTATTTGAAAAGGATGATTGTGAATCATGAGCAAAAAAGTACTTATTGTTGGCGGTGTAGCTGGAGGTGCTTCTGCAGCTGCACGTCTTCGCCGTCTGGATGAACATGCCGAGATTATTATCTTTGAGAAGGGACCCTATATCTCATTTGCCAATTGTGGTTTACCTTATTATATAGGTGGCACAATCGATGATCGAGAGCGTCTGCTGGTGCAGACGCCAAAAGGGATGGCAGATCGCTTTCGTATCGATGTGCGTACAAGAAGTGAGGTCGTAGCTATTGATTCGCAGAAGCGAGTGGTTAAGATACAATCCCAGGAGCGCGGTGCATATGAAGAAAGCTATGACGAGTTGATATTGTCACCAGGTGCAAAACCGATGATTCCCGATCTGCCGGGTAAGGACAATCCACTAATTTATACCGTACGAAGTATTCCAGACATCGATCGGATCAAAGAACAGGTAAGTTCTTCTAACAACAAGTCTTCGATCGTCATAGGCGGTGGATTTATCGGCGTAGAAATGGCTGAGAATCTAAAGGAAGCTGGTCTGGATGTAACGCTTATTGAGGGGAACGCACAAGTACTCACACCATATGATCCCGAGTTAGCAGCCGCATTGGCACAGGAAATGGAGAATCATGGTGTAAACCTGCTGTTTTCCAAGCGTGTTCAGGGATTCCATTCCCTAGAGCAGGGCATAGGAGTTGAACTTGCGGATGGTCATACGCTGACTGCTGACATGGTTATTCTTGCGATAGGCGTAACGCCGGACACCTATTTTTTGAAAGATAGCGGCGTTTCGCTGGGTGCACGTGGACATATTATCGTAAATGAAGCTTTGGAAAGCAGTGTGCCACATATCTATGCTGTTGGGGATGCCATCGAAGTTACGGAAACCATTCATGGTACGAAGGCAACGATTCCACTTGCCGGACCTGCCAACAAACAAGGTCGTATTGTTGCTGACCGTATCGCAGGGCTTCCTTCTACCTATAAAGGAACACAAGGTACGTCCATTATCAAAGTATTTGGAATGACCGCAGCCACAACAGGCAGTAATGAGAAAACACTACAACGTCTCGGAGTGGAATATCAAACCGTTATCGTACACCCTGCTTCTCATGCATCGTATTATCCGGGTTCGAGCGCAATTACGCTTAAACTGCTGTTTACTCCGGAAGGTAAAATTTTAGGCGCACAAGCAGTCGGTTATGATGGAGTGGATAAACGAATTGATGACATTGCTGTAGCCATTCATTTTGGAGGACATGTCCGGGATTTGACAGAACTTGAACTGAGTTACGCGCCACCATTTTCTTCTGCCAAAGATCCCGTAAATATGGCTGGATATGCAGCAGAGAATATGATCACTGGACGTGTTCAGACCTTCACCTATAATCAACTGGCTGATCGTCAGCCGGAGCAGTCGATACTTCTGGATGTTCGCAGTGAAATTGAGCATCAAAATGGTCATATTCCGGGTTCACTCTCTATTCCAGTTGATGAGCTTCGTCAACGGTTAGATGAATTAGACCCATCCAAAGAAATCTGGCTATACTGTCAAGTCGGCTTACGTGGTTACACCGCTTCGCAAATTTTGCGCCAGCATGGTTTTAGCGCGAAAAACTTGAGTGGTGGTTATAAAACATACCGTCAAGCCCAGTTTAAGCCTGCTCCTTTTACTGCTGCAAAACAAGATCATCATGATCCTGCGGTGGACGTTAAGGAAAAAAAGTCTATTCCCACTGACTCAACACAGCCGCAACGTATTGATCATGACTTGAATGTATGCGGATTAAGTTGTCCTGGTCCGCTAATACAAGTGAAGCAGAAAATGGATCAACTCTCGAACGGGGAAACCCTTCGCGTGAAAGCTTCCGATCCAGGCTTCTATGAAGATGTCAAAGCATGGGCCACGATGTCGGGTTCCACAATCTTGCAGTTGGAAAGAATGAAAGGCGGTACCATTGAGTCCGTCATTGTTAAAAATACAACACAACCCGTATCGGATTCCCCCATCAGCGATCCTGCCAGCACGATGGTTGTCTTCAGTGGTGATCTGGATAAAGCGATCGCCTCACTCATTATTGCAAATGGGGCAGCAGCGAGTGGACGGAAAGTAACCCTGTTTTTCACATTTTGGGGATTGAGTATTATTCGTAAGCCGCAACCGCAGAAGTTATCCAAAACCATGATCGGTCGTATGTTTGATAAGATGTTACCTCGCGGTAGCCAGAAGCTTGGCATGTCCAAAATGAATATGCTCGGAGCAGGCCCGAAAATGATCCGTGGTTTGATGAAAAAACATCATGTGCCTTCGTTGGAGGAATTGATTGAGAGCGCTATTGCACAAGGAGTAGAGATTGTTGCCTGCCAAATGTCCATGGATTTAATGGGTATCCAACGTGAAGAATTAATAGACCAAGTCAAAATTGGTGGTGTAGGTTATTATCTTGGACAAGCATCACAAGCAAATCATAATCTGTTTATTTAAAAAATGATCATAAATTCCAAAAAGCGTTGATTCGAATTCGAACCAACGCTTTTTGGGCTTAATCATGAAGTAAACATTGACTTCATTTTTTTGCTATTATAATATAAGCATACACTTATATGTTGTTGAAGGAGGAAGTGCTATGGATTCTATGCAAGAGGTAGCGGATAAGCTTAAATTGCTGGGTGATAAAACACGCCTTACGATCCTTACACTCCTCAAAGAACGTGAATGGTGCGTGTGTGAATTTGTAGAGATTTTAGACATGTCACAACCTGGAATTAGTCAACATTTGCGCAAGCTGAAGGATCAAGGTTTGGTTAAAGAAAATAAACGTGGTCAGTGGGTATACTACTCTTTAAATGTAGAGAATACACCCTATATTACATCTGTCCTGGAATTGATGCCAGATACAGCAACTATTCTTAAATCGTTAAATAAAGAAAACTTTACTTCAGTATGTAATTAATTTTTGATCGATATATAAGCATATCATTATATGCAAATATAAATTAAGTTGAACTGGAAGGAGGTGTATATATTTGTTTTCTACGCTGTTAGCCTGCTTGATCTTTTTGATTACACTTGTACTTGTTATTTGGCAGCCTAAAAACCTGTCGATTGGTTGGTCTGCTTGTGGCGGAGCCATTCTAGCTTTACTTGTGGGTGTGGTCAATTTGGAAGATGTATGGGATGTGACACAGATCGTATGGAACGCCACGCTTGCTTTTGTCGCAATCATTCTGATCTCATTAATTCTGGATCGTATCGGATTTTTCGAGTGGGCTGCCTTACATATGGCCAAAGCCGCTCATGGCAATGGTGTACGGATGTTTGTTTACGTCTCCATCCTGGGAGCGGTGGTTTCTGCCTTCTTTGCCAATGACGGGGGCGCACTGATTCTGACACCGATTGTTCTAGCTATGGTACGTGCACTGAATTTCGATGAGAAAAAAGTATTTCCATTCATTATCGCCAGCGGATTTATTGCGGATACAACTTCCTTACCGCTGGTTGTAAGTAACCTGGTCAACATTGTGTCTGCCGATTTCTTTGGTATTACTTTTATGGAGTACGCGGGAAGGATGTTTGTTCCAAATCTGTTCTCACTGGCGGCGAGTATCGGTGTACTGTATCTCTTTTTTCGCAAGAGTATTCCCAAACGATTTGATGCCAGTGAATTGAAACCTCCGGTAACTGCCATTAAGGATATGAAGATGTTTCGATTGTCGTGGGTGGTGTTAGGGGTTCTACTTATTGGATACTTTACCAGTGAATTTATCGGAATTCCCGTATCTCTTGTTGCAGGTGTTGTCGCGATATTCTTCCTGATCATGGCCTCCCGGAGTTCTGCTGTACCGACTGCATTAGTTGTCAGAGAAGCACCTTGGGCCATCGTATTTTTCTCCATCGGTATGTATGTCGTGATTTATGGTCTACGTAACGTGGGTTTAACGGATCTCCTAGCCGTGGTCATTCAGGCTGTAGCGGATCAAGGATTGTTTGCGGCAACGATTGGTATGGGCTTTATCGCGGCAATTATTTCATCCTTGATGAACAATATGCCTACCGTGCTAATTGATGCGCTTGCCATTGATGCAACAACGGCTACAGGAACGGTTCGGGAGGCGCTCATTTACGCCAATATTATTGGATCAGACTTGGGTCCCAAGATTACCCCGATCGGTTCACTGGCTACGCTGCTCTGGCTTCATGTGCTTAGCACGAAAGGCGTCAAAATCTCATGGGGCACTTACTTCAAGACAGGTATCATTATCACTATTCCAACTCTGCTTATAACACTAGTGGGGCTGTATCTGTGGTTAAGCATTTTATAAAAGCAATCTATAATTCAAACAACGAGGAGACGATGAACATGAGTAAAAAAACACTGTACTTCCTGTGCACAGGCAATTCCTGCCGGAGTCAAATGGCCGAAGGCTGGGCCAAGAAATATCTGAGTGAGGACTGGAATATCTATAGTGCAGGAATTGAGGCCCACGGTCTAAATCCAAAAGCGGTTGCAGCCATGAACGAAGTTGACCTGGATATTTCGACTCAAACCTCGGACATCATTGATTCAGAGTTGTTGAACAATGCTGATTTCGTAGTCACGTTGTGTGGGGATGCCGCAGATAAATGTCCAATGACGCCTCCACATGTGAAGCGGGAACACTGGGGATTTGATGATCCTGCCAAAGCGCAAGGGTCAGATGAAGAGAAATGGGCTGTATTCCAAAGGGTTCGTGACCAGATCGGGGAACGGATTAAAACATTTGCTGAAACTGGAAAATAGTACAAACCTGCCTGAGCAGGATAATTGAATGAGTACCGAGAGAATGCCACAATGAGTGGCATTTTTTTGTTCAAAAAAAATGAACGTTTCATTCAGAAACGGTTTTTTGACTTACCCATAACAGCAACATAGAGTGAAGACAAGGAAGGTATTTGATTTTAGCTATAAAAATGAGAAGCATATATACCCTTGACTTTCCCCTGTACGGGAAACTATATACTCGCATTATGTTAAAAGATTGGAGATGATATGTTGTTCAAAATCAGTGCGTTTTCCAGGCTAAGCAGGGTCTCATTAAAAACACTGCGTTATTATGACCAGATTGGCATACTTAAGCCGAGAAAGGTAGATCAAGATACGGGTTACCGTTACTATTCCGCAGATCAGCTTCTCGAGCTCAACCGAATCTTCATTTATAAAGAATTGGGGTTTACGTTGCCACAAATCACACAGCTGCTACAGGAACATATTACATTGGAGAATATTCAAGGCATGTTTAAGCTAAAAAGAAGCGAAATTCAGCAGATTATTGATACGGAACAAGCCAAACTTCTCCGAATTGAGGAACGTATGCAGCTTATAGTGGAAGAGGGGCACGTCGAAACTGGGCAAGAAATCCGAATCAAAGAGGAAGGTGCTCGGCAGTTTCTTTTTCAGACAGGGTGCGGGAGGGAAGAGGAGATCCCGAGTTTATTTCATCAGTTTGATCAGTCATTAACAAAAGAAATGCGCCAACTAATCCACGGACCACAGGTTGTTTTGTGGAAAGAAATCGCAGGACAAGAGGAAGAGTTCGAGTTCGAAATAGGTTATTTCTTAACCTGTGAGCTGCGATCACCTCCCGACCCATTTCAATTGCGGACTCTTCCTGCTGAACCCATGATGGCCACCATAGCTTATCGTTCCAATGCCACCTTTGCCTGTAAAGCCTGTGTTCATCTAGCCACATGGATTGAGAAGAATAACTATCAGATCAAGGAAAACGAAGCTGGTAGGGAACTTTATTTACCTTTATCCCAAGAAAAAGATGCACAATTTATAGAAATACAAATTCCAATACTAAATAATTAACTGAAAAAGACGGAGTGGAGTAAATTGAAAAATAAATGGATCATCTATGTCCTCGCATTGGCTGTTTTTCTGATTGGAACCATTGAATACATTATTACAGGAGTCATTGAAATGATCGCCGCAGACTTGAGCGTATCTACTTCCGAAGTGGGTTTACTAGTGACTGTGTTTGCTCTCGCAGCGGCCATTATCGCCCCGATTCTCATTGCATTTACAATAAATATAGATCGCAAGAAGTTACTGGTGTCCACCCTCAGTGTGTTTATAGCCAGCAACGGACTTATGCTTGTAAACCTTTCTTACGAAACATTACTATGGGTGCGAATTATTCAAGGGGCGAGCGGAGGAATCGCTACCGTAGTAGCGATGGCCGTATCGACACGACTGGTTGAAAAAGAAAAAAGGGGCAATGCCATCGGCATCATTTTGATGGGGCTAAGCAGTTCGCTAGTGCTCGGTGTCCCATGGGGCACATTTTTTAGTGAAATGTTTGGATGGAGAGTTTTATTTGTAATCATTGGATTGTTAAGTGTTCTTCCATTACTTATTATCTACAAAAAGGTTCCGGCAATCAAAGAGGAAGAAAAGATCACCCTCAGAATGCAGCTCTCCATTTTAAAAAATCCACTCATTCTGACTGCCTTGCTTATTACATTATTGTATATCGGCGGCTATTCGACACTGTTCACGTACATTACGCCTTTCTTACAAGCTACATCTGCTCTTACCATGACCGAGATAAGCGGTGTTCTGTTTCTCGCGGGAATTTGCAGCTTTGTCGGATCAAAAGTGGGCGGACAATTGGCAGATGCAAAGGGATCAAAGTTTACAATTTGTCTAGGCCTTCTGTTACAAGGCATAACTCTTCTTTTGTTTGCTCTAGCTGGAGTTAATCTTATGATGTTAATCTTGGTTTTAATGATTTTTATGTTGGCAACGTGGAGCATATCTCCGGCCCAGCAACTATATCTGGTTACACTGGCACCTCGTAATCCCGACATTGCCCTTAGCGTAAATACGTCGTTTATCCAATTTGGTTTTGCACTGGGATCTGGATTAGGTGGGATTGTGATCAGTCATACATCTGTCCTGTATTTGAATTGGTTGGGTTTTGCCGCTGTAAGCATTGCTTTACTTCTTGCCATCTTACAATTTAAGAAATCGAGACGCAGGACTAGAACGCCAGATCCAGTGTAATATCAGTGATGGAAAATTCCTTGCTTCTCAGTACTTGGCATTTGTGAGTTGTAATTGACCGTTATATGTAAAATAAAAAAAGATCTCTTCAGCATTCACTGCAGAAGAGATCTTTTTGGTGTATAACAAAGTTATAACGAGAATCACATTACATCATCATGATAGATTAGAGCATGAATCCATTAACAAATTACTGTATGGTGTCTAATGCCCACCTGTATTGGAAGCCCAGACAGGATACCAGCCCATGGCCGGATTTTCGTTGTTGTACAGTACCAGATTTCCGTCATTTTGCATGATGAGCACATTACCTCTAAGATTAGCTGGTACATTGTCTGCTCCATACCATGCCTTAGCCCACGCCAAATTATCCGACGTCCAATAAGGTGTGTTTTGCGGATCTGATATTTCCAACTTCCCGCTGAAATATCTAATCTGGAGTTTATGTATTCTCATGTCTTTAGTCTTGGAGTTCCATAGCATTGTACGTGTCTTGACATCCCAGAGCTGCGCATCGCCCCAGTTATCAAATTGAAACGAAAATCTATTATTGTCTGACACTAACCCTCTACCAGCGACATTATACATCGTGTCATAAATCAGGCGATCTCCACTGGCAGAAGTCACAGGAGAAAAAGGAATCAAAAATATGAGCATGGCAAGACAAGATAAAAAGACTTTTTTCATAGAACATCCTCTTTTCCTCAATATGTTTTAAGTTACCTGTCAAATATAGCATATATATTTCTTTAATGGATAAATTTTCAATAAGGATCGACGACCTGCTAAATTCTTTTCTGGACTGATCAGTTCAGATATGTTATATTTCTGAAACGGGAGGTGTTACTTATCGCCAGGACTAAAGAATTTGACAAAAATCAAGCGTTACACGAAGCGATGCTGTTGTTTTGGAAAAAAGGATACGAGGCTGCTAGTATACCGGATTTACTGGAAGTGATGGGCATTAGCCGATCCAGCCTTTATGATACGTTTTCCGACAAGCAAACCTTGTACAGAGATGCCCTGGAGCATTATAAAAAAGGGAGTTCCAATAAGCAGACCATTCTTGAACAAGCATCAAACGTAAGAGATGGAATTCTTCAATTTTTTGAGTATCATATTGCTTCAGCATACGATACCACCCTACCGGGCGGATGTTTTGTAACGAATACAGCTACAACATTGGAATCACCAGATGAACAGATAAATGTCTTGATACAGACTAGTTTTTCGGAGTTGGAACAAGCATTTTGCGAGCTTTTGGAGAAGGGCCAACAATCGGGAGAGATAGATAAAACAACAGATATCAAAACAGTGTCTTATTTATTGCTGAATTTACATCAAAGCATGAATATTATGGCTAAAACAGGTCAAAATCCAGAACGTGCAAAAGAGATGATTAGCTTTGTAATTGCAGGGATATAATTTTTTTTAGCAATATTGGAATGATTGTTCCGTTATTATATTTTTCATATTTTGAAGGTTCCATTTGAAGAGTATCTGTAAGACCATAATTTTTTTGATCATTCCGGAACATTCATTCCGTTATCGAAACAATCCATCAACAATAAGGAGATGCAACCAATGAAGGTATCGTTTATTGGACTTGGAAATATGGGCCTTCCAATGGCACAAAACCTGTTGAAAGCGGGTTATGACGTAGTCATCTTTAATCGGACCCCTGAAAAAGCTGAACCATTAATAAAACAGGGAGCACGGTATGTCCAAACACCACTAGAGGCAGCGAAAGAAAGCAATCTTGTAATTACCATGTTATCTGATGATGCTGCTTTGAGAGAGATTGTTGAGGGACCAACTGGCGTGCTGAACGGATTATCTGAAAACGGAATTCACGTATCTGCCAGTACGATCAGCGTAGATCTGGCTCGGAAATTATCCGCTTTGCATGCGGAGAGACACCAGCACTTTGTGTCTGCCACCGTAATGGGGCGCCCGGATGCCGCTAAAGCAGCTACATTGCGCATTATTTTAGCTGGTCCGGAACATGCAAGACAACGAGTACTTCCCATGTTAACAGCACTAAGTCAAGAGATATTTGAGATTGGGGATCATGGCGAAGAAGGTAACATTGTCAAAATAGGCGTTAACTTTCTAATTGCTTCAATGCTGGAAGCTTTGTCAGAAGCGCAGCTCATGGTTGAAAAGCACGGCATTAAGCCGTCCCGATATATGGATGTTGTGAATGCTCTTTTTCAATCTCCTGTATATCAGAACTATGGCGCGATCATGACCGAACAGCGCTTTGAACCAGCCGGTTTTAAAATGAAGCTCGGGTTAAAGGATGTTGCATTAGCTATCGAGGCAGCCAAGTCAGTTCAAGCTCCACTTCCTTTAGGTCAGCTTATTCATCAACACCTCTCTGAAGGAATTACCCATGGTTATGGTGAGTTGGATTGGACGGCTTTAATCCGTTGTCTTGAGCATTCCTCTTAAGGAAAGAAAATATAAGGAGAGATTAATTATGGAAATAGGTGTTACTTCATTCGTAGAAACAAAGCCTGATACGAAGACCGGAGTTGTGATGAGCCACGCTCAGCGATTGCAAGAAGTTGTGGAAGAAATTGTCCTTGCAGATCAGGTAGGACTTGATGTGTTTGGCATAGGTGAGCATCATCGTGATGATTATGCAGCATCTTCACCAGCAGTGGTGTTGTCCGCTGCGGCGCCCCTCACAAAACGGATTCGTTTAACAAGTGCTGTGACGGTCCTATCTTCAGCTGATCCAGTCCGTGTGTTTCAGGATTTTGCAACGCTTGACGGCCTCTCCAATGGACGTGCCGAGATTATAGCGGGTCGGGGTTCCTTCATTGAATCCTTTCCGCTGTTTGGTTATAACCTGAATGACTACGAGGATTTATTTAATGAAAACATTGAACTGCTTCTTAGATTACGGGAATCCGAGAAAGTCACTTGGAGTGGAGGCCATCGACCAGCGATACATAATCTGGGGGTATACCCGCGTCCTGTTCAGAATTCTATACCTGTATGGATCGGTAGCGGAGGTACTCAGGAGTCTGCCATACGTGCTGGAATCCTAGGTCTGCCACTAGTTCTTGCAATTATCGGTGGTAATCCAACGAAATTCGCGCCACTTGTAGAACTGTATAAAAAGGCGGCAGCTCATGCTGGTCATGATGTATCACAGCTTCGGGTAGGTTCACATTCAATCGGATTTGTTGCAGAAGATACGGAAAAGGCCGCAGAACTCTTTTTCCCGTCCACTCAGTACGGCATGAATAAACTCGGCAAAGAGCGGGGGTGGGCATATTATGATCGTTCCAGCTATGATGCTGCCCGCAGCTCTGATGGTGCGTTGTATGTAGGGGATCCGGAAACAGTTGCTCAAAAAATTATTCATCTGCGCAAGCATGTAGGAATTACACGTTTCATGATGTATGTTCCCTTAAGCACGATGCCACATGAGTTGGTAATGCGGGCTATAGAACTGCTCGGTAAAGAGGTTGCACCGCGAGTACGAGAGGAAATTTCCAAGTGGGAAGCTGAAATGAGATAAGAATTAACTGAAAAAACGTACACGATCGAATTCATTATTATATTTGGAGGAATTATCATGAGTATTGAGACACGTATATTACCAGAATTAAGAGAGGTTTATTCACAATTTCCAGGGTTTGAGTTGGAGAAAAATTTAGAGTGGAGCAGAAACTTAGTATCGGCTGCATCGGTGAAAAATTCAGAGCATGTAAACACAACTCGCCGGAAAATTCCGAGGGATGGAGGTGAGATGCTGGTCAAAATATACGAACCTGCCGATCGAACGAATGATTTACTACCAGCCATGTTATGGATTCACGGAGGCGGGTACGTGTTAGGACATCCCGATATGGACGACAAATTGTGCGAGCGTTTTGTTCAGACAGCAGAATGTATTGTCGTATCAGTCGATTATAGGCTCGCTCCTGAGCATCCATATCCTGCGGGGATTGAAGATTGTTATGCTGGATTGGTATGGATGACGGAGGAAGCAGCAATGCTTGGTATTGATGTGAATCGGGTTGCGATTGCCGGTGCTAGCGGTGGTGGAGGGCTGACAGCAGCACTCGCGCTGATGGCACGTGATAAAGGAGGTCCGTCGATTATCTTCCAAATGCCATTGTACCCGATGTTAGATAATCGTAACATCACCCCATCTAGTCATGAGATTACAGAAGAGGGTTCAGTCTGGAACCGAACGGACAACGTGGCTGCTTGGAATATGTACCTTGGTGAGGAGAACGATGTCAATGGAAGTTCTTCTTATGCAGTACCTTCGAGAGCAGAGAACTTGGCCGGATTGCCGCCAGCCTATACTTGTGTAGGTCAGCTCGATCTATTCCGGGATGAGACGATGGAGTACTTGGCACGACTAGCACAAGCAGGTGTGGATGTAGAATTTCACCTCTATCCAGGTTGTTTCCACCTTTTCGAAATTCTTGCTCCAGAAACAGAAGTGAGTCAGCGCGCTGTTCAGGGTTATATGGATGCAATGGCTCGTGCACTTCATCCAAATAGAACCCTTAAATAAGGATTGATGCATCAGAACCTTTAAACTTAAAGAAAATTATAATAGGAAACTTTATGTCCGAAGAAGTCACTACATTAGTGACTTCTTTTGTTTGGAGATATAAGTATAAATAAATAATTCAAAAAGATCGAAATGGGGTTAAGTTCCAGGCTTCCAACCAGAATAACTCGTTCTTTAGATTTCTTTTTTCAATTTCGAGCTATGCCCCTATACTATAGTGAGTGACTCCGATAGAAAGTAGACACTTTATCTTAATCTGGTAACCAAAAGAAAACCTTGGAACACGTTCCTTGGTATCAAAATAAATGAGAGCGGAGATTATTATGCGAAAATACATAATTGGAATTGATCTGGGTGGAACCAATATTAAGTCCGCCATCTTCAACCTAGAGTTTCAAAAAATTCATGAAAGAAGTGACCCTACGGAGGCGGCAAAAGGGCCGTTCCACGTGTTAAACCGAATGGTAGACATTATTCAAGAAATTCTGACATATGAGGGCATCCAGCCAGCTTCTATTCTGTGCATGGGTATGGGCATTCCTGGATTATTAGATCCGGAACAGGGATTATCCATATTTTCACCTAATTTTCCAGACTGGGAAAACATTCATGTCGTGGATTATATAAAAAATCATTTTGGATTCCCTGTATATATCGACAATGATGTTCGGGTAAATCTGTATGGTGAATGGCTGTTTGGTGCAGGCACTGGATATAAAAACCTGATATTGATTACGTTAGGTACCGGTTTGGGATCTGGTATTGTCAATGACGGAAAAGTTCTCTACGGTACGACATCAAGTGCGGGCGAAATCGGTCATATGAATATGTACCGGGAGGGGCGGCCTTGTCGTTGTGGAAGTTCGGGCTGTCTGGGGAGATACGTGTCTGCGATAGGAATCGTCAAAACCTTTACAGACAAGCTGGAGGAAGGCCGATCAAGTATGATTCTGGAATGGGTGGGAGAGGATTGGACGACAATCACTGCACGTATGATCTCGGAAGCTTACGATCTTGGAGATTTACTTGCTATTGAAGTTATGCATGAGACCGGTAAGATTCTCGGATTTGGTCTTTCCAATGTAATCAATCTGTTCAATCCAGAAGTGATTATTGTTGGTGGAGGAATGTCGGCAGCTGGTGATCGCTTGCTGAATACCGTGCGTGATACTGTTGAGAATCATGCGTTAAGGCTTTCTTCCAGGGCTTGTAAAATAGTGCAAGCAAAATTAGGCGGACAAGCAGGGATGATCGGTGCAGCTGCATATGCGAGGAATAAGATGCCCTTATAAGGTATTACAATATGATAATTGATCAATCATGCTTGAGAATATGTCATTGCATCATACAGTCTAAAACCTTAACTTAAAATGACAGCAGAGAACGCTAAAAACTTCGATGTTGTTTATACCGATTGGATGGCTAAGGTATATGTAAACACCCATTGGACCAGAGTGGGATTTTTCCATTGATCTAAGTACATCCCCTTTAAGCGTGAGATTTATATCCCAACTCTGTTATGTCAGCCGGGATACCTTCACGTCGTTTATGAAACTGCTTAGGCGAGGAACCGGTCACTTGTTTGAACTGCCTGCAAAAATGCTCGACATTTCGGTAACCGCATCGATCGGCAATCTCTGCAACCGTATACAAATGATGTCTGAGATATTCTTTGGCCAAACGTATTCTGCTATGAATAACATCCTCCATACACGAGAGGCCAAATGATTTCTTGTACATCAATTGCAGGTACCCCGGACTGACGTTTATGATCTTCGCCATTTCAGATACTGTCCAAGGATGGCTGGGATGGTTATGAATTGCCGTTCGAAGCTTCAACAGAGGATAGTGCTGAGGACTAATATCCTCTTGGACACAAGACTCAAGCAATTTATTGAACAAGGTTCGCAGCAGGCAATTGATGGATGATTCCCGGTAATCGTTCTGAAAAGAATGCTCTGCAACAAGCAATTGGAACAGCTTATGACAGTATTCCGGATCATCCAGCGGGAAAGGTGTGCCTGACGGAAGGGAGGTATCGGTTACAAACGGTTCATCACTTTCAAAACGAATCCAATCATTTATATAGTGCTCTGAACAAGCCCGATAATATATTTTTTGATGCGGTTTGAAAAGTACGGCACAATGAGCCGGGTAATCCTTAAGTTGTCCATCAACCCAAAACTGGGCAGGGGTCTGTGTAATGACTAATAGCCAGGCATCATGCCCTTCAGGGATATCAAAAACAAAATGGTTCTGATGTACCGCTTCACATTCAACATAAAAAATAGATGTCATGGTTCCTTCCCTTTCTCTTTAAGTTGTAGAAAAGAATAGTCAATACACTACTTAAGATATTTTCTATTATACGAGATTTATCTTCATTTCATAGAACGAATGTACTATTACGATTATATGAGGAGTGTAGCTGGAATGAACAAGCAGGGGTTCAACCCATATCTTCCATCCTGGGAGTACGTACCTGATAGTGAGCCTTATGTATTCAATGAAAGAGTATATGTGTATGGATCACATGACCGTTTTAACGGACATGCCTTCTGTCTAAACGATTATGTATGTTGGTCTGCACCCGTGAATGACCTTGGGAATTGGAGAAATGAAGGGGTGATCTACCGAAAAACAGATGACCCTCTGAATCCGAATGGCCATATGTGCTTGTATGCGCCAGATGTTACGTTGGGTCCCGATGGGCGGTATTATCTGTATTATGTGCTGGATAAGGTACCCGTTGTTTCGGTGGCTGTATGTGATGCACCTGCCGGTGAATATGAATTCTATGGTTATGTACAGTATGACGACGGCACTCGTCTGGGCGAAAGAGAAGGGGACGAGCCCCAGTTCGATCCCGGCTTGATGACTGAAGGACAGCTCACTTATCTGTATACCGGCTTCTGTGCGGCCGGAGACCAATCAAGACATGGCGCGATGTGCACGATGCTAGGTCCGGATATGCTGACGATTGTAGAAGAACCCGTATTCGTAGCACCTAGCGAGCCTTACAGTGAGGGTAGCGGTTATGAGGGACATGAATTTTTTGAGGCGCCTTCCATCCGGAAGAGAGGTGATACCTACTACCTGGTATATTCCTCCATCGTTATGCATGAATTATGTTATGCCACCAGTCAATTTCCAAATAAAGGATTTACATATCAGGGCGTCATCGTAAGCAACTGTGATCTCCATATCGACTCCTACAAACCTGCTGACAAACCCATGTATTATGGAGGCAATAACCATGGCAGCATTGTGGAGATCAACGGAGACTGGTATGTCTTCTATCACCGTCATACCAATGGGGACGCTTTCAACCGACAGGGCTGTATTGAGAAGGTATTTTTTACAGAGGACGGCAGCATTCCTCAGGTGGAAATGACTTCCTCTGGTGCTAGTGGGAGACCGCTTGAAGGAAAAGGCGAATACCCCGCATATCTTGCATGTAATCTTTTGACCAAAGATGATCAGAAGTACACTGGAGGTTTCGGGGCAGGAGCCTGGCTGGACAGCCGCTTTCCGAAGATAACCCAGGATGGTAGAGACGGTGATGAAGAGACTGGTTATATTGCCAATATGGTTGAATCCGCAACTGCAGGATTTAAGTATTTTGATTGCAAAGGAATTCGCGAAGTCTCAATCAAGGTGCGCGGATATTGTAACGGGGTATTCGAGGTCAAAACAGCATGGGACGGCCCAGCACTGGGTACAATCCCGGTGCATTTTACAAATCATTGGAAACCCTATACAGCCGAGATTATTATTCCTGATGGCGTACAGGCGTTGTATTTTACATATCGGGGTTCGGGAAGTGCGAGCCTCGCTGCATTTATTTTAGCGTAAGTATAACAGAGGAACATAGTCCCCCTGAGAAAGATAGAGCAGCTACTGGACATCCAGCAGCTGCTTTTTGTATTGGTTAGCTTCCTGCGGCTCAGAGATTGCTGCATCTCATGGTCGTAACACTCTTACTGCAATGGTCAGATGGCTCTGGGATTACAGAGATTCTCTCAGGAATCTCAAAAAGTTAAGTATAGTCAATCTGAATGTGTGGCTTCTCCGGCCTGCTGAGAATGACTGCGAAATTCACTTGGCGCAATGCCTGTCCACCGCTTGAACTGGCGGCTGAAATGCGCATTAGTCTTATACCCCAGCATCATCGCAATATGGTCTATGTTCAGGTCCGTTTGTTTTAACAAGCGCTGTGCTTCGTTCAGAAGGGTTTCGGATAGAAACTTACGCGGAGCGATGCCGTATACCTGCCGAAATATACGATTAACCTGTGACGGGCTAATGCTCAGCGATTTGGCAATATCCTGAATCCAGGTTCGCTCACTCTCCTGAATTTCCCCGTGAAGATGGATATATCTTACCGAATCCTCAATGTGCTCGGCAATCTGATGGGCAATGGTTTCTTTTCTCGACAATGTAACGGAGGCTTGCTGAGATAACTGGCCGACCAAGGAGCCGAGCAGTTCAAACACAGCGGCATGTACCTTCATTTGTTTGGAGGAAGATAGCGAGCTAGACAAATGCTCTGTGGCCAGATTATACAAGGTAGACAGGGAAGGGGAGAGCCCCAGAGCCAAATTCGAATTTGCCGGATAATAGATGTCTTTGCAACGGTTAAGTTCCCTGCAAAAGGACGTATCGTGTATGCTGAAATGCACCGAGAAATAAGTGAAACCCTCTGGTCCGGCACCCGTGCAAGAATGGGTCATACCAGGCCGGATGAACAGGAGGTCACCCACCGACTGATGATAAGACTGCCCATTAATGACCATGTTCATCTCGCCGTCCATCATCCAGTGCACTTCATACATGGAATGTTCATGGGACGGGTATGTCCAATTGGAATCCACTTTTCTGGCATGCAGCCCCAATAATTGAAAAGACATGCGAACATCGGGCAGACGACCTAAATACACAGCATCCGAAAGCTTGGTCACAGCAAACCAACCCCCTAGTACTATTCTATACCAACATCCTGTCATCGGAGTGTCCTCGTAAATCATCTTTAGTTCAACGGATATAACCTCATCTTAACAGAAAAAAAATGCGTGAAAAGGGTAAATCGTCGGAGTGATTAGAACATCGTCATGAACCATAGCGAATGCTATGGTAGTATTATCAACCCGATGGGGAAAAATGGAGGCAAGCTTGAATGAGAATTATTCGATTTCTGGATGGACAACAGAAGTGGCTGGCAGCCGTTACGGATGATGAACAAGCGTATCGTTTGCCACAAGCAGATTTTATGACTTTGATCGATCAAGCAAGAAAGCAGGGGATTTCTCCAGTCCAACTTGTTGAAAGCGCTTTTAAACCATTGAACAAGTTAACTGACGATTGGACTTCCCTGCATCTAATCACTCCATTGGAAGCTCCAGAAGTATGGGCGGCGGGTGTGACTTATCAGCGCAGCCGGGAAGCGCGAAATTATGAAGCAACGGAAGGCAAGCTGGATGCAAAGACCTTTTACGATAAAGTTTATGATGCCGAAAGGCCGGAGATCTTTTTTAAATCCACAGCAGCCCGCACCGTCGGGCCCAATGAGGCTGTCACACTTCGCAGCGATTCCAATTGGCAGATCCCGGAGCCTGAGCTGGGGTTGGTGCTTGCCGCGGATGGCAGCATTGTGGGATACATCGTTGGCAATGACATGAGCTGCCGCGATATTGAAGGGGAGAACCCTCTGTATCTGCCACAAGCAAAAATGTGGCGCAATTCTTGCTCCATAGGGCCAGCCATTCGTCTAGCGGAAACGGTGCAGAATCCATATGCGTTCAGCATTGTCTGCGAGATATATCGCGAAGGTGAAATAGTTGTCAAAAGCGAGGCAAGCACAAGTGAGTTAAACCGAAAACTCGATGAACTGGTTTCTTTCCTGGCCAGAGATAACGAACTGTTTGACGGTACGGTGTTATTGACAGGCACCAGCATTGTGCCACCTAATGATTTTACACTTGCACCCGGGGACCGCATTGAAATATCCATTAGCGATATCGGGACACTTATTAATCCAGTCATTTCAAACTAATGTATAAGGAGGATAACTGCAATGACCACATTTCAGGTAGAGCAGACATACAGCAATTACATTAACGGAGAATGGGTGAAGGCGATATCCGGTGAGACCGAACCGAGCATCAATCCGGCAAATCGGAAGGAGGTAGTCGGCTACGTATCCACCTCCGGCGTAGAGGATCTGAACCGGGCTGTCGCAGCAGCGAAGGAAGCTGCAAAAGATTGGCGGAGGTTATCGGGTGCGGAACGCGGCAACTATCTATTTCAAGCAGCCAATGTGCTGGAACGCCGGGCCGATGAAGTTGCAGAGGCGATGACCAGAGAAATGGGCAAAACACTCCCAGAAGCCAAAGGAGAGACACTGCGCGGTGTCGCGATCTTAAGATATTACGCTGGAGAAGGCATGCGAAAAACCGGTGATGTCATTCCATCAACGGACAGCGAAGCGCTGATGTTTACGACCCGCGTACCCCTTGGCGTTGTAGGGGTTATTGCTCCTTGGAATTTCCCAGTAGCCATTCCGATTTGGAAAACGGCTCCGGCCTTGATCTACGGCAATACGGTTGTGTTGAAGCCGGCTCAGGAAACTGCGGTCACCGCCGCTAAAGTCATGGAGTGTTTTGAAGAGGCAGGCATCCCGGCAGGTGTTCTTAATCTGGTATGCGGCAGAGGTTCAGTGATCGGATCTGCACTTGCTGAGCATCCGGATGTGGGGGGAATAACGTTCACAGGCTCCAATGAAGTGGGCAAACGGGTCGGCGGCGCAGCACTGGCACGTGGGGCCAAGTATCAACTTGAAATGGGCGGGAAAAACCCGATTATTATCGCGGCTGACGCTGACCTGGATTTGGCTGTGGAAGCCACCATCAGCGGTGGGTTGAAATCGACCGGGCAAAAATGTACGGCCACCAGCAAAGTCATTATTGAACGAAAAGTATACGATGCCTTCAAAGAAAAGCTGCTCTCGCAAATTCAGGAAATCCGGCTGGGTGACGGCATGTCTTCTGGAAGCTGGATGGGTCCATGTGCAAGCGAAGGACAGCTCAATACCGTCCTAAGTTACATTCAAAAAGGCCAAGATGAAGGTGCCGTTCTGCTCGCTGGCGGAAAAAGGGGGGACGGTCCGGGATTGGAAGAGGGATTCTATGTGCAGCCGACCGTATTTGAAGGGGTCGAATCCCATATGTCCATCGCCCGGGAAGAAATCTTTGGCCCGGTTCTGGCCTTGATTGCGGTAGATTCCCTGGAGGAAGCCATCGAAGCGGCTAATGATAGCGATTATGGCTTGAGTGCTTCCATCTATACACAGAACGTCGGAGCCATGTTGTCTTTCATCCGGGACATGGATGCGGGACTGGTCAGAATTAATGCAGAAACGGCCGGCGTAGAGCTGCAGGCTCCGTTCGGCGGAATGAAGATGTCAAGTTCACATTCCAGAGAACAGGGGCAAGCAGCTATCGAGTTTTTCACGGCTATCAAAACGGTCTTCGTGAAGTCATAAACTGTGGGAGGCTATCATGTACGAACAGATTACGTCGATTATGGGAGAGACGGCATCCAACTGCTTTGATATCATATCCCATGCTCCAGGGGCTGCCGGACGTCTGCCTTTAACGGATGATTTGCTGCGGAATGCTCCAAGCGGCGACTTGTTCGGCATGTCCCAGAATGTCGGAATGGGCTGGAAACCCGGGGAATTGAACGGAAAACAATTTCTGATCTTAAGTACACAAGGTGGCATACGCAATGAAGACGGCAGCCCGGCAGCACTCGGTTACCATACGGGCCACTGGGAGGTCGGCCTGCTGATGAAGGCTGCCGCAGAAGAACTGTCAAGTCGGGGAGGAATCCCGTTTGCCGGATATGTCAGCGATCCGTGTGACGGCAGATCACAGGGGACAATCGGCATGTTTGACTCGCTTCCGTACCGGAACGATGCCGCTATGGTATTTCGCAGACTGATTCGCTCGCTGCCAACGCGTAAAGGCGTGCTTGGTGTCGCCACTTGTGACAAAGGTCTTCCAGCGATGATGCTCGCGCTTGCCGGCATGCCGCAATTACCTGGCGTAATCGTTCCCGGTGGCGTCACACTTCCGCCTACCGATGGAGAGGACGCCGGTAAAATTCAGACCATAGGTGCACGGTACGTCAACGGGGAACTTTCTCTGGAAATGGCGTCGGATTTAGGATGCCGGGCTTGTGCTACACCGGGAGGAGGCTGTCAGTTTCTAGGTACCGCGGCTACAGCCCAGGTTGTAGCCGAGGCAATGGGTATGACAGTGCCACATGCCGCGCTTGCACCTTCCGGGCAGCCGATCTGGTTTGAAATGGCGCGCCAATCGTCACGTGCACTCATCCATATGGAGTCTCAGGGGATGAGGATGGCAGACATTGTCACGGATGCATCCATTCGCAATGCGATGACCGTCCATGCCGCGTTTGGCGGATCGACCAATCTGCTTCTTCACATACCGGCAATTGCCCATGCGGCTGGTTTAACCGTGCCTACGGTACAGGACTGGATACAAGTCAACAAGAATGTTCCAAGACTGGTGAGTGCCCTGCCAAACGGACCCATCTTTTATCCGACCATACGTGTCTTTCAGGCTGGTGGTGTACCAGAGGTCATGCTTCACCTCAGACAGCTGGGTCTGTTGGATGAGTCTGTACCAACGGTTACAGGTAATTCACTGGGTCAGGTATTGGACTGGTGGGAATCGTCGGAACGCCGTCATCTCATGCGGAAGCAGTTAAAAGAGAAGGACGGCATTGATCCAGACAGTGTCATCATGAGTGTAGAACACGCTGAGCGGCTTGGAATCTCTTCGACCGTAACATTTCCAACCGGGAATATCGCTCCAGAAGGTTCTGTCATCAAATCCACCTCTATTGATCCTGATGTGCTGGATGAGCATGGCATATACCGTCATCGTGGCAGAGCAAAGGTATTTACCACCGAACGTGGGGCGATCCATGCGATTAAGACCGGAGGTATTCTGGCTGGCGATGTTGTTGTGCTTCTCGGGCGAGGTCCATCGGGAACCGGAATGGAGGAGACGTACCAGCTTACATCTGCGCTTAAACATTTGCCTTTTGGCAAATACGTGTCTCTGATTACGGATGCCCGGTTCTCCGGTGTTTCCACTGGAGCGTGTATTGGTCATGTTGGCCCCGAAGCGCTGGCAGGCGGGCCGATTGGCAAGCTGCGGAACGGAGACCTGATTGACATCGGGGTTGATCGTAACACACTGGAGGGCAGCATTAACTTTGTCGGAGAAGGAGAGATCGAGGTTTCTCCGGAAGAAGGTGCTCTCATCCTGGCACAAAGGTCCTTTCATCCCGATATGCGTCCAGATGAAGCTTTGCCGGATGATACAAAGCTCTGGGCTGCATTGCAATCGGTCAGCGGTGGGACTTGGAGAGGGAATGTATATGATGTAGAGCGGATCATAACCGCTCTGGAAGCCGGCAAAAAAGCGCTGGGCTGGTACTGATATTCACCTTTTGTGTATCTGCTGTTGTACAGATCATTACTTTCATACCGGAGGTTTCTTCCATGAATAAGATCAAGAAAATGATCACCAATCCCATCCTTCCCGGTTTCCATCCCGATCCGTCCATATGCCGAGCAGGGGAGGATTATTATATCGCTACTTCCACCTTTGAATGGTTCCCTGGTGTACGGATTCACCATTCCCGGGATCTGGTTCATTGGCGGCCCATCGCTTCTCCGCTGACTCGTGTAACGCAGTTGAACATGGAGGGCAACATTAATTCCGGAGGCGTATGGGCACCCTGTCTTAGTTACGACAACGGTGTGTTTTACCTGATCTACACCGATGTCAAAAGCCGGGTAGGCGCTTTTAAAGATACCCACAATTACCTAGTAACCGCAACGGATATCGAGGGGCCTTGGTCAGATCCGGTGTATTTGAACAGCAGCGGTTTTGATCCTTCCCTGTTTCATGATGAAGATGGGCGTAAGTGGCTGGTCAATATGATCTGGGATCACCGTAAGGGCAACAACCGGTTTGCAGGCATCGTTCTTCAGGAATATTCCGTTCAGGAACATAAGCTGGTTGGTCCTGCGGTGAACATATTTAAGGGAACCGCATTAGGACTGACCGAAGCACCCCATCTGTACAAACACAAAGACTATTATTATCTGATTACGGCTGAAGGAGGAACCGGTTATGAGCATGCGGTTACAGCAGCACGTTCCCGTACGTTACAAGGCCCTTACGAGGTCGATCCTGCCAATCCGATCCTCACTTCATACGGCAGACCGGATTTAGCTCTGCAAAAGGCAGGCCACGGTAGTCTAATCGAAACGCATACCGGTGAATGGTACCTGGCTCATCTGGTCGGACGACCCGTTCATCACAAATATTGCATTCTTGGACGTGAGACCGCACTTCAGCTCTGTACGTGGAGTGAAGACGGCTGGCTGAGACTTGCGAGCGGTGACCGATATCCGGAGGTTCAGGTGCCTGCACCGATGATCCCGTCCCATCCGTTTGAGCCGATTGCTGAAATGGATCATTTCGATCACTTTGAGCTTCGGCATGATTGGAATACACTTCGCATTCCACCCGATTCGAGTTGGTTCAGCTTAACGGAACGTCCCGGTTACTTGCGCTTGCACGGCATGGAGTCGATGAGTTCAACGCACAGGCAGAGCATGATCGCACGCAGACTTCAGGCCTTGGAGTGTGAAGCCGAGACGTGTCTGGAATTTGCGCCGGACCATCCACAGCAAATGGCAGGATTGATTTTGTACTACGATACCCAGGACTATCTCTATTTACGTGTAACGTATCATGAAGAGAAAGGACTGTGCCTGGGGATTATTCAGTCCAAATACGGGGTATACGACGAACTGTTGGAGGATATTCCACTAGAGTCGGGGAACATTCTCCGTTTAAAGGCTGTGGTGGATCAAGATCGCGCCCGCTTTTACTATGCGTTAAATAGTGATTCATCCTGGAATACAGCAGGCGAGTGGGTTGATATCACACATCTGTCCGATGAATCTCCGGAGTATATCCGGTTTACGGGAACCTATATCGGTCTTTGTGTGCAGGATCTTGGCGGAACCCGAAAACATGCCGATTTTGATTACTTTATTTATAAAGAAACAAAACATACAACTGGTATATTGGAAAACACGTGACGGTCTTTTTGGAAGGAAAAGGGGACACTCCAAAGAGGACCAAATCACATATTTATCCATGTTAAATTAAAAGTTATCGGCGGGTTTTAATTTTGGAAAGGCACATTATTCCATATAATTTAGTTGATATCGTTAAGGGCAATAATGGAAACGAGCATGAAATGAAAATGGGTAGTATAGCAGCAGAATAGAGGAATACACGCTCACAGAAGAAATGGATCATGGGATAGTGCGGGGCGATAAGGCTGCGTGGGATCGTGACGATTCTGCTGGGGCTGGACTTCGAGACACTTCGTACATTAACATAGATGGAGTGAGATAATGATCGGTACAGTAATGTACCGTTTTTTTTGTGTTTAGAGAGATTGTTTTATAAATAGTACCTGATAGAGGTGATCAAGCATGAGTGATTATTCGATAAACAAACCGTATACAAGCTCCCGATCTGATATTCAAAATGTTCTGCGTGATTCTCGTTTGCCTGCTTTGATCTGGGGCATATTGATTTATTTTTCTGCATTGTATTCCCAGCTACCGATGTTGCCCACATGGTTTGAATTTATGATGTTTACAGCTCTCATTCTGGTTCACATTCTGCTGCATTGGTATGCCGGATACGTTGTCGATCGAAGACCCTGGATTTATTTTGTGACGCAAGGATGTATTGTCTGGGGGTGTGCATTATTCATGCCTAATGCTCATTCTCTCATCTTTGTAAGTTTATTGACGGCTTTGGCGGGTCAGAGTATTGGCGTATACGCTCAACGGATGAAGGTGCTCCTAGTATGTACCTTTTATTGCACCTTGTTTTCTGTCTCCCTGGTTTGGCTCGGGACTACCGAGGATTTGCCATCTACAGTACCATCGCTCTTCTTTATCATGTTTTTCGTAATCGGCTATGCCGCTTTGTTCTATAAACAAGTTCGTGCCAAATTGCGAACCCAGTCGTTTTTACGTGAATTGGAACGAGCACACAGGAAAGTGGAGGAGCTAACGATTGCCAATGAACGTCAAAGGATGGCCCGTGATTTACATGATACCTTGGCACAAGGGCTGGCAGGTCTTATCATGCAGCTTGATGCCGTGGATGCGCATTTAGAAAATGATAATAACCATCGTGCCCACGAGATTGTTCAGTTGTCAAAAGCCCAAGCAAAGCGCACGCTTTCAGAAGCGAGAAGCGCAATTGACGACTTGCGTTCATATTCTGCAGAGGTCATAGATATTTCTAAAGCAGTGAAGGAAGAGGCTGAACATTTCTCAGATATAACAGGGATTCGTATTGTCACTCCGTTATCAATGCCCCATCTGGTGGTGCCGAAGTTGATCTTCGAACATAGCTTACATATCATCCGAGAATGCTTGGCCAATACAGCTAAACATGCTAATGCTACGAATGTAGAAGTAATGGTTGCTGCACGGGAAAACGAAATCGAGCTAAGCATAACGGATGATGGAATAGGGTTCGATACCAACCTCATCGAGAAACAATCCGGTAGTTATGGCTTAATTGGCTTATATGAACGAACCCGAATTATGGGCGGGGAGATCGAAATTGAAAGCGGAAAGCAGGGAACCAAAGTTTCTGTTCGCATTCCATTACAACAGGAGGACACCACCGTATGACAATCAAGATTCTTATCGTGGACGACCATTTCGTCGTTCGGGAGGGACTTAAGCTGATCCTGGAAACCAATCAAAGGTACGAGGTAGTTGCAGAAGCATCTAACGGTGTGGAAGCGGTTCGACGGGTGGATACTTACAAGCCGGACATTATTCTATTGGATCTAAACATGCCTGAAATGGGCGGCCTGGATACCATGACAGCGCTCAGAGCTAAAGGAATGGATATACCCATCATTATTTTGACTACATATAACGAGGATGAGATGATGATCCGCGGACTGGCGTTAGGTGCCAAAGGGTATTTGCTGAAGGACACGGGACGAGAAATGATATTTCGTTCAATTGATGCAGCAATGCGAGGGGAAACGTTGCTATTACCGGAGATCAGCGAGAAAGTATTTGCTCACAAGGCATCAGGAAAGGCGAAAGAGTCACCTTCATCGAAAATATCACTTACAAACAAAGAGCTGATCGTACTTCAAGCGATTGCCCGTGGCTCTCGAAGTAAAGAGATCGGCTTTGATATGGGCATATCCGAACGGACTGTAAAGACTCATTTAACGAGTATCTACAATAAATTGGGTGTGGATTCGAGACCGCAGGCCGTCGCCGTCGCGGTGGAGCGTGGAATATTGCATTTATAATCGAACGTTTCATAGATTTGCCCGATCGTACATGTGGGGATTGCCCTTTTGTACGATTTTTTATTTTTTTCCTCCGTTTATGATAGATGCATGAATACAAATTGGAGGAAAAATGATGAAAAAAAGACTGACAACGATTCTGGCAACTGTTCTCTCACTGACCATGCTCTCCGCCTGCAGCAGCACTAATAGCGGGACTTCCACACAGGAGGAAATTCCTAAACCTGAAAATAGTGTTGCTTCTGATCAGAATGAGTTTCCGAAACCAATGGGAAGTTATACGGTCGGACGTACACAGATGGACTTCAAGTACACAGCATCTAACCATTCAGAAAGAGAACTGACGGCATTATTTTTCTATCCGTCCGACAGCAATGAGGGCAAGCCGACGGCAGAGTATGCATTTCCGGAGTTTCATTCACTAAGGGATGAGCTTTTGGTTAGATTAGGAGGAACGGCGGGTGGTGAGCAACTTTTTGATTCCAATTTCAAGACATGGTCTTACGACGATCTGGCCTTGTCTGAAAAGGAAAAACAATATCCGGTTTTATTCTTTGTTCATGGCGCGGGCGCTTACCCACAGCAAGGCACTTTGTTCGCTCAAGACCTGGCAAGCGCTGGCTATATTGTGGTATCCATCGGCCATGCCGAAAGTGGTGTGTACAAACTTAAAGATGGACGAACGGTTGGGTTGTCAGAGAAATTTATGGACGAAGTAACGAAATACGGAATGGAAGCCGCCACCCTAACACCACCTGAAATTGTGACAGAGAAGCTTGAGGAAGAAGAAGCTATTGAGATTGCTCGCAAATTAACTTCGGCGCCTGAAGCAGTCAAGTTTGCAAAATATGCCGTTTTACAGAGCGAGGATATTCGATATGTTGCAGATAACTTGTACAAAATGAATACAGGTGACATGGAATCCATGTTTAAAGGCAGATTGCAGCTTGATCTCGGAATGGGTGTGTTCGGACATTCATTTGGAGGAACGACAGCGGCAATTGTTAGCCGTGACGATGACCGATTTGTCGGCGCTGTAAACCTTGACGGTAATATGTTAGGTGCCTTGGATAGTGATTTTAAGAAACCTTTCATGCAGCTCAGCACTGTGCTTGCCTATAATACGAATGCATTTCTCCTTGAATCCAACAGCAAGGACACCTACTTTGCCATTATTGATAATGTAGTCCATGGTGACTTCTCCGATTCCTTGTTTACAACTACGGATAAAAAATCCAGAGGAACCCGAGACGCGATGGGACAGCGCAACATTATCACTTCTTATACAAAGGCGTTCTTTGATAAATATATGTTGAAAAAGGATACGGACATTGACAGCCTTACCTTTGACGGCGTAGAGATGATTAAGAAACCTGAAAATCCTTAGCATTAACTGAATTAATTTCGGGAAGGTAACGAAAGAAGAGGGCGGACGGAATTAACCGCACGAGATTTAACTCCGAACTCTTGTAACCAAAATGATAAAAAGACCTTATGTTCGTGGAAACGTTAAGGTCTTTTTATCGTTTTGAACAATCGAAGAATTCTTAGCCTATTTTTTCAATACTCACAACCGTTCTTATGGGTGGCGAGGGTTCTAGTTGGTCAAAGCCAGCAGTGATTCTTACTCTTTGCCCTACTTCAAATGTTTCATATGTTTCTCTATCAACCAAATAATACGAAGCTTCCTGGTCTCGTGCTAGTTCTATAAAATCCTCAAGATTTCCATTCTCCAGATCTTCCTTACTTATATTTTGTAGTACAAGAAATTTGTACTTGTCATTTTCATCTGTTTTAAATACTACAGTGCCCTCGAAAACTGGATAATTTTCTTTTTCATCCTTGTTAGAACAGCCCGCAAGTATAATCATACTAATGAAGATAAATAATATTTTTTTTCATAATAACCTCCTTGATTTGAAATAAAGTTTTCCCCTTGCTTTTAAGTATACCCTACATAAAAAAAGCAAATTATTACTAAAAGGTAATTCATACGAAAAAAGCATGAAACATGGCATGAGGATTCCTTTAAATCATAAGTTCATATAGTCGAAAAAAACAAAAAAGAGGTCACGATGATGGATACCCTAAAATGGATTCAAAGCTGGTATTATGAAAACTGTGACGGCGATTGGGAACATTCATACGGTGTGCGAATTGATACGGTGGATAATCCTGGTTGGTCTGTCGAAATCGATTTGACGGATACATATTTAGAAGATGTACCATTTGATTCGATTGAAGAAGAGAGAAATGAAGAAGATTGGTTCTACTGTATCGTGAGAGATCGCGTGTTTCACAGTGCAGGGGGAGCAAAAAATTTAGAAGAGATGCTTCATTGCTTTAAAAATTGGGCTTCAAGTTTGGATAAAAGTTAATAGTGTACTTACCATCGGGAGTAATCTAAGGAGAGAAGCAGATGTATCTAAAAGGATTCAATTTGGATTTACCGTATATTGTAGATGATGAAAATATTGAATCTATAATGAAAAAACAAAAATGTGAGTACAACGAAGCAACAAAATTAGATTATGCGTTGAATTGGAAATGGAAAAGACGCTCTTTTAGTTTGGAAACTCGCTGTATTACAGCGATGTATGAACGTCTGTTGGGGAAATACAAAACGAAAGATTGTTGGAAAGTCCTAATAGAGTGTGTAGAAAACATTACGGATGAACGTATTGTTAACGTTTCTGGTGTGTGTTCGGTACCAATCCAATTTAGTTTGAATGACTTTAGTGGAAAAAATGAGTTGGAGAAAAAAAAGGCTACGCTTCGCCTGCTAATGGAAGGCATAGAGAAACTTGCTCTACGTAATAATTGGGAGGTTGATCCGTTTAAGGAGATAGCTTTGCAAATAGAGGAGTTAGATTATGTAAATGAATGGACTTGGAGAAAAACCGTGAAGAGCCCTAATAAGAAGTACAATGCTAGAGTCATTTGTCATCATAACGTAGAAAGCATGGATATATTCCTATCTATTTTACAACGTGATGATGGTACGCAAGTACATTTAGAGAAGGTCATATCAGAACAACCAGATGAATTTGCCTATGCTGAACATCTAGGTGAACTTACATGGATATCTGATTTTGAAGTTGCTTTAATTAATAAAAATGGCACTGAAAAATTTTCTACAACCCTAGAACATTAAATATTTTGCCGCTAGAAAACATTGTCCAGCTGGTGTTATGGTCTCTTTTATTATTAGGCATGCATTTATCTTGAGGTTTTTATTCCTCTCGTATAAATGACATGCCTGTTCTTTATTTGTGCTGTAAATCCCTTGTGATTTTGCGTCCCGTTGGTGTCTGGGCGAGGCCGCCGCCGGCTGTTTCGCGAAGAGATTCAGGCATGGCTGATCCAACCTCCAGCATGACCTGCACTACCTCATCCGAAGGGATGACGCTGCGTACGCCAGCAAGAGCCATATCGGCGGCTCCCAGAGCAGTAATTGCACCAAAGCCATTGCGCACGATGCATGGTATCTCGACCAATCCGGCTACCGGATCACAGATTAGGCCAAGAGTGTTTTTCAGAGCAAGTCCAACGGCATGAATCGCCTGAGAAGGGGACCCGCCCCGGATATCCACCAACGCCCCAGCTGCCATCCCGATGGCAGAACCCACTTCCGCCTGACAACCTCCTTCCGCACCAGATATGAACGAATTGTTGGCGATGACGTAACCAATGGCTCCAGACGCGAACAGGCCGTAAACCATTTGTTCATCGGACCACCCAAACCGTTCCTGGCTGCTAATAAATACACCGGGAATGATGCCGCAGGAACCCGCCGTCGGTGTAGCAATAATTCGACCCATCGAGGCGTTGACCTCAGAAACTGCAAGGGCGTAACTCATCGACAGACTGGCATGGTTGCCAAGTAAGGATTGTCCATCTGCGCGGTAACCCATCAGTTTGCGGGCATCTCCGCCAGTCAAGCCGCTTTTGGAAGTAGTATCGGTATGCAGACCTTGATGCACCGCACTTTTCATAATTTCATAGTATTCTTGCATTTGGCTGAAGACCGCGTCCTTGTCTTCGCCCGACTCATGACATTGCTCTTCCAGCATGAGCTGGCCGAGGGTGAGATTACGGGTCTCCGCCAGTTCAGCAAGTTGTTTTAACGTTCGAAAATTCATTGGCGAAACTCCTTTTTTTGAGAAAGCTGAAGTCAGATATTTAAGCTAAAGACAGAGTAGAGTGACTTCCTGGACCTCTGGAATGACTTCGATCTGGCGGACCACGGCAGGATCCACCTTGCCATCACATTCTAGTACCATCATAGCTTCACCGCGCCGATTCTTTCGATCCACGGACATGTGTCCAATATTAATGTGATTATCCACGAGCAACCGAGTGACGATGGCAATGACGCCCGGTTCATCGCTGTGACGGATGATGAGTGTAGGATAGAGCGACGTCAATTTCAGGTTATAGCCGTTGATCCGGACGATTTCGATATTTCCTCCGCCGATCGATGTGCCTACCATATTCAATGTACGATTTCCCGCAGCGTTGGTTAATGCAATCTCGGCCGTGTTCGGATGAGGGTACAGCCCCGTCCCCGGACGGATGATGGTTTCCATACCAGCAGTGTCTGCATGGGCAAATGCATCAGGCAGTCCGGGGTCATCCGTGTCCATGTCCAGCAGACCACCCACGATGGCGGTGTCGGTTCCATGTCCTTTGTACGTTGCGGCAAAAGAACCAAACATGAGGATCTCAGCATGTGAGGGACACTCCCCGAACAGATGTCTAGCTGTACGTCCAATCCGTGCTGCTCCAGCGGTATGGGAGCTTGAAGGTCCAACCATGGCTGGACCAATAATAGAAAATACGTCTTTGAACCTCACGGTCTTATTCTCCCCGTTTCGGAGGTTGCACATCTGCCGGAACGAGACAGTCGTAGGATTCCCCACCGAGTCTGTCCAGTAATTCCTGCTGCGCTTCCTTGACGATCTCTGGATGTAAAATGGATTCAATGGCCGTAGCCGCCATCGCTTTAGCTGCGAGCAACATGCCTTTGTGAGCAAAGCTGCTCTTGCCCTGAGCAACGGTTTGCCATGCGTGAAGCGGCGTGCCAAAGGCCATCGTGGTCGTGATACACTGTGCTGTCGGCACATTCCAGCTGACATCTGCTACATCGGTTGAACCACCCATGAACGTTTCCCGCTCATCCGAATACGGAGCAATAAAGTTAGGTAGTGGTCGTTCAGCCAAAAGAGGCGCAAGCTCAGGGCCAACTAACGTACCAGCTTCCTGTTGGTTCTGTAGGGGCAGCGTATCGTAGATCGCTTTGGCATAATTGTATTCATCCTCTTCATACTCAGGTGCACCTAAGGCAACGAGATGCTGATGCATTATTTTCTCAAGCGTACTGTTCGGAATCAGGTTGGCGCAGGCGCCTTCATATTTGAAGTCCATCGTGGTTTCGGTCATCAAGGCAGCCCCTTCGGCCACTTTCACCAGACGTTCAAACAGACTGCGTACCTGTGCGCTCTTGGGAGCTCGAACGAGATAAGTGACCTCGGCTTCCGCTTGCACTACATTGGGAGCCAAGCCGCCTGAGTTCGTGATCGCATAATGAATTCTGGCCTGATCAATCATATGTTCACGCATGTAGTTGGAACCGATATTCATCAACTCAACTGCATCGAGAGCACTACGTCCCAGGTGAGGAGCGGCAGCAGCATGTGCACTAATGCCTTTAAAGGTAAATGTACCGTGAATGACAGCATTGGAGCTTCCATGCATAACGGCATTTAAGGAATGAGGATGCCAGGAGAGAGCAGCATCTACATCTTTAAAATAACCTTCGCGAGCCAGATAAGTTTTACCATATCCACTTTCCTCGGCGGGACATCCGTAAAAGCGCACCGTTCCCGGGGTTTCCGGATGTTCCTGAAGATAGTCTTTGACCGCAACTGCAGCAGCCAATGCACCAATGCCGAGCAGATTATGCCCGCATCCATGACCGTTTCCACGCGGCTGAACAGGTTGATATGTGCTGATTCCGGCTTCCTGGCTGAGATCAGCCAGGGCATCGTATTCGCCCAATAGAGCAATAACGGGCAACCCCGAACCATAGGAAGCGATAAACCCGGTTTCCAATCCTGCCACACCTTTCTCAATCGTGAAGCCTTCGGATTCCAGCATCCCCATAAGCAGCTCTGCTGATTGAAATTCATCGAAACGTGTCTCTGCAAAGCCCCAGACTCGGTCACTGGCATTGGTGAACATATCGCGTTTTCCTTCAATGGCTTCCGAGATAAATTGAGTCAAATCTACAGTTGTAGTCATAATTCATAGCACCTCTTATTCGTTAAAATGGTTGTATTGTCGTATAGAACATGAACTAAATGTCGAAGTAACATGTGGCGGCAAACTCTTGTGTTTATACAGCTTTTGCTTGCATCTCAGTTGTGTTATCCTGATCCGAATTCGAACGACGAGAGAACATCAAGGTAATGGAGCAGATCAGAGCGAAAGCAATCAGCATCATAAAGGCGGTGGCATAAGATCCCCCGGAAGCTTCAACCAGGAATCCGATCAGCATCGGAGTCAGAAAACCTGCAAGCTGAGCTCCTGTGTTAATGAATCCATTGGCTGTTGCGACGACAGATTCGGGCATCGTTTTAAGGGACTTCGAAATGATCAGTGTTGAGATAAATCCGGCCATTGCCGTAACGATTGTCATGTACGTAATGAATGTGGTGATGCTGCCCGCGGAGCCCATCAGATACAGGAACAAGGCCACAAGTACACCAAACACGGAAGCGATAATTCGATCTTTGCCTGCCGGGATACGGTCAAGCACATAGCCGCTGAGAATCATGGTGAAAATGCTGACCAAAGCCGGAATGGCGGCGAGCAGTCCCATTTGAGTCATATCCAGTCCCTGGACATTGACCATGTACGTCGGCATCCAGGATTGAAGTCCCCAGTTCACTGCATAAATGCTGAAGTAGCTGATGAACAAATTCCAGATCATGGGCGTCTTCAGGACGGTTTTCAGTGACGTTTTGGGTTGTTGGCCCGAATGGGAGTTCGCAAGTGCAGGCTTGGCGGGTTCTTTTAATAAAAAGAACATCAAGGCTGTGATGAGGATCCCTACCGCACCAATGATATAGAACAGGTTGCGCCAGCCAATGGTCACAAGGGCATGTCCGGTAAGAATCGGAGTAATTACCCCCATAATGGCTGCGGATGATAGCATAATGGACATGGCTCCACTGCGCTGATTAATGGAAAAGTTCGTGGCAATCGCCTTGGAACCGGAAGGGAAGAAGCTACCTTCTCCAATCCCAAACAGGAAACGAACAAAGATAAGAGAGAACAACGACCAGGCTGAACCAGTCAGAATAGTGAATACAGACCAGGAGAACAAGGAAACGAGAATAACTTTCCGATAACCGAAACGGTCGGCGAGTGCTCCGCCTGGAATTTGCATAATGGCATATCCGAGAAAAAAGCTGCTGAGGATAATTCCTTGTGCGGAAGCACCTAGGCCCAGATCCTGAGTAATGCCTACAATGGCATAGTTGATGACGAAACGATCCAGGTTGCCAAGACACCAGCCAAGAAACAAGAGAGTGAGAACAATGTACTTGAAGTGTTTACTGTGCATGATTTTAGACATCGCGTTACCTTCTTTCTCATCAAATGTTAACTAAATTTCTGTGTTGCTTTAAAGTTACATGATGTAGGGGTTTCAAGACAATGTATATCTCTGTATAATTATCTGAATCATGATGTGAAAACCTACATTGACAGGAGGCGGCTGCATTGAATGGAATCTTACATAAAATCATGCAAGAACGCTTGGGGAACTGCGATTATGAGGTATGGATCAGCGGTAACTGGGCGGATTGGGTACTGATCGAAGCGATAGGCAGAAGAGAAAGTACACCGCCTTGTTTTGCGGAACAGCTTCCACTGCAACATCCCAAAGTAGAACGGGAATCAGAAGAAAATATGTTAGTTTTTCTTCCATACAATAACAATATATGTGTGGCTATCCGGGTATTTAAGAACTGGGAGTTTTCTGCGGAAGATTTAGTTACACTGTCGTCTTTGCTTTACCCATACTATACGGAAGCTGTGGCAAGCAAGAATGAACGAGCCTTGAATGAAATCATGAACAGCATCAGGGATGTGACTCAACTTCTGGATCTGAACGAGTTGCTTGGACGGATTTTGGTAAGTGCGTTATCGGTTATCCCTTATGAGTGCATAGGTGTGTTGTGGAGGTATGACCCTGCGATCGACGCGTTGACGGTCAAGGCAAGAGCAGGGGAGATGGGTGAAGGCATGCTGAGAATGAAACTGAAGCCAGGTGAAGGGATCATCGGGAACACCTTTAAGCGAGGTACACCAAAGCTCTACAACGGTTTATCTACAGTAGAAGACGACTTTGGCAATATGACATCGGAGAACAAATATCATCTGAATTCGGCGTATAATTTTCAAGATATAGGTTCAATTATTTCGGTGCCGATCAAGGTAGAAGGTCAATCGGATTGTGTGTTAATCGTTTATCAAAAAGGAAGGGTCCCGCTATTCACGGAGTCGGATGTGCGACTGCTGCAAAGCTTTGCAGATCAGGTTTCGATTGCGATCACAAATGCCAAACTGTACGAGAATCTGAGCAAACAGAACGAGACACTCATGAAACGGGATGAGATTCACTCCTCGCTTATGCGGCTTTCGCTGCAAAATAAGGGCGTGGTATCTATTGTTAACGAACTGACACGTGTTATTGGCGTACCGATGACCTTTGTGGATTTTATCGACAACGAATGGATTCCGAAACGCAGCAAAATCATGAATGGCTGGAATACAGAAAGTCTTCGCAGCTTATACGAATCCTTGCATCATCCAGATTATCTGACGTGTATCGAGGGAAAAGCCGACCGATCGTATCAATATCTGTATCCAATCGCTTCAGCCAATCAGTGCCTTGGTTATCTCATTATCCAGATGATCACAAAGCTTGAACCATTGCAGTTGATTGCGCTGGAGCAGGGAAGCTCCATTTTGGCCCTGGAATTGATGCGCAAACAGTCCCTGGCCGAATTTTATTTTAAAAAAACACAGCAATTTTTCAACGATTTGAGGCTCAGTCAGGATTCAGAGGATTATTGGCAGAAGTCCGGGGAGATCGGAATCGTTCCTTCAACCTCCATCGTGGTGGGACTGCTGGAGTTTGCGGAGTGGGTCAACCCTTCTACGCTTAGCGCGTTGTCTGTTCAATTGGTAACTTATCTAAGAGACAAAATGCCAGCAGGAGCGCTGCCCATTGCGTTTGGCAATGAAAGACGAATTACAGTACTGCTTATGCTAAACGAGTCGCACAAGCCAGGCAAACTGGAACAACAGTTCAGCGCATTGCTGCCGGAGTGGGAACATCGTAATCATGTGAAATTGTTGGGGGGATTAAGTTCAGTGCGGTCTGGAGTCGATGCCATTAATACGGGATACCAGGAAGCGGACAAGGCGCTTGCATACCAGAAGACAAAAGGAGAACAGGGGACAATCCGATATACGGATATTGGTGTTAACCGGTTGTTTATCCGGCAACCGGCTGAGGATTTAAATGCATTTATGGCAGAGATATTTGAGCCGCTTCGGCCTGCCAAAGGGCAGACCGGCGGACTAGAGGAAACTCTCATGACGTATATGGCGTGCGGAAGTTCTGCGGTCCAAGCTGCGGCAGCACTTCATATTCATATCAATACTTTGTATCAGCGTATTCATAAAATCGAAGAGATTCTGGGCATGTCCCTGAGTAATCAGGAGCATCTGCTCCATCTGCAACTGGCCTGTTATCTAAGGCAGACATATCGTTCATCGTGATGTTCAAATCAACTTACTTGAGATCAAGAATCAAACGTGTTACCGACATAATGAAAAGAGTGAATATGCGTTTTGGTGAGTTCAATCACGTTTTTGATAAATGCCTCGCGTGATTCACGATATCCGCTTAATATCCAATTGTTCAACAGTCCAAAAAAACCGTAGGCGGTATAGTACTTGAAATAGTCCATGTTCACTGGGGAGTTGTTGATCGTCTCAAAGACAAATTGCTCCTGATAGATTTTGAGTATGGTTTGTGGAAAGCCTGTATGTAAACCAGGTAACGTATCATCGTATTGAATCAGTTCGAAGAAGTCACGGTGTTCGTAGATATAATCCACGATTTGAAAAGATTCGGCATCCAGCTTGTTTGTTGAAACCTTTTGACCGTGCCAATAGGGTTTGCCTACTGCGCCCCTCAATCCTTCGAGTGTCATACTCAACAACTCTTCGGCGAGAATATATTTATCCTGGTAGTGTAAATAAAATGTGCTGCGATTATAACCCGCCTGATCAACGATGTCTTTGACAGAAACACCATGGAATCCTTTTTTCTTAATAAGCTGAATCAGAGCGGTTTTTAGGTGCTCCTTGGTTCGATTACGATGTTGAGATGTCACAATAAGTTCATTATTCATTCAAAAAAACTCCTATAAATATAGACATAGTTTTATAAAGTGTCTACGAGGTAGACACTTGGTCACATCTTAATGATTGGATTGTTACAATTTTAAGCATAGAATTAGTTTTGTAAACATCATATAGCACTATTTATATAGGCGCTATTCAAAATATTATACTGGGGGATTTATTCATGGGCAAACTTCAAGATAAAGTTGCAGTCATCACAGGAGGAGCATCCGGGATTGGTGCAGCGACAGCTCGCTTATTCGTTTCCGAAGGAGCTAAAGTGGTATTGGTGGATCTGAATGAAGAAAAAGGCAAGGCGTTTGAGCAGGAACTGAAAGCGCTTAAAGCAGAGGCTCTCTTTATTAAAGCAAACATAACGAGCGAAGAAGAGGTTTCTGAGATTTTCAAACAAACCATAGAAACATTTGGTCAAGTGGATATTGTATTTAACAATGCGGGAATTGGACGTGTTCATCCTACGCATGAGCTTGATTATGCCGAATGGCGCAATACGGTCAATGTTGATCTGGACGGCGTATTCTTGGTTGCGCGTGAATCGATCCGCGAAATGCTGAAAATTGGCGGAGGCACAATCGTCAACACAGCGTCCATGTACGGTTGGGTTGGTTCGCCTGGATCAGCAGCCTACAATGCAGCTAAAGGCGGCGTTGTGAATCTGACTCGTTCCCTCGCGCTGGAGTATGCTGAGCAGAATATTCGGGTGAACTCCCTTTGCCCAGGCTTCATCGATACACCGATTATCCCGGAAGAGAGCAAGCAAGCACTTTCTGCGGCAACACCAATGAAACGTCTGGGTCAAGCAGAAGAAATGGCCAAAGCCGTTCTGTTCCTAGCTAGTGACGATTCTTCATATATGACAGGAAATAGCCTGATCATAGACGGAGGATACACCGCTCAATAAGTGCAGCAGTATCGAAGTCCACAAGAAAGAATATAGTTCCATTAAAAGTCGCTATTCTAGCGGCTTTTTTTGTTTTTATTGGTGCAAGAGCAGTTCCCGAGCCAAGGACAACTAGCAAACAGCGAGTTTAGCTATTCATAATAGATGGCCTCGTAAGGAAACTCTAGCTTATTCATGCGATATTCTTTGGGAGACATGGACATATATTGACGGAAAACTTTGCCGAAATAGCTGGGACTCTCAAAGCCGCATTGTTGACCAATCTGGGAAATCGGAAGTTCCGTTGTACGTAGTAATCGTACTGCAACCTCAATGCGTCTGTCTTTGAGATAGGCTAACGGTGATGTTTTCTCGGATTTCTGAAATAACCTGCACAAGTAGTGTTTATTGATATCACAATGACTGGCCAGCAGATCCAGTGTCAAAGGGGAGGCATAATTCTCTCGAATGAACTTTTTACATTTTTCAATCGTTGTTATGGATAGGGCACCGATATCCTTCTCCGCATCCCGACTCGTCTGTACCAAGATAAGCAACCACCGATAGACTTGCATGGACAAGCGATACTTGTCCGTAACTTTCTCTTGATGAATCAAATGGATAATTTGCCATAACTCTTGAATCAAGGGAGAGTCCGCGTTTCGTCGAATGACATGTCCCTCATTATCATGGATCATATCCCAAATTCGGTTAGCTTCATCCCCGCGAATATTGATCCATATAAATTCCCACGGTTCGTTGTTCTCTTGTTTATAGTAATAGCAATGTTCTCCGGAGATTTTAACAAGTAGGGCATGCCCCTTTGGTAAAGGAATCGTTTGATTTTCAATATCCAGATAACCCTGACCATTAAGTGTGTATTGAAAAACGACGTGCCCCGGGTCCGGTCTATCATCACTTGGACAACGATATTCCTCGCTAGAAACGATCTGCCATCCAATAGAGTCAAGTGTCATGATTGATGTATCGTCATTACGAAAAGCATAAGAAACCGTATGAACCATCGTTTCATCTCCTTCCTAAAAAAGTCAATTATTTTATATAATACGTCACATTTTTTAGATTGTCTGTCTTTTTTTAGACCTGTAAGATAAATGTAAGCGGTAACATAAAGAGGAGGTGGCTGTAAATTGTGTTCATTTGACAACAAACAGGGCAGGATCGAACTGATGATTCTAAAAATGAATTCTTAGATAAGGAGGAGTTAATCGAATGATCCGAAGAACTGTTTCCATCCAGAAATCGATGTTTGTATCTTTTTTAGCACTCCTTATGGTTATTTCACTGGCTGTTCCTCCGGCACCGATGCGTGCAGAGTCATCATCAAACGGCCTGCCGGGTCGCCAAGCAGAATACCTGAACCGGGGGTTGGTTGCGGTTCTTGTAGACAACGGCGTTTTTTTAAGCTGGAGGTATTTAAACAACGACCCAGATGATATCGCTTTCAATATATATAAAAATGGGACCAAAGTGAACGCATCACCCATAAGCGATGTGACGAACTATGTGGACACCACTGGTTTCGACAGCTCGCAATATCAGATCTCCACCGTTATTTCAGGCAAAGAGCAAATGCAACCGGAGGTTGTATCAGTCTGGCATAACGATTATCTGCCTATTCCGCTCGATAAACCGGCTGATGGCCGGACTAAGGATGGTGGAACCTACTCTTATTATGCAGGTGACGCGTCCGTAGCTGACTTGGACGGAGATGGCGAATATGAAATCGTCTTCCTGTGGAGTCCAAGCAATTCCAAGGACAATTCGCAGGCAGGTTATACCGGCAATGTCTATATCGATGCCATCAAACTGGACGGCACAAAGCTGTGGAGGATTGACCTGGGAGTCAATATCCGCGCCGGAGCGCATTATACGCAGTTAATGGTATATGACCTGGATGGCAACGGAAAGGCCGAGGTTGTTGTCAAGACGGCGGACGGCACGAAGGACGGCCAAGGCACGGTCATTGGTGACGGCACGAAAGATTATCGCAACGACGGCGGATACATACTGTCAGGGCCGGAATATCTCACACTGTTTAACGGTGAGACTGGCGCGGCTGTATCTACTGTGAATTATGATCCACCAAGAGGCAACGTCAACGATTGGGGTGACGGCTATGGCAACCGTGTAGACCGGTTCCTTGGCGCCATCGCTTATCTGGACGGTACGAAGCCAAGTGTCGTGATGAGCCGGGGTTATTATACCCGCACAGTGCTTGTTGCTTATGATTATGTTGGCGGGGAACTCGTCAAGCGCTGGACGTTCGACACGAATGAAGCAGGATCACAATATCAATCACAGGGCAACCATAATCTCAGTGTGCTGGATGTCGACAAGGACGGCAAGGACGAAATTATGTTTGGCGCCTTGGCCATTGATGATGATGGCAGCTTGCTGTACAGCACTGGACTCGGCCACGGTGATGCCATGCATGCCGGCCAGCTCGATCCAAATCGAGAGGGGTACCAGGTCGTAAGCGTGCATGAACATTCGGATGCGGCATACGGATTGGAGATGCGCAATGCGGCAACAGGTGAAATCCTCTGGGGTGAGAAAACAGGTTTTGACACCGGTCGCGGGATGTCGGCGGACATTGATCCGAACTATCCAGGTTACGAATCATGGGCAACGACCGTTACCAACGGTCAAAGTGTACCTGTAACCAATACCTATTCAGCAGCCGGAGAGGCTATCTACACTGTGGAAGAAGGGCCCAAAACCGCCAATTTCGCCATCTGGTGGGATGGAGATCTTCAGCGTGAGCTCTTGGACCATGAGTGGGATAATAGCACAGCCAAAGGAATTCCGCTCATCTATAAGTGGGATTACCAAAACAAAAAGCTGAATGAAATCTTCCGGGCAACCGGTACGTTAACGAACAACCATACCAAAGGCAATCCGGCACTCCAGGCGGACATTCTGGGTGACTGGCGTGAGGAGCTTCTGCTGCGGAGCGAAGATAGTTCGGAGTATCGCCTCTACACGACGACCATTCCTTCAGACTATCGCATCCCTACGCTGATGCAGGATCCTGTGTATCGACTTGGTGTAGCCTGGCAAAATGTAGCCTACAACCAGCCGCCTCATACCGGCTTTTATCTTGGAGCGGAAGCTACAGCATTCCCTAAAGCCGACTTGGCGCTGACTCGCGAAGCTGAAATGCTGGATCCGGTCTACCGTTTTAATTTCGGTACAGAGACTGCGTCAGGAAGTACGAACATACAGGATACGCTCTACGCACAAGATCCGGGATACGGCTTCAAGGATACAAGTGGTGTTACGGTAGGGGCAAACCAGGTTTCGGTTGCGACAGGTACGACATTTGCTGTTGACCTGCCCAATGCAAACTATAAGGTGTCGCTGCGATTGGGCAATGATGCAAATGACTCGAACGTTGGAGTCAAATCTGAATTCGTCCAGAAGCTCGCCGTAACCAATGTGACAGCAGGAGCACCACTGGAGTATTCCTATGATATTGCTGTGGTGGATGGACAGCTCGATCTTCTCTTCACGGGTACAGCCATAGACATCCAAGACGTCATCATCGAGAAATATCCAGAGAAAGTAGCCGGTGCGGCAACAACGATCTATATGGCCGGTGATTCAACCATGCAATCTTACAGTGAAGCGCAGGCTCCTCAAGAAGGATGGGGCCAGCAGTTCGGACGGTATTTCTCCAATGGGGCAGTCGTCGTGAACGATGCGATCGGTGGCCGAAGCAGTAAATCCTTTATGGTAGACGGTCGTTTGGATACAATCCTGCAACGAATTAAGCCGGGGGACTTCTTCTTCATTTCCTTTGGTCATAACGACGCGAGTGCAGGGATACCGGACCGGTATGCATCCCCTGAGGATTATAAGATCTACTTAACTCGTTATGTAAACGGTGCCAAACAGCGCGGCGCTACACCTGTATTGCTCACTCCGGTTGGACGCAGAGATTTCAACACGGTGACTCAGGAGTTCAACGTCAGCTTCCCAGCATACGTGCAGGCTGCCAAAGAAGTGGCAGAAGAGCTTGACGTGCCGCTGATTGATCTGAGCAAGTTAAGTATTGCGTACTACGACAAAATTGGTAATACCGCTACGGAAAAAGTATTCCTATACGCTAATCCGGGTGAATATCCGAAATACCCGAATGGAATCAACGATAATACCCATTTCAGCAGCTATGGTGCACAGAAAATTGCCGGACTCGTTGCTGGTGCAGTCAAAGACATGGAGCTGAGTATCTCATCGCTGGTCATTGACCCAGATATTACCGATCCAGAACCAGAGCCAGAAACCCAGCTCTATGAGGAGGATTTTGAAGGCGACGCTGCCAACTACCAGTATGCGATGGTCAATGCTACGGGTATCGCAGGAACCATGGCGGGAACGGTAGTTGAACAGTCCGGAAATAAGGTACTGTCCGTCACAGGGTCCGGATCGGGCAATCGAGCCAAGGTGTTCCGTCTGTTTGATGCAGTAAACGGCGATCAGGTGAATGTGAACTTTGACTGGCAATCCGGTAATGTAAGTGCCTATCCGTCAGAAGGTCATCTCACGGTCCAGGATTCGAACGAAAATGCCCTTTTCACGCTGTTTACCAAAACCGGAAGCACCAAAATTCATTATTATGTCGGTGCATATAATCCGGACTACGGCGCGGGTGATACAGCCATACCTGAAGGGGGAACGGCTACAGATATTTCCAAGAACCAGTGGGTCAATGTGGATGCTACCGTTAATTTTGCCGAGAAAACACTTGATCTGACATTAACGAACCTAGCGAATCCGACACTTACACAAACGATTCAAGATATCCCACTGAGTTCCGCCGCATATGCGGACAACGTCAGATCCATGCGGTTCCTGGGCACGAGAAAAGGTGGTGGAGGCACGTTGAACTGGACTACCCAGATCGACAACGTGCGAATTGAAGGCACTCAGCTCTCTTCAGAGGGTGGCGATCAGACTGCATTGATCGCTCTGTATGATGAGATCAACGCACTAGATCTGTCAGATTATACAGATGCGTCGAAGGCCGTGGTGAACCGTGCTTTGGTAGCTGCGGAAGCCATTTTCAATACGGAAGCTACCCAAGCTCAAGTTGACCATGTATTTAATATGTTAACTGTCGCGAAGGATTCATTAACAAGTGAACCGGGCGAAGGGATAAACGAATACAAATTTGACTTTGGTTCCGGCGGCGCAGCCGACGGATACATCAAAGTAGATGCCAAAAGAGCATACATTGAAGGCAACGGGTACGGCTTTGCTGATACTGCGCTGACCAAAGATGAGAACCGGGAAACCGGAGATTTGCTCAAGGAAGATTTCACACGAGTAAACGGTACCTCTTTCCTCGCGGAAATGGAGCCGGCGAATTACCGGGTAACGATGACCATCGGGGATGCGGAGGAATCAACCAGCGCAAATGTCGTTGTAGAGCAGATGACAAAGCTGCCGCTGACAAGCATTGCCAAGGGCGAATTCAAAGAAATCACGTATGACATTGCCCTGATCGATGGGGTGTTTAACTTCAACTTTACCGGAAATGCACCGAAGATCAATGCGATGAAGCTGGAGCGCCTGCCAGATCACAGTGCAAGCGATAAACCGGTTATTTATCTGGCCAGCGATTCGACTGTGGCCAATTACGCGGAGAACTATCGTCCGCAAGCAGGCTGGGGAGAAACATTGGGTGGATATTTTAATCCCAATGAAGTTAGTATTGATAACCGGGCAGTTGGAGGTTTGAGCAGCAAAACCTTCCTGGTAGGTGGATATCTCAACGATATTTTACTCGACATTCAAGAAGGCGATTATCTGTTCATGCAGTGGTCTCATAATGATTCCACACCTTCACGCCCAGAGCGTTATCTTACACCAGAGCAGTTTAAGGTATATCTAAAAGAATATATTAAAGGTGCTCTTCAGAGAGGGGCAATTCCGGTTCTGGTCACGCCAGTGAATCGTCGTGATTTTACCGGAGAGGTGCTGAACAAAAGCTTCCCGGAATACGTACAGGCGATGAAAGAAACGGCGCAGGAAACGGAAACGCTTATCATCGATCTGAACCAAGCTAGTTGGGAGCATTTCCAGGAGCTTGGCACAGAAGGAACCAAATCTATATTCATGTGGGTAGGCACAACGGAAGACAATACACATTTGCAGATGAATGGCGCAATCAAGGTGTCTGAACTCGTGGCACGACTTGTAAAGGAATTGAATATTCCGCTATCTGATTTTGTTACGTTGGAAGGAGAAACTCCGGAGCAGGAAGCCCCGCATACCAAGGCAACGGTGGAAGGAGAATTGCAGAACGGCTGGTATACTTCTCCGGCACAAGTAACCTTCACAGCAAGCGATGAAGATTCCGAAATCGAAGGGACCTATTATCAAATTAATGGTGGCGAAACGGTGAGTGGCACACAGTTGACCCTGACTGAAGAAGGTACACATACCATTACCTACTGGAGCGTCGATGTTGACGGCAACAAAGAGAGTGAACAGTCATTGTCCATATCGATTGATCTCGTACCTCCAACCATTGAAATTCATGGTCAGACCGAATACACCATTGATCAGCATGTGGAAATTGGCTATACAGCCTCCGATTCGGTATCCGGTGTGGAAGAACCGGAGGGTGTGCTTCTCGACACTCCTGCGTATACACTGGAACCCGGTCTGAACCAGGTTACGGCAACGGTCTCTGATTTGGCTGGCTGGGAACAGACGGTAGAATATCGTTTTGGCGTTATTGCTACATTCGACAGCCTAATTAATCTGACCAACGCCTTTGCTGATGAATCGACCGATCCTAATGCCGGCGCTCTTGCTGATCAGCTTACAAACACGTTAAAGCAGGCCAAACAGGCAGCAAACAATCGTGAAGGAGCAAAAGCGCGTCAATTGCTTGCATCCTACGGTAATGACGTTCAAGCAGCTAGAGGAACCGTATTACCGGATGAGCAAGCAAGTGTGCTGATTAAGTGGGAAGAATGGCTCCATCAGACAACGCCACTTGCAAACGGTGCCCCTGGCACTCCGGTGTTATCTGATAATAACGGTTACGACACTGGGCTCAAAGACGGAGACTATACAATCACGATGAATCTGTGGTGGGGGAATAATGGCAATCAGTTCAAACTGTATGAGAATGGTGAATTGATTAAGGAAATTTCTCTGGTCGATCAATCCCCGTCCGCCCAATCTGTTCAAGTTGATATTACTGGAAAGAAAAATGGCACCTATATCTATACTGGAGAATTGATCAATGCACTGGGTTCAACCATGAGTGTTCCGCTGACAGTCATCGTCACGGATGCTTCCCCCGGGCAAGCTGTTCTGTCGAACGACAACTGGGACGGTGACGGCAACTATAATGTCACCATGAATCTGTGGTGGGGAACAAACGCAACCGAATACGAACTTTACGAAAATGGTGTATTGATTGACACACAATCACTGCAATCTCATTCGCCTGGTGCACAGTCTGCGGTTACCGCAATCTCTGGAAGAGTACCTGGAATCTACGAGTATGAAGCTGTACTTCGTAATTCTTCAGGGAAAACCAGATCACACAAATTAAATGTGACGGTACGAGAGTAGATTGAAATTTTTGAGCATTCCATTAACAAGAAATGATTACAACTGAAGTAAGGTACGCATATAAAAGTGCTATTCCTCATCATTTTGAGGAGTAGCACTTTTTATATGCGCACAGTATGAAAGCGTTTGACTTATTTGAATATCAATCTATAATGATGAAAGGAAATTGGACTTGGACGAGGCCTATGGAGAAAGATAACCGGCATAGCTGTATGTATATTCACAGCAAGCTTCCATACGCAGGAGGCTTGCTGTTTCATTTTCAGAAGGAGAATAGGTCCCCATGACACTCAAAAAAAGAATCTTTTTATTGTTCTTTCTCAGTGCGTTTATCCCCTTTATCAGCATATTTGCGATTTCTTATTATACGATTGACTCCATTTTCGCAAATAAGATCGATGATGGCATTCGCAGCAATTTACAGCAGGTGACATCTTCATTGGAGAATTCCATCACCAATCTGAATCACGTTACTCAGCAATTATCTTACGGTGGTACTGTAGGCAAAAGGTTGGATGAATTTTTGAATCCGTCCTCTGATATCTTCGAATTAATCGAGGCCAGGGACGAATTAAAGAGCGAGTTAAGTGTGGTCACGTTTACCAATCCGAATATCGGATTGACCTTATATTATTTCCAGAAAGAAGGCACTACGCAGTTCGGCAACTTTCCGATTAAGGATCATTTTTCTCCTGAATCTTTGCCAGTGCTCTTCCAAACTTATGGCATTAAGTATTATGGTCCCCATATCAGCATGAACAGGTTTGATGACCAACTCGTTCTGTCTGCCATGCGAAAAGTACAACTGCCCAAAAGGGACGACGTGTACATATACGTAGAATCCGGATTTCGCCTTACACAGGATATCTTGGGTTACAATCAATACAACGGAGCATTATCTCATCTCATTCTGGATGGTACAGGAAACATTGTGTACAGTGAAATACCGGAGGCCATGAAGGTCGGGGAGAATTTCTCCAGCTTAACGGTCGATCCTGCCAAGGACGGAATATCCCGTGGGTATCACTGGTTCAAGGAGGATTCCTCACAGAAATGGAGCGTTGTATCTGTCATTTCGCAGGCTCAATATCAACAGGAGAAAAACCAGTGGTTGCTTCAAATATTGCTGGTCGCTTTATTTTTCCTCGGCTTTACCGTGTTTCTTGCTTGGCTTCTGTGGAAAATGGTCTACAAACCACTCGGTCTGTTCCATTCGGAAATCAACGGGATGTCCAAAAATCCACAAATGACAGGGAGCCGAGCTCGCACTCAAATTCCAGAATTTGATTTTCTGCTCAGTGAATTTTCGAATATGCAGCATCAGATTGGTGACCTCTTCAGGGAAGTGCAGCAGAAAGAGAAGATACGTGCAGACCTGGAAGTGGAAAAGCTGCTCTATCAGATCAACCCACACTTTCTGATGAATACGCTGGATACGGTGCACTGGCTGGCCGTCATGAACGGACAAGGGGAGATCGACAAGCTGGTACAGTCCTTGAACAAGCTGCTCTATTACAATCTGGGCAAATTAGGGCAAGTATCCACCATGGAAGAAGAGATTGATGCGTTAAGACAGTATCTGATTTTGCAGCAAATTCGCTATGACTTTGAATTTGACGTCCGCATTACTGCAGATGAGCAAGTGCTTCAAATTCCTGTGCCCCGCTTTATTCTGCAACCGCTGGTTGAAAATTCGCTATATCATGGATTGAGTGACGAAGGTTTTATTCAGATTGAAGTGACATGCACTGCAACGTTGAACATTATGATTCAAGATAATGGCGCAGGTATGACTGAAGAAACCATTCATAATCTGCTGAACAATCGTGAAGCTGAACAACAAAAAGTTGGGATGGGCATCGGACTCAATTACGTTCACCGCATGTTGAAGGCACAGTACGGGGACCAAGCACAGCTGGTGATCGAGAGTGAATTGGGAACAGGGACAAGCATACTGCTTGTATTGCCTATTAAAGGAGAAGATATCTCGGCATGATTAAGGTATTGATTGTAGATGATGATAAGTTGGTACGCAAAGGCATTAGCTCAGCGATGCCATGGAACGAGTTCAATATGGAGGTTGTAGGAGAGGCCAGCAACGGGGCGAAAGCACTGGATTTCCTGGAAACCCAACCGGTCGATCTCATGCTGACGGATCTTGCAATGCCCGTCATGTCAGGGATTGAACTGATGCGAACTGCGAGGCAGCTCTATCCCGAACTTCATATCGTGGTGTTAACACTGCATCAGGATTTCGATTATATCCAGGAAGCGCTTAGACTCGGAGCCATCGATTATATAGCCAAAGTCCAGCTGGAGAAAGAGCAATTTGAACATGTTCTGCAACGGATACATACCCGAATTAACGGGTTGACAAGCACGATAAGAAAGATGCCTTCGCAGAATGAAGTCAATGTCCATTATCAAAATGTGTATGCCCTTGTGTCACAGGATCGCAAATCAGAGCATCAATGGCCAATGGAGCTAACTGCGCATGAAGATGAGATAAGATGGGAGGTTGAGCGTAATAGCTGCATGTGGGCTGCACCCCCGTCCGAAGAAGATCAACTATTTTATCAATTGAAGGAATCCCTGCATCAAGTTCCCCAGAGTACGTTGTTGGTTTTGTCTGATGTGCAAGACCGAACATGGTCGCAAATCAAAAACTGGATTATAAATTATACAGAGACGTCTTTATTCTATGCCTACAACCCCAATAACCAAGTCATTGCCGTTTCGATGAATGAGGAAGACACATGTTCAAAAGAACCGCAGGATGAGGACCTTGATCGGATTAAGCAAAGTTGGTTCCAGACCCCATGGACCCACCACGACAGTTACTACAATCAACTCATTGATCAGTTTATATCCTTACGATTACATAAAGGTCAGTTGATGGGATTGCTGTACTCGATCGTGATGGAATGGAACCACCTTTTTGCTCAAACTACGCTTGGAAGAATCTCGATGATCCATTCTTTCGAGTCTTGGTACGAGGTTGAAGAATGGATCAAACAGACTGCTGTAAGCATTCGAAAGGCTGATGAACAGACTTCGTATTCACAGGAAATCATCGATGCCGTGAAAAAAGCAGTGATAATCGTGCAGCATGATTTGGAACAGGCCTATACAGCTTCAGGTCTCTCCCAACAACTCAATATCAGCCGAAGTTATTTCAGTCAATGTTTCAAAGATCTGATGGGGAAAACCTTTAATGAGTACTCCCGGTTCATCCGGGTAGAGAAGTCCAAGGAGTATTTGCTCAATACAAACAACACAATTTTCTGGATTGCGGAACGAGTGGGTTATACGGATGAAAAATATTTCAGCCGGATATTCCGCGAACTGACAGGTCTTCTGCCAAGCGAATATCGGCAGCTAGGTAGAGGGAATAAATAGCCGACAGCTTCCTGTTTTGGGAGCTGCCGGCTTTTGTTTTTGATGAAGAGCAGGGGGAGTTAGACAAATGTAGATCAATAGGTAGGGTAAATGCTCACAAGTTAACCATACTTCATCATACAGACTGAAAACTGTACACATTTCTCTATCCAAACGGACGTGTAATCCCTATCTCGATAGGGCTTCACTTCATTTTATAATGAAAGCGCAAACAAATATTGAACATCACAACAAAGGGGAATCGAACTAGATGAGAACAAAATGGTCCATGAAAAGCAACCTGTTAACGAAGCGTCTGGCGGTGCTGTCCATGTCTGCCTTGATGGTTGCAACCCTCGCGGCATGTGGAGACTCTTCCACTCCTCCTACTGCAGAGGAAGCAGGCAAATATGAGGTAACACCGGGAGATCCGTTCAGTGCCTATAAAGACGAAATTACCGTAACGATGGGACGGGTCACCACAGCCAATCCCAAATTGCCGGCTGGTGATACCTATGAGAATAACGCATATACTCGGCTGGTCAAAGACACATTTAACGCTCAGATTACAGATCAATTTGAAGCCAATGGCGAAGATTATAGCCGTCAAGTTTCGCTCGCTATCGCATCCGGGGAATTGCCTGATATGATGCGCGTTGATTCCAAAGATGAACTGAAAGAACTTGTGGATAATGACCTGATTGAGGATCTGACGGCCATTTATGATCAATATGCCACGGATAACATCAAGCAGATGTACGATTCCTATGATGGACGTGCTTTAGAAAATGCAACGATTGATGGACGTTTGATGGGACTTCCGGCGACTTCTCTGGATTCCGCACCAACGATGGTTTGGGTCCGTCAAGATTGGCTGGATCTGCTGGGGATTCAACTTGATGCAGATGGTGACGGCGCCATTTCACTGGATGAAGTGGAGAAGACCACACAGGAATTCCTGAAAAGAGATCCTGGCCAATCCGGGAACCCGGTAGGTATTCCATTTGTGAACACGATGAATACAACAGATTATAATGGCTCTGCTTATACGATGCTGGGTGTGGCCTCAACCGAGGGAGCCTTCCCGCAATATTGGATGAATGGTGAAGACGGCCAAATCGTATACGGTTCCACAACAGAAGAAACGAAGCAGATGCTGGGCATCATGGCCGATTGGTTCAAGAATGGGATCATTGACCCGCAATTTGGAACTCGCACGTTTGACGATATTACCGCACTCTACGCCAATGGCCAAAGCGGCATCGCCTTTGGACCGTGGCATATCCCTGACTGGGGACTGATCAGTGCAAAACAGATGGATAAAAATGCGAAATTCTTGGCTTATACACTGGAGGATGCAAACGGCAAGGTCAACGTAGCGCATGCCAATCCATCCAATCAGTTTATCGTGGTAAGAAAGGGATATGAACACCCTGAACTGGCCGTTAAGATTCTTAACCTGTTCTACGATAAACTGGCCAATGATAAAGATGCCGCAACAACCATGCCGGAAGCTGCCAAATATCAGGAGACCGGGGTAGATGGATCTACGAGACCTTTTAATATCGAAGTTAACTCGGCTACATCGCTGCTGGATGATTACTCTGACGTTGTTCGCGGAATTAAAGGAGAGATCGGCCTCGATGAGGTTCGCACTACCGAATCAAAAAACAACATCGGAAGCATTAAAACCTATTTGAGCGACATGGATACGGATGATGTGACTGCTTGGTCCAAATATCATTCACGGATCAACGGAGTGGGACTGATCGACAAACTGACACAAGAAAACAAATTTGTGTGGATGACACCTGCCTACTCTGGTACTACACCAAGCATGAAACAGACGTGGGCCAATCTGACGAAGTTGGAACAGGAATCGTTTATCAAAATCATAACGGGTTCAGAACCGCTTGATTACTTCGATACATTCGTCAGTAACTGGAAGAAACAAGGCGGTGATCAAGTCATTCAGGAAATTCAAGACGAGATCGCATCGAAACAATAATATCCATGAACAGTAGCAGGGCTGCGATACGCAGCCTTTCTTCAACGAAAGGGGTTCATCCATGAAACAGCGGAATTTAAAAGCGAGAGGGCGGCTCGGCCCAGGTGCCATGTACCATATGATGATGCTGCCGGGCATTTTGTTTTTGCTTGTATTCAGCTATATCCCAATGGTTGGCGTCATCACAGCTTTTCAGGACTATGTACCGGCGAAGGGGATGTTTGGCTCTGAATTTGTAGGACTGAAACATTTCATTTATATGTTCAAGCTGCCGGATATCGCGCAGGTCGTCAGCAATACGCTGGTAATTGCGATTGGCAAGATTTTGCTCGGAACGATGATGGCTATCATTTTTTCCGTTTTATTAAATGAAATTCGTATCAAATACGTTAAAAAGTCCGTGCAGACAATTGTTTATCTGCCGCACTTTCTATCCTGGGTTGTACTCGCATCCGTCGTTGTCAATATGTTCAGTTTGGACGGCATTGTGAACCAAATGTTGGCGTTCTTTGGCCTGGAAAACATTAATTTCCTTGGCAGCAACACCTGGTTCCAGCCACTAATTATTGGAACAGACGTGTGGAAGGAGTTTGGTTACAGTTCCATCGTCTATTTGGCTGCTATTACGTCGATCGATCCCGGTCTATACGAAGCGGCAGGAATGGATGGAGCCAGTTGGTGGAGAAAAGTATGGCATATTACCTTACCAGGTATGCTCCCTATTATTCTGCTCATGGGTGTAATGAGCCTGACCAACATTTTGAGCGCTGGTTTCGATCAAATCTATAACTTGTATAACCCGGTTGTCTATGAGTCGGGCGATATTCTGGATACATACGTCTATCGGATCGGTCTCGTTGGGCGACAGTATAGCTTCGGTACGGCTGTTGGTTTGTTCAAGTCCGTAATCGGCATTGTTTTGCTTATGTCTGCCAACCAGTTGGCCAAAAAATATACGGATCGAAAAATATTCTAAGGAGGCCAAGCCTGTGTCCTATTCTGCAAACTTTAAAGAACGAATTGGCCGGTTTGTCATCTATGCCATCGTCATTTTGCTGGCATTGGTCTGCCTTCTTCCGTTATGGAATATCGTTGCCATATCATTCAGTAGCAGCGAGGCTGTATCCGCAAATGCAGTAGGTCTCGTTCCGGTCAATTTTACAACCGCAGCGTATACCAAAATTATCGATGATGCACAGTTCTGGCGTTCCTTTGGCATCTCCATTTTACGTGTCGCGCTTACCCTTGCGCTTAATATGATTCTGATTATTTTGATGGCTTATCCGTTATCCAAATCAAAGAGGGATTTTAAAGGCAGAAACATTTATATGAATATCATGATTTTTGCCATGTTGTTCAGTGGAGGTATGATTCCGAGTTACCTGCTGATCAAAAACCTGGATATGCTGAATACGATTTGGGCACTGGTTCTGCCAGGCGCTGTCCCGATATTCAGTGTTATCCTCGTGATGAATTTCTTCTCCGCTGTACCTAAAGCGCTTGAAGAAGCAGCATTCATTGATGGAGCGAATCCGCTTCAGGTTTTGTTCAAAGTGTATGTTCCCGTGTCCATTCCTGCGCTGGCGACAGTTGCCTTATTCAGTATCGTGGGTACATGGAATGACTTCTTCAGTGGTTTGATCTATATGACCAAAGTCAGCAATTATCCGCTAATGACCTATATTCAGTCCCTTAACGTGAATATTGCTGACTTGCTTCAAGCCGGCACAAATTCCAGCGAACTCAGCAACTTGACTGAAATTTCGAACAAAAACCTGAATGCAGCCAAAATCGTAGTTGCTGTTATCCCGCTATTGCTGATTTATCCGCTGCTGCAAAAATACTTTGTAACTGGCATTGTTGTAGGATCGGTCAAAGAATAGCATTAGAAAGGTTGAATAAGAATGGAAAATAAAAAATGGTGGAAAGAAACCGTTGTATATCAAATATATCCACGCAGCTTTCAAGATCACAACGGAGATGGCATCGGCGACTTGAAGGGCATTGTGTCCCGATTGGATTATTTACAGGAACTGGGCATTGGCGCGATCTGGTTATCACCTGTCTGCAAGTCTCCTCAGGATGATTACGGATATGATATTTCAGATTATCAGGATATCGATCCGATGTTTGGGTCTTTGGAAGATATGGAAACGTTAATTCTTGAAGCTAAGAAAAGAGACATTCGGATCATCATGGATTTGGTGCTGAACCATACATCGGATGAACACCCCTGGTTTCAAGAAGCCAAAAAAGGGAAAGACAATCCGTTCCATGACTACTACGTCTGGAGAGATGGTGTGGAAGGAACCCCTCCCAACGACTTGGGGTCCACCTTTGGTGGTTCAGCCTGGGAATGGGTGCCTGAGATCGGGCAATATTATTTGCATCTATTTTCCGTAAAACAGCCCGATCTCAACTGGGAAAACCCAAACGTCCGGCAGGAGATATACGACATGATCAATTGGTGGATCGACAAGGGGGTTGGTGGTTTTCGACTTGACGTAATCGACTTAATTGGTAAAGAACCGGATTCGAAGATTACGGGAAACGGGCCTAATCTGCATAAATATATCAGGGAACTGAGCAAGGAGACGTTTCAAAAAGCGGAAGACCTGCTAACGGTTGGAGAAACATGGGGCGCCACTCCGGAAATCGCCAAACTGTACAGCAATCCAGACGGCAGTGAGTTTTCAATGGTCTTCCAATTTGAACACATCAGTTTGGATGAACAAGAAGGCAAAGGAAAGTGGGCTCTTAAACCTTTGGATGTGATGGCATTAAAAAAAGTACTGTCCAAGTGGCAGACGGAGCTCAAAGGAGATGCCTGGAACAGTTTGTTCTGGAACAACCACGATTTACCTCGAATTGTATCCCGTTGGGGAAATGACGGAGAATTCAGAGTTGAATCGGCTAAAATGTTGGCTACCCTTCTTCATGGCATGCAAGGTACGCCTTACATATATCAGGGTGAAGAGCTGGGTATGACAAATGTTCAATATTCGATCGAGGATTATCGGGATATTGAATTGCTCAACTTTTATAAGGAAAGAATGGGGAAGGGTTGTCCTGAACAAAGCGTGATGGAGTCGATCTACGCCAAGGGCCGTGATAACGCACGAACACCTATGCAATGGGATACTTCCGATAACGCAGGTTTTACACAAGGGGAACCTTGGATTAAGGTGAATCCGAATTATAAACATATCCATGCCGAGGAAAGTTTGAATAATCCCGAATCCATATTCCATTATTACCGGAAGTTAATTCAACTTAGAAAAGATCATGAAGTCATTGTATATGGTGATTATGAGCTGATCTTTCCAGAGAACCCAGACGTGTTTGCATATACCCGAACGCTGAATGGTTCTACGATTCTTGTGGTATGCAATTTCCAAGGATATACGACCGAACTCCCGCTTCAGGAGCAATTAACAGGGTCGAACCAGCTATTGATATCCAATTATACAGGTGAACTCTCCGAGAGCAAATTACGTCCATATGAAGCAAGAATGTACCTTATTCATCATTAAAGCATATTACGTAATATGTTATATCATGTTCATTTCTCAAGAAAGAAGGATTATATTCAATGAAAAGAGTATGGTGGAAAGAAGCCGTAGCCTATCAAATCTATCCGAGAAGCTTCATGGATTCCAACGGTGATGGGGTTGGTGACATCAAGGGGATCTTATCCAAACTGGATTATATTCAAGATCTCGGTATTGATCTGATATGGATCTGTCCGATGTATAAGTCACCCAACGATGATAATGGTTATGACATCAGTGATTACTGTTCCATTATGGATGAATTCGGTACGATGGCGGACTTTGATCAATTACTGCAAGAAGTGCATCACCGCGGCATGAAACTTATTATGGACTTGGTGATCAATCATACAAGTGACGAACACCCGTGGTTTATTGAATCCAGAGCTTCGCTGGATAACCCCAAACGGGATTGGTACATCTGGAGAGATGGGAAGAATGGAAACGAACCGAATAACTGGGAGAGCATCTTTGGCGGTTCTGCTTGGGAATATGATGAAGTCTCAGGACAGTACTATCTCCATCTTTTCTCCAAGAAACAACCAGACTTGAATTGGGCAAATAAAGAGGTTCGGAAATCCATATATGAAATGATGAATTGGTGGCTGGATAAAGGGATTGATGGTTTCCGTGTGGATGCAATCAGCCATATTCACAAAGAAGAGGGCCTCTTGGACATGCCAATCCGAGAAGGTGTCAAGTACATCTCCTCTTTTGAAAAGCATATGAATGTCAAGGGAATCCAGAGTTATCTGCAAGAAATGAAAGAGAACACATTATCCAGATATGACGTCGTGACTGTTGGAGAAGCAAATGGAGTTAAGGTAGAGGACCAAGAAGATCTGCTGGATTGGATCTGTGAAGTCAGAGGGAAATTTAATATGGTCTTTCAATTCGAACACCTGGACCTTTGGAAAAACAGTACAGACAGGCAACTCGATGTTCCCAAACTGAAAAACGTCTTGACCAAGTGGCAAAAATCACTGGAAGGCGTCGGTTGGAATGCTTTGTTTATTGAAAATCACGATCAGCCTCGTAAAGTTTCAACTTGGGGAAATGATACAGAGTATTGGTATGAAAGTGCCACAGCACTTGGAGCCATGTACTTTTTCATGCAAGGCACGCCTTTTATATATCAAGGGCAAGAGATAGGCATGACAAACGTAGCTTACCCTTCCATAGAAGATTATAACGACATAGCCGATCGGAATTTATATCAGATCAAACGTGAAGAGGGGATGTCACATAAGGAGATCATGAACATCATCTGGGCTTCAAGTCGTGATAACTCCAGAACGCCGATGCAGTGGTCTTCCGCCAAAGAGGCCGGGTTCAGCACCGGTACGCCATGGTTAAAGGTGAATGACAACTACGTCAAGATTAATGTAGAGAAGCAACTTCAGGAACCACGTTCCATCCTGCAGTTCTACAAACAAATGATTCAGCTGCGAAAAAAACACGATACATTGACTTATGGGATCTATGAGCTTCTTATGCCGGATCATCCGAGTGTGTATGCATATACACGTACACTGGCAGACGAACAGGTGCTGGTAGTCATCAATCTTACTGAACACATGGTGGAGCTTGAGGAAGATGAGCTTGGCCTCAACTTCTCAGAGATCTGGCTTACCAACTATGAAAATGGCATGCTGCCACTGGTGTTGCGACCGTTTGAAACCATTGTTGGATTAAGCGATAAAGTTTGAGTAAGATACGTAAAAAAAGGAAAAAGGCGTCTATATCATTTTCTGAATGATATAGACGCCTTTTATTGTTGTGTAGCCACAAGAAAATTAGCTGCGAATATTCGCTTTATTGATGGAGAACATCCGCGTATTCGGAAATACGCTCGAAACGTCCTTTGGCAAACGGGCATAAAGGTAAAATCTTAATACCGTTTTCCCGCGCGTATTCCACCATAGCTTTGATAAGTTCATCGCCAAGCCCTTGTCCTCGGTATGCATTTTCCACTAAAGTGTGATCAATTATGTATAGCTCTGGACTCGAGATTACATAGGTCATCACCGCAGCAATATCACCGTTATCTTGAATAAGAAATCTCTTATTGGCAGGTTCATGTTCTACGTTATGCATGTTCATCCTCTTTCTTTGTTGAATATTCACCGTCCAGAAGCTTATAGGTCAATGCTCTGCTTGGACATGTGTCAATATGCCGGGCAATGGCCTCCGAAGTGTCACCATCAGGATCAACCCAGGGACGCTTGCTCAAATCAAACACAGCAGGGAGGCCTTTTACGCAAATACCGGAATGAATGCAGACATCCGAATTAAACATGACCTCGATATCTTTACCGTAGTATAACTTTTGTTTACTCATAATTCCTCACATCTTTCACTGTTGAGTTTGTTTACGATCCATATTCAAGGCTTTCATGGCAAGTAGTACCTGGCTCTCAATGTCCCAATAATAAATGAGGAATCGTTAATAAGTCAACGCGCTAATCATATTCAATGTGTGGAATCTGAGACAACATGTTAATGAGATTAAGAACTTATTTAGTGACTTCGATCTGAAATTGATCAGAATATGATTTGAGGTTGCCAGCAAGGCCAGCGAGCTGCCCGGAGATGTTAGACAGTTCACTCGCCGATCGCTGCTGTTCCTCAGCACTGGCCGTGACTTCTTCAGCCATGGCTGAAGTTTCCTCGGTTGCAGAAGCGATATAGCTCAGGTGCTGTTCCACTTCCTGTCGAATGGAGTGCATATCCATCGTCCGGTTTGCCAAACGCTGAGCAAGCTCGTGCACTTCAGTCGATAATTGACTAACCTGTCTGAATGCCTGAAGGCAATCAGCGATCTGTTCTTCCTGTTCCTTGACCGCCACCATGTTCGCTTCAAAATGACTGCCCATCCGGTGGATTTCTTGAACAAATGAACTCAGGATCACATCAATCTCCTGGATCGAATGTTCGGACTGCTGAGCAAGCTGTCCCATTTCACCAGCAACGACAGCAAAACCTTTACCTGCCTCGCCAGCACGGGCTGCCTCAATTGAAGCATTCAGCGATAAAATCTGGGTTTGTTTCAGGATATTGTGGATTTGTCCACTAATAGAGGAAGCGAGTTCCGATTGCGTTGTTAGAGACCTGGAAATTTCCTGCTGATGCTCAACCCGCTTGGCATTCTCCCGGCCTTTTTCAAGCAGAACCTCATGTTCACGTGTAACTTGTACTTGTACGGCAGACAGTTGCTCTGAAGTATGGGTAAACTGTTGCACATAAGAACCGACTTCATCCATAATTTTGCCGAGATTCTCCGAATGCTGGACGGAATGTTCGGTTTCTTCTGCCTGTTTCATGGAGCCTATGGCAATTTCCTCAATAGCTCTGGAAAGTTCTTCGCTCTGACGCTGGTTCGTCTGAGCGGTTTCCGAAATATCTTTTGATGACTGCTGCAATGTATTTGATCCTTGCTGTATTCCCATCAGAATGTTCGTCAATTGGGCAACCATGATGTTAATCAAATCACTGATGTCACCGAGTTGATCATTGGTCATATGTGTGGATACGACTTTAAGATTCCCATCAGCAACCTGCTCGAGGCTTGACTTAATATCGCGAACTTGTCTAAGAATACCTCGTACTACGAATAACATCATGACCAAAGAAAGAATCAGTACAACCACAAAAATCGGAATAATGGTCTGATAAGCATTATTCAAGGATGTCGTGGAGACTTGATTCACTGCTCCAGCAGAAATATCAATGCCCAGATAACCAATAATCGTACCCTGCGAATCCTTGATTGGTGTAAAGGAGGACAGCAGCTGGCCCCAGGTTGGATCGTCTACAATACCTGTTGTGATGACTTCTCCGCGTAATAAGCGTTCCTGAATCTGGGGGTTGAATTCCATGGCAGTCCCGTAAGGGCTATATTCAGTATCGTCCCAATCCGCTCCATCCACAGTGTAGCTCCACCCGTCTGAAGTTTTGTTATACATATAAACATACAAGGCACCCGATTGAAGCCTAACTTTAACGAGTTCGTCTCTAAGACGTTTATATTCGCTGCTCTCCTCCGAAGCAGTAGAGGACAATGTCTTGATTAATTCAGATTCCTGGCCTAGTTGAGAGGCAGTATTCACGGCCAGCTGCTGATTGTTATGCTGCATGGTCATCAGTGACGCATTTTTACTGGAATCACTCGTGGTCCACATGATTAGACCGCCCATGGTCAGTAGTGGAACCAGAATGATCAAATACAGTTTGAACCTTAAATCCATCTTTTTTTTGCGAGTCTGTCTCACGTTCTGTTCCCCCTTGGATGTAATCAAAAAATATGGTTATTTGTATAACCCCATACTATTTATCGTAATATTGAAGGGGGAAATGAAGACTAACACTAAATTTGTATATACATATACGTTGGAGAATGTGATCATTTGTCGTGCCAGTGCACTCAAACCGAATGTAAAAGTTACGTTTTGCATCAAGAAAAAAAAGGCTCCACCAGCTTTATGCCAGTGGAGCACTTAATTTTTCTCTAAGACACATTCTGTTCAATATACATACATACTCACGGATGTTTATTGCAGAAACGGTCGATATAATCTGAACATTGCCCAGGTTCATCTTCCATAACGAAATGACCAGCTTTTGGAATGACATGTAGACAGGCATGAGGGATGTCCTGGACAAGCCTCTTTGCATAAGCGAGGGGCTGCCATTCATCTTCTTCCCCCCATATAATTTGAACGGGGACTTTCAGCTTAGGTAAATCTGTTCCATAGGATTCAGTATATTTTGCATTATAGTGAGCTACCTGATGGGAGAAAAAAGAGGCTTTCCCCAGTGAACCTGCATGGGGTTCCAGATATGCATCCAGTGTATCTCCAGTCATCAGCTCTTTATTATACACTGCCATGGGTAATTGTTTCTTTAGCATGGTATCAAAATCAGCACGGGGCATTTGTTCAACCTGTTCAAGCTGTTCTTCGATAATTTTCTTCCAGGTTGGTGAGGGCCACGAATCATAGCTAGGCATGTTGAGTAACGTAAGCGATTGTATACGCTCAGGTTGTTCCTGAGCCAGTTGGAGGCCAACAACTCCACCCAGATCGTGGGCTGCGACATGTAAACGATCCATTCCAAGTTCTTCTAAAAGCTGACTGAAAATCCTATATTGTGCTGCCACAGAAGTATCTGCTTCGATTGGTCTTTCGGATGCTCCATATCCAAGAAGGTCATGAACGTAGACTTTATACCCTTTTTGAACCAGAGAGGCTATTACTTTTCTCCATTCATAGCTATAAGACGGTGTTCCATGAAGGAGCCATATGGGAGAGCCTTCTCCATATTGCTCATAAGCGATTCGATATCCATTAATCAAGATGGATGACGTTGCTGCCGTTTGCATAGTGATTACTCCCTTCCATAAACGATTGAGATTAAAAATGAAATGGGCTCTTAATGAGCTAGATTGAATATAAACGTTTGCATTATATTAGTAAAATTGATACTTTAGATGAAAATGATCATTTTTAATGATGTTAAAAAGAAGGGAGCCAATGATGGAAATACGTCATTTGGTTACATTTATTACAGTTGTGGAACACGAGGGATTTACCAAAGCTGCTGAGCATCTTGGATACGCGCAATCTACAATTACATTGCATATCAAGGCGTTGGAAGAGGAGATTAACTACCCTTTATTTGATCGAATTGGTAAGCGGGTTATTTTAACGGAGACTGGGAAAAAATTGTTGCCACATGCCCAAAAAATGCTTGATCTGTATCATATGATTAAGGAAGTGACTGCTGCACAAGGTGAATTAACGGGTAATATCGTGATCAGTATTGGGGAAACGTTGTTGATCTATCGTTTTCCACCTATTATTGAAGAGTTCAAAAAATTGCATCCTCATGTCAATATCGAGTGGCACCAATTAGATTCCGTTCATTATAAAGAGAATTTGATGCAAGGTAAAAGTGATATTTCCTTCATGCTGGGGACAGAGGTGCATGATCCCAATCTGTACAGTGAGAAATTGGCTGAGGAGCCCATGATGTTGTTGTACCCCAATTCGTTTGAGTTACAACGGGACATTGGACGAAGCAATTTACTTTTTACCGAAAGAGGTTGTGGGTATCGCACATTGTTTGAACAATGCATTGAGGAGTATCAGATTGGGATTACATCCAATATTGAATTCTGGAGTATTGAAGCTGTGAAACAGTCGATATTGAGCGGGATGGGCATATCCTTGTTACCACGAATTACGGTAGAGAAGGAGCTGAAGGAAGAAAAACTTTCAGGTCAGCAGTACAAACAGAATCTGGCTACGCAGTTGTTATATCCCAAAAACAAGTGGATCTCTCCCCAAGTAGAAGCTTTTATCGAGATCGTTAGAAAGCATGCCTCCCTCTGGTAAGGAAGTGAGGGTAAGGGCTAAAAATCCATTGTACTTGGGGGTAAACAGTGTTACTCTAAAAGTCTGTGTTCGACAATATATTCAATACTAGCCACCAATTTAGTTATAAAGAAAGGTAACACTATGATAAAAGTTGAAAACTTATCCTTCTCATTTCCACAAAAGGAACTATATAAAAACATTTCATTTACGTTTGAAGAGGCACAACATTGTGCTTTTATCGGAACAAGCGGAAGTGGAAAAAGTACATTGATCGATATCCTGATGGATCCGGAACGATATTTGTTCGAGGGCAAGTTAGAGATAGACCCCGATTGCAGAATCGGGTATGTGAGTCAGTTTTTGCAAGTAGACAAAACAAAAGAAATGACCGTTTTTGAATATATCGCAGAAGAATTCATCAAGATACAAGATGAAATTACAGCAATTTATGCGGAGATGGCTACCACATCGGATATGGATTCCCTGATGGGAAAGCTTCAATTGGCTTTGGATGCCTTCGAAGCGATGGATGGGGATAATTTCGAAAAAAACATCAATAAACAGTTAAACCTTGCCAACCTCATGAAGCTCAAAGATCTTAGTATATCCGCCATAAGCGGCGGGGAATTCAAACTTATTCAAGTGATGAAGGAAATGCTGAATCGTCCCGATTTAATGATTATGGACGAACCTGATGTATTTTTAGACTTTGAAAACCTGAACGCGCTTAAAAAATTGATTAATTCCCACAAGGGAATGCTGCTGGTCGTTACGCACAACCGATATCTATTGAACCATTGTTTCAACAAGATCATACACCTAGAAAACACAGAGCTCCAAGAGTTCGACGGTCGCTATATCGATTATAACTTCTCGCTGCTTCAGACGAAGATTGAGCTGCAAGAAATCGCGGTTGCTGAGGCTGAAGAAATTGAGAGATACGATCACATCATCGACAATCTTAGAGAGATCGCCACGTATAATTCGGAAGCCTCCAGAGGCAGAGCGTTAAAAGCCAGAGTCAAGTTTCAAGAGAGATTGGAAGCACGTCGAATAAAAGAGCCATTTGTCGATATCAAACAGCCGAATATCCGTTTTGGGATCGATAAGGAAATGGAAGACAGCGTTGTGGTTAACGTCAATAACTATAACGTTTCCTTTGACGAGTTGCTTTTGGAAAATGTGAACTTTGAGATCAAATCGACAGATAAAGTAGCCCTGATCGGTCCTAACGGTACCGGGAAAACGACTTTACTCCGAGAAATCTTTAAAAACAATCAGGATTCCATTGAAATCAATGCTGATGTTAATGTGGCTTATTTATCTCAGGTTCAAGGCGAAATGCTAACAGATTCGAATACCATACTAAATGAATTCATTGATTCAGGGTTTCAAACGTATGACGAGATTAGAGCGTATCTTCCAAACTATGGCTTTGAAGGAGAAATCCTTGATCAAAAGATTGAATCGTTATCTGGCGGAGAAAAAAACATGCTTCAATTGGCTAAAGTGTCTGCCAGTCAAGCCAACGTATTGCTTCTGGATGAACCGACAAGCCATTTAGACATCTATAGCCAAATCGCATTGGAGAAAGCTATTGAGGACTACAAAGGTGCGATTCTCATGATTTCTCATGATTTCTATTCGGTTGTCAATGGTATGGATTATGTTTTAATTATCGAAGACAAAACGATTAGTAAAATGAGTATAGAAGAATTTAGAGAGATGATTTATACGAGTCATTTTGATGAAAACTATCTAGAAAATGAACAAAAGAAAAAGTCTGTTGAAATGAAAATTGAATTGGCTTTAAAAGATACTAATTTTGAACTTGCAAAAAGTTTGGTTGATGAGCTGGAAAAGCTGATTAAGCTGCTTTAGACAATGTGAATTATTTCAAAAATGTAAATCCCCCTGTATGTGGATTGATATCCACATACAGGGGGATTTCTTCTAGAAACAGCTAAACGAGCTGATTCGCTGCAGATCAATGCCGGTATACAGCCAGAAGAAGCCATTCCAACGGAAGCCAGCCACCGAATTTCTACCTACAAATACCGGGTACATCCAGAAGCCGGGACCACGATCCGGCCAAATATATGTGTAGCGAAACAGACAGCCGGATATGGCTCTTGGATCTACCGCATATAACGAAGCGGGTTGCTGTGGAATGAATGATGGTGGCGGACCGGTAGGTGCTTGCACGCCTTGTGGTCCGCCACCTCCACCGCCGGGTCCTCCTGGTCCTCCGGGACCCCCAGGGCCGCCGAACCCTCCACCAGGTCCAAAAGGAGGTAAAAATGTCATATCACTTCACTCCTGTTCATTAGTCTAATGTATTGTATGTAGGCAATTGAGCAGGGGAATGGGTGAAAGCCTATAAAAGGCCGTTAATTTGGTCATAAGCTTGTCAGGCGGATATTCAAAATAAAGACACGCTCAAGCTGCGACCATTCATTCTCAGGCGTGTGGAGTAGTCAGTTTCTTTCATGTTATAGGAAAATTGGACAAAATCCCGGTGCATTCTCCTTTTAAAATGAGCGATAATCCCAGAATTTTTTTGCCATTCATTTTGTTAACGAGTACGAAACTCCTGTGGTGTGCAACCATGATGCTTTTTAAATATTTTGATAAAATGCGGCGGAGCCAAAAAACCAAGCGCCTTGCTGACATCTGCAATTTTGAGGTCTGAGTTCAGTAACAAGTAAGATGCTCTGTTCATACGTAAGCTGTACAAATAATCGCCAATCGTTTCTCCGGTGACCGTTTTGTACACCTTGGACAGGTAAACGGGGTGCAGGCCGATATAGTCGGCAATGACCTGAAGGGAGATGCCTTCTGCCAAATGCTCCTGAATGTATGTTCTCACTTTAGACGTAATTTGTTCATGCGCATTCATCAACTGATTAGAAGCCTGCTTGCGCCGCTGATTAATCATTTTCTCTGCCCAGCTATATATGCGTTGGCCGGATAACTGGCTTTTTTTCCGAAGCAAAAATTCGAACTCCTCCCCCAGCATTTCCTCAACCGTTGTGTCCTGCGATTTTAGTGAAATCGAGAATGTGGAAGACAGGTAGAGTAGTACTGTAAACAATTGATCGTGGGACAATTCTTTGCCAACTTCGTTTAAGAAAAGAATTCTGGAAATTTTGCTTATGGCCTCATCCCAATTACCTGATTCCAGCAAGTTAGAGAGCAAGGGTGGCTCATACAAATTAATGAGATTTTGCTGTTCATGGGAATCCGCATCCTTTTTGTCCAGCGTAATAAAATAGCTTTTATTGCTACCCACATTCCGATTGATGGCTGACACGGAGGCTAAATACAGATCGGAGAGGTGGTCAGGGAAACATTGCTCTTTACTCAGACAAATGGAAATGGCTCCCTTTAAAAATTTTTGCACATTGTTTTGCAGTCTGACCGCGTGGGAGTCAACTGAATCAAGTGCATGCAGATCACTGTTTTTGATCAGAAATACCAGATATCCCTGCTCTGTAATACAATGCCACAGCTTGAACGGATGCTGAAACACTTCTTCGGCTATATTGGTTACAGCATATTCGAGCAAGGATAATGACCGAAGATCATAACCGGAGAATTCTTCCTCCATCCGAATGACCATCATAATAAAGGGGTCAGAGGACGCAAAGGGAATCTCCAGCATGTTGAGACGCTCGGCCAGAATCTTATGGCTCATGGCTTTGTTCTGAAGAAGTTCCTTAAGAAGTTGATTGCGCAACAAGGGCATATTGGCATGAAGGGCATGCTGAATTTGCCGAAATGAACTGATGCGCTCCCATTCGTGCTCAATATTGGCGATAGCCTTTGTTACAGCTTGGATGAGCTCATCGGTATTAATTGGCTTCAGGAGATAATTAGCAGCCTGATACTGAATTGCTTTTTGGGCATATTCAAACTCATCGTGACCAGACAAAATAATGCATCTAATTTTACTGGAGAATCGTCGAATCTCCAAAATAAGCTCCAATCCATCCATCTCGGGCATACGAATATCGGTAATCATGATATCAACAGCGTATTTGGAAGCGATATCGAGAGCCTCCGCAGCAGAGTAAGCTCTATGTACTTCCTGGATGCCATAATCTTCCCAGGGAATTGTCAGCGCGAGACTATCAACAACCGATTTCTCGTCATCCACTATTAATAAACCGTACAAGCTAATTCCCCCTCTATAGACAAGCTGTTACAACACTTATTGTATTGTATGATGGCCGAACTATCATTTCAATGCATGCAGCCTCGGCTAACCTGTAATCTTAAGAAAACGATACAGATGTTCAGATATACTTATGCGAATTAGCGTTGCAAGTGGCCAGCGAGGCATGAGAGATCTTTCTTTTTATTCGGATTGCGTTATATCACATTAAGAAAGCGCTATTTCATGTCATTAAACCAACCAGTACTATTAAAAAGAGAACTAAACTCAAGCCCTATAATATTATGCGGGACCTTACATAGCCGTATTACATGTCAAGGATACCTGCCGATAGATGAAGGAGTGTCTGGATAATGAATCGTGATATCAAGCAAATTGTGAAACAGTTAACCTTAAACGAAAAGGCAACACTCTGCTCAGGTAGCAGCTTTTGGACAACGCATGCTGTAGAACGTTTGGATATTCCATCCATTATGATGACGGATGGTCCTCATGGATTGCGCAAGCAAGCAGGTGATGCCGACCATTTGGGACTGAATGCAAGTGTACCCTCCACTTGTTTTCCCTCGGCGGTTGGGCTGGCCAGCTCCTGGAACCGGGATCTTGTACAGCTTGTCGGGGAAACAATTGGTAGAGAGGCGCAGGCGGAGGATGTCGCCATTCTGCTCGGCCCAGGGGCGAACATCAAGCGTTCCCCGTTGTGCGGGCGCAACTTCGAATATTTCTCAGAGGACCCTTACCTGACGGGTGAGCTGGCTGCAGCTCATATCTCAGGTGTGCAAAGCCAAGGTGTGGGTACCTCACTTAAGCATTTTGCAGTGAACAATCAGGAGCATCGCCGGATGACTACCGATGCGGTGGTCGATGAGCGGACGTTAAGAGAAATCTATTTGACCGGTTTTGAGAAAGCCGTCAAGCAGGCGCAGCCTTGGACAGTAATGTCTTCTTACAATAGAGTGAATGGAACATATGCATCGGAGAATGAATATTTGCTGAATACCATTTTGAAGGAAGAATGGGGACATGAGGGCTTTGTTGTGACAGATTGGTCCGCAGTGAATGAGATCGCAGCCAGCATCGCTGCGGGACTTGGACTGGAGATGCCTTCCTCCAACGGAGAAGGTCCACGCAAAATTGTGGAGGCGGTGAATGGCGGCCAGTTATCCGAAGAAAAGCTTGATCAAGCCGTGGAACGGTTATTAGCTATTATTTTCAAGGCGGCAGAAAATAAACGTCCAGAAGCAACCTTTGATTCTGAGCAGCATCATCAGATTGCCAGAGAGGCGGCAAGAGAAACGATGGTGTTGTTGAAAAACGAGGACGATATTCTTCCGCTGAGCAAGAATAGCCGCATCGCCGTTATCGGAGAGCTAGCTGAGAAGGTCAGATATCAGGGCGGCGGCAGTTCGCATATCCATCCGACTCAACTGGATAGCCCTTATGAACAGATGGTTTTACTTGCTGAAGCGGATGCATCGGTGACTTATGCTGCGGGCTATAAGCTTGCTTCAGATGAAAGTGACTCGTTATTGATGAAGGAAGCCATCGAGACGGCCAAAGCAGCGGAAGTCGCTGTGCTGTTCATCGGTCTGCCTGACCGCTATGAATCGGAAGGATATGATCGTTCTCACATGGACATTCCAGCTAACCAATCGGCGCTGATCAAAGCCGTTGCAGCAGAGCAGCCTAACCTTGTGGTCGTGTTAAGCAACGGATCACCGATTGTGATGCCTTGGCTTGCTGATGTGAAGGGAGTACTGGAGGCGTATCTGGGTGGTCAGGCAGCTGGAGGAGCCATGGCGGATCTGTTGTTCGGAGAAACCAATCCAAGCGGTAAGCTGGCGGAAACGTTCCCGCAATCGGTGTATCATAACCCTTCGGCTTTGTTCTTCCCCGGGGACGGAGATCGTGTGGAATACCGTGAAGGCATATATGTTGGTTATCGTTACTATGATCGTAAGGACATTGAACCGTTGTTCCCGTTTGGTTATGGATTGAGCTATACGCAGTTTGAATATACTGGTCTGAGTCTGAACGATACACAGTTCAAGGATACGGATCGGGTTACGGTAACTGTTACAATTCGAAACACGGGCAAACGTTACGGTCAAGAGGTTGTGCAACTATATGTGCGGGATCAGCAAACCGTAGTAAGTCGTCCGGACAAGGAACTGAAAGGTTTTGCCAAAATCGGACTGGAACCGGGCGCTGAGGCTAGCGTTTCCTTCACACTGGATAAACGCAGCTTTGCTTATTATAATGTTGATTTGAAGGACTGGCATGTAGAGAGTGGCTCCTATGATATTTTGATTGGCTCATCCTCTCGTTCCATTCTGCTGCAACAGACGGTCAACGTGGAGTCCACGACAACCGGGCCAGTACCTACCTTTGACCGTAATACAACGCTGGGTGAGCTGCTCGCCAATCCAAAAACGATGGCTGTCATGAGTCAATTACAGGGACTGGCTCCAGAGGGAACGGAAGAGGCCCAATCCGATGCCATATCCTCCGAGATGATTCAGGCATCCATGAAATATATGCCGCTTCGTGCGTTGATTCCGTTTACGGGAGGGGCTCTTACGGAGGAAACTCTTTCCCAGTTGCTTGCTGGATTAAATGCGGCTGTTCGTCAGTAAAACACTACACAACAGCTTTCACTATACAACATCGAAAAACGCTCATAAGTCATGACTTATGAGCGTTTTTCATTTAAGATGTTATGGGGCGTTAGCTCATGCACGAAAGGGCATGCACCAACGTACATACAAAAGGACAACCATCCGTAATATAATCATTGGAGAAGAGGTGAACTTATGAATGAGAGGACGGAACGATCCAGCTTCTTGCAAATGAGCGAAGATGCCGAGGATGACCGAATCGCTTCATCCCGACTTCCCATTGCGTTATGGATTTTAATGGTCACTATGGTTACGGTAGCGATGCAAACCTTGTTAGAACCGTTGCTGTTGCCCAGCCTGTTTTTTGTATGCTTGATGGCGGCGCATATTCAGTTATACTGGCGAGTGAGCAGGTTGATTCAGGTATCCAGGGTGTTATATCTGATTCTTCAGGCCGGCTTGATTTTCGGGAGCGCTGCCTTGATGCCAGATGGTCTTCCCGTTGTACTCATTGGTCTGATTCCCGTATTGATTGGACAGACCGTAGCTATTTTGTTTGAACCCAAAAAGGTTGTTTTTTTTGCCTTTGTACTCTATTTCCTTTTCTGTCTGGTTACGCTTTGGATTAAAGATGCTAAGGATCTTGCACTGTTTATCCCCTTGTTATTCCTGATGATTGTTGTGGTAATGGCCTATGCTATCCTGTACTACAGGCAGGTTAATGCCCGGGTGCGCACACAAACGTTTTTGCGCGATCTGGAGCTGACACATCAGAAAGTCGAGGAGCTTACACTCGCTAACGAGCGCCAACGTATGGCGAGAGATTTACATGATACACTCGCTCAGGGACAGGCAGGTCTCATTATGCAGCTTGAAGCCGTGGATGCATACCTCAGCCGGGGAAACATCCAGCGTGCTCACGAGATTGTTCTGACATCGATGGGGCAAGCTCGGCAAACGTTGGGTGATGCAAGAAAAGCAATTGATGACTTGCGAACAAGGGCTACTCCAGTGTTTGATTTCAACGAGGCAGTACAAGACCAATTACAACGCTTTCGAATTGCTACAGGCGTTCAAATCCAACTGGAGTTGCAGGTTCGTTCGGCTCTGACCGGTTTTACCATGGAACATGTATTACATATTTTGAGTGAAACACTTATGAATGTGGCACGACATGCCCATGCTGATCAGGTTCATATATCTATTATAGAAATCTCCGGCTCACTCCAAATGGTGATCAAGGACAATGGCAGAGGATTCAATACAGCAACTATCGGAAAAAAGACCGGGCATTACGGTCTCATTGGCATTTATGAACGAGCCAGACTCATCGGAGGACAGATTCAGGTTGAAAGCAGCGATACAGGTACATGTATAACCTTATCTATACCATTTTGAATAGAAGGGAGGACATAAACAATGAGTCATAAAGTTCTGATTGTAGATGACCACTGGGTTGTACGTGAAGGCATCAAAATGATTTTGGGGACGGACGACAATTATGAAGTGATTGGCGAGGCTGAAGAGGGGCACACGGCGCTGGAGCTGATGCAGGAACTTCAGCCTGATGTCATCCTGATGGACCTGAACATGCCTGGCGGCTTGAGCGGTCTGGATACGTTAAAACAGATGAACGTAGAACAAATCAACATTCCAGTTATTATTTTGACGACCTACAATGAGGATGAACTAATGATTAACGGGCTTGGGTTGGGGGCCAAGGGGTATTTGCTCAAGGATACAAGTCGTGATCATTTATTCCGTACGCTGGAGTCGGCCCTTCGCGGTGAAACATTGCTGCAACCTGAAATTTCGGCAAGGGTATTTGCCTTTCACCAGAAGCCGACGGTAGTGCACAAGCACAAAGATACATTACTGACAGAAAAAGAACTTATAATTCTTCAGGCAGTCGCTCGCGGACTGCGAAGCAAGGAAATCGCATTTGATATGGGCATTGCAGAACGAACAGTAAAAGCTCAGCTGACTAATATCTATAATAAGCTGGGGGTAGACTCGCGCTCCGAAGCGGTTGCTGTATCCGTAGAGAGGGGCATTCTGCATCTGTAGAATATAGAATAATGTTGTAGGTTTCAAAGGGCAGCCTGTACGCAGGCTGCCCTTTGGTTCAACCCGATCGTACATGAAGGGCATGCCCCTACGTACGATTTTTTTTGTTTTAGTTTCCACTATGATGATGTCATGAGGTTGTCCGAACAAGAGAACCTGAGTTTCAGATTAGAAGGGAGCTATCATATACATGGCTAAATTTTTGTATCAATTAGGTGAATGGGCTGTAGCCAAGAAAAAGGGAGTAATTACAGGAGGGCTTGTCGTCCTGCTGCTGTTGGCAGCAATCGGCATGGGGCTGGGGACCTCCTTTACCGGAGAGATGACGATTCCCGGAACCAAGTCGGAGCAGGCGGCCGATGTATTGAAGCAGGAATTCCCGTCATCAGATGACGGTGGACAGGTTCGAATGATATTTAAATCGGAGAAGGGCACGCTTGAAACAGACTCCACCCAAAAAGCAATTCTCGCAGCGCTGAAAGAGGTTACGTCCGATTCCTCTGTAAAAGCTGTTGTTAACCCCTATGATGGGGGAACGATCAGTGCAAACAAAGAGATTGGTTATGCGGATATTACATATACGCAGCCAGCCGCAGATGTAAGTGAGACTTCCAAAGAACATATCCTTGATGTTGTCCATACATTACGTGACAAGGGTGTTCAAACCGAACTTGCAGGAAGCGTAGCCTTTTCAGAGATTGAAATTGGCGGCGTGTCCGAGGTGATTGGTATCCTGATTGCATTTGTGATTCTGGCGTTCACCTTTACGTCTTTCCTTGCCGCAGGACTTCCCATTTTGACTGCAGTTGTTGGGCTTGGCATAGGACTCATGATTATTATCATCGGCTCCAACACGGTATCGATGGCTTCATTCTCGATTACGCTGGCTGTTATGCTTGCACTTGCGGTAGGGATCGATTACGCCTTGTTCATTATGTCCAGATATCGGCAGCAATTGGCTGCAGGTTATGATCGGACTACCGCTATTGCACAAGCTAATGCAACCGCAGGCAGCTCCGTTGTATTTGCAGGCTTAACCGTTATTATCGCCCTCGTAGGGCTGTCGGTTGTACAGATTCCATTCATCACGATGATGGGACTCGCTGCAGCAATAAGTGTACTGGTCGCTGTATTGATCGCTATTATATTTACCCCGGCGCTGCTGGCAGCAGCAGGAGATCGCATCCATCCTGCTCATGAGAACAAATGGCTGCGCAAGTGGTCTGGTCGCAAAAAATCTGCCGAAGCAGAAAATCGTTGGGGCAAAATGGTTACTCGCAAGCCATGGCTCACAACCATTCTGTGTATTGCGATTCTGGCGGTGTGTACCGTTCCATTCACACATATGCAGCTTGGCCTACCGGATAATGGTCTGAAATCCAAAGAAACGACAGAACGCCGAGGTTATGATCTGCTTTCCGAAGGTTTCGGCAAAGGATTTAACGGTCCGCTCATCGTCGTTGCCAAGGCTTCAAACAGTGAGGAGGCACAGGCAGACATTACAAAGGCAACCACATTCATCAGCAAACTTCCGGATGTAGCCTCTGTAGCGCCGCAGATCCCAAGTCCTTCAGGTACTACGGCGATTATTACGGTGTTACCCAAATCAGGACCGAATGATATTAAAACAACCGAACTTGTTCAAACGATTCGTGATCAGGCAGAGCAGGTCCTCAAGGATCATGATGTCGAGATCATGGTTACAGGTGGAACTGCCGTTAATATCGATATTTCAGAGAAGTTGTCCGAAGCTTTACCAAAGTTTGCTTTGTTGATTGTCGGTCTTGCTTTTGTTCTGCTCATGCTTGTATTCCGTTCCATTCTCGTTCCCATCAAAGCTGTAGCCGGATTTTTGTTCACTCTGGGTGCAACGCTCGGCTTTATTGTCTGGGTCATACAGGATGGCTATCTGGGAAATTTCTTCGGAATCCCTGAGCCAGGACCTGTACTAAGCTTCCTGCCAATTCTGGTTACAGGTATTCTGTTTGGTCTGGCGATGGACTATGAGGTGTTTCTTGTTAGCCGGATGCGTGAGGATTATACACATACTGGAGATGCAGTAAAATCGGTACGAAGTGGTATATCCCATAGCGGTCCTGTAGTAACGGCTGCTGGATTGATTATGATCGCAGTATTTGCCAGCTTCATCTTTGCAGGGGATACGATTATCAAATCGATGGGACTTGCGCTGGCGTTTGGTATCCTTGTTGATGCATTTATCGTAAGAATGACCCTTGTTCCAGCGCTGATGGTACTCATGGGTCGGAGTGCATGGTATTTGCCAAAATGGTTAAATCGTTTGTTGCCTAACATTGATATCGAGGGAGAATCTGTGATGAAAGATGTTCAAGGACATCACTCATCCAATACTCCAGATAATGACAACAAATAAAACAAGGTTTGCATCTCATAGATCATAGAACACCGTGAGCAGGAGGAGTCCAATGGCTAATGTTCGCATTTTCACAGACAGTATCTCTGATATACCCAAGGAATGGGTAGAAAAGTATGATATCGGCATTATTCCACTATATATCGTTTTCCAGCAAAAATCGTATTTGGATAGGATCGAAATCACCCCGCAAGAGATGTATAACATGGTCGAATTATATGGAGAGCTGCCCAAAACGGCGGCTCCTCCACCCGCAGATTTTATGAAGGCTTTCAGCCCGGTCATTGAAAATGGAGAAGATATACTGTGCATCAGTATGTCCTCTCACCTTTCATCTACGTATCAGAATGCATGTAGTGCGGCCAGAGAGTTCCCCCCGGGCAGAGTAACAGTGGTGGATTCTCTCAATGTATCGGCAGGCACCGCAATGCATGTACTGCTTGCAGTGCAGATGGCTAGGGAAGGGAAGAGCGCACTAACCATCGCTCAGGCTTTGGAAGCAGTACGTCATGAGGTACAACTAAATGTGCTTGTGGATAATTTGGATTATTTGCATCGGGGAGGAAGAGTCAGCAGCATTCAGCATATGCTGGGCAGCTTGCTGAGAATTCGACCGGGCTTGTATGTTCGAGATGGACTGGTTCATGCCGGAGTCAAATACAGAGGCAGCAAGGACAAAGTCGTGAACAAGTTGTTAGATGACATGTTGAGTCAGATCCACCGTATTGATCACGCGCAGGTCATTATCGCCCAAACATTAGAGGAAGAGAAGGCGGAGTGGGTCCGCAACTTCATCCAGGAACAAACCTCCATTCAACATGTGCACATCATCGAAGGAGGTTGCTCTATCTGCTCTCACAGCGGTCCTCATAGCATAGCTATCAGTTATATCTTAAAATCGGAGCCACTGTTCAGGGCTTGAGATGATCCAAAAATATGTTCTTTAGGATATTAAATTGCTCGGCTTCGTCCACTTTTGTTTGAAAGGCTTCAATGCCATGGAGCATCGCTGTTTTTTTGGAGAAGTTGCCAAAGACATTAATCATCGTGTTAATCGTTTCAACCACATTGGCGTCGTTACGAACAGATCCATCCTTTTGACCAAGCTCAGCCAGCTCTGCACAAAGCATAATAATCTGTTGGTAGTTAGAATGATACATCTCGATATCCTCCAACGGGGACTTGGACATTGCGACGTAACACTCAAACGCTTCTATTAATTTGGAGCTTCGCTGGCTTTCTACCTGCTGGAAAAAAATAAGCGAGTCAAAAAGGCGGCCAAGCTTGTCGTAGCAGGTGCCTTCACCTCTGATAATATCGGAGAATACCAGCACCTCAGACTGAACAATATCTGATGCTACGGCAACAATAAGCTGCTCTTTCCGCGGAAAGTAGCGGAAGATTGTTGCCACCCCCAGGATTGCCTCGTCCGCAATATCCTGCATGGTCGCTTGCTCGAAGCCTTTATTCAGAAACGCAATTTTAGCTGCTTCAATTATAGCTGCTCGTCTTCTTGTTTTGAGGTCACTTCGCTCTTGTTGAAGCCGTTGACGGGGTTCTATTTTAAAAACCTCCTTGTTGGAATGAACTCAAACTATGCTATCAAACTAGACTCTTTTCTGTCAACGCAAGGATTCATTCTGCCAATTGGCGATCGAAAAATTACTATTAAGCCAAACAATGCCTCTGCCTTCACTCGAAGTGATGATCAGAGGCATTGTTCTATTATACAGTGTTTTCTTTACCCTACGATTTTGCGAGCGACCATTTTAATCGCACACGCATGCCCCCAAGGGGACTCTGTTCAAACTGAAGACCCGAATGGGTAGCATCATGAATACGTAGACGCTCTGCAATGTTCCAAAGCGCGCATCCCATCGTGTCCACAGGTGGCTCGGCTATTCTTGCCTTAAGTGCGTTAATTTCTTCCTCCGTCATGCCTTTCCCGTCATCATCAACCACAATACAAATCCCTTGTTCCGTACGCTCAACGGAGACTTGGATGGAACCAGAATCACGCTTGGTTTCTATGCCGTGGATAATACTGTTCTCTACCAAAGGCTGAATGAGTAGTTTGGGAATCGGGACAGATCTTAGCTCGTCCGGTAGCTCGATCTGATAAGAGAGACGGTCCATGCGTAAGCTCTGTATCTCAAGGTAATTACGGACGATGCCCAACTCTTTTTCCAAATGGGTCATCGGCTCATCAAGGCGTGTGGTGTACCTGAAATATTCGGCCAGATTCTGAGTCATCGCAGTAACCGCTTCCTCATTGCCCAATCTTGTCATATTATTAATGAAAAAGAGACAATTATATAAAAAGTGAGGATTAATCTGGGCTTGTAGCTGTTTCAGCACCGCCTCGCGAGCGACGATTTTTTCCTTATATACCTTTTCAATCAAATCCTCAATCTGTCCGGCCATGTCGTTGAATTGACCATATAAGTAATCAAATTCATTACCGCTCTGTCGTTGAATCCGATAAGAGAAGTCGCCGTGCTTCAAAAGACGAACACCTTTTAATAGAGCAAGTATGGGAATCTGTACCTTGCGGAAAAGAACAACAATAATCGTGACCCCCGCCATAAACAGCATGACACAGGCAGAGTAAAACCAGAATTGAGTCATTCGTATAGGCTGCAATGCTTTATCAAGTGGCATAAAATCAATTAAATACCAGCCGATCTGATGAGAGTACACATAATTGACAATGTACTGGGCTCCGTTAACCGAAACGGTTTTTGTACCGGAGGATGATTGTAGATGACCGGTTAGCTCTTTCATGATAAGAGGGGTAATGGGATTGGCCTCTTTGCGAGTAATCAACTGCTCGTTAGGGTTATAAAATAACGTCTCATTCTCGCCCTGATGTGAGTTCTCAACCATATCCTCCAGATTGCTACGCGGGAACTCCAACCGAATTATGATCTGTGGACTGACCTTGTATTTATAATATTTAGCTGTAGCTGCATCATAGTTCCAACCTGATTTCAGTGAATTTACAGAGGGAGTCTTCATATTTAACTCCGAAGCAATGATCCATTGATTCAACAGAACCGAGTAGACCGATATTTTGTTATTCCATCCCTCGGACAGACTTTGCAGATTAACTCTCGCAGCAACATTTTGAATCAACTGTACCTGTTCAAAGGAACTCATCACATCAATGGATCGCAGCAGGGCAATAGAATTGTCCGTTTCCATGGAGATGGATAACATATTCAGCCGATTTATGCTCTGATCAAGTGAGTTAACAACAAACTGCACGCGATTGAGATTGTTTGTTTCGATATCCTTTTGAACGGTATCCAGACTGGATTGAACCGAGAAGGTATACATGACCAGGACGGCGACAAGCATAATCAGCGTAATGGTCACCATGTTTATAAAGGTCCTGTATTTCTTTTGCAACCCTTTACGCCTCCTGCCAATGATGTAAATTCACCTTATTGTAGGCTGGCATTGGATGAAATACAAGTGATTTGGAATGTAATATAGATGAAGGTTAAGAATGAATTATCTAATGTTGGAAAAGCGTTATTTCGACTGTATAACTGGCACGATATGATGAAGATGAATTAGATGAAGGAGCGCATTTCGCATGAGCTGTAGCAAAATATACCTGTCTCTTTCTGTTGCTTGTTTGATTCTGTTTACCGCCGCTTGCAGTGGTAAAGCACAGGAGCCTAAGCCTGTAAAAACAGGTGTGATCGTAACAACGGTCAAAATGAATGATCCAACCACGATCTACAAAAATGGCCAAACCGCCGCAGATAATGTCCATATCCGTTGGGCCAGAGAAACACTTGGCGTGGATATTCGGACCAAATGGAGTGCTCCTGTCGATGACTACGATATGAAGCTTCGATTAATGCTCTCTGCCGACAATACGTTACCTGATGTGTTCTCATCCAATGTCATGGACACGGTCAATGGATTTATGATCTCAGGCAAACTGTTGGACGCTGGACAAGCCTTTGATCGATATGCTTCATCCACCTGGAAAGCGGCTATGGCTGAAGTGCCAGAGGCATGGAAGCCCTTTGAGATTGACGGGAAACGGATGGCGATTCCGATCATTACGGAGCAAGCCACGCAGTCCGTACTCTGGATTCGCAAGGATTGGCTAGATCATCTGAACCTGAAGGCACCAAGCAATCTCGACGAACTGGAAACGGTAATGAAAGCCTTTACGATTGATGATCCAGACGCTAATGGCATACAGGATACCTACGGTATTGATTTTGCAATCAAGGACCAGTATCTGGCCTCGCCTACAGGAGACATATCCTGGGTATTTGGTGCGTATGGAGCGATTCCAAGTATATGGAGCAAGAATGCACAGGGCAAGCTCGTGTACGGAAGTATCCAGCCTCAGATCAAAAGCGCGCTGGCAAAACTGCAAGACTGGAAGAAAAAAGGATATGTGGGCAATAACATAGCTCTGCAAGACTTCAATCAGGTCAATAAAAATATCATTGATGGCAAAGTTGGCATGGTTGCTGGTCCCCGCTGGTTTGGAGATTATCCGCTGCAACAACTTAATGAAAAGGATCCGAAGGCTGAGTTTGTACCTTATCCGATTCCTGCAGGAATGGACGGAATCACAGCGAGATTCAAAGGAAACTCTTACAGCGGGGCCATAATGATCAGCGCTGACATTTCTGAAGAAGCCCTGCAAGCTTTTTTCAAGTATCAGAACTATCTGTATGAGGCCACCGTGACGGATAATCCGTTGTATCTGAGTGCGTATCAGAATGGATATGATTATGTGCTGAACCCGGATGGTTCAGTGGATAGTGACAGCCGCGATATTCCCGGGGGGAAAGTGATAACGTTCAAATATACCCTCATGGGACAATATGCGAGTTACCCTTCCCGATTTAGAGCAGCTCTTCTGAGAATGGGCAAGGGAGAAGAGCTCAGCTCGCATGATCGCGCCATTTTGTTCAGTATGGGAATTGACCCTAAGGATGAGAAGCAGTATCCCATTATGAAGGCAAACGTTGTAGAGACAAGGCAGCGGCAGATTGATCGAGTCAATCTGTTTCAGGGGCCCCCGACAAAAACAATGCAAGCTCGAAACACTTATTTGCAAAAAATGGAACTAGATACCTTCAACTCCATTATTTATGGAGAGGAGCCACTCACCATTTTTGATGAGTTTGTGAAAAAATGGATGGATTCAGGTGGAAAGCAGATCACGAAAGAAGTGAATGAATGGTACCAATCGGCACAGACTCAGCCTTAAAACAGGATGGTTAAACGTTCCGAAAGGTAATCGACAGCGGGAGGTTTCATCGATGAACATTACTCATATGAAAACAAATCACATCACTAATCCGCTCGGTTTTGCGGTAATCAAGCCAACCTTTTCGTATACCGTTACGGATACGACAGCAACAACGCAGATCGCCGCACAGGTAGAAATTTCACTAAATGAATCCTTTACAGAGCTTGTATTTGATAGCGGAATAACAGAGGATATGGATTCGCTCGCGTATTCGCCGGATCTGGAATTGGCTGCACGGACACGTTACTTCTGGAGAGTTCGAGTATGGAACGAGCTTGGAGAAAAGGCGACCAGTGAAGCGGCTTGGTTTGAAACAGCGAAGCAGGATGAGCCATGGACAGCAAAATGGATTACACCTGAGCTGGAACCGACGATTCATCCAGTCCTCCAAAAAACGTTCGAAGTCAAAGGTCCCATCGCCAAAGCACGGGCGTACATCTGTGGTTTGGGCGTATACGAATTGGAACTAAACGGAGTAAAGGCTGGGGATGAGTACTTGGCCCCTCATTATAATGCCTATCACAAATGGCTTCAGTATCAAACCTACGATATTACCGACCTGCTGCAAGAAGGGGCCAACGCGATAGATGTTCGTTTGGGGAATGGCTGGTATAAGGGACGATTTGGTTTTGAAGGAGATACCACTGCCAATTTATATGGTGATCATTTTGCATTGCTGTCCGAGCTGGTGATTACGTATACGGATGGAACAGAAGACGTTGTTCCGTCCGATCTGTCCTGGCATGCCATCCGCTCGAATGTCTTGGACGGAAACATCTATGACGGAGAAATCTATGATGCCACGCTGGAAGCGAACGAGACTTTCCCCGTTCGGGAAAGTGATCTGGGCTACGAGCGCCTGCAAGCAAGAAAAAGTCTCCCGGTCGTGATCAAGGAAACCTTGAAGCCGATCGAAATTTTAACCACGCCTGCTGGCGAAACGGTTATTGATATGGGCCAAAATATGGTAGGCTGGCTACAATTCCGTACTACGGCACCAAGTGGAACGGTCATCCATTTGCAATATGGCGAAGTGTTGCAGAAAGGCAATTTCTACCGGGAGAACCTTCGCTCGGCTAAGGCGGAGTACATCTATACAGCAAACGGTGAAGAAGCTATTGTGCGTCCGTATTTCACATTTTACGGGTTCCGATATGTTAAGGTTGAAGGCTGGGTAGGTGAACTGGATCTGAATGACTTCACAGGCTGTGTGGTTTACTCGGATATGGAGCGCACGGGATATCTGGAAACTAGTCATGCTGGCGTGAATCGTTTGTTCGAAAATGCACTATGGGGGCAAAAGGGAAATTTCCTAGATACCCCTACCGATTGTCCACAGCGTGATGAGCGCATGGGCTGGACAGGGGATGCACAGGTATTCTCCGGTACAGCAAATTATAATATGGACACGTATGCCTTTTTTAACAAGTATGGATATGATCTATGGATGGAACAGGAGGATCGGAACGGTATGGTTCCGATGGTCATTCCGGTTGGACGTGTGCAGGGCGGAGGGTCCAGCGCCTGGGGAGATGCGGCAACCATTATTCCGTGGAATACGTACCTGCATTCCGGGGACCAGTCCATTCTGGAGCAGCAGTTTGACAGCATGAAGGCATGGGTAGATTACATCAAGCATTCGGATGACGAATCCGGCGGTACACGTTTGTGGACGGTAGGTTTTCACTTTGGTGACTGGCTTGCGTTAGATGGGGATGATCCGAACTCTCCGATGGGGGGAACAGATAATTACTTTATTGCCTCAGCCTACTATGCCTATTCTTCAGATATCGTAGCCAAGGCTGCCAAGGTACTTGGACATCATGATCTTGCCGCATCCTATGAGCAGTTGGCGCAAGAGGTTAGAGCTGCAATTCTGAAGGAATACTTTACTGCAAATGGACGTCTGGCAGTAGATACACAGACCGCATACGCTGTAGCGTTTTATATGGATCTCGTTCCTGAGCAACATAAGGCACGGACTACAGAAGCTATTCGCTTGCGTGTACGAAAAGATCAAAATCATCTGAGAACCGGCTTTGTAGGTACGCCTTATTTAAACCGAGTGTTATCAGCGCATGGCAGCAATGATATCGCCTATACACTTCTGCTCAATGATGATTATCCAAGCTGGTTATATGCGGTCAATATGGGAGCAACAACAATCTGGGAGCGTTGGAACTCCATTTTGCCAGATGGTACAATCAGTGAAAATGGTATGAACTCACTCAATCACTATGCCTACGGTGCCGTTGTTGAATGGATGTATCGTCATATGGCGGGGATCAATCCAGTAGAGGATCGACCTGGCTTCCGCCATGCACTGCTGGCACCGATGCCTGATTTCAGAATCCAGTGGACCAAAGCCCGCATTGACACCACAGCAGGAACTTATCGCAGTGAATGGAAATTTGACGAAGCAGGCAGGCTGTATTTAAGCTTCTCTGTTCCGTTTAATGCAACAGCAACGATCAAGCTGCCACGTGCCGTGGTTGATCAGGTGATGATAAACGGAATTACACTTTCGGATGCAGGTCTGACTGTTGTTCAGGGTGAAGATGAAGTGATCATCGAAGTGGTGAGTGGCACGTATGATTTCAGCTATGTACCGTCTGTTCCTTACAAACAAACGTTAAGTACGCGAACCCCGCTGAATGTGCTGCTTCGTAATGACGAAAGTCGCAGCATGCTGAACGAGCTTTCACCGATGCTTGCTTCGCTGGACCCGGGAACAATTGGCCCGATGGGGGAAGCAAGCCTGCGTGAGCTATCCAGCTATCCTTCGTTCAGTACGCCAGAGGAAGAACTCGACCAGCTCGATCTCAAGCTGGAGACCATTCAACTCGTTTAGAATAAATCATTGTTCGTTGATACGAAAACGAAACACAATGACGTTTCTTTAAATGCAAATCATCTCATACCGATGCACACAAGTTGATCTTGTGTGCATCTTTGATTAGCAAAAAATGAGTATTTTATCAAAATTTGAAAGCGAATTGGTGAAGTGATAGAATCTATATTGTGTTGATATCCACTCTATCATTCAGGAGGCGTTATGATGTTTACAAACGAGAGCAAAAACGATCCCCAGTCCAAGGTTGATTTTATGGATAGAACGTTTATCCAAAATCCGTTCCCGGTGTATGAACAGTTGCGTACAGAAGATCCGGTTCACCGTTTTCTTCTGCCGAGCGGTCACTTTGCCTGGTTAGTGTCTGGCTACGATGATGCTTCTGCCATTTTGCAGGACAACAAACGCTTTGTAACCAACTCTCCGTACATGGGAGAAGCTGACGGCTCAGTTCCATCGCATCAGGAGATCATCTCTCGCAACTTGCTTAGTGTAACGCCAGAGGACCATCGTCGGTTGAGAAGGTTGATCCAGAAGGCCTTTACACCACGTATGATTGAACGTCTCCGAGGTCGCATCCATGAAATTAGTGAGGATTTGCTTGATGGTGTACTCGCCACAGGTAAAAGAGAAATGAATCTGATTGAGGACTACGCCTTTCCTCTGCCAATCATTGTAATCTGCGAGATGTTAGGGGTTCCTCACGAGGATCAAGAGCAGTTCCGTGAATGGTCCAATACGATTATGGAAGGTTTCAATAACCCAGAAATGAGTGAACAGAGTGATCAAGTCATGCGTGCCTTTGTCGAATATTTGCAGAAGCTCATTGCAGAACGAAGACAATCTCTTCAGGAGGACCTGATTAGTGACCTCATCAATGTAGAAGAGGAAGGAGACGTATTGTCCGAACAGGAATTGTATGCCCTTGTTTTTGTCCTCATCATTGCAGGGCATGAAACCACTGTAAATCTGATTGGCAACGGTTTACTGGCCTTGCTCGAAAATCCGGAGCAGAAGCGCTTGCTGCTGGAGAAGCCAGAAATGATTGGACCCGCTATTGAAGAGATCTTGCGATATAACGGGCCTGCTGAGGTGAGTAATATTCGCTGGGCAACAGAGGATGTCGAATTCGGGGGCAAGCACATCCGTAAGGGGGACATGCTCTTTGTTTCCTTTTCCTCAGCCAACCGGGATGAGAATCAGTTCGCTGACCCGGATGCGTTTGATATCACACGGAAGGTCAATCATCATATTGCCTTTGGTAAAGGTGTTCATTTTTGCCTTGGAGCCCCGCTCGCCAGACTTGAAGGAGAGATCGCTATTAACGCATTGCTTCGTAAAATGCCGGATATTCAGTTTAAGACACAGCCTGATTCACTGGAATGGCGTCCAGGCATGATTATTCGCGGACTGTACGATTTTCCGGTTTCCTTTTAATCCAATTACAATATCATTTGTTATAAGACCGGATAGCCTTACTTAACCGCGATTTCGCGGTTTTTTCTTTGTCTTTGACTAGCAATGGGCTTGAATTACGCTACACGATCTTTGCATCGCGTTATAGTCGATCGTCTCCCTTGAAATCTACAATAGAAGTATCCTTTTAGCCCTGCCAATCCACTGAGTTAAGGAGCAGATTTTAAATGAAAATACATTCGGTTACCCTGAGCAATACAAACGTCACATTGACCGCCTACCTGCTGGATTCTTCACCCGAGATGCCAAATATTAAACAGCGGCCAGCGGTACTTGTACTTCCAGGTGGAGGGTATAGAGCTTGTTCTGATCGAGAAGCTGAACCCGTCGCTATGGCATTTTTGGCTGAAGGTTATCAAGTCTTTATCCTGCGATATTCACTCAATCAGCATGCTGGATTTCCAAGACCATTGAATGATGCCGAGGAAGCGTTGACTCTCATACGGGCCAACAGTGCGGACTGGAGCATTGATCCTCAAAAAGTAGCGGTATGCGGCTTCTCCGCAGGAGGCCATCTTGCTGCAGCGTTGGGGACGATGGGTTCTACTCGGCCTAATGCGATGATTCTTGGTTATCCTTGTATTCTGGAGGAGATGAGTGATATTTTCCCTGCGCCCGTTCCAGGCGTTGATCAGGAGGTGGACGAGCTTACACCACCAGCGTTCCTATTCCATACGTTTGACGACAGACGTGTACCTGTACAGAATTCCCTTGCGTTTGCCGATGCGCTTAACCGCAACAATATTCCATTTGAAATGCATATTTTCCCGACAGGTACCCATGGGCTTTCCCTTGCCCGTCCACTAACATCCTCGGGTCTCCAGAGTATGGTTGAGCCTGCCGTCGCCCAGTGGTTTGATCTGTGTACACGCTGGGTCCGCAGTGTGTTTGGCGAATTTCCCTCTTCTATTGAGCATGTTCTGGGTGAAGAGGTCCACGAGTACAGTCTCGATGTGAAGCTGGGTCTTCTATGGAGCAACGAGCAATGTAAAAAGCTGATTCTTGCCGCTATCCCTGAACTCGGGGAAACTCCACATCCTGATGCGATGGGAGTGCCACTTCGCACGATCTTGAGTTATGGCGGGGACCTGTTGACTGAGGAAGAGCAGAAGCAGCTTAACGATGGACTAAAGACTATTTCAGTGATAAAACCTGAAGGCAACACAGCAGAAGCAGGATGACCCTTTAACCATTTTCCGATTCGTTCCAAATCTATTAAAATAACGAATTGCAAAAATCGACACAGAATGATAGTATTTATACCAATATAATAGTTAAACTATCAAAAAGAGAATCTGGAGGAAACAACTATGACAACTTACAATGAAAACATTAAAATTTCGGAACTATTGAATAATGAAGAAGCAACTGCATTGCTTACCAAACATCTACCTGAATTCATTAACGAGCCATCATTCAAAATGGCTTCCCATTTTACGCTGGACCAGCTCGCTGCCATTCCACAGGTCGATCTGCCAGAAGACATTTTGTCCGCACTGAAAGCCGATCTTGCTAACGTAACTTTTGAATCTGTAGAGGCTCCTAAAGCGAGCAAAGCTATGAACCCAAAATCCGATTCACTGGCAGGTAAAGTGATTACCATCACAGGCGCTGGCAGCGGTATTGGCCGAGCTAGTGCAGTGTTGATGGCATCGAGAGGAGCCAAGCTCGTTCTGGTGGATTACAACGTAACAACAGGGGAAGAGACACTTGAGCTTGTGAAAGAACAAGATGGCGAGGCGATTTTTGTTCAAGCCGATGTATCCAAGGAAGAGGATGTAAAAAACTATATTCAAAAAGCAGTTGAAACATTTGGTAAAATCGATGTCGCGTTTAACAATGCAGGCATCATTCAGAAGTTCCAACCGTTTCACGAAACGTCTCTAAACGATTTCTCACGAATCATCGACGTTAACCTGAAAGGGATCTTCCTGGGGATGAAGCACGCTCTCAACGTGATGGTTCAACAAGGCTATGGCCACGTGATTAATACCGCATCAACAACAGCACTTCGCGCTGAGCATAGTCTGGCCGCTTATACAGCGAGTAAACACGGTGTTGCTGGATTGACAAAAGCCGCAGCGATTGAGTACGTCAGAAAAGGCATTCGTGTGAATGCCATCTGCCCTGGGGGTGTAGCCACTACGCTGACCGCAGCTGTTCCGCAAATGTTACAAGAGAGCGACTATATGCCTGAAGAATTCCCGAATATGAGAATTGGGCGTTTTGCGGAGCCTGAGGAGCTTGCTGAACTCGTAGCATTCCTGGCATCGGATGGCTCCAGCTATATGACAGGCTCCATCATTGTAGCAGACGGTGGATTGACTCTTTAAGGCTTAACAGCAAGTCTTTCGATCATGTTTCTAGCGGTTTTAAAGCAGATTCCTGATCTATTTCGTTTCATTTTATTCATAAGAATCGTGCATAAAATATAAAGACAAAAAAACTGATTCAGCATACCTGAATCAGTTTTTTTGTCGTTCAAACAGCAGCAATACTTTCTGTTTGGATTGCGTTATTTGATCTTAACAATGCGCTATATCTGTTATATGTGCCAGGACATAAAATGAAAGTATAGAAGAGGAAGAGAAATTCAACATGAAGAGTAACGGAGGCGAGTGTTATGGGAGTTGCAGTGAATGAGCAGCATATTAAAGTAGATAATACGCCGACTCAGCCACCCCGGGAAATACCAACGAGAAAGTTAATTGGTGATTCAATGGGACAGTTCGGGTTAAACATTTCAAGTGGATTGTTGGGTTTGATCACGTATTATTACACGGATGTCGTTGGTGTATCTGCCGCGGTAGTCGGTACAGTAATGCTGCTGACCAAAGTTTTGGATGCGTTTGCAGACATCGGTATGGGTGTACTGGTAGATCGGACCAAAACCAAGTATGGGCAAGCCCGTCCCTGGTTGTTATGGATGACCATTCCAATGTTCATCTCATTATTCTTAATGTTTTCCGTGCCGGATATAAGTTCCACAGGCAAAATAATATATGCGATTATTACAAATCTTGTGTTCTACATTTTGGTGTTCACTCCAACCTCGATTCCATATACCAGCTTGATGGCGTTAACAACGCGTAACAGTTACGAGCGCTCCTTAATGGGTATCATCCGTTCAAGCAGCGGGTATCTGGCAGGTATGGTTGTTGCCGTTGCATTTGTTCCAGTCGTTACAACCATGGGGAATAGCAGAAGTGACTGGACGTTGCTCGCAGCAATTTTTGCTGGTGTTGCAGCAATCGGGATCTTCATTGCATTCCTGTCCAATAAAGAAAAGTACAATAATGTTCAACTGGACGAACTCGGCATGTTTCAGGATAAAACGCCGATTCGTGAAGGACTGAAATTGCTTTTTGCCAATAAATACTGGGTGTACATGTTCTTCGTAATGGCTCTCGCCAACATTTTGTTTGCTCTGGGTGTAGCAGCAGGAAGTTATTATGCCAAGTACATTTGGGGTAATGTCAGCCTGATCGGCATCATGGGCGCTATTGGCTTGATTCCCGTGATTATCGGATTTGCCTTATCTGGACCGTTTATCAAACGTTACGGCAAGCGTACCACGGCCCTTGGCGGTATTGTTATCGGATTCCTCGGAGCAGCTGTTCGGTTAGTCGCTCCAGAGAGCATTACATTGGGGCTGATCTGTTCCATCTTCCAAACGCTTGGTACGATTCCACTCATGGCAGTAGGTGGAGCACTGGTTACAGACACGATTGAATACGGTGAATGGAAATTTAACAAAAGACTCGTTGGTTTGACGAACAGTGTCATCGGTTTCGGTTCAAAAGTAGGCACAGCCATTGGCACAGCTATGATTGGATGGTTCCTCGCACTGGGAGGATATGTTGAACAAGCCACAACCCAAGGAGAAGGAGCCAAGCAGGCCATCATTGCGTTGAATATATATGTCCCGATTGTTGTATTCATTCTTCTTGCAGTATTCCTTTATAAAAACAAGCTGGACAAGGAATATCCAACCATTATTAGGGAACTTGAAGATAGAAGAAAGGCATAATAACATAAAGTTGCTCTTACACACAGCCAATCGCTTGTGTGTAAGGGCACTTTTATGTTGATACAATTAAATCAAAAAAGCTTGGGTGTTAAGATGGCCGGCAGGTTTTGAAGAGTCTGTGTACCCGGGTATATCTGGCTTGCCGCTTCAAATTTGATTTTTGCAGTAATATTGGAAAAGTGATTCGTGAAGCCTCTCAGCACTAGCTGGCCCTCCAGCCTGGCCAATGGAGCGCCCAGACAAAAGTGAGGTCCTTTGCCGAAGGCTAGATGACGATTGCTGTTGGGACGGTAGATATCAAAGCGGGAAGGTTCGGGAAAATGGCTAGGGTCATTGTTGGCTGCACCCAGCCAGGTTAACACAACGTCTCCTTTTTTCATAGGCACGCCCAGGATGTCTGTATCCTCTACTACTACACGATCAAGTGTCGTTGGAAAACGATACCTTAACGATTCTTCCACGGTATTCTCAATCAGCTCTGGATCTGCGGCAATATTCTGATAGATTCCGGGTTGATCATACATAAAACTGTAGAACAGGCTGTTTATCATATTGGTCGTAGTTTCGTTCCCAGCAGCAAGCAGCCCCAAGCTAAAGGTAACAACCTCTTCATCGGTCAGCTGATCCCCATCCAGCTCGGCAAGTGTGAGATCGGAAATAATGTCCTCGGCAGGATGCTTTCTCTTCTGCTGAACAATGGGGAGCAAAAATTCGTTAAATTCCTGCATAGCCGCATACTTCGCATTTATCTGCTCCTGCTCATTACCTGCAGCATTGGGGAAAAATAACATGTCAGACCAGGCTTTGATCTGTGCGCGGTGTTGCCTCTCCACCCCAAGCAGATCGGCAATGACAGTAACAGGAAGTGGGACCCCTAAGTCTCGAACGATGTCCACATCATCTTTTGCCTTCATCTCAAGCATTAACTCATCAACGATAGCTGCGATTTGAGGCTCCCAGGTTTTTAACTGACGTGGGGTGAAGGCGCTAGAGACTAACTTTCTAATATCACGTTGAACAGGGGGATCGACAGAATTGATGTCCACTCGGGTAACTACCGGTGGAACCGGGGATACACTCCGTTTACGTACACTGGAGAAACGTTTCCAGTCTGTTAAAACGGAATTGACATCATCATAACGATACAGATTCCATACCTGCTGCTCTTCGTCAAAATAAATGGGATGATTCTCCAGCATGTCCTCATAGTAAGCATATGGATTCCAAAGTTCTTCAGGTGTCTCTAAATTAGATACCTGATGAATAACGATCGATCTGTTATCAACCCGCATGTCTCCTCGCCATCCTTTTAAGTAGATTGGAAATCACTAAATAATGATAGTCAATCTATCATTATTTAAATCAAACTTAACATAAATCATACTTATTTAGCAATTAAATGAAATTTTTTACTCAATATTAATTATTTAGAGCTATTCTTAGGGGGGCAGATGGAGAAAAATTTTCATATCAAAATGCAGAAAAATGTCGAATAAAGTGATTGCTAACTAATTTATTGTGTGATATTATGATCCAGTAAACGTTTACATCGATAACGAATTGAATATTAGCAGTGTTTGGCTGTTACTGGTAAAGCAGGCATGACCAAAATGATTTTGCATTTTCCTTATGTGAGTAGGGGAAGCATATCGTTTTGGTCTTTTTTTATATCCAAATTCAGAAATGAGGCAAACGTATGGATTATCGCAAATTGGGACAAGAGATTACGGAGTTGGTTGGAAAAAAAGACAACATCGCCCGGCTTACGCACTGCGCAACCCGACTGCGGTTCGAACTGCACGATATCTCCAAAGCAGAGACAGAAAAGCTTAAAGCACTTCCAGGTGTCATTACCGTTGTGAATAATGGCGGGCAATACCAGGTTGTCGTGGGCAATGAGGTGCAACAGGTCTATCGTGTTATCACTCAACAGATGGGTTCTGCAACCCGAAGTGCGGACTCCAAATCGGCTTCTGGCAAAAATAACGGACCAAAACAAAAACAGAGCTGGATCTCCAGATTCATCAGCGTAATCTCAACGACATTTACTCCGGTCATTCCGGCAATCATTGGCGCGGGTATGATCAAAGCGATATTAGCCGTGCTTGTGCTGACAGGCCTTGTAACGACGGAAAGCCAAAACTACTATATCCTTAATACCATTGCGGACGCGGCTTTTTATTTCATGCCTATTCTGTTGGCTTATGGAGCTTCCATTAAGTTTGAAACAAGTCCCATTCTGGCGATGACGGTTGCTGGCGTATTGTTACACCCAGGATGGAGCGCACTGATGGCGGAAGGAAAAGACGTGTTTTTCATCGGTGTTCCGGTTCGATTAACTGACTATGCAGGCTCCGTCTTGCCGATTATTATTGTTGTTTGGCTCATGTCTTACATTGAACGTTTTGCCGATCGGGTATCGCCTTCCATGATCAAATTTTTCACGAAACCAATGATTGTACTATTGATTACAGCACCACTTGCATTGGTGGCGATTGGACCTTTCGGAACGTACCTGAATGATCTGGTTGCCATGGGTGCAGAAGCGATTAATGCCAGAGCCAGTTGGCTGATTCCTTTGTTAATGGGAACTTTGCAACCATTCCTGATCGTAACAGGCACTGCATGGGCGATGACGCCGATTGCAACTAGCCAACTAACCAAAAATGGATATGAAATGATCAACGGACCGGGAATGCTCGCGTCCAATATTGCTCAAGGTGGAGCCACGCTTGCTGTAGCATTAAAAACAAAAAACAAAAAACTGAAACAGCTCGCTGCTTCATCCGGTTTCACCGCCGTACTGGGCATCACGGAACCATCCTTGTACGGTGTAACACTGAAACTGAAGAAACCCTTAATAGCCGCAATGATCGGTGGTGGTGTAGCAGGGATATACGCAGGTCTGACCGGATTAGTACGTTATGCCTTCGTGTCACCAGGGCTTGCCGCGTTACCTGCCTTCATTGGCAGCAATCCGATGAACATCGTTCATGCCATTGTGACTTGTCTGATCGCTTTTGTCGTTACCTTTGCTCTGACATGGATCATTGGTTTTGAAGATCCAGTAGACGATGAAGAAGAAGGAAATACCAACGTTAACGATGACAAGACAATTTCCGGGCAGCCTGTTCAAGACAACAGCACAGACACTAAGTCTTCTACAACAACAAATGCAAATCAAAATGAATTACGCCCACTTACAATCGCTAGCCCGATGCAAGGAGAATTAGTCCACCTTGACCGTGTACCAGACGATGTCTTCTCTTTGGGATTGCTGGGTAAGGGCGCTGCAATCATTCCTGCAAAAGGAGAACTGTATGCACCAATCGCAGGTGAAGTTACGGCTTTCATGGACTCCAAACATGCGGTCAAATTAAACGGTTATGATGGAGAAGAGGTGCTCATTCATATTGGAGTGGATACCGTCAACCTGAAGGGGCGACATTTCGACTCTTCCATTAAAGTAGGGGATCGGGTACAACAGGGTGACTTGTTGATCCGCTTTGATATCGATGCCATCAAGGCGGAAGGGTATGAAGTCATAACCCCGATCATTATCGCCAATTCGGATCGTTTCCCGGACATTAAGCTGGAGAAACAGAGCCCTGTGGAGGTTGGAGCGACGATTATCCACCTTTCGTAACAACCGTAATATGGTCCGTCACATATCATGATCAACATTTAAAATGAAGGAGTGTTTGAGATGTTATATCAACACATCAAACCATTCCCCAATGAATTTCTGTGGGGAGGCTCTACCTCGGCCTATCAAGTGGAGGGAGCTTGGAACGAAGATGGCAAAGGCCTGTCCGTCATCGATATGTGTGATCATCCGGCTGGAACCGCCGATTTCACAGTAGCGAGCGACCACTATCACCGATTCAGAGAAGACGTGAAGCTTTTTGCAGAGCTGGGCCTCAAAGCATACCGTTTTTCAATTGCATGGACTCGAATCTTACCTTCAGGCACAGGGGTTGTTAATGAGAAGGGACTCGATTTTTATCACCAATTAATTGACGAATTGCTGCTCCATGGTATTGAACCCATTGTGACCATGTACCATTTCGACTTACCCTACGAGCTTGAGAAAACCGGAGGATGGAACAACCGGGGGACGATCGATGCCTTTGTCGAGTATGGGCGTATCTTGTTTGAGCATTACGGGCATAAAGTGAAATATTGGTTGACCATTAATGAGCAAAATACGATGATTCTCCATCCCGGTGCTATTGGTACACCAAAAGGCGGACGTCTGCCTTCCAGTAAGGAACTGTATCAGCAAAATCATCACATGTTTGTAGCTCAAGGTAGAACGATGCGACTATTCCATGATATGCTCCCGCAAGGCAAGATTGGTCCTGCATTAAACATGACATCCATGTACCAGGCAACCTCCAGACCAGCCGATGCAATCGCTGCTCATAACTGGGAGACGATTCGTGGATGGGGTTTTCTCGACTTATCGGTGTGGGGACGGTATAATCCATTATTCTGGAGTTATTTACAGGAACGCGGCATCGAGCCGGTTATTGAGCAGGGTGACATGGAAGATATCCAGTCTGGCCGCCCCGATCTGATAGCAATCAACTACTACTCGACGGCAACCATTGCCGCCAGTATGGGTGATGCGTCGGATGTTACAGCTCGTGCGGGTGATCAGCAAATTATGCTTGGCGAGCAGGGAGTATACCGGGCCGCGGAGAATCCTTATACGGAAAAAACGAAATATGGCTGGGTCATTGACCCGGTTGGCCTAAGGCTGACATTGCGTAAGGTATGTGAACGATATGGTCTCCCGATTTTAATTACGGAAAATGGTATAGGAGCCCCAGATGTACTTGAGGCAGATTACACCATTAACGATACGTACCGGATTGATTTTATCGAGAAACATCTGGAACAGATCAGACTGGCTCTAACGGATGGAGTAGATGTGATTGGTTATTGCCCTTGGTCCGTTATTGACGTGGTAAGCACACATCAGGGGTATGGGAAACGGTATGGAATGATCTATGTAAACCGCGGTGAACAGGATCTGAAAGACTTGAAGCGTTTGAAGAAGAAAAGCTTCTCGTGGTATCAAGAGGTCATTAAACAGAATGGCAGATGTATCGGAAATTCGGATCAGGCGGTCACGAAAGAATAAAGGATCGTGATGAATTCATGAGAGTAATCAAAATATTAAATAACAGCTTGCTTCTGACCAAAGATGAACAAGGACAAGAGATGATTGTCATGGGAAAAGGGTTGGCATTCAAAGGCAAAGTCGGCGAGCGACTCGATGAGGAGCATATCCAGAAACGATTCATTCTGCAAAATAATCCGTCTGCCCTGGCTTACGTACGAACCATCGAAAACATGCCAGAAAAACATGTGAATGTCATAAACAAACTGATTACCAATGCAAAAGAAAAGCTGTCTCTTGACGACCAAATCTTCTTTACGCTTATGGATCACTTGTCGTTTGCCATTGAACGATGGAAAAAAGGTGTAGCATTACAGAATCGCATGTTATGGGAGATCCAGAGGTTTCATCCTGTCGAATTCGAACTGGGCCTTGAAGCCGTTCAGATGCTGAATCTAGAATTGGGTATTGAACTGCCGGAAGAAGAAGCAGGGAATATCGCTTTTCATTTTGTGAATGCCCAAACGCATGAACAGAATATGGAGCGCACGATGCAATCCGTTAAGATGTTAAAAGATATTTTTAACCTGATTCAATACACCTTTGATATGCAATTGAACAAAAATTCTATCCATTATGTGAGACTCGTCACACATCTGCAATTCTTCATCCAGCGTTTACAAGAAGGGCGTCTGGGCAATTCGGCGAAAGATTTTATATTTCAACACATGGTGAAGGAGCATCCGCTTGAATACAAATGCGCGGAGATGATCAAAACCTACGTGCAGAATATGCTGGACATCTCCATATCAAACGAGGAATTATTATATTTGATGATTCACATTGCACGAATTGTGCAGGAGGAACAGGGTGACGAGGGACGATTATAAAACAAAGTTTATATGCCTGTTAGCAGACAGGAAAAAAGATACTTTCTAACTATGACCGTTTTCTCGTATTTTATCGGGAAACGGTCTTTTATTTTTGCAAATATGTAGCGGCTTTTTTGATATTCCACGCGAACGAACTCCAGCTTCCTAAACTCACATAAGATTACCAAATGATAACTTTTTATTATAATTATTGGGAATTTGTTATATGTAAGCGCTATCGAAAGAACTATAATCTATTTATCTGGATGTTAATCCGTTCAGAAATACTTAGACCAAATCATGAGGAGGAATTGTATGAAACGGTTAGGTCAATGGAATATAACAGCCTTGGTTCTTGTGCTCGTACTCGCCATGCTTCCATTTTCGAATGTCTCACATGCATCCAAGGCAGTTACAGAAGTGGAGGAAAGTCATTTGAGCACAAACTTTGAAGACGGTACACTTCAGGGATGGACTCCACGTGTCGGTAGTGAAAATCTGACAGTGACACAGCAGGAAGCACACGAAGGTCAGTCCAGTATGCTGGTCGCCAACCGTGAGCGTTCCTATCATGGACCGATGTTATCCATGAAGGATCTGCTTAAGCGTAACCAAGAGTATGAAATTACGGCATATGTAAGACTTACCCAGGAGCCCACCACGGATCAAACACTACAGCTCACCACTTATAAAAAAACTACTGCTGAAAGCTGGAATCCGATCGGCAGCGTGAAGATTGCCAAACCAGAATGGAATACATGGCACAAGATCACCGGTAAATTTCAGTATAGCGATGATCCTACTGAATTGAATTTGTTCATCGAAACACCCTACATCTCTGAAGATAGCGTAGATACGTTATCGTTCTATGTGGATGATATTTCATTTACTCTGGCAGAGGAACTGGAGATAGAAGAAGGGATTCTGTCTCTGGAGGACCTGTATCAAGATGATTTCTCCATTGGTGCAGCGGTGTATCGCTGGCAGTTGGAAGGCGCATATGGACAACTGCTCACCAAACACTTTAACAGCTTAACCGCAACCTATGAGATGAAACCAAAGTACATGTCTCCTTCCGAAGGTGTTTATGAGTTCGAGGCAGCCGATCAATATGTTCAGTTCGCCGAGGAGCATGGTATGGGTGTACGCGCACATGCGCTGTTGTGGCATATTGATGCAGCAGAGTGGATGTTCAAGGATCCTCAGGGTAACCCTGCGAGTCGAGAATTACTACTTGCCCGGATTCAGGATTACGTTGAAACCGTCATGACCCGATACAAAGGTAAGATCTATGCATGGGATGTGGTAAACGAGGCGATTGCGGATAGTAATGGTGATGCCAACGGTTTACGTAAAAGTCCCTTTTATGAACTAATCGGTCCGGATTACATTGAGAAAACTTATGAATTTGCTCGTGCAGCCGATCCGGATGCCAAATTATACTACAACGAATACTTCACGGAAGTCCCTGAGAAAAGAGAGCATATGTTTCAGTTGGTCAAACGACTGAAAGAGAAGGGACTCATCGATGGTGTGGGTTTGCAATCCCACTATAACCTGGAATCGCCGCCCATCGAGGAAATTGAAAAAACGATCAACATGTTCGTCGAACTTGGATTGGATATTCAGATCACGGAACTGGATGTGGATAGCGGAATTCCATTTGGTGAAGAGATGTCGGATGAAGTTGCGGTAAAACAAGCGTATCGATATAAGGAACTGTTGGATTTGTACAAAAAACACAAAGACCACATTTCTTCAGTTACCCTATGGGGACTCCAAGATGAGAAGTCTTACAACAACCAGGCGATGCTGTTTGATTCAGCCCTGAAGGCCAAAAAAGCATACTGGGGACTCGTGGATGAATCGAGCTTGCCTGTGTTGACACAGAGAGCCGTCTCACTTTCGGGTAAACCGGATATCAAAAAACAGTCACAAGATCCGCTCTGGAACAAAGCGGTGTCTACTCCACTGAAGGGCGACTCTCCGGGATCAGCCAGTTTCCGCACCTTATGGGATCAAAGTAACCTGTTTATCCTTGTGGATGTTCAGGATGCGAAGGCAGATGTGAATGACAAAGTAGAACTCTTTGTTGATCTCAATAATGGCAAGACCACTTCATATGAAGCAGATGATCGACACGTAATCATTAAGCGGTCGGGCAAAGCTAAGGGCGCAGAGCAGCGTTCATATCGTGTACGCGAGACCAAAGCCGGATATCAGGTTGAATTGTCCATTCCATGGGGTAGTATACAAGCCGGATCAGAATATGAAGCCGGTTTGGATATCCGTGTGACGGATGGCGCTGCAAGTGGGACACAACCTTATAGTCCACTGTACTGGAATGATCGAACACAATCTCAGGAGCAAGATACAAGCAAATACGGCGTGATTCAACTCGCCCCTATGCCCAAATCTGCACAAGCTATGCAAGGGATTGTTCAGATTGATGGGAAGAAAGACGCATTATGGAACAAGGCTGTACCATTTGAAGTAAAACGGTTGAATCAGACCGAAGGGGCAGAGGCAGTGGCTCGCGCAATGTGGTCAGGTAAGTATCTATATCTGCTAATCGATGTCACTGATCCAAACATCATCACAGATAGCATTAACCCATGGGATCAGGATTCGGTTGAGATTTTCCTGGACGAGAATCACCAGCGCACACCGTATTTTCAATATGATGATGCCCAGTTCAGAATCAGTGCAGACAATGTCGGAACCTTTGCAGGCAGTGCCTCACCCGGACGCCTTGTAAGTGCTGTGAAGAAAACAAATAAAGGATACCTCGTAGAAGCCAGAATCCAGTTGAATTCACTGACGCCAAAGGCTGGAAATGTCCTCGGTTTCGAGCTTCAAATTAACGACAACCAGGGCGGAGGTAAACAGAACGTAGCCAAGTGGAATGATACGACCAATGAGAGCTGGAGAAACACTTCCCAGTACGGAATACTCACTTTTGTCGGAAAGAACAAACTCGGGCATTAATCCATCGGCAGTAATTGTAAGAGTAGAAACCATCATAACAGTGGATAAAACTCAACCATTGTTATGATGGTTTTCATCGTTTACATACGTCACTCAAGCTGATGAGGTGGGATACAAACTGCCTTGACTATATTTAACAGCCCTTGATATACTAAATGGATGTTATTTTTTCTTTTATGGGAACAAGAAAGTAATCAACTACATACAACCGTTTGCGAGGGAGCCTTAACCGGCTGAGAGGGTGTTAAACCGACCTTACCTGATTTGGATCATGCCAACGTAGGGATGCAACGATGAAACGCTGTACTTGGGTAGCTCATGCGTACCCCTTGTTTTAGTGTATTTGTCTGCGAAACATCCTATGGATGTTTCGTTTTTTTGTTTTTAAATACATACATTATGAATTGGAGGAACACACGTTGACTATTTCAGAGCGACTATATCAGGCAGCAAAGCCTGTATGGAAGGAATGTCTTGAGCATCCCTTTGTTAAAGGGATCGGGGATGGTTCTTTACAGGTTGAACAATTTCGTTATTATTTGCTGCAAGACTACTTGTACCTGTATGATTATGCCCGCGTATTTGCACTAGGTATCGTCAAGTCGCACGACCCCAAATTGATGCAGTTTTTTAGTAAAAACGTAGATAACATCCTGAATGGTGAAATGAAAATTCATCGTTCTTATATGGAGCGTTTAGGAATTACAGAGGATCATGTTTTTCAGGTAAAACCTGCACTGAAAAATGCAGCCTATACTAACTATATGCTCTCAGTTTCCCATGCGGGCGGTATAGCAGAAGTACTTGTATCGATTCTGGCCTGCTCGTGGAGCTATGCAGAGATTGGTCAAGCTCTTTCCCAAAAGCCAGGTGCAGCTGATCATCCTTTTTACGGAGAGTGGATCACAGGATATGCTTCCTCTGAATACAACAGCAACAATCAATCCCTTGTGGCGTTAACGGATAAGCTATTAGAAGGCTGTAGCGAGGAAACGTACCAACGAATGGAAGATATTTTCGTGATGTGCAGTCGCTTCGAGCTTGATTTTTGGGAGATGTCATGGAGGCTGGAGCCTTAAGTTCACTGGTCGTTCATTCAATTAGAGAGTACCATATGACGCCACTCATTCAGATTCATTTAAGAATTGCCATCTATGATGATTACATATAAAAAGATTCAACAACAATCATGAGGTGATGGCAATGAGTATATACAAATGGCCTAAATTTATCGGTGTAGCGGTGTTATGTACTGCAATGCTGACGGCATGCAGCTCGACTAATCAAGGAAGTGTGGACTCGGAAAGTAATTCGACTGAAACAGAACAAACGAATACGGATAATCAGAGTAAAACGGAGAATACTGCGCAGACAGTAGGGTATGCCGATCAAATCAACAAAAATGAGGTTATGTCCATTTCGATTGATGTGGATGAAGCGGCATGGAAAGAAATGTTGGATAATGCAAATGAGGAGCAGTACATCTCAGCTAATATTACGATTAACGGCACAACGATTGAAAACGTCGGAATTCGTCCAAAGGGTAACTCCAGCCTTCGGCAAGTTGCTAGCGATGATACAACGGATCGATATAGTTTCAAAATCAAGTTTGATGAGTATGTTAAGGATCAAACTTGGATGGGGTTGGACAAGCTCGTTGTGAACAACATGATTAGCGACAATAGTTATATGAAGGAATACTTGAGTTATGACATCATGAGTTATATTGGCGTAGATGCACCTTTATTCGCATTCTCCAATATTAGTGTAAATGGAGAGACTTGGGGTTTGTACCTGGCTGTTGAAGATATTGACAGCGGATATCTCGCCCGAGCCAAGAATGATGAGGGTGAACTTTACAAGCCGAACAATGATGACAACATGGGGGCAGGAGGAATGGGAGGGCCAGATGGCGATCCTTTTCCACAAGGGTATGGAAATATGCAGCCTCCTACTGAAGGTATGACGCCACCGGATGGTGCAAGTCCGCCGAATATGAACAGCGGGACAGGGGAAGATGGAGCGAATACACTACCGGAAGCAGGTATGAAGGGTAACCGTGGTCCAGGTGGTATGGACGGAAGCGGCAATGGTGTTTCATTGGTATACACCGATGATGAATCATCCAGTTACTCCGCCATCTTCGACAATGCTGAGACCAAAACAACAGAGGAAGATTATCAGCGTGTCATTGAATCGCTCAAAAACTTGAGCACAGGTACCGAACTGGAGAAATATGTGGATGTGGACGAAGTTCTGAGATATTTTGCGGCCCACACGGTCGTTGTCAATATGGACAGCTACACGTCCAACATGGGACATAACTATTATCTGTATGAAAACGATGGACAGATCAGCATGTTGCCCTGGGACTATAACATGGCCTTCGGTGGATTTCAAGCTGGCTCTGCATCCGATGTCGTGAATCTGGCCATTGATACTCCGGTATCAGGGGTCAGCTTGGACGAACGTCCAATTTTAGGAAAGCTCCTTGAGGTGCCGGAGTATAAGGCCAAGTATCACGAATATTTGCAGGAGATCGTAGATGGATACTTCGCAGACGGAAAATTTGAAGAAAAAATGCAAAGCCTGAACAACATGATCTCGAAATATGTGAAGCAAGACCCTACAGCGTTTATTACGTATGATAAGTACGAGGAAGCTGTTACGGAATTGACCAAACTTGGCTCGTTGCGTGCAGAAAGTATACAAGGGCAACTGGACGGAGATATCCCTTCCACGACCGAGAAACAAAAAGAGGACTCGGATTCACTGATTGATGCTTCTTCGGTTGACCTGTCCAAACTGGGTGAAAATAATACTCGAGGAGGCATGGGAGGTCGCGGTCGTGGAGCTGCAGAGGGTAATCAGTCTCAGGAAGGGAAATAAGAAGAATTACGCAAAGTAAACAGATAATCAAGATGAGTTCAGCGATCAGCAAAAGATCGGACATTGAAGTAGATGGATAGCCTGACATTTAATAAAACCAATGCGTACCTACATTTTGTCGTTCGCATTGGTTTTTTGTTCCTCGGATTTTCAAAACACGTAGAAAAAGACGATTAAGGGCCTGGTATTAGAAAAAGTCTTGAACATATTATAGGTAATATCTATTCAAACAAGTTAAGGAGGATATCATAAAACCTATGTTACCTATGGAAAAGTATTTCGGTAAGTTGGAACACGTTTATTCATTTTATGGGGCTATGCCTACAGGCGTTAGTGTATCCGAAACCGGGCGTATCTTCATTTGCTTTCCGAGATGGGGAGATGACGTAAGATTTACGGTAGCAGAAATTGTTGACGGTCAGGAGCAGCCTTTTCCGAATGTAGAAACGAATTTGGTCAACCCGTTAAATATCAAAATGTCCTTCATCAGTGTCCAAAGTATAGTTGCAGATGGAAGGAGGACCCTATGGGTATTGGATACGGCTGCACCAAACTTTTCTGAGCCTATTAAAGGAGGGGCAAAATTAGTCGCTGTAGATCTAAATACAAATACAATAAAAAAAGTATATACTTTTGCAGAAGATGTGGTCTTGAAGACAACATATCTGAATGATGTCCGATTTGATTTCCGAGTGGGTAAAGCAGGTTATGCATATATAACAGACTCTTCTTCCAAAGGTCCAGGCGCTATTATCGTTGTAAATTTAGAAAATGGAAATGCCTATAGACGGTTAAATGGAGCAAATTCAACTTCACCTGATCCTTATTTTTTACCGAAAGTGGAAGGTGAAATTTTGATGAATCGAAACTCCGATGGTTCGACATCTCCCTTTCAATTGGCCTCTGATGGTATAGCGATCTCCCCAGATGGAAAAATGTTATTTTTTTGTCCACTATCCAGTCGTTATCTATACTCAATCTCAACAGAAGCCCTGCGAGACAGAACGATACCGGATTTCAATTTAAGTTATCTTGTGCAGTATTGGGGAGAAAAGGGAGCTTCTGATGGAATGATAACGGATGCAAAAGGAAACGTATATGCTGGAGATTATGAAAACGATAGTATTCGAAAGGTATTGCCAAATGGAATCATGGAAACCATCGCCCATGATCCGAGAATTTTATGGCCGGATACTTTTTCTATTGGTCCGGATCAATATTTATATGTAATTGTGAACCAATTACATAGGCAGGCCAGATTTCATTATGGAAAAGACCTGCGACAAAAACCCTATAGTCTACTACGTATGAAAATAGATGAATTACCTGCTCCTACCTTTTGATATATTGCGTAAGTCGAATCTGCCCTAAGATATCATTAAACAATTGAACAACAAGCTCTGATATAATAAGCAAATAGCAGCGATCTATTTTCTATGGAGGTGAGGCTATTGAAAACAATCGGGGTAGGATTCTTACATGCACAGCTCTATGCAAAGCCAGTGAAGAATATGGCAATGCTTTGCATAGAGCCTGGGAATAATCACATTGCCAACGACGAATCGTAATATTCTACTAACTGGCTTTGCACCTTATTGATCTATTAAATAAGGAGTGAGGCCCATGAAATATTCAAAAGCCGAGTCTATTTTTCCGGAAGAATTGTTACGTATCATTCAAGAATACGTTCAAGGCGAATTGGTTTATATCCCCAAACCCAAAGAGACGCATCTAAAATGGGGCGAGAAAACAGAGAGCAAGAGTAAGGTCTCTGCTCGAAACGCTGAGATTAAATCCTTATTTCTTAATGGAATCAGGATAGAGGAGTTGGCGGATCGGTATTTCTTGTCCTGTGAAACCATTAAGAAAATAGTCTATACAAAGAATTAATGCTATCCGCTAACACGTCTTATCGACGGTTTAGCGGATTTTGTTCAAAGATGACTTAAATCAACTTATACATAGTAACCGCACCCTTAAATCAATAGACTCAAGCTAAGGTTGTTGTGATGAAGGACAGCCGGATCATGAAAAGGAGTGTAGTGAATGAACGAAAACATAAAAAAGATGCTGCTGGACAAAAATGAACTGCTCATTAACATGGTGATCGAACGCGTAAAAAGAGATTTTCTAGACGATATCGCCATTATTGGGCTTACTGGTTCGTTTAGCACCGGGGATTTTCACGAGAAGAGTGATCTTGATTTAATTATCATTAATAATACAGAAAAGGGATGGGGCATATCCGACTGCTTTATCCTGGATGACATTGGATATGACATCTATTGCACGCCATGGGACTCAAGAATACAAGAGCAATCCACCTTGGAGAGTCCTAACGTATCGAGCCTAACTGAGCTCAAAGTACTCTACTATGCAAAACCTGAGGATCTGGAGAAATTGAACGACTTCCGGCAAAAAGCGCTTGATGCACTTGCTAACCCGATAGGAGAAGCATGTCTTAATCGCGCAAATCAATGGATCGATATGGCTAAGCAAGCATACAGCAATACGATGCTGGGTGAAGATATCGGTTCAGTACGATATGCATCTGCTGAAGTTCTTTACAATCTAGTTAATGCATTGGTCAGCATGAATAACACGTGCATCAAACGAGGGATTAAGCGATATTTGGAAGAGATACGCTCGTTTCGCTATGTTCCGGATGATCTCGAATCCTTATACATGTCAATCATTGAAGCCCATACCATTGAAGATATCCGAATAGCATCTTTTAATATGTTGAACAGTGTTACGAAGTTACATAGAACGATGTGTGATAATTTCATTGTTAAACCGGCTCCGAGCTTTGATAATCTGAGGGGGACATACGAAGAATTGTGGTGCAACTACCGCAATAAAATGTTGAACAGTGTTATAACGAATGATGCTTCCTACGTCTTTCTTTCGGCCTTTGGAGCACATGGGTATCTTGATGAAATGACTATGGAGAAAGGAACTCAGAAATTTGATCTTATGCAGTACTTTGATGCAAGTGATCTACCAGTCATGAAAGAGAAGTTCCTTGAAGTGATGGACGAATATCTAGACGAGTATGATAAGGTCGGCAGAGAAGTCGAACGTTTTACAACCTACGAGCAACTATATGCCCATTATATGAATCACTGACCTTACATTCATTTATAAGTCCGCGGAGACGGGACTGTAATTGAAGGTAAAACAACGGTAGAGGTTGCGAAGTCAGCAGGGGATAAAGAGGTTGAAATTATTAAATGAAGAAGTTAGGTGCAATTCTAGTAGTCCCAATCAGGGGTATTCGAAGCACCTAATGCGAAAGCCAACAGAATTAAAACCAACAGTAGTGGTTGCAACTAAAAAACATTAATCGTTAATTTATTGACCTCAGCTCGCTTTACCGGCTGAGGTTGTTTCATATGCATTGAAAAAAATGCATATTACCACATGCATTCTCACCGAATAAAAGAATCCTGATCCCGATTTACCCTTATTCTCGAACATGTTGAGGCTTAGTATACACATTGCCGGTCGTATGATTTTTCGATTACAGGACAAGATATTAACCTTATCACCATTTTATTACTTTGATAAAGGAGAAGACCATGGTTGAAAAACACGAGCCTCAAATGAAAAATCATCAAAAGTCTACATGGCTTGATGATTTAAAACAGATATTAAACCATATGGAAGATGCCGAAATCATTGAGCACAAAATAGGTACGAGTGCTTCAGTCCATCTTATATTTATAAAAACGTTAATAGATCAAGAACGTTTAAACGAGGCGATTATTCAGCCACTTCATCAATCAGGCGGAAATTCGCTTTCTTCATGCATAATCAATTCTGATGTTTCAGAAGTTATATCGATCGAAGATGCTGGGCAAAAAATAATGCAAGGATATATTCTTCTATACGATTCAGTCAACGATCAATGGCTAGGCATACAGTTGGAAAATCCTCTTGGCCGGGCAATTGAACCTTCCCAAACGGAAACTGTTATATATGGAGCGAAAGATAGCTTCAGCGAACAAATCGATAATAACATTACAATGTTGCGCAGACGTTTGCCTATAACGACATTAAAAACGGAAAGCTTCACTATCGGATCACTGAGTAAAACAAAAGTTGTGTTAATGTACATAGACGGAATAATTAATCCGGAATTTGTTTCCATTGCAAGAGAAAAAATTGAAAGTGTGGATTTCGATCAGTTTTTAGACTCCGCACAGCTTGCAGCTTTTATTGAAGATCATAACCATACGGTCTTTCCCCAGTTTCTACAAACGGATCGGCCGGATGCCTGCGCCTTCGCCTTAGGTGAGGGTAAGCTGACTTTATTAGTCTCCAATTCACCGTTTGCTTTAATTTGTCCCATTACATTATTCCATCTATTCCAATCGCCAGAAGACTACTTCCTTCGTTGGCCGGTAGCCAGTTTTTTACGTTTAATGAGGTATGGAAGTTTTATTATTTCTTTGACGATGATTCCTTTTTATGTTGCGTTAACGACATTTCATTACCAAATGGTTCCGCTGCCGATTCTCTTCGTATTATTGGAATCGAGAAGCAAATTGCCCTTTACTCCGTTTGTGGAAGGAATTTTCATGATCGTAACGCTGGAAATCATCAAAGAAGCAAGTTTGCGAATGCCGACCAAAACCAGTCAAACTCTAGGGATTATCGGTGGTATTGTCATTGGACAATCGGCTGTTGAGGCAGGCTTTGCAAGTAAAGTATTAATTGTTTTGATGGGTATATCCGCTATTGCTTTCTTTTTAGTTCCCAATTATCAAATGACAAAATCCATGGTTCTGTTGCAATTGCTTCTTCTTATCCTTGCATCGTTTCTTGGGCTGCCAGGAATCGTGGTCGGGATAATCGGGATTCTTGCGCATCTCCATGCATTAACGTCATTAGGTCAACCTTATTTAGCGCCGCTTTCACCTTTTTATGGGAAGGATTGGATCGACCTCTTTATTCGCGGGCCTTTGATTTGGATGAAAACGCGTCCGCATAACCTAAAACCACTACAGAAATGGCGACAGGAGAAGATGAAGAAATGAAGACTTTATCCCTATTCAATCAAACTTCCACCCTTGGCGGCATCCATTTCCTTTTATTGGTTAATCGAACGCAAATGCATTATTTTATTTTAATCATGCCGGTTTATTTGGTTCATTCCTATATGGTTTGGGGAATTGTCGCCTTGGGGCTACTGTCCCAACTTAATTTGATGATGTTATCCAAATGGTTTACTTCCAGTTATGCATCGAAAGGCTATCAAGGATTTGTACAGCTTTTTGGGAAACGGGCGGTTCAAGTTTTCGCAATACTTGGTTTTGTGATAATACTGTTAAAAATTTCAATCATCACACTGGGTTATGTTGAAATGCTCCATAATTTTATATATCCATCAATGAATAAAAAGTGGCTGATCCTAGTTATTCTTTCGATCAGTTTATTTGTGGCTTCACATGGTATGGAGAAAACATTGCGTTTTGTCGTTATCGCCTTTCTTTGCGGGGCGTGGATCTTAATCATGTTTATTCCCTTTTTCTTTCCAACGATTGCAAATTACCGCGATTTGTATCCTCTAATCCCCACTGAATGGTCAGGACATTCATGGCAGGGCTTGTTGTTTATTTGGTCGGCATTTTCCGGTCCAGTATATTTGGCCTTTATGGTTCCATGGTTGAGCTCCAATAAAAAAATATCGAAGTATCTTGTCATTGGAAACATGCTGACGATCTTGGAATATTCATTATTGTTCATTGCTTCGGTATTGTTTTACGGTTCGAACTTCTTAAGCAAGATCAACTTTCCAGTAGTATATATGGGAAGTTACATTCAAATGAGTGGTTTAGAACGAATCGATTACATCCTTATCTCTTTCCATATGTTTAACTATGTATTTGACATTTCAATTCTTTTGTTGTGTTTATATGGAGCTGGAAGAGTCTTTATGAAAAAAATGAACGAAGGCACAACTCGGATCGGATTATTGTCAAGTTGGTTTGTCATTTTGATAAGTATCATCATAATGGATCAATGGTTATGGCAAACGGTTCCGGGTCAAAAGATGTTACTGAACATTCAAATCTGGCTTAGTGCATTCATTTATTTACTGGTTCCTACGATCCTTTTCACTATGGTTAAACGAAAGGAGAGAGTCTAGGTATGGTATCATACAAGCATTATGGTTTATTGGCGATTGTAAGCCTTATGTGGGTGGCCGGTTGTTCTTCTCCATATGTCGAGAGCAATATGATCGAAGAGATCGCCCCGGTAGTTTTCTGGTCTGTTGACAAGGGGACGGAAGGAAAGTTTAAAATCAGCACTTTAGTACCACCACTCATCAAAGAAAAAAAACAATTTCTCTCCAAGGAAGTTGATCTGTTAAAACAGGGAGGCAAGGAGTTTAATTTAATTTATTATCGGGAATTAAAGCAGGGGCAGCTGCGAATGTTATTAATCAATGAGGAACTGGCAACAAAAGAAGGCATTGAAAAGCTGATCAATACGATATTGGTTGATCCCGATATTTCAATGCATGTCTACTTATTGATCGTCAGAGGCGATTTTGATGAATACATAAAAAATCAATTGACGAAGCAAGAAAACCAAGATTATTTTCTTTATCGGATGTTAAAGCATTACGAGCAACATAACCAAGGTGAAATGAGCATTGTCAATATTCATCAATTCATGAAGATGTTATATTCCCCTCTTAAGGATCCGATCCTGCCGGTTTTTCATGCGGATAAAAACAATTTCAATTACGTAGGAACGGCCTTTTTCCAAAATGATAAAGAAGTAATGGTCACTCAAGACGTAAGTGATGAAATTTTTCAACTTCTGGATAACGATCATTTCTTAAAAGTCTTGGCCATTCCAAAGTTATCTATCAGTTTGGGACGTGTTCGATCCAATATTCGCATGAAACTATCAAGTGACTATTCATCCTTGTCTTTACATGTGGGATTGAAAGGAAGAATTGAGGAATACCAGGGAGAAAAGAATATTCAAAGCGAGGAACAATTGGAACATTTAATTCATGAGATTGAGGTATACCTTGAGGAACAAACGTCAGAATTATTAAAAAGTATGCAACGGTTGAAAGTGGATCCCTTAGAGGTCGGAACACATTCACTTAAGCCTTTTTCTAAACCAATAACGGAAGAGCAATGGTTGAAATATTGGGAAAATATGAAGATTAATGTTGACTTCGACATCAAAATACAGCCTTTGATTAATGTTGAACGGCTGTCGTGATTTAAAAGATGCCCCCTACATGATCAAATACATCATTGTGGGGGCATCTTTTTTGTTCAAATCATGTACAAAGAGAGCTTATTACTGCAGCCCGTGGCGGACAAGCCATTTGGATATCTTTAGAAAATGGAAAGTCTAATGATCTTATCGTCATTAATAACAAAATGATAATTCAATAATAGCGGATCGGGTAGACCCGCCTTGTCGTAGGTACCATCCAGCTTGCATGTTAACACAATTTCATCACCTATTTTTTTGGCTTTTGTTGGCTCTAACGTTACATTCGCCGCGAAATGGTTTTGATCACTCCATTCCCGAATCGCCTGTTTGCCATTTCGCTTTTTTCCTTCATCCAACACAACGGCATTTTCTGAAAAACAATCTACAAACACTGCGGGGTCTGGCTTGTTAGATGCAGTAATGTATTTGCCAATTACAGATGGTAAATGATTGAGATCCATATTATTCTCTCCCTTTATTAATTAATTTTTAGACGGTAGGGGTAGTTCCCCCATCTATGACATATTCACTACCTGTAATAGATGCTGCTCGGTCTGAGACCAGAAATGCGACCAGTTCAGCGACTTCTTCAGGAAATCCTGGCCGACCAATTGGAATACCTCCGAGTGAAGTCATAAGTTGTTCAAGCGCACTTTCTCGACTTCCGGTATCCGTTGCGATCCGATCAATTAATGCGTCAGCTGCTTCTGTCTGAATAAACCCGGGAGACAACGTATTTATGCGAATTCCTTGTGGGGAAAATTCATTTGATAATCCCTTGCTATAATTAGCCAGCGCGGCTTTGGCAGATGCATAAGCCAGTGTAGTTTCATATAAAGGCAAACGTCTCTGGATGGAAGTGAAATGAAGAATAACGCCTGAATTATTTTCTAACATAAGTGGAATTAAGCCACGATCAAGTCGAACTGCTGCGAGTAAATTCCAATTTAATGTATGAAGCCAATCCTCATCACTCAATGCAAGTGCGCCTCCTGGTGGTGTCGTTGATCCACCTACGCAATGGACGATAATATCGATACCTCCAAGTTGCTCTTTTACTGCTGTAATTATTTGCTCTACACCTTCAGGTGTGGCGACATCTGCTTGCACAAATTTGACCGAATTTGGTAAGTCAGTTGATAGGGAACGGGCAGTAGTAAGGACAGTAGCTCCGCCGTTTGCAAGTCTTTTTACAACAGCTTGCCCCATTCCCTTTGTTCCTCCGGTTACGAGCACCTTTTTACCTTCAAATTCCGATACAGAGAACTCAAATTCTTTATGCATAACTATTCCTCCTAGTGATGGTATTCAATATTTAATTTAAAATTGCTCTGTCTCTAAAGCTTGATGTGTTGTTCGAGAGGAGCTAGAACTAATATTACACTTGCTACTTTCATAACGTCCAATTTATTATAATAATAAAAATGATGAATAATATTAATATGTGGAGGGGTGGTTTTAATGGAACTTACACAATTAGAATACTTTATGACCGTTGCACGGCTTGAACATATGACCCTAGCCTCCAAAAAACTTGGTATTACTCAGCCAGCATTAAGTCATGCAATTGCCAAGCTCGAAAACGAAATAGGAGCTCCTTTATTTGAGCGAAATGGACGAAATATAAAGCTGAACCGAAACGGTACCATGTTTTCTAAATGGATTGGTAGAGCCCTACAAAATATTGAAAATGGCCTAAAGGAAATCGAAGAGTGGTCCAATCCGGATACAGGTGTGATTACGTTGTCTTATCTAAACATTCTTGGGGTTGAATTGATCCCAAGTCTGATCCGGAGTTATCAATTGAAGTATCCCAAAGTTCGATTCGAATTGACACAAGGGAACTTAGGAGATATTGATGAACATCTGGAGCAAGGGTTTTCGGATGTTATGATTACATCGAGGGAATCTACTATGGATAATCATCACTGGAAGACTATTCAGAATGTTCCTTTATACATTGTTGTTCCCTCCCAACATCGTTATGCAGATTGTAGCGCTCTTAGTTTGGCAGAGCTGTCTGGCGAGCCATTTATTGGATTGAAAAATAACTGTGGATTAAAAGCAACGATTATATCCCGGTTCCAACATACCGGATTTTTTCTTGCTTCGGCCTATGAAGCGGAGGACCTGATCACTGTAGCCGGTTTTATAAAGTCAGGTTTGGGTGTATCAGTGCTGCCTAAGACGCTGGGTTTAATGTTAGATGAATTGGTCTGGATCCCTATCATTGATGAAGGATGGTACTGGGAAATAGGATTAAAGTGGAGAGATGATCATAATATTTCCCCAGCAGCGAAAAGGTTTATTGAATATGTGGATACTTTACATCAAGGAGAATGACCGCCAAAATTTTTAGTTTTGAAAAAAATTATGAGAATATAATCCCTAAAGATTTTTGAATAAGACAACAAGATTTCGAAATTGCTCCCTTGTTATAATCAATGAGAAAAATTGAATGCGAAGGAGCTTATCTATGCATAAAATTGTAGAACCGAAAATTTTCTATTTTGGAACTCCAGTCGTACTTATCAGCACTCTAAACGAGGATCATTCGGTAAATTTAGCTCCTATTTCATCTGCATGGTCGCTAAATCAGTCATTTATGCTTGGAATAAGTAACCAATCTCAAACCGTGCAAAATATTCTGCGTGAACGTGAATTACAAAGTACGACAGGGGTATAGGTACGAACCAGACAAATTTGGTGCGGCCCAATTGACTCAAACACCATCAGCTCCAGTCTTTGCACCACCTGTCCGTCATTGACAATAAGCGAACGGGCAGGAAACCCTTATAATCGCATTTATTAAAGTGGAATACGACGATGCAGTTCATACTTTATTGTATTTGAACACAAGGAAAAAATCCTTTTACAATCATTGTCAGTACGTTATAATACAATCATCAGGTAGATTACCCAACAAAAAAGTGAATTAATGTAATATTTAGTCACGCTCGGCTCGTCATAGTTCTTTGAGCCGCTTATTACAACATAATAGATATCGGAGGTATGATTATGGTCAAGAAGAAAATTTCCACAGCCCTCAGCGCAGCTTTAATCGTTTCTATGCTGGCTACTGGCGTAATAGTCACTATCCAAGATAACACAACGTTAGAGGTAGCGAAGTCAGCAGGGGATAAAAAGGTTGAAGTTGTTAAAGCATAAGCGAGAAGTTTAATTTATTAACCTATCGCGGGACAGGAACATATTCCAATTAAAGTCGCTATTTTAGCGGCTTTTTTTGTTTTGTCGGAACAATACGCATCCAACTAATTGCAACATTTGGATTCAAAATCAAGGAGATGTACTGGCTCCCGAATTAGGGCTTTTCAACAACCATCTTCAATTTACATTTGTAAATCAGTTGATTTAAAAACAATAATAAAAAACGATCAAATCAACTTATATAAAAGTTGTTACTTTCAAAAAACCAGTCATAAATTGTGCAAATGTAAACTAAAACAGACATATACATAAAAAACAATGTTCATTTATACAAAAATACTTTGACAAATGAAAACGAGTGAATTATTTTGTTAATAAGGAATGCATATTACTTCTTTTAGATTCTAAATAGCCTTAAGGGAGAGTGAATAAAATCAAAAAAATACATCTATCAGGTGAAAATAGTATCAGCAAAGGTCCAGAAAACTTCACTTATAAAAATGAATACAGACCACAAATACATTATTCACCTAAGAGAAATTGGATTAACGATCCTAACGGAATGGTATTTTACGAAGGGGAATATCACCTTTTCTACCAATATACTCCTCACGATACACAGCCTGACTTCGGCAGAATGCATTGGGGGCACGCAGTAAGTAATGATTTAGTACATTGGGATGAACTTCCACCAGCCATCTCACCTGGGGAAGATGGAGCGATCTTTTCGGGAAGTGCGGTAGTCGATAAGAACAATACAAGCGGATTCTTCAACGAAGCAGGATCAGGATTGGTTGCAATTTATACTAATGATGGCAACTGCGCTCAGCCCGGTAAACCGCAGGTTCAAAGCATCGCTTACAGTAAGGACCAAGGTCGAACCTGGACAAAATATGAAGGTAACCCTGTTTTATTCCCCACGGAAACGCTAGACTTTCGAGACCCAAAGGTATTCTGGCATGAAGAATCTTCAAACTGGGTAATGGTTCTTGCCGTAAGCGACCGTGTAGAATTTTACACATCTTCGAATCTTAAGGATTGGTCTTTTGCAAGCGGTTTCGGTTCCGATATTCCAGGCATCCATCGTGGAATATTTGAATGTCCTGATGTTTTTAAACTCCAAGTGGATGAGGACCCTGATACCACTAAATGGATTCTGACACTAAGTGTCGGAGATAGAAATGGCGTAAATCCAAACGATTCAGAACCACCCGCAGGCGGTTCTGGCATGATGTATTTTATAGGTCAATTTGATGGTAAGGTTTTTACACTAGATGAACCATCGGAATCATTCGATACAATCCAATGGATAGATTACGGATCTGACTTTTACGCGGCCGTGACCTGGGATGGTATCCCGAATGAGGATGGGCGAAAGATTTGGGTCGGCTGGATGAATAATTGGCGTTATGCTTCCACTCTTCCTTCTAAAGAATGGCGTGGCCATATGTCAATCCCACGAGAGATTCAGCTTAGGACGTATTCGGAAGGACTTCGCTTAATTCAAGCACCCATAACTGAGTTAAATCAACTTAGAAGATCAATTCTATCTCTACAAGACATTACGATTAAACCAGATATGAACGTTTTGTCTGCTATTTCTGCTGCAAAGATGGAAATTATTGCGGAATTTGAAATCGGTAATGCAATAGAATTTGGGTTCAAGGTGCATAAGTCTTCCTCTTCCAACCAGGAGACAGTCATCGGATATAATGTCTTGAATGAGGAGTTATTTGTCGATCGGACGAAGTCGAATGCTGTTGATTTTCATCCCGATTTTGCCGCAAAACACAAGGCCCCCATGAAGCCAGAGCATAAACGGATACAGTTAAGCATCTATGTTGATTGGTCAAGTGTAGAGATCTTTGGCAACAATGGAACAACTATCATTTCAGACACGATTTTCCCTGACTCGGGAGGTAGAGGACTGGAACTCTATGCCATCGGCGGAGAACTAAAGGTCGTGTCGCTTCAAATCAATGATCTCGTAAGTATTTGGGGAAATGAGAGTGTTTAGACTTTAGCAATTTACAATTCCATTAGAAAAGAGGGTAAGGAATGAACGATAAATCCAAATTCGCAATATGTCTTCTGATGGCAACGGGACTAGTTCTGACTTCAAACGGTATTTTTACATCTAAGTCATTTGCGGCTAATGCTGTGCTCGCTGATCAGGAAACAAATAAACAAGCAAAGGAGGAGCTTGATATTTTTGAAAGCGCATCCAAATCAAACACTAATCTGATAGGCTGGCAAGTGAAAGGAAAAGGTGGATTAGAGGATACTTCAGAAGGAATCTTGCTGACTTCGCAGCCTAAAGAAAATGTAATGGCCATCTCAGAGTCGGTGTCCGATGATTTTATCTATGAAGCTGACGTCATGATCAGGGATACGAAGGCAGATGCCACATTGTTGTTTCGTTCTAATGAGGATGGCTTTAGCTCGTACATGCTGCAAATCGTTCCGGACGCTGGTCTGATCCGGTTAAGAGATGCAACAAATGGAGATGGGAAATTAAAGGAGGAGCGTAAAGTTTCTGTTGAAATGGGGCAAATCTATCATCTCAAAGTGAAGGCAGTGGGGTCCTCGTTAAAAGTATATTGGGGCAATCAATATAAACCATTAATTGATGTTCAAGACATTTCTTATCAAAGCGGAAAACTTGGACTCCATGTATGGGATGGATCTGCCTTGTTTTCGAACATCGTGGTGAGCGATCTGAAAGGTAATTTGGGTACAGTGCTTGCTAGCAAGGGAAAATGGCAGCCTGATATCAACGGAAAAAGAGGGACTGTAGAACAGGAGAGCAAAGCACAGCAAATCTATAATAAAGAGGCGACTGATATGGTGTATGAAGGGAATATTACCCTTCGTCCTGATTCTATTGCAGCTCTCGCATTTCGATCTTCAACCGATGGAACCGAAGGATATGAAGCTACTCTTACGAAGGAAGCAGATCAGGTCCGTGTAAGTTTGACGAATACAAAAGGAACCGTAATTGCAAGTTCGCAACGTACTTATCCGAGTCAGATGGGAGCCAAACATCATGTGGAAATCAAGGCAAAGGGAGATCGAATTCAGGTCTTCCTGGATGGATACACTACGGCCGCAATTGACGCGAAAGATTCAACCTACAGGAGTGGAAGTACTGGAATCGTCGTAAAAAAGGGGACGGCTTACTTCCAGGATACTTATGTGACAGAACTGAGCCAATATTACAATGAGATATATCGTCCACAATATCACTACACGCCAATACGTGGTTCAGCGAGTGATCCGAATGGACTTGTCTACTTCGAAGGAGAATATCATCTCTTCCATCAGGATGGAGGAACATGGGCGCATGCGGTAAGTAAAGATATGCTGAACTGGAAACGGCTTCCGATTGCACTTCCCTGGAATGATCACGGACATGTCTGGTCTGGGTCGGCTGTTGCGGATATGACAAATGCATCTGGTTTATTCGGAGATTCAGGAGGCAAGGGCCTTATTGCATACTATACTTCCTTTAATCCGGATAGCCCGAATGGGAACCAGCGTATAGGTCTGGCTTACAGTAAAGACCAAGGTCGTACTTGGGAGTATTCGAAGGAACGCCCGATTGTGATCGAGAACCCAGGTAAGAGCGGAAATGAAGCTGGGAATTGGGATTTCCGCGATCCGAAAGTAATCCGTGATGATGAGAACAACCGCTGGGTTATGGTTGTGTCCGGAGGAGATCATATTCGTTTCTACACGTCAACGAATTTTCTTGACTGGACATTGACAGATAATTGGGGATATGGGGATTACATCCGTGGAGGTGTATGGGAATGCCCTGATTTGTTCCAACTTCCGGTAGACGGAACATCACAGAAGAAGTGGGTTATGATGATCAGTACAGGAGCGAATCCCAAAACAGGCGGATCAGATGCCGAGTATTTTATCGGTCATTTAACAGCTGATGGTAAATTCGTGAACGATAATCCGGCGGGTAAGGTGTTAAGAACAGATTTTGGTAAAGAATTTTACGCTTCGATGTCTTTCGCTAATATGCCTGATCATCGCACAGTGATGATGGCGTGGATGACGAATTGGGACTATCCGTTTGCTTTCCCAACGTCCAATTGGAAAGGTGAACTAACCATTCCGAGAGAAGTTTCATTGGTAACAACCAAAGATGGAATTCGGATGGTGCAAAGTCCAATCAAAGAATTGGAATCACTACGTAAACCTTTGTACTCTGCTTCTAACAAGTCGGTGAGCCCTTCTTCCGGGAATCTGTTAAAAGGTATTATTTCAGGTGCTTACGAAATTGAAGCTGAAATTGAAATCCCTGAAACCAGCACAGTGACCGAGTTTGGCTTTAACATTCGTGAGGGTGCAGATCAGAAGACGGTCGTGGGTTATAAGGCAAGCGATAGTCATATGTTTGTGGACCGAACTGCATCCGGTGAAACGGATTTTTCTAACCTTTTCAGTAAGAAACATGAAGCGCCTACGCAAATGGAGAATAACCGGATCAAGATGCGTATTCTTGTGGATGAGTCTTCTGTTGAGGCCTTTGGTAACAACGGCAAAGTCGTCTTTTCAGATGTTATATTTCCGGATCCCGCCAGTAGAGCGATGAGTTTTTACGTGAAAGGTGGGAATGTGAACGTTGTTTCCTTGAAAGTGCATCAACTTCAATCTGTCTGGAATGAGAACATTCCTTCAAAAGCTCAAATAAAGATGGATACGAGGGTTCGGGAACTGGGGGTAGGCGAGTCGGATACACTGCAGGCGATGGTAGAGTATGGCCAAGGTCTAGGCGTTCAACCGCTTAAGTGGAATTCCAGTAATAACGACGTAATAACCATAGACTTGGTAGACAACTCACACGCAGTTATTAAGGCGAAAAAAGAAGGGAAGTCCACGATCACTGTATCTACTCCGAATGGTAAAACTTCCACTAGTGTGCTCGTTAAAGTCACAGGCGGCGAGTTCCGGACAAACCTGAGTGGATGGACTAAAGATCTGTCTGCTGCTTCATGGTTAGTTAGTGAACATGGAATTCGTGGTAAATATTTTAGCGATGCGAATTATATTGCCAAAGAGAAGGCTGGGAATTTTACGTATGAAGCAGACATGATGCTCGGTGAAACAGGAGGGGCAGGTTCTATTTTGTTCAGGGCTAGCGAGGATGGTCGCAGTGGTTATTATCTGAATCTAGACCCTAACATGAAGGCAATCCGTCTGTTCTACAAAATCAATGGAGGATTTGAAGAACGGCAGGTTCTTGCAAAAGTACCCACTTTCATTCAGCCAGGTCAAACGTATAAGGTGAAAATAGAAGCGAATGGTCCGCATATTGTCGTTCACGTGGACAGTCAAAAAGTCATAGATATCATGGATGGTACTTTTGCAGAAGGCCACTTTGGACTCCATGTATTTGGCGGCTCCGCATCTTACCAGAACGTCAATGTGAGCAACGGTGAACCTGCAAACCTCACCAAGTCCAGCCTTGTAAATGCCGAAACACAAAAATCCATTTATACCGTGAACCTTGTCAACGGGGAGCCGGTTACCTTACAAGATGCAAGTGCAGCTTCCGTCCAGAAGTGGGTATTTGTTCCGACAGGCGACAAAGCAGGTTCGTATTCGATTCGTACTACGGCCGGTCAGACGCTTGATCTGGATATAGGACAAAACAAACTTCAGCTATATCATTACTTAGGGTATAACAACCAGCGGTGGGTCCTTCACCAGAACAAAGACGGATCAGTTCATATTACTTCATCTCATCATCAAAAAGCATTAGAAGTATCGGAAGATGGAACCGAACTCTTCCTAAGTGAACTGAATCCATCACTTGATCGACAAAAATGGGTATTAACAAAATAATCAAAATTTATTCCATGATGGCGTATCTCATAGATATTCCAATAAAGAAGTGTCGCGTGTCAGGAACATTGTTCAATTCAAGTCGCTATTATAGCGGCTTTTTTTGTTTTAATCTTATCCCAAGCCAAGGACAGGTTTTATTGAAGTAGCAGAGGTTCGATGGCTATCGCGATGCGGATTCGTAAGCTTTCAGTTGGATCTTTGAGTTTCACACCCAGGAGTTTTTCACACTTTTCCAGTCGATACACCACGGTATTTCGATGAACGAAAAGTTGCTTGGATGTTTCGACTAGCTGGCATTGTGTATCGTAAAAAGCATTCAAGGTGCGCAGCAACTCTTTTTTTTCATGTTCGTCTGCAATGTGCAGCAATCCGTTTAAGGTCGCGTCGTAAAATTGTTTCAGTTCGTTGTGGGGAAGCATATGGAATAAATATCCGATGTCCTTGGCTTGATAAGATTGGACGAATTGCTTTCGTTTTAGCCAGTAGCCGAATTGCAATGCATTAACCGCTTCTGTATAAGAATGACGAACGCCAAGTACATTTGATGCAGGTTTGCCAATGCCGATAGACAGACTCAGTCCAGTCTCATGATGCAGCTCTTTAAGCATTCCTGACAGCTGCTCGGTGATTTTCGCCTCATCCCACCCACACTCAGGGATAGATAACAGAAGACAGTAGGTATCATGTTTGGTAAACATGACGAAGGAATGATCTAACCCACCAAAAACACGTTTGATGTGCTCGTATTGCTCCTCTTGCCCCGTGATATTATCTCCTTTCGGAAACGCCGAACCTTCGTGATTAGGAAATCTTTGATGCATGTGATGCACCTCGTCATTACGCATGGTCAGCACGACACTTGCACGCCCCTTGATAAGTCCGCATCTCTTGCCGCGGTTCAGCGCCTCCTGCTCAGAAGTGATATATCCCTCAATCAGATCGGAAAAAAATTCGTTTTTGTGCCTGCGGGAGCGCTCTTTGACAGCCTGTGATTTGGTCAGCTCCATTCCAATGACGTTGGAGGCCTGCTCAAGCGTCAGACCAAAAAGGCCAGTCCATTCATCCGGAGAATGAAAGGATAACAAATAGCCTTCGTGGCGGTAAGTTTTCACCGGATATATTAACATGCAGCAACGCTCTCGGACTGATGTGTTGATGAAGCACAACGAAGTAGGACTAGAAATATCGGACAAGTCTTGAAGTGTATTTACAGCGGCTGCAGTGAGTTCAGCAATACTTGTATTCTGGCTGGAAGCGGAGATGGTTTGCCATTTGTAGTTTAACAGGATGACTGGGGATGAGAACAGTTTGGACAGGGAATCGATAATGCTGGAAATTCCTTTGCCACGCATGATCATCTCGGAGAATTTTTTGTGGATGCTGAGTGCATATTGAAGTTCGTCACTCTTGTTATTCAGAATCACACTGGTCGATCGCTGCAAAATTTCGCCGAGGGATAGACGGACATCGGAAATTTCGATGATGGGAAATTCGTTCTTGTCCGCCTCCCAAAGTATTTCATCAGGGATCGGCAATTCAAAGCGCTTGGTTTTGATAGCCAACCCCGAGCAATGAAGACGCTGCATGTCTCTGATTAGATGAATAAACATCTCTGGCTGCTGCTTCATGAAAAAGCCGTTGGTCAGCAAGAGCTCGTTCGGCCTTAGAAAGCGAATGATATCCGGACAGTCCATAATATTGACCGTTTGAACCTCACGTACTAGACCCTTATGCCCCGTAATCACTCTGGCATCATCGTAAATGCCGTTTTTCAGCAAATCTGTCAGCAGCACATCGACCCATCCCTTTCTGGAACAAGTTATTTTATTGTTAAGTAATATAACACTACGATCATGTGGAGTAAATATCTTTGGTTTGATCATCCAAGATTGCTAATTATTTTTATCCTTTTCATCCAATGATTTCTCATAAGGAGTGAATTATGCTTAAAGTGTTTCTTGCGTGTAATAAAAGCGTACATGAACGGAGGATGTAATGATTGATCTACTTATCACGGATATGGTAATTTCCGGGGATGAAAGGCGAATGGATGTCGGGATATCCTCAGGCAAGATTGCATTTGTCACGCCGTGCGGGGAAAGCAAAACCGAAGCGTCTCGTGTAGTGCAGGGCAAAGGGGGCTTATTGCTGCCCGGATTCGTCGAACCGCATATTCATTTGGAAAAAGCATATTTGCTGGATTCCATGGATCGGGAGGCGGAGTCTCTCCAGGACGCAATTCGGATAACATCCAAACTGAAAAGTTCGTTCACGATGGAGGACATGTACCGGCGCTCGCTGGTTGTCATTCGAGAAGCCGTCAGGAATGGCGTAACCCATATGCGTTGCCATGCAGAGGTTGATCCGGTTCTTGGACTCAGAGCTGTCGAATCTGCTCTTCGTCTCAAACAATCCTTAAAACATCAACTGGATTTACAGGTAGTTGCCTTTCCGCAAGAAGGGGTGTATAAGAGTCCGGGGACTGCTGAGCTGATGGAAGAAGCCATTCGTATGGGAGCCGATGTGATTGGAGGAATCACGTATCAGGATGCAGACCTGAGGGAGCACTTGGATTTTGCATTTGGTCTGGCAGGGAAGTACGGAAAACCGCTGGATTTTCACGCGGATTTTTCGGTCGATTCCAACGACCGTGCCGTTGTGGAAATTGCAAAAAGGACAATTGCTGCAGGAATGCAGGGGCATGTCGCGGCCGGACATGTAACCTCGCTCGGTTCCCTCCCTGAACACGAAGCTTTGGTTATCGGAGAACTTCTGTGTCATGCCGGGATCAGCATCATTACGTTGCCGATGACGGACCTCTTTTTGAATGGAAGAGAAGGCCCAGAAGGACATCATAGAGGTCTCACTCCCGTGAAACTGCTACAGGATTGTGGAGTGAATGTGGCAATTGGCGTCAATAATGTGCGCAACCCATTCACGCCGTTTGGCAAGGCAGACCCGATTGAGGCTGCCTGGCTATTGGCGATTACTTCGTACATGGGCAGCAAACGAGATGCGCTCATCTTGACCAACATGCTGACGCATAACGCGGCACAGGCGTTAGGCATTGATAATTATGGCATTAGGGTCGGCGCTCCGGCTGATATGGTATTGTTCCGAGAGCGGTCGGAAAGGGAAGTTCTGCTTAATAAACCGGAGGCCCGCACAGTTTGGAAATCGGGATTACAGGTAGCTTGTACTGACTCAAAACCTTTGGAATTACCATAGTCGTCGGAAGATATCGAAAAAATTTGATTATGATGTAAGGGGATGGAGTCATGGAGAAAGGGTTAACACTTGTAAAAAATGTCAAATGGTCGGAAAACCTGTTTGATCTAACGATTGATCAAGCAACTGGACTTATTGTCAGCATTGAGTCTGCAGGAACGGATGCGGATCTCACATCTGTAAATATTTCCGGTAGGGCGACAACCGTCATTGATGCGGATGGGCTCCACTATGTACCACCAATGGCAGATATGCATACCCATCTGGACAAGCATTTTATTGGGGAGCCGTGGAAGTCTTTGCAGCCGTTTGTCACACTGCCCGGCCAGTTGGAATTTGAGAAAAGCATGTTGAGAGAACTACCGACCGGGGCGGGAGAACGTGCGAAACGATTGTTGGATTTAATGCTTGCCCAAGGTACAACGGCAATCCGCACACACGTTGACGTGGATCCGCAAATTGGCCTCTCTCATCTTGAGGAGATCTTGGAAGTGCGTGAGATGTACCAAGGACGCATCGATATGGAAATTGTGGCGTTCCCCCAGCAAGGCCTGCTTCGATCTGACTCCGTTTCCGTTATGCGGCAAGCGCTTCGTGCTGGAGCTGACTATGTTGGTGGTGTGGATCCGGCCGGACTGGACCGCCGGGTGGATGCCAGTCTGGAAACCATGTTTGAACTTGCGACAGAATTCTCTGCGGGCATCGACTTGCATCTGCATGACCCGAGTCATCTCGGAATATACACGATCAGCCGCTTCGCCGAACTGACAGAACAAGCCGGTATGTCCGGCCGTACCGCGGTAAGCCATGCCTATTGTTTGGGCCAGGTTGGGGAAACGGAGGTGCGCTCACTCGCAGAAAGGTTGTGTGCGACCGGCGTAGCCATCATGACGAGTGTGCCCATTGACAGGCCTATGCCCCCCATCAAATTGTTGATGGAAACGGGAGTGTCCGTGCATATCGGTTCCGATAACATTTTGGATTCGTGGAGCCCATTCGGAAATGGCGATATGCTCTCCCGTGGGTCACGTCTCGCTGAAGCATCCGGTTGGGTGGAAGACTTCTGGCTGTTAGAAACGTACAAGCTTATATCCAATGCGCCATTAACTCCAAAAGTGGGTGAACGAGGCACTTTCTCGTTGGTAAATGCCATAAATGCGATGCATGCGTTGGCTGCAGCACCTCCACGCGAAGCTGTATTTTCGGGTGGTGTGCTTGTTGGTGGTCGAATGTTTCCGAACAGCAGACAGATGGCAGCCATCCATTCGTAACAATCTTTAATATACATGAAGCAGCGCATCCTTTTTCAGGTGCGTTGCTTTTTGGCATGAAAAGGCTGATCACATGACGTATAAAACGTTGCTTAATGCAGTGTATGTCAAAAAACATTACACCTAAATTGAGATAGGCTTTTCTTTTGGTGTAACAATCCAAATGAAATCATTTTTTTTAGTGAATCACACCAATGACTGAGGCTTACTTACATCGTATTATTCATATAAGAACAATTTTAAGTCACATAAACTGACATTAATAGAACAGGAGGGATATTGGAGGAGTTACACAAACCAAACATCATTGTTACGAACAGGGGGAGAGAGACATGCGTCGAGGTTTCCATGCAAACCGCATCCAAAACATTAGAAAGCATGGGCTGTTATTGGTCATGATTTTGCCAGGCATCGTCTATCTGTTCATCAACAATTACTTGCCCATGTTCGGCATTGTAATTGCGTTCAAAGATATCAATTTTGCAAAAGGAATCTGGGGAAGTGACTGGGTAGGCTTCGATAATTTCGCCTACCTGTTCCAAACGCAGGATGCTTGGGTGATTACCCGTAACACGTTACTCTACAACGGCGCATTTATCGTGCTTGGAACAGTGCTCTCCATAGCTGTGGCTGTATTGTTGAACGAGGTAAAGAAGCGATTCGCCTCCCGACTGTACCAAAGCATCATTTTGCTGCCCTATCTGATCTCAATGGTTATTGTCGCTTACTTGGTTCTGGCATTGCTCAACGAGGAAAACGGATTCGTCAACCATTACGTGCTTCCTTTGCTGGGGATTGACCCCGTGTCGTGGTATGCGGATTCCGGTAAATGGCCCTTTATATTAAGTGTCGTATATCTGTGGAAAAACGTCGGTTATACATGCATTGTTTATCTGGCCTCAATCGTAGGCATCAGCCAAGAATATTATGAATCCGCTACGCTGGACGGAGCATCCAAGTGGAGGCAAGTCTGGAGCATTACCCTTCCTCTGCTTAAACCCACGATGGTCATTATGGTGCTTCTTGCAGTGGGACGCATCTTCAATTCCGATTTCGGATTGTTCTATCAGGTTCCGCTGAATTCGGGTGCACTGCAAACGACTACCGATGTCATTGACACATACGTTTATCGTGGATTGATGACTTTTGGGGATTTTGGAATGTCATCCGCTGCCGGACTGTACCAGTCCATTGTCGGTTTTCTGTTAGTATTAACGACCAATGCGATCGTTCGTCGCAAAAACCGGGATTTGGCGCTGTTTTAGCTAAGGGGGAGGACAACATGTATTCAAATAGGATATATCAAATGGCTGTTCACCTTGTGCTCATCATGATGGGAATCGCTGCAGTGTTTCCGTTTATACTTCTGATATCCGCTTCCCTAACCGAGGAACAAGCCATTATCAGGGATGGTTATCGTTTGTTACCGGCTCAATTCAGCTTCGATGCTTATGTGTATCTGTTTAATCAATATTCGTTGATTCTGCGGTCGTATGGAATTACGACGTTCATCACGGTCGTGGGCACAATCGTTGGATTGTTGATTACAACCCTGGTCGCTTATCCGCTATCCAGAAATGTGCTTCCATTTCGTTCGTTCCTGTCATTCTTCGTATTTTTCACCCTGCTTTTCAATGGGGGGCTGGTGCCCATGTACCTGGTTTATACGGACCTCTTCCATTTGAAAGATACCATCTGGTCGCTAATCATCCCGAATTTACTGACCAACGGGTTCTACATTTTGTTGATGCGCAGTTTCTTTTCCACATCCATTCCCGGCGAAGTCGTGGAGTCAGCCTATGTGGATGGAGCCAACGAATGGGTTATTTATTGCAAAATCGTTCTCCCGCTTGCTCTCCCAAGCCTGGCAACCATTGGTCTGATGCTCATGATTTCGTATTGGAACGATTGGTTTAACGGTTTGATCTTCATCAATGATGGAAGCCTCTACAGCATTCAAAACCTGCTTAATCGAATGTTGTCTGATGTCCAGTACTTGCAGCAAAACAGTTTGTCTGGCCAGACGGCTGTTGTCTCATCCGTACCTCTCGGCAGTGTGAGAATGGCTATTGCCGTAATCGGCGTGTTGCCACTGATCGCAGCGTATCCGTTTTTCCAGAAATTCTTCGTCAAGGGATTGACCATTGGTGCCGTAAAAGGTTAGTCATGCTTCGTATCCAAGATGTCTCATCCAAAAGCAAACATGGGGAGTGAATGAAGATGTTCAGAAAAAGATTGCCTGCGGGTTTCTTGAGGGTAATGTCCTTAATTTGTGCGGCCCCTCTATTGTTGACGGCATGCGGAAATCCAGATAGTAAGGAGGGAGCAGAACCTGGGAAAGCTTCAGCAACAGACATGTATGAAGTGGTCATGACGTATCCGGCTTTTGGTGATGTAACGGATGTTAAGGAAATTCAGGAAGCCATCAGTGATATTACAGCGGAAAAGGTAGGCGCCACCGTGAAGCTCTTGCCTGTTAATGGATCGAACTATGCCAATCAAATGAACTTGATGCTGGCGGGCAGCGAGAAACTGGATCTGGTGTATACCAGCGTTTGGTTCGGCCTTGAATCCCAAATCGGCAGGGGACAGTTACTGCCCATGGACGAATCGTTGAATGAATTTGGTAAAAAGATACTGGAGGCTGTTCCGGAGGAAGCCGCAGAAGCCGGGAAGATGAATGGCGAAACATATGGCGTTTCCAGCATTAAAGCTTGGGCACTTTCTCCCAGTTTTGTGATGGATAAAGAGCTTGCCGATAAGCATGATATTGACCTTAACGCCATAAAAACCTGGAATGATATCTCTGCTGTATTGCAGCTTATCAAGGACAATGAGCCGGGTGTCACGCCGATTGTCAGCTATACCTCCCAGGAAACACCCGGACAAGCCATGCTGAATTATGATCCATTGGGAACAGCACCTGGCGTACTGGATTTTGGCGGGGAGGACTTCACCGTGCAGAATCTTTTTGCGACTTCTCGGTTCTCCACAATGGCTGACCTGATGCGTGATTGGTATCAAAAAGGTTATTTCAGCAAAGACGTCGCAACGTCACAGGAAACGGGGTCCAATCTGATCAAGGCAGGCAAAGCCTTCTCGTATATCCGGAATATCAATGAGTGTTACTCGGAATCACTTGCGGCTGGGACTGAACTTGTATGCGTACCCCTTGAGGACTCGTATATGACGCGTAATAGCGTAGCTTCGAACATGATGTCTTTGGCAAGGAACAGTGAGCAGCCGGATAAGGCGATTCAAGTATTGGAACTGTTTTACTCGGACGAAGCAGTCATTAATCTGTTTACCAATGGAATTGAGGGCAAGCATTATGTTAAGCAGGATAATGACCTGATTGGCAAGCCGGAAGGTGTCACTGCAACAGGATACGATTCAAACCAATATGCCGTGGGCAACAATTTCCTGTCCTATATATGGGAAGGGAATGACCCTGACATGTGGAAGCAGTTGAGGGGCGAAAACGAGAGTGCCGTAAAATCAAGGGCGATGGGTTTCAGCTTCGACATCAATCCGGTCAAAACACAAATTACCTCGGTGGCCAACGTCCAAAACCAGTATGATGCAGGCTTTCAGACAGGAACTTTTGACCCGTCAGAACTGGGTGCTTATCTCGACAAACTAAAGAATGCAGGCGTAGAGAAAATATTGACGGAGAAGCAAAACCAGTTAAACCAATGGCTTGAGAATAAATAGAAGGAGCTGATCACGTATGTTTAATCCTGTCATTGATGTTCACCACCATATCATCTCTAAAGAAATGCAACGAAAGCAGCGGGAGCTGGGAATGGAGATTCCAAGTTTTATGCCGAAGTGGACGCCCGAGATTGGGATGCAAAAAATGGATGTAGGTGACATCTCGTTTTCATTCCTTTCAGCCCCTTCAGACCTGACGTTCATCGACCAATCTTCTGCCAACACATTGGCACGTAAAATGAATGAAGAGCTCGCATCGTATGCTCAACTTCATCCTGAGCGGTATGGTGCGTTTGCAACGCTTCCACTCCCGGATCCCGCAGCAGCCATGGAAGAAACCTTGTATGCACTTGATGTTCTCGGGATGGATGGTGTTGCAATGCTGACAAGTTATCAGGGGAAATATTTAAGCCATCCGGATTACACCGAATTGTTAACCGAATTGGACCGACGTAGTGCTGTTGTGTTTCTACATCCCATCCTCATACCGCAAAAAATCGCTGGACTTAGTCCTGCGCTCCTTGAGGGCACCTTCGATACGACGCGGGCCGTCACTACGATGGCTGTTCATCGCATTTTCGACCAATATCCATCCATTCAGTTCATTCTTCCCCATACAGGGGGCATGGTTCCTTATATCAAATGGAGAATTGCGCTTGCCGCCATCGGGCAAGATTCAATTCAGGTGGAAACAACACCGGAACAATTTCAAGCTGAAATAGCCAAACTGGACCACCTTTATTATGATTCCACGTTGAACCTCGGCACAATTCAAAAGTTGATTGCGCCTGATCGGATTCTGTTCGGAGCGGACATACCTTGGCCAGCGGACAGCGTCCTTCGTATACAGCGGGAGTCAGTATTCCATGAAGCACAGCAGATCAGCGAAGAAAACGCGAAGGCGATCGCTTATGGCAATGCCTTTCGTCTATTTCCCCGCATTTCTAAGCTTTTTAATGTAGAGAAAAAGTTAATTTAAAGTGACAGGAAACGATAACTCAACATTACAAAACAATAGTTTAATCTGTCATGACAATGTAACAACAAAACAACCGTTCTTGAAACGGTTGTTTTGTTGTTAACACCCATTAGTTACATTCTGGTTCCTATCTAATAAAAAGGTGCCTACTTTTCAAGTAGTATGAGACATTTTAAGATTAAACGAAAGGTGGTTAAACAGAGGGCGTATGTAATGAACAAAAGTTATATGCAACGTTGCTTTGACGTAATAGAGATCATCCCGAAGGAGTTGCAGAGAATATAGATCGCACCATTACTTTGTAGAAGATATGCATAGTGTGATCGTCAAATTAACCGATTAAGTGGGAGATTCATTGAAAGTAATTGAGGGGATGGTAGCGCCATGCCAATTGAAATCAAAGACATTGTAGTGTTTTAATGAGTAAGCTTCAAGATCATAGTTTAAACTTTAATTTTAATCTAGGTATTCTTCGAGTTGCTGACGAGTTGAAGACATTAACTGGCCAAACCATCTTTATCGGTGTCTTGAATGATGATTCCGTTCTTGCCACGCATATTATTCCAGGTAGTTTTCCGACAAGGACACATTATGAAAAAGGAGAAAAATTGCCTGTTATTAAAACGTCGGTGGGAAGATATATCTTAGCCTTTCAATCACCTGAAATTCAGGAGCAAAATCGGGTTTTGCGGTAGATAACGAGGAAGCCGATCAAGGAGCAAAGAAAACAGAATAACCCTTCTCAGAAATGAGGTGGGTATCCTGTTTATAGATGTTGGCATTTTAAAGTGCCCTCAATCATCATGGAGAGCCTTTTTTTGGGGGAGTAGTATAGTTTAGTGTTAATCTTCTGAACTAGTGAGTAGAAATTTTCCGATAATATTCTCGTTGCTATCGTACAAGTTTATATACTTATCGACTTTTGGTTCATTCATACTCTGAATTGCTTCTTCGGGAGTTTGTGGCAAATCTTGATTCATATCTGAAGTCTTGATGTAACCTTCAGTTCCGTCTACACCAAAAGCCTTAACTAGATCTAATTCTGTTTCATCATGATAAATAAATGAACCATATGTTTGACCGTTATCATTGATTTTTATTTCCATTTGATCTTTAGAGGGACTAGTATCGGCAGATGCAGCTCCCCAGCCATAAACTCCTATTCCAATCCCTAAAGCACAAGTCACACCAACTGTAATTAATTTTAGTGATTTTGTTTCCATTAGAATATCCTCCTAATGTTGAATGATTGGTGTTTTAGAACCACCGTCGTATTCATACTTACCAGACTGCTAAACGGCAAACACTGCCTCAGTTTCGTAATCCCCAGATCCTTAACCTCAGTAGAATCTATTAAATTACTCAATTTCAAATTAATGTAACATTTAATGTCGTAATTGTAAACCATTTTTAGGTTATTTAGATTCTTATGTAACCACGGAAAATTCACTGGCATATTCAGTCTCAATAGAGGGCAACCAGAGGAAGGAAAAAATCCTTTTACAATCATTGTCAGTACGTTATAATACAATCACCAGATTAATCACCCAAAAAAGTTAAATATTGTAATTAGACATTGGAGGTATGGTTATGGTCAAGAAGAAAATGTCCAAAGCCCTCAGCGCAGCTTTAATCGTTTCTATGCTGGCTACTGGCGTGATAGTCGCTATCCAAGGTAAAACAACGTTAGAGGCATCATCAGGTGATAAAAAGGTTGAAGTTATTAAAGCACAAGCGTGACCTTACTATGAAGAAGCTTAGGTGCGACTATATCGTCCCAATTAGGGCATATTCGAAGCACCTGATGCGAAAACCTCAGCTCGGTTAACCGAGCTGAGGTTTTTTCATTATCATTATGAATTGATGTCGAGGGACAAGATCATGGTGCAATTACCAATTATACATTGGCTCCTCGTGCAGGTCATGCGGCCGATGCCATGGACTAGAAGGACGCGACCTGGGCAATTGTACGATGGCATTCAGCCACCACTTGGCATGCCTTACGGATGGATTCGATTTCATAACCACTTTTTAAAATGATCATGTTCGTATCAGGCCCCATTCGTAATAGCTTGCATAGCGAGTCGGGCGAGTCTGGTGCAAAAGTAGGAGGGCACGGCGACATCCAGGATTTCTTCTTTGCGCTACATACGTATGAGCTCATTTTGTTCTTTAGTACGGGGGCGGTGAGCAACGGGACTTGTTTAAGGAATTAAGCAAAAAAGATGATTTATCTGTACTTCAGAGAGATCCAAAACTTATCTTAGTTGAACTATATTTTATAAGGAGACACGTAAGATGGAATTAAAATTTAGGGAAAAGGCTCTGTTATTTTATTTGATCGAGGCTAGATACAATGATTTGGAGTTACGAGAGGAGCAAGTATATCAGGAAATTGAAGATCTATACTTTAAATTTAAAGATGAGTTAGAAAGAGAATATGGGGAAGACTGGCGAGAAATTTAAAGCAAGGAGGTACCCAAGAAAATGATTTATTGGAGTATGCAGACATTAGAGGTTTGGAAACAAGCTCAAGAAACAGGTTACTTGGAGGGAAGCTCTGAAAACTTAATGTTTCCAAAACAATACATATGGATGATGGAACAAATGAAAACAAGATTACCTAATTATAAAGGTGAGTATCCAATCTGGCTATGGATCAAAAAGCCGGATATGAGATCTACCGCACATTTTGAGGGAGGAACTAAATGCGTAAGATTAACCATTGATCTCAAGGAGACAGATGTACTAATATCAGATCTTGATAGATGGAACCTGGTACTGAACAATGGATTTTGCTCTGATAATGAACATGAAGAAGGTGAGTTTAATAAGGGGATACTAGAAATGACGAAAGAAGAAAGTTGGGAGCGGATTTTTGATTTAAATCGAGCGGTTGATGTTAATTGGACAGGTAATGGTGCATGGCTTCAGGGAACTACGGGACGAATCTACTTAGAAAAAGTGAAGAGAGTAGAGCAATATATTAGTCGTAAATCAAAGTTATACTAATAACAATTATAACAATAAGGTAAATAAGACATATCATGACCTCTTTTCAAATGTTGATGGGGAACATTGAAAAATCCTTCCCTTTAATCGTTGCTTACAATTCCAAGTTAGGATATGGCCAATAGCCTAACTGTGTGAGGGCTAAAGTCATTAATCTGGTGGTTTAGTACTCTAAACTCATCATTCATAATGTCAGAGAATATAGTTGATAAGCATTATCATTCGTGTTATATTGTTCACCAGTAAACAAAATATAAGAAATCAATTACAAAAACCCTATTATTTAAATGATATTTTTGTTTACAAGTAAATAAGGAGCGATCAAAGAATGATCTCAAAAGATCGAACAAAACAGTTACTTTATGACCAATTTATCCGTTTTTTACATGTGTATGAGAACCACAAGGATACAGAAATCGAGCATTTCCTAAGTATCGCCCAGCGAGAAAGTATCGAGAAAATCCCTCAGCATTTGACCGCAGTTCATATGATAGATTGTATAGGCAAGCATGAGCCTATTAACAACACGGGTATTGCCGAGGCGATGAATTTGTCCAAAGCGAGTATCACCAAAATTGGCAACAAACTGCTGGAGGAAGGATTCGTCAAACGTACGAAAATGAACGACAACAAAAAGGAGAGCTATTTCCGGTTGTCACCGCAAGGCAAAAAAATCTTTGAACTGCATGAACGTCTGCATATACATGAGGCTGAGCGCTTCTATCGTACTCTCGACAAATATTCGGAAACGGAGCTAAAAGTAATCCATCAATTTCTTCAAGACAGCAGTATAAATATTGAATCCAGATAGAACGAAGGAGAGTGAAGCATATGAGTCTGGCGGAATTGATCAGGGAGCGCAGGAGTATTCGTAAATGTAACTCTACGCCGGTGGACCAGGAGTTAGTTGTAGAATTACTGCGTAAGGCTATACGGCTTCAACCATTTGTTGAGTCTGGCTCGTGGCGTGTAGTATATGCCGGAACGCCAGAAGCACGCAAACGGTTGGTGGACTGCATGCTGGAACAGATGTCCCAGAGCAAGCTCGGCAAGCTGATCCCAGGGAAACTTCTGGATGTTTTTAAAAAGAGATTTACCGATATTCCTGCCCACGTCATCGTTATGTCGACTGTGGGACCGAATCGTCTGACCAATGACCGCAATTATGCGGCTGCTTGCGGGGCGATGCAGAGCTTCCAACTGCTGGGCTGGGAACGAGGGTTAGGAATGTTGTGGGATACAGAGTCCATGATTCAGCATGAAGGGTTCTTCAATGGAATTGGCTTACGTGAGGATGAAAGATTCGTTGGTATTCTTCATATAGGGTATTACGACAAAGCGCCAAGAAGTCGGAAAAGAACACCAGCCGAGCAGAAGTGGACCGTATTGCGAGGACAGTCTACATAGAAGAGGAGGATGTAAAAATGAAATTGTCAGATCTGGAAGGAGCCATGGACAGTCCAAGTGAGTTTTTGGATCGACCGGTATCGCAGGATCTAATCCTTGAGTTGCTCAATCATGCCGTATGGGCGCCAAATGATGGCCTCCGAGAGCCGTGGCGATTTATCTTTGCTGATAACCGGTATGGGGACATCATGCAGGGATTACAGGAGCCTGCCCCTGCATATCTTCTGGTCTTGGTGAAGGAAGAGGCGGATCAACATAAGCGGGAAGAGGACTTTGCAGCTGTCTGCTGCCTAATTCAGAATTTCCGCTTGCTGGCTCATGAACAGCGTCTGGGTGTAAGCTGTACCTTGCATGACTGGATGTACGACCCGAGCCGTACTGAAAGGTTTGGTGTACTGAGTAACGAGCGCATTGCTGCGGTTCTGGAATTGGGGTACGGTGCAAATCAGTGGAAAGGAAATACGAAGTTACCTGAGACTCAACTTCATTTTGAACTGCTGTAGGGTGGCGATCAATTTTATTGCACCAAAACATCATAACTGATTGAGCTTGCTTTCAGGCTCCTCACCATTTTCTACACGTTTTATATTCTTTATAAAGAAATCATATCTTGTTTTATGAAATTTCCGACCATCAGGCATTCCTGCTGTATGGGGAGTAAGTATCACATTACCCAGATTCCGGAGCTCACTGTCAATAGGAAGCGGTTCAGATTCAAACACATCTAGGCATGCGCCTGAAATATCCCCGTTTTTTAATGCATCAATCAAGTCTCTTTCGTTGACAATGCCTCCGCGGGCTGTATTGATAAAAAGAGTGGTATTTTTCATTTTTTTGAATACCGCTTTGTTGATCAGCTGTTTGGTTTGCTCATTCAAGGGTATATGTACACTGACTATGTCCGATGTGCTTACAAGAGTATCGAAATCCGTCATTTTCACAAAACCGTCCGATTGTGCAGTGGCATTTCTCGCATACGCCAGCACATTCATGTCAAAAACCCTGCAAAACGCAGCTACTTTTTTTCCAATAGCACCCAAACCGATAATCCCAATCGTTTTGCCCTTTAATTCACTCCCTGTATAGTCCAATTGATTTTCATCCATCTTGTTTTTCATGAAAGTATCAAGAAACGGTATGTTTTTATAATAAGACAATATCAGTGCCATTACGTGTTCGGCCACTGCCTGTGCATTCACACCTCCAGCATTAGCCACCCAAATGCCGCGCTGTGTACAGGCAGGGACATCCACATTATCAAATCCTGCACCTGTCTGTACCAATTTTAATTTTTTTGCGTTAGAAAGCAGGCTGTGGTCCACTTTAATATGTTCAGGAATGATTACCTGGCAATCTTCAATATGATCCAGCATTTCTTTTCCGGGCGGAACAATTACAACGTTCCAATCTTGCGGAAAACTCCTTGCAATATTTGATTTTGAGGTTTCGCTAAAATAGCCAACGATGAGAATTTTCATTGCTAAACCACCTTTCATAAGCTACCATTCCTCGAATAAAACCGTTTGATGCTCGTCATTTTATCCTTTTAATACAATTTTATCAAGAAAATATCATCATGTTCTATTAAACCGGAATGGAGAAAGCGATTTCGGAACAGTTGCATCAAGCCAAATCTAAATTGAAGTCTGTGGGGATTAACCCGGGAACTGTTTAGATGACGCATTAATATATTGGCTATGTAAATACAAGGAATTATATCGTTCAAAATAGAATACTAGTCTAGTGTGATTGTCTATTCCAAGATTAGTTATATTGGTCAAGTGAGACGATTCACCTCTTAAAGGGATATTAATTCTTATCCTTTTATGAAAAAAATCGAAGGGATTGATACGGATGAAAACTAAACAATTATTAGATATGAATAAGAACGTGAAACAAAAAACGAAATGGTTCGAAAGTGAGGAACAAATAAATGGAATTGGTATTACAAAATGTAGAGAAGAGTTTTGGTGAAAAAAAAGTATTAGCTAATTTAAGTTTTCAATTTGAAAAGGGAAAGATCTATGGCCTTCTTGGGCGAAATGGCGCCGGAAAAACAACGTTATTCAATTGTTTAGGTGGCGAGATCCAAGTGGATGGCGGCAAAATGAAACTTGTCAACGGATCAAAATCGCGTGACTTGGAAATGGATGATGTGGGCTACGTTTATTCACTGCCACTGTTACCAGAATTTCTGACGGGATATGAATTTGTACGTTTTTTTATTGATGTGAACGTAGATGTAATTGAAGGACGAGGAAACAATATTGATGCTCTGTTTGATATGATGCACATTGCGAAGGATGACCGACATAAGCTCATTAAACATTACTCGCATGGAATGAAAAATAAAGTTCAAATGTTGTTATTTTTACTCATGAAACCTACAGTGATTCTGTTGGACGAACCTTTAACTTCATTTGATGTCATCGTTGCGAGTGAGATGAAACAATTGCTACATGATTTAAAAAAAGATCATATCCTAATTTTCTCGACCCATATATTGCAATTGGCAACGGATCTGTGTGATGAGTTAATTATTTTAAATCATGGGAGTTTAACACGGATTTCACCCGAAATCCTTACTCAGCCCAACTTTGAAGAGCAGGTCATTGAATTATTACGGCATGAAAGCCAAAATGGAAGTACAAAGGAGAACGCCAATGACGGGAATGATTAGTACAATTTCTCGCATGTGGCAGTTACAGATGATTACGCTGGTCAACCGTTTGATCTATTTCACACAAAAGTTACCGTTTGTAGGTCATTTAATCAGTGAACAAACGTATGCTGCTGTTCGGACGAAACGTGCAATCGGTGCAATTGCGGTTATTTTATTATTTCTCGCTGGTTTATTGGAAAGCTTATTGTATTTCGGGGGAATGTTTGCATTGCCCATGCTCTTATGGACAAAAAATGTAAATAGTACGGAGCATTTTACCCTTTTTCTTCACATGTACTTTTGCATAAGTGGCGTAATGGCTGGGGTAACGAGTGCAAAAGTGTTGGAATCAACCAAAATGAAGTATACATCCGTCCGACTTATGCGGATAATCCCAACCAAATTTGTGCGAGCTACGCTATTTTATCGGTATACGACATTTTTCTTCTATCAAGCGATTGCAATGACTCTGGTTGCGGTACTTTTTAAATTTCCAATGACTCAAGCATTGCTTATTGTGGGAATTATGACTTTTTGGCGAGTGACATGTGAATTTTTACATCTGGCATTATTTAAATGGAAAGGCATTATTCTTGTACAGAAAACATGGGCTACGAGTTTGAGCATGTTGCTGGCACTGACTTTGGCTTACCTTCCTTTCACAAAACTGAACCTTCCTCTATTTGGATCTGTGATATTGGACCAATCATGGTTTGTGACACTGATATCGTTGTCCGGGGTTATCTGTGGGTATGTTTTACTAAAACATACGGATTTCACATTTGCAGTGCGCGCAGTAACAAACCACGCTGATCCATTGTTAAATCCAGAAATACGGATTGCTGATTTTCAACAGAGAATGGTTCAGTCAAAAGAACATGATCTTAGCAGGCATTCCTCGTATAACCTTCATGTCAACGAGCAGCGCACATTAGAAAAAGAGGGATACGAGCAATTACACGAAATTTTTGTTACCAGGCATACCGCTCTCCTCCGTGCACCGTTCCACAGACGTTTATTGGCTATTATAATCATAGGCATACTCCTACCTTTGTTGTTACTCATTTTCAAAGATCATCTTTCACTACATTCAATTGAAAGATTCTCACCTTTAATCATTATGTTCATGCTAAATCTGACCGTAGGTAGCCAGATTTGTAAGGCTCTATTCTACCATGTTGATAAGCCGTTAATGCGCTATCCATTTTACCGTCAGCATGCGAAGCAGCACTTTCTGTTACGACTTAGAAGTATATTAAGCATCAATCTAAAGTTAGGTTCTTGTTTAGCAGCTGTAGTAAGTGTATCTATACTTGTATTAACTGGGGGACAGGATATCAGTTTGCTACTTCCTATCTGGGTTATAACCATTGCACTGGCTGTATTTTTCTCAGTACATCATCTGTTGTTATACTATGTAATTCAACCCTTCACAACGGAGTTGGAAACCAATAGTCCTCTTTTCTCACTCGTAAACAGCCTTATTTCATTGGGTTTTGTTGTGGCGATGTTTCTAGGTCCTCCACTATGGGGACTAACCGCTGTGATCATGGTGTTGACTTTAGCCTATCTATCCAGTGCTATCCTTCTCGTAACCAAATATGCTCAATACAATTTTAGAGTAAAATGAAGAGGAGATTCCAAAGAGTTGAGATAGTTAACGTTATACTATCAACAAAATTCAGCTATTAAAGGCTACAAATTAGATATCATACTTGTTTTTATCCCCGGGTAAAACCGCTTAAAGCATTGAGTCTCAATCCCCACTAGGCCTATGTAAAGTAGGAGGGATGAGATTCAATGCTTTTTTGATCATGAAGAACGGTATTTTGTGATAAAGGTTTTCCTGTTTTATTGCAGGAAAGAGGTAATCTGAGCACGAAATATGTTGATGATTATGCTAAAAAAGTTATTTGTTGCACAATGATGTAGCCAAAGGTGAATGTGCTTGAGCAAAGAGAAAGGTGTGCATCCCCATAGTATGATTGGTATGACAGAGATCAACCATGGCGTTGCGTTCCATGTCTGGATCAACGTAGCGAGCTTATATTAGTAATAACAATTCATGTCGAGGGACTGATAGGGTGAGAGGGATGAGAAGACTTGAGTCTGGTATGTCAGTAAACAACGAATTATTTTCTGACATTGTCAGGTATGAACACGAAACGATAAGCGAAACGACCATAATAAACTCAAATGTTGGTTCACCCATATTTTGGAGCTGTACCCTGCAGCATCTGATATTTGATACCTGCGATCTTACAAATGCGAGATTTTTTTCCGGTAGTACGATTGATCATTGTACATTTATTCGTTCCGACTTGCGCTCGGTTGGCATTGCCAAAGACGAAGCTGTTTTCACCAATTGCGAATTTTCCTCCTGCGATATGAGAGGCATGACCTTGGAGAACGCTACGTTTATCGACTGTACTTTTGTTAAGTGTAGATTCAATGACCGGATTTTACGAGTGGCGAATATCGTCAATTGTTCCTTTACCGGCAAGCTAGTGGATATTACGTTTGAGGGAAATGGCAAACAAAAGCTAATCGCTAATTTTGAAAACTGTATCCTTGACGGTGTTCGATTTGTAAGCTGTGACCTGACGCAATGTATTCCGCCAAAATCCAAAAACCATGTGTATGTTGAACAGGTATCCGCACGTGTGAAAAATGCCCTGACAAAGATAGACGATGACCCTAATCTATCTGAAGATGATCGGAAAATACTGGTACGCAGTCTGCGCAAGCTTGAGCCTATGGAACAATATATTTTTAACACAGCGCATATGAAGAAAATATATGGTGATGTTTTTGTTGAACGATTTTTCAGTAGTCTGGATTGTAACATTGCGTAAACCTAAAGAATAGAAATTAATTGAAGATTGTATTTCAAGAGGCAAAATTAAAAACAATGATTGAAGTGAGAAGAAAGGGGCCGCTTTTGGTGACAAAAGTTGCCCTTTTTTTGTATAAGAAAAAGCCCGCAAGGACGCGGGCTTTTGTTAGTTTTACACTAAGTATACATTACCTGCCGGAAATTTCATTCAGCGAGATTTCTTGTTCCTCTAGCAGTCGTTTCAGCTTTTGGCGCTGCCGTTTTTCCTTCTGACGGCGCTCTTTGTCCTCAGCCTTTAGAGCCTTGAGCAGGGAGAAACACATACCGATAAGGACAATAGCGAACGGCAATGCGGTTACAATGGATGCCGTCTGGAGGCCAGTTAACCCCCCGCTGATTAGCAGTACTACCGCAATGGAGGACTGCATGATTCCCCAGGTTAATTTCACTCTTGTACTCGGGTCCAACTTGCCATCTGAAGTGAGCATGCCCAGTACAAAGGTAGCTGAATCAGCCGACGTAATAAAGAAGATCATGATCAGCATTGTGGCGATGAATGCCACGATCGTGCCCAAAGGCAGCTGCTCCAGCATAAGGAATAAAGCGGTTGTCGTATCTTCCTTGACAGCCTCCGCCAGATGAGCGGCATTGAACAATTCCATGTGAAGTCCTGTTCCGCCAAAGACGGAGAACCAGATAAATCCGAAAAGACTTGGAATAACCATGACGTAAATTACAAATTCCTTTATGGTTCTTCCTCTGGATACCCTTGCGATAAAAGTGCCGACAAAAGGAGCCCACGAGATCCACCATGCCCAGTAAAATAACGTCCATGCTCCAATCCAGGTTTCTCTTGAGAACAGCGTCAGTCTCAAACTCATGTTAATAATATTCTGCATGTAACTGCCCAAGGTTGTTGTGAATGTGTCAAATATAAAAGAAGTCGGTCCAGTCACCAATACAAACAACATCAATAATAAAGCTATAACGAGGTTGACGTTGCTCAGAATCTTAATACCTTTATCCAGACCGGAGGTTGCCGAGATTAAAAACAGTACGGTTACAACTATGATAATGACAACCTGAGACAGTGTCGAGTTAGGAATACCGAATAAGTGATTCAGACCCCCGCCGATCTGAAGAGCACCCAATCCAAGCGAGGTAGCAACTCCAAAGATGGTGGAAATGACCGCCAGAATATCAATAACCTTACCAAGCCAGCCTGAAGCAAGACGCTCACCTATCAGAGGAATAAAGGTGGAACTGATCAGTCCTTTGTATCCTTTCCGGAACTGGAAGTAAGCAAGCGCTAAGCCGATGACGGTATAGATAGCCCAAGGATGTAGCCCCCAGTGGAAAAAGGAATAACGCATTGAAAGTATGGCTGCTTGCGTTGTTTCGGGTACCGCCCCCTCAGGTGCAGATAAATAGTGGGACAGCGGTTCAGCAACTCCCCAGAAAACCAGCCCAATGCCCATACCCGCGCTAAACAGCATGGACAGCCAGGAAACCGTAGAATATTCCGGCTCATCTTCGTCATCCCCGAGCCTAATGCCGCCAAATCGGCTGAACGCCAGATAGAAAGCGAAGATCAGGAAGAACAGTGTTGCTAGCAAATAAAACCAGCCAAAATTCTGAATAGAGAAGTTGTAGGCAACATTAGCCACATCCGCCAGCTGATCAGGAGCGATGGCTCCCCATATTGCAAACAGTGCAACGATGATAATTGTGATTGTGAATACCATGATGAGACCTCCGTTATGTAAGCTTCAGCCAATTGTTCCTTAGTATGTGCTAGTCCAACTTGTAATATTTCGAAAAGCTAGCTGTTGATAAATTAAAACAAACCGCCATGTAATGAAACACTCAGCGGTTTGTTTTGATCTTGCCTGAATAATATATGGCCTATAATCTCTTGTTAATCTGAGATATTGTATCATCTCATCTAACTAGTTTTATTCATTTATGAAAAGAAATCTGAAGAAGGCTGACTGTTATCGTAAATTTACAGATCCTTCAGATTATATTGCATGCGTGTAAGCATGTCGGTCATCATTGCAACTTCTTCTTCACTGAAATCCAGTATCATCTGATGAAGAAACTGGTTTCGATCCTGCTTGAAATTCGCGATATGCGTTAGCCCTTGTTCTGTTAACCGGACGAAGGTTTCCCGATGATCGTCGGGGTTTCTTCTTCGTGACACCAAACCGTCTGCTTCCAGTTGCTTCAAATGGCGTGTAACAGCAGCACTGTCAATATGAATGGCCTTCTGCAAATGGCTTTGTGTAACTTCTTCATGAAGATAGAGATGATACAGCAGAACGTATCGTGAGGAGCTGATCCCCGTACAACGTTCAAATTTAGGTTTCAACTGATTGCTTATATTTTTGAGTAATATTAATAAGGTTTCTTGTTCCAGCGAACAATTCATGTTTGCCCCTCCTTGAATGGTGCAGAATGTCTTGAAAAGCTTCATGTAACAAGCGTAGATTCCTTCCAAGACATTCAGCAACTAAAGGCAACTATATCACAATGTGGAGACTGCTCGCACTATCGCTTTGAATCATGCCCAAAACGTGGTCTCTTCGGCTGGCATACGGTAGGAGGTGTATCCCTCGCTTGCAGCTTTTCCAATTGTCAGTAGCATGACTGGTACATAGCGTTCTTTATCCAAGCCAAACACTTCGGCAATTTGATCTTTTTCATAACCGCCGACTGGATTGGTGTCATACCCATGTGCACGGGCAACCAGCATCAATTGCATGGAAACCAGACCGGCGTCAAGCATAATGACATCGTTCATTTCAGCATCGGACATGTTGTTATAGATCGGTTTGAATGCCTTCAACTGAAAGTCCTTAACATCTTGTGGCATTAAGCCATGCTCAACAGCTTTTCCATAAATGTTTTCTGCATAATCGAAGTTGTTTTTGTCCGCAAACACGGCAATGACAGCAGAAGCTTGAGCGACTTTTTCTTTGTTAAAGCGGGACAGTGGAACGAGTTTTTCTTTTCCCTCTGGAGTATCCACCACAAGGAAGCGCCAAGGCTGCATGTTGATGGAGGAAGGGGCAGTGCTAGCTTCATTGATGATTTGAGTCATTTCTTCCCTGCTGATTTTTACGGATGAATCGTATGTCTTAATGGAGCGGCGTCCATAAATAATTTCGTTAAAATCGTTTGTTTGTTGGTATGGTTTCATAATAGTTACTCTCCCTTTATATTTAGTTGATCCATCAATATTTGACTAGTCAATTGTTGATAAGTCAACTATAAACGATAACTAAGTCCATTTCAATCGTTTTTTTATGTAAAAATATCACAATAACAGCAACATTTCCGACGATTCTAACTTAACTTTTGCATAATTTTATCCTGATTGTTTAAAAATGAGTAAGGATAATATGCATGAACCCCAGTGACTAGATACAAATAAATAATCAGGAATAGCACGAAAAAGGCTATTAGCTTAAAGGAGTGTTACAAAAATGAAAGCAGTTGTGATTAATCAATATGGAAGTAAAGAAGAGTTAGTTGAGCAGGAAGTGAATAAACCGAGGGCAGAAGCCAATCAAGTGGTTGTAAAACTAGAGGCTACATCCATTAATCCAATCGATTGGAAATTAAGAGAGGGTTACTTAAAAGAAATGTATGACTGGGAATTCCCTATTATCTTAGGGTGGGATGTAGCTGGGGTCATAACTGAAATCGGTTCAAACGTTACCAAATGGAAAGTTGGAGATCGAGTATTCAGTCGTCCTGATACAACACGTTTCGGTTCGTATGCTGAATATACAGCAGTTGATGAGTACCTTCTGGCAAAACTACCTGATTCAATCTCATATGAGGAGGCTGCGGCTGTACCTTTGGCTGGTTTAACAGCATGGCAGGTACTGTTTACTCATGGCGATCTAAAAGAAGGTGAAACTGTACTTATTCACGCTGGAGCTGGTGGTGTAGGTATGTATGCCATTCAATTAGCAAAGTATGCTGGCGCTCATGTTATTACAACAGCAAGTGAAAAAAATCATGAACTTCTTTATTCATTAGGTGCTGATCAGGTCATTGATTACAAAAAGGAAAACTTTGAAGAGATTCTAAAAGATATAGATTTAGTGTTTGACACGATGGGTGGAGAAGTAGCTGAGAATAGCTATAAGGTGCTTAAGCCAAATACCGGAAGACTGATTACCATTGTTGGTGAACCCAATCATGATACTGCTAAGTCTCACAATGTATTAGCAAAGGGGATTTGGCTACAGCCAGATGGTGATCAATTGCAGAGAATGGCAGATCTGATGGAAGAGAAAAAGATAAAGTCGATTGTAGGGGCAACCTTCCCATTTAGTAGACAGGGTATTTATGATGCACATGCTTTGAGCGAAACCCACCACGCTGTAGGTAAGATTGTCATTACATTTTAAAAAAGAAGACTGGGAAAAACCGCAAAACATTAAAATTGGCATCTGTCGAGGGACAAAAACATATTTGCATTAAGCCGCTATCTTAGCGGCTTTTTTATATTATCAGTACAAGTTCGTGTCCCGAGCCAAGGACAAGAACTTGTACCGATTGCGATTTAAGAGATTTATGTAAGCAAACTTTGCGTCTCTTTAATAAAAGCGGCGATAGGCAGGAGAAATCGCTTCCAGGGAGGGGACTGCTAATCCTATGACACAGTTAATGGAAGGGGTTAACGGTTTTACCAGGATATTATCTGGTACAGCCGGTAGTATCATCGAAAGCAATCGTATGGCTAACGCCCGATTGGCTGGTAATTTTTCATTTTACACTCGAAGGGCAATTCATTATCATGGATTCTATAGAGCAGGTGGAGGTGGGTCACGATGATGATAAATTTGCGAGTCGTACATTTTATACTGACAGGTTTCTCCATTCAAGTTGGAGAATTCGCGCATGTAACCCTTGAAGATTATATGCGCCTGACCGAGAATTGGGAGGGTGTTCATGATTGAACTGATCAGACACGTTATGGAAGACATGAACAAGCAGCTCGACCGTATTGAGAAGAGTTTGAACTTGCTGAATGATGAACTCATTTGGATAAGAATAAAGGGATCCATGAATAGCGTCGGTAATCTTTGTTTGCATTTGGCAGGTAACGAATATCAGAATTTCGTTAGCGCGATCGGCAACAGACCGTTCATCCGGACGCGAACCCGTGAATTCACGAAGGACGGGGGAATATCGAGAGAAAAGCTGATTCTTCTTCTTCGGGAAACCAGAAAGGAATCGGAAAATGTTGTAGCTGCGTTATCGAACGACGATTTGTCCCGAGAGGTTATCATTCGCTATGATCGTGAGGATTGGAACCGAATGCACCGAACGAATAGGTGTACTGAAGAAACCTACGATACAAGAGTAATCGGTCGGCTGCTTATCCAGGTATCGGCACACTACGGATATCACGCAGGACAGATCGTTGTGCTTGCCAAGATGTTGCAAGATACGCAAGAACATGTCACGGGTCAGTACCATTGAGGAGGGCATATAAAATGAGATAAAACACAAGAGAATAGATGCCGATAGACATATTTATCCATATATTGCGACCAACTTTCTATACAAAGTATAGAAAAATTCAATAAAGGGAGATAGCGCACCTAAGGTTACAGGACAGGAACAGCTTCAGCAGGTTGTTCAGGTACTGAAAGTATGGATGAAAGCAGTACAAAAATAAAAAAAGGACCGTAAGTGTTCATCTTCCATCGATGAATGCTTTCGGTCCTTTTATGTTTATCCTTTACTTTATGCCTTGGCAGCATCTTTATAAACATATCTAATGAAGGAAGGTACCGGTTTCCGACTCTCTTGGTTAACGTCTTCGGAAGGCTCCTCCACGTGCCAGAGCGAAGAAGATGAGCAGGGCAATAATCGAGCCAACGATGGCTGGAATAATATGAAATCCGCCAATCACCGGTCCCCTTGGTCCCAGCAATTCCGTTCCTAACCAGGAACCGATAAAACCCGCAATAATGTTCCCAATTACACCGCCCGGTACGTCCCGCCCAATCAAGTTGCCGCTTAACCAGCCAATAAGTCCACCAACAATGAGTACCCAGAGCAGATCCATGGATTGTTCTCCTTTCTTCGGGTTTATTACAAGTTATGTTGGGTTCGTTGGAATATACCTCATCTTCCTGTTGGTGGAGGAATCTAAAGTGTCTGTGCTAAGATGGGTTAATAATTGATTGAAGCTGGTGAAAACAAGACTAGATAGGGGTGTACAGTTGAAGAAAATCCTAGTCATTGATGATGAAATCGCAATTCGAGATTTAATTGAGCTGGTGCTAAGGCGAGAAAACTACGATGTGCAAACCGCAGAAAACGGTAAAATAGCCTTGCAGCTGCTTGACTCTTTTCAACCCGATTTAGTCGTACTTGATCTGATGCTGCCAGACTGCTCTGGATATGACTTGTGTAAGGAAATAACCGGAAAGCGTGCCATTCCTGTGATCATGCTCTCTGCCAAAAATGAGATAATCGACAAGGTGCTGGGACTAGAGCTAGGGGCGGAAGATTACATGACCAAACCCTTTGACAATCGTGAATTGCTCGCTCGGATCAAGGTGATTCTGAGAAGAAACGAGAGCAAGGAGGAATCAAGTGAAGGATCAGAAATGAAATCTACACGCATCATTCATGAAGAGCTGACATTTGATCTGGAAAGCCGCAGGGTGCTGAAAAACGGTGTACCCGTGTCTTTAACGGCCAAAGAGTTTAAAATTCTGGAAACGTTACTCAAAAGGCCAGACAAAATCTTTACCCGGGATGAGCTGCTGCAGATCGGATGGGGATATGACTTTATGGGAGACAGTCGCAGTGTGGATATGACCATCATGCGATTACGGAAGAAGCTGGAGGATAACGCGGACGAACCGAAGTATGTCCGGACGATCTATGGATTTGGCTATCAACTTGGAGGTGGCGAGGCCTGAAGTATGCAACCCGGTTACTGCTGAATTATTTATTTTTCTCCGTACTGTCCTTTGGCATCATCATTTTTGCGGTGAATAAAGCCATCGATTACTACAGCTTCATTACCATTGAGAAACAGATGATGGAGAAAGCGGATCTGTCCGAGTTGTCCTTCCGTGAGGTGTTATCTCAGCATAGGTCATCTTCAGGAGAGCCCCAGACCAAGGAAATTGTCAGACTTGCTCTGGAGAAGCTGAAAGCTTCGGGCAAGGAAGTACGTATCTATGACAGTTCCAAGCAGTTGCTGGGCTTGGCTGTGGATGGCATCATCATTAATGATGGCAAACCTCTTATTTTCGAAAAAAATATTGAGAAAGCCCTGAGCGGCAGTTATGCCTACACCGTCACGGAAGATCATCTGCTTTATTTTGCCACTCCCATTCAGGATCAATTCTACGAAAACGCTTATGTGTATGAGTTCGTGGAGGATATTTCCTACTTTTATGCGATTATGGATCAAATCCGTTATATCCTGTTTGCGGGTGCAGGCGGATTTATTGTACTGATTACGTTATCCAGTCTGTGGATTGCACGCAACACAACCAAGCCGATTAAACTGTTGCTTAGCGCTGCGCAAAGTTTCTCTAGACAGGAGTTTCGGAGAGTTCATCTAAACCGGAAGGATGAGCTGGGCATGCTGGCAGATGGGCTGGATTCCATGGGGCGGCAGCTTCATGATTACATTCAGTACCAGAAACAATTTGTCTCCAACGTATCTCACGAGTTAAAAACACCCTTGGCAGCCATTCGTGGTTTCTCTCAATACTTGGTTGAAGGGGAAAACGAGGACAAGGAGCTGCAAAAAATCTATGCTCATCTGCTGCAGGAATCGGATCGGCTGACACGCTTGATTAATGAACTGTTGTTGTTATCCCGATTCGACAAGGCTGGTTCTAACGAACTGGAAGTCGAGAAAACGGAAATGAACGAACTGATTCAGCAAGTTGCAACGAATATGGTTGCCAAGGCTAAGGATAAAGGGATCGAGATCAAAGTTAGCAAAGTAGAGGGAGGATCGGCAGATGGAGGTCTGACAAGAGTCTACGCCGAGGTCAATCCAATGTTGATGTCCCATGCAATCGCCAACCTTGTGGACAATGCCATCAAATACTCAGGAAGTCACTCACAGATTAAAGTAGAGATGGAGCATACGCCAAGTGAGGTGGTTATACGGATACGTGATCAAGGGATCGGCATCGCGGGCGATGAGCTGGAGAGAGTGCAGGAACGTTTTTACCGGGCGAAAAATGCAAGCACAGCGAACGGTTCAGGTCTTGGACTTTCCATTTGCAAGGAGATTGTAGAGCGGTTTAATGGATATGTCGACATGGAAAGTCAAATCGGGGAAGGTACGACCGTTACGATTGTTTTGCCTCGTGCGTAGACCTGCATCTAAACCCAAGCCTAAATAGGTAACGTTACAAGATTGGTACATTTCTGTTATGAGACTAACAAATGTTTTATTTATAATCACTTCATAAGAACAAATCACACATTTATGGAGGGATCATGATGAAGTTAACAAAGAAAGCTGCAGGTTTTATCGTACTAGGTGCTTTACTAACGGTGGCATTAACAGGCTGTCAGTCCAATGATGCTACATCTCCAGCAACCGGACAGAACACAGCGAATGAACAAAGCAAAGGTGAAGGAGCAACAAATGCTAGTGCGCCTGCTTCAGAAAATTCGGAAGAAAAGGGTACTGAAGCTATTAAAGAAGGTTCGATGGAAAAGGAAGGAAATGTGGTGCTGAAAGAGCTTGCTTTTGTCTATAATGAGCACACCATTGCGATTTCGGATACAGCGAATGAAGATCAGATGGAACAGATGCTGGGTAAACCGGATAACCTGAAATCTCATACGTACAGTGCCGACGATGGAACAAACATGGATACGTTAATCGGTTTTACAGAAAAAGTGTACACGTATCCTGGTCTGGAGATTAAAACAATCAGTATACCGGAGGGGAAACAAGACTCCATCTTTCATATTGAAATCACAGACCCCAAGTATGCGACAGTCCGAAACATTAAAGCAGGAGACAGCCTGGATACACTCAAAAACGCCTACCCTGAGGGGAAACTCCTTGGTGATGGAGCGCCAGATGAAGAGGATGACTTCCGTTACGAGCCTTCCAATTATGTGGATGTGATGTCGTTTCATATCAAGGATGCTAAGGTGGAGAGCATTCAGATCTACAGCCTTCTGGACTAATTCCAAGTGATGAACATAAGAAGCAATAGAACTTTTGTTGTTTGTGGTAAAAGTGTCGAGGGAGCAGAACATGATCCCATTGAAAGTCGCTAATTTAGCGGCTTTTTTTATTTTATCGGTACAAGTTTGTGTCCTGAGCCAAAGGACAAGAACTTGTACCGATTGCCGGAATGAACAAGAACTTGGTCCGATTACCGATTAGGTCTATACCTAATTGATGATCAACCGGCATAACATCAAAGTCGAATCACGCCACAGGTCTGCCCTAGCTAGAATACTTCGGCGAGTACTAACTTCCAAGCCTTGTTACACGACAACTAACAGTACGATAATTCCGAGAAAAATCAGCCAGCATACTGGGTGACCGAAATTTAATCCCCAGCCGACTCCGAATCGTTTCTCGACGATTAGGTTTGGATCCTTGCGATTGAAATAAATTATACCTAATAGCCATTTATCATCATCACGGACAGGTCTGAAATTGGAGCGATCTGCCGATTGCTCCAAGCGGCTTCCGCCCTGACCAGCCCAGAACGATAAGGCTAAGGCGTATAGGATGATAAAGGCTATTATGATTAGGACAATGGGAATAGCGAAATTGATGTTAAGCAGAGATATCATATTTAGTTGCACGACGGACAACAGGATAACTATTAAGAAGCTTGCTGTAATCATAAAACCTGACCAAGTACGGCGGAAAGTTACGTCTTGTCTGATGGAACGGTTCGGATCAGGAGGAACCAATTACTAGACAAGCTAATGTTTCTTTTCCGAAAACCAGTGTCCACTGCCATGATCGATAGTTCCAGAGCAATAGGTAGCATAGGCAGTAAACTTTTCATTTTGAAATGATAGCTAATGTTTATGACTAGGGAGATTACGACCATGGCGAGTGAATAAGTGACAATGATCCAACTTTGTTGCTTGGAATGTTCATCACCGTATATTAGGCAGATGATACAAACAATGAATAGGATGGTTTGCAAGGTAGCACTAATCCTAGCATATGACTTCCGCATCTGGCGCAGAGGTTCGCTGTGAAATTGTAAAGCGCTGACGGTGACCCCAAAACTAATCGTCTCTCTTGTTAAATAAGGCATGCTTACCATGAGTACAATGGTAGGTACACATACAAGGATCATTACTATAACAGGCAATATCGTCATATCATTCGCCTCCTCTTATACATAAGTATGTATTCGAAAACTCTATAACCTTTAGAGCATATGCGATGCATCACTATGTCTTTTTGCGGATGTTTATCGTTTTAACTTAGGGTAAGTAATCGACTTGAATATAAGTTAATTATAATCGATTTTAGTGGATATATGGGTTAAATTAACATTTATTCAGATCTTTTGGCTACGCAGCGAACTCATCTGACAACGCAGTAAAGCTTAGTTATAATCAACTTTTATCACCATACAATAAAGTTCACTTGGTAAAATTGTGAAGTAAAAATCACATTAACTGGAGTGGATACTATGCTTTCTGAAGAGGATTATGCGAAGGTGGCAAAAGAAGCTATACATCAATACCCTATCATTTGGGAAAAACTTGTGTATCTCGGAAAGAGTGATAATGTTACATTTCAAGTTCAGACCAACGATGCTAATCAAAAGTTTCTTATCAAAATCCATATCTCAACGATCTCCATTCAATCAAAAGGGAATATCACATCAGAGCTTATTTGGCTTGAAGCTTTGGTTAAAGATACAAATCTCGTCGTACCTGCACCTGTCAGAAATCTTCAAGGTGATCTGGTAACAGAAATATCAACTCATCTTAGCGAAAATACAATCATGGTGACTATTCATCATTGGATTCATGGAAGCGTACTTCAAAGAGAGCCAACAAGTAATGAAACTGAAAATTTGGCTCTCTTAATGGCGGCTCTACATAAACATTCTATGCAGTGGAATGCACCTGACGGCTTTAATAGACCAATATACAATTCTGATCATTTATATTCATCACTTCATCAATTAAAACAGTTAGTAAATTTAGAGCTTATCTCAAGTGAAGTGTTTGTTCATGTGGAAGAGTCAGCACATAAAATAGCAAATGTGATACAACATCATAAACGTTTGCCAAGTAACTGGGGAGTTATTCATTCTGACCTTCATGAGAGTAACTATGTATTTTATGACGATACTCCTCAACCTATAGATTTTTCGAATTGTGGCTATGGCTTTTATTTATTTGATATGGCTGAAACATTTTTGCATCTTTCACCAGATAATAGGAAAGTATTTATTTCATCGTATAGCAAAGTAAATCAACTGGAAGAGAATTATGTCGAGTTATTAGAAGCATTTTTTATTTGGTCAATCATTAGGACTTTCGCATTCCATTCTCTAAATCCAAATGAACAACAAACCTTAGCGGCAAATTTTCCATCAGTTATTGAAAACTATTTTAGGAAATATCTTAAAGGAGAAAATTTTTTGTTAAACTAAGGGGCAGGTTAGTGTAATTTCCCGTTTTAGATAACGTTATAATATAAACAGAGTTTAAGACATGAATACAATAAATGGAGGGGTAGGATTGAACAAGTATGTGTTACATATAGTTGCAAGTGTAATTTGCATATTGTTACCTGCTGTTGGTCTCTTATATGTTTTGTGGGATAGCCACCAACCCAAAATAGGACCTGTAGGAGACGGAAAACCGAATTATCCTTCAATATCTCAATGGATATCCATTGGCTCTTCTTTTATTCTTGGAATAGTTAATTTACCTCTTTCCATAATTCGATATAGACAAAAGACTAAAGAAGATATTAAAAGTTAATGCTTATTACGCTGACGGGCAGGATAGATGAATTTTGTGAATATACGCCAGGTATGCGAACGATAAAAAACATAAACTTTTAAGATTAAAGACATGCTACAGTCTTCAGAATCGCAGAATTCGTCAAAGGAAGTATAAAAGAACTAGGCAGTAGAGTGCCTATCGTCAGGCAAGAGAAGGGTGATCACGATAAATCTGAATTAAAGCTGGAGGCGAATGAAATGCTGGAATTAGAGTTTACGACTATAGAGGAGTGGGATGAAGCATTGTGGGCGCGGATGGAGCGAATCTATCATGAGGCTTTTCAAAGCGGTGCTAAGACAAAAGCGATTCTGCGCAGTATGCTGGACCGGAAAATTGGTAATTTACACATGGGCGTGCATCATGGTGAAGTGGTTGCGATGGCTGTTACTGGACTGGAGGGGAAGGCTGCGGACCGCATTCTGATCATCGATTACCTCGCGGTTGAACAGAAGCTGCGCGGGTTGGGCATAGGGACCTGGATGCTGGAGCAGCTCAGAGCCTGGGCGTTAAGGGAACACCGGATCAAAGGTATGATTATCGAGGCGGAGTTCGGGACAACGGAGGCTCATCAGGAACGCATTCAGTTCTGGCAACGCAACGGGTTCATCCTAACCTCCTATGTCCATCAATATAGAATGGTGCCGGAGCCGTATCAGGCAATGATGCTGCCAATGGATACAAGTATGCATGTGCCTGATGATGGTGAAGCACTGTTTCGTTATATCAATGCTTTTCACAAGGTTGCTTACCGGAAGAGTTAGACCGCATTCAATGGACCTGCAGGAAATGACCGTAGAGATTAGGATGAAAAATGATCAATTCTTGACTGCATGGTCAATAACTGGTACATTAATCCCATGAGCAGACCAAGAGAATTTGATGTCGATCGTGTATTACACCAGTCTATGGAAGTATTCTGGAATCAAGGCTTCAAAGCAACTTCTTATGAGGACCTTACGCGTACTACAGGAGTCAAAAAGCAAAGTTTGTACTGTGTTTTTAAAGACAAGCGATCGTTGTTCCTGAAGGCGCTGGCACTTTACCGTGAACAGGTTATAGCGAAACTGAAAGAGATTGAAACCCTGGATTCGTCTCCCGTTGATAAACTGGATACCTTACGATATTCCCTTTTAGACGATGAAACTAGCTGCCAAGGGTGTCTAATTGTGAATGCATCACTTGAATTCGGAACAGATGACGAGCAGGTCACACGCGAAGTTGAGCTCATGGCAGAAGAGATTCAACTGGTATTAGAGAAGATCATAAGTAGTGGCCAGAAACAACAGTTAATTTCCAACCGGTATACGAGTATGGAGCTTGCATCTTATCTAAATAACACCATCCTTGGTGTGAGAGTTATGGAGAAATCAGGTTCATCCCGTGAACAGATCGAGACGGTTCTGCGTACTTCATTTGGCATGATCATGTCTTGATCTTTTTTTTGTGAAATTCTTGACTACGAAGTCAAAAATAATTGAAGTCGGATTAATACACCACGAAACCTTGAAGGAGGTGGGGCTTTTCGATAAAGATCGTGTATTGATTCAATTTGAAAGTAACGTCTAGTTGTTAACCAGGCTGGTTGCTGTTTAACATCTCCTAGGTCAATTTATATAAAACGAAATATGTGGAGGTTATTATGAATTATTCTCAATCCGTAGAAGTATTGTTCCAACCTATAGAGTTAGGTCACTTGAAGTTATCCAATCGGATCGTGATGGCGCCAATGACGCGTCAATTTTCTCCGGACGGTATCCCGGGTTCGAATGTTGCGGGCTATTACCGCCGCAGAGCAGAGAACGCAGTGGGGCTTATTGTGACAGAAGGGACAATAATTAATCATCCGGATGCATCCAATCAAGCCAATGTGCCGCACTTTTATGGCGAAGCTGCAATGAATGGTTGGGCACATGTTGTATCTGAAGTACATGAAGCTGGCGGTCGAATTATTCCACAGATCTGGCATATGGGAGCCAAAGGTCATGTTAATGATTATTCGGAAGCTGAGATTGCTACAATCGTTCAGGAATTCGCAAAAGCAGCCTCAGAAGCGAAACGCGTTGGGTTCGATGGTGTTGAAATCCATGGAGCACACGGCTATCTGATCGACCAATTCCTGTATGAGAAAACCAACTCTCGTACGGATCGTTATGGTGGAGATATGATGGCTCGCACACGTTTTGCAGTTGAAGTGATTGAGGCTTGCCGTAAAGTAGTGGGATCGGAATTCCCTATTGTACTGCGTTTATCTCAGTGGAAGACAGATGATTATCAGGCTAAATTGGCTGAAACACCGGAATTACTGGAGCAGCTTCTCGCACCGTTGGTTCAAGCTGGAGTCGATATCTTCCACTGTTCCACACGCCGTTTCTGGGAGCCGGAATTCGAAGGGTCTGATCTGAATTTTGCTGGTTGGACCAAAAAACTCACTGGTAAACCGACAATCACTGTTGGATCGATTGGTCTTGATGGTGACTTTACAAGTCTGTTTACAGAAGGTAAAGGCGCAAGTAACGTCGGTATCGAGGGATTGGTACAACGACTTCAGAATGATGAGTTTGATCTGGTTGCTGTAGGCCGTGCTCTTCTAGTCGACCCTGAATGGGCTAAGAAAATTCAAGAAGGACGTACTGATGATCTGGTTCCATTCACAAGAGAGGCGATGACTGTACTTACTTAATTGTAGTTATAATCATTAGGAATATGTATTAATCAAACACACCTTCAAGAGAATGAAACCTTGTCGTAAGATAGGGGAAATCATCTTGGAGGTGTGTTTGTAATGGCAACCAGAGTGAGTTATCCGGTAGAATTAAAGATGAAAGCCATAGAAATGAGACTGGCAGAGGTTTCAGTTTCGGAATTGAGAATTGCTGGAAGAACATTTCCGATTGTTAACTGCTCCAGATCACCCACTCGCCAAACGAACTGTGCTGCAATTGGAAGATTCTCATGATGAAGTGTTCCTGACAAATGAGAAGGGTTGTCCATATCGAACGATGTTTGATCGATCATTTGAGAAAGAGGGTATTGATAGCATTACATAATTAGAGTTTCAAAGTGCTGAAGCCATTAAACAATGTGCAATCTCAGGAATCGGTATTGCTTTTCTTCCTGAGATCGTCGCGAAATCTGAAGCTGAACGTGGAGAACTTGTTGTCCTCCCATGGCAAATTCCGGACTTGCAGGTAGATACACAGATGTTGTGGCATAAAGACAAGTCGCTTTCACCAATCATGTTATCTTTCATAGAAGCAACCAGGGAAGTTATTGGTTCACTGAATGAGACTAAAACTGTATAGTTTATGTATGAGGCATCAAACTGTTGAGCACAGTAAACGTTGTTGAAAGTGGGGAGACATTATATATGATTCCATTTGTATATGACCAGATTAACCATTGGGGAAAAGATGATGAATTTTTCCTTGCATTGTTAAAGAGATTACAAGTAGAATCTATAGCTGATCTGGGCTGTGGAACAGGAAGATGGACTACTCATCTTGTTCAGTGCGGTTATAAAATTACCGCTATAGATCCCAATGAAGAAGCGATTGAAATGGCGAGAAGTAAAGATAATTCTGGAAATGTGAATTGGATTATAGGTGATAGTGCGGATTTACAAACCAATACCTATGATGCGGTAATTATGACAGCCAATGTTGCACAGGTATTTCTTACAGATGATAGTTGGAAGCGGGTAATCTCGGACGTATTCCGATCCCTAAAAAATGGGGGTCACTTTATTTTTGATACAAGAAACCCTTTGGTAAAAGTATGGGAAGAATGGGAGAAGGACAAAACTCCTGACTTAGCTAAAGATAGACTAAACGGAGATCCTTTAGAAATCTATACAGAATATGAAGGGTTTGAGGGAGATATTTACACTTTCTACGAAATGGTAAAAAATACAAAAACAGATGAAGTGTTAGTTCATGAAAAAATGCAGCTGAGGTTTCGAAATCAAGAAGAATTCGATGAGTCGCTGAAACAAATAGGTTTCTCAAAAATTGAAACATATGGTGATTGGGAGTTTAAAGAAGCACATTCTGAGAATAGATCGTTTATTTTTCATTGTGTAAAATAGCAGTTAGTTAAAAAATGTCGAGGGAAGAACATGGTCCCAATGAAAGTCGCTATTTTAGCGGCTTTTTTATTTTTACAAACATTGTTTCGTTCAAAATCCATTCAATGAAATTTGTTCATATATGATGAACTGGAGTATGATGGGGGAAGGCAATGCTGATAATTACCATATAATCAATGCCAAGTATAGAGTAATTTTATGTAGGTCTAAAGCTTTTGGACCCGGCTATACAACACCATACTTCCTTGAAGGGGGACATCTGTTTTGGATGAGCAATTTTTAGATTTATTGGCCCAGAAATATGATACGGAAGAAAAAATCATAACAGAGATCATCAACCTTGAAGCGATCTCCAATCTCCCGAAGGGAACCGAGCATTTTGTCAGTGATTTGCATGGGGAGTTCCAGGCTTTTCAGCATGTACTAAGAAACGGTTCGGGTACCGTCAAAGAGAAAATCAAAGAATTATTCCGGGAGGTTTGGACGGATCAAGAAATCAATGATTTTGCGGCATTGGTTTATTACCCGGAAGAAAAAATACAGCTGGTTATAGGGGAACTGAGCAATAAACAGGCTTTGAACCAGTGGTATAGACTAACGATTGAACACATGCTTAAGCTTATTTCTTATGCCTCTTCAAAATATACACGTTCAAAATTGCGTAAAGCTCTGCCGGAGCAATATGTATATATTGTAGAAGAGCTTTTATACAAGACGGATTCCACCAACAATAAGGATCCTTATTACGAGGAAATATATCGGCAAATTATATCCTTGGGCCAGGCGGACAATCTCATTATCGGCCTTGCTTATACGACTCAACGCCTGGTGGTTGACCATCTTCATGTAGTTGGAGATATCTATGACCGGGGGCCGTACCCCGATAAAATTATGGATACACTGATCAACTACCATTCTGTAGACATTCAGTGGGGTAACCATGATGTCCTCTGGATTGGAGCCTACGCGGGTTCTCTGGCCTGCCTTGCGAATATTATTCGGATCTGCGCCAGATACGACAATCTGGATATCATCGAAGATGTATACGGAATCAATCTGCGCCCACTGCTAAACCTGGCTGAGAAATACTATGAGGACAATCCATCTTTCAGACCTAAGCTACAGGCTGGTCATAACCTAACGGAGCAGGAAATTCTGCAGATCACGAAAATTCACCAAGCCATTGCCATGATTCAGTTTAAACTTGAAATCCCGATTATCAAGAGACGCCCATACTTTAATATGTCTGAAAGACTTTTGCTGGAGCAGATTGATTACGACAAAAATGAAATCAACATCTGCGGTAAAACATACCTGCTGGAAAACACCTGTTTTGCAACCATAAATCCGCAGAAGCCTGAACAATTGCTGGAGGAAGAACGCCAGGTGATGGAAAAGCTGCTGTTTTCCGTTCAGCATTCCGAAAAGATGGCCAGACATATGAATTTTCTTATGAAAAAGGGTAGCCTTTATTTAAAATACAACGGGAATTTGTTAATCCACGGTTGTATTCCTTTGGATGAAGAAGGAAATATGGAAGAAATGCAGATTGAAGACAAGACATATGCCGGCCGTCAATTGCTTGATGTTTTTGAGGATTATTTACGTTACGCCTTTGCACATCCGGAAGAGACAGAAGATCTGGCGACGGATATGGTATGGTACATCTGGACAGGGGAATGTTCCTCGCTCTTTGGAAAGAGAGAAATGACCACTTTTGAACGGTACTTTATCCAAGATAAAGAAGCACATAAGGAGAGAAAGAACCCTTACTACCATTTACGTGAAAATGAAGAGATCACTCGAAAAATTTTGCAGGAGTTTGATTTGAATCCAGATCATGGACATGTCATTAACGGTCATACGCCAGTCAAAGAAAGTCGTGGAGAGAGCCCTGTTAAAGCAAACGGAAAAATGATCGTGATTGACGGCGGTTTTTCCAAAGCCTATCAGTCCACAACGGGCATTGCCGGATATACCTTGCTGTACAATTCTTTTGGTATGCAGCTCGTCGCCCATCAGAAATTTAATTCAAAAGAAGATGTGTTATGTAACGGAACAGACGTGTTATCTCTAAAAAGATTGGTGGACAAAGAACTGGAGCGGAAGCTGGTGAGGGAAACCAATGTCGGGGAGAAGCTGCTGCGGAAAATCTCAAACTTGAAGGATCTATTAGAATATCGCTACATGAAATGAAACGATTGCTAAAAATACACACCTGGATCAACCGTTTGAGTGCATTTGAAGTAAACGCTCGTATTGGGCAGGGAAGTAAGAATCCCCTGCCTGTGCGAGCCTTTCTTTTGTTAAAGTGCGATTTAACAACAAACTTTATGACTTACAGTTGAACTAAACGAGGATTTTCAATTGGCGGAGAGGAGGAAGATATGGGCTACAATTCACGGAAGGAAGCAGTGTTTGAGACGAAACGGTTCCGTAACTGTAGCATAGCGGCCGGTCGTCGTCATACCGTTGCTCTTAAATCTGACGGAACAGTAATAGCTGTGGGTGATAATAAATATGGTCAATGTAAGGTAAGCGATTGGGGCGATATCGTCGCAGTTGCAGCGGGTAATGTTCATATGGCTACGAATACCGGTAATGCCCATACCGTTGGTCTTAAATCTGATGGGACTGTAACAGCTATAGGTTGGAATAAGCATGACCAATGTAATGTAAGCGAATGGCGCGATATTGTAACCGTTTCGGCAGGTTGGTGCCATACGGTTGGGGTTAAATCAGATGGCACCGTGGTTGCGGTGGGGCGAAATAATGAAGGGGAATGCAACGTGAGCAGCTGGCATGATATTGTATCGGTCACGACGGGTGACTGGCATACAGTCGGTCTAAAAATAGACGGAACGGTAACAGCCGTTGGTAACAATAAGTATAACCAATGTAGCGTAAACGACTGGGGCGACATATTAGCTGTTTCGGCGGGGTATCTGCATACTGTTGGGCTTAGATGGGATGGCACGGTAGTCGCTGTGGGTAGAAATAATGAAGGTGAATGCGACGTAAGCGGTTGGCGCGATATTGTAGCAGTTGCAGCGGGCAGTTATCATACCGTTGGTCTTAAGTCTGACGGGACGATGGTTGCTGTGGGTTCGAATAAACATCACCAATGTGATGTAAGTGGCTTGCACGAAATTAGAGCTATCTCGGCGGGGTGTGTCCATACGATTGGACTGAAATCGGATGGTACGATGGTTGCTGTGGGTGATAATGACTATGGACAATGTGATGTAAGTGGATGGAGTAGCATCCAACAATAAAATACTAAGAAAGCAGCAGCTGATGTCGACTGCTTTTATTATTTGTCTCGGGACAAGAACATAATCCAATTGAAGTCGCTAATTTAGCGGCTTTTTGTGCATTGGCTTTTGAATAGCATCCTTAATTACATATTCAAGTATTTTCGCATTTAAGTCAGGAGAATGAAAACTGTGGTTACAGGTGGGAGTTCAAATGATGGAGAAGCTGGTGTGTCTTAGTATGATTTGAATCCATCACTTCGTCGTATGCCTAATATAAATATTTACCTCTTGCATAAAGAACGTATGTTCGGTTTATAATATACAAACATACGTTCTTAAATGTACAGGAGTGATTTCAGTGTTGACTAAGCAACGAACCATTATGCTCATTGATATGCAGAGCTTTTATGCTTCAGTTGAAAAGGCAAAAATGCCTCAATACAAAAATAGACCATTAGCTGTCGCTGGAGACCCCGCAAGACGTTCTGGAATTATTCTTGCTGCTTGTCCACTAGCCAAAGCGAAGGGTGTATCTACCGCCGAACCACTTTGGCAGTCTCTTCAGAAGTGCCCTGAACTGATCATTGTGAGACCACACATGCAAGAATACATCGAAGTATCCACTCAAATCATGTCCATTATTGAGGAGTTCACCGATCTGGTCGAACCGTACAGTATAGACGAATTATTCGCTGATTTTACAGGGTCCATGCATCTATTCGGTAATGATCCAGTCGATTTGGCCAAGCAAATTCAAGACAAAATCTATAATGAAACAGGCGTTTACGCGAGAGCTGGCATTGGTGAAAACAAAATCATCAGTAAATTGTGCTGCGATATGATCGCTAAAAAAGCAGAGGGGGGCATTTTCCATCTAAAGAAAGAGGAGTTACACCTCCATATTGGAGATAAGCCCATCCGTGATATGTGGGGGATTGGCTCAAGAATGGAAAAACATCTGTGGAAGATGGGCATCCGAACCATTAGAGACCTGGCGAATACGCCTCTTTCCAAATTAAGAAGTAAGTGGGGTGTTAATGGAGAAGTCATCTGGCGAGTTGCAAATGGACTCGACAATTCACCGGTAACCGTCAACACACACAGTACACAAAAGGATATCGGAAACGGAATGACCCTGCCTAGAGATTTCATAGAGGCTTGGGAGATCGAAGTAGTTATCCTCGATATCTGTACAGAAGTGTGCAGAAGAGCCCGTAAAAAGGGACTGATGGGTAGTGTCATATCCGTAAGTGTGTCTGGAGCGGATTTTGACCACCCCACTGGTTTTCACAGACAGGTTAAACTGTCTGATCCTACAAACATAACCGTTGATGTATGCAAGATAGCCAAACGCATATTTCATCAACACTGGGATGGGCAACCTGTGCGCCGTGTAGGCGTATCCCTGTCTCAATTATCCAACGCGGATACATATCAACTATCTTTTTTTGATGATCAAGAGCAGAAACGGGCCATTGATCAGGTGATGGACGACATTAAGGATCGATTTGGCGACATTGCCATTCTACGAGCGAGCTCCATTACGGCTGCGGGTCAAGCGATCGATCGAGCATCTAAAATTGGGGGGCATTATAAATGAGCAAAAAACTGGAGGCCAATGGATTATGGGAATCGAGCCGCATGATGCTTCCACAACATAAAGAACGAATTATACAGCATCGTACTCAAATTCATTATCAAGCGAAACCACTGATCCATGAAGATGAGTGGGAGATTATTACTCAGAATATAGATATGTCGCTCAATTATACATTGCAAGCCACCTTTGAAATATTTACTGAGTCAGGCAATCGGTATATACATGGGATCGTCACTTCAGTCAGTACCTTTGGAAAGAAAATCAAAATTGAAATGGAGAATGGATTTGAATGGGTCGATTTTGATCAATTGGTCGCTGTAAAACTTGAAGAAGGAGGCGTGTAAAGTGCGACAGACTTTCGAGGAACTTTCACTCGTGAAGAGGGTGGTAGAGCTCCCTTATCTTTTAAGTGCTCTGGAGGAAGATAAGCATAAAATATACGCTTCAAACTTTAAGATGAAATCTGTGTATGTTGACTACTTGGACGGTACCCAAAAGAAAATTGCTTTAGAAATGTACAAATCGAAACAAAGGCTAAAGGAACATCATATTAAAATCATAGATGAAGTGAGATCCGAACTGAGTTTAACGGTAGATTATTCGGTGAGAGGTTACATTCATAAAATGACATTATTATGGAGCAAAGTGAAAGTGGATGTAACCTTAATGCTAACCGAACATATGAACGTTGATATTACTGAATTGCCCACATGAACATGGAGTTCAAGCAGAATAAGGTATATAACCACATCCGGTGGATATAATGCATTTAAAACCATTGTTTTCTTCTCCCAAATGGGTAAACCGACCTTTGAAGTTGAAGGGTCGGTATTTTTTGTCTCTATGTCATAGAAAATATATGTTGAGTTTCTGAAAAGTCTGTAGATGAAAATAAAGAATAAAATAAATAAAAATCTGTCGGCGAAGAGCAAGAACATATTCCCTTTGAAGTCGCTATATTAGCGGCTTTTTTGTTTATCTATACAAGTTTCGTGTCCCGAGCCAAGGAGAAAAACTTGTACCGATTGCCGAAATTGACAAAACATAGTCCGATAAATGTTTTACAAATTCGGTGATTCACCAAATCACTCTTCTTACATTCAACTTGTATCCTACTTGTGTACCAGATAATCCGGTATGGAAGCAACCAAATTTCAGGAGGGTATACATTGTGAAAAATAGTAAACGTAACGGTTATCAAAGCTTGATCCTCTCGCTTGTATTTATGCTTGTCATCCTGTCTGGATGCGGGGCATCAGCAAGTTCCAGTGAAGGCGGAATGCCAGAAGTAATCCGAATCGGTATTATGCCAAGCGAAGAGGGCGAGATGAACCGTTCTCAGGAACAGCTTGCAACAGACATTACTGAAGCAACCGGCATTCCTGCGGAAATTTTTGTAGCAGAAGATTATAACATGGTTATCGAAGCCCTGCGTGCAGGCAAAATTGAAGTTGGACTGATCGGGCCTTTTGGTTACATCATCGCTACGGAAAGAGCCAATGCCCAACTGCTTGTCCGTTCCGAAAGTGATCAACAATCGAATACGGTAATCCTTGTCCGTAACGACTCCCCATATCAAAGTGTAGAAGACCTTAAAGGAAAAGACTTTTTGTTTGCCGATCCGGCATCAACATCAGGCAATCTGTACCCACGTGCCACATTAATGAAAGAACTTGGTCTTTCCAATAAGGAACTGGATTCCTTTTTCGGCAGTGTAGCGTTCTCCGGTGGACATGACAAATCACTGCTTGCACTGGCAAACGGTAATGCAGATGGGATTGGGACGTCAAGTCTCATGGTGCCGATGATGGCAGAATCAGGACTTATTAAAGAGGAAGATTTCCGCGTGATTGCCGAATCCGATCCGATCGTCGGTGGAGCTCCACTGCTTTATCGTCAAGATTTGCCAGAGGAATTGGTTACACAGCTACGTGATCTTATGCTAGATTACGATACGAAAAACCCTAAATTCCTGGAAAGTGTCGGCGCAGCCCGTTTTGTAGAAGGCAGTGACAGTGACTTTGATCCAATCCGGGAAGTCGCCAAAGCACTGGATATGTCCCCTGAGGAACTGCTGAAGAAGTAGGATTCAAACTTGCGAGGAGGAGGAATTAAAATGACACTTTTACAGGTGGAAGGGTTGTCCAAGGTATATCCTGACGGAACAAAAGCACTTGATAACTTGAACCTAACAATTAATGCTGGAGAATTCGTTGTTGTCATTGGACCGAGCGGAGCCGGGAAAAGCACATTGCTGCGCAGCCTGAACCGAATGATCGAGCCGACAAACGGAAAGATTCAGTTTAAAGGCAATGAAACTATGGGCATCAAGGGTAAAAAGCTCCGTGAACTTCGCCGCCATATGGGCATGATCTTTCAGGGGTATAACCTGGTCACCCGCGTGTCCGTTCTTAATAACGTGCTGCATGGACGATTAGGCTACATGAATCCGCTGAAAGGGGCACTGGGTCTTTACTCAAAAGCAGATACAGAAGCCGCCAAGCTTATGCTTCATCGTGTTGGTTTACATGAGCAGATGTATAAGAGGGCAGATGAACTCAGTGGAGGTCAGCAGCAGAGAGTGGGTATTGCACGTGCACTTTCTCAAAAGCCGGACCTGATATTAGCAGATGAACCCATAGCCAGTCTCGACCCTGCTTCCTCTGAGACGATTATGCATTATTTATATACGATCTGCAAAGAGGAAGGCATTGCCTGCCTGTGCAATCTGCATCAGGTAGATATCGCGAAGAAATACGCAACCCGAATCATCGGTATCCATAAAGGGTCCAAGGTGTTTGATGGGACACCGGATGAACTGACGGAAGATATGATCCGTCTCATTTACAACCAGACCAATCCCAAAGTGAAGGAGACAGCCTGACATGAATGCGGCTCAGTTACAATCTGCCCGAAAAATGAAACGTACACAGACGATATTGTTTTTTATCGTGCTGTTGGCTCTCATTATCTGGTCTTCCATCGGCGCAGAGTTTTCATTTGGAGCTTTGTTGGCAGGGGTAGGAGAGAGCTTCCGATTTATCTTTTTTGATTTTCTTCCACCTGATTTATCTTCACTTTCCCAGCTCATTGAACCTGCCATGCAGACCCTTTATATGAGTGTGGTGGCGATGGTCATCGGGTCGGTTGTAGCAGGGATGTTATCCTTTTTAGCCGCGGCCACGACAAGCCCTCACCCTTACCTTCAGGTATTTGTTCGTGCGGCTACATCGCTGTTTCGTAACATTCCGGTAATTATCTGGACGATTCTGCTTGTTGCAGCGTTTGGACTGGGGGCTGTAGTCGGTACGATGTCGCTGATCCTGATCTCAATTGGTATGTTGACTCGTTCCTTTGCCGAGGTGCTTGAAGAAATTGACATGGGACAGGTAGAAGCGGTTCGAGCTGCTGGCGGGAGTTATTTACAAGTGTTGTCCCAAGCCGTGTTTCCACAATTCTTACCCGGGTTTATCGGTTGGAGCTTGTACAACTTCGAAATCAACGTACGCGCTTCTACAATTGTAGGGATGGTTGGAGGCGGTGGTCTCGGATTTATTTTACAATCCAAATTGAAGTTATTTCAGTATCAGGAAGCCAGCATGGCCGTGTTGCTTGTGCTCGTTATCGTTCTTGTTGTGGAAATGATCACCAATCGCGTAAGGGAGCGAATCATATGAGTATGCGAATGAACGAAGCGAAGCCATCTTTTACGCTGTATACTTCCATACCAGAGCCACCCAAGCCAAAAAGAAACAAGCTGTTCGTGATCGGACTGCCGCTTATTGCTGTGCTTTTTGTGTTCAGTCTCGTTCAGCTGCAGTTCGACTATTCTAAGATGGCCCAAGGCTTTACGAAACTCGGCGGTTACATGGGAACCATGTTTCCACCTGATTTCTCGGCCTGGCGCCATGTCCTGCTCGCTGCTGTAGAATCATTGCAAGTTGCCATTCTTGGATCGGTGCTGGGTATCGTCGTAGCGTTCTTTCTCTCCTTTTTGGCTGCAAGCAATTTGACGCCTCATCGGTTCGTCGCTTGGATCATTCGAAGCGCCGCTTCCTTGCTTCGTGCGATTCCCACAATCGTGTGGGCCCTTATCTTTATCGTGTCTGTTGGTCTTGGACCGCTTCCCGGAGTGCTTGCGATTGCTGTCTCTGCCGCAGGCATGCTTGTCAAAGTATTTGCCCAGTCACTGGAGGAAATCGACAAGGGGGTACTCGAAGCGATGCAGTCTACGGGTGCCAGCTGGCTGCAGATTGTCATGCAAGGTATTTTGCCTACCGTGAAGACAGCCTTTATTGCCTGGTGCGTGCTCCAGCTGGAAGGCGGTATTGCCGAATCCACTATTCTCGGTGCGGTTGGCGCGGGAGGTATTGGATATGAGATGACTCATGCCATGAAATCCTATAACTTTGCGGCTGCTTTGTTTGTCGGATTGGTCGTTTTCGTCATGGTATTCAGCGTGGAGTTCGTGGCAAACCGATACAAAATGAAGCTAAAAACACGTCAAAACTAATTCATTCATATTCATAACGATGAATATCACTTTGAGGAGGAATATCAATGTCAACATCTAATTCACTTTTGAAACAAGGCCCTCTGGTACAGGCTAGGTATAACGATAATAACGGGATTACGTTAGCCTGGAATATGGAAGAGAACATAGAGGCGGAGGCAGTTTACCACTCTGTTCTACCGGAATTGATTGAATCCAACAGCACACTGCTTGATGTACAAATCGACCCGGCAGGAGCAGTATTTACGAGAACGGTGTCTCCAGGCCGAAATTATTATCATGTGAAGTTCACGAATGGGTCGATATCAACCATTAACGATCGCATGATTTACACCGATGGAGTAATTAATTTCCGTGATATGGGCGGTTATCTCACAGAAGATGGTCGCACGACTCGATGGGGAATGCTGCTGCGGTCTGCTGATCTGCATGAGCTTAGTGAGCAGGACCTGCATACGGCCACTGCACTCGGTATTGACTGGATTTGTGATCTGCGCAGTGATTTTGAAGTAGCTAGCCGTCCAAGCCCAGCCATTGGCCATGCGATCAACACGAATATTCCCTTTATGGCGGAAGCAAGTCCTGAAGAAATGCAGAAGATCGGACATGATCTGCATGCAGGCTACAAAGCCATGATCTTAAATACGGACAAATGTGCACTTATCCTAAATGAACTATTAAAAGAAGAGCAGGATACCTCCTTGTTCCATTGTGCAGCCGGCAAAGACCGGACCGGAGTCGTATGTGCAGTGATCCTTCTCACCTTGGGTGTGCCGCAAAATGTAGTTATTGAAGATTATGAACTGACGAATCTCGCAGTGGAGGGACTCATGCAGCGCTTCCTCTCCGGAAGCAACAAGGGTTATCAAAAATACATGGATCAAATGCCTGAATTTAAGGGAGCGATTCCGGAAATGATGAAAGCGGCCTTTATCCAATCGGCACTTGAAGCAATCGAAGAGAACTACGGTTCTTTTGATCAGTATCTTAAAGAGGGACTGGGCATTAGTGCCGAGCAAAGGACAGCTCTTCAAAACAAATATCTGGTTTAAAAAAATGGAGTCCAGAAACTGGGATACAGTGTTGGACTCCTTCTTGTCTTGGTCTGGTTGCGTAACTTCTCCTAAGACTGGTAATATAGGATGAAATGTGTAGATCTCATTAAAATTCAAATGAAGTCCTCATCAATGAGAGAAAGGGATTATGATATGAACAAAATATCGCTTGTCGATACAGCATACATGATGCTTCGTGAGCGAATGGTTTGCGGTGAATTAATGCCCGAAACCCTGCTTTCAGAGAACGAATTGGCGGAGGAGTATCAGATGAGCCGTACACCAATCCGTCATGCCATTGCTCGCCTTGAATCAGAAGGTTATGTGACTTCTCTCAAAAATCGTGGTGTATTGGTCAAGGATGTAGGGGGTAAGGAATTTCTTGATCTGATTGAACAGATTCAATCCATGCTTTTTTACTCTTTCGAAATGATGAAAAACCCGAACCGAGAGATCTACTTAAATCTTGAATCACTTGCAGCTCATGTTGAGGTCCAGCGGACCGCCGAGAAAAGGAATGACTATGCCTTATACACCGAACATCATTTTCTTTTCATGCGGGAGATCGTTGAATCCTTGAACAATGGTGTAATGCTGAACACATTTGACTCCTTTCGGGATAAACTTTACATGTATTCCATCGTCCGCTTCAAGCGAACTCCGCATATCAAACACTACAGTGCGATTGGAATTAATCGGGATACGCTGCACGCTTTATCCAGTAATGATTATAAGGCAGCTCAAGAGGTTGTGTTATCCCTCATTCCTATAACCAGAGAACGCATGCTTGTTACAGGGCAATTTTAATTTTGAAGTTAGTGGGTTGAGTGCTAACGTCAATTATGATGAACCAAAAAGCGGCTGCCTTAACGGGCAGCTTATTTTGTAGGGGCAGACGGTATGGACGCCAATCTTTTTAAAAGCGTCACACGATTACCCATTATTTTGTACATATAACAGCCAAAGTCTTTCCTAATGGATCGGCTTTTTTTATTGGAGTAATTGAAGTGATCAGCAGCAGCAGAAGATGTGTGATTGGATAATTTTAGTAATATTAAATGAAAACAAAATTTGCTAAAATATTGTATAGTTATTCTACAAATTTAGCCATTTTAGCGGAGGATTGATCGGGAAGTATGAAAGAGTTTTTGAGCGAGCAGTCCATTGAGGCATTTAGATCAATTATAAATCACAATCCAGATGCCACTTTTATCGTTTCGAACGAAGGAACGATCGTAGAAGTAAATGAAGGGGTTACAGAGTGTTTAGGATTTCAAAAGAAAGAAATCATGGGTTCATCCTACAAAGATCTCTTTTGTCAACATCAGCTTGATTTGATCAGCCAATATTTTTCGGAAGTCTTAAAGGGTGCATCCTGTCAATATGTTGCCGAAGCCCATCATAAAAATGGAGAAATTGTTTATTTGCAAATTAAGCAAGTTCCTTTGTTTTTTGAAGGTAAGGTAAACGGGATCTTTGGAGTAGCTAAAAACATTACTGAGTACAGGCATCTGCTTAAGGCTTTGAAAGAAAGCGAAGAGCGCTATCGACTCTTAGCCGATAACTCCCTCGATCTGATCCAGTTGATCAACCTGGATGGCATTGTGGAGTATGCCTCTCCTTCTCATAAAATGGTGCTTGGCTTCGATCCAAAAGAATATATAGGTAAATGGGTATTCTACCAACCAAATGGAGATGTGGACGATAAATTTCGTACAGTATTTATGAGTATGTTACTTTTGAGAAAGCCCTTTACCTACGAAATAAAGCGACAGCATGAACAGGGCTATCCTGTATGGCTGGAGATGAAAGGAACACCGATGTTCGATGAGGACGGTGATTTTAAAAACATGATGCTCGTGGGAAGAGAAATTACAGAGCGGAAAACGTACCAAGTTCAACTGGAACAATTAAGTTATCATGATGCACTTACTGGTGCCCCTAACCGGAGATATCTCAATAAAATGCTAAGCGATGCTTTGAGTGCAGCAACGACAAGCACTGGCCAGCTAGCCGTCATGTTTGCGGATTTAGACAATTTTAAACAGATCAATGATACATTAGGTCATGATGCGGGGGATGAATTGCTACGGCAATTTGTAAAGCGAGCAGGAGCTTGTCTTCAAGAACATGATGTCCTGGCCAGAATGGGTGGTGACGAATTCGTCTTTGTACTTCCTCATGTCAAATCCTCCTCAGAACTCAGCCTTTTGGCGGAAAACATCTTAGAAACATTGCAGCTCCCTTGGATACTCGGTGGGAAGGAGCTCTATACAACTTCAAGCATCGGCATTGCCTTTTACGAAGAAGACGATTCAGTAAAAGAACTGCTTCAGAAAGCAGATGCAGCACTTTATCTTGCCAAAGCGGAAGGCAAAAATACATATCGCATCTACTCATTCCGTGACTTGTCAATGCGCTGATTCAATCGAAAGTGATGGCGCTGTTTGTTGTATTTAAATTCTCTACTACGAAAAGACGATGATCTAACAACAGCGGTTAATAATATGGATTCAACATGACAATACAAATATCTCCATTAGTACAAAGTCAATTTACTAAGAATCTTCTTCAACTATTTTTTTAAGCTGACGGGTAGGTTAACATAACAGCAAGAAAAAGCACTTCTAAATACAGAACTCTTAGAGAGTTTTAAGGAGCAGCCCGCGCGGGCTGCTTTCTTGTATGTGTACTTATGATTAATGCAGAAGTGCAGAATAGAAGGGAGTACGACGATATCTTTACTCCTATGATGATGTAACTGTTTTTCGGAAACGGGATGATTGCACGTAAATACCTTTCGAATGAACAACCCGCGATGTATATCAAGGAGAATAATCGTCATAATAAGGAAATGTTGCTGGAAGAAGGGAGGTAAGAGTAGTGGATGAACAATCTGCCACGAATACAAAAGAGGAGAATATCACCAAAAGTTTGAACGAATCCTTGGGTAGAATTGAAGAAATCTTTACGAATACTCCCGACTTAATCATCCGAAAGTTGTGTATAAAACAGACCGGGGAACCAGCCGCCATAATCTATATGGAAGAATTGACAGATAAAGCATCACTTAATCAGAATGTCCTTGCTCCGCTTCAACTAGAAACCGGAAATCCCTCCGGAGATTTCATTACAACTGTGGGTTATGTCAAACCTCACTCCACGTGGGAAGAGCTGAGACTTTCCATTATACTCGGCTACAGCGTGTTATTCATTGAAGGAAGAAGTACTGCATACGCATTGGATACAAAAGGATTCCCGCAACGCGCTATTGAGGATCCTCAGCAGGAGCCCTCACTAAAAGGGGCTCATCAAGGATTTATAGAGACAGGTTCTCAAAATATTGCCATGATCCGTCGTTATATTGCGGACAAAGAGTTAAAGGTGAAGCGGTATATTGTTGGGCAGCGGGGACAAACGCCAGTATCTTTGCTTTATTTGGAAGATGTGACCCAACCAGACATCATTAAAGCGCTGGAAGAACGGATTCAATCCATTGACGTGGATGCCATCATTAACACCGGAGAATTGGCTGAATTTATTGAGGACCAACCGCTTGCGTTGCTTCCCCAAATGATTACGACAGAGAGACCGGATACGGCTGCTTCTCAAATACTGCAGGGGCGTTGTGTCATTGTAGTGGATGGTTCGCCAAGTGTTCTGGTTGCGCCGGCTACGTTCATGTCTTTTTTTCAAACGGTTGATGATTACAGTTCCCGATGGTCCATATCGTCATTCCTCAGAATATTGCGCATTTTTGCCTTTTTCATCGCTATTTTTTTGCCTGGATTTTTTATAGCCGTCATTTCGTTTCATTTTGAGATTATACCATTGAAGCTGTTATTAACGCTTGGTGAGTCAAGGGGGCAAGTTCCATTCCCACCATTTGTTGAAGCGATCATTATGGAAATTACACTTGAGATGTTAAGGGAAGCGGGAGTTCGTCTTCCAGCTCCAGTAGGACAAACCGTAGGAATCGTTGGTGGTATTGTCATTGGACAGGCAGTTGTGCAGGCAGGATTAATCAGCAATGTAATGGTTATCGTGGTGGCTTTTACAGCTATTTCATCTTTTATTATTCCCAATCAAGACATGATGGCAGCTGTACGAATTATGCGGTTCATGATGATGATACTAGCTAGCTGGTTCGGATTTGTAGGACTTGTCATTGGCATGATGAGCTTCATCATCCGGCTAATAACATTAAACTCGCTCGGTAATTCCTATAGCACACCTATAGCACCATTTCGGGCCATGGATTGGAAGGATACCTTACTGCGGGTGCCTTTGTGGATGATGAACAACCGCCCTGTAAGCACGAAATCCCGCCAGTCGATAAGGCAGGGAAAAAGCAGAGGATGGAAGGAGAAGAAATAAACCATGAAGTCATTACGCCCGGTAACGATGCTTCAATTCATTCTTATTATTTCTTCTTTCCAAATCAGTGTTGCTTTTTTGTCTATTCCCAGAGAGCTGGCGAGGCATGCGGGAACAGATGGCTGGATGGTCATTTTCTTAGGCTGGGGGCTGGCCACGATATCCTCTGTAGTAATTGTCAAGCTGATGAAACATAGTCCAGACAGTTCAATACTCGAATTGATTCAGCGTTATACTGGCGTGTGGGCAGCAAAAGTAGCTGCTTTTATATTTATGATCTATTATTTGCTTCTGGCATATGACGGTTACATGATCGCTTCACTCGTTATTAAATTATGGTTATTGCCAAGCACGTATATCTATATTCTAGTTCTGCTGCTGCTCATCCCCACATTCCAGATTGCGCAACATGGTTTTCAGGCGATCGGGCGGTACAGCGAAATAATCACCATGCTCTCCATATGGATTCCGTTCATTTATATATCTACACTGAGTAATGCCCATTGGCTTTATTTACTGCCCATCTTAAAAGAGGGATGGCTTCCGATTCTTTCATCCGTAAAATTTATGATCTATCCGATGCTTGGCATCGGCCTGGTTTTGTTTCTCTATCCCCAACTAGTCAACAAAGAAAAAGCATTACCTGCCATGATCATCTCCAACACGCTTACTTGCATCGTTTACTTGGGAATCACCCTGATTTGTTACGTGTACTTTAGTCCTGATGAGATCGGGGAGTATAACGACCCCGTGATTAGCATTATGAAGTCCGTTGAATTTCAGTTTATTGAGCGGGTGGAAGTGGTATTCATCGCATTTTATCTGTTCGTGTTTTCTTGCATATGGATTCCCTCCATGTATATTGTCTCGAGATGCTCCGCGTCGCTGGTAGGAAAAGGTCAGGAAAGATACCACCTTGCCGTGTGGTGTATTGTCATTGAAATTAGCTTTCTCCTCTATCGGCCCAGCTTTATCAAATCTACTCAAATAAACTACGCACTCAATTATATTGGTTTTATGATGGAGTTTGCTCTGCCTGCGGGTATTCTTCTATATGTAGCGATCCGCAAAAAGATGGGTGGGGGGCAACGCACATGAGATGGGTCGGAAAATTCATTATCTCGGTTGTTTCCTGCATTTTATTGGTTGCGCTCGCAGGTTGCGCCAGTGACAAAACCAATTTGGAAGATGCAACGGTTCCTTTGGCTCTTGGGTTGGATGTCAAAGATAAAAAGCTCCATTATTATATATCTGCCCCTGTATTCAGTAAAGACATTCAAAAGAAAAGCCGTGAAGGGGGAGGAACAGCAGAAGGTTTAAGACAGTCGAGAAATCAGCAGGATGCCCAATTTCCCGGTTCGCTTGCGGGACGTAATTTTCAAGTCATCATTGTAGGGAAACAATTGCTTCAATATAAGGATTGGTTTAAAGTACTTGATGTCATGTTTCGCGATCCTCGCAATACGATTACCGACCGCATCATTGCTTTTGACGGTCCTATGGAGGATATTTTTAATTTTCAAGCCAAAGATCAACCACCGTTACCTTTATTTATAAAAGCGATTGTCGATTCAGGAAGCAGAAGTTCAGCTACTGTAAAAACAACCGCGCAGGAGCTACATAGACAATTGTATGATCGAGCGATGACGCCTTCCATCTCGGAAATCAAGATCGAAAATAATAAAATCATGCTAAAAGGAACAACTCTTTTATCCCGAAAAGGGGAGTACAGAACTTCGCTGACCTATCAGGAGACGTCACTTCTTCACATTCTGAAAAATGAAGCTAAACCAGGGGTCAGTCTCACTTTTTCTGTTGATGATTTACAACAAACCATGCCATTTAACATCGACAAAGTGAGTTTTTCTTTAGGTGACATTTCGGTAAAAACGAAATCCTCTTATGAAAATGGCAGATTTCAATTCAACATTAAAGTGAAGTCAATCGTCAGCATAACTGAAAAGTTTCTTGAATTTGAACTTCTGGAAAATTCCGAGGAAATGGCAAATAAATTAAGCAAGGAAATGAAAAAAAACATGGAGGCGCTTATTAAAAAGTGCCAAAATTATAATATCGATCCTTTCGGGTATGGTTTTTATGCCAGGGCATATCAGTATCCCTTATACAAGGAAGCACAGGCCGACTGGGGGAAAGAACTATCCCGAGCACATTTTGATGTGGAAGTTGATCTTCGAATCGGCTCCACTGGAGCAGTAGAGTAATCGAGTATCCGGACATTAAAATTTGGGACTAGAACACTAGTTTAATCTTTCATGACACAAAACAACCGTTCTTGAAACGGTTGTTTTGTTGTTAACACCCAATAGTTACATTCTGGTTCCTATCTAATAAAAAGGTGCCTACTTTTCAAGTAGCATGAGAAATTTTAAGATGAAATTTTGTAGAAGATATGCATAGTGTAATCGTTCAATTAACCGATTAAGTTGGAGATTAGACGAAAGTAATTGAGGGGATGGTAGCGTCATGCCAATTGAAATCAGAGACATTGTGTCTAAGAAAATATTAAGTGAAGTAAAAGGTTATCTAGATATTGGTTTTACTCATTCACTAAATCCCTATACGGGTTGTGCATTTGCTTGCGAATACTGTTACGTCAGAGAAATACCTATTCAAAAGTTTAAGGATATTCCTTGGGGATCGTGGGTGGATGTCAAGAAAAATGCAGCAGAAAACTATCTAAAGGAAATCTCTCTTCTACGACGTAAAAACAAACCCATAAGTATATTCATGTCATCAGCCACAGATCCTTATCAACCTGTAGAGCAGAGGGCAAATATTACAAGAAGCCTACTGGAAGAAATGGATAAAAACCCACCAGATTCACTTCAAATTCAAACTAGAAGCCCGTTGGTTGCCAGAGACCTTGATATACTACTGAAATTAAAGGAAAAATGTAGAATTATGGTTTCAATGACAATCGAGACAGATCGCGAAGACGTGAAACGCATTTTTTCGCCCTATGCTCCTGGAATAAATTTAAGAGTTAAAGCCTTGAAAAAGATAAAGGATGCAGGGATACATACACAAGTATCTATTTCCCCTGTGCTACCTTTTTCACCTAATTTCGCTAACATGATACAGGGCATAACTGATCGAATTTGGATTGATACGCTATTGATTGGTGATGGTCAAATGGGGATGAGATCTGAGCGTTTAGGGATGCCACAATTCTTTGAGGCGAACGGCTGGGACAAATGGTACGAGAAAAGCATTCATCTGAAAGTAGAAAAATATTTTAAGGCAAGGTTCCCATCTGAAATAATTCATGTATCTAAAAACAGCGCATATCCATTTTGATTTTAACTAGCCATTCATTTAATGAGGATCTTGTCCGTTTTTTCTTTATGCAATAGAAATATTGCAGAAACTCGTGTTCGAAGATCAACTTTCTCTTACGAATCAATGGAGGATGCACGAGTCCTTCAATGACTTAACTTGAAGATGAAAATACATGGTCTATGCTAGGGAACAACCGTCGCTTCATTAATGGGAGGGTTAGGCCGTGCATTTGACGGAAGTTATGCTGAATATGCAGATCTCTAGTATGCTGGAGCAGACTATGCACTGCTCGATAATGAGCATTTGAGAGAACAGGTGTATGCTATTGCTCCAAATGGGGTAAACAAGGTTCTAGAGTTGGTTAGTGCAACGACTGTAAAGGAGTCCTTGCGATTCATCTCAGAACGAGGGATATGTTGCATGTCAGGGATAGTCTTTACACTCGAGGAGATTGGAAAGGCACATCTTTTAATGGAAAGTAACACTGCAAACGGTAAGATCGTTATATTCAATGACATTGTTGAGACGAATGATAACTTCTCTGCAAGCTAAAGATAAAAATAATAGTTACAAAAAGGTTCCTATGCAACATTAAGGTGCCTACTTACCAATTATCTAAAGTAGAGATACAATTTAAGTGAAGGCATATGCTCACGAAAATAGAAAGGGGTTTAAATATGACGATTACAGAAAACAAACAATTGATGCATCGTTTCACGAACTTCATTAATACGGCAAGCAAGGAACTTGCTGAAGAATTGATTTCTCCAGATGCTGTTTTTTATGTACCTATGCAAAAAGAACCAATGAATGGTCCAAGTGGTTATCTCTCCATAATTCATATGATGAGATCTGGTTTTTCCGATATACAATGGACTGTTAAGGAACTGGTAGCAGAAGAGGATCTAATAGCAGCTCATTTTGTCATGAAGGGCACACAAGACGGAGAGTTTCTCGGGTTTCCACCAACGAGCAAAAAAATCGAAGTAAATGCAATGAATTTTTATCGGATCTCTAATGGCCAAATTATTGAAGAGTATGGTCAGCCGGATATGCTCGGCTTGCTTCAACAAATAGGGGCAATTCCAAAAGCATAATTACATCTCCTCGATCTGGGCATCGTTCCAAAAAATTAAGAGTTGGATAATTAGATTAAAGTCGAAGAGGGACTGCATTTTGCAATCCCTCTTCTTAGTGATTTACAATTAGGAATATATAATCTACCGTCCCTACAAGAATATCAACCCCGGCACGGTGAAGATTCATCACATTCTAAGCTACAACATGGAGTTTGGATATGAGACATACTTTTCAAGTCAGGTATAATTATAGAGTGAATATTATTATTGATGTGTAGACTTGAATAAGTTACATAACTTGGTCCAAGAGTGCTCTGAATATGTAAGGGAAATCCTAACCACGATCCAACAAAGCCAGCAATGATATTGCCAAGTACGCCTCCCGGCACGTCCCGTCCAATCAGATTTCCACTTAACCAGCCAATTAACCCACCGACAATAAGTATCCAGATTAAATACACGAATTGGTCTCCCTTCCATTGATTTATTACAAGTTATGTTTCGTTAGGGGGAATGTTGCGGATCATCTGAGAATCGACCACTAAACCATTTCCATTTTAATCCAATGGTAGTAAAATCGGTTGTACCACCACTTGTATGAATGCTGATACAGATGGGGATTGGAGTTCGACAGTATAGGAAGGAGGCGCTTAGGTGTTCATGTTTCGAAGTCCTTTTATTTTAGCCTTGTTGATGATGTGTCTGATGTCAGGCTTGACTGCTTGTTCTGAGTCAGAGCAATCGGAAGATAAGGGTGCTTTGACAAAGGCTGACTTCACGGAGCAGATACAGAGCCTTAATCTGAATCTGGAAGAACCGGCATGGAAGCTGGATACCACCCCTGTGAATCTAACGTGGTTCGTTGGAGCCGAATGGTACGGGCACACTTGGGGTGAGAGCCTGACTTCCAAATATGTCACCCAAAAAACAGGAGTCAATATCGAATTTGAAGTATCCACTGGTGAACCAAGCGAGTTCTTATCACGGATGTTGACGACCGGTAGTCTGCCGGATTTGATAACCATCGGCTCCTGGGAGAGTGCGGTTAACAAACTTCGGGAGAGTAATAACATCTATGCCCTGGATGAGCTAGCCAACCAGTATGATCCTTACTTTTACAAGGTAGCAGGTGATGGTGCACTACAATGGTATCGTCAGGAAGACGGCCATACCTATGTCATTCCCAATGATGCGTACAGTCCCGAACAGATGCGTTCAACCGGCTTGACGGGAGCGAACCAAACCTTTCTCGTACGTAAAGATCTGTATGAGTCGATGGGCAAACCGGACCTTACCACACCGAAAGGTTTTCTAAATACATTGCAATTGCTGCAGAATCAATTTTCTGTTTATAAAGGCCAGCTGATCAGTCCGTTTTGGGCACAGGGGAATGCATCCTATGGGATGACCGAATATTTGCAAAATCTGCTTGCGGTCCCCCATGAACAGAATGGTAAAGTATACGACCGAATGACAGATCCCGATTATATCGAGTGGCTGAAAACATTTCGTACCGCTTACGAGCACGGCCTGATTAATGTTGATTTTCTGGTCGACTCCAGTGCACAGGTGCAGGAAAAAACCAACCATGCCCAATATTTTATGATGATTCGGGAATGGACAGACATATCGGACCTTAATTCGAAATTGGAAGTCCTTACGAATCAGAGTTCATACTATACTGCTGTAGATGGACCCCGGAGCAGCAGGGGAGAATCCGCTAAACTGTTTCCCGGCAGCATGGATGGCTGGATGGTTACGATGATTAGCAGATCCACGGAAAACCCTGAACGGGCCATCCGATTTTTGACCTATCTGGCCAGCGAAGAAGGCCAGAGGGATTTATTTTTGGGCAAAGAAGGTGAAACCTGGGCGATGAAGAACGGCAAACCGCAGTTGACGGAAGCAATGGTTCAGTTGCATGACACGGATAGGGATCGGCTGGAAAAGGAATATGGCATTATGGATACCTACTGGATGCTGCGAAACCCTGCTTTCGTTAACAAGTGGAGACCTGAGAATGCTCCATCCATTAAGCAAATGGAGGAGTTCGCCAACCAACAGGCCGATCTGGACAGCGGCATCTATAAGGGACTAGATCCTGTAGGGGATTCCGATATTGCGTTAGCCTGGTCACGTATTTCTCAGAATTGGGAAGAAGTGCTACCAGAACTGATTACAGCGAAGGATGAAACTGCCTTTGACAAAATTTTTGAGAATTTTCTGATACGTCGTGTGAACTACGGCTTTAACCAGGTGATGGAATATCGCCAGGCTGAACTGGAACTGCGGAAAGCCAAGATAGCCAGGTAAACATTCCCTACATTGTTAACTATCAGCTAACTGGTGATATATGGTATATGATAACAAAGGTGGTGAATACATCAGAATGAAATACCTGCTAACGAGATTGAGGAAGCTTTATCGCAATGCCCGTATATCCCAAAAGCTGTTTCTGGCATTTAGCCTGATGATTGCCATACCTGTTATTTTGATATCCTTTGTGTATATCCGCATGCAAGAAACCCAGCTATATAAGGACGCTATGGCAACGGGCAACAGCCACGTTTCATGGCTGAATGAACAATTGCGCAGAAGAATGGATATGATTGAGAACGCTTCCAATACAGCCCTCACTCAGAAATCATTTGTGGATTTTATTCATTCCAATATGCTTGTGGATGGACTACGTCTGGTGAAGTTTAAGCAAAACCAGTTTGAGCAAATGCTTAATATCATTCAAAGCAATGCGATGATCAGTGAGCTTAGCTTTTACGTCGATAACCCAAACTTGTATGAAATCTGGCCTGAAATCTATCATTATAAGAAATTTTGGCCGCAGGATTATTGGGTAAAGCTTCGGGACGAAGGTGGTGCGGCTTACCGTTTATTTTCTTTTAGGGATGGTGAACACACTTTATCCTACTATCGTCTGGTTCGCCTTCAAGGGCAGGAACAAAAACGCCCTAGTATTATGGAAGTGCGAGTCCCGCACAGCATGTTTTTCAGCGACCTGCTCCAGGAGAGCAAGGGGGACTTCTTTTCGGTGTTGATGAACGCAAGCGATCCTCCCCAGTATGTTTACAATCCCCAGCATGAGTTTTCTGAGAAATACGGGCAGGGGATGGAGGAGATCCTTGGCAGTATTCATGGCCAGCTGGATATATTGCCGCAGGAAAGCCCACTTCAGGTTAAGGTGGGAGATCAGAGCTTCTATGCATTGTATCGATACATCGCTCCGTTGAACACTTATGTGGTTGATATTGCTTCCCATCAGGCATTGATGAAGGGGCCGCGCAGTTGGTATGCATTTGTGGTAACGATTACATTATGTGTATTGCTGCTGATTATGCTACTCGTATCCCAAACGACGCGGCGTATTTTCCGGCGGCTGGACAGCGTATTGGTATCCATGCGTCAGGTACGGAAAGGCGAGCTGGATGCAATGATTGATACAGGCCTTGATGAGAACGAAAGAGGGGATGAAATCGATGAGGTGGCGGTGAATTACAATAAAATGTTACATGAGGTCAAACGTTTAATGACACAGGTCGTGGATAAGCAGTTAATTGCCAAAAACGCACAGTTGCACTCCCTCCATTCGCAGATTAATTCTCATTTTTTATATAACGCCCTGGAATCGATCCGTATGGTGGCAGAGGTACAGAGGCAGCCTGCTATAGCCAATTCATTGGTGTCGTTGGGCTCCCAGCTACGTTACAGCATGCAGTGGCATAGCGATACCGTTGCTTTTCGTGAGGAGCTTGCCAATATCCAAAGTTATATTGAATTTATCAACTTTATGGAAGGCGGTAGTATCGTTATGACGGCGGATCTTCCTCAGGAGATCCTTCGTTATGCCATTCCCAAGATGTGTATGCAGCCCATCGTTGAAAATGCAGTTCATCACGGGGCACCTTCAGGCGGCAGGGTAACTATAGAGATTACCTTTTCTGTGGAGAATGACAGTTTGCTTTTCATTAACATAAGAGATGACGGAAAGGGGTTAGAACCTGAGATGTTACACCGTCTTCAGGCAGTACTGCGGAGCGAATCGGATACACCGATGGTTACTAGCAGGAGCGGACTTGGTTTGGAAAACGTGAATAAGCGATTGCAGCTTCATTATGGCAAGAATTGCGGTCTTTGGATTGATAGTGTGCAAGGTGCATATACCTGCGTAACGATACGCTTGCCTTGGGAAGATGTAAATCTTGGAGGGTGGTAGAGCATGATTAATATCCTGATTGTGGACGATCAAAAACACATTCGTGACGGCCTGCAGGCCATGCTGCATCAATTTCCTCTGGAGCTGAACAACATATACTGTGCCGCGAGCGGGATTGAGGCGCTGGGCCTATTGCGGCAGCATTGCATTCACATTGTTATTACCGATATTATGATGCCGGATATGGATGGGTTGGCACTCATGGCTCAAACCAAAGAGGAATACATGGATGTGGAATACCTCATTATCAGCGGTTATCGTGATTTTACATATGCCCAAAAAGCTATCGGGCTTGGGGCAAAGGGCTACTTGCTAAAACCTTTGAAGCGAGAGGATCTGCAGAATTCCCTGGAGCATGTATGGCAAGAGATCCAGACACGGCAGGCACTTACGCATAAAATACAGCGTGTATCCCGTATCGCCCAAGAGACCGATCGTAAAGAATTAAGAATGTTTATGCAAGGTGCGTTAAGTGATGACGCATGGATTCTTCAGATTGAGGAACAGAATGATGCGTTATGGCGTAATTATCGCCTAACCCTGCTGCGGGAAGTTTGCATTAACCAGCCCGGAGCCAGCAGCGCCCATAGCATGGAAGCCATTGCTTATCGTGTGTTTGGCAGACAAGGTTGTATTTGCCTGCAACATCGCCCATACCTGATCCTTGCGGTGGATGCGTCCATAGATCCAAGTGTTTGGACTGCAGCGCTCAAGGAAGGAAAGATCGATGCCATAACGGCCATGACTAACCCGATGCAGGGGTTAAAAGAACTACCAGACAGCTATACCCAAGTGCTTGAGCTCTATCGTCACAGTTACCTGTTTCCTGATCAGTATAGTATCTTCCCAGCACATATTGAACATATGGAACAGCAGTGGCAACTTCCCTATGAAGACTTATATACACTGTTCCAGTCGATTGGAACGGATAACAGCGGAACAATTACGCAGGGTATTTCTGCAATATTTCACAAAAAGGTGCTGCAACGTTATCCTATTCGCTATACACAACAGCTCTGCGCCGCCACCGTTCAGATGATGGAGGAATACGAACGAGTTATCCGCCCTTATATGGGGGAAGAAGTGCTGGACCTTGAATCCTTGCGTAATCTCTTTGATTACCAAGGGATGCGTGATTATATACAAGCACTGCAAAAACAGCTGCTTCGGCTGAATCAGTTATATTATGACTATAAATGCAGCTATCGGAATTCGCAGGATCTAAATGAAGCCATTCGTTTTATACACGAGAGTTACCACAAACCGCTGGACCTCGCGATGGTATCCAATCATGTATCGCTTAATTATGCTTATTTTTCAAATCTGTTTAAGAAGAATATTGGTAAAGGTTTTGCTGAATACCTACGAGATGTGCGTCTGGATAAAGCCCGCAAGCTTCTCGCCGAAACCGATCATAAAATTGTTGAGGTGGCTGCTATGGTTGGCTATGAAAGCTACAAAAGCTTTACCCGCGCGTTCCGACTTGTGATGCAGATCCAACCCACAGAGTACCGACAGATGATGCGGCAGAAGGCAGATTGAATCAAAAGCCAAAAAAATGGGATACCACAAAAACAATTGTACCTTTTCAGCAAATTAACCTATTCGATAGAATAAAGATATTCCCACATGTAAGCGATTTCCTAAATGCACATGGATTGGGAGAAGCTATTATTCTATTAAAGGAGGGCAATTATGAAACCATCTCACTTTACGGCGAAAGGGTTTATGAAAAAGGTACTCGGTATGTTCCTTGTGGTTGTGATGCTGGCTAGTATTGGCATACTGCCAACTTCAAAGGTTCAGGCAGCGGGAACTACTGTAACCTCAATGGAGTATTTCTCACCAGCAGACGGGCCTGTTATTTCAAAATCTGGGGTTGGCAAGGCCAGCTACGGATTTGTTATGCCTAAGTTCAATGGAGGCTCCGCGACATGGAATGATGTTTACAGTGATGTAGGCGTTAATGTTAAAGTGGGCAACAACTGGGTTGATATCGACCAGGCAGGCGGTTATATCTATAACCAAAACTGGGGGCACTGGAGCGATGGCGGCTTCAATGGCTATTGGTTTACCCTCTCCGCAACAACCGAGATTCAACTGTACTCCAAAGCGAATGGTGTTAAGCTGGAGTATCAACTTGTATTCCAAAACATCAACAAAACAACCATCACAGCGATGAATGCGACACAAGGTCCACAAATCACAGCAAGTTTCACAGGCGGTGCGGGCTTTACATATCCAACGTTCAACAATAATCCTGCGGTCACTTATGAAGCTGTTGCGGATGATTTGAAGGTGTATGTCAAACCTGTAAATAGCAGCACCTGGATTGATATTGACAATAACGCAGCCAGCGGCTGGATCTACGATCACAATTTTGGCCACTTCACGGATGGCGGCGGTGGGTACTGGTTTAACGTAACGGAGTCGATCAATGTCAAATTGGAATCAAAGACTTCTTCGGCTAATCTGGTTTATACCATTACGTTTAATGAACCTACAAGAAATTCATATGTCATTACGCCATATGAAGGAACAACCTTTACAGCAGATGCAAATGGGTCCATCGGGGTTCCGCTTCCGAAAATTGATGGGGGAGCGCCAATCGCCAAGGAACTGGGTAATTTTGTATACCAAATTAACATCAATGGGCAGTGGGTTGATTTGAGTAACTCCAGCCAGAGCAAATTTGCATACTCCGGTAATGGGTATAACAATATGTCCAATGCCAACCAGTGGGGTTACTGGGCCGATTATATCTATGGTCTTTGGTTCCAGCCAATCCAAGAAAATATGCAGATCCGTATCGGATATCCGCTGAACGGAAAGGCGGGTGGAAGTATTGGCAACAACTTCGTCAATTATACCTTCATCGGCAATCCAAATGCCCCGCGTCCTGATGTATCCGATCAAGAGGATATCTCAATCGGAACGCCAACCGACCCGGCAATCGCGGGCATGAACCTTATTTGGCAGGATGAATTCAACGGAACTACGCTGGATACAAGTAAATGGAACTATGAAACAGGATATTATCTCAATAACGATCCCGGTACTTGGGGATGGGGAAATGCAGAACTGCAGCACTACACAAACAGCACCCAAAATGTATATGTACAGGACGGTAAGCTGAATATCAAAGCCATGAACGACAGCAAATCTTTCCCGCAAGACCCGAATCGGTATGCACAGTATTCTTCGGGAAAGATTAACACCAAGGATAAACTGTCCTTGAAATACGGCAGAGTAGATTTTCGTGCCAAGCTTCCTACAGGTGATGGTGTATGGCCAGCACTGTGGATGCTTCCACAAGATTCGGTATACGGCACTTGGGCTGCATCAGGTGAAATTGATGTTATGGAAGCGAGAGGCCGTCTGCCTGGATCAGTAAGTGGTACCATACACTTTGGTGGACAATGGCCCGGAAACCAGTATTCAGGCGGTGATTATCACTTCCCGGCGGGGCAAACTTTTGCCAATGATTATCATGTATATTCGGTAGTCTGGGAAGAGGATAATATTAAATGGTATGTGGATGGCAAGTTTTTCTATAAAGTCACTAACGAGCAGTGGTATTCCGCAGCTGCACCGAATAATCCCAATGCACCTTTCGATGAGCCGTTCTACCTTATTATGAACTTGGCAATCGGCGGAAACTTTGACGGTGGCCGCACTCCGAACGCCTCCGATATTCCGGCGACTATGCAAGTGGATTATGTACGCGTGTATAAAGAACAGTAATAAAACAGCAGTTTCCGCAATGAACAAGCCGTTGATCTGGTGATGATCAACGGTTTGTTTGTTCATTTGAATTGATGTTGTACCCGCCGTCACAACCTTTTGTTGCCAGGAGGAGTCCTGATTTTTCTTTCTTCGTTTTTTAGTTTCTTAGTTATTTTTCCGTCGTTAATAAAAATCTTTCAAATGCTTCACGGGGATCGATATTCATTCGTTCTGCCAGAACGATCAGCCACCAGAGGCATTCTCCCAGCTTGTGTTCCAGTTCGGGATTGCTTTTGTTCACCGGCCAACGCCCTGCTGAGAAATGGTCAGTCGGCCGACCAAACCCGCGTCCGTCAGGAAGGCTAACGCATCCTCTTCCACAGTCCATTCAGTCTGATGAAATTGCCTTTCCAGATTGTGATACTGCTCTCTAAGCCGAACGGAACGTACAACCGCTTCGCAAAAGTCCATAACATTTCGAATTCTCCTTTTATTTTTAAAATGGATATTTTCCTCGGTTCTGCGCCCTCCTATAGTTATGGATATTCACGATTATTTGCGTCGTCAAGATTAAGATAACCACTCTTTCACTATACAACCCTTAATTGGACATCAGCGTGTCATATTATAGAAATGACTGAAGAAATATGAGAGATTCAATTTTGCCTACCCATACTGAAATGATTGATTTCATCATAGAGAATAGTGTGATAGACATGCGAGTTTTATTTAAAGGCCATTTTCTTGGAGAAGAAATTATCGGACTTTATCAGTTTATCTTGAAAGATGACCATATTGAGCAATTGAGGGCGGATTTGGAATAAGCAGCTGCGTGAAGCGATTGATAATCAGCATATCATCCACTTTTGGTACTTTAACTCTGCAGGGCAAGCAAGCCGGCGGAGTGTGGAACCGGTGCAATTGATCTTTAAGGCCAGAGCCTGGTATTTGGCTGGTTACTGTATGTCCAGAAAGGACTCCCGCATTTTCAAGATCAATCGAATGAGAGATATCGAGGTTACCGATGAGCATTACGAGCCCAGGATGGAAGTCCAGGCAATTAAAGAGGCAGAAAAACTTGAGGGGCAAGACCTTGTCGAGGTGACGCTACGAATTTCGGCCAAAGGCGCTTACCGGGTATATGATGAATTTCATGATTCGATGATTACGGCTGACAGCGATGGCTCCTATGTCGTGCGAGGAGAATTTCCAATCGGTTTGTGGCTTGATTGTTATTTACTCTCATTTGGAACCCTCCTGGAAGAAATCCGTTTAGAAAGTCTTCGAAATCGTTGTTATCACAGTTGTCTGCCTTAAAAAACCGGCTAAGCCGAAATGTTAAGCAGTTCTACCACAAACAAAAAGAAACGATTGAGCCAAGCTTCGCGAATGCAAAAAACTCCATGGGTTTCGCTATTGCCGTGTGCGTGGACTCTCCAACGTCACGGAACGAGCATTGATGCTTCCGCCGTTCAGAATATAAGAAGATGGCGATCCACAAGTGCTCGGGCCAAGCATGGGAGGAGAGGATTTCTCCTACTACCTCCAGCACATTCCTGGCGCATTTGTGTTTGTGGGGTCTAACTCGCCCTATGTGCTGCATCATCCGAAGTTTAATCCGGAAGAGGACGCTATGCTCCCAGCTGCGGAGTATTACAGCCATCCAGCCGTACGCTGTCTCAAAGAATTGAATACTCGATAAGCCGCGAGCTTCGCGGCTTTTTTGTTTCCCGGTTTGTACCTCCTTACTTTTACATGCTCGATATGCTCACGACAACAAGACAAATAGTGAAGACCGATCGGTTCTTAAGCCATGACAAACCGACCAGCAATGTTTAAAATGAATGCTAATCTACGCCAGTAAGCCACACGCTCGCGTGAATGAAATGTATTTTGGTAGCATACATGCAAAAGCGAAAATCCGTAAAATCGGAATTTCGCTTTTTGTCAGTATTTTTTTTCTTTGCAGTTAATGAAGCCAGGGCGGAGGTTAATTCGATATCTTGCCATTTACCGTCAATTTGTGCCCTAAACTTTGCACGAACTACCAAAACCATCATAACTATAACTGCCTCCGATTTGATGGTTGTGCTAATTCCAATACGATTTACTATCGATTTTCTGTACCATGATCTATAGCTTTCCCTTTTTCATCCGAAAGAGTTTATTCTGTAAGAAGGCATCTACAGTAATCGGTTCATTAATTATGACCTCAGTTGGTGCATCTACATTCACGAGGAAAAGCGGCTTATTATTAGCTTCGTTAAATGAACATCTTTAGCAAACCCGCAGTTTTCATCATTAATAGCCTCCGATTGATCAGTTGTTATATTTGACGCTTTGAGCCAACTAACCAAATGTAAATGGACCTAATGGTGCTGTGAACGACTCGTATAACAGAATGGTCATTTTATTAACTAATGTTGAGCCAATCGATTCAAATTTGTACTTTTATGCTGCCAATGATCCAATTAACCATGTTAATCCTTAGAGTATACGGCATTCGGATTGATGCACATGCGTTATTGAGATAATTTTTTGAAATCTGTACAGTAAATCGAATGAATCATGTCGGGTCAGAGAACTTTTTCTATGTAGGTTTGTAAAATCTTCTTGCGGACTCACAATGCACTACTTAATGTTTTCAATCATAATATCTTTTATTTATGTTTGTTCAATCAACGCTATTGTGTCATAATAGTTCTTTTGTCTTATTTATTGAATAGAACACTTTTTTTGTTGTTTATTTCAAATTAGCTATAATCAAATTTGAAAAATTAATGAAAAGTGTACAAAGTCAGGTGTTTTAGTGTCGAACTTGTGATAATATTATTCTAGTAATTTTTTCTTATTGAAGAACATTACTACAATTTCATAACTAATGAAAGGTACGTGAGGCCCATTATGAAATCTAGGAAGGAGGATGCAATCATGGGAAGTCTACCAGAAAAATGTATTGATCTCGTAGGCTTCGCTGCGCAGCAGCAGCTTATCTCAGAAACCCAAGGATCATAAAAGGATTGCAGAAGCAGAGCATTTGTTTCAACAAATGACTAAAACCAAATCGCCCTTTCTTAGCCATCAATTGGAGCGATCAATATGCAAAACCATCTTATAGAACGTCTCTTACATAAAGTCGATGAAAAATCCAAAGACACAAAAGTTTTTAGAGCTAATTGTCATTCATAGAACTGTGTTTTCTGACGACACAGATGGTCAGCGAGACTTCATTCTCCGTGATGCGAAGTGACGTATAGCAAAGGAAAATAAGAATACGAGGCAGCTACTTTATGAGGAGTAAAACACATGTTGACAGAGACCAGTAGCTGCACTTCATTTGGTTCTCATTCAGTATGCTTTAGGAGATATGTCAAATGAATAAAATTAAAATACTAATGTTGATGATTCTAGTTTCTTTTATCATGTATTCAACAAGGACGTACGCGGATAATAGCATAAGCTCCTTTACAGCTTCTATTGAAAACTCCCAAAGTTCTACCGGGTTTATGAAGTCCGTTAAGCCAGGAGACGAAGTAAAAGTAAAGGTAAAAGTAAATAATGTTAGTAAGAAAGAAAAAGAGTTTACAATATACCCCACGGATGTACTTTCCGATCTAAGAGGTGGTTGGACATATCCACTTAAAGAGAATGTTCCATCTTTATTTGGAACATGGATAAAAGAAACTCCTGAAAAAGTAAAGTTAAAACCTAATGAAAGTAAAGAATTCGTATTTACTGTCAACGTCCCAAAAGATACTAAACCTGGTCAATACATAGCTGCGATAGTGTCTCAGGAATTCACTCCTGCTGAAGAAGCGACCGTAACTTCTGGCATGAGCACACAAACCAATTCCAACACTCAATTACCCTTGCAAGTTGTATTGAATGTGGATATCGAGAAATCCACTCGTAAAATGGATATAGGAAAGTTATCTCATACATTCAATAATGATGGATTGCTAACCGTTTTTGTACCTCACATAAATAAAGGTACTATTCTTGAGAAGCCTCAAGGAATTTTAATATTGAAAGCCAAGGACGGTACTGAACTTGTTAAAGAGACTTACACTATGGATTCTGTGTATGTTAAAACAACGGGTCTTTACGATCTAAATGTGCCCAATATTCTAACACCTGGAAAGTATGATTTAGAGTATGAAGTTAAGTATGATGAAGCAACTTTAAGAGGTACATATCATTTCCAAGTAACCACTGCAGATCTAATGAACGCGATGGACAAAGCTGACAACGTAGGTACCCCCTATGATTTAGGATTTTGGTCATTCATTAAAGAGTTCTGGATTTGGATCATCATAGTTATATCGATCATTATACTTTTAATGATTGTCATAATAATATTGCTTTTAAGAAGGAGAAAAAAGGATGAGAAAGAAGAACGTGTTAAAGAAGTTACCTAGCATCTTGTTATCAGCAGCATTAGCACTGTCTGTTATAGGATCTGGTCAAGCAACAGCAGCAACGAACTTAATTCAAAATGGAGGATTCGAGGGTCCTGCAGCTGGAGGTTCTGGAGCGAATTGGTCCTTTGGGACAATAGGTAATACCCCTCAGTCTCTACAAGCGGCGGTCACCGGTGAAGATCCATACGAAGGAAGTAAGGCTCAGATCTTAGCAGAAGACGGTCCTAGTCTTGCCGGAGATAACCTTAGGGTAATTAGCGATAGTTATCCAATCGTACAAGGTCAAGGATTAACTCTTAAGTTTAAAAGTAAAATCGTAAATATAGCAGATGCAAGTCTTAACTATGCAATCGTATTTTACGACAATGCCGATACGTTAGTAGGAGAAGTAACCAGCAGTCCTGTAACGTCAGCAACAGTAGGATACTCAGACTTCATTCTGAGAGCAACTCCACCAGCCGGTGCTACTAATTTCAAAATTCGATTTGATTCAATCATTTCTCAAGACGGTGGCTCTTATAAATTATTTATAGATAACGTAGAAGTTAATTCAACGTCCAATACTGTACCGGTTTCAGGAGATACTCAAGTAGGAGTTATTGGAGGAGAGCTCGAGTTTTACATATCGTCAGGTTCATTTAATGATGTGGAATTGGACTACAATAAAACAATGATAAGCCAGACTTCAAGTAACGCTTCCGTGACAGACAATACTGGGGAAGCTAAAGGATGGAAGTTAAAAGTATCTTCAACGGATTTCATGAGTGAACAACTCGTAGATCCTTCTGGTACTAATGCTACAATTGTTCTAAAGTTACCTGCCTCTGCGGTAACGTTGCAAACAACACAACTTACACATGTATCTGGTCAGGCCGTAGATCCAACTTATGGACCTAACACAGGAAGTATTACGCTGAGTAGTGCAAGTAAAACTATACTTAGTGCTGATCCGGGATTTGGATCGGGATCATATAATTATCGAGTAGAAAATCATCTTATCGTACCTAAAACTCTAGAGGTAGTAAGCAAAGAAGGTGACGGTAACATCCAAGTGGGTCAGATGGTTGGTACTCGATCAGGAGTATACAAAGCTACAGTTAACTATGTGATTGGGACTGGGCTTTAAAAATAGGTAAGGAACTCAGAGTTGAGTTCTTACCTACCGTTTTAATATGATACAATTTTGCATGAGAAGAGAAGTAACCCAACTCAAGGCTACATCAGTGAGTGGGTTACTTCTTTTTGTCTTTATTAACAGGGCAATGACGCATAATATCGCTTCAATTCGAGCGCTTGAGAAGGTTGGCTTTCAAAAAGATGGCATTGCTCGACAGAATGTTCATATTAATGGAAAATGGGAGGATCATCAGATACTCGCGATTCTTAACCCATACAGTTAGTTCTTTAGAAAATGAGTAGTACTGCGTCCTTATAGCTTTACGTTATAGAGTATAGTAGGACGGGAAACGTTAGCTCAATAATATGAAAAGAAAGCAGCTGATCAATGTGATTGGCTGCTTTTCGTTTTAACTAACGAGCAGGATAGTTTAACGACTAAATGCTTCCGGGAATGGGGGAAGCAATCGCTATGTTTTTTTGCGGATCTTTTTATTTTTTTGTCCGCCACATGTGTACAAAAAAATAAAAAGATGATACATTAAAATCAATATAACCCTTTTTATAACAGGTTTTCCCGGAGAATTATGTGTCTCCTGTACGAGGACATGCGTATATCGAGGAGGGAATGGAATGTCAAGTCAAGCATTGGATCAATTTTTAAGTTCGAACATCGAAGATCTAAAAACTAAAGGTCTATATAACGTCATCGATACGCTGCAGGGTGCAAATGGTCCTGTTATTCGTATCGACGGAAAGTCCTTAATCAATTTGTCTTCCAATAACTATTTGGGACTGGCAACAGATCACCGCCTGATTGATGCTTCAGTTAAGGCGTCGCAGACATACGGGGCAGGCGCAGGGGCTGTGAGAACAATTAATGGTACGATGGATCTTCATATTGAGCTTGAAGAAAAACTGGCCCGTTTCAAAAAAACGGAAGCCGTTATCGTGTATCAATCGGGATTTAACTGCAATATGGCTGCTATATCCGCGGTAATGGACCAGCATGATGCGATTTTATCAGATGAGCTGAACCACGCTTCGATTATTGATGGCTGCCGCCTGTCGAGAGCCAAGGTGATTCGCTTTAAGCATTCGGATATGAATGATTTAAGACAGCAGGCGAAAGATGCCAAGGAATCCGGTCAGTACCATAAAATTATGGTCATCACCGACGGGGTTTTCTCCATGGATGGTGATATAGCAAAGCTGCCTGAAATCGTGAAAATAGCAGAAGAATTCGATCTGATTACTTATGTGGATGATGCCCACGGTTCGGGCGTTCTCGGAGCAGGTGCGGGAACCGTAAAGCATTTTGGATTGTCCGACCGCATTGACTTTCAAATTGGTACTCTTTCCAAGGCGATTGGCGTTGTCGGCGGTTATGTGGCGGGTAAAAAACAGCTGATCGAATGGTTGAAGCTGAGAAGCCGTCCATTTCTGTTCTCGACATCGCTACCTCCGGCTGCAATCGCTTCTTGCAGCGCTTCTGTCGACATTTTGATGAATGACAAAGAGCTGATCGAGAAGCTGTGGGAGAACGGCAATGATTTGAAAAATGGCTTGAGCCGGCTTGGATATGATGTAGGCCAAAGCGAAACGCCGATCACACCTTGTATCATTGGCGATGAAGTAACCACCCAACAGTTCAGCAAACGGCTTTATGAAGAAGGCGTTTACGCCAAGGCAATCCTGTTTCCCACGGTTCCGAAAGGAACCGGAAGAATACGCAACATGCCGACAGCTGCCCATACCAAGGAGATGCTCGACCAGGTGATCTCCGTTTATGAGAAAGTTGGCAAGGAAATGAAGCTGATTTAGCTGCATTCGCGGGAGTACATTTCGGGAGGAATGTCTTATGTACAAGATTTTGGTGACCGGAGCACTGGGCCAAATCGGTTCTGAGTTAGTTGTTAAATTACGTGAAATTTATGGTGCGGATCACGTCATTGCTACGGATCTCAGGTCATCAGCCCACGAAATTACCCGATCCGGGCCATTCGAGCTGCTGGACGTGACAAATGATAAGGCGATGTTCGAAATCGCCAAGCGGTACGAAGTTGATACCGTCATCCATTTGGCTGCGCTGCTGTCGGCTACCGCAGAGGAGAAACCGCTGCTTGCCTGGAATTTGAATATGGGCGGATTGATGAATGCACTTGAAATATCCAGGGAGCTCGGCTGCCAATTTTTCACTCCAAGCTCCATTGGATCTTTTGGTCCTTTGACTCCGAAAGACAATACCCCTCAGGATACGATCCAGAGGCCCAATACGATGTACGGCGTGAACAAAGTGTCTGGCGAACTGCTTTGTGATTATTATTTTCACAAATACGGCCTGGATACTAGGGGGCTGCGATTCCCGGGTTTGATATCTTATATGACGCCTCCCGGCGGAGGAACGACGGATTACGCCGTGGAAATTTATTACGCAGCCGTGACGGCTGGCCGGTATACATCTTATATCGCCAAGGACTCAAACATGGACATGATGTATATGCCGGATGCCCTGAACGCTATCATCGATTTGATGGAAGCGGATTCTTCCCGGTTGATGCACCGCAATTCATTTAATGTCACCGCAATGAGCGTGGATCCGGAAGCGATCGCTGCAGCGATTCGGGATGAGCTTCCAGGCTTTATCCTCGATTATGACGTTGATCCGAAGAGACAGGCGATTGCCGATAGCTGGCCGCATTCCATTGATGCGACGGCAGCGAAAACAGAATGGGGATTTCATGCTCGCTACGACCTGAAGGCCATGACAAAGGATATGCTTTCACAGCTAAGCGAGAGACAAATGCTTCGCAAGGCTTAAAATTATTATGAATTCGATCGAAGAGTGACATCGCTAGAAAAAGCAAGAAAGGGGAACTTATAAAAAAACAAAAACAGAACGAAAATGTCGAGGGACAAGAACATTGTTCCATTAAAGTCGCTATTACAGCGGCTTTTTTTGTTTTAAGGACAAGAACATTGTGTCATTTCGGATTAGGTAGCTATCTAAATAGCATCATGATGAAGATCATGTGGCAAGAAAAAAGCACATGAATTTAAGAATTCGCGTGAATGACGATTTTTTTATTAGAAATAACGTTTTTCCGGTAAAGACCAATCAATCTGCGCCAACCATCGGGACGCGAATATGTGCTTATGAACTCGTCGATGTCGGTTTCGTAGATTGCTCTTGGTATCTCACGCTCATGCTTAGGAACACGAATTGTGGCTTCTTGGCAGAGGTAGTAATTCAAATGTTCGTGTCCAAATATGAAGATGTATGAGGATTTATACTTAACGGGGATATTCTGTTTTGTAGTGGTGGAAATTACCCATCAAGCAAGTTGATTCAAAGTATATCGGACTCGCATTATAGCCACGTAGCTTTTGTCATGTGGATTCATGACAGGCTCATGGTACTTGAAAGCGTTGAGAACGCAGGAGTAAGGACAGTACCGTTATCTTCGTATCTGACTGCAAACATTATTCTATGCCTGCCTAGTTCTGACAGATCTAAGCAGGGAGTCGAGCCAGATCAGATTCGATTCGGCAAGAATAGCCTTTCTGTTCAGATCATACTAGTTTATTATCAAGTATCCTTCAGCAAGTCAACCATGTTAGAATAGTGAATTTCACTCAGTTGCTCGATAAAGTTATCTACCCTGTAGTTCTCCGGTTCAACTATCCAGAGACAAATTACTCCTACCAATCCAGATATCATGTATTCGAGGCCAATTTTTATCTTCTCATCGTGGCGATGATCGCCGATCCCCGAAAAAATGATCGTTTTAAAACCCTCTTTCAAGTATACGGAGAAGTTTGGATAAATATTTTGAGTGATCATTGTCTTAAAAAATATCATATTTGCTTCAATATCGTCGAAAATCGTTTTTAACATGGTAGCAAACATATCTTTATCCATCTCATGAATTGAACTCACTTCCAGGCTTAAGCAAGCATTTAAACTCTCCACGTTTTCCTGAAATAACTTTTCCATGAATTGAGGTTTATCTACATAGTGCAAATAAAATGTGTTGCGATTTATCATCGCTTCTTCCGCAATGTCCTGCACAGTAATTCGTTCATAGCCTTTGGTTTGTACTAATCTCAGAAACGCTTCTTTAATGGCTTTCCGCGTTTTGAGAATGCGCAGATCCACTTTATCTTTACCCAATTCGCGCTTCCCCTCCATAAATAATAGTCGGATTTATCAAAAGTGATGTTTAATTAACACATTGAATTATATCAACCATTGAGTCTTTTAAGTGTACGTTTTACAATTACAACTGTCAATTGAACTCACTAACTCATTCATAAAAGGAGAATTATAAATGAAAACACTGGCGATTGTTGGTGCAGGTAAGGGATTAGGATTATCTATTGCGAAGAGCTTTGGCAAGCGCGGCTTCCAAGTGGCATTAGTTGCAAGAAATGCTGCAAAACTGCAAGATATGGTGGATGAACTGAAAGCGGATGGTATCGAGGCATCTTATTTCGTAGCAGATATTTTTAACAAGGAACAGATTGAACAGGCTATGACCAACATGAAAGAAAAGTATGGTCGGATTGATGTGTTGGAATTCAGTCCAACAGCAGGCAATTATCCTCCCACTTCTGTATTGGAGTTAACGGCGGAGAACGCCAGGGACGCATTTGAGGCGAATGTGGTTAGTGCCATCCATGTCGTCAATGCTGTTCTCCCTGATATGCTCGCTAGGAAAGAGGGAGCCTTACTCTTTACCTCAGGATTATCCGCCATGTACCCTGTGTTCATGATGGGGAATATCGGTATTGCTCTTTCAGGGTTACGCAATTATGTTGCTAATCTTCATACTTCATTGTCTGCTCAAGGGATTTTTGTGGGCCACCGCTCATTAGGTTTATTGATCAAGGAGCCAGGTACCGGTGCAATCAATGATCCGGATGTAATTGCAGAGATGTGGTACCAGGCCTATGTAGAGAAAAACGTATGGGAAGAAGAGTATCCTAAGAATGTTACCCCCGAAAGCATTCTGTTTTAACATTGGTGATGATTTCAGCAGGTCATAACATACAGTTGAACCAAGTAGATGAGATTTAGAACTAGGCATATATTTTGTGCTAAGAAACGCTTGAAAGAGATGAAGAAGTCGCTATAGGAGCGACTTCTTTTTTGTTTGTACAGGAACCGATCTACTGCACGGATTTTAAGTAGTCGAGGGACAAGAACTTGTACCGATTAGATAAACACCTAACTAAGTTTCATACAATTTCATTTAACAAATGTGTAGGAAAAATAAACTAATTGTCCAGTGAAAATATAGTATTTTCTTAGTGTTTAGGTTAAAGACAAGTCCCTGTTTAAGCACTACATGCTACACGCGTAGGTTCTTTGATAAATAATATAAAAAGGAGGACGTAACCCGCGAAGGCGCGGAGGGCAGTGCTTAGACTTTCATGAATAAAAGAGGTGTCTGTGGTATTATATGTAATTATGGGTTATGAAATAAATGGATTATTTGAAAAGAAAATGGGGGAATCAAAATATGGAACGTAAAATTCAACTAATGGAAACCTACGTAAATATCGACTTTGGAAACTCACCCTTTTTAAAATTAGATAAAGGGTTGCAAATTCCATACTCTTCAATCGAGGGAATAACAACAGGTAGACCAATACCCAATGCTTTTAAACTATATGGTGCTTTATTAGGAGAAAAGAGAAATGGGTTATTTAGATCAAATGGTGGTTATCAACTCCACTTTTTTGAAAATGAGCTTGAAACTCTTCATTTAGATTTGAATAGCTTAAAAGTTGGTATGTTCAGCATATCAAAGTTGATCATTGGTGTTGAAAATCCTGAAGAAATAAGTGAAAATATTTCCGAAAGAGTGAAGTGATAATAAAGGAAAAGTGTATTACGAACGTGAGACGGTGGAACTTCGAGAAAAAAGCTTACGAGCTCAAAAACTTGTGAAGACAGATAATGGTTGCGATCTAGAGGAGAAGAAATAATATGTGCGACAAGACAACGGCAAAAAGGATCACTTCATTGTAGAATATAAGAATTATGAGATGGGCGGGAATTGTACATTTTTTCGGGGGAAGTTCTTTATTATGTGTACTAGGAAAGAATAAGCGGGGCTTATACAATAACATTAGAGATTGTAAACGCTTGCTTTTAATTCTGAGGATGCAATCAACGAATTACCGTAATCCCGTATATGAAGGATTCTATTATTCCAATACCAAAGGAGATGCCTTATGAATCAACAACAACTACCTAAGCCCCACCAGCCGCTCGTAACCCACATCTTCACTGCGGACCCGTCCGCCCATGTCTACGAGGGCAAAATCTACATCTATCCTTCCCATGATCTCGATCATGACGAGCCGAGCAATGATAACGGCGACCAGTATAAAATGGAAGACTATCATGTCCTCTCGATGAACAACGTTGACTCCCCTGTGGTCGATCACGGCGAAGCGTTGCATCTTAGAGATATTCCGTGGGCCTCCAAGCAGCTCTGGGCACCAGATGCCGCTTATAAGAACAATACCTATTACCTGTTCTTCCCGGCACGGGATCATGACGACATCTTCCGTCTGGGTGTGGCAACATCAGAGTCTCCGGCAGGCCCATTCATGCCGCAACCGAATTATATGGAAGGCAGCTTCAGTATTGATCCGGCCGTACTGGTGGATGACGACAATCAGTCATACATCTATTTCGGCGGACTCTGGGGTGGCCAGTTGGAGAAATGGCAGACCGGCAGCTTCGTGCCAGATGCAGAAGGACCTGCTCCTGACCAGCCGGCGCTTGGACCGCAAGTTGCACTGCTTAGCGACGACATGCTGTCCTTCCAAGGCAAGCCTGCCGAGATATCGATTGTCGATGAAGACGGGAATCCGATTCTGGCTGGGGATGAGGAACGGAGATATTTTGAAGGCCCATGGGTGCATAAATATAACGGCTATTACTACCTGTCCTACTCTACAGGAACCACGCATAAGCTCGTATATGCGATCGGCAAGAACCCGATGGGACCATTCACGTTCAAGGGCGAGATTCTCTCTCCGGTTATCGGCTGGACAACCCACCACTCCATTGTGCAAGTTGAAGACAAGTGGTATCTGTTCTATCACGACAGCTCCCTGTCGGAAGGCGTCAACCACAAGCGCTGCGTTAAATATTCCGAGCTGAAATACAACGAAGACGGAACGATCCAGAAGATCAACCCTTATCCGGGTGGCGAGTAAGCTGGCGAGTTAGCGGAAACTGATAGGATTACAAAATAAGGCATAACATGAGGCAGCTCCTGACGGGGCTGCTTTTTTTGATAGGAGGATTAGTTGTATCACTCAAACTTGAGAAAATCTCTGCTGAACAAAGAATATTTTTACTGTGACACTATGTGTAGAACAGTAGAAAATGATTCTTTCTATTGAGGACCAATACCATTAATAATAAGAGCCACTTAGAATATTTTGCAGACCAAATCGTTAGTCATCAAATGAGAAGTAAAGGGATTAATAAGAACGCATTATTCTGGATATTAGAAAAGATAGTAGCTCAATTTTGTGCAAACTTTTTTTATTGATTGGTTGAGAGTTGCAGGAGAAAGAAGTGTAGAAGTAAGTTGTACCTCAATGGAACGAAATTGAACAAATAAGAGATAACAGTTTCCCAAATTTTTCAATAAAATATATTAAATATGAAAATTCTCTTCAAGCTTAATTGAGTTTTATCATCTAGATGAAATTCAATCGGGATCTGAAATATGAGATAAACTCCCGATGTTAATGCCTACATGTCGAGGGACAAGAACTTGTACCGATTACCGTATTGGACAAGATTTGTTGGGATTGGTCTTCAGGGGATGCGAACGATGCTGACAATTTGGTGCAGGAAATGCAAGGAAAGTCTTTTTTATTTACGATAGTATTTAACTCGAAGGGAGGGAGAACGATGGGTTGGAGAGGATGAAAAGCGCAAACGATAATATCGAAACAAATTTGGCGAACAATATCTCATATGATGAAATAGCGCAGATTGCCTGTTGTTCCACCTATCATTTTCAACGAATGTTCCCTTTCATTACCGGAATAACGTTATCCAAGTACATCCGACGTCGTCGTTTGACATTCACGGCTTTTGAACTGCAGACAACCGATGCGAGGGTAATCGATGTTGCTATGAAATATGGATACCAATCGCCGGAAGCGTTCGCACGGGCGTTTAAGAATCTCCTTGGGACTATGCCGATATCTGCGCGCGATAAAGGCGTTTCCTTAAAAGCCTATCCTCGAATGTCCTATCATATCTCAATAAGAGGAGCTTTCGAGATGTTCCGCGTTTTGTCTTGTGAGTCAAGATTTACAAATGTCATTTACTGATGTTCCTCGCTCCTGATTGCCGGGCTGGGAACACAAATGATCCGATTGACTGTTCCATTTTGTGAGATGCTGGCGGCAAAAGGATACAGGGTGATTCGTTTTGATAATCGGGACACAAACTTATCTACCTATTTTAGCCATCACACTACACTGGATTTTGAAGCCCTCGCCAGAACACTTATGTCAGGACAACGCACAAATATTCACGAATATTCCTTATACGCTTGAGGATATGTCTGCCATCACAGCTGCTTGAAGCAGTTGGGGACGGAATTGAACGGATGCTCGGCATAAGAGTTAACCGATTGAGGGGGGAAGCAAGCATAACAAGCATATCCTCAACGTGAATAGTTTAATTTACAAAGCTAATAATAACCAGGAAATATTTCATTTTGTAAGGAGGAAATTCAGGTGAAGGCAGATGCAGTCTTTGAAGGCGGAGGGGTCAAGGGAATTGCTTTTGTGGGAGCCATAGAGGTGATGGAGGCTAAAGGCTATACTTGGAACAAAATTGCAGGGACTTCAGCTGGAGCGATTGTTGCGACATTGTTAGCTTGCGGTTACAACAGTGCTGAAATTCGGAATTTGATGAGCTCGCTAGATTATACGAAGCTGCTCGGACGTACAGGAATAAGCAGATTGCCTCTGTTTAACAAGACCCTTCCATTCATATTTGATTCTGGAATCTATAGCAATCACATTTTAGAGCAAGTGATGACAGATTGGCTGAAACGTAAGAACATTGTAACGTTTGGAGATCTTCCAGAAGGAAAGCTTTCCATTATCGCCTCGAATATAAGCAATGGTAAGATCGTCGTTTTTCCTAATGATTTGCCTCATTACGGACTGAAAGCATCTGAATTTCCAATTGCTGCAGCGGTGCGAATGAGCACAACATTGCCTTTCTTTTTTAAACCTTATCTATGGCATACGCCATTACAGAAGAAACCGTATTATATGCTGGATGGGGGCATGCTCAGTAACTTTCCGATCTGGCTCTTTGATGTGGAGGGGATTCCACAGTGGCCGACCTTTGGCTTCCGGCTGTCAGAAAAGCGTACGTATGCCCAATCTATGGATATCAACGGTCCGGTTTCTTTACTCATAGGAATATTCAAAACGATGTTACAGGCCCACGATCAAAGACATGTAGATGAACATACGGAAGAACGAACGATGTTTATTCCTACTGGAAAAGTAACAACGACGAAGTTCAATTTGACGGAAGAAGACCAGCGTTTCTTACTGCAATCAGGACATGTTACAGCAACGAAATTTCTGGAAAGTTGGGATTTTGAAACGTACAAGAATAAATTCAGACAAAATCATGCAATCACACCGATGGAACTTTACTTTGCAGAACAGCAGGAGGGACATAAAATTTACCAGTAACTATGATTTTCCCATGATGTATAAGCATAAAGAAACCTTCATGACCACTCGGTGAACGTGTCGGGGGACAATAACATTGTTACATTCAAGTCGCTGTTTTAGCAGCTTTTTTGTTTTAAGGAACCAAGTTTTTGTCCCAAGCTGAGGAACCTATTTCCGGTTAGATGCATAACTAATCGTCATCTTGCCCTTCAATTCATTAAACTAACGGGCAGGTTAGCATAAAAAATTATTTTCATTTAGTGAAAACTACCCTTAAAACTCTGGGGATGAGGGTTTCAGAAATGAAAAGAGTTATGGGATCATTGCTAACAGTCATCATTTTCTTGATGGTAATCCAGCCCATTTGTGCAAAGCCAAACGATGAACAATTGAAACGGCTTGTACTTACTTTGTTAGCACCAGGTGCGCCTGTTCGATTATCCTCAGAACAACAAGAACAGTTGAAACAAACGATTGTGAACTCCGTTCCGCATGATGTAGGCTTTACGGTACGGCACAACTGAACACTGGAGATCATTGCTGCCCTAATTGAGCGGGAATATGGCGTAACGTATTCACTTCGGGGGATTTCCAAAATGATGCATCGCCAGGGACTAAGTTACACCAAACCAACGTATACCTTGGCAGCGGGGAACGAAGAAAAACAACGAATCTTTACAGAATCCACGTTTCCCCATTTAAAAAAAGAGTGATCAGGGACGAAATTCAGCACATCCTTTTAGAGGATGAATCCATGATTCGCGACGACCAAGCGATTCAGAAAACGTGGTTTCTCCGCGGCAAGCAACGGATCATTCCAACCACAGGTAAACATCGCGGAGCAGGTTCTAAAACCGTCTTTTCTTTAGTTCAATTTATATAGTAGACAGTATAAAAATAAAAATCATTTATTCGGCCTTAGTCCTGATTCTCACTGGACTCAGGCCGTTTAGCTGCCCTGGAACCGTTCTTAATGTAGAAGTGGATGTATGCGCCAACATCCCTCTTGAGATCCTCAAAGTTTCGTAAGCGTGCAAATAATACTGATCATACTTCAGGGTTCCATCTCTTCGACTCGTATCCCGACCTGCTCTGGTTGAACTTTTGAAAGCAAACTCATCAATCTCCTCTCCTTATTATGGTATCAACCATCAGGAGGTAACTGTCATGCCGAGAAGAAACAAGCCTTATACTACGCAATATTTTTAACGTGAGCGTATTGCATTCACCGCATTATCTCGTGCTGGACATGCTAGATACGAGCATTTACTTCACTGTGGATTATAATATTCCAGAATTAGGAAGTTAATACGAGATGGTCATTTCGAGAAGGTGTTTTACAAGCAAACTAGTGAGATCAAGGAATGTTACAAATATTAAGGTTAGTGATAGCTAGTTAGCTTTTGAAATGTGAGGAGGTTAATTCAATGAATTCCCTTAAAAAGTTCATGCAGAGGTTCAAGATGAAAAGTCTCATGACGCAGAAGACTCATGAGATTGCTCAAGATACTCAGCTCCTATTAAGTATAAAAGGCAAAAGATTACAAGCCTAAATCAAAAATAAGCGAGAATTTAGTAGCTTTGTTGTTAAAAGTATACTATAAGCACTGCTTTATTAGGCTTCACCCTTTTATTCAGTGAGGGTAACATGTCTTTTGGGCATCAATTAACCCAGTCACACAAGTACAGCAAATCAATGATACTTATCAGGATGAAACAGCTCTTATCGCTAATCTTGAGATGGTGGTAAAAGTTATCAATGAGAAAGGTTTCAATGCTAAAGATTTACAAAATCTGCATCTCAGGTTTATTGTATCCTGACCGTCATCTTTGTCATCCATAAGTTTTAAATTAAGCCTGATTGAGTTAAAGGAGTCTCAGATTATCACGGGTATTCTCCACAACAGGGGAGTGCAAAGATTATAATTTAAGTATTTTTGACAATTCACTTAGAAATGCTAAGATAGCATCTTTCTCCGATAATTCAAGGTTCTTATATATTTCTTCTACTTTATCTAGTAAATGTTTATCTGCTGTTATATTATATTTCATAACATAAGTTCTAGCCATTATGCAATTTTTACTAATATCATCAAATTGTTGTGATAATTCCTTGTGATCTACTATGCCAAAATCTTCAATGAAAAGAGCATATAGTGCTCTTATTACTGCTTTATGATTACACATTAAATGATAACTTCTTATATCTAATTTTCCTCCATGCTCCATACTATCTGCTATATCCTTAAAAAATTGCTTGTAAGTATGATGCCCGTATAAGAAGCCTTCAGTGTTATAGTGAAAATCATATTCAAAGTTATGATGCAAGTAAGGATATTGAGATGTTTTTGAAGGATCATAATGAGTGATGATACCGTAGTTTGATCTATCCATTCCGGATAAATAATCAACTAAAGTATTATATATATCAGTATAGTCGAGAGTGAACCTGCTTTCGGCTAGTATTGATACCTTTAACACAGCCTTTAATTCAATTTTCTCAGACGATCTTCGCGCATTTAGTAAGTTTAAAAAATTGACCTTAAGCGTTAAATATTTTCCACGTACAAAATTATCCGCTACATAAAATTGTTTATTTTCCAAATCATATCCGTATATAATTGCTTGATGATTTCGATGAAATTCACTAAATGCGTCGGATCCTTCAATATAGTAGTGATCAAGATACATTGTCACGTATGAACCCTTATCAATATATTCTATTATCCGATCACATAAATTGTCTTTAAGTATTTCATTTGTTACATCTTCTTCCAACAAAAAGTCATGGTTGCTATATTCTAAAAAATACTTCCTGCCGTCGCAGTATTTCGTCCGACATCGATAAAAGTCGAAATAATCACCGTTACAAAAATCAAAATATTCATTGTCCTTGGCATAAGCTATTCTTATAAACCTTGCCAATATCCAAGACTTTAGCTGATCATGTTTAGATACTATTGCAACTATATTAGCCTGATTGCTATACGTATCAATGATCGGAGTCTTATCAAAGTCCAGTACCTTCATCATTAGTGATCCCCCAATTCTATAGCCTATATTGTTAAACTAATTGAAATTTATATTTTGGAAAAATTTGCATGTTACAACGTCGTTATGAAGGTAGTATTGAACAGTTGGACGACAAGAACAAAAAACACCTAAGCGAATTATGAAGTGCGTTTTTATATATAAGTTCTTGTTGCTTGCTCAGGGCAAGAACTTAATGCTCTGTACTAATAAATATACTCTTTTCACACGCAGATCTAAGTCGCTCATTCTAAATACATTTTTCTCCCAATTTTTTGCTAATTTTGGAATATGTATTTCAAAAAAATATATATTTTTTTTCATTATTTGTCAATTGTCACTTAGGAAAATATAATATATCTCTTAAGACAGATTGTAATACGAGGTGCGACACCTAAAAAGTAACCCATGACGAATACTCTAGAATGAAGGTACCACCCACCACCTAGAAGGAGAACTCGTCATGAGCTATAAACCATTTACCATAAACGTGCGTACAAAAATGGAAACGCTAAATCATTTAGGCTCGAGTGCAAGAGCGATAGCTCAGTAGATCAAGCGCCACCATTCTACCGTTTCTCGTGAGCTTAATCGTATGAATAACCAATCTTTAGCTTATGAAGCTACCAATGCACAGGCGGATTACCAACACAATCGCATGCAAAGTAAACCTAGAGGGAAGTGGACGAAAGACAGAGTACACTACCTTACTCAAACGCTCGCTGCAACATGGTCTTCAGAACAAATAGAAGGTCGTAAGAAAACATGATTATTCTGAGCAAGATGTATCCTTTAAAACCATATACCGCTGGCTTTACCAAGGTAAGCTAGTCCAAAGGAACACAACCCTCTTGCGACATAATAAATAGCGTAAAAAGACGCGTGAAAATAGAGGTCGCTTTAATCAAGGGCTATCGATAGGCAACGTCCAAGAGAAGTGAAGCAACGTGAAACCTTTGGTCATTGGGAACTTGATACTGTCGTTTCTAGTGGAGGTAAAAGTAAAAACTGTTTAGCTAACTTTATCGAGTGTAAAACACGTTATTACTATGCTGTGAAGATGCTAGACCGTTCAGCCTTATCTATGGAGCAACTCTTATGGAAACAACAAGTATACCGACATGTATAAAATACTATCGAAATAATCGTGCGGATTTATGAATTATTGAAAGAGATAGAAGAGACCAATAATTTATATCTATGACTTTACTTAGTTTAAGATATAGTGATATACTTATATGGGTGATTTTTACTTAAAGATATTTCATAGGATAGGGAGGTTCAGCCCCAATATGTGACTAATTCATTTAAAACCATACCACAATTATTCAAAGAAATTCCCTTACATTTCCTGAAAAGGACAAGTTAAATTACGAGGAATACGTATTGAATTAGGTGAGATTGAAAACGCTCTTACGTTGAATACAGAAGTATATGCAGCAGTTGTTCTTTATGATGACCTAAATGACAGGTCGTTCTTATCTGGTCATGTTGTGTTGTCACAAGTAGATCAAGAAAATTTAATTATAAAGAACATCAACTAAATGCTTACCTAGAAAAATGGATACTCATTCCTTCCTGATATAACCGTACATAACAGATTCCCTACCACAATAAATGGTAAGACCGATAAAGAACAATTAAGAAAATTGTTTGTAAGAAGGTGCATAACCCAGACTTAATCATAATTTTATTTTGTATTTGTTCTAGGGGAAATATTTTTATGCTTAAACCTTAAATTACTGTAGAAAAGGTGGAAATTATTTATGAATTTTGAAGAAGCAGACTCCGTCATTAGTACCTCAGTAACTCGTATTGTTAAATCAAATCTCCAACCCCAGACGGAAATTAACGACACTGATACTTTAAAAAATCTAGGCATGGACTCTTTTAAATGTATGAAAATCATTTTGGATTTGGAAAAAGAATTTAATATAGAAATTGATGATGAGGACCTACTAATCGAAAACTATGAAAATATTATTAGCATTGTTAATTTAGTCAACAGATTAAGTAACAATTCGAAACCCTAATAATCTTAGTTGGAGGGAATCAATTGAACTCCGTCTTACTTCCATTAAACACTCCTATGTCAAAAGCCTACTCTCATAATGCATATCAGCTAACAGAAACAAAAACATGCATCTTCATGAATTATATACATTTAGTGGTGGAAACGGGGAAATATCGTTCGAAATAACCTTGGAACAAGGTTTGGTCTCCACTTACACCATAGCCCAATATAACCCCCGTAAATCCACTGTAATGAGTCCTATAGTAGCGAATGTGTAAACCGTAAGTTTACTCAAGCTGAAACGCTTGCTCTTTAAGGCTCTATCAATATTCCCTATGTAGACATAAAGTAGTTGCGGATGCACCTGATGTCTTTTCTCTAGAATCGTCCATCACTGCAGGTAAGTAAACACCGTTCGCCAAAACTGGCCACTAGATGTGCAAAATTTACATGAGTAAAAGTAGATAAAATTTGTATGTAGAAGCACTAACTATAGAGGAGTTCGTATTCTCTTTGCTCAGCAGATCTAATTTTAGAGTGAGTACAATTTTCATACAGCGTTTAGCTGCGAGTTCCAGTTAATGGATTGGACTCACGTTACTTAATATCGTAGGGGTGAATGATTTTGAAGAATGTTCTACCGATAAATTTTTCTAATGATATTCCTGTGTTCGACTGTTTCGATTTTTACAGGCTTTCAGTCATATTGAGTGATCAACGAAATATCCCGTGGTTTATGGAGAGGTATATTGGAATGAGCATGTATGAAGAAACGTTCGAATGTGTTTACTATGATTTTAATCATGAGTATTTAACTATATTTGATGAAGTGCTTCATTTTAAACCTATTGGAGATAAGGAGAGGATTGTCGATACAATTATTCATGCAATAGACAATATGGAATACTTGAATCTCCGTGTGGATGTGAATAAGTTCCATGAGAATAGTTCTACAAATGAATGCGATTTGAATAGTCAATTTATTGTGGGGTACGATAGTGACTCTGAGCTAATTTATTTTTTAGATTTAGAGGACGTTAAGTGGAGTATTTCAACTGTAGGTTTTAAGGAGTTTGAACGTGCGTTTGCCCACGGGACTAAACTTATTCGAACTGGTATAGTGGACGATCTGGCCCTTAAGAATCATTTGGCACTTAATGAACCCGCATATACATTTTCACTTCGTCCAATAACACCTAGAACAATACGGTTGGAGGTGATCTTATTTGAATTGGAGGAGTTTTTAAAAGGAGGAATTCTATATTCAGGTAGAAATGTTGTTAAACGAGTAGGTACATCAATATATAATGCCTATTACGAGGGGTTATACAATCGATTTTCTCTTAATTCTGAGCTTTTTGAGGATGAAAGAGCAATGCATTTAATTAGAGTAGGGCTTCGTCGGTTACGAGAGAATAAAATCGGATTAGAGTATCGACTTAAATATCTAGATAGCAACAAAATTGCGAAGTTTGATGCGAATATTTTTTCGCAATTGCAAGAATTGTCGAATTTATTGAGTATGGCATCTGTTCTTGTGGGTAAATTCCTTTACACTCATGATTTTCGTAGCCTGGAGAAGGCTAGCAATTATTTCATGAGTGCCGAGAATCTTGATAAAAAAATATTATCCCAAACTTCGGAATTGGTATTCTCCGCAATTAAAAAATCTATTTAGAGACTGCTAGAAGAAAGGAGATCGCAGTATTTTCAAGGATTTAAGACCTTCTTTATCTACGTGTACATATTATCCCAAGAGAACTTGATCAAGTGTTCGTTTTAATAGGCAGCGTCCCCCTTTCCCACTGGACGCCATCCACATTAGCTCGATGGATGTTTGTGTTCCAAAATCCATCACCACCGCGACGGCGCCAGTTGTAGGAAATCGAAAATGGCTGGAGATCCTATAAAGAGATGGAACATGGTCTACAGGCAGATAAGCAGTTTTGTGAGGAATTAGGGATCTCCATCATGAGTGGATCGCAACTTTCCCGCAGAATCCGCAGGTGCCGACGGAGCTACTTCAGGAACTGTTTGCTCACACCAACGGTTATTTTCATCGATGTTGCCTTCGAACGGAAGGAAAAGTTCGCTTGGGAGAAAAATTTGATTGCGTTTACCGATATATGCCACAGCCACCTCCAAGTGCACGGAATTTGAGCCGATTCATAGGAAATCGATTCACTTATTTTCGATGTTTATGGAAAAAAATATTATTAAAATGAATTATTTTCCTAATGAGAAAATATTAGATAATCAAGATTTATATTTGGGAACGCGTAGATTTAGAAATGTAACTAATTTAGCATCGGAAATTAGGGTGTGGATTGCACGACGCCAACGTGTGCTCGTGCCTTGACCCGCATGTCAAGGCGGAGAAGCTTACCTTTACATACTCAGCCTGAGTGGAGCCATGTCATTATGCTGACTGGCGGTGGTGTTACACATCGAATGGATCCACATTTATGCAATTAGGTCGAAAAGAGTACACAAAATCTTTACGACCCGATTCGGCCTCTAACTATCTTTAATTGAACGGAGATAATTACGTTGAACGGTACTGAGATAATTTTACTTCGGATACCAAACATAATTACCGATAGAAACTCGAAAAATCACTATGCATTTATGATGAAATAGAGTATCAGACGTATTCAAAATACACTATTGATTTCAAAAAACGTGAGTTCTTGACTGGACGACTCCTCATGAAGGTAACTCTAGTTGCTCGTTTGAATTTAGCAACTTCTCAAATAAGGAAACCACAGTTCCCCAACATACATTTCAACTTATCTCATTCTGCTGAATTGATTACAATGGTGGTATCACGTCATCATCGTGTTGGTGTAGATATTGAACACAGCACAACGATTGTCTTGACATTATGAGCTAAATATTCACTTTAGAGGAGAAGCGGTTTGTTAACTTGCAAGTCTCAAAGGTCGAGAGAATAGTTGTATTCTTATTATCAATTCCACTGTCCCGGTTATTTATTAGAAATCTTTAACCGATCTCATAGATCAGGTTGTTTGATAGGTGAGCATCATATAGCACCCACCTAGGAAAGCAAAGGAGCAAGTTTTAGGATGAGGTTAGTTTGAAACCATGCGGGCAGGTCAGCGGCAACGTCTTTGACCACGACAGCAGCGCATGAGTGCCTCCGGGTCATTCGTATTCTCCAGCTGCGGCAACTGCTCGAATACATAGTTCAAAAAGTCTACGGCTTCAGCCCATCCTCCTTCGCCGTCTCGAACACGCCGCGCGGCGTGTTGGCAAACAGCCAGTTTTTCCGCCCGATCACAAATGGCTTGCTCGACAGCTCGCTTCGGTTGTTGTCCAGCTCCAGCAGTCCGTCGCTCACGAACGCCGACAGCTTGTCGAATTGGTTCAGCCTGTACGCAATCGCCACACCAACCAGACTCTTGGGCAGCGTCCTCCGTGCCTACTTCAGCCAGGCAACATACTTGTACAGCACAGGTACACTCTGCTCCATCCGCGCTTTCTGCCTCTCCTAAATTTGCAACATCGCCGAGTTGTTTCATCCAGTATCTTAAATTGCTAGAACTTGAAACCGTTCTTTTGGCACCAGGCTTTCATCGTAAGTCCGTTTTGCCGGAACTCTTGAATGCGCACCATTCAGGCTCGACAGCGTTGTTGCTGGTCATGCGTGAAAACTCCTTCTTGGAAGATGACTTCATTGTCGCATCGCGATTTCAAGGTTAACAGGTGGGGAGTATTTGACGCTCACCGACGAATAACAATCCCACGCATTAGGTCTAGACATAAGTAAAAATTTGTAGTAATTTTTAATATAGTATAATTTGTGGAAAAATATTGTATTTTTTCCGTCTGGAGGAGAGCACCTGAGACAATGAAGATGCGTTCTATTTGTCGACAAGGCGTACGACGCTAAAACGTTCGCTTCTCTCCACCTGGGATAGATGCGTGTTTACTAGACCAAGAGGACTCGCGTAGCTCAATGAGAACGAGCGAGGCCAATATAAATGGAGGCGATTGTAGTTGAGTTTTATGAAAGGTGGGCGAGGCCCGTTCCTCAAACCTGCTATTGGTGAAAGAGTTCGTCTTGTCAGGGCTACAACCATATATCTTTCCGAATCCATTGATGCTCGCGAATGGGTGAGCATCGTGGGAGTTCTCATCGCTATTCATTCAGGTGAGGACTGTGTAGATCTAGCTCTTGATCTCGATGTCGATCGTAGTATGGTCTCCATTGAAATCGATTTGTCTGAACCGCCGAGGAAGCAGCGTCAAGAACCGTGTACCGCGTTATCCGGGAGAGCAGTTGCATGCGTTACGGACAACCAGGTCCATGAGCAAACATTTACTGTGGTGTTGCATTTGAACTGCGATGCGATCACACTTTGGCTGGACGAGAATTCGTTCTCTGAGCCAGTACGTGAACGGGTGGCATTGCACTTAGAGATTCTGTGCAGCAGTGATATGCCCGTTGCAACTATCGAGCTACCGATCGTGACGTCGCCTCAACAACGGCAAGATGTGCCCGGCTCAAGGGAAGCACGTTTGGAGCCAGAATGGGACTCTTGTGTTATCCGTCGTTTCCTGGAGGTGATCCACGAGACACCCGACTCAATAGCTCTCGTAGCGGAGGGATGGGCACTGACATATCAGGAACTAGGTTCTTGGGTAGGAGGACTGGCCGACGAGTTTAGAAGAGTTGCTCCAACTGGTACTCATATTGCAATTTTGGCTGAACACGGGATAGAGCCAGTTGTTGGAATGCTTGCAAGTTTAGCTGCTGGCATGGTCTACATACCACTTGATCCGCGTATGCCTGATGGGAGATTGAGCCGAATCGTTGAACAGTCAGGTCTGACGATCATTGCCCATAGCACTGAACTCGCGGAACGGGCCGTCGGGATATCGCCCAAGACAGATCGAGTTGCGCTGACGTTGCGAAGTGGGAACCTTATCCCTCCGCCCGAGTCGCTGGATAGCAATCGCCCAGCCTATGTGTTATACACATCAGGCACTACTGGAACACCTAAGGGTGTCGTACAGTCAGCTCAGGCGATCGTCCGACACGCGCGCAACTATCGTGACAGTGTCGGCCTCGCGATCGGCGAAGTTATCCCTCTGCTCGCGAGTTTCGCTTTCGATGCGGCAGTCATGGATCTTTACGGTGGTTTGCTCTCCGGTGCAACCGTTCATATCGTCGATCCGATGCAACCAGCCGATTCTCTACGGGAAGTTCTAGGCGCATGGCGACCGACGGTGCTTCATGGCACACCCACCTTGTTACGTCATCTGCTAGAAGATTTGACTGGTCCTGTTGAGGAGTTAGGAAGTGTCCGGGTGGTCGTATTCGGGGGTGAGCGTGTTCAGGCTGCAGATGTGGGTCGAGTTCAGTGTACGATGCCTGGTGCATTTGTGTTGAACGGCTTTGGACCGAGTGAGTGTACAGTGGGGGTTCAGCATGTCATCTCTATCGCAGAACCAATCAATACCACCGACATTCCGATAGGTTTTACTGTGTCTGGGGTTGAAGTCGAGCTCATCGATTCAAATGGTCAACCCGCGCCGATCGTAGGTGAGTTGGTGTTGATCTCTGATGCCGTCGCACTAGGCTACCAGAACGAAGAGGAACTTTCGGCACTGAGGTTCGGTCTTCGAAATGGACGTCGTTCTTATCACACAGGTGATCGCGTGTGGATGCAACCAGACGGCAGCTTAGTCTTCCTTGGGAGAATTGATCGTCAGTTCAAGATTCGAGGCCAGCGAATTGACCCTGAGGAGATTGAGTCGGTACTCCGCGAATACACGGATGTTGACCAAGCGCACGTGCGCTTGGACGTGGATGGCCAGCTGACAGCTACTCTGAAGTCCAGTTCAGCCAAATCCTTAGACCTTGACGAGATTCTTCGATTTGTTAGGCGAACGCTGCCCCCAGTCGCGGTACCATCGCACCTGAACGTGGTCGAGGAACTACAAATCGGATACACAGGGAAGGCCTCCTTTTAAAGTCAGAGAAGCTTCGGGCTGAGCAGTATGAGGTGATTTCAGTCATTCCTACTGTCCACTGATAGAATGGCTCGAAAGTTCCAACCAGAGCGCCCGTTTCGTGGATCATTGTGCACTCGATGTTCGCCGATGCTCGTCAGCGGAATCGACCGATGCAGGGCCACGGATTCTAATAGCGATTCAGCATGTTCTAATGGCTTGGGCCAGAGTGTTGTATTAGTTGGTGTTGAAGTTTAATTTTGTTAGTGAGTTTTTGCATACTTCTAGTTGAAGAAGGGGTAGATTTTGATCGAGAAAATGAGGTGGATACCGATGTTGCTATGGGTAATCTTCCTCGTTTAGATGATGATGAGGCTGTAGCCTCTGTAGCGAAGGATGGCGCAGCAATCGGCTGGGGGTTAAAACACTTCTTAGTAGTTCTTTCGATGATGGGGTTGATCATTCTGGAGGACAGTGGCAACGGTTGGCTCGGGCGAGAATTCCGAACGATCAATTACTGATGTTATTGGATGAGCCTGCAGCAGTTGAGCCTTTAGCAGAGAACGAACTGCTAAGCGGATACATCACTGCTACTGAAGATAGCTCATGGGCGACGGGGGCAGTGACGCTCTTCTTGTGCTTCGTCTTTCGACAGCGAAAAATACGGATTTGATCATTGTATTTGATGCAGGAGAGATCTTAAAAATGGGCAATCATCGCTAACTTATCGCGATTGAGGGCGAAAGCTAAGAGAACTGTTCAAGACTCAGGAGGGATGATATGAGTATAGTGGAGCAATCGTTGATTGATTCGATTCGGCACAAAAAACAGTTGTCAGAAAGCGCAGGGCCGATGCCTCTACCTATCGCAGTTGTTGGCGTTGGCCTACGCTTACCGGAAGGTATTACTGACATCAATAAGCTTTGGAATGAACTGTGCAATGGAATCGATGCTATAAGGGACCTTCCCCATGCTCCTTGGGCAGATCTAGCCGATCGCTCAGGGGTGGGGATCGGGATTAAGCAACCAGTATCTGGAGCGTTTCTGGATGAGCCACTTGACTTTGACGCCGAGTTCTTTGGTATCTCACCCCGTGAAGCCAGAAATATGGACCCTCAGCATCGTCTGCTGCTTGAGACCGCGTGGGAGGCGCTTGAGAACGCTAATATCGCAGCGGACAAGCTTGCCGGTAGCTCTACCGGCGTATTCGTTGGCATAGGAGGTTCCGACTACGGGGATCTTTCCAGTGGTCCAGCTCGTGTGTCAGATTGGGATGCTTACAGCCTTACTGGAACGAATCGTGCTATGGCAGCTGGGCGTGTTTCTTACTTTCTGCGAGTTCATGGTCCAGCTTTAAGCATTGATACTACTTGCTCTTCCTCGCTCGTTGCCGTTCATCAGGCAGTCCAGAGTCTCCGGGCGGGAGAATGTAATGTAGCGCTTGCCTCAGGAGTAAATCTCGTACGGATGCCGTGGAGCGTCGAAGCTCGTCGTCTCTCTGGGGCATTGTCCACTTCAGGCCGGTGTCGAGCTTTTGACGCTGCCGCAGATGGTTTCGTTCTTGGTGAAGGTGTGGTCACTGTCGCTCTGAAGCGGCTCGACGATGCGATACGCGATCGCAACCCAATTATCGGGTTGCTTCGAGGCAGTGCAATCAATCAGGATGGTCCGAGTAACGGTCAGACCGCGCCAAATGGTGCAGCTCAACAAGCCGTCATCAGCTCCGCCCTCATGAACGCGGATGTTAGCCCCAATGAAGTTGGATATGTTGAAGCGCACGGAACCGGGACAGTACTCGGTGATCCGATTGAGTTAGAAGCCCTTTCGAAAATATATGGGAGAGCCGAAAGACGTCGAATGCCGCTCCGGGTTGGATCGGTGAAGACAAACTTCGGTCACCTTGAATCAGCTTCTGGAATACTCTCTCTAGTCAAGGCTCTGCTTATCACCAATCGAGGGCAGATCCCAGCAACATTGCATCAGCAAGAACCGAACCCTCGTGTCGCTTGGGATTCTAGTGGCTTGCAGATACAGGATAAGATCACAACATGGGAAGATGATGGACGCACTCGTATCGCTGGCGTGAGTGCTTTTGGCCTCAGCGGAACAAACTGTCATATTATCGTTTCGAACATGGAGCGCGTTGCGAGTGTTGTTCCAACTGATGGGGATGGACCTTCATTGCTTGTACTGTCTGCGAAAGACGACAACGCGCTTCGCGAGCTCGCCATCATGTATTCCGAGGAACTTCAAACAGAGTCATCCTCGTTGCAGGATTTCTGTAAGACTGCGGGTGTAGGGCGCTCACAGTTCCGCCATCGTTTAGCGCTAATGGCAAACAGCCGCAGGGAAATGATTGCGCGCCTGAGTGATTTTGCTCACGATTCGAACGGTAGGGCAGGTTCGGGCAATTCCGGGTTTTCGTCCGGGGTCTTATCAGCTCGCAATAAGACATCGGCGGTTATGCTTGTAATGCCCGGCGGATCCTCCCCAATATTCGAGGCATCATTCCTGGATCTCTGCAAATATGTCCCGGTCTTCGCTGAGGGATTTGATCGGGTCTATAAAGCAGCGAAGGCTCTGGGAGTCGAGGACAGTGAATCACATGTGGCTGCGATTCGACGATTTGCCGTTCAGTTCGCTTTTGCAAACATGTGGTTCACTTTGGGTGTCAGACCGAACGTCTATATAGTTTCGGAAGGTGACAAGCCTATTGTGGTAGCGCTCTCAGGTGAGTGTTCATTGGAGAAATGTCTCGGTTGGACGCTAGGTCTGGAGCAGGGAATTGAAGAGTTGAGTCTTGATTCTCGACCGGATGTCGTAGTCATGCTGGAGTCTGATAATGAATTAGTGGACACTTACGTCAAAACTAGCGTGATGAATGTGGAATGTCTGGTGCTCCAAATCGGTGGGCAGAAATCCGTTCTGAACAATGGTTCCGGGATCATGCACTACGGACTGGCTGATTGTAGTCCCCTCGGCGTAATCGATCAGTTGGCGCGAATCTACGTCGGGGGTCACCCAATCTCATGGGAAGGGCTCGGAGAGGGGGCTCCGGTCGCGAGATTACCCAACTATCCACTTAAGCGTACTTCACATCTCCTCAGCCTTCCCCTGGCACAGGATAGGTTGGAAGGCCTGATAAAACACGAACATAGGGAGGAAGATTCGATGGATGAGATAATTGGTTTTTTAAGGGGACAGCTGGCGGAGCTTCTGGGCATGGACACACATAGAGTGACGCCTGATCAACCGATGTTCGAACTTGGCGCTGACTCGATGGTCTTCGCGGGCATCATTGAACGCATTTCGAAGCAGTACAACATGAGGATCGAAGTTCGTCAGTTGTTTGAGGAGTTACATACGATTGCCGATGTAGCCGAAGCAATTGCCAAGGCCCACATTGACGCTGGTACTCAGCCTTCCATACAGGTGGCCGCTGAGGATGTGACACTCAAGTCGACGGGAGGTAAATACCCAGATATGGGGGCAACTACCGCCCATATGGACCAGACAGTGTTTGCAGACAAAAAGTCTACGTCCCAGTACGGAATCGTTCGCACGAATGACCCATCAATGTACTTTGATGATGTTGTCAAGCGCTATCAACAAAAAACGGCTGCCTCACGCAATTACGCTAAGGACAATCAGGATCGCCTAGCGAACAACCGTAGGTTCATCGTCCCAACCAACCGGTATGCTGAACAACTCCGCTATCCTCTTTGTGGAGTGCGATCGGTTGGGTCAAAGTTATGGGATGCCGACGGGAATGAGTTCGTTGATCTCTCGATGGGATTCGGTGCTCATCTATTAGGCCACAGTCCAGAACCAGTTATCGCGGCTATGAGCCAGCAGCTGTCGACTGGCATTCAACTTGGCAGCACGTCTCAGTTAGCTGGTGAGGTCGCTCAACTCGTCTCCGATCTCACAGGAATGGAGCGTAGCTTCTTCTGCGTATCGGGTACAGAAGCCATGATGACCGCTATTCGTATTGCCCGCGCGGCTACGGGAAAGTCGAAAGTTGTTCTCTTTACCCATGCTTATCATGGGCATTCAGATGGGACATTGGTTACGCCGCCCGTTGGCGAAGGGAATATCGCGGCTCTCCCGATGGCGGCAGGGATTGTCTCGTCGCAAGTGCAAGATACATTGGTTCTCCCATACGGGAAAGAGCAGGCATTGGACGTGATCTCTTCCCGCAAAGGAGAGATCGCTGCAGTTGTGGTCGAACCGGTGCAGAACGCGAACCCAGGCCAACATCCAGTGAAATTCTTGAGAAGACTACGCGAAATCACCAAACAACATGGGATAACGCTAATCTTCGACGAAGTGCTAACTGGTTTCCGAGTTGCGCCTGGAGGCTGTCAGGAACTCTTCGGCGTCCGTGCGGATTTGGTTGCATACGGAAAATGTTTGGCTGCGGGAATGCCGATGGCGGCTGTATCCGGTAGCCGTGAGTACATTGACCTGGTTGATGGCGGGCGTTGGCTCGGGGGATCGAGGTTTTCTGATGAACGAAAGCTGACCTACACGGCTGGTACTTACGCGAACCACCCCCTTGCCCTGTCGGCAGCGTTAGCAGTTTTGAGTCATCTGAAAGATAGGGGTCCGACACTACAAACTAACCTCAACCGACGCGCTGATGCGATGGCCGATCGCCTAAATCACGCGTTCAGGGCGCTCGAAGTGCCAATCCATGTTGCAAACTTTGGCTCATTTTTCCGTTTTGCTGTTCGTAACAACTTCAGTTTCGTAAATCAGTCGATTGAAGCAGACATTTTCAGGGCAAATTTGTCTCTCCGTGGCGTGTATGTCGCAGAAACTGGTGCGTCCTTCATTTCCACAGAGCATTCGGCAGAGGATATCGAATTCATTATTGAGGCCGCGACGGATGCGGCACGTGAGATGAAAGACGCGGGATGTTGGGATAGTTTGGGCGGCCGCACGAGGAAATCCGCTCCATTTCAGTCCGAATCCTCTCTGCCGACCGCTATGAGCAATAGGGAAGAGGATGTTCTTGTTCAGGGCAGCGAGTCACGTATTCCCGCTTTGAGTTTGTCGTACTTTGGCGACACCGAACATATTGATCAGCACGAACATCTCGAGCTGCTAATGGAGGGAGCTGAGTTCGGAGATGCAGCAGGCCTTGAGGCCATATGGTTGCCAGAGCGTCACTTCCACAGTTTCGGAGGATTTTCCCCCAACCCGGCTGTTCTCGCCTCTGCTGTCGCTCAGCGGACTCAGCGGTTGCAAATCCGTGCGGGCAGCGTAGCTGCGCCATTGCACCATCCCGCACGGATAGCTGAAGAGTGGTCTATGGTTGATATGCTGTCGGGTGGAAGGGTCGGACTTTCGTTTGCATCGGGGTGGAACGATCGTGATTTCCTCCTCTCTCCAGGCAGTTTTCAAGACCGTCATGACATCGTGCAGCAACACATGGATACAGTTCGAAGATTATGGCGCGGTGAGGAACTGAGGTTTTCAAATGGTTCGAACGAATTCGCCGTCTGTACCTATCCCCGGCCGTCTAATAAGGAGTTGCCGGTATGGATGACAACCCTGAACAATCCTAAGTCGTTTGAGGAGGCTGGTCGCATAGGTGCGGGGATCTTGACCAACCTGTTGCGCCAAGACATCGACGAACTCGCTAGAAACATTGCGCTCTATCGACAGGCGCGAAGCGAGGCGGGTCTCGATCCAGAGAAGGGACACGTTACGGTATTAATGCACACTTTGCTTGGGAATGACGTTGATCAAGTCAAGGGTATGGCACGTGCTCCGTTAACTAGCTACCTGAGAGCCGCGATGGACCTCACTGGGCGTATGTCTACCCAGGCGCGCCGAGCTGATGTTAATGCCATGAGTAACGATGATCAGGAGTACCTCCTGAAGCGCGCGATGGAGTCACTGCTGAATACCAAGTCACTAATAGGGAACGTTGAAGCTGTCGTTCCGCTCGTAAGGAAACTAGGTGCGATAGGGGTAGACGAGATCGCGTGCTTTGTAGACTTTGGTGCGTCCACGGTGTCTGTGCGTGAGGGGTATCGCTTCATTGGCGAGCTCAATGCACAGCTCCGTAAGTCAACTGTTGTAGACGCATTGCCAGAGTTCGCGCTAGACGGGACAAACACCATGATAGTTCACCATATGGATACCGAGGCAAAGGTACCCGATCTGAGCCGAACCTACGGCCCAGAACACAAGACCACTCCGAACCAACGTCTTGTTTGGGCAGTTTCGCAATTGAGTGATGAAGCCTCGAGCGCGTATAACCTTCGTCGTGTGCTTAAGCTTGTCGGACCGTTGCAAGTTGACGCGCTGCGCACTGCACTTCAGGAGTTGGTGAATCGGCATGACTCGCTGCGAGCGAGCTATAGCGATGACGGTGAATGTATTCGGGTTGAAACGGAGCATCGTGTTGCGTTGACTGAACTCGATCTGTCAGATAAGGATGATATTGATGCAGCGATTCAGAGATTCCTTCTCGCGGAGTCGACAGAGGCCTTCGACCTAGCACGAGGACCGCTGATTCGAGCCAGCCTACTTCGGATAGCGCCTGAGGTTCACCTCTTATGCTTAACTACTCATCATGTGGCTATCGACGGTACCGCAGAGAACATTCTACTGAACGAGATTCGACTTCTGTACAATCACTTTCGTCAAGGAGACACCAAGCCGCATGAGCTCCCTGAGCCCCGATCGTTTGGTGCATATCTTGATGATATGGAAACTCAACTTCCTAGCGAAGCGGATTATCATTATTGGAGCGCCCAACTCTCCGATCTGCCTGGACTCTTTCATGCAGAGCTTTCCCGCTCACAAGATCGGGTGATAGATCACCGTGGAGGGCGTAAGTACTTCGATTTTCCTTCAACGGTTCTGGACGCAATCAGTAATCGGAGTTCCGAGTCGCGAGCGACTTCGTTCATGGTGGTCCTTTCAGCCTTCATGGCATTTCTTGGTCGAAGGTATAAACAGGATGATGTTGTCGTTGCGGTGCCAGTATCTAGGAGATCGTCGATAGCGGCTGATCCTAATCTCGTCGCGTATTGCGCAAACACCCTGCCGATTCGCCTACGTCACGCGCGCCAAGAAGACTTTGCTGCAGTTATTGCCGAGGTTCGTTCGACATTGCTTGATGGTTTCGAGCACGAGCGGTTTCCATGGGCCGATATGCTCAAGATGCTACCTTCAAACGGGTCTTGGGGTCGTCCAACAGGAATTACGACGGTCTTTGGTTGGGATGATGTTGTTACCCCTCTATTTGATGAGCTCCACGTAGAGCACATCGAGAGCGATGCTCCGACTGTTCGGTTCGATTTGGGTTTGAATGTGACACATAATGGAGACAAATATCGATTGGTATGGGACTACAACGAAGCATTCTTCAGCGAAGCGGATGTCGCACAACTGAATGAGGAGTTTCAGACCTTCCTAAAGTTGTTCACACAAATTCCGTCCGGCAATCAGTCAGATTTGGGAGTCCGTCGTGACGAGTCCGTGTTTGAGGTTCTGGAGCGTAGTTTGAAGTCGAAGAGAGATGGCCTGCCTCTGTTGGACAGTGGACTTCTCCCTGAGATGGTGATCAGTCGGTCACTCACGTTAGCTAACCGGCTTCAAAAGCAGGGGGTTTCGGTAGGTGACGAGATCGTGATCAAGACTGAGTCTTTCGTGAATGCTTTCATCGCGCTACTTGGAGCTTTCCGTGTAGGTGCAGTAGTCTGCTTGGCTCCGTCCTCGAACCTGGGGGCTGTTCAAATCAGTGATCGTCATGTTAGAGAAGGAGAACATGAGATCACCCGAATTCTTATAAACGAGTGGTCTTCAAATGCTGAAGAAATCTCCTTTCCGCCTCCGGTAGTCGAATCGGCTCTCGTTCACTCCAGCGGCGAGGTATTGACGTCTAGGGAACTGATCGAACGTGTGGATAAGCTACTTTCTTACTGGCTCTCGGAGAAGATCGAAACGCCAGCCATTCTTTCCGAAACGATGGAATCTTTTGACAATTGGGTTGTATTGATAGCAGCAGCAATTTCAGGACATCGTGTACGATTGGAGCAGGTTGATCAACTGGGTGAAGTTCGGAACCCAGAGGTGAAACCTATTTACTCGGAAGAGGTCGAGGAGGTAGCTGCCAGTGGTGAAAACGCAGCAACTATTGGGGAACATTGGGACAACTACACCGATGGAGCTGAGCATCTTGGTGAAGTACTGAAGATTTGGCGAGAAGTTTTGGGGAATGAGAGCCTTACCGCTCACTCGGACTTCTTTGAAGCTGGTGGTAGCTCAATGGATGCTATTCAAATTCTTGCGAGAGTTAAACGAATGTTCGGGATACGAGTGTCAGCTAGCACCATATTCAAGGCCCCTACTGCGGAGGCGTTCTCACGCCAAATGAACGCGTCTCTCGCCATGGCCAGAATGGAGGCATGAAAATGGATCGTAAGCCTTTTTTCTCCGCAGAACACGAAACATCTTTGAAAACCGAGAGATCGAGCGACATCATCGATGGTATTCACGCATCGCTTCGCGCTTCACGTGCGGCAACTGAATGGTTTGCCGTTATGAGACGTGACAAATTTGGTCCGGTGATTATCGTGTATGTCGTACCTGCAAGGCCTGTGTCGGTTGAAGAAATCGAACGACTCATTCATGCGAAAAGTGCTTCCAATGAATACCGAATAACGGTTGTTCGAATGAGTGCTTTGCCTCGAATATCTTCCGGCGAAATTGATTCCTCGTTCTTCTATAAAGTGCCTGTTCTCAGTAGCTCTGTGAAGCGTCGAGCGATAAACATGTTATACGAGGGAAAGATGAAGCAGGTGTATTTGAAAGTTGGGGATGCTCCCCTTACGATGCCTCCTGGGATTCTTACAGCCTCAAAAGTCACCGAGACCGTTCTGTCTGATGACAGCCAAAGACATCGCGTTTCTGCTATCGTACATGGCCCCGAATTGGAGCAGAAGGATGGCATATCGCCTGTGATCTTGTCGAAAATTCTTGAACAGGCTGCCACAAGCGGTAATGTAATCCATTTTGTTAATAACAAGCGTGAACACAGGCAGGTGACATATGCAGAAATATTAGATCGAGCTTCGCGTATCGCAAGCGGGCTACGTCAAGTAGGCGTGGAGGTTTCCCAACCTGTTTTGTTACAGTGTGGGGACAACGAAAAGTTCCTTCTGTCATTCTGGGCCTGTCAGATCGCTGGTGCAATTCCAGTACCGTGCACCGCCCCATCTGCAGGTTTCGCTGACGCTGTTAATGAGAGACTTGAAGAGGTATGGAAAATTCTTGGGAACCCCCCTATCATTACTGATGATGTGAGTCGACTCCCTATAAACGTTCGTGGATCGGTGTCAATCTTTCGACCTGAAGACCTAGAGCGGAATGATCCGCTAGATCCTGCGTTGGTGCCAACGACTGCAAGTGCCCTTATGCTTCTAACATCGGGTAGCACAGGTATCCCCAAACTGGTAACACAAACACATGAGGCTGTATTTTGGGCGGTGCTTGGCATGCAACAGGAGAACAGTTTCACACCCGCTGATATTTCTCTCAACTGGTTCCCATTGGATCATGTTGTCGGGATAATAATGTGCAATATCAGGGACACCCTGACACAATGCGAGCAGATTCATGTATCGACTTCATTGATTCTTAGCGATCCGCTCCTTTGGCTAGATCTTCTGTCGGAGTATGCTGTTACGACGACATGGGCACCGAACTTTGCATACTCGCTCGTTGCCTCGCGATCTGCAGAGTTTGTTGGCAAGGGGTGGGATCTTTCAAATCTGCGGGCTATTATAAACGGCGGTGAGATGGTTGTGGCCGAGCAAACGATGCGTTTTGTTCAGCTCCTCACGCCTTTCGGTCTCCGGCGCGGGGCTATACAGCCAATGTGGGGAATGTCGGAAACCTGTTCTGGAGTGACCTACTCGCATACGCATATAGCTCCACACGAATCCGAGGCTATGCCAGGTATCGGGCCGGTCAGCGTCGGTCGTCCGATTTCTGGGCTGTCACTTCGGATAGTGAACGACGAAAGTCAGATTGTATTGGAAGGGGTGGAAGGTCATCTCGAAGTAACTGGACCGGTGGTTACTAGAGGCTATTTCAACAATGATAAGGCTAACGCCGATTCCTTCACGGACGATGGTTGGTTCCGCACTGGAGACCGTGCATTCCTGGACGATGGCGCTCTGACTTTGGTCGGTCGGACTAAGGACGAGATCTTAATCAACGGAGTGAACATTCCGGCTAGTGAGGTCGAGGCGGTAGCCGAACGTGTGAAGGGAACTCGCAAGAGCTTCACTGCCGCCGTTGCCTATCGTACGGCTACATCGGTTACGGATCAACTCGTCGTCTTCTTCTGCCCGTTGGAAGGATACGACCCGGTCGTTGTAAGTCGTGATATTAATACCGGAATTCGTAAACACTTCGGATTCTCTGCTAAAAGGGTGATTGCTGTCAAATCAACCGATCTACCAAAGACGGCAATTGGCAAGATACAACGTAGCAAGCTCGTTGAGAGTCTGCGAGCAGGTGAATTCGAGATCAGCGACGACGAAGGCGGGTCTGATCAGTCGGGAGTCTGGCTTAGTCAACCAACCTGGAAACCGGTTCGTGTGGCTTCGTCTGCTGTTAGTGGGCGGCGTTGCTTTGTTGTAGTCGATTCGAATAACTCCGAAAGCGACGACCTTATTCGGATCCTTCGACACAAGGGGCACACACTGTCCAGGGTAACATGGAGCAGTGAGATTTTCGTAGATGCTGATGTCACTGATATTGTCTTGTCATTACCATCCAGGTCTAGTGCCTGCCCGGGTTCTGTCCATGAGTTGGTGAACGAGCAAGTTAATCGGATTGAGGAAATTGCTTCAATTGTGCGTGATCTGAACAACCGAAGAGATGGGGCTATAAGCGACGTGCGTCTAACAGTCCTCACCTATGGGACGGACATAGTGTCAGGTCACGAGATATCTGACCCAGTTCATGCGGCGATTCGTAGTTTCGTCGTTAACCTCGCGGCGGAGTATACATGGCTGTCTGTGCGCTCAGTAGACGTAGAGCCGGGGCGACCTGAAGACGGTCTGATTGAGATTCTGAATGAGGTCGATGATCGAAGAATTGCCTACCGCAATGGCTGTAGGTGGGTGATGCGGTTCCAAGGGATCGCTGATCTCTGCGAGCTTCAGGATGAATCCCTCTTGAAGCAAAGGGGTGCATATTTGGTTGTAGGAGGCATGGGGGGGATAGGTGTGGAACTTTGCCGACACCTATTGAACCGACATGAAGCTAGGGTTATTGTAATCGGACGTCGACCGAAAGGTGAGGTAAGTCGGGAATTGGAAGATTTGAGTCGCTTGGGTGAGATTAGCTATATCCAAGCGGACTTCAGTGATCAAGATGCAATCGAACGAGCCTTGATGGAGCACGAGAGACATTGGAATCAGCAGATTTTAGGCGCATTTCATCTTGCCGGCCAGCTTGATAGTGGTACGGTGCAAGGCCTCACAGTGTCAGGTCTACGTAGAACGTTGGTGTCCAAGGTTCGACCAGCGGAGGTTCTCGGCGATGTAATGCTCTCGCGAGGAGGATTTGTGGTGGCGTTCTCGTCGGTAAATGCGTTGTTCGGGGGGCCAGGTGTTGCCGCCTATGGAGCGGCCAATGGGTACCTCGAAGCCTGGGCAAATGCGTTGAAAAACCGAGGAGTGCCTCATCAAGTGATCCTGTGGTCACAGTGGTCAGGCGTTGGAATGAGTGTTGATGGTTCTAGCGACGAGTTGATTGGTGCGCTGGGTTATCGCGCTCTCAGTGTTCATGAAGGCATGGCTGCGCTTGAGGCCGTCCTAAAGTTACCAAGCGGATGCAGCGTCGTCGGTTTGTTGCCGAACAACCTATTTGTTGCTGCGCAGGTCGTGCGTGATCCTGAGCCTTTGGACAGATTGATGGCTAGCGGCGAAATAGCGGAAGGGGCTTCATACACAGGTCCTCTTAAACTTGACGACGAATTCGGAGTGAGCGCATCGATTTCCGTCTCTGTGCAAAATCACGTATCCGAGCCGATTTTTGATCCTGATCTTCTCGCAATCGTCAAAGAGATTTGGGTAGAGATTCTCGGAGGAAGAGAGATATCGGATAACATCGGATTCTTCGATGCAGGTGTGGGGTCATTACACCTACCACGGGCTCAGCTTGTCATAGAGGAACGACTTGGCATCAGATTGGATATCATGGACTTCTTCCGCTCTCCGACTACGATCGCGCTTGCAAAACGAATCGCTCAGTTGATTTCCGAAGTTGGAGCGGGGGCAAAGCTACAGGAACCCAAAAAAACAAGCTCGGATAGCCAGACACCGACTAGTTATAACCATTTAAATGGATCAAACGATCTAGCTTCACGAATGCATAGGCTACGTTCGGCGAGAAAGGAGTTTTGAATATGACAATCTCTTCTGAGATTGGTGAGTTCGACATCGCGATTACGGGAATCTCGTTGAATTTCCCAGGCGCACGAAGTCTCGAAGACTTCTGGCACAACCTTTCTGGTGGCGTGAGCTCGATTAGGCGGTTTACCGCTCAAGAACTCCGCGAATCGGGGGTAAGCGCAGATATGTTGAATAACCCGCGTTACGTTCCGGTTAGCGGATACTTGGAAGACGCTGGTGCTTTCGATGCTGATTTGTTCCGAATCCCACGGTCTGAGGCACGCATCATCGATCCACAACATCGCCAGTTTCTCGAATGTGCTTGGGACGCATTGGAGGACTCAGGATACGATCCTCAAAGACTCGATGGAAAACGTGTTGGCTGCTACGGTGGAGCCGGAATGGCGATCTACTCAGGTAGCCGCGTCGCTTCCTATCTAAGTGAGTATCTGGAATCGGAGCCCCTTGACAATCTGTTTCCGCTACAAGCATTCATCGCGACGCAGAACGACCACTTGTGTATGAGGGTCTCGCATCGTCTCGGGCTTCGTGGCCCTAGCATCTCTGTCCAGACTGCTTGCTCTACCGGACTCGTGGCAGTGCATCTAGCAGCTCAATCTTTACTTGTCGGAGAGACTGATATGGCACTGGCTGGAGCTTCTGGGATCCATTTTCCTGTGGGACGTGGATATCTGTATGAAGAGGGAGGAATCCTTTCTCCAGACGGTGTATGTCGCCCATTCGATGCTCAAGCCTCAGGCACCGTGGGAGGAAGCGGGGCTGCAGTCGTCGTACTTCGACGTCTTGAGGATGCGATCTCTGATGGTGATCCCATTTGGGCAGTCATCAAAGGTAGTGCAGTTAATAACGATGGGCATGCTCGGGCAGGTTACCTTGCGCCCAGTGTGGAGGGCCAGCGAGAGGTAATCCTGAGTGCTCAAAGAGCAGCAGGAGTAACTGCTCAAGAGATCGGTTTCGTTGAAGCACATGGTACAGGCACATCCTTGGGTGACAGTATTGAGCTGACTGCCCTTAGTGAAGTTTTCAAGGAGAACTCACCCAGATCTACTATCTTAGGGGCAGTTAAGTCCAGCATCGGTCATCTGGACACTGCCGCAGGGATGGCCGGGCTTATCAAGGCAGTTTTGGCAGTGAGAGAGAGAACGGTGCCCGGAACTCTGAATTTCCGCGAGCCGAATGAGGTCCTTGCCCAAGAAACTTGTCCCTTCATCGTCTCTGCTGATTCACTTCCGTGGCCTACTGATCGAAACGCACGATACGCGGGGGTTAGTTCGTTCGGAGGTGGGGGTACGAATGCCCATGTTATTCTGGGTCCAGCTCCTACTTTTCCGGAACAGCATGGCTCGGGTCCCTATGTTTTGATGCTCTCCGGGCGTGATGCGCACGGTGTGAGTAAACAAGCGTCAGCCTATGCCCGTGTGGTGCGGGCATCGGATGATGAACAATTCCCAGCGATCTGTCGCACAGCGAACGTCGGTAGGCCGGTGTTTTCTCACCAAGCGGTGGTGGTCGCTGCAGACCATAAGCAAATGGCTGAGCGACTCAGCGTGTTGGCTGAAGAGGCGGTTACGGAGGAACATTTTCAACGGGATATAGGCCGCGGCATCAGTACTGGGGTCAGGAGCGATGACGCCGTGTCGTTGAAGCCGGTCTTTCTCTTCAGTGGTCAAGGATCGACAGTTGCGGCGGCTACGAAGTTGCTAATGAAAATTCCAGTCTTCGCCTCAGCCCTTGAAGAGTGCCGTGATCTCTCGCGTGAAAACAATGCTTGGTTTGATGCGTTGATCTTCGATACTGCTGATCTGAAGTCTCAGGCAGGTCTTGCGCAACCTGCACTCTTTGCTTTCCAATACGCTCTGACTCGTCTTTTGGCGTCCGTTGGAATCAAGCCGTCAGCAGTCCTCGGTCACAGCTTGGGCGAGTACGCGGCTGCATGTGCGAGTGGAGTTATGAATGTTGAAACCGCGATTAACCTCGTCATCACTCGTGGCGCCTTGATGGATCGACACTGTGGGGCAACAAGAATGCTCGCCATTATGGCAAGCGCAGAGGATGTGCAGGATATACTTCGGGAAACCAATGTGCAAGCGGAGCTCGCGGTTACTAACGGTGAACGTGCGGTAGTGATTGGAGGTAGTACCGATGCGCTGAATAAGGTCAAAGAAGCACTCGGTCCTGATATCATAACGATACCGCTAGAAACAACGCACGGCTTCCATACATCGGCAGTAGATCCCATGCTTCCGCACTTTGATACGCAACTCGAAGGTGTCGTGTTGGGGAGTCCGATTATTCACTTCGAGTCTACCAGCGAGGGGAACTCGATTCCGGTACATGAGCCTGGTTATTGGGTGGATCAGGTACGGAAGCCAGTTAACTTTGCGCAAGCGTTCCGTAACTTGGCTGCACAACATAATGTCTTTATCGAGATCGGCCCTGCGGGAATCTTGACTAATTTGGGAAAGAGAATCGATAGTTCTGTCCAGATTATTGCATCGCTAAATGGTAATGAACCGAGCATGGAACAGTTGTACGAGGCTGCAGCCGCACTTCACGTTCGAGGGGGGAAGATCGATTTTGGCTCATTGAATGCTACGAATTTAGGGCACTCAAGAGCTAGTGCACCGTTGTCGCACCGTATTCGCCAGGATCTATGGGTTGGTTCTGTTTCATCAAGATCGTCTTCATCTGTAAAGCACGAAAGTGAGTTGGATGCTATAGATGCATCGACTGAAACCATCGCACCGATAGCGGAGACTCTGTTTGGTCGGGTGGAGTGGACTGAAAGTCATGAGATCCTTCGTCCCTCCGACGAAGTGGTGGCGCTACACTGGATCATCATTGTGTCTGTAGCGAACCCCCTTCATGAGCTTTTGCTGACAGATCTACAAGAGACCGGGTTCAGCCATTCCGTCACGGATGTGGGCGGCTTGGACTCTTTACGGCGAGATCTCCGATCGACACACCAGCGCGTAGGGGTCATACTTTTGACCGAAGCGGATGAGATGAGTCCATCGCGTGTCGTTGCAGAGACCAGTGCGACTCTGCGTGAGGTTCTGGAACCAAGCAACGGTTGTGTGGCCATTGAGCGTGTCGTTGTCGTGCAATGCGAGATAGAGTCAGTCAAGATGGGAGGGAGCAGATCCAGCGAAGCAGTCGATGCGTTGCTGAGATGTGTGCGACTGGAGTATCCTCGCACCGATATTGGGTCTGTACGAACCCCTGTCGAAGACCTATGTTCCAAAATATCACAGTTCATATTGTTTCGTGAACCGGAGGTATATTGGGATGAAGGGCGTCGATACGTTCGCCAGATTGAAAATGTTGAGACGTTGCGACCTGGGGGGCTGGATCTCAAGCCTGATGCCACGTATTTGGTGAGCGGTGGCGCGGGTGGAGTCGGGCGCCATGTTCTTCACTGGCTCATACAACGTGGCGCTCGTCATATGGTCGTGATTAACCGCAACATCTCGGTCGATGCGTCAAACTTTTTTGAGGAGCTCCGTGCCCTCGGCATCGATGTACTGGTCGCACGCGCAGATGTCGCGGATCCGAATCAGATGCGGGAGCTTACGGAATTTCTGCGTTCGTCCATGCCACCAGTCCGTGGTGTGCTTCATCTCGCGGGCATTCTGGATGATGCCACCTTAATGAATCTCAAGGAGCCAACTATTAAACGGGTGTTCGAGCCGAAGGTTCACGGTGCCCAGAACCTCCTAGCTATGACGTTCTCAGATGATCTTGATTTCTTCATCACGTTCTCTTCCATCGCTTCAACGTTCGGGTCGCCTGGACAAAGTGCTTACGCATCGGCGAATGCGTCGATGGATGGGGTAATCAGAAACGCTCGTTGGGAAGGTCGACGGAGAATCTCCAGCGTGAGTTGGGGGCCTTGGGCAGGGGGAGGCATGCATGCTTCGTTAAACGGACAGTTTGCTCAACACAGCGCTTTTGATGAAATTGATCCTCAGCATGCTACTATGTTGCTCGATCAAGTTGTCTTATCCAACGGGGGTGACTTCATCGCAGTTCGGATTAAGGACTACTCTCGGATTATTCCCGCAATACCGACAGGTGTTGATCGCGTCATTGACGCTGTTTGGAGTAAAGGGGTGGAGCGTGAAAAATGCTCCGATAAGGAATTAGTGTTGCGGGGCAATTTAGCTGATATACTCAGCGAAACAGTAGCGTGGCAGCGGCCGGCCATTCTTGAAGACTATCTATGTGGAATTGTCTCGGAACAGCTTGAGCTTTCAAAGGATAATGTGGATATTCATATTCCTTTGAGAGAGATTGGCATTGATTCGCTACATTGGGTGCGTCTCAGGAATCGCCTCGTTATTGATATTGGATTCGAGGTACCACTGACGATGATCTACAGTTATCCGAGCATCTCGGCCCTATCAACCCGTCTTCTGGAAGAGGTCGAGGCCAATCTGGGTTAAGAGAGTTTTCAGATTTCTAAGAGGTACCGAACGCGAAGAGGGGTAAAGATGCTCCTGGATACCTAGCTTTAACTTGACAAACTATATCACTAGTAAAGGTGAGTAGTACTAATGGAAACCTTTGAGAAAGAAAATAATGATTATATTTCGGAAATTCTAAAGCTCGCTGGACAGAAAGCGATGCTGGATGGGGATCTGATTACCGCACTGAAGTCGAACTCAGGAATTTGTTAAACTAATCTCTCATTGTATACCAGTTGTTATATACTTCTCGGGGCTCGGACGATGGGATTAGCTCGGCAAATGGCCCAGCACCAGACCATTGAGGTTCACGCTCAAAGCTGTGAATGTATCCGGCAGTTGTCTTCTCAATGCGTTTGATTATCTTAGCGATTTCCTAAATCGTCCGGCCTTCGAGGTAGTTAAGCACCAAATAGTTTTCGTACATTCGTTTGTCTGAGTTCATTCGCTAAGCTGCCTATCCCATCATTGTTTTCATGAGTCATGAGCACTTAGATCACTCCTGAACGCGGGATATCCCGATTATACGGCAATGCGTACGTTTCCAGAATATCTTCCATGCGAGTGCAGAACTCCCCGCCATGCGAAATAGGAATACACCATTGTTCATTACATGAAGCTTAAGCTGTGATTTTTGGTAAGGTCAACCAATCATTTATTTTAGCTTCCAGGTTATTTGAGAGTAACCATTGTGACGAAAAAAATGAATCACCATTTTATTGAGAAATTATCGTAAATATTACAATGGAAAGTTGGTCTTTTAATGTTAAATAAATTGGTTGATATAGGTAATGACAGGACGAAAAAATATGTTTTTTAGTCAGACTAAACAGCTGAGTCATATTTATCTATGGGTGCTTTCTTTTTTAAAACCACATAAGTGGCTACTTTTTGGTGTGGTTAGTTGTATCATACTAATCACATCAGTAGAACTAATTATACCCAAAGTTATTCAGCATTTTATTGATGTATTAATTCCTACTAACAATTATGAAAGCTTCTTAAGAACATTAGTAATAATAAGTGCAATGGTGATTCTAGTTGTAGTGGCTATGGCGATAAATAATCTCTTACTGCGTTCTTTAAGGGAAAAAGCAGCTCGCGATATGCAATTAGCAATTTTTCAAAAGTTACGAAAATTGGGCTTCAGTTATTTCGAACAACATCCCGTTGGTGAAACTTTGGCATTAATGAATTCTGAAGTGACTAATGTCCAAATAATCTATCGTGAATTTATTCCTGCTTTAATTAAAGCAGTAATTTTTTCAACAATTTCTTTAATTTTTCTATTTTTCATTAGTGTAAAATTAACTCTAATTGTAATACCTTGCCTAATGTTATATGCAATTTTTGGAATGAAATATGAAACCCGGTCAAATGAAGAAGGGGAAAAAATGAGTGCACGTCGTATAGATTATAACCAAAAAATATACGACACTGTTTCAGCTTTATCAGAGTTAAGGGTGCACTCAAGCGAAGACTGGGATAGGAAAATTGTATTATCGAAACTTCGCGCATTTAATAAAAGTGTCGTTATTACTTATTTTTATGCTTTTTTTCAAGGAAGCATTCGAAGGTTTTCCTTTTATGTAGGCGGAATTTTAATTATTTTGCTTGGGTATTGGGATTTGCAACAAAATCTCTTGAGCATCGGTGAATTTACAGCTTTCCTGTTATATTATTTTAACGCGATGCTACAACTATCTTATGTACTCATATCTTTAAATGAACAAAAAGTGTTGATGAATCAATCAAAACGTCTTTACAATCTAATGATAACTCCCGTCCAAATTAACGATCCTGAAAGTCCCGTTCCTGTACTCCCAGTGAGCGGCGAAATTACATTTAAAGGAGTAGATTTTTCTTATGATACAAGTAGGCAAGTTCTCAAGCATTTTGATATGCATGTGCGTCCAGGTGAACATGTAGCTATTGTCGGAACTAGCGGAACTGGGAAATCTACAATTCTTAAGCTGATTGGCCGTTTTTATGACCCGCAATCAGGAGTTATTATGGTAGATAATGTGCCGCTTCAAGATATCAAACTGGCCGAACTTCGAGAATCCTTAGGTTTTGTGTTTCAGGAGACATTTATATTTGGCGAGACTATTATGGAAAATATACGCTTTGGTAAGCCTCAGGCTTCAGATGATGAAGTATTCTTGGCAGCAAAAGCTGCATTTGCTGACGAATTCATTGTGAAATTTCCGGATGGGTATCATACTTTACTTGGTGAAAGAGGAGTAAATTTATCAGGTGGACAAAAACAGCGAATTTCTATAGCACGCTTATTTTTAAAAAATCCTTCTATCGTTTTGCTTGATGAAGCTACTTCTGCTTTAGATAACATTAGCGAGCAGAGAGTAAAACAAGCATTGGATCAGTTGTTACATGACCGTACCACTATTGCAATTGCACATCGTTTATCATCAATTCAAGATTTTGACCGAATTATTGTAATGGATGATGGTAAAGTTATCGAGGAAGGAACTTTTGAACAATTGTTGCGTCATAATGGTCTTTTTTATCAATTGTATATGGGTGACTCTGATAAAAAGGATGAAGTCAGGAGATCTTATGAAAAATATTAAATGGCTTTCTTCATATCTCAATAAAATGAGATGGTTCTTCTTATTGTCTATTATTTTTGCAGTGATAGAAGGATTGCTGTTTCTTGCAACAATTGGATTACAAAAGCAATTAATAGACGAAGTTATTATAGGGCAAAATAATCAACTTTTTTATAGTACAGTGATTTTGATGGCTATTACGTATACTGTTTATTCCATTATGTTTGGACTGATACCTCATTTCTTCTATAAAAACATGTCTCGTTTACGAGAAATGATAACTGCAGATTACATTAACCGTTTATATCGATTTCCAATTAAGAAATTGCAACAGGAACGTACAGGACGTTACGTTAATTATGCTACTCAAGATATTATGAATATTGGTGAAGGTTTCGGTGTACAATTGCCGCGTGGAATTCAAAATTTAATTAGTTCAATTTTTATGATTAGTTTTATCGGTATAGCTAGCCCAATAATATTATTTATGGTTATATCACTAACATTAGTTTATATATTTTTAGGATATATTCATTCTTCTAAAATGCAGGCCATAGGTAATCAAGTGCAAAATGACAAAGCCAATGTGTTAGTTAATATTGAGGAAGGTATTTCTTCAACTCGGGAAGTTATTGCTTATCACCGGCAAGTATGGGAAAAAACAAAATATGAGAACGCTTTTGATAAATATTTCAAAAGTACAATGGAGGAAGGTAAAGCAGAGAATCGTTATCTACTTCTAAGTGAGCCATTCAAATGGATAGCACTTCTTTTTGTACTAGGATATGGAGGTTATCTTGTATTCAATGGTGAATTATCAATTGGTACGTTTATAGTCATGTTTCAATTTACATCTTTATTGACTTCTTCACTACAAACCACTTTTAATACAACAATGGATTTGTCGGGGAAAATGGCTCATGTTAATCGCATGAGGTTAGTAATGAGTGAAGATGTATGGACGGAAGAAGGGATGAAAATTGATGATCGTATCCAACAGCTTGAATTCGATCATGTTTTTTTCAAATACGATGAGAAAAATGATGTTGTGCTTGATAAAATTCATTTTCAGATACCAATAGGTTCAAAAATAGCATTCGTAGGGCCTAGTGGAGGAGGAAAATCAACTATTGCACAGTTACTAATTCGTTTTTTCGAACCCACATCAGGAGAAATTCGGATAAACGGAATACCGTTAAACCGTATTATGCGTTCAGATTATGCAAAACGAGTGGATATTGTCTTTCAAGAGCCTTATTTATTTCCAGACACTATTCGCAACAACTTAATGATGGGTGCATCAATTTCAGACGAAAAGTTACAGGCAATCTGTCAATCCACTTTAATTCATGATGATATTATGCGTTTGCCGAATGGATACGAAACTAAAATTGGAGAACGCGGTATATCTTTATCAGGTGGACAACGTCAACGATTAGCTTTAGCTAGGGTTCTCTTGCGTAATCCCGAGATTTTAATATTAGATGAGGCTACATCAGCGCTTGATTTAGAAACTGAAAGACAAGTTCAGCAGAATATAGATCTTCTTCGACAAGGAAAAACAACTATTATTATCGCCCATCGTCTTTCAACAATAATGAATGCAGATCTAATTATGACGATTCGAAATGGGAGAATAGCGGAGAAAGGAACACATAATGAATTAATGCAATATGAAACTGAATACAGAAGCCTTGTAGAAGTCAGTGATCGTGAAATTCAAACTAAATTAGAGGCGGGCTTTCAAAACAAGAACTGATAGATTATTACATGAATGAATATTTCTATATCCCCAGAATCGAAACAAGTCATTATTGAAGAAGAAACAAATCTGCTTACTGATTTGCTTCTTCTTCAATAATTTTCATTGAATTGGTCGTTTAAATTGAAGTTGAATTTGATATTCGACATGCATTTAGATGAATAATACATACCTAATAAGCTATCATACAATAATTATTCATTTCCTCATGAAATATTAATTGGACTGTCCACAGTAAACTGGTGTCATGTAACCTAGTGAGCCATGAACCCGGTGTTTGTTAAACCAGTTCTAGCTATAGATGGTGGAGACTCTGGAAACTCATTTGGTTAATGAATTCGGTCTTCATTACTTTGTAAGTCGCTTCAGCGACGGCGTTGTCGTAAGGACAGCCTTTCATGCTGAGCGAACAACCAATGTTAAAGGTCTTTAACAACGCTATGGTTTCTCTGTTGAATAAGTCGATCAGTACATAAATGTAATGCCACTTGTGCCCGACTTTAACATACGTCAGATCACTAACGACAAAGCGTTTTGCTTCCGTTTGGTTGAACTCGCGTTTCAAAACATTGGTTGTTTTTGCATCGTTACAAGCCGTTTTATGCAGTTTATACTGAGCGATTGTGTACGTGGACACAAGACCTTGCTCTTTCATTATCCGCCCAATTCGTCGCCTGGAAACCGTGTAACCTTGCTCCTGGAGTTTCGTCCTAATCTTCCGTGTTCCCCGTTTGATCAAAACTTAAGCTATAGTAGTTTCCAACTGTAGGTCATCTCGTCAATTATGATTCGAAACAAATAACATAAATTGTCTAATTAGTCCACTCATTTTTCAAAATAAATTATTAAAAATTCTCTTACGATAGCGAGGTTCTATATGACTAAAGTTATTTTACCTGTACACAACACAATTATTGATACTTTTAATATATATGGAAGTATTACTTCAATTATATCAAATAATGAGAAGTGTTTTACTTGGATCTATAATAATTTTATTCAATTACGTTATGTTTATGATTGGAATACAGTTTTTTTTGATAACCATCATTTGTTAATGGATAATTGTCCTTGGTTAAACCATCATGTTATTCCAAAGTTCATTGTTCAACGAAAATGGAATTGTTTAACACAGTTTATAAAAGAATCTTTAGATAATGGGAGTTACGTATATTTGTATATAGATAGATTTCATCTTTCAGCTTCTAAATCAAATTTTAAAAAAAAGTCGAATTTACATGAGATTTTCATTTATGGTTATAACAATGAATCTGAAGAGTTTTTTATAGCAGACAACCTAGCATATGGGAAGTACATCCGAGCTGTTTGTACCTTTGAGGAGATAGAGAAAGGTTATGATGCAATTAATTCGGAAAAATTCCCATATATTAGTTCGAACAATCCTTTTTTTCATAATATACACTTATTTAATCTGAAAGAAGAAAAAGAGTATAACATAAATATTCCTCAAATTGCCGAATCAATTAAGAATTACCTTGACTCTGCGCCATCAATTGATCTTTCTTTTAAAGAGAAGACTTTATTTGGACAAGAATCTATTTATTTCTCAGTAAATCGTTTCGAGGATCAAAAACCTGAACCGTTAGATATTAGAGCTTTTCATTTATTTTGGGAACATAAAAAACTTATGGTTGATCGTATTAATTATCTAATCAAAGAAAATTACTTATCAGACTGCAATTATTTTGTAGAGAATTATAAAAGTATCTGCGATTCGTTTGAATATATAAGAAATATGGCTTTAAAGTATAATATAACTCAAGATCTTAAACTTTTTAATAAAATTCAATTACGTGTGAGAGATGTATTAAAAGAAGAAATGAGTGTATTAAATGAAGTAAGAGATAATCTAGTAGTGTAATAGATCAACTTCATTTGTAAAAACATATTAAATGGGGGCTATAATATACAAAAAGGCCGTTTGTTACAATTTTTTTATTTAAAGTTTTTCTGCATATAGAACTCATTTGACTTAATGAAAATAAAAAAACTAATTTATACAATGAAATTTATAGTCGTATGTAATCTTTTTAAGCTGTTATAAAGGAGCCTCTGGGGGTGTGATTCCTCGCTAAAATCCGAGGTACAAAACTTGTCATGCCCTACGCTTCACATAAAATAATAGTTATTTATGATTACTGACAACAAGAATTCAATACTTTCAGCAATCTATTCGAGTGATGTCTAGGGACAATAAAAATTTTGACATATATTATATTGTCCTTTGAGACCATTTCACTTAAAATTCAAAAACTAAGATCTTATTTGTTATTACATGTAAGGGAAAGGAATCATATGAATATGGATAGTCATCAGCTTGCCCCGATCGAGGATGATAAGGTATTTGAAAGTATGATTAGAGATATTTTGAAGGTCCGCCTTACAAATCGAGATGGTGTACAGTTAAACGGGACTAGGGGGCAAAGGCAGTATTCTATCGATGTTTTTGGTCGCGATAGCATCAATATGGATTGGGTTGGTGCTCAATGTAAGGTAAGTGGAATTGGAAAAAATTACCTTTAAGGAGATCACAAAAGAAGTTGCTGGTTTGGAGGGATTCAATCCAAAAATGTCGAGGGACAAGAACATGATCCCATTGAAGTCGCTATTTTAGCGGCTTTTTTATGTTATCGGTACAAGTTCGTGTCCCGAGCCAAGGACAAGAACTTGTACCGATTACCGTAATGGACAAGAACATCGTCCGATTGCCGATTAGATGTGTACTTAAGTAAAAAGCACATAAGCCCTCATTAGTACCAAATAATTTTATATAAGAACATTCACATTAAAATATATTACTTATGTAACATTTCTCAAAGAAAGACTCTTAAATTATAGTTCTCTTTTTTGTCTCAGACTCTCAATAAAAACAGGTAGTTATCTGTTTTTATTGAGAGAGTAAATGAAATAATAATTGCTTCTTGATCGTGTATGCGATATATTGCATATAATAATTGTAATGAGGATGAAAACAATGCCAATACCTAAAGATTTTTCCTTACCAGTCCGTATATCCGCAAAAGAAAGAGCGTTTTCTCAGATTCAGCGATGGATCATTGATGGAACACTGCAACCAGGTGAAAAGCTTATTGATGCGGAAATGGCTGAATCGCTTGGAGTCAGCCGGACACCGATTCGGGAGGCATTTCAGTTACTCGAAGTTCAAGGCCTCGTGTCCATGCATCCAGGAAAAGAAACAAAAGTAACGAATATTGAGAAAAACGATATTTTTAAGATGTATTCAACGATGGCTGCTCTTCAGGCCTTAGCTGCTGAAATCACTGCCCAAACTTTTGTTCCAGAACAGATCGAGAAACTAAGATCCATAAATTTGGAATTCGCAAGTTCTATTAAAAATGGACAAGTTTATCAGGCTATGGAGGTGGATGAGCAATTTCATAATTATATTGTGGAGCTCTCAGATAATCCTTATGTAGCTACATTTAATACATCTCTTCAGATTCACATTAGGCGATTTAAATACGTATTTTTAAAACAACCTATTACGGCTACACTAGCTTCAGTTGAAGAACATGATCAGATTATTAAAGCTTTTGAAGGCAAAAATAGCAACGATGCCCATAATTTAATGAAACAAAATTTTATTCGACCGATGCTGGAACTGAACGAAATACTTTGAAATGAGGGAAGAAACATGGAAAATAAAAAAGATCTTCGCATTCGAAGCAAGGTAATCAGTGAAGGTGCTAACCGGGTACCGAACAGAGCGATGCTGCGTGCAGTTGGATTTCAAGATGAGGATTTTAAAAAGCCAATGATCGGAATAGCAAGTACGTGGAGTGAAGTAACACCGTGTAATATGCACATCAATGATTTAGCGGTGCAAGCTAAGCGGGGCGCACGTAATAACGGCGGTGCCCCACTAATTTTTAATACAATTACCGTTTCTGATGGAATCTCGATGGGGCATGGCGGGATGTTGTTCTCGCTACCAAGTCGGGAAGCTATAGCTGATTCGATTGAAATTGTGACCGGAGCCGAGCGTTTTGACGGCGTTGTTGCAATCGGTGGGTGTGACAAGAATACGCCTGCATGTTTGATGGCTATTGGACGGATGAATATTCCTTCTGTTTATGTATATGGAGGAACCATTCAACCTGGTAATCTGGACGGTAAAAAAGTGGATATCGTTTCAGCTTTTGAAGCCGTTGGGCAATATCAAGATGGAAAAATAACAGACGAACAATTGCATAAGGTCGAATGCAGTGTTTGTCCAGGTCCAGGGGCTTGTGGGGGGATGTATACCGCTAATACGATGGCCGCAGCTGCAGAAGCAATGGGTATGTGTTTGCCTGGTTCTTCTTCGACATCAGCTATCTCAGCGGATAAAGCATTGGAATGCGAAGCAGCCGGTAAGCAGGTCATCTCACTTCTTGAACAGGAAATCTACCCAAGAGACATTATGACGAAGAAAGCATTTGAGAATGCGATCACCGTTGTTATGGCTCTAGGGGGATCAACCAACGCATTTCTCCATCTGCTAGCTATTGCGCACTCCGTAGAAGTGGATTTAACCTTGGATGATTTTGAACGAATTCGCTTGCGTGTTCCTCATTTGGCAGATCTGAAGCCAAGTGGTCAGTATGTCATGCAGGATTTGAATGATATTGGTGGTGTTTCAGGGGTCATGAAGCTATTGCTCGCTGAGGGATTACTTCATGGGGATTGCCTCACCGTAACTGGTAAAACGTTGGCGGAGAATTTAGCGGAAGCTGCTCCACTTCAGAATGATCAAGAGATTATACGTCCACTCAATAATCCGCTTAAACCAAATGGACCACTGGTTGTGCTTCGAGGAAACCTAGCTCCTGAAGGCGCTGTTGCCAAAATGTCAGGCATGAAGATACAACAGTTTTCCGGACCGACAAAGGTGTACGATAGCGAAGATGAAGCGACAGAAGCGATCATGAATGATGAAATTCAAGAAGGGGACGTATTGGTCATACGCTATTGTGGACCGAAGGGAGGACCAGGTATGCCTGAGATGCTTTCCGTTACAGCACTCATTGTAGGGAAAGGTCTCGGTGGGAAAGTTGCTCTCATAACAGATGGTAGGTTCTCGGGTGGCTCGCATGGATTTGTAGTCGGACATGTATCCCCTGAGGCACAAGTAGGTGGACCGATTTCTTTGCTCCAAAATGGAGATATTATCACCATCGATAGCGACATTCAGGAAATTAAGGTTGAAGTGCCAGAAGAAGAGTTGGCCGCTCGAGCGCAAGCTTGGGTACAACCGCCACTGAAAGTGAAATCCGGTGTACTTGCCAAATATGCTAAATTAGTTTCCTCTGCTTCAAGAGGTGCAGTAACAGATTTGATGGAATAGACAATTAAACATTGATGCTACATATAAAATGGGAGGGGAGAAGCTACTACAACGAATGCATGAAGCGCGCTAAACAAAAAATGCCAGCTTTAGAGATCAAGAATGTCGCAAGAAAAAGATGAAGAATTTAGTTTCATCATTTGAGAATGAAGTGCACCCCCTAGAATAGACATTGGAAAAACCCCTGAGTTTAGCCGATGAAATTCTAGGGGGGTGTAATTTTGCAATTTGACTTGGATTGAAGGAGACACTTATATGGAGATTGACGCATCTGATTTAATAATAAATAAAAGTTCATTAATCGAAATAGCAGAATCAATGGTATATACATATGTACAAAATACGAGTTTTGTGAAACAGTACTAGTGATTTAAAAGCTGCACAGTGATTTTTACCCCTGTACAGCCAATTCTTTATAATCTCCAAGTTTAATCCCAGACTACTTCTGTTCCTGCAATAAAGTCGTGTATCGCACGTCGATCCTCACGCAAACCAACCATAAACGCACTCACAATAATTCCGATACCCAAAGTTATCACATACACAAGTCCAGCCACAACAACTCGCATCAGCATTGTACCAATTTTTGGCGGTTCGTGTGTATCGTATTTACGGATTCGAATTCCACATATACGTTTTCCGATGGTTCGACCATACCAGTAAACTGGTAATAAAATTGAATATAACGCACTAAGTAGTTTGGCAATCGGCTCATCCGTATCAAAGTTACCCGTCAGCACACCTGCAATAATCACTAACGGAATTGAAATAATAAGACTATCCAATACACCTGCTCCTAATCTAATCCAAAAACCTGCTTTATACAAAATGCTTTCCTCCAAACTACAATTTTAAACTAAACGGCTAATTTACTTCATGAACTCCCTTCATTAAAATATCTAACTTTATGTACACAACTCAAATAGTATAACAGAAAATTTTACCTTTTTACGATAAAACTCCTATTTTTAATTGCATCCCTTTGTGAATTTTATAACAAACTATCGATTAACTTAACCGTTGCTCATGTGTTCACTACTTAATCGTACATAATCCTTTCTAACTGCATCCCCAATGAAAACACCATAATAATTATGTAAACCAAAAAAAAGCTACTCAACATTTGTTAAGTAGCCTTCTGTTCGTTCTGCATCTGCCCTCTTCGCCAAATCTTATTCTCCACAATAGCATAGACTAAACCGGCGATGGCAAATATCCATATCGATGTCATTCGATTCAGATGGTATCCATTCACGAAATATGGACTGTACATGAGATCAAAAACCCACAGCCCGCCCCATCCAAACCCAACCATATAGATGAAAGTTCTCATCATAGGAAAACGTACATATTTTCGCAGCAACCATGAGATCGGGCTAAGAATAACAACATAAAAAGCGACTAAATAGTGACCGAAGCCCAAGATGAGCGAAAGAATATATATTACTCCCCCTGCATTACGTAAGCCGTAATACTCTGTCGTTGTAATTTGGTACCCTTCAACCCATTCAAGAACGAGATATGCCGTCAAGCTTATCCCTATAAATATAAGTCCGAATACCATGTACCGTTGAACCGCGTTCACCAACATCAGATCACCCCAATGTCTAAACGCAGCCAGAACCGCTCAAGTTACATGATTTCGAACAAATTACACAATCCCACAATTAACATAGGCGTTATTAGGTCCTGTTAAATGTTAAATTTAATCTATCGTTTCAATTGCTTTAATCCAACGACTACTTCTGTCCTTCCAGGATCATCGTACCCAAACGGTCCATAAGCTCCATTCTCCCCATCGCTGTGTACGAATAATTGTAATTATCAACATTAGAGATTTTATAGATCTTCTCATTCTTCACTGCGTTCATGTTATTCCACACCTTGCTATCGACCATCTTGTTCTCACTATTCTCCATCAATAGCAGACGATCCGGATTAACGGTAGCCAGAGCCTCCAGTGCGATCTGTTTACCACCCCAGCCCTCTGGATCAGGGATACCCTCTGTGCGCTTCAGGCCCCATTCACCGTATAACATCTCAGCTGCCCCTTTATTGGAATAGATGACCAGGTTGTTTGGATATGTCTCAATTACGGCAAAGGATTCACCATGTACAGCCGCCTCCAGCTTTTGTTTCCACTCTGCAGATTTCGCATCATACTTGGCCAGATATTCATCTTTCTTGCTTTCTTCTCCAAACGTATCTGCCAAGAATGTCAGTCGCTCTCTCCAATCATAGTAGGAATAAGGCAATGCAATCGTAGGCGCAATTTTGGATAAGGTTTCATACTGATCCGTGTTAAAATCCTTTCCTAGAATAATCAGATCCGGATTGGCACCCGCTATAGCTTCAATGCTGAACGGGAAACCATACCAGCCCAGATTAACGGTATCTGCACTCAGCTGATCCTTAATGGTTGGCGTGAGTTGCTCCGGATTGCCGTAATCCGCGCTCATTGTGGCCACAGGTGTTTTCCCAATGATCAGCAGCTCTTCTGTAGAGCCAGAAAGATCAACAATGCGCTCTGGATTCAAAGGGATCGTAATCTCTTCACCATTTGGGTTGGTAATCACTTTGGTCGTTGCTTGTGCAGTTCCCTCTGAGGAGCTGGCCACTTCACTGGTGGTCTGGGTCGTTCCACAGGCCGCCAAGGTGAGCATACAGCATAGTGCAATCCATACAGGAATTCGTTTAAACATCGTTGTCATTCTCCTTTTATGTCAGTTCAATAGCCACATTAGGCTTACTCGCTTCAGTTACTTTATCTATCTCATCAAACACTCATGATCCGTTCACTTTTACCTGCCAGCCTTCCGCATCCTGTTGTAACTGCCACAGCCGAGCGTAAATGCCTGAGTGATCTAACAAATGCGCATGAGTTCCTTGCTCTACGAGCTGACCATGGTCCAATACAAGGATCTGATCGGCATTTTGAATGGTCTTTAATCGGTGTGCAATCAAAATAACCGTCTTGTCCGCGACTAGCTCATTAATCGCTTGCTGCACCGCGGCTTCGTTCTCCGGATCAAGTGAAGCGGTGGCTTCGTCGAGCAATACGATTGATGCATTTTTCAACAAAGCACGTGCAATGGAGATCCGTTGCTTCTCCCCACCAGATAACGTCGATCCACCCTCGCCAACGAGCGTATCGTACCCTTGAGGCAGACTGGAGATAAACTCATGACAACAAGCTCTGCGTGCTGCCTCCTCAATCTCGAATTGCGTAGCGTCTTTCTTTCCTACACGAATGTTGTTGCCGATCGTATCCTGGAATAGATACACATCCTGGAAGACCACTGAGATATCCTGTAACAGCTTCTCCGGGTCCATCTGATCAACGGGGCTGCCACCAATGCGAATGCTGCCTTGCTGTACATCCCAGAAGCGCGCAATGAGACGTGTGACTGTACTCTTACCACTACCGGATGGGCCAACCAGCGCAGTAATCGTATGCGGCTCAATCGTAAACGACAAGTCTTTCAACACCGGCTGCTGAGCATCATATCCAAAGGTCACCTGGTCAAATGAAATCGCCTGATTGGGCTGTACATCTCCCTTTCCTGCCATCGGGGCCTCCTGCTGCACATCCATAATGCGTCTAGCACTATACGCAGAATACCGCATCTCCCCATAACTCATCAGTACAACCGTTAGCGGTTCGAATACCTTTGTGCCTACCAGCAAAAATAACAGAAATACCGGTAACGACAACTCACCGCCTGCAAGCAAATAACTGCCCACGAGAATCATCCACGTCATACCTGATCGTGTAAGCAACATCGCGCCCATAATCATCGGTCCCATGATGCCTTCCAAACGAATGGAAGCTGATTTCAATTCGTCAAAAGAACGACGCAGCCGTTCAAAACGTTTGCCCCCCATATTGTGGGCCTTAACCTCACGAATGCCGCTCAGATACTCCTGCAGCCGACTGGCGGCTTCGTTTTTGGCTCGAACATGGTTCTCACTCAGTCGTGCCTGAATCGAATCCGTAAGCCATAGCAGAGCCACACCTAAAGGGACCGCAATAAACATGGCTACGGCCATTCTCCAATCCACCAACAGAAGTCCGCCAAAAGCGAGTACCGGAAGCACAATCGCGCTGATCAGCTGCGACAGATTGTGAGAGATCGTATGCTCGACCTGACCATAATCACTCAAGATCAGGTTCGTCAGATCTCCAGGATCTCGTTTTCCGAAAAATCCTAACGACAGATGGCGAATATGTTCTGCCAGCTTCAATCTTCCTGAGGCCGCGAGGCTGTATGCTGCCCGATAGGTCTTGTCATAGAGTGAGGCGTAAGCCGCATACTCCACCAGAATCAAGACAAACAAGATGCAGCATACAATCCACATTCGGTTGATATCCAATCCTTTGTCCGGATCAGCGAAAGACTTATAGATCGTATTGAATATGTCCACAAGCAGCGCCGCAGGAACAATCTTTGCAATCCCGTCCAGAATCGCTGCAATTACCGAAGGAAGCAGACTACGCGGGTTACCGCCAGATATATTGTATAGATAATTCTTCATCGTCCTGCACCTCCAAGCTTCCAGGAAGCCGCACTGATATGGGCCTGCCACATGTGCTCATATACTCCGCCTAATGCACGCAAGTGATCATGTGTCCCACGCTCGGCAATTGTTCCCTTTCGGATCACGAGTATTTGCTCGGCTGCACGAATCGTTGTTAGACGATGAGCAATAATCAGTACCGTTTTGCCTTGAACCAGTTGGGCCAGACCTTGATGGATCTTGTGTTCATTCTCTGCATCTGCGTAGGCAGTCGCTTCATCCAGGACCAGAATGGGAGCATTTTTAAGCAGTGCCCGTGCAATAGCAATTCGCTGTGCTTCACCGCCGGACAGGTACGTGCCGCCTTCTCCGATTTTGGTGTCATATCCGGCATCCAGTTTCTCAATGAATTCATGACAGCAAGCAGTTTGAGCCGCAGCTATAACGTCCTGTCGTGAAGCTGATGTGTTGCCCATCCGAATATTTTCTTCAATCGTATCGTAGAACAGATGTACATCCTGAAATACAAAGGACACGGTATCCATCAGTTTCTCCGTACCCATCTCCTGAATGGGAATCCCACCAATCGTAATCTCACCTTCCTGTACATCCCAGAAACGAAGCAATAGATTCGCAATGGTTGATTTTCCTCCACCAGAAGGTCCGACAAGTGCGGTCATCTCTCCTGCCTTGGCTACAAAATCAATCTGTTCAAGTACAGGTTTATATGCTTCGCTCTCCTTACGCTCATAAGCAAACGATACCTGACGAAAGGCAACCTCATATGTATCCGGAACTTTAGGCAATTCAGGTTCTTGTACAATCGGCTCGGCAAACACCGATTCAATCCGTTTCTGTCCTTCCACAATCTCTCGCATCCCACTACCCAGATACATTAACTTCAATAACGGAGCAGATAGACTCGGGGTAATGATCAGAAACAGAATAAACGTGATCGCAAACGACTGATTGCCCGCATTTCCACTCGACAGCAGAATACCCACCGGAACGATGAAGGTAAATAACGAGATCATGATCACAAAAAACAGCCCGTAAGATGTTTTACATAAATCTGTTATTCTCAACGAAATATCCCGGTACCGCGTCACCGCCTGTTTGAAGGTCAGAAACGAATCAGCTGTAATGCCAAATACTTTCACCGCCGGCATACCTCTCACGTATTCAACACCCGTCGCATTCATCTCTTCGATGGCAAGTTGAAAATCACGATAAGCCTGACGGCCGCGTTCACTGCGAAAGATACGACTTTGCAGCCAGAACCCGATTCCGATCGGGACCAACAGCGTCAGCGCCATACGATAATCGAGCCAAAATAAGTATCCCAGCAGCATCAGTGGAATGACAATCGCACTGACCAGATCCGGCAACTGATGGGCGATAAATTTCTCAATTTTCTCCACACTGACTTCGATGATCTTCTTCAGCTCACCGGTTGCCGTCCGGGTGTGATACCCCATGGGTACTTTGGCAACATGTTCCGCAAGTCTCACTCTGAGCTGGTACAAAATGTTGAACGCAGCGATGTGTGAGCACATCCCCCCGATATAGAGCGCAATGAGCCCTGCAATCAGGGCTACGAATGCGACGATCCCCCAATAGATCAACAGATCTCTGTCCATCGCAGATGGTTGGCCCGCATGCGTTAGCAGTTCCTCGACGATCTTATACACTCCGACAAAAGGAACAATCTGCAACAGACTCGACATGGTCGAGAAGATACTTGCTGTAATCAGCAGACCTTTGCGCTCCTTCGTTACTTGCATTAGTCCGGACACTTCAGATGTGTTGTTCATCTCACCCCTCCTGATATTAATAATCATTCTCAATATAACGCAGTGTTATATACGCACATTAATATCTCATAGAGCCCTGAATGATCACTACCTCTTCACGGAGCAATAATACCTCATCACGGATTATTGTTGTCTCCCAGCATCTTATAAGCCCTATTGGGCATATGACCTCGTCGCTTAACTTGAGAATGAATGGTGAAGTATTTACATTCTCGCCAAGCAAAAGAAGTGTTGTTGGAGAAATTTTTCGTTTTTTTATTGTATAGACAAATATGACTTCTTTGATCTGTAACTCCCGTAATATTTTCCATTTAGTATGGATAAATATGTGAAGGAGTTACTTACATCATTAAACTGCCCCCTATGTGAATTCAACTGTTAGTATGTTATATTACATTTTAATATGTTATAACATACAAAAGGAGTGATGCAATGCAATCGCCAGTATTAACTATTGGAGAACGGTTAAAAGAAATACGAGCAACTAGAAATCTCACACTTGAAGATGTTTCTAAACTTACTGATGTAAGTAAGCCTATGCTTGGACAGATTGAAAGAGGACAGTCTTCACCAACGATTACAACTCTTTGGAAAATCGCAGTGGGTTTAAAAGTTCCTTTATCTTTATTATTGGAAGAGCTAGAAGATGAGTGCAGTGTGGTTGATACACGGTCCAAAGACGCTATCATTGAAAATGATGGAAAAATGAGAGCATTTCCTGTTTTTCCTTTTGACCCTACCCGTAACGTTGAAATATTTTATATCGAATTTGATCCTGGATGTCACCATCCATCTGAAAAGCACCTTGATGGTGTGGAAGAATATGTTTTTGTGGTACAAGGTATGTTAGAGCTGGTGGTCAACACAAAAAAAATTGTTCTAAAAGAAAATCAAGCACTCCGCTTTCGTGCTAATGTTTTTCATTCCTATAATAATCCCTATCAAGAACCATGTGTCATTTACAACATGATTTTTTACCCAAGAACATAGGCAAGTTTCATCTATGATCTTCAAGAAAATATTTTAAAATGAGGTGTCATGATTATGGCAATTGAAAAAGTAAAAGATATTTTTAAACAATATGGTATGGATTCTGAAATTATCGAATTTGAAGTATCTAGTGCAACCGTGAATTTGGCTGCAACTGCATTAGGTTGTGAGCCAGAGAGAATCGCAAAAACACTTTCTTTTATGGTGAATGGACAAGCGGTTTTAGTAGTTGCTGCCGGGGATGCAAAAGTGGATAACAAAAAATTCAAAGAGTATTTCAAAACAAAAGCAAAAATGCTTTCTCCTGATGAAGCCATGGATATGGTTGGTCATGCCATTGGAGGTGTTTGCCCATTTGCTATTAAAAATGATGTTTCTGTTTATCTAGACATATCTCTAAAACGTTTTGAGACAATCTATCCAGCTTGCGGGAGTAGTAATAGTGCTATTGAACTTACAATAAAACAATTAGAAAAACACTCTAGTTATTCAGAGTGGATTGATGTATGTAAAGGATGGCATGATTGATTTATAGTAGTTCTCTATGGAGTAGTTCTATATGGGGATAGCGCCAACATTTTGACTGTTATATACGCTAAGTATCAGCGGACATTTGCTTAAAGCAGGAAAAATTCGCTGTCTTTGCGCCTTAACGTCCCTAGCGTATATTTTCGTTAAAATGTTGGCTGTACCCTCAATCAACTATGGAAAGCTTTCCAGAACGAACCTTCTGTATTAATGATATCCTTGATCTGGACAAAAGGAATCGTAAACGTTGGAAACCCTGCCGCATAGGGCGCGATGTCATATGGATTGAAGTAGAGATGCAGAGCATCCGCTGTGACAAAAAACGGCTGATCCGCACTAATCCCCGTATAAGTGTCCGGAAACACATACGAGTATTGAGGATCATTTTTGATCTGATCCCCCACAATCTGGCTCAACACTTTTACGTAGTCACTATTCGTTTTAAATAAATCCTTCAGCTCATACAACTGACCATTCGTCAGATTAATGATCGCATAGATCATCGTAGGCATACCATGCGCTGCACCCGCCGGGTAGTTATAACCTGTGAGTTGCAGTTGCAGCAATTGCTGCTGATAAAACGTAATATCAAAATCACCTGTATACGTATAATCTAGCTGCTGATCCGCAGGGATCGGTTTCACCTGGGAGAGTTGCTTCAACTTGGCATTCAGCGCAAGCTGCTCCGCTTGGTTCGTTAATCCCTCCACCTGCGGATAATATACGAGATAGTCCCTGTTTGGTTTGTACTTCTCTTCGCGTACACGGTACGGTGGATGAAGTGGAACGATTGTATTTTGCCGCCAGATGATCTGTCCGGCCCGATTCACATACGATAAGCGCTGGTCTACATAGGCCTTAATCAGATCTGGTGCCACGACCTCCAGCATTCCCGAACCTTCTACATGTGGATACCCAGCGGCAGGTCTTCCACTCAAATCCAGCAGATAGGTCTGTCTGCCATCCGATGCGGAAGCAAGGCCGTTTTTGTAATTGCCCACTTCGCGATATAGGAACTCCGTAAGTCTTCTGCCATTGGTATCTGCAATCGCGTATACAGAGCCAATATACGGCTGCTCCGGATTAATTGCTTGCCCCAGCGCATAACGATGCTCGCCTAGTTCGCGGATGTCATTATACGCGGGTTGAATGATAAACGATCCCTCCGTATTAATAACACCGTAGATCGATTTGTAGTCCTCTGCTGTATTAACAATCGCTTGCCCGCCGCTAAAAGGAAATGCCGATGAAAATTTGGGCTGAATGCGAATATTACCCCGTTCGTCGATGTACCCATATTTGCCCGAGGTTTCTTTTTGAAAAGCAAGCAGTCCATCCCCCAGTGGTCCCACATAGGCATATGGATACGTTGCGAGCCGATGTCCATTGCGATTAATGAGCGCATATTCATTGTCCTTAATCTGCACAACCGCTTTGCCATCTTGAAAATCATTCGCAGAAGCGAACTGTGCAGGTATCACCTCATTGCCCGATGCATCCAGATAACCATACCGACTCACCGATCCATCTGCCTGACCAGGATTAGAATCGTAAAATAATGCTCGACCGTCGTTCATATTCGAGATATACGGGTACGCCCGTTTGGTCAGAACCGTACCTTGTTCATTAATCATCTTAAATCCTTGAGAATCAATGGTTATCGCCCGTTCTTCGGAAAAGGAATTGATGGAATCGTATACAGGTTGCACGACATACTGCCCCTGAAGATTAATAACGCCGGCTCGACCATCCTTCACAACCACAGCCAATCCATTGGGCTGAAACTCTTGCGCGTCATCCAGTACCGGCTCAAGCCGAATGTGGCCTTGTGCATCCATATACCCCCAACGCGTCCCACTCGTGGTTCGAACGGAGATTGGATATAACCATGTCGTTACCCGGGCATGGCTTATAGGGGCAATCGCCTGCTTTATTTTCTTTTCCAGCTCTTGTAGTACCTCTCTGGAAGGATAAGCTTCCGGGAAACTGAGTGCCTTCTGAACGGAAGCGAGTGCTGCCGGATACTGGCCCGCATGGTACTGAGCATCCGCAAGGTAATACCAGTAAAAGATATAATCAGGATATTGCTGGGTTAGTTGCTCGTAATATTGCACCACCTTTGAATAATAGGTTGCATATACGTCCGGTGCAGGAACCCATTTCCCATTCTGCCATCGGATAATCTCCACACGATAGGCTTCACCTGTGTCATGTATCCAGAGTGCAATCTCCACTTTCCCATCTCGACCATGCGGACCAGGCATATCTATAATTTCTGCATAGCTATAGTATAGATCGTCAGGCGCCAGATCTTTGAGCCCTGATTCCGTCCACTCATACACGGCAAGCTTAGACCAAATAGAACCAATCCGCCAACCGATAATGAGATTGTTCCTTGCCGTTGAAGTTACAGGGGCTGCAGTCATTAAAGTCACCCCATACCCCAATCCCTTGATTAGTGCCATCTTGATCCAATGTCCTTGAACAAATTTCAGAATGAGCAAATACAGCTCACCATTCAACTGATAGACTGCAGCAATCTCCGGCATACCGTCACCGGTAAGATCAGCCGCATAGATCGCTGGATGTTGAACAGGTTTATCAATAGTGACGACCGTTGCACCAGCCGGAATATGTTGATTCACAATTTGTGTTAACAGCGGTTCGCTCATGGACATCTCAGTTTCCTCCCTTATGACCGCATTCGCCTAATGGTATGCGTCATAAATCGGGATATGACATCAAAACGAATATAACTGAGAACAATTGAAATTCTCATCCTGTTTCTAAACAAACATCAAATGATGATATTTTTCGATCTGTAATACATCAAACTCCAGAATAGCAAAAAAGATTTGCAGTGACCTTATGGCCTTCTGCAAATCTTCTTATATCCTATAATACATCTTATTTAATACATCATATCGCTCTCATGGGCCTTCGCTTCGATTACTAACCAATATCAAGCCTCTTCTTGCACACTCAATTGTACATATTGGGTGAGACGACAATACTGAAATAACAGCAACTCTTCATTACCTTGTCCAAGAGCCACGCTACGCCCTTCCTTGATGAGGTGATTCAACAACTCATGCAAGAAAGTCATCTGCAACCGCAAGGATTCCGCTGTGAGCTGCTCAAGTACCTCAATATCTCGGATCGTAAACTGAGATAACCCGCGCAGCAACAACTCTTCTGACCAGCCGTTAATTTTCTGCATGAACTGATTATATTCTTCCAAGTCTGCCCATCCTTCCATTACCGATATCCAGTTTCAGACTGAGCACCGTTTGACCCTTCAGGAAACTGATTGGGCTAATCCGTTTTGGTTCCACACGCACAAAGGCATAGAAGTGTTCAAGCGATTGGGAACCATATCCTGACTCCAGTCTTTGGATCATCGCCTGCCAGTCAGATGAATACGGGAGAGTGAGTGCCAGTCTTTCCCCTTCGGTATTCTCAACCGTCAGGACAAGCTCCTGCGTTTGTTTGACAAAGTTATGGTCCACGATTCGAGCAACTTTGATTACAGCCAATCGTTCTTTGGGAGCAGCAAACAAGTCGAATGTTCGCGATTCCTCTTGAAGAACAGACGTTACGTCTTGCATGGTTTTGCCCAGATTCAACGTTTCCACACCCGTTCGTGGCAAAATCGCAAGTTTGGCACCTTCCCCGGAAGAGATCCGGCGTTCTTCATTCACTTTAACGCAATGGAATTGAACTTCTTCACCGACGAACTGGCGAAAGGTCAGACTAGGCAGCCATGGTGTGAATGCACCATAATGCTCTGTATATGAGAACTGCTGATCATCGTAATATACAGCACGTACATCGCTATAGGTGTAGATTTCCTCATCATCGAAACAATAGAAATAATAGGTGATTCCACGGAAACCGGATCGTGTCTCCCACGCATCAGCTCCCAGTCCATACAGGTGAAGTGAAGGAACCGTAAAGTATTTACTTCGAAAACTGCCAATGAGCTGACTCTGCTGAATGACAGACACCTTTTCTTCTTCAAGAACCTGGAGTGCAAGATATAGCTTGCTCACCCGATCCAACATGGATTGCATGGAAAAACGTATATGTCTGTTGAAAAACAACTGTAGTTCTCCTTGAATCCCTCGTAAACTGCGTTCTATGTCAGGCAGGTTACCACTATGAGCAGCGATTGCCAAAGTCTCCAGTTGTGCCATATAGGACTGAGGAAGACGGGCCAGTCCCGTCTTCAACAATCCTGCCAGCATACCCCGACATTCCTGTACTGTCTGAAGAGAGAACTTGGCTTCGTACACCCGTCCACTTAATGCATCCGTATCATCCAGACCTTTAAAGTTCCGATACCGTAACAACGCTTCAAGCTTGGCCATTTTCCCGGCTGTCTGCGGTACCTTACATAGTGCTTTTGCAAGGCTCGCTTCCTCGGTAAAAGACACCTCGATATTCTGTGTGGTCAGATGAACCGTAAGAAGTGAGTCTTCAATGATCTTAATTTCCTCTGGGTATCTCAGTCGGAAAACAACTTCCTCAATCATGGAAGAACTATACGATTTAATTAACACGGTAAGATCAGACTCCGTCATCCAGCGGAAGCGAGACTCGATCTCACGTGATACCGTATGTGGAACTTCGCTTGAATCGTCCACGTTTAATACTAAGTTTGATACTGATTCTTTTACTGATACGTCTTTGGGTACGTCCAACGGATCATTATCCGATATCCCTGAATCCTTATCCAGCGCATGCTTCTCATCTGCATTCATTGAATCCTCTGCCGTATATTCCCGTTGATCATACAGTATGGCGATCAGCACATGCTTGCAGATATGATCGGCCGGGCAGGAGCATTCCCAATGATCCAGCGTGTTTTCAAGCGTACATTGGGTCCCGTCACTGAGCTGACAACTCACAGATGATTCATTCCATGTGTACGTCACACTTACACCATTGTCCAACTCCTTCAAAGACCTTTTGTACAACCCCTTGTTGGCATACCGAATCAAATAATCCTCCGTACACAGCTTCGAAAAAATCCGGAATTTCTCCTTGAATCCACTCACGTCATCAACGCCCCGTTGCTCTCAGAATGTCGTAGATCGTTTCACTGAACACGCGACCTGGAACGTTGCCTATAGCAATGGGTTTGTTGTCACCATAGTAATAATATTGCTTGTTATTCGGTTTGAAGAAATGAAGGGATTCCAGGGTAATGTCATCCAATCCCTCGTAATACGTGATACTCGTACCACTGAATTGCAATTCCGCAACAAGATCTCCGTACTCTTTATAAAATTCATGATACCAGCCGCCGTCCTGAGCCGGTCCTTTGATCCAACCGTATTTCTCCAGTGCTTTTGGGAAAGCCGTTGGTGAAAAGTCAGACTCGGGCAGATGATCGTATTCATTCTTCGTCTTGTCCTCATCTTCTGGCTGGTGGATCTCACGATTCAATTGCTCAAATGGCTGCTTGATCTCGTAATCCTCCAACTGTGTTGTCCAACCTTCAAGCGTCGCCTGATCCAATTCCAGCGGGTGTATAAGTCCCACCTGCGCACCCGAAGGCAGATCAACCTCATCTTCATCCACAGAATTGAAGGTGCCATCCTCCATATAACGGAACGTGCTGATCAGAGCGCCATCCTCATACGTTCCCCAGATCAGACCAACAGCAAATTTCTGCATGATTACATTTTGTACAAACAATGCTTTCCACTCATCGGCAGACCACAGACGTTGCTTGGACAATGACTCTTCCAGACGCTGCGCCTGAATGTTAACCATGGATTTGAGATCTTTTTTCAGCTGTGTGAAACGTGCCTTGGACTGCGCTGCCAATTCGGGATCATCTTTCTGTGCAGGAGCAGGCAGACTCTTCACGGATTTGCCCGTTTCTTCATTGAGTACAACGACTTGCAAGTCTCCATTTACCTTAATCAGGAAGGAACGTTCTCCGTAACTCAGCTGCATGGTTCCTTTTTCATCAAAACCAAGCGTAGTGACTAACCGATCCTCCAGTTGTTCCGAGGTAAGTCCCATATTATCGGCGGCAAGCTGCAACGCTTCTTCAGCAGCACCTTTCACCTGACGGTTCTTCACGCCACGTTTGATCTTGTCAATCGCCATTAGAGCAGATGGATCTTTCAGATAAGCGAGCACTTTTACAGCATCTGCTGCAATCGCGCCGCGGCTGTTTTCTGTCCATTCCTTAATTTGCGGAGCCAGAATATTCACAATCTGAATATCGCCAAAAAGTGCTGAAACATACATCACCCACTTTTCTTTCGCGGGGGCACCTTCTTGAATCCAGACCTGAATCAATTCACTTGCAAAACGAGCGAGCGATGCCTCACTTACGTAATCCCGTAATTCATTCAACCGTTCATTAGGACCGGATGTATGATCCAATGATTGGACCAAAGCATACTGTTTAATCCGGTCATCTAAAGGCTGATTGTCTTCAATACGTATCAGTGAAGGGAGATCTTTCAAGGACAACCAGCTCAGTCTCGACAACTTTTTGGCATCCGCCTGATCAGCGAGTGCAGCATGGGCATACTCTGGACTTAAATCTGCGGTATCCAGCAGAATTTGGATCAAGCTCTTCCACTCATCGGACTTCTCTTTCTTCAAAAGCTCACCATACAGCTCCTTGCTGTTTTCCAGACTGCGGATTGCGGTCAAAGCCATCTCTTTGATCGCCACTTTTTTCTCCGAGAGGTATACGCGCGTATACAAGTCCTGATCAGGAATTCGGTTGAATTCCGCTAACGCTACGCCATTGGCCTTTTTGGAAGAATCCTGCAATCCGGCACGAATCGCTTCGGCCAATATTTTCTTCGATAACTCATCACGCTGTTCAAAGGTTATCTCCAGAATTAAAATGCGCGTATCCGTTGGCAGTTTCTTGTACTGTGTCAGTGCATAGTCCAGATTCTGCTGAATGATTCGGCGGTATTCGTCATGCGGCATGGATTTGTATCTATAGTCGGTCATGCCATTGAGTGAGATCAGGCTGGTTAGCAATTTCTCACGTTGCACCTCAGGATCTTGCCCATAACGTTGAAGCAGCTGCTCTCCACTAAACGCGTATGAATTGTACATGTCCGAGATAATATCCAGTGTCCAATCAGGATGAGTGGTCAGAATTGCGAACCTGCGCATCGCCTCCGAGTCCAAGGGCAGAAAACTAATACTAATGAGGTTGTGAACACGCTTCTTATCCCGATTCAGTTGATTAAACAACCCACGACTATTCGGGTCCTCCCAATATTCCTCCAGGGTGTTTTCCCCACTTAAGTATCTTGCAATCGCAAGTCCTTGACGTCCCCCGTCCAAAGGATGCCGAAGAGCGTTAAATACCGCTTGCTCCAGTGAGCCCTCCGCATTAGGCAATGTCAATCCTTGATCCTCCATGAATTTCTGAATGCAGAGTTTCAGGAATGGCGGTTTTATAATCTCGTATGCTCGAATCGCTTGTTCAGGACGATTCGCGATCGCGGATTGTAACATGTTCCAAGATACCGTGTACGAATTAAGCTCGTCCCGCAACATTTCAACCAACTGATAAGGCTCATCCAGAGGCACAAGTCCAGCAAGCAGATCATTTGGACTTTTTGCTCTAGGGTCCATACTCAGCAAGTAACGGCGAACTTCAAGTGGATAAATCTCATGTAATTGATGTATTGTGTGAAGCAAAACATGCCCAATCTCACTATTTGTATCAAGGAACCGTTGTTTACCTCCACTAATGTTAATCAGGTACAACAAGGCACCACTCACAAGTACCATCGTTTGATGGAATACGGTGTTTGAACATTGCTCTTTTGAAGAGAAAGACGTATTGGGATACAGCTCAGCTATGAGCCGACTGCGCTTTTCTTTGAGGAATTCATCCTTCAATTCTTGGGATGATCCGTTATGCTTTCCTTGAATATTACTTACCACTACAGGTTCAATCAACGTATGTAGCTCGTCCCGCAACTTATCTGGATCATTAGCCATCACATGTTGAAACAATACGGGTAACGATTGAGCAGAAGATTGAACCTCTGCAAGATGAGAAGACGTGTCACTGAGTCTTGAATATAGTTGTAGCAGCATTAACGCATTGATTACATCTCGATAATCCCCCTGGGTGTCAGCCTTTTTGGAATCAAAAAGCCACTGGGCACGCTTTAATTTGCTCTTTAATTCAGCCGAAATTTCGTTCTCGCCCGCAAACTGTTTGATCTTCTCCAACCGGGCCAACAACCCACCCATGCGATCAGCGCTTTTGCTCTTCCCGCTCAATCCGTAGGCTTCTGAATCATTTCCCATACAGACAGTAAAAGCATCCGTTCTCCATGAACTTCTTTTGGAATAATTGGATTCCAGATATATCACAATAGCCCCGGCTCGGTAAAAGATATCTCCATCGTCTTTTTTAGCGAGCTTCATGAGCAGATCAATCGTTTGATACACATAATGACTCGAATTTCCCATCATATCCGGGAACTTGTCTGTCGTTCCCAAGACATAATCAATAATTTCGGAGCTTCGATCTGTTTTTAATGAGTACTCGTTTGAACAGGTTACTGCGAATTTCTCCACCAAAGTTTCAACTGCGCGGTCTGCTGTAAGCATTACACATTCCTCCTTGAATTTAAGTGATGATCTCGCCAATCCAATCCGCGAGTTCGTTAGGCGTAATTGCTGCTACATGTGCCCCCATATTGGTTAATGTCTGTGCGGCATGTTTGTTATAGACTGAATCCCCGTTAAAATCGAGCGCGGTGAGAACCAGCAATTTGCATCCTGCATCGATGATATCTTTACAGGCTTTGTACATCTGCGCGATCGGGTACCCTTCCTCCAGATCACTGACCAGAATAAAGATGGTTTTGCCTGGATTATCGATTAACGTCTCGCCATATCGCAACGCTTTGGTAATATGTGTCCCCCCACCGAGCTGTACATTCATGAGCACGTCTACGGGGTCTTCCAGTCTGTCGCTCAGATCAACAACCTGCGTATCAAATATGAATAATTTCGTGCGCAACGCATTCAAGCGATAGAAGATGCTGGCCATCACCGAACTGTAGATGACTGAATCCAGCATACTGCCACTTTCGTCTACACCAATGATGATGTTCCACTTGTTATGGGGCTGTATATTCCCGTCGAAATACAGACGATCAATCACAAATCTGCGCTTGTTTTTATCGTAATTCTTCAAATTCTTGGTGATGGTTCGCTTGAAATTCAGATTGCGCAAGGATCGTACTGAACTCGAGGTATAGCGACTGCGCTTGCCCATGATACTCGCTCGGGTCTGAGATTCCAGCTTACTGCGCAGCTCTTCAACCACGGTTCGCACGATCTCCTTGGCGCTCTTTAACACCTCACCTTTCATCCGTCCTTTGAACTGCATAATGTTCTTGAGCAGATTCATGTTTGGTTCAAGGGATTCAAGCAGCTTTTTGTCCGTTAACAATTCTGTCAGCCCATAACGATCAAGCGCCTGTTTTTCCAATATTTCTACCGTTGATTTGGGGAATAGTTCCCTGACTTTGTGCAACCATTTTGGTACAGTCAGATTAGACGCACCGCGTCCTCCCTCTTTTCGGTAACCTTGTTCTTCACCGTATTCACGGTTATACAGATACCCCAGAATCTCATCGATTTCCGTATATTGAAATTCACCCGAAGTATATTGCTCTGTATTGCACAGCCCCTCTTCAGCCGATTCACCGAGAATCAGACGCCAGCGATTTAAGGTTTCAGCAGAATGTTGATCCCCTCGTTGGCTTCCATCCGGATTGGAACTTTCACTGATATCTCTGGTTTCGCCCGTTGTCCGATTCGCTTCATTCATATTAGCTTCCATGCGGTAAACTCCTTTCGAAGCGCTTCATCCCACTTCTTGGACTGAATCAGCATCTGTTCATCGACCGCAGGCCTTAGCATCTCCTCTGGTTCAACCTGATGCAGACTCGCCACCCGTTCAGCAATCAAGCCCGTCTCCATTGGTGTAAAGTAGGTGAATGCCAACCGCAATTCCGGTACCATACTGATGAAATCCTCGTATGACAGCTGTTCAATCAGATAATTCAACTCGGATAACAGCTGATCTTCATATAAAAAAGCGTCACGTGCTACAGTGAATACTCCCTGTAAAAAAAGTGCGGTTTGACGGGTCTGATCCGGTGTACCATGGATATACCCGCGAGCACGATCAACAATCTCATCCCTTGGCCTGTCACCGAGCCCTGAGGAAATAGCCACACACACACCCTCCAGCTGAGCCGGAAGCTGGTGATCAGATAGAAGCTCATTCAGATGTATTCGGAATGTCTCATCCTGAAAATACTCCTCCGATGACTCTGCGAGCATGGCTAGCAGCTTCAATCCCTGAATAATGGCTTCATGTTCATCCGGGTTAGCTCTGGAGAGCTGTAACAACTTGTCCACGGCGTTCCTATAGGCTTCGGATACCAGATCAGGGAGATGTTGCTCGTCAGATAATCCCAGCAACCTGCGGTGTTGATGAATTCGGTTCAAGACATGCAGACTATTACATAAGGATATAAAATTTCCGTCCGTTCTCAGCGCTGAGCGGACCTGTTCATAGAGTTTCATCGCTGTGTCCTGAAGCCCCATGAGTAACGCTTGAAGCATGAGTCGGGCAAGTTCACCGCTATGATGATCCGGTATTTCTTGCATCTGTTCCTCCATTTTGCGTGTAGCCGCTCCAGCAAGCGTTCCGCCATAAAGAGAGTTTTCTATCAATCTGGCTTCAATACGGAAAGAGTACATATAAACCCAGGTTTCGCGAACAAGATTCATATCACGCTCTGCGATCCAGTCCGGCCCCGATTGCCGTTTCGCAAATTCCGGAACCAGATAGGTGATGCATTGAATCAATTGACTTATCTGACGATGCTCCGGTTTTGCATATAGATCCAGCACTTTCTTGTGTTGACCTGTTGTACGAATCTGCAGTTTGTACTCTGTACAACGCGCCTTGAAGTCCTCCACGATGGGAATACTGAATGAATTGGGAGCCACGCTTCCAATGACGTCTCCAGTCAATAACTGCTGCAGCTCTTGCAGCGGTTTATCGGTAGCCAGGGTAAGCTCCCCCTTCACAAAGGAAGAGAGTGCTGCATCCATCAACTCATAGACGCCGCCTTCCCTTTTACCCCGAAGCCCGGCAAGACCTTGAATCATGCTGTACGCCTCAATCGCATCACTCGTTGATACATGTTCGTGACCGTTCCGTAATTGGCGCATCAGCCGGGATAACAAGTCCAGAGCCGTTAGATTATACGGTGTACTCTTTTTGCGAAGCAGCTGGTTCCAGATCTGATCGTAATAATTTACATAAGGCATGCCGCTCGCATATCCATTGAGCCGATCCGCTTCAGCAAAGGTATAGACCATCGGGTACATTTGTTGGTGAACCGTGTCTGGATTAACCGCACTTTGTTGAGACGTTCCTGGTTTACCTTGTCCATCCAAACGTCGGTCTGTATGCCGTTTATCCATTTCTGGCTGTTCCAATTCCGATTCATGTTTCTCTGACATCAACAGTCCATACGTATGAAATCCACCGGTAATGACAAGCACACGGTCATGCTCCCGCACCGCTTGATTAATATGTTGTTTCATATGTGCTTCTCTTGCCAGATCACCTGAAGACTGTAATCGTTCCGTGGAATAACACATTCGGGATAAGGTACAATACGTGAATACATCCTGCACGAATTCCTCAGTAGACTTCTCCAGGCCACCGATCTCAAACACCTTTTCCCACAATTCATCAAAACTGCGGCAGTTTGTTTTTTGACACAAACGGTTAATGAAGTCAGAGCCCGCAAGCAAGGTTTCGTCCTGAATGGAGATCTCCTTTTGTTCTGTCTGGCCGGATTTGGATGCACGAGTGGAGAAGTGTTGATAGTCCAAATCAATAAACTTCGCCGGAATGTTCAGGCGTTTTGCTTCTTTCAAAGCTACATATTCAGGTGAATACCGAAGCATCGGATAATAGCAGGCTTCTCTCTCCAATTCACTCTCATAGGTATAGTACAGACTGACAGGAGGTAAGGTTGCCTCATCACTCAGCACCGAAATTAATGGATTACCGCTCTCCGGTCCTTCAATCAAAATGATATCTGGCTTGTACTCCTCAATTAATCGTAACAAGTGATACGAACATGCAGGGCTATGGTGTCGTATTGGATAATAGACCGTAGGATTACTCAGGTTATACACCTGGGATTCGAACAAGGATTGTAACTGAACAACATCAGGGTCCAGAACTGCTGTTAACCGATCCATTTTCTCTCCTCATAATAGTCCTTCCACATTCCCTCTTCCCTGGAACGCTCTTTTACGACCTTGGAGAAATAGGTTTTGAGAATGGACAGATCCTTGTCGTTTTCCTTTGCAATGGTCCCTAACATGTTCTGTACCAACCGATCCAGCGCAATCGCTTTATCTTCGTAATAATAGGAAGTCATCGCACTCTGGACATAGACAGACACTGCTTCTGCCGTACTCATGGATGCTTGAGGGGTGTCCAGCTTGTAGCCTTCCCGTGTCATGCCGGTGCGCAGTTCCATAAATGTTGTAGCCAGCAATTCAACCACATCCGGGTTAATGTCAATATCAATTCCACTATGTAATAACAGGCTTCGTGCCTGGGACTCAATAATTTTGGCTTCCATCTTCACGTTATGAATGGGCTTGATCGTTTCAAAATTGAACCGGCGTTTCAAGGCACCGCTCATTTCGTTTACCCCTTTATCCCGAATATTGGCTGTAGCAATAACGTTAAATCCTGGTTGGGCAAACAGTACACCGCCGTCCAGTTCCGGAATGCTCATGACCTTGTCACTGAGAATACTAATCAGACTATCCTGTGCTTCGGCGGGACAACGTGTAATCTCTTCAAAACGGGTAAGAATGCCTTTCTTCATGCCGTTATATAACGGTGATGGCACAAGCGCAGCTTCCGAAGGGCCTTTATCAAGCAACATGGCGTAATTCCAGGAATACTTGATCATATCTTCTGTCGTGCCTGCTGTACCTTGAATCGTATTCAGACTGGTTCCGGAGATTGCTGCGGTCAGCAGTTCGCTCAGCATGGTCTTGGCTGTCCCGGGTTCTCCCACGAGCATTAATCCTCGATTGCCTGCCAGAGTAACCACTGCACGTTCAATTAACACGTCATTGCCATAGAATTTGCGGGTAATCGTGATCTCTTCTCCATTTAATAATGCAGGCTTATCCCTGCCAATAATAAAATCGCGCACATAGGCGGGAGATAACAGCCAGTTCGGGGGACGTTTGCCCTGGTCTTCCTCTCGCAGCGCACGTAATTCAACCTCGTATAATGTCTCGGCAGGTGGTTTAAGCATCTCCATCGTCAAGGTGTCTCCTCTCACATAAACAGATCGTATGTTCTTATTCCTATCATTTTATCACAGCCCTCGAACAACTACCCGGTAAAACGATAAAAATGGTTGAAACGTCCTTCTTATCAGCACTCTTCCTAAGTCCATGGACATAGCCTCTAGCACAAATATGAAGGTGAATTATCCTTACAACCGTGCCTAAACACTGTTTTCGGCTCCGAATCAGCATGCTTATTACCCATGCAAACGCATTGTAGGCCATATGACCTTAGGATTCATTACACTTTTGATCATGTGTTTCAACCAAATGAAGCCCATTATTACAAAGAAGACACAGGCCATCAGCAGCTTGTGTCTTCTTATATGTTCAAATTTCACCCAATATCTATGAATTTTGATCGAAACGAACCACTCTCTCAGAAGTCTCTACTTACATTCTACGCCCACACGAAGCCGAATACAGCTCGTACCACTCATAACGGGTAAGCTCAATATTTATTGCATCACGACAGGCCAGAATACGTTCTGGTCGAATCGAACCAATGACAGGTTGTATCCCTGCTGGATGCTTCATTAACCAAGCCAATACAATAGACTCCGGTGTAATTCCACGCTCCTTAGCCATTCTATCAACCAATTGAGCCGTATGCTCAATTTCAGGACGTTGTCCCTCAACTACCCTGCCAGTAAAACGCCCCTGAGCAAGGGGACCCCAAGCTTGCAGTTGAATATGTTCTGCCTGACAATATTCCATCGTACCATAGGGAAACACGTTATCTCTGGCTTGGGGTCGATTCACCGTAACACCAGCTTCTACGAAACCGATTTTGTCCAGACTCATCTCCAGCTGGTTCACAATCAGAGGTACTTTACTATGAAGCTGAAGAAGACGAATCTGTTCAGAACCCATGTTGGACACACCAAAATGGCGCACTTTACCGGAATGATGCAGCTCAGCCAGTGCTTCTCCAATCTCTTGCGGATGGGCGAGCGGATCAGGACGGTGTAACAGCAAAATATCCAGATAATCGATGCCGAGCCGTTCCAGGATACCGTTCACACTTGCCAGAATATGTGCACCTGAGGTGTCATAACGCTGCGGTCCTTCATCATCACCCACAAGACGTATACCACACTTCGACTATATAATGATCTGTTCACGCAAGCCGGGAGTTTCGGATAAAACTCGCCCCAAGACATGCTCTGCCTTACCACGTGTGTAAATATCCGCCAGATCAAAGTGATTAATGCCGATTTCGAGAGCTGCTTCTACCGCTCGATGACCTTCTACGACAAGATCTGAAGTAATGGGGAGCCCATCCCATTCACCCCCAAACCGCATACAGCCAAGAACCATTCGACTTGCCGGAATCTGGTGGTGATGCAAAGGAAGTTGTGCGTAAGACATGTCAGCGTTCACCTCATTTTCATTTTTACCAAGCATAATAACCGATTCTCTCTACCATGTCTTCTTCCATCTTCCTCTATTTTCCTGCTCTATCATCCATATGGACCAAAAACAAGGTTTCAAAAGCTTGTGTATTGAATATATAGAGGGTGCAGGTATTATGCAGGAATATGAGAGGAGATTTTGCATTTGAATCCGAATGAATTCAACGAGTCCTCAAAGCCAGCGTTTTTTACCAAAGAATTCACACAATACCCTAGAATGCTGATATTTTCGATATCACACGCGAGAAGAGTTCGCATCTAGCTTTTGGCAAAGGCATTCATCTCTGCTTGGGAGCACCGCTTGCTCGTCTGGAAGATGAGATTGCAGTCAGCACACTTCTGAATCGTTTTCCAAATATACAGCTTCAGGCAAATGTGAATGAACTGGAATGGAGACCCGGCATGATAGTTCGTGATGTCAAGGAAATCCCGGTTCAACTAAAATAATGGCTAAATATGAATAAATGAAAGTGAGGCACATGACATCATGGAAATGAACACCTTGGTATGGATCATTTTGCTGCTTCTGATCTTTGTGTTACTGGTCAGAGTCACCAGCCTGCAACGCCAATTAAATGAATTGAAAAGAGATGTCGAGCGTCTGGAGAACGGTTCAACCGCAGGCACACGCTCCGACTTCAATTACACCTTGTCGCCGAAGGAAGCATCCCCTTCCCACACAAGCCAACCGGCCCAAACGGATCTGGATCAGGAACTGTTTGCACTCATACAACAAGGGAAAAAAATTATGGCGATCAAACGACTGCGTGAAGCTAGAGGTCTTTCGTTGAAGGAAGCCAAAGACTATGTTGATTCTCTAGATCGGTAATATACAACTCACATAACTCTCGGGGGAAGTTACTCCAGACTTTCGTCTGTTAACACAGACGAAAGTCTGGAATCTTCACCGAGAGTTTACTTTTCTAACGACATATGCTACTGTTATTTCTATATTACTAGAAATAAGAAATAAAGACGAAAGGACGGATCATGATGCAATCAAACTCGAATGAGATTGAACAAGTCGTCAAAATTCATAAAGCGCTGGGCGAGCAAACACGCTACAAAATCATTCAGATTTTATCGAGCGAAAGCAACCTGTGTCCCGCCGATCTGGAGAGCCGCCTTGTTACGGTTGCCCTATCGACTTTGTCTCATCATCTGAAACAGCTATCCGATTGTGGTCTGCTCACATCGAAGAAGAAAGGTACGTATATCTACTACAGTCTGAACACGGAGACCGCACAAAAGTTTGTTCCTTATCTGCTAAATAAATAAAAAAATTTGAGTTATATTTCTATATAATTAGAAATATTGAAACAATATTTATTAGTAGCACTAGGTCACCTAAGTTTACGTTTATATCAACTATTCATTATCTAGGTTGTAACATTACCATTCGCGCAGATAGGGTGCATTCAGAGCATTGATGTCTTGTTCTATCGTCTTTATTTCTATATTTCTAAAAATATAATAATTACTATCAGAAAGAGGTTATGTTCCATGTCTTCTACGCTCAAAATCTATGTTCTTGCCTTGGTCAGCTTCCTTGTGGGAACGTCCGAATATGTCATTGCCGGCATTTTGGATCGTATTGCAGATACCATGAATATCTCTTTAATCGCTGCGGGACAGCTCATTACGATTTTTTCACTCGTATATGCGCTAGGTACACCTGTCATTATTGCACTCACTTCGCGCTGGGACCGGCGCAAGCTGTTGTTATACTTCCTTGGTCTATTCGTTGTGGCTAATGTTCTTGCCTATCTACTGCCTGGCTATGGACTGTTCGTCGCAGCACGCGTGTTGATGGCTTTAGGGGCGGGCGTTGTTGTTGTCACGGCATTAACGGTTGCTTCTCAAATAGCGGCTGAGGGCAAACAAGCTAGTGCAATTGCCACAGTAATCACTGGATTTACGGCTTCTTTGATTGTTGGCGTTCCGCTCGGAAGGCTTGTGGCTGCATCTTGGGATTGGAAGCTTGTTTTTGCCGGCATCGCCGTTCTTGGCATTCTCGCCATGCTGGTGATCGCGGCCGCCATTCCGCCTTCCAAAGCAGAAGCGCCTGTTCCGCTGAAGAAACAACTCTCTTTGCTCAAACAGCCACGAATTGTACTGGCACTGCTGGTGACATTTTTCTGGTTAGCTGGGTATTCCATTGCCTACACGTATATTTCACCTTACCTTGTATCCGTTTCAGGAATGAGTGAAGCACTACTCAGTTCAGCTTTACTCGCATTTGGCATAGCAAGTCTGATCGGTTCGAAAGTTGGAGGATTCAGCGCTGACAGATGGGGTGTCAAACGAACACTGATCACAGGCATGACGTTGCATATCGTGAGTCTGCTTCTGTTGAATATAACGGCAAGCTCTCATCTCGCTGTCTTGCTTGTTCTGATTTTGTGGTCTTTTGCAGCCTGGTCTTCGGGTCCAACTCAGCAGTATAACCTTGTCACCATGGCTCCGGAATCCTCTGGCATTATGCTAAGTCTGAATAGTTCGGTCATGCAATTAGCCATGGCTGCCGGCGCAGGTATTGGCGGAATCGCGGTCAGCAGCGTTTCATTGTCATCCATTACCTGGATTGCCGCTGTCGGCGTTGCTGTTGCCGTCATCATCGTTATAGGCTCGTATCGTTCAGCACCTGTCAAAAGTACACAAACCAATACATCGCACAACGTTGCCTGATATGAGTTCGTAGTATAAAAGACAAATTAAAAAGAGAGGCACTGTATGTATACAGTGGCCTCTCTTTAAACATTTTAACGGCAATTCTATTACCGATAAGCTGAACTCTTATTGGGCTGTAACTGCACCATCGATTGGATATACTGCACCATTGATATACGGCGCTTCATCTCCAAGCAGGAAGGAAACCAGGTTCGCGATTTCTTCCGGTCTGCCAAGGCGCCCAGATGGAATGCTGTCAACGGTTGCTTTAAACACTTCAGGGTTATCTTTACCAAACTGAACAACCATCGGTGTCTCAATAGTACCTGGTGCAATCGCATTTACACGAATGTTGTCCTTGCCATATTCAATTGCAGCTGTGCGGGTCAAACCCACCACGCCATGTTTGGTCGCCGCGTAAGGTGCAACAGCAGGTACACCAACAATACCGGCTGTGGAGGCTGTATTCAGAATGGAACCCCCACCTGTTTTGAGCATTTCCGTAATCACATACTTCAACCCGTAGAATACACTTCTCAGGTTAATATCAATGATCTGGTCAAACTGCTCAATCGTATGTTCAATCAACTTGATCCCAGGACCCGCAATCCCTGCATTATTAAAGAACATGTCGATTCGCCCTAACTCTTCGACTGCTTTTTTCACATAATTCTCAACTTCAGGTGCTTTACTCACATCTGCTTGTACAAAAATAGCTTTACTTCCCAGCTTCTCAATCTGCTTAACGGTTTCAAGACCTGTCTCTTCGACAAGATCCACAACGACAATGGATGCGCCCTTCTCAGCCAGCTTTAGCGCTGCTGCTTGGCCCAATCCACTTCCTGCTCCAGTAATAATGGCTACTTTTCCTGCGTGACTCATGTTGATCTCCTCCATGTGTGTGTGTCATCTTGTGATTGGATCGATGAATACGATATGAAGCGTACGTACATGCCTGATGCAATATGTAGGTCAAAAATGGCATAAAACCTTCCTGACTTTACCTATTCTAATAGACTTTCGACATAAAAACAAATCATATAATATGCATTCATACTATATCACCTACCACATTTTCAGCATTTCAATTGAAGGAGCACGCAACAATAATGTCTTGTTGCATGCTCCTCTTTTACATATACAATACTTTTAAAGTCGGTATCTCTACAACTTCACACGGTGCATTTCCGCTTTATCGAGACGGCTATCTTAGCAAATTGGTCTTTGCCAATTCAATAATTTCGTCCCCGCGTCCATTCAGCACGGCTTTCATCATCCATAACGTGAATCCTTCCGCCTGTTTGATATCAATCTTCGGTGGTAAAGACAATTCCTGACGGTTCACCACCACATCAATCAGTACAGGACCATCATGCTGAAGCGCACGCTGCACAGCTCCTTCAAGTTCACCCGGATCTTCAACCCGAATACCTTCCATGCCCATGGCTTGAGCAACCATCGCAAAGTTGGGATTGACAAGCTCTGTTCCCGATTCCAGGAATCCGGCAGCTTTCATCTCCAGCTCAACAAAACCGAGTGCTCCATTATTAAACACCACAACTTTGATCGGCAGATTATGCTGTTTCAGTGTCAACAGATCACCCATCAGCATCGTAATACCACCATCACCCGACAACGAGATGACTTGTCTGCCCGGATCAGCGACCTGAGCACCAATTGCCTGTGGCAAAGCGTTTGCCATCGTACCATGACTGAATGAACCGAGCAGCCTGCGGTTGCGGCTCATCTCGATATAACGGGCCGCCCATACTGTCGGAGTACCGACATCACAGGTGAAGATGGCATTTTCAGCTGCGGCATCACTAATAACCTTGGTCAGGTACTGCGGATGGATGGGCTTTTTACCCGGTTTTCCAACGGCCAGCTCGTCCAGATCCTTGCGCACTTTCACGTAACGATCCACACTTTTACGCAGATGTTTGTCACTGTGTTCTTCTGTCAGATAAGGAAGCAAAGTTTCAATGGTCGCTTTCACATCCCCACATACGCCGTAATCCAGCTTCGTACGCCGACCGAGATGGGAAGATTGAATATCGACCTGAAGGACTTTCGCATCTTCGGGATAGAATTGACGATATGGGAAATCCGTTCCGAGCATCAATAATACATCACAGTCCATCATGGCATGATAACCGGATGAATACCCAATTAGACCCGTAAGCCCCACGGAATAGGGGTTGTCATACTCTAAATATTCCTTGCCTCGTAGCGCAATAACCATCGGGGATTTCAAGCGATCACAGAGCTGCATAAGGGGTTCCCGAGCGCCCGCGCAGCCTGCACCGCACAATAACGTAATTTTTTTGCCTTGATTCAGATACTCCGCCAGTTTCACGAGTTCAGACTCAGAAGGATGTACAACGGGGTTGGTTGCATGATACACATGCTCAGGCACAGGAAGATCCGCTGCTTCAAGTCCTGCTACATCCCCCGGCAATACAACGACGGACACACCTGAACGTGCGACTGCTGTCTGAATGGCCATCGTCAGAGAACGCGGCATCTGTTTTGCTGTTGTAATGACTTCACAATAATCACTACATTCCTGGAACAGATACTCCGGATGCGTCGCCTGAAAATATTCACTACCAATCTCGTCACTTGGGATATGTGCAGCGATAGCGAGTACAGGAACACGATTGCGATGACAGTCGTACAGACCGTTAATCAGATGCATATTACCAGGACCGCTGCTACCTGCGCAGACAGCGATACTTCCACTGACCTCGGCGTCCGCCCCAGCAGCAAATGCAGCTACTTCTTCATGACGTACATGAATCCACTCGATCTTGCCCGAACGACGAATGGAGTCTAGTACCGCATTCAAGGAGTCTCCAACAATGCCATATATGCGTTTGATGCCAGCGTTCAATAAGGATTCAACCAGAACATCCGCTACTGTTTTTTTCATGATAGATGGGTCTCCTTTAATTGCTCATTTTGATTATGTTTCCACTCTGTTAATATACCTATTCTTATACCCCAATCTTTCGAAAACCGAACCAACTCATATGTATGTCTGGATATATGAAACAAAAAACCGCCCCTTGAAACGTTATTTCATTGTTAGCAAAATGCCAAAAAATCCGCTTGTCGAATGACAAACGGATTACGGTTAAACTAGGTTTATTGTTATTTCATGTAGATTCCCGAATCCAAATCAGACACTAGATAGCAGGCATCACATTGCCACCACTTACCGGGATATAGGCACCTGTGATAAATGAGGACAGATCCGAAGCGAGAAAAGCTACCGCATTGGCAATTTCCTGATCTTCACCCCTGCGCTTCAGCGGCACGGTACGCGTATATGCCTCATCATGTCCAGGCTCACTGGACCGATCACGTTCACTAATTGTCCATCCAGGTGCAACCTGGTTTACGGTAATCTGATACTCACCAACCTCCTTGGCAAGTACGCGATATACGCCATCCATTCCACGCTTACCAGCGGTGTAGGCCGATTGGTGAGCGAAGTTTTGCATTGCACATTCCGTATTGATACCAATGAAGCGACCGGCTCTGCTATTTTGCATATGTGGAATGAAAGCTTTGGCAAGATACACACTCTGCATGACACAGGATTCGAACTGACTCAAGTAATCTTCAGGAGACTGTTCCAACACCGTCGTCCATTCATATTGAATGACCGCATTGGCAACAACGATATCCACTCCGCCGAGGACAGACTGAATCTCATCACGCATCCGAAATGCTGTATCCTGCTTTGTAATATCCCCCTGTACAATTACAGCCTTACGACCGAGTGCTTCAATCTCATCTTGAAGCTCCCGAGCCTTGGTATCATTATTTATGTAATGTAGAGCCAGATTGGCGCCACAGGCTGCCAACGTGCGGGCGATGACTCTCCCCAGTTGTCCGGTTGCGCCTGTAACCAGAGCCGTTTTTCCTGAGAGATCCAATTGCATAACAGCGAAAACCTCCTTAAATTCATTTGCTCGAAATAGTCGAAAACGATTTCGGAATATGTTATTTTTGTTCATTAATTACGCGATATTCAAAGAGATATACAGCATTGTTCAATGCTGTATATGGTAGTTCAACTTTTTTCCTATATGTGGAGACTATTAATTATGATGTTGAATAAGATCAATTTCCTGGAAGCGACTGACTTCCTTTTCCCAACGCTCTTCTACATATTGACGGTGAACCGGGTGATTGTTGTATGCAACATACGCAGCCTGATCCGCAAAGACCATTGAGAAACTGTAGTCAAACTCATTCTTCTCACTTACCTGTTTCAGAACCTGAAATTGCTCTACCCCAGGAATGACAGCCAGTGCATCCGAACTTTCCTTCAAAAAAGCTTCGGCCTCCGGTGTATCTTTACCCGCGTAAAGTGTAAACGTTACCATATGTGTGATGCTGCTCATCTCTATTTCCTCCTCCAATATGTTCGTACTCTGTTTCCTAGTGTACATCCGAATGTGTTGTAAGCGCAATAATTGGTTGAATTAATTTTTAATGTACACAAAAAAACCTCTGGACAAATCCCGAGGTTTTTTGTAATGTATGGACAAACTTATTTGTTGATGTTGTATTTACGGTTAAATTTATCAACACGGCCACCGATATCCACGTTTCTTTGTTTACCAGTGAAGAACGGGTGGGATGCGGAACTAGTGTCCACACGGATTACTGGGTAAGAGTTACCGTCTTCCCATTCCATAGTTTCGTTAGAGAACTTCGTGGAAGAACTCAGGAATTTGAAATCAGCACTTGCATCGTAAAAAATTACGAGTTGTGTCTTTGGATGGATGTCAACTTTTGGCATAATCTATTTACACTCCTTTAATATGGGTACTTCTTTAGAATCAAACTAAATTTTATTATACTCTTTTTTTGGACAAAGTACCAGCAGGATTTGAGGAATAGCTAAAAAAATTATGATATATGTGATTTTGCACCTAATCAGGTGTCACGCCGTCCCTTTCTCCAGTACATTCAACATGTACTCCAAAGCCTCCAGTTCATCCCTGCCTCTTGTCTGTAATCTGACAACACTACCATATCGAATGGGTAGTAACGCCATTCCAAGCAGGCTTTTGACATCTACACGATGCTCATGCTCAGACTCCATATACGACAAAATAATATCCGAGGAAAAACGTGACGCTTGAGAAGATACCGACATCAGATCATCCCGATGAAAATCAGCGTGTATCATAAATTCATGTACTCTCACAACCTTCAGTTCCTTTCGCTAAGTACTTATTCACCAATATGGTGTGTATCCATTTATATATTAAAATCTTCATGAATTATACCATGTTATGGGAGCTTGACCCATACTTTTCGCAAAAAAAAACAAAAAAGAGTCCTGAACCGCAGGACTCTTTCCAGGTTGTTCTTACATACCGTTCGGATATACCATGACCTTCAGACTGCCGCTTTTATTGTGTAATGCGCGCTCCATCGCTTGCTGTGTCTCTTCGAGTGAATAACGATCTGTAATCAGGGACATGACGTCATGCTGACCGGAGCTCAGAAATTCAATTCCTGCCGGATACGTATTGGCATAACGGAATATGCCATAGATATCAACTTCATTGTCCGCAATAAATGGAACATTAAGTGCGATCTCGTCCTGTGCAGGCAGGCCCACAATCGCAAGTTTCCCTCCACGTCGAAGTGAATACAGAGCGGATTGTAGCGCCTTCGGATTCCCCGCTGTTTCCCATGCGGTATCGACACCCACACCATTTGTTAACTCGCGAATCACAGCCAGCGCATCTTCATTCCGCACATTAATGGTATGCGTGGCACCCATGCGGCGAGCGGCTTCCAGTCTAACTTCCTCCAGATCCGTTACAATGATCTTTTCTACACCGAAAGATTTGGCAGCAGCCACAGCCATGAGTCCAACGGGACCCATGCCCATAATCGCCAGGGTTGTACCCGGAGCCAGTTTGCTGCGGCGTGCAGCGTGAATACCAACAGAGAATGGCTCGTTCATAGCTGCTTCCTCATAAGACAGATGATCCGGGATCGGGAATACCATATCTTCACGCATAACCATGTATTGTACAAATGCCCCATCCACCGGAGGGGTCGCTAGAAATTGTACATCCGGACACAGGTTATAACGACCTTCTTTGCATGCCGTGCAACGTCCGCAAGTCACCCCAGGCTCAATAGCAACCCGATCGCCTGTTTTGAGACGTGATACGTTCGAGCCAACAGCAGCAATGATCCCCGCACACTCATGACCCAGAATGATCGGTTTCTCCACTACAAATCTGCCAATGCGCCCATGTTCAAAATAATGCACATCCGAGCCACACACCCCAACAGCCATCACCTGGATTAACACTTCATCCGCTGCCGGTTGCGGGACGGGTTGTTCCTGAATAATGATGTGTCCTGGCTCTGTCATGACAGCAGCTTTCATGGTCTCGGGCAGTTGATGTTGTCGCATACGGTTCTCCTCCTCATGTATGTCCATGCTGTCTATTCTACATCAAAGAAAATAAGGTATCTTCTTTCTTTCTTCCTTCCTAATTGCCAAGTTCATCTGCATCCGTAATTCCACTCAATAGATTGTTCGACCTTGTTCATCCGCAATGCCGCTCTTCCGATAGAAGTACGTATTGATCATGTCCCGCCATTCCTTCGCATGTTCGGCCTGGTTGTCCTGTAATGAAGCAACTTTGCTGAAAATGACCGGGTCGATTTTGCCCTCCAGCTGTCTCCATGTCTCGGCTAAAGCCTCTGCCTGCACAACACCTTCAAAGTGTGTATCATAAATATGCTGAATGACCGTTTTACCCGAATGCAGAACATGGGTGTACGGCACGTGATGGAAAAACAAGATCAGCTCATCCGGACAGGTGTCTACGGACTCATAACGATCAGCATTCTCAGGGTGATACTGTGAAGTGTATCCTGTGCCGCTGTTCACGGTTCGATCTACACCAATGCCATGACAATCGGCAAAGTGATACGTTCCCCATTTGGAATACTCGTATCCATCTACATTCGGCCCGTAATGATGTTCCGGGTTAACCATCCAACCCACACCGAGAGGCGCCGTATAATTCTCATAGATATCTAGTGAAGTCAAAAGCATGCCCGTAACCTGCCGCACAACTTCGTCTTCATGTCCAAATGTGAGTCTCACCCACTCATCGGCAATCTCTTCCGCGGACAGCTCCGGGTTCCACGCAAGTCTTCCGTATCCATATAGATTCGCCTGCGCGAGTGGATGTCCTGTCCAACAGGCATCTGCACCAATATTGGATACTGCGGCGAAGCCACTGTATGGTCGTTTATACAGAGAACCGTCCGCGATTCGCTTGATCTCTGAACCTTCGCCTTTGGCGTATGTGTCAAAGTCCAATACTTCTTTCCACTGGGGAACCAGATAACAGAGATGACGTTGTTGCCCGGTATACTCCTGTGTAATTTGAAATTCAATCACCTGATTTGTATTTTCCATGGCGCCGAACAGCGGGGATACCGCCTCTCTCACCTGAAAGTCCATCGGCCCGTTTTTGATCTGCAAAATGACATTTTCGGCAAAACGCCCGTCCAGCGGCGTAAAGTGGTCATAGGCTGCCCGCGCACGGTCAGTGGAACGATCCCGCCAGTCCTGCTTGCAGTTATAGACGAAGCAACGCCAGATGACCAATCCACCGAATGGCCGAAGGGCTTCAGCCAGCATGTTCGCACCATCGGCATGATCACGGTTATACGTGAACGGTCCCGGACGATTCTCGGAGTCTGCCTTGATCAGGTAACCACCAAAATCCGGAATCGCTGCGTACACCTTGGCCGTTTGAATGTTCCACCATTCCCGTACCTGCGCATCCAGCGGATCAGCCGTACTTAATCCACCAATCTCAATTGGACTTGCGTAGTTGGCGCTCAGGAACAATCGAATGCCATATGCTCTGAATTCAGCGGCAACTTTCGCCACATCACTAAGATAACGTTCGGTCAGAAACAGACTCTCACGGCGGTGTACATTGACGTTGTTGATCGATATGGCATTGATTCCCGTGGAAGCGAGTAATCGTGCGTAATCCCGGATACGTCCCAAGTCCAGCGTAAATTCCCCGTTATCATAGAAAATGGATTCTCCTGCGTAACCACGTTCAATGCTGCCGTCCACGTTATCCCACTGATTAATCATTCGCAGTGCATTGGTAGGCTGCTCTGTAATGAAGCTCCACTTACTCACAGCGTCATCCGCCTTACTTGCACTTCCTTGATCCATTGTCAGTTCCCGAAGCAGATGAAATGTACCATACAGCACACCTTGGGGGGTCTCTGAACCAATGACCAGTACACCCTCGGTCTCGTTCTCACGAATGATGTACCCTTCTCCTTTAACAGTTGAACGCTCTTTCTCACTGAACGAACCAGCCACCGAATTGCTTCCTGTCCAAGTACCGATTCGTATCGCGGGAGCGGAAGCGTTATTGTCCCGCTCACTTTGCTGAGTATCAGACAGATGACTGACCGACGGTTTCACGCCATACAACTTCTCCAGTCCTCGTGAAAGTTCGGTCAGAGCTGTTGTGATTACTCCATGGTTCTCTTCCGCGAGTATCAGCTTGCTCCACGCAGGAGCCGTCTTTTGGGCAAGTCCATTCGCTCCTGGCAATTCAGAGTGATACCCCAGCCACGCATCATACTGTGGACCTGACAAGGCAGTTTGAACGACGGATTGGTTCATTGTACCGCCTCCTTACTGGCATAGATCTGCGCAAGGCGATTCCCTTTTCCTTCGAGTAGCCATAGAATCGACGTTACACCACGCGGATAGTACTTGCTGCCAACCGCTACACCAGACAGGATCTGGTCGCTCCAGCACCAGTAGGATTCTTCCGGATGCAGCAGCCAGTTGACATGAGCCGCGTCTGCTGCCTTGCCTGTCTCATCCCATTCCACATCCAGCAGCTCTCTAGCGATAAACTGGGACAAATAGATTTTGCTTAACCACGAGTTATTGCTTGTTGAGGACAGTTTCCATCCTCCATCTTCGAACAGGCATGTTCCCGGTACAAGAACCGTTTTCAGATGAGTTTGGAGAGCTTTCAGATAAGGTCCAAAACGACCATTGACATCCAGTGCTGCTTCACAGCCTGTAAAGTACGGGAACACCAAACCTTCAATCGCCGGAATGATTCGAGAATCATTATTTTCTGCAATTACAGCAGGAATGTAGCCGCCATCAGTCAACTGTGCAGCAATACTGGCAGCGCAGCGATCCGCTTGAAGCCCTGCTTGATGTGACAGATCGGCCAACTTCTCAGTTGCGAACAACTTCTCCAATGCAACATAGACCGCCCAACATTTACCCGCCAGATAGATATTATTGCGAGACTGACCAAGTGACACATCCAGGCTGTCGTAAGTTGTAATCTCCGCTCCACCTTGAGTACGGCTGCTATCCAGACCCATCAGGCCGTTACGCTGCTCAGCGTTAGGATGGTCACGATTAAGCATACTTTCGAAGCAATCCTGGATAACAGGCAACATGTTTTTCACAAAAGCTTGATCCTGTGTCTGTTCAATGTATACTGTCGCGCAGCAGAGCCAGTTCACCAGTTCTTCGTGACTCATCTGTGAGAAGCAGTCGTCAATGCCAACCAGTTCATATGCCGAGTGTCCAGGGCGTGAGAACACATTGGCTACACCAATATCATGGGTAAAGGTAATTCCGCCCGGATATAACTTCTCTTCCCCCGGGAAACGAACCTGATCCGTATAACTGTATCGTTTCACAAACCACTCCAGCTCATTACGTACCGTCCATGGATTCAAGGCAAGCTCGAAGTACAACTGATCAGCTGTCAGATCAAGTGTGTTCATCATCCGATACTCCCCTTCGTTCACCACCCAGAGTGGCTCACCATCGGCATCCAGCAGTTGAGTACTGGCATAATAGCTGTGAATGGAATGAGCCAGCATGAATGATTGATCTTCGGTCAAAGCAGCCGATCCAAGGCGCTGTTCAACCTCTCCACAGGATGCGGTCAACTCACTGAAGCGTTGTAGTGCATACTCTCCTGCTGCCTGAATATCGGAGAAATAGCGCGTATACCAATACGTTGTGTCCATTCCGGTCGTCACAATGCCTCCGCGATAGAAACATACTGCGAATTGATACGTACGTTTCTCTCCAGCCGGCACCTCCATCAGTAGTGCAGCGGTTGAGCCAAGTCCAAATGCCAAATTCTCCCGATGTTTCTCTTGCAAGAGTTTCTCCAACGTAAATCCGCGTGCGGGCCACAGTCCGTCATCTGCTGACATAATTGCTGTAAGTCGACCTTGTCCCACACCTGTGATGGAGCCACCTTCCGGTCCCCCAATCAGACGCATCGCAGAGTACGGATCATTGCCCTGATAGCCAAAGTAGGCTTTGCGTGGTTGTTGACCTTGCGTATTGTCAATCGTCATCTCAACCAATACGGCAGGTACGAGTGCATCCATTAATTCTTCACGATCCCCATTCGTTGGATCAGGTACTGGACGAACAGGCGAGTAGATACGGAACGTCAGATCTCCAGCAGTCCATGTATCCGTACCTGAGGTGAGTTCACGGGTAATATCTTCATCGCGAAAAGCCGTAATGAGAGGTTGTGGAACTTTGGACGCTGTTGTCGACGCCGTGTCCCCATTCTCCAACTTTTCTACATCATAGCGGCTGCTCTCATCCTCGGAAGCTTCATAAAAAGGAAGCGCCTGATAATAATCGCCATCGCGAGATTGTAATCCAATATATACATTCTGGTCTGCCGGCTTGCCGAGTTCAAGACCCAGCCCACCTTTGGCTCCTTTGTAACCCAGTGTAAAACTCGCAAAAGCACCAATCGGTGCGTGATGTGCATTATAAAAGATGGATTTGGATGTGCTCACGAATCATAACCCCTCTCAGAATGGTTTGCATACGTTTTCATTAGCCCCATCCTAACACGTGGTTCCACCTCAGACCATGATCAAATCAATCGGATATTTACCCAAATCAAGCTGATAGACTATAATGGATTAAAGCGGTTACACAAAAGCATTCTGTTTGATATAAATTCGAGTTCAAAAAGAGTGGTTTTCAGTACCAAGAAGATGGGATGAAGCTAGAAATGGAGTAGCGGAGCGTAGATAGAGCTACGTGAGCAACGGACATTTCGACTGAATGCCATATTCGATGCTGATGATGCCACTAGGCATCCTACGTAATCAAAAGCTCTTTTTTTGAACAACCTCTATAAAGGGAGGAATCTTCCATGTCTTCAACGTACTTGCCTCCTACTTTGGGAGAAAGTGTCCATGAAGTTTTTTATCCAGATGTGCAAACAACGGTTAATCTGTTCGCCATTCATTTACGAAGTGTGGGTATGGACTGGGATTATCCGGCGCATGAGCACCCTCAATATGAATTGAATTATGTCACGGAAGGCGAGCAACGCATGATGGTGAATGGTACCCTATACATTCAAAAGGCTGGCGAACTACTCCTGATTCCTCCGGGAAGCATTCATTCCAGCCAGAGCCATAACGACAAGGGATTCACATATTTTTGCATGCATTTTGACATTGATGATCAGTTGTTCCTATCGTTGCTGGCACGCATCAAACAAGTGCGATTCAGTGCGGATAGTCCGGTTACACAGCAGATTGAGCCGGTTTTGCGCAAATTGATGTCATCTGCGGATGATGAAACAGCCAATACGATGGTACAGCGTATGCAGCTGCAATCTGCGGTATTTGAACTATTTGGCCATCTGTGGGAGGCGGTCTCGCAAGAGGCAGCACAATGGTTTACCGACGGACACGAGAAGATTGAACTCGCCCACCAGATTCGTAATCGATTGCAAGGCCTGATGAGTCAGCAATTCAAACAGGGACACGAGTCCAACGGTCACTATGGCATTGATGATATTGCAGCAGAGCTGGGCATCAGTTCTTCTCACTGTAATCGCGTGTTCAAGCAGGTGTTTGGTCAGTCTCCACGTGCTGTATTGTCCCAATTGGTTTTGCATGAAGCGAAGCTTCTTCTGGGCAATCCGAAGCTGTCCGTTCAGAATATTGCCGTCATGCTCGGTTATAAGGATATTGCCCATTTCAGTCGTCAATTCAAGCGCTGGTCCGGCATGTCACCCTCCCGTTACCGACAGGAACAGCCTGCTCTGGAATAAGGTCCAGTAGCAGGATTTTTGTCTTTCTTATTTATTTCAACAAACGCTTAATCAGCTTCAGCTTGTTATCATACGGTGGATACAGAATCGGCAGATTCAATTTGGTGCTTTTTTTCAGTACACTTTTGAGATGAGAGAAGGTTTCGAAGCTGTACTGCCCATGATACGAGCCAACACCGGAATGACCAACACCGCCAAACGGCAGACGTGGATTCGCTACATGCGTGATGGTATCGTTAATGCAGCCGCCTCCAAAAGAAACTTCGCGCAGCACTTTGTCCTGAACCCGGGTGTCGGAAGTAAACAGATACAAGGCGAGTGGTTTCGGCCGCTTTACGATTTCTACAATGGCTTCATCAATGTTACGGTAGCTAATGATTGGCAGAATGGGTCCAAAAATCTCATCTTCCATCGTTGCTGCATCCCAGGACTCCGCATCAATTAAAGTAGGTTCAATGAAGCGATCTTCCTCATCCGAAGCTCCCCCATATATCACTTTGGCCTGATCCCGCTCAATCAAAGTCGTCAGACGTTTAAAATGTCCCTTGTTCACGATTCGCCCATAGTCCTTGTTGTGCTGAATATCCGAACCAAAGAAGGATACAATCGCTGCTTTCATCTCCGTAATTAACGGTTCCTTCACGCGCTCATGCACGAGCAAATAATCGGGTGCGATACAGGTCTGTCCTGTATTGAGCAGCTTGCCCCATATAATGCGCTCCGCGGCAACTTTGATATCCGCCTGTTCATCAACAATGACCGGACTCTTACCGCCCAGTTCCAACGTAACGGGAACGAGATTTTTGGCAGCTGCCTCCATTACAATCTTGCCTACCGGTACACTGCCTGTAAAAAAGATATAGTCGAATGGCGCGTTAATCAGCGCTGTCGTTGTGTCTTTTGCACCGTCAAGCACTTGTACGTAAGCCGGTTCGAACACGCTCGCAATCATCTCACGTACAACAGCCGACACCGCAGGTGTATTCTCTGATGCTTTGAGCACGGCTGTGTTACCTGCTGCAATCGCACCTACCAATGGTTCGATTAAGAGTTGAAAAGGATAATTAAACGGTCCGATAATCAGAACCGCCCCGTAGGGTTCGGGTATGATATAACTTTTCGAACCAAGGAGAGCCATCTGCGTTTTTACTTTAACGGGCTTCACCCATTTATTCACTTTACGAATGGTGTGTGTGATGCTGTCCATCATAAATCCGATCTCGGTTGTGTAGGATTCGAACTCACTTTTGCCCAAATCCTGATAGAGAGCTTCAGTCAGTCTGGATTCGTACTTTTGAATGGCCTGCTTGAGTTGGGTCAAACGTGAAATTCGAGCTTCTGCCGATCGTGTGGCCCCGGAACGAAAAAACTTTCGTTGCTGCTCCAAAATCTGTTCAACTTCCTGACTGGTTACTTCCTGTATAGTTGTTGTCATATATACATACTCCTCTATTTATTATTGATTAAGCGTTTAAACTTACGAACCTATAAGGCACATGCAAAAGCATGTTTTATCACTATTAATCTACAGACACTCTTCTTCCAAAGCAGCTACCAATTCCTTCAGCAGTTCCACCGATGCATTCAATGAAGCCGAATAATATCGCTGTGTGCCCTTCTGTTCCACAGATATTAGCCCCTTCTCTAACAACAGCTTGAGATGATGAGATATGGCTGGTCGGGATAGGCTGGACTGTTCGGTAATTTCATTCACTGTCATTCTGCCATTCTCGGTGAGTGTCAGCAAAATGGATTGACGATGGTTGTCACTTAACACCTGAAATAACGGAATACAGGTTTGAAAAACGCTAATTGCTTTTTGTCCCATGATTTCACCTCTATACTATTTCTTCTTCATTATTCTACGTATATTTTCTCTATTTGATGTCTGTTGGTTTAAACATTCAAACCTAATAACTGAATTGTACTCTTCAATCACTTGAACTGCAAGTGAACCTTCAACTAAATTTAATATAATGCGGATAAAGCGCTTCCATACTACCATACAAGTATGGTAGTATATCAATGAAGGAGTTGAAGTTGTGGAATATACCCCAAAGTTATCATCCAAAGCCGGTTTGTTGCCTGTTGCGAGCAGTATGTCTTCCATGAATAATAAGCCATCTTACTCAACGCGAGATGTCGTTTACTTCACGCTGAAACAACTCATTTTGAGTCTAAAAATGCCTCCGGGAACAGCTATTTCCGAGAAGGAAATTTCGCTTGAGTTCCAGGTCAGCCGGACACCTGTTCGAGAAAGTTTTGTAAGGCTTGCTCAGGAAGGTCTGCTGGAAGTGTATCCACAGCGTGGCACATACGTCTCTCTGATTCAAGTCGATCTCGTTGAGGAAGCACGGTTCATGCGTGAACAGCTCGAACGAGCCGTAATCAGGCTCGCCTGCGAGAACTTTCCGAACGAACATATGGTAGCTCTTGAACAGAACCTTGCGTGGCAACAGGAATGCAGGGTCAAACCGGATGATGAAAGAATGTTTCAATTGGATGAGGAATTCCATAGCACTCTTTTTGCAGGCTGCAACAAAAGCAACACCTGGACTGTTATCCAGCAGATGAATGTGCATTTGAATCGAAGTCGCATGTTACGCCTGTCCTCGGACCACCAGTGGGATCACCTAATTGAACAGCACCGGTCTATGGTCAAGGCCATTCAGCAGCATGATGCCGACACAGCAGAGCGACTGATGCAGGAACATTTGCATTTAACTGTCACCGATTTGGCTGTCCTGCAGGATACATATCCTTCCTATTTTCAATGACTGAATTTTTCTTCCTACTATTCATGATGAGGTGAACGTGATGAGAATGCTTTTTCGCTGGTTCGGCGAAGGCAATGATACGGTAACGCTGGATCATATCCGGCAGATTCCGGGTGTTGAAGGTATTGTGTGGGCACTGCACGATGTTCCTGCTGGCGAGGAATGGCCGATGGACAAAATACTCGCTGTCAAAACAGCAGCGGACAAGGCCGGGTTACATCTGGATGTCGTTGAGAGTGTGAACATCCATGAGGATATCAAGTTGGGCCTGCCATCAAGGGATAAATACATTGCAAATTATATTAAAACAATGGAGAAACTGGCTCAGGTGGGTGTGAAGGTCATCTGTTACAACTTTATGCCGATCTTCGACTGGCTTCGCACGGATATGCACAAGGAAATGGAGGATGGCTCAACGGCCCTCTTCTATGAGCACAGTAAACTCGCAGATATAGAACCTCTAGAACTCGTTCGACGCATTACGGAGAACTCCGCACTCACCATGCCAGGTTGGGAACCGGAACGATTGCAGTATTTAACAGGTCTGTTCGAAGCCTACAAGGATGTAACCGAGGATCATATGTGGGAGCACGCACGTTATTTCCTGCAAGAGATTATTCCTACAGCCGAACGGCTGGGGATTCGAATGGCCATCCATCCGGATGACCCGCCATGGCCAATCTTTGGATTACCAAAGATTATTACAAGTCAGGAGAATGTTCGGAAATATTTGAATCTTTATGATAGCACTTACAACAGCGTGACACTATGCAGTGGCTCTTTGGGAGCGAATGCTGATAATGACATTATCGGGATGATACACGAGTTCAAGGATCGGATTCCATTTGCCCACATTCGTAATGTAAAAATCTACGATAACGGCGACTTTATCGAAACCTCACATCGCAGTCAGGATGGAAGTGTTGATATTGCAGGGGTTGTTGAGGCTTATCACGATATCGGTTATGAAGGTTATGCAAGACCCGACCACGGTCGTCATCTCTGGGGAGAACAGTGCCGACCTGGTTATGGACTCTATGACCGGGCTTTGGGGATCATGTATCTCTGGGGTGTCTGGGATTCCCTGCAAAGGAGGGCAAAAGCATGAGTGAACACCAATATGAACGCTCATCTCGTCTTGAAGGTAGAACAGCTGTAATCACCGGAGGTGCCGGAGTATTATGCCGCTCCATGGCGGAAGAACTCGCTCGGCACGGTGCAAGTGTAGCCATCCTGAACCGCACTGTGTCCAAGGGGCAGGAAGTTGTAGCTGCGATTGAAGCTGCCGGTGGCAGAGCGATTGCGATTGCTTGTGACGTAACCCAGGCCGATAGTGTGCAAGCAGCGGCAGATGAGGTGTTGGAACAGCTCGGACCATGTGATATTCTGATCAATGGCGCGGGTGGCAATAACGCCAGTGCCAACACCACAAATGAAATTTTCAGATTCGAAGATCTGGAAAAGAGCGATGTCACTACATTTTTTGATGTAAGTGTAGAGGGATTTCGTCAGGTGATGGATCTGAATTTTGTCGGTTCTCTCATCCCTACTCAGATCTTTGCAAAACATATGATAGAGCGTGATGTTCCCGCTACTGTCATAAACATTTCTTCCATGAGCGCCCCATCGCCCATGACGAAAGTTCCAGCTTACAGCGCTGCGAAGGCAGCGATTAACAACTTCACGCAGTGGCTAGCCGTTCATCTGGCCGAATCCGGAATTCGTGTCAATGCTATTGCACCCGGGTTTTTCCTGACCGAGCAAAACCGTAATCTATTACTGCAACCAGACGGCTCACCTACGGAGCGTTCGAGTAAAATCATTGCGCATACTCCTATGCGCCGCTTCGGTAAACCGGAAGACCTGCTTGGCACATTAATGTGGCTTGCGGATGAAAGACAATCCGGCTTTGTCACTGGCACAGTCATTCCGGTAGATGGCGGATTTATGGCGTATTCTGGTGTTTAACGATTTCTTACACAGACACTCCGATGAAAGACCTCCGTCACGTGCAAATGAATCAGTTCAACTAATATAAAGAATTATAGAGACCGAAGCTTGGGATACTTACCCAGGTTTCGGTTTTTTGCGTTCAAGCATAAGATCATCCAGTGTAGGAAAAGCTTGATATAATACGTGTTCAAAAGCTAACTTTTTAAACAACCTCTTATAGAGCTATGGTGAAATAAAGGAAGGTGATACATATATGATGGAAGAAACATGGGTTGTTGCCGTACGGTCTATTATTGCCTTTCTGACCCTGATCATCTACACAAGGGTGCTGGGCAAACAGCAGATGGGTAACTTGACGTATTTTGATTACATTAACGGCATTACAATTGGTTCCATTGCGGGTACGTTTGCAACCGATCTCTCGTCCAAGGCGTGGATTCATTTTGTGGCCTTGACCATTTTCACAATCATTACGATCATCTTTCAGTATATTACGCTGAAAAATCGCACCATCTCCAAACTGATGGACTCTGATCCCACATTGATCATCCAGAACGGTAAAATTCTCGAACAGAACCTGAGTAAAATGCGAGTCAAATTTGATGAATTGACCATGATGCTACGGCAAAAGGATGTATTTGATATTACAACGCTGGATTATGCGATTCTGGAACCGGACGGTAGCCTTTCGGTTGTTTTGAAACCGGAGAATCAACCGGTAACCGCAAAAGACATGCATATGCACCCGCCCAAGAGCAAGCTGATGACCGAGATTATCATTGATGGCCTGCTGATTAAGCAAAATCTGGAGGAAAGAAACAAAGATACTAACTGGCTCAGTGAACAGCTGAAAAAGCAAAATATCACGATACAGGATATCGCTTTTGCCGCCATATTACCCAATGACAAATTGTACGTAGATCTGTTCAAGGATAAGATCACCGAAAAAATCGATATGGGCGATTATGAGGGGCCTTTCTAAAACTCTTTACATGAAGGAGGCGGTTGAATGAAAACGCGTTTCTGGCTGCTATATGTGCTTCCGATCTTCCTTATTCTTGTATTCGTTGCGATTATGGCTAGCGGAGCCTTTCTCAAAAAGCCCTTTGGCAAAGATGATCGCTTGCTTGAATCTGTACAGATGTTGGAGAAACAAGTCGAGGGAAAACAATGGACTGAAGCCAAGTCTCAAATCAATTATGCAATGCAAGCTTGGGATAAAGTCGTCAACCGCATTCAGTTCAGTGTGGAGCGTGAATCAATTTATGATATTCTGGGGACCCTTGCTCGGATGAAGGGCGGCGTTGCAGCACAGGATGATAAGGCGATTATGGAAGAGATTTATTACTTTTATGTGTTATGGGATAATCTTGGAGATTAGGTTCAATGTGTTCAATATCAGACTCTAATATCAGATGTACGTCCAAAAGCAAAAGGCACTCTCCTTTCATGAAGAAAGGAAGTGCCTTTTTTTGCTTTGTATACCTTTATAACCATTACGCTCTTCGTAATCCCCGAGACCGTGACGATCGCGAAGTGCCTTCTTTGCGGAAAAAGAGACCGAGTGCTCCCTTGGCACACCACAGCGCAAATAGAGCAAACAGCGTTCCCCAGAACAGTGCGGGAAGGAATGTCTGTTGAGCGAGATTCGCTGCATCCCCTGCCCGTGAAGGCTGAGTCCAGGACATAAATCCAACGTATACCGCACTAACGACTGACTCTTCCAGTGTAAGAAACGCCAGTAACAGATAATAGAACTTCACGATCTTGGCACCAAAAATCATAATAACAACGTTCAGTACGATGAACCCGGTCAGCCATAACATGCCGAACTCCCCTCTTACATATAACAGGAGCGACACCAGAGCGACAGCCGTCATGATCCCAAGTCCCCACATGTGCAAGCCTTTGCGGTATAAGTAGAACAATAGCCAGGCGAACAATGATGCACTGATATATCCCGCTAGAGAAACCAGGATCGATCTGCCTGGTGTCAGCATGGAAGAGTAAGTTACACCACTATGATCAGCGTACAATTCAATGCGCAGCACTTTACCGGACAATACAAGTGTCATTAGTGCATGACCGAATTCGTGAATCATCGTATCCAGGTTACGGAACAAGGACGAAAATGGAATGAATCGTGTAAGAAAGACGGAGCCTAGTAGGAACAGTATCGTTTTGACCCACTTATTCAATCGACCATACCTCCTTTACTTTCAAGTAAACAAGCCTATCCTTTATAGAGGTTGTTCAAAAAGTCCGCTTTTGATTACGAAGGATGCCTAAAGGCATCATCAGCGTCGAATATGGCATTCAGCCGAAATGTCCGTTGCTCACGTAGTTTCCTACGCTCCGCTACTCCATTTCTAGCTTCATTCCATCTTCTTGGTACTGAAAACCGATCTTTTTGAACACGCACTTATACTACGCTTTTTTCACTCGATTCGTTTCGGCTTCCGAACTGTAAGGCACAGTGCTCCATCCACCAGCAGAAGCTCCGATTGTGTCCAATGAAAAAAGAAGATAGATCATAGCGGCCCTTTTCGGCCTCTAGCGTAACGAGCAGTCGGTTCCGCATCCGACGGAGAGCATAGTGCACGAATTGATCTGCAACCTCACTTTGTATCAGGGTAACATAAGCATAAAGGGAATGATCAACAGGTTCATCAAGTGGACTCACCCCTGCACATGAAAATTCCGTCCTCACGCCCGCACTCTGAAGTATGGATAATGCTTTCACAAGCTCGGCATCAACTTCAACACCATTCCAAATCTCTGTTTTTTTCGCGGATACCGTATGTTTGTCACGTTCCGTCCAGTGCATCAGCTCCAGCTTGCGCCGTCTCCACAGATGGGCAGGCTGTTCACTTAACAGCACTTCATGTTCTTCATTTAAATTCATCTAGCGCGTCCTCCTGTTCTCCTCGATCCGGTCACCTTATTCAACAAAGAGAGAGCACATCCCTGTGCTCTCTGCTTCGCAAAAAGGCAAAGGAATGGCGATCCATTCCTCAGCATGTTGTATTATTGTACCTTTTTCGGTGAAAGGCATCAAATCGATCTTTAATTATTCGTTCAGCGCCAGTTTCAGTGCCTCCAGATTCTGTCTCATCACGCTAATGTAGTCCATTCCCGCCGCGATCTCTTCCTCGGTGAGTCCCTCAATCGGGTTTAATACAGCCGTCTTGGCCCCCACTTCACTTGCAATCGTCTCAGACACTTTGGATGAAACCAGTGTTTCGAAGAAAATCGTCTTCACCTGATGCTCTTTTGCAAAATCAATGACCGATGCCATCTGCGCTGCTGAAGGTTCTTGCTCAGGAGACAATCCTGCGATGGGTACCTGCTGCAATCCATATTCCTTGGCAAGGTAGCCAAATGCAGCGTGTTGTGTGATGAAATCTTTGCGTTTGCTCTCCGTCACAGCCGCTTTGAAGTCCTGATCCAGTGACTCCAGTTGAGCAATGTAAGCATCTGCATTCTGCTTAAACTGTTCAGCATGTTCCGGGGCGGCCTGCGCCAGTCCTGCTTCAATATTGCGCACTTCCTTTACAGCCAATGCAGGTGACAGCCATACATGGGGATCGAGTCCGCCGTGCTCGTGATCATGTCCTGCTTCTGACTCGGTGTAATGATCGTGGTCGTGTTCTTCAGCAGTTGCTTCATCTGAATGATCGTGGTCATGTTCTGTTGCCTCTGAATCTTCATGATGGTGATCATGCTCTCCACCTTCAAGCAGGTTAATTCCTTTGCTCGCTTCCACCTGAATGAGTGAAGCATTGCTCAGACTTCCGGTGACCTGATCAATCCATGATTCCATACCCGCACCATTGTAAACAAGCACATCCGCTTTTTCAATGCTTGCAATATCTTGTGGTGTGGGCTCCCAATCATGAGGCTCCATTCCTGCTGGAACGAGTGTATGCACATCGGCCAGATCACCTGCCACATTTTTGCTGAACTCATACATCGGGTAGAAGCTGACCTGCACGTTTAATTTTGCCGTTTTCGTCTCGACTGGAACGGAAGTGCCTGTCGAAGCTGTATTTGCATCAGAAGCGGATTTTTGTCCGCAGCCTGCGACGATAAGTGTAAGACTAAACAACAATCCGAGCGTAGCTTTTTTACTGAATTTCATGTGATGTATTCCTCCTAGAATGGTTGACCAGAATGACGTGCTGTGGTTTCGTTTCTTTGCGATGACGCTTGCGGTTATATCGTGCAATCAGCTTTTGCGCTGATATTCCAGTCAATAGGATGACCAACAGGATAAGTGCAATTGTTCCTCCCGGTGGTGTATTTAGATGGTAAGAAGTTGTGAGTCCGCTAAAAATACCAATTAATCCTGTAATTACCGCGACAATAATCGCTGCTGTAAACCTGCGAGACACTCTTAGTGCCAAGGCAGCAGGCAATACAATGAGAGCAGAAACCAGCAACACACCGACGATCGGCATGGCTGAAGCTACAGTCATTCCTGTCAGAATGGCAAATGCAAACGATAAACCTCTCACTTGAACGCCTCCAATGGAAGCTGTCTCTTCATCAAAGGTAAGGCTATATAACGGTCTTCGGAGCAGGATGAAAAAAAGTAAACCTATGACACATACTCCTGCCATCATCCACAACTGTATATCGCTAACCGCGACAATAGATCCGAATAAGTATGAACTGAATGTTTTGGATAGATTGGTTTTGAGACTCATCAACACTACAGCAAGAGCCAGCCCCGAAGTCATGATGATTGCCACAGGTACCTCGCTGTAGGTTCGGTAACTTCGCCGCAGTTGTTCAACCAGTAATGCACCGATAATTGCAATGGCGAATCCGCAGATTACCGGGTTAAGATTCATGACCGAACCGAGCGCAACCCCTGCGAGTGAGACATGGGATAACGTGTCTGCCATTAGTACCTGCCGCCTGAGCATCAGATAGACCCCGAGAATTGGAGCGATGACTCCAATCAGTCCACCTGCCCAGAAGGCACGTTGCATGAATTCGTACTCAAACACTGCCATTCCTCACTTTCTTGCCGCTCCAAAGTAATCGTTCGATCCAATCGATTCCCCATTTCTTCCAGTCCATGAGTAACCATAATAATCGTTATCCCATGAGCATCAACATAGTGGCGCATCAGATTGTAAAATCCTTCACGGCTGTGGCGGTCCATTCCCGTTGTTGGCTCATCCAGTACCAGAACCTGCGGTTGCCCAGCCATAGCTCTTGCAATACAGATCCGTTGCTTCTGTCCGCCAGACAGCTCACCAACGCGTGTATCCCGATATTCCCACATGCCAACTTCCCGCAAACTGCGTTCAACGATGGCATCCTGCTCTGCTGTGAATCTGCGGAATAATCCCAGCCTGGTGTAACATCCGGACCGGACCAGTTCATTCACCGTACTGGGAAATCCACTATTAAACGATGCCACCTGCTGGGGCACATAACCGATATTGGACTTGTTCCCACGTTTCAACTGCGGGTTCATATGTATCGTGCCGCTCCAGGGCTTCAATAGCCCTAGCAGCAGCTTTAACAGGGTCGTTTTGGCAGAACCATTGGGACCTGTGATGCCTATGAACTCTCCCACATGGATATCCAGCGACAGTTGATCAATGACCGGCTCTTTGCCATATCCAAATACAACATCACGCATGGAGGATAGTATCATACCTTCCCCTCTTTTCGTAAATATTACGATTTAAAAATAACAAAAAAATTTTATCTGGTTTCCCGGTGGATCGTCATTTTCTTCAAACGCGGGGAGTACTTCTTCATCTCAAGTCTCTCAGGATGGTTACGTTTGTTCTTGGTTGTTGTATAGTTGCGGTCCCCGCACTCGGTGCAGGCTAAAGTTACAATGACTCTCATGGTTGTTGCCTCCTCTTATTTAATCGTAATTATTACTATTTAATGATATTAGTCTATAGCTTTTCTTTTGTCAACTCCACGCCGGAAAAGGATCTTTCAGTTCACGCCAGTTGATCAACATCTCTTCCTCCGTAAGAAGGGTCTCATCCAATGTACGTTCAATCTCCGCCCGGTCCATGTCAATGCCGATGAATACTAATTTGGTTACCCGGTCACCCCACTCATCATCCCAGTCCGGTATGCTTGGCAGCGTATCGTCAAAATGAAGTTGCCTTTCCTCCTCACTCATCGCACCTACCCATATTCCTGCTGGCGCAAGCTGCTTTGATGTGCCTGCATGACTGAAAGAGATCGCCATATGGTTCCTTGTTGCCAGCCACATCAGACCTTTGGATCGCACAATACTATCTGGATATTTCCCAATCCAACGCAGCAAGCGTTCCGGGTGGAATGGACGTTTACGATGATAGACAAATGAATGAATTCCATATTCTTCAGTCTCCGGAGTATGTTCTTCTTTCATTAATTCGCGGATCCAACCCGCGGACTGGCTTGCTTTTTCAAAATCAAAACGTCCTGTGTTCAATATCTCTCTTGGATCAATCTGCCCATGTATCGTGCGAATGAGCTTGGCTTCCGGCTGCATAGCGTGTAGTGCCTTTTCAAGCTTCGAAAGTTCTTCCTCCGACACCAGATCACATTTGTTAAGAATCAGCACATCACAGAATTCCACCTGATCCGTCAGCAGATGAACGATTCCTCGAACATCGTCCTCCCCCGCTTCCTGACCACGATCCTTCAGTGTTTCTTTGGAATAAAAATCACGCCAGAACTGGGCAGCATCAACAACTGTAACCATTGTGTCGAGACGAGTGAATTTCGTCAAATCAATGCCAAGTTCCTCATCGATATACGTAAACGTCTGCGCAACAGGCACCGGCTCACCAATACCCGTGGATTCAATCAATATGTAGTCAAAAGAACCATCCAACGCCAGCCGCTCGACTTCTTTCAGCAGATCCTCCCGCAACGTGCAGCAGATGCAACCATTGGACATCTCTACCAGCTTCTCATCAATGCGTGATAGGCCTCCACCGTCTCGTATTAAACCTGCATCAATGTTAACCTCACTCAGATCGTTGACGATGACAGCAACCCGCATTCCCTCGCGGTTATGAAGCACATGATTGAGCAGTGTCGTTTTGCCTGCACCCAAATATCCACTAAGTACGGTTACTGGAACCCGCTGTTGAACCTGTTGATCTGACATTTCTGCTTCCTCCACTCTGTTAAAGTTGTAAATTTAATCGTAATTATTACTATTAAACATGATCAATCCGAACTATACCGCAGTTTTCTTTGGATTGTCAACTCTAATATGATGAAAAATCTTGATTAATCGTAAAAATGTTGATTAGAACACAGGAATGATGTATGTTGCTACACGTACAAGCATATATTTTAGCAAAGTCCTAGTTGTGGAGGTCTGTTTCATGAAAATGGCAGCCAATCTGAAGCTCCTGTCCTTCTTGATCCCTTGTGCATTTCTTGTTCCCGTGTTGATCACAATGGCTCCTGACTTGAAGGAAGCATGGAACAGTGAAGCTTTGCAAAATATGAAAACCGTATTCATAGGTATTTTCCTTGAAGCCGCACCTTTTCTGCTCATGGGTGTGCTGTTGTCCTCGCTCATGCAGTGGTTCGTATCCGAAGAAATGGTCCGCAGACTAACGCCCAAGAATCCGATCGGCGGTGTGCTGGTCGCAGGGCTACTCGGTATTATTTTCCCCATCTGTGAATGTGGAATGATCCCGGTAGTGAGAAGGTTGATGCACAAAGGCATGCCAGCCTATATCGCAGTTACGTTCATCTTAAGTGGTCCCGTAGTCAATCCAATCGTGTTCACAGCAACCTTGCTTGCCTTTCCCTCCCATCCTGAGATTACCATTGCCCGCATGGGATTGGCCTTTGCCGTAGCAGCTTCCATAGGTATGCTCGTGTATGTGTTTGTTCGTCGAAATCCCCTTCGGTTGCCAAAAGTCGCAGTGACAGAGGTTAAGACACATCCTGGGTTTAAAATGGCGCAACCTCATGCACATGCAAATGCTCATGACCACAACCATGTAAAAAACTGGCGCAGCTTCTTCATTCATGCCGGAGACGAATTTGTCGATATGAGCAAATATCTGGTGATCGGTGCCTTGATTACAGCCTGCATCCAAACATTCATTAGCCGCAGCGATCTGATCTCACTTGGCAATGGGCCTGTCGCCTCCTACGTGTTCATGATGGGCTTTGCTTATGTACTGTCTCTCTGCTCCACGTCCGATGCTTTTGTGGCTTCTGCGTTCTCACATACGTTTGCACTTGGGCCGCTGGTATCCTTCCTTGTGCTTGGTCCAATGTTGGATTTCAAAAGCACGCTCATGTTGCTCTCCACCTTCCGTACCCGGTTTGTTATTGGGCTAAGTCTAGCCATTATTACGCTCGTCTTCGCCGGATCGTGGTTGATTAATCTGCTGGTATAATGGTTGAGCAACATACTTTATGACCTGAATAATTAATCACATGAACTTTCATCCTGACCCTGAATAGAGATGAGGTGATGATATGAACCACTCTAGCTATACGATGACAAAATCTCCTGTTCCAAGATCACACGTCATCCAATGGCATAACTTAATCCGTGCGGTATGGATCGGCGGGCTAGCGGTGTACATTATTCAGTTGAATTCGAGTGATTCACTTCATTATTATTTGGCTCCTACCATGCAAAAACTGCTACTATGCTGTCCTGTTCCCTTATTGTTTATTGCTGTTATCATGGCCTGGCATGGATTGTTCGGTAGAAATGAGGTTCATTGCGACTGTGAGCATCCACCGCCCTCAGGGTTCCTTCGCAGTTCAATGGTATATGGTCTGATTGCCATACCCTTGTTGCTGGGATTTCTGTTACCTGATCGGGCTCTCGGCAGCTCTATGGCCAGTCAGAAAGGCATGTCTCTCACTTATGCCCCTCCCGAGATTCGTCGGAAAGAGCCTTTACCTGATCCGGCAACGCAATTGAATGTACAGGATCTCACACAACAATCAACGGCTGTGCAGCCTGCATCGGCCACCAAAATACAGTTCATACCACCAGACGAGTATAGCCGCGAATTCGCTGAACTGGCGGAGAAGTTGTATGCAGAACAGGTCATTCGAGTCTATCCTGAAATTTTCTCTGAAACCCTCGGTACGATCGATATGTTCCAGCGACAATTTGCAGGCAAAGATATCTCTTTAACCGGGTTCGTTTATCGGGACAAAAGCATGGATCATGAATCACATTTTGCACTGGGACGATTTCTCGTCATGTGTTGCCCCGCGGATGCGGCTCCCTTTGGCGTGATGATTCACATTCCAGAAGCGGATAGCTTTCCTACAGATAGCTGGGTGCAAATCGATGGTAGCATCGGCTCAGCACAGGTGAATGGTAAGGATACGATTGAAATTCGGGCAACAAAGGTGACACGTGTAGCTGAGCCATCCACGCCTTATATTTATACCAATGCGGACTCAGTGATGGCGTATGAGAAAATAAAGAGACAGTAGTTGCTAGTAGTAGTAACAACTTGCACCTCAACGACAAAAAGCCCCAAAGCGATGGATTACATTGCTTTGGGGCTTTCATGTTCAGTCAGATATGAGATTCCATCAAGCCTGCTCTGATTGTATTACTCCGTTACGATATCATGAACCAATACAGGAGCATCGGCATGATCTGCAATCGTAATGTTTTCTTTGATCTTCGCAATGACGTCTGCTACGTCTTCACGATTGGCATGGATTGTCACTAGGGACTCACCAGCTTTGACTGGGTCACCGACTTTTTTGTTCAGCATCAGACCAACCGCGAGATCGATCTCGGACTCTTTTGTTGCACGGCCTGCGCCGAGCAGCATTGCTGCAGTTCCGATTTCGTCAGCGACGATTCCGGCAACATAGCCGTCTTTGTCTGCTGGCACTTCAACCAAATATTGTGCTTGTGGCAAACGATCTGGATGATCCACAACCGAAGCGTCTCCGCCTTGGTTTGCCAGGAAATCTTTGAATTTCTCCAGTGCTTTACCGTTCTGGATCACTTCTTTCAATTTCTCCTCAGCGTGCTCCAAGGAATCTGCCTTGCCAGCAAGGAATACCATCTGACGTCCAAGTGCCAGACACAGTTCTTCCAGATCTTTTGGACCTTTACCTTGCAGGGTGAGGATGGCTTCTTTCACTTCAAGTGCGTTACCAATCGCCAGACCCAGTGGTTGGGACATATCGGAGATAACAGCCATCGTTTTACGGCCAACATTGTTACCGATGCTTACCATGGCATGTGCCAACTCTTTAGCATCTTCCGTTGTTTTCATGAATGCACCAGCACCCGTTTTAACATCCAATACGATTGCATCAGCACCTGCTGCAATTTTCTTACTCATGATGGAGCTGGCGATCAGTGGGATGGAGTTAACGGTAGCTGTTACGTCACGCAGTGCATAGAGCTTTTTGTCTGCAGGCGTTAGGTTACCACTTTGTCCGATAACTGCAACCTTATGTTCGTTTACGAGACGAATGAACTCTTCTTTTTCAAGCTCTACGTGGAAACCAGCAACGGATTCCAGCTTGTCTGTTGTACCACCCGTGTGACCAAGTCCACGTCCGGACATTTTGGCAACAGGTACATCCAGCGCAGCAACAAGCGGAGCCAGTACCAGTGTTGTTGTATCGCCCACTCCTCCCGTGGAGTGCTTGTCTACTTTGATGCCTTCAATAGCGGACAGGTCGATCGTCTCACCGGAATTCACCATCGACATCGTCAGATCGGCGCGTTCCTTGTCTGTCATATCTTTGAAGAATACCGCCATCGCCCAAGCGCTGACTTGATAGTCCGGGATCTCTCCTTGTGTGTATCCTTGAACAACAAAATCAATCTCAGCTGTTGTCAGTTCTTTTCCGTCGCGTTTCTTGGCAATAATGTCTACCATTCTCATGATGATCTCTCCTCGGGTAAATGATTTGTATAGAACACTTTGTACTGGGAACGTTACGGCTCCGGATCGTTCTTTCGATCGCTGTTGTCTCCAAGTTTTTTTGATCCATTTGGCAATGGAGAAAACTCGGAGACAAAGGCGAACGCTAACGCTTCTTCAGAATCGATTCCGGTTCCTTCACTCCGTGCTTCAAACAAAAGTTTCGATTAAAATCAAATGATTATTGTATATAAAATACAACAACATCTGTTGTCATCTTATACAACATTTTGATGTTAATTCGTTCCGGCTCCGGATCGTTCCTTTGATCGCTGTTGTCTCCAAGTTTTTTTGATCCATTTTGCAATGGAGAAAACTCGGAGACAAAGGCGAACGCTCCGCTTCTTCAGAATCGATTCCGGTTCCTTCACTCCGTGCTTCAAACAAAAGTTTCGATTAAAATCATTTGATTATTGTATATAAAATACAAGAACATCTGTTGTCATCTTATACAACATTTTGTTGTTAGTTCGTTACGGCTCCGGATCGTTCCTTCGATCGCTGTTGTCTCCAAGTTTTTTTGATCCATTTTGTAATGGAGAAAACTCGGAGACAAAGGCGAACGCTTCGCTTCTTCAGGATCGATTCCTGTTCCTTCAATTACAGTGTGATTGCTGTGTCCAGGGCAACTACCATCATGTTGTTGAACGTTTTTTGACGCTCTTCGGCAGATGTTTCTTCGCCTGTCAGCAAGTGGTCACTTACCGTCAGGATGGTCAATGCGTTAACACCAAACTTGGCAGCGATGGTGTACAGTGCTGTTGTTTCCATCTCTACGCCCAGTACGCCGTGTTTCATCAATTTCTCAGTTACTGAACGGTCATCGCGATAGAAAGAATCGGAGCTGAATACGTTACCGACGTGAATCTTCATGCCTTTAGCTGTTGCACGGTCATATGCTTCTTTCAGCAGGGAGAACGTAGCGATTGGTGAGAAGTCATATCCACCGAATACGTGTTTGTTCATGCTGGAATCTGTACATGCTGCTTGTGCAAGGATGACGTCACGTACACGTACATGCTCCTGCATACCGCCACAAGTACCTACACGAATCAGGTTTTTTACGCCATATTCGCTGATCAATTCGTTGGCATAGATTGCGAAGGACGGAATACCCATCCCTGAACCTTGCACCGAAATCCGGTGTCCTTGATATGTACCTGTGTAACCGAGCATTCCACGAACCTCGTTGTAACATACAACATCTTCAAGGTAAGTATCTGCAATATACTTCGCGCGCAATGGGTCTCCTGGCAATAGAATAGTTTCTGCGATATCTCCGGGTTTTGCTCCAATATGTGTACTCATGAATGAATCTCCTCCAGTTATACATTTAGTCTATTATGATGGAAGGAGCGGAGCAGCCACAGCTACTCCGACATCCCCTATCCCGTTTTCAAAAAGAACTTATTTCAAATCCTTCAGGAAGCTGGTGCCATGTTCCGGCATTTTCACTCCAAAGTTCTCGGCTACGGTTGCACCAAGGTCAGCAAATGTGCTACGCAGCTCAAGCTTTTTGCCTTCGCTGAAGCGCGGAGAGTAGGCAAGCAGTGGTACATATTCACGCGTGTGGTCTGTACCTCGGTATGTTGGATCGTTACCATGGTCAGCTGTGATCAGCAACAGGTCATCATTGGTCATTTTGGCAAAAATCTCTGGCAGTCTTGCATCATAGTCTTCAAGTGCCTGAGCATAACCTTGCGGATCACGACGGTGACCGTACAGGGCATCAAAATCAACCAGGTTCAGGAAGCTGAGTCCAGTGAACTCTTCATCCATCGTTTCGGACAACTTGTCCATACCATCCATGTTGGAGACGGTACGAACAGCCTTGGTCACACCTTCTCCATCATAGATATCTGCGATTTTACCCAAGGCAATCACATCAAATCCACCATCTTGCAGTTCATTCATAACCGTACGACCAAAAGGTTTGAGTGCATAGTCATGACGATTTGCAGTACGTTTCCAGTTACCCGCTTCACCTACAAATGGACGTGCAATAATGCGGCCCAGCATGTACGGATCTTCAAGTGTAATTTCACGGCAGAACTCACAGATTTCATACAGTTCCTTCAACGGGACAACGTCCTCATGTGCTGCAATTTGCAGAACCGAATCCGCGGATGTGTACACGATGAGCGCGCCTGTTTCAACATGCTCTGCACCCAGCTCATCCAGAATTTCCGTGCCGCTGGCCGGTTTGTTACCAATTACTTTGCGGCCCGTTTTCTCTTCAATGCGCTGAATCAACTCATCGGGAAAACCATTCTCGAACACACGGAAAGGTGTATCGATGTAAAGACCCATCAGCTCCCAGTGACCTGTCATTGTGTCTTTGCCTCTGGATGCTTCCTGCATCTTGGTGTAATACGCTTTAGGTGCATCCGCTACAGGGACACCCTCGATTTCTTTGATGTTGGACAGTCCGAGACTGGCCATGTGAGGCATTTTCAGACCTCCGCGTTCATGTGCAATGTGACCGAAGGTATCTACATCAAAATCATCAAATTCTGCTGCATCCGGCGCTTCGCCGATCCCTACAGAATCCATAACAATCAGATGTACTCTTTTGAATGTTGACATAACCTAAGCACTCCTTCCAATAATCCGGTTTACAAGAACAGTCCGGCGATGATCGCTGACAATACACTGACAAGCGATGCACCGTAAAGCAGTTTCAGACCGAAGCGGGCTACCACATTACCTTGTTTCTCATGAAGTCCCTTCACCGCACCGGCAATGATACCGATGGAAGAGAAGTTAGCGAACGATACGAGGAAGACGGATACGATCCCTGTTGTTCTGGCAGACAATAAGGTCTCCTTCGCTAGAGCAAGCATGGCAACAAATTCGTTGGATACCATTTTGGTTGCCATAATACTTCCCGCCTGAATCGCTTCCTTCCAAGGAACACCCATAATAAAGGCTAATGGTGCAAACACATAACCAAGCAGCTCCTGGAACGAAATGCCAAGCACCGCGCTGAAAATTCCGTTAACAAGTGCAATCAAGGCAACAAAACCGATTAACATCGCAGCCACGATGATGGCAACTTTGAATCCATCAAGAATGTATTCGCCGAGCATTTCGAAGAAGGACTGTTTCTCCTCTTCCTGTACTTCCAATATATCTTCTTCCTCTGTAACCTCATAAGGATTCACAATGGAAGCAATGATAAAACCGCCAAACAGGTTCAGCACAAGTGCCGTAACCACATATTTCGGATCAATCATGGACATATAGGCACCGACAATCGACATCGATACCGTGGACATCGCCGAAGCACACAAGGTGTACAGCCGATGTTTTGGCAACAACCCAATTTGTTTTTTCACAGAAATGAACACTTCAGATTGCCCCAATACAGCCGAAGCAACCGCGTTATATGATTCCAGTTTGCCCATTCCGTTGATTTTGCTTAATACCAGACCAATATATTTTATAACAAAAGGTAAGATTCGGATATACTGCAATATCCCAATGAGTGCAGAGATGACAACAATCGGCATCAATACGCTAAGGAAAAATGGTGTCCCCACGGTATCTGCACCTACGGTAGTCAAATCACCAAATACAAACGCAATTCCTTCATTCGCATAATCAAGCAAACTTTTAAATACGGACGCGAAGCCGCCAATCAACCATGTCCCGACTCCTGTATTCAGCAAGGCATACGCCAGGATCACTTGTAAAACAACCATAACGACCAGTGGTCGGTAACGAATCTTCTTTTTACCGTTGCTTGCGATATAAGCCAGTCCAAAAACAACGAGTAAACCAAGAAGGGCAATTAGAAATTTCATTTGATCTCTCCTTTGAAGGTAGTTAAGCCGGATGTGGAAATTCAGCTCAAAGGGTTCTTAAGCATTCTTATCAGTAATCTTTCAGAAAACTTATGAAGCGCTTACAATAAGTTCCGTTAATTAAAATATAAGTGTAAGTTGTATTCCCTGTACCTGAGTCGAACGTCCAAGTACAGAGAATATAACATTACTTTTATTTATTAAGCTTTTTCTTGATAAGATGCTTTTGCTTAATAAGAAGATGTAGACTGACTACCCTGCATAATCTTCACGCCAGAGCTTGCACCGATCCGAGTTGCACCCGCTTCGATCATTTTCTGCATATCTTCCAGGCTACGTACGCCACCAGAAGCTTTAACGCCAACATCAGGACCTACAGTACGACGCATCAAAGCGATATCTTCTGGCGTTGCTCCACCTGTGGAGAAGCCTGTAGAAGTTTTAACAAAATCAGCTCCAGCACGCACAGCTGCCTGACAAGCACGTACTTTTTCTTCATCCGTCAACAGACAAGTTTCAATAATAACTTTCACCAAAGCTTTACCCGCAGCCGCTTCAACAACAGCACGAATATCTTGTTCAACGAAATCATCTTTGCCATCTTTTAAAGCACTGATGTTGATGACCATATCGACTTCAGTTGCACCCTTAGCAATCGCATCTTTCGTTTCGAAAGCTTTTGTCTCCGATGTAGATGCTCCCAGAGGGAAACCAATAACGGTGCAGATATCTACGCCAGAACCCTGCAACTGCTCAGCAGCATAAGCAACCCAGTCTGGGTTAACACATACGGAAGCAAACTGATATTGCTTTGCTTCTTCGGTTAACTTGGCCATTTCACTTTGCGTTGCGTCCGCACGAAGCAACGTATGGTCGATCATTTTAGCTAATTGTGGTGTAGTCAATTGAATCTCTCCCTTATCTGAACTAGTTATTTTCTATACACTTACACTAACATGAACATATGTAAAAAGCAACTTGAACTTTTGTTCACGATTCAAATTACAGTTCTTGCTTCGTTCTATTTTCTGCCTAACAAAGCAAAACATCCGCCCTTTTTGCGTGGCAGATGTTGTCATCCATATCCATTTGAAATTAGAATCGCAGTAATGCCTGTGCTGTGTACTGATCCGTAACCAGAATATTGGCATAATGACCTTTAAGCGCGGCGTGAATGGCTTCAATTTTGCGTTGTCCCCCGGCAACAAGAATTGATTTTTCCTTATTTCTCAACTCGGCTAGATCAATTCCAACGGTTCTGCTGTTAATCTCTTCACTGATCAACTGACCTTCCGCGTCGAAAAAGCGTGAACAAATGTCACCTGCACCGGAGTTCATCAGCAATTGTTGCTCTTCTTCATTGAAGTAACCGAGCCTGAACAGTAACGCATCTTCCTTCACAGTACCCACGGTAAACAAAGCAATGTTGGCCTGTCTGCCAAGCTCTACGATTCTGCCAATATGCCGATCGGCTTCCACCATGTTCTTTACTTCAATGTTGTCGAAAATAACGGGCAGTGGCAAATACCTTGGTACCGTATGGAATGCCTCAGCGAACAAATGAACAATCTCAGCGGCATACGTATTGACATGGGAGTGGCTTACGCCCCCCTTCAATTGCACGACTTCGACACCTTTAACCTGCTTGGGACGAAGTTGGCGTGCTACAGCATGCATGGTTGTTCCCCAAGTCACCCCGATGATATCCGCATCCTGAACCGTCTCTTGAAGGTAGTCTGCTGCTCGTTTGCTGATATGCTTCTGTATTTCCTCATCACTCTTCAACGGGGCAAAACACACAAGTGCCGTATCCAGATCATATTTCGACTTAAGTTCTCCGGCAATGATGTCGATATCCTCCAGCGGGTCCATAATTTCAATCCGGACGTATCCACGATCTTTGGCGTACTGAAGTAATCTTGACACCGTTGGACGCGACACGCCCAGCCTTGCGGCAATATCCTGCTGGCTATAATCGGACTGATAATACAATTTCGCTGCTTCAATGCTTAATCGTTGCTTCTCCAGGTCCATTCCCATGTGCGCTCATCTCACTCATCCTATTGTCTTTGGAAAATAAATACTCGTCCTGTATATTATACATGGATTGAGTATCTGGTCACCATATAGCATCCAATTCAGTATCATGATCAATCCATTCATATGCCTTTCTGACGTATAAAACGGGGGAAATGATGCATACTACTGCGGTCGCTTCATCATTGCCAAGAATGCTTCACCCCATAATCGCACAGAGAGGAAGAATTGTATGTCTACCTTATTGTATATTACTGCCCATCCTCATGATCATGAAACCTCCTTCAGCATGGCTACGGGCAAAGCATTTATTGATGCTTATCGTGAAAGTCACCCTTCTGATGAGGTTGTTCACCTCGATCTGTATCGTTCGGATATTCCGCATATCGACGCGGATGTCTTCAGTGGTTGGGGCAAACTGCAATCAGGTAGTGATCTGACTGCCGAAGAACAGACCAAAGTTAGCCGTTTGAATGAACTGTCGGATCAATTTGCCTCAGCAGATAAATATGTTTTTGTAACCCCGATGTGGAACTTCTCGTTCCCTCCAATTCTGAAGGCTTATGTCGACTCGATCTGCGTAGCTGGCAAAACATTTCGTTATACCGAACAAGGTCCTGTTGGACTGTTGTCCGACAAAAAAGCGTTGCATATTCAGGCTCGCGGTGGCATTTATTCCGAAGGCCCAGCGGCTCAGATGGAATCCGGTCATCGTTATCTGAGTATTATCATGTCTTTCCTTGGCGTGCCGAAGCTTGATGGCATTTTTGTTGAGGGGCATAACCAGTATAAAGATCGAGCGGATGAGATCAAGCAACAGGCTATAGAGCAAGCACGCACTTTCGCAAAACAGTTTTAAGAGAGGTAGTTCAAAAAGTCCGCTTTTGATTACGAATGATGCCTAGTGGCATCATTAGCAGTGTAGTAAACAATTAAATTAGAGCAAAAATAAAACCCGCGTGCGACCTTGGGGATAATCCCAGGAAACACGCGGGTTTTCAATGTATAATCAACCTAGAGCTTATTGATGTCCAGCGCTGGCACGGCTCATGGTTTCAAGTTTACGTGTGATCGCATGACGGTCTACTTTCAATCCCCAGATCATTTCAATAATCTGCTCTTTCTCCTCAGGACTGTCGGCATGTTTCAATTGCATTAACAGATCATGCATTTGTTCATTAATGCCTTCAAATTGAATCCATAAATCCTGTCTTACCTCTTTGGAATCCAGATGATGATTCGCATCGACTTCTTCCTTCAATGCTTGCAGAATAGCATCTTTCCATTCGTCATCACCTAGCTGTTTCGCAATGTTCAGGAGATCCAGATAATCGTCAACAAGAAGTGAGTTCAATTCAGCATGTGTTTTCATCGTTTATTGCATCCCCTTTTCGTCTATTTACCAAGTATTATACTCGGTATTTCAGGATATGCAATAGCTGTCGGAAAAAGTTGATTTATGTAGCCTGTCCCTTCAACCTGTGAACAAGCAAATTAGACAAGACAAAACCGATCAAAACATATACACCGATCATCCCCACAATGCCTATCCATCCTAGATGACTGTAAAGCAGTCCACCTCCTGTTCCACTTACGCTTGAACCAAGATAGTAGAAAAATAAATACAACGCATTGGCCTGGGATTTGTGCTGATTAGCCACGAGTCCCACCCAGCTGCTTGCGATGGAATGACCGCCAAAGAAACCAAAGGCAAACAGGGCAAGTCCGATAATTTTGACCCAAAGCGCTGGATGAACGGTACAGACTGCACCCGCCAGAATAATGCCCAGCGCGATTCCAAGCACATGTGATCTACCGTAACGATCGGCAAGCCTGCCCATCCAGGTACTGCTCACTGTACCCATCAGATACACCACAAAAAGACTCCCAACGATGGACTGGCTAAGATGATAGGGTTCTCCCGTTAATTCAAAACCGATATAGTTGAACAGGGTCACGAATCCCCCCATCAGGAGAAAACCGAGTCCATACAGGCATAACAGCCTTGGATTGCGACATTGTGACCACAAAAGAGGTATTGGATTTTTGAATCCGGGTGCAGCTTTGACAAAATGACGGGATGGCGGGATGACAAGCCAAAAAATAACGGCAGCACACAGTCCAAGAATACCAATGAAACCCACAGCAGCGCGCCAACTGAACCAATCTGTAACCACACCGCTGATGAAACGGCCGGCCATGCCTCCTATCGAATTGCCGCTGATATATAGGCCCATGGCATAACCAAGACTTCTAGGTTCAATTTCCTCTGACAGATATGTCATGGCTATCGCTGGCAACCCTGCGAGTGCCACCCCCTGAAGAATACGAAGCAGAAGAAGTTCCGTATATCCCGGGCTGAACGCACTCAGCAAAGCAATCACAGAAGATATCACCAGCGCCGCTGTCATAATAAAACGTCTGCCCACAGAATCAGACAAAGACCCGATGAACAGCATCGTCAGTGCCATGGCGATCGTTGTTACCGATAACGTAAGACTGGCGTGTGCCGGTGTAATGGAAAATGTATCGCTAATGTCAGGCATAAGGGGTTGCAGACTGTAGAGCAAAGCAAAAGTGACAAAACCTCCGGCGAACAGTGCAAGGCTAATGTTACGAAACGTCTTAGTTCCCTGCTGAATCATGGATGTTCCAACTTTCTCAGTAAGAAAGCTTCTTGGATCGACTGTGGCCTGATCGCCGGTCAGTGAAGCCTTCCATTTATCGTTATTTAGTGAACAGTTTCCGCTCCATATGGGTCAGAAACTCATAACCATCTGGCGTTACAACAATTGTATCTTCGATTTGGAATCCACCAGCACCTAGCTCGTAATATGGTACCTCAACACATAACACCATACCGGGCTCCAGTATCCGCTGGTCCCCCGGGGAAAGGGTCATATCGTCGTACAGTTCCAACCCGATGGCATGTCCGACATGCTGACGTCGGTAATGCGGAATCCCCTCACGCTGTACGCGAGATACTGCCGCATGAAATACTTCCGACGCCCTGACGCCAGGGCGCACCGTTTCAAGTGCCGTCTCCCATCCACTTTTGACTGCATCAAAATGCTTTTTCATCCAGGCGGTAGGCTCCCCTGCAACAACCGTGCGGCCCGTATCTCCCCAGTAACCTTCCAGCTGTAGGCAAAGATCGAAACGGATCTGATCTCCGGTCTCAATCGTATGAAAATAATTTTCAATGAGTGGCAACGCACTGCGTGGCCCTGCCCCTACCGCTGTCATTGCTGGAGTTCCACCTGCTCGCATCACAGCCAGACGATAATGATCCGCAAGTTGCTTCTCATGAACACCTGCGGCAATCAGGTCAATTAGCTCCTGCTCAATCCGTTCATTTAATTGGGCAGCCTGACGCAGTTGCTCGATTTCAAAAGGTGTCTTGACCAGACGGATTTCTCGGAACAACTTATATGCAGGAATTACCCGTCTGTCAGGAACCTCCTCCTTGATTCTCGTCAGAATATTGGGAGCGATCCGCATCTCATCGATTCCAATCGGCTGATCTTCGATCTCAAGCTGTTTTAACGCTGCCTTGAGTGCTTCAACAGGACCTGGATGAATAACCGTCGTTTGCAGGAGAGAATAAAAGAGATCAATGTCGTCAGTGGAAGGTTTGCCTTCAATTGAACCTTCCACGAAGAAATCACTGTAGGCAAATATATCTACCCCCGTAATACCGAACTGGGCCACAACGCCCAACCGATTCGTTGGAATGATGATACACGGCTTAGCAGATCTGTCGGCAGGCAGAACCGCATAAATCTGCATGGTCCAGTTGCTTGCACGCAGCTGGGACCCGATGACATAGTGAATGTTCTCCGGAGTAGTTGCGATCAGGGCGCTTAGCCCCTTAGTTTTCATCACTTCTTCCGCCCGGTCCCGGTTCAGACCTGAGCTATGGGATAGATGCTGTGAATTATTCATTTTGATCCAGACCTCCTTTTATTTTCCTGCGACCAAACAAACTTTCAAGTCCTGGTACAGAGCGCAGCACTAGTTTAATCGTCATAAACAGAGCCAGCGCAAACGCGATCAATACAACAGACACCACGGCTATCGTTGGGTCCTGCCATTTCTCCATATACAGGAATAGCTGTATTGGCAGCGTGTAGCTGTCCTGACGGAGCAACAGCAGTGCAGCCTCAACCTGATCGAAAGTGAAGACAAAAGCGATTGACCCTGACAGAAGCAGGGATAGTCGGAGCTGTGGCAGCGTAATTGTGAAAAAAATGCGCATCGGCCCTGCGCCAAGGTCCGCGGCAGCTTCCCGATGAGCCGGGTGCAGATTAGCTAACGCACTGCCCACAATAGTGAGCACAAATGGCAGCACAATGACCGCTTCACCCAAAATAAGTGCAAACAGTCCGCCTGCAATATGCATTTTCGAGAATAAAATCAGGTAAGCGATACCCAGCGTAATTTTCGGCATAACCATCGGAGATACAAAAAATGCCCTTAAGATACCAGAGCCCGGGAAAGGGTATTGCACGATTGCTAGCGCAGCAAGCGTACCTGTAATCAAAGCCAGCAGAACCGCCCCTGTAGAAGCAATGAGGCTGTTCTTGAATGCATCGAGAAACTGGGTCTGCTCACTCAGATTGGCATACCACTTCAAGGTCAGACCTTCTGGCGGGAATTTGCTGGCTGAACCTGAGCCTACAGATGTCAACATAATCATCAGCAGTGGCAGCAGCAAATAAATCGCTACGGCACCCACAAAGATATAGAGCAACAGCTTGGTGCCCCTGTTTGATTTAACCATAAGCCTGACCCCCCTTACGGGAACGACGGAACATCAACGTTTCTGCTCCTTTATTCACAAGCAACGAGACAACAATGGAAGACACAAGTAAAAACAGGCTGGCAACCGCAGCCATCGGCCAGTTGGTATCCAAAGTACGCTGATATATAAACACCGGAAGTGTCATGACTCTTCCCCCACCGATCAGTTGAGGTGTGGTGAATGCGGTGAGGCATAACGTGAACACAATCTGTACTCCGCTTGCAATACCTCTTGCCGATAAAGGCAGGGTAATGGTCAGGAATGTTCTCCAGCTGCCCGCCCCCAGATCCTGAGCAGCTGCCTTTAAGGAAGCGTCACTTTGGGACAGTACATTCAGGATCGGGAAGACCATAAATGGCAAGAAAATATGGACAAGGGCCACAACAACACCTGTCTCGTTGTATATCATGCTGAATCCTTCCTCGGTAAGCCCCAACCGGATGAACAACCAGTTCATGAAGCCTTGTTTGGACAGCAACAGCTGCCATCCGTAAGAACGCACAACTGCACTGACCAGTAGCGGAAGAAACGTAAGCAGCAACAACAACTGTTTCATGCCAGGCTTCTTTAGACCCGCAATGCAATAGGCCAGCGGATATGCAAGAAGAAGACTCCATAACGTAACCTTGAAGGCAATGCGAAACGTTGTGCCAATCAGCTTCCAATAATAAGGGTCAGCCAGAAAAGCACGATAAGCTCCTAAATCCCAACCCCGAATAAGCTTTCCATTCTCATACATATCAAAGCTATATCTGCCAAAGATCATCAACCCGCCCAGATACACGATGCCCATCAGAGCAAGCGCAGGCAACAGAAGCAGTAACCGGGTTACCCATGTGCGGTTTCCAAAGGAATACAGATTCACGATCCGTTCCGCGATCCGGTTCATATTCTTGCCCCCTGTACACGGTCATCAATGGGTTCGGATAACAAGAGCGCGTCCTCTGGGTCAAAGCCGATTTGTATTGGCTCACCTGGACTGTAACGTGAAGCTCCCCGCTGATGCAGCATACTGGCCTGAACTAGAAAACCCTCAGCAATCTGCACACTGTATCGAATATTTGCTCCGCCATACACCGCTTCAATCACATGTCCATCCAGCTTGTTCAGGCAGTGAGTTGCATCTTCTCCAAGTCGTATATACTCATTACGGATCGATAAGGAATGTCGTGCTCCCGCTTTCGGTACAGCATTTCCATCACTGACTTTCACCAGTAATGGCTTGCCGAAGCATTCCACCCGAATTCCATTCACATCATGTCCCAACACTTCCGTCTCAAAGAGATTGGTATCTCCAATAAACTTGGCCACGAAGCTATCGGCCGGTCTTTCATAGATTTCATCAGGGGTTGCGTATTGCAGCAGCTTTCCGGCACGCATGACGCCAATTCGGTCAGACATATTCATGGCTTCGCTCTGATCATGCGTTACAAAGATAAACGTTCCGCCGAATTCGCGCTGGATGCGTTTCAGTTCTCGCTGCATATCGAGACGCAGTTGCATGTCCAATGCAGAGAGAGGTTCGTCAAGCAGCAGCACTTCCGGTCTGTTGATCAGTGCGCGAGCAATGGCGACGCGTTGAGCCTGCCCCCCGGACAGCTCGGATACCGCACGCCTGCCATAGTCTCCGAGCTGGACCAGATCAAGCATTTCACCTACCTGCCGTTGGATATCGGCTTTTGGTAACTTCTTCACCTTTAGTCCATAGGCAATGTTGTTGAATACATCCATATGAGGGAACAGCGCAAGCTGCTGAAAAATCATATTACTGTTGCGTCCATAGGCCGGAATGCCGGTAACATCCCGGCCTCCCAGCATAATGGTGCCCTTGTCCGGTTGCTCAAGTCCGCCAAGCATGCGCAGCAGTGTTGTTTTGCCACAGCCACTCGGACCAAGTAAGGAAACGAATTCACCCTTTTTCACTTGGAGTGTTACTTGATCAACGGCGGCTCGCTCACCATAAGTCTTCGTGACTTCCCTTGTTTCAATGGATATGGTCTCTTGTCCGCTGCTCATCTCTGATTCCCTCCCATCCATTTCAGGTTCATAATAGAACCCGGAATCGTTGTGTACCTGGCAATAATCCTTTTATTGAAGCTTTGTTTTCACGAGTCGATCCCATAGTTCTTTCCAGGAAGAACTGTTCTGTGCAAGCACATCCCAGTCTGGATTAATGCCATTACTTTGCGTTTCGACGGAGAAGGAAGGATCATCCTTGTACTTGTCCGGAATTGCAGCTGTCGTACTGGTTACTGGCGTACCCGTTGCTTCCGCGTATTGTGACAGCGCCTCTGCGCTCAACAATTCGTTAATAATTTCGTTTGCAACACGTGCCTGCTCAGGTGTCGAACCCTTCACGACATGAAGTGTGTACGGGAAGGAGATGGCACCTTCACTCGGATATGCTACGGCCAGTGGAGAACCGCCATCAATCCATGTCTGTGCAACCTGGGCACTGAATGGGGCAATGAGAGCATCACCTGACTCCAGAAGTGCCTTCAGCTGATCATTGGATGAAACCAATGTGCCAATCTGGTCACTGCGATCTGCCCAGAACTGGAAGGCTGGCTCGGGATTTTCATAGGATGCGCCAATCTCTTGGCCTTTGGCAGCAATAAGTGGGGAGATATAGGAATAGAACATATAGTCCCAGAGCGCAGTTTTTCCTTTGAACTCCTCGTTATCCCATAGATCGTTCCAGCTGGTAGGAGGCGTTTTCACAAGGTCTTTGTTATACACTAGGGCGAAGCTCGACACGCCCCAAACCACACCTTTATTGTCTGGCTTGTGGAAGGACTCTGGAATATCCTTGATATTGGTCACGATGCTGGTATCCAGTGGCTCCCACATGTCATCATTCAATCCTTTTGCCGTTGCATCTGCATTGAAGTAACCGAAGTTAACCACCGGATTGTTGGCATCAGCCTGCTTGCCTGCAACCATCTTTGGGTACATTACCGAATTGGAGGATTCCTCAAAGGTGACTTCAACGTTGGGATGTTCTTTCACATACTTGGCAACCACTTCTTTCGGAACAACATCCTGATTGGAACCAGCCCAGATAAACATCGTCAGCTTAACTTTGTCTCCGCTTGCTCCTGAAGAGTCGGTCTCTCCGGCAGTATTACTTGAGCTGCCTGCACCACCGCAGGCGGAAAGCACCAATGTACCGGCCAGTGTCAGAGAGGCGAGGCTGAGAAAGCGTTTTTTATTGGATTTGAACATGCAAATTCCCCCATCCATGTAGTTGGTTTTACCGATATGACAGAACTAGATAGTCTCCATACACTTGATCAATGCAACCCTATTTGCTGGCGTAAACCTTCCATAATGTCGGATATCTCCCGTGGATCTACAGATAGGGAATCCTTGTACTTCTCCTCTACAACGCCCATGGTCTGACGCTTCAGGTAGTCTCTGAGTGCAAGCGGAGCATTCAGCAAGGCCTGATTCAGCGTTACCTGCATCTCATCGCTCCATATGTCTTCAAATTGCTCCCGCGCCTTGCCATAGGCGAATTCCTCCTGCTGGCGTGGTCGCTTGGCTCGCATTTGTTCGGTATCGCTCTCATTCAACTCCAGGCCGTCAATCACAACACCGTATAACTCAAGGGCTTTCTCGGGGGATACCAGCCCACTTCTTACATCTTCCAGAACCAGACGAGAATCACGCTCATATGGATCTCCATATCCGCCTCCGCCTTGCGACAGGAACGTAACTGTTTCTCCGGGTTGAAGTAGCAACTCATCAATTCTTCCCAGATGATCCTCACTTGCACGTCCAGCATTAAGAATCGCTTCTCCATGTGAACCTACGCCGCCACCGAGTCTGCCCCAAGGCTGGAACTCCATACGCTCCATATTTCTGGCCGTCATCACAGTATCCGGTGTTAGAATTCTAACGCACAGGTCAATTCCGCTTCCACCGCGGAAGGTACCTGCACCTGCCGAGTCGGCACGAAGACCATAATGCTCGATCAACACAGGCATCTCGGCTTCCACCGTTTCCGCAGGAATATTCCTAAGATGACCGACCGCAAAATCCATGCCATCAATTCCGTCTTTCATCGGCCTAGCTCCAGAACCTCCACAGATCGGCTGTATCACGCCCACTTTTTTCTTGCCATCGGATGCATCTGTCATCGCCATCATGACGATGCAGGCTTGTCCAGCTCCTGCCGCGGGAACCATACTGCCCTGAGCTTTCCCCAGTGCTCCCGTGATAACGTCCATCAGCCGAATAAAGGTCGCGGCGCGTGCCCCAACAGCTGCCATCGGCTCCGGGTTAAGTACGGAAGCAGGCGGCGCGTAATTTCGCACCATGCGAATCATGCCCGAATTCCAAGGAATGGTCGGATCGAGCGTACGGAAATAACGGATAAGTGCAGGCACCAGCATATAATGCCCCTGTTGGTTGTGGGTAGGAATGTTGAAGGAAGCCCTGACCTGAGGATCGGTGCCGCTAAAGTCCAGATGAATGTCAGTGCCTGCGATCGTCATTTTGCAACGCAACCGGATAGGATAACCCCCTGGTCCTTTCTCCAGATAGTCCCAGAAGTCATAGGAACCGTCCGGGATATCCTGCACGATGGCACGTGCCTTCAGCTCGGCGTATTCCAGCAAATGTTCGATGCCCTGCTCGATTTTCTCCACACCATATCGTACAATGAGTTCCCCAAGTCGCTGCTCTCCCCGATTCAATGCAGCCATAAGCGCTTTGAGATCACCGAGATTTTGCTCCGGAATTCGGCTGTTGTCCAGAAACATGCGCAGGATCTGCTCGTTCAGAACACCAGCTTCATACAGCTTGACTGGTGCGATTCGAATGCCTTCCATATGAATATCGTAGGCGCTGGGAGATACGCTCCCCGGTACCTTGCCGCCCACATCGGATGAATGAACAAAGCACATGCCGTAAGCGATGATTCGCCCTTCGTGAAAATAAGGCTTGATGAGATGAATGTCTGGAAGGTGTGTGACCATGCCTTTGGTGGAATAAGGATCATTACATATGACGAGATCCCCTTCTTTCCAGTCTTCTATGCTGTTAATGGTCGTAGCAGCAGGGATGCCCAGAGACAGATTGTAACCCGTCTCCAGCGGTGACCCGAACGTTTCCCCGGATGGAGATAAGAGGTAGGTTCCAAAATCGCCCGTTTCTTTGACAAAAGCGGTGAATCCTGTGCGCAGAACAACATTCGCCATTTCTTCCACGGCAGCTTGAATCCGGTTGTTAAAAATCTCAAGAAAGACCTTGTCGCCGATCATGCTTCCACCTCCCCAATCACGTTCCCGTGGCCATCCCGGTATACCTTATATCCAGGCGGGATAAAGATCGTTGTATCATATTCCTCCACAATAATGGGCCCGGGGATGGGAGCATCCACCGATGGAATCTGTCCCCTTTTCAGTACCTTGGCTGTCTGCTGTACATGGTCAAAGGTTATGATCCGTTCTTCCGCTGTACTCTCATCGAATGGCAAATTTGCCGGATCTACCGTGTTATGGGTAGGCAAAACACCAACAATGGTTGCTCTGAGACTTACAAACATAACTTCTGCCTCTGGCTGACTGATGCCAAACACGTTTTGGTAAGATGTATGGAATTTAATCCCTGCCTTCTTGGGATCTTCAATTTCTTCCAATGTCAGCGTGACCTCTATATCAAAGGCCTGTCCCTCATATCGCATATCGGCACTGTATAGGCAATAAATATTGTCCAGCTTGACACCACCACGGGCTTCCTCAACGACCCAACTACGTCCCTGGTTTTCCAATTCAGTGAAAAGAGAGCTTAATTCACCAGACTCCAGAGTTTGGGTACTTTTGTGTAACGTATGAACGAAATCATTGCGGAGATTGGCGACCGTGCAGCCCATGGCACACAGTGTTCCCGGAGATGGCGGTATCAGCACTCTGCCGATACCTACCTCGCGTGCCATCAGAAAAGCATGCATCGGACCAGCACCACCATATGCGAGCAACGTAAAATCTCGAGGATCAACGCCCTTGCGGGCCATTAGAGGGGAAAACTGGGCATACATATTGGCGGTTGCCACATCGAGAATGGCTTGCGCAGTCTGTTCGGCATTCAGTCCAAGCTTCTCTCCCAGATTGCCCAGAGTACGCTCTGCAAGTTCGGGATACAGACGCATTTGTCCGCCAAGGAAACGGTCAGCATGCAGGATACCAAGCTGTAGATAGGCATCTGTGGTTGTCGGCTCTTCTCCCCCGCGCTGATAACAGGCTGGACCGGGATTGGCTCCCGCGCTGCGCGGTCCAACCTTGAGTACGCCTACGGAATCGAGCCAGGCAATTGAACCACCACCTGCTCCTATAGCCGTTACATCAACAGCAGGAATGATGACAGGAAAATCTCCAACCTTGTTCTCAGATGAATAGGCTGGTTCTTTGTCGATGAGAGCAACGTCAACACTTGTCCCACCCATGTCAAATGTGATGACCTGATGAATGCCAGCTCGTTCAGCAATATGGGTCGCGGCGATTACACCGGAAGCAGGCCCGGACAGAAGTGTACGTACCGGCTCATTAGCCGCTCTGGCAGCCGTCATAATTCCACCGTTGGACATGGTGGACAGCAAGTTGGCTTTGAGGCCGTATGCCTGAATCCCTTCTTGCAGACGCAGGAAGTAAGACCCCATCCGGTCACCTACATAAGCGTTCATGGCCGTTGCGAGTGTTCGTTCGAACTCACGCTGTTGTGGCCAGATGGCGCTGCTTCGGCAGATGAACAGTTGCGGATAACGTTCCCTGATCAGATCTTCCGCAAGCTGTTCATGAGCAGGATTCACATAAGCATGTAAAAAACTGATCGCCAAAGCAGTAACACCATCCTCCACCAGCTCATCCACCGCTTGCAGCAGCTGTTCCTGATTCAGTGGCTGAAGTATTCCCCCACTTGCAATCACCCGTTCATCAACTTCCTTGACACGATGTCTCGGTACTAACGCATCTGTTTTGTCACCGTATAGATTGGTTGTATCCTCAAGTCGCAACCGCCGGATTTCAAGAATGTCACGGAATCCTTTGGTCACCAACAGACCTGTAATTGCACCATTTCGTTCGATTAACGTGTTTACACCAAGCGTGGTTCCATGCACAAATAGATCAATCTCACGAATGTTCACACCATTCGCCTTGAGTTGATCAAGTGCATTAAAAATCGCCTGTTCCGGAGCTGCTGCAATCGATGGCGTCTTGAGCGCCGTAACCACCCTGCCCTGATGGTCCATCACCAGCGCATCTGTGAAAGTACCTCCGATATCTATGCCTAAACGGTAGATCGTGTCCACAAGCTCAACTCCTTTATCACAGGGTCTCATTCTAAGGAATGTTATTGGTTTTGCATGGCGAAATAACGTTTGACATCATCAATCATTTGGTTGATATGATTCACCATTGCCGCTTCAGCCTGCTCCGGAGAGCCTGCTACTATAGCATCCAGAATCTGCTGATGATCCACAACTAATTCACTTCCTACTCTCCGGCGAATATACGCTGTTTCCAGAAAATCGCGGCTTGTCTCCCATACCAGTTCAACCGCGTGCAGAAGAATTTGGTTTTGCGCAGCATAAGCCAGTAATCTGTGGAACTCCCGGTCCTCCTCGTATGGTATAATATTCTTGGAAAGCAATTCATGCTGGTTCGCAATCGATGCTTGCAACAGTACTATGTATTCTTTCGAAGCACGCTGTGCTGCCAGGGAAGCGATCTCCCGCTCAAGTGCCCTTCTGGCAACGAGAACATCCAACAGAGCCTTTTCCCCGGAATGGTTGAGCATCTGAATTAACTGTGAATTCACACTTTTTTGCTGCAAATCTCTTTCCAACGTCTTCATTCGATCCAGACCTTGTTCGGTCAAAGTCCTTCCCTTGCGACCTTCCAGAACTGTAAAACCTTCAACATCCATCTCCATAAGTCTTCTTCCGATGGTTGCCTGACTCAGACCATACGTTTTGCCCAAAGTATGAACCAACGTACTGGCCCCGATGGGAGCGCTCGCGTCTCGAAGCTGCTTCAGCAGTTCGTATTCCAACTCCATTTCGTTTAGCTCAGGACCCACAACATTTCACCCCTCTTAGTTACTTAATTATTATCTAATTGACTTCTTCGTAGTTGTTACTCATTGATGATTAACGATAGTATAACTTCAAAACATTGCAATTTCAATAATTCTCATCAAATTAGTACGATTTATTTTTCCAGCTAAATTCTGAGCATCTCAAATTCAATATGAAAATTAAAAAAGAGCATTTCACATCCTTTATGCCAGTGTTTAACTGGCGGATGCAATCTGCCCTTAACGTAGGTAGCATTCTTTTAAAATCACGAATGTAATCATTAATACTCAAATCAGGTATCAGGACTTGAGTTGTTGCAGCAACTGCACACGGTAAGCTTCACTTTCAAGGGATTGGATTTCCTTATATTCTTCAGCAGTTAACACTTTGGGTTCCCCAGCTGCCTTGGCGATCATATATACTTTTGCGCTCTCTTCCACCACCTGGGTGCGGTAATAGGCTTCGCGGAGGTTTTTACCGGTTGTAACCAATCCGTGATTGACGAGGATAAGTGCCGTATGTTCTTCTACCTTTGCTGAGACCGCATCCGCAAGGAGTTTCGTCGTTGGTAGAACGTATGGAACGAACCCGATATCGCCCACCAAGGCGGACTGATCAGGGAACAAGTGTGGCAATTCATCGAAAACGAGACTAAGTGCGATCGTATATGCCGGATGCGTATGCACAATGGCTTGGATATCAGGATTCACACGATAGCTGTAGAGATGCATCAATACTTCGGAAGAAGGGCGTGTTGCTCCCGCACGAGTTTCTCCTGTCTCGATATCAATGGCGATCCATTCGTCAGGCTCCAGATCCTCAAGTGCATAACCACTCGGAGACAACAACATCGTTCCCCCAGAGCGAGCGCTCAGATTCCCACCGGGTCCTACCACCAACCTTTGGGCAACTGCTCTGCAAGCATATTTCGTCAACTCTTCCCTTATTTGCTGTTCAGACATGTTGCTCACCACTCCTCATACTTTTCTTTTTAGCATTTTGCGTTAATGCTCATTGCATTGAATCTGTTCATTACCTTTTGAGTTGATTCAGACTTTGGTAGTTTTCATAAGCTTCCTGCCACAGCTCTGTATCCTCAGGCCCATAGGTCTCAGGGGAAAAGGAAGCAGCCATGATCTCCCGAACCTCGGTCAAGCTACTCACTTCACCATGTGCAAGGAATTGCAGCATGCAATTCCCGGCTGAAGTCGCCTCTGCCGGGCCTGCCACCACCGGGACACCGGCTGCATTGGCTGTAAACTGGCATAATAGTCGATTGTGTACACCACCACCAACCATATGAATGACACGAGGTCTTGTACCTGTAATCAACTGCAATTCATCCAGCGTTTGTCTGAATTCCAGTGCAAGACTTTCCAGAATACAGCGTACAATCGCTCCAGTCGTTCCGGGCACTGTCTGTCCGCTGGCACTGCATTGTTGCCGTATTCGTTCAGCCATATTCCCTGGCGCCAAATACACGCCATCTCCCGGCGATACGTAACTTTGATGCGGCGTTGCCAAGGTAGCCAGTTGAATGAGTTCTTCATGTGTATAAAGTCGATTCTCCCGCTCCCATTGCCGTTTGCATTCCTGTAGCAGCCACAACCCTGAACGATTTTTCAGGGTGCGCACTTTCCCACTTACCGTCCCTTCATTGGTGAATCCCCATGCACGACTTCGGTCATCCAATACAGGTGCATCACGCTCCACCCCCATAAGAGACCAGGTACCACAGCTGATAAAAGCGAAATCTGAATCCATCGCAGGAATCGCTGCCAAGGCAGATGCGGTATCATGTGAGCCCACAGAGACTACCTGCATCGGTCCAGTCTGTAACTCGGCGCACAACTCATTCGTTAGATCGCCCAGCACGGTACCGGGTTGAACGAGTTTTGGAAATAAAGTTTCCGGTATACCAAGACGCCCGATCAGATGTTCATTCCAACGCGCCTCGCCTGCATGCAACAGCCCGCTGGTACTTGCAATCGTATACTCACAAGCCTGCTGACCAGATAGATAATAGTGAAATAAATCCGGCATAAATAACATGCGCACATCCGGACGCAAAACTTCGGCCTGCTCTCGTACACTGCCTAGCAGTTGGAATACGGTATTGATCTGCTGCGGCAAAACGCCGGACATGGCATACAGTTCTTCTTCTTTCACAAGGTGCAGAACTTCTTCCATCCACTGTGCATTACGCGCTTCCCGGTAGTGACGTGGGTTCGAGCACAACCTTCCCGCACCATCCACCAGTCCATAGTCCACTCCCCACGTATCCACTGCTATAGAACGGACCGATGGAGAGATGCCTTGCGTCCCTTTCACAATGCCTTGTTTTAATTCATGAAAAAGTCGCAAGAAATCCCAATACAATCCGTCCCCCAGCTGCACGGGTTCGTTGTTGAATCGATGCACTTCTTGTAACAAGAGTCTGTTTCCATCAAAAGAACCCCGGACGACGCGTCCACTACCAGCGCCATAGTCGGCAGCAAGCACATGTGTTGCTTGATTGCCCATTCTACCAAGCCTCCTTAACTCTACGCGATAAGCCGTATTCGAGTTCTGAACACAGCTTTCAAGAGAACGCCATGTTACCTCATTTCACAAGGAACATGGCGTTTGACAGGAATGAAACTTTATTTTAACGATACAACGGGCCAAACACACTGCAAGCACGGTAGTCTGCACTCTCCGGCTCACTTGTGCCGAACAATCCCCATGCACGCGGACGGAAAATTTCCGTTTCAGGTACATTATGCATATTTACCGGAATGCGAAGCATGGAAGCAAGCGTAATCAGATCAGCACCGATGTGTCCATACGAGATGGAGCCATGGTTGGCGCCCCATTGATTCATGACTTCGTATACGGAAGTAAACGCTCCCGCTCCGGTTAGAACAGGTGCAAACCAGGTGGATGGCCAGGTTGGATCTGTCCGCTGATCCAGCGTATCATGCACATCTTCAGGCAGATCGACCGTGTAACCCTGAGCGATTTGCAACACTGGTCCCAGTCCTTTGACCAGATTCAGACGTGTCATCGTTACAGGCATACCGCCTTTGGTCAGAAAATCCGCTGAATAGCCGCCCCCGCGGAAATACTCTACGGATGCCGGTCTCCACGATGTTGCTTTTAGGCAGTCCTGAACTTCCTCATCTGTAATTTCCCAGAATGGCTTGAGTACAGGCTTACCATCTCTGGACTGTTGTCCAGTGCCATCCAAGGCTGCCGAACCAGAGTTGATTAGATGCAGAATGCCATCCTTTGCGTTTCCTTCCAACTGGTGCCCCGTCACACGCTGTACTGAATCCGGACTCCAATACGTACGCACATCAGCAAAGATCTGCGCCGTATGCGTCAGCAGCGAACCGAATAACATCGATACCCCGTTCAGGCTGTCATTCTCCGTTGCAACCAGATAAGGCGCACGTTTGCCATTCCAGTCAAAGGAAGAGTTTAATATCGACTCCAGAAAATCTCCGTTAGGTGAATGATCTGTCCACTGCCGTTGTCCCTGGAAGCCGGATACAATCGCGTGGTGGCCCATCGATTCCTCTGTGAAACCTAGCTCAGCCAATCTTGGATTGCCCGCCATGAGGTCACGCACAATTTGGGTCATTTTCACAACCGTTTCCCATTCATACTCTTTGCGTTTACGATCTGTTTGCAGATGGGCAGCGTTGTTGTCCGGACCTTCGCTACAATTCTCCTTCACCCATGCCAGTGCGAGCTTATACTCCTCAGGGTCATAGATTTCTTCTTCGATACGACGAGTGAGTTCACTCATATCCACGTATTCATTGCGCATGCCCAGATACTCCTGGAAAAATGAATCGTTCACAATCGAGCCTGCAATCCCCATGGATACCGATCCAATGGACAGATACGCTTGCCCTTTCAAGGTAGCGGCTGCAAGCCCCGCACGGCTGAAACGGAGCAATTTCTCACGCACATCATTGGGAATGGTTGTATCCCCGCCGTCCTGCACATCCTCTCCATAGATCCCAAAGGCCGGAATCCCCTTCTGTGCATGGGCAGAGAGAACTGCCGCCAGATATACAGCACCCGGACGTTCAGTTCCGTTAAAACCCCAGATGGCTGTTGGAATGGATGGCGACATATCCATCGTTTCCGTACCATAACACCAGCATGGTGTCACGGTGATCGTTACGCCAACGTTGGAACGGCTGAATAGTTCTGAGGCTGCGGCCGCTTCGGCCACTCCGCCAATACAGGTCTCGGCCACAACACACTCCACCGCGGAGCCGTCAGGATAACGTAGTTCGGCTGCGAGCAGTTCGGCTACGGATGTCGCCATCTGCATCGTTTGCTCTTCCAGTGACTCGCGAACCCCTTTGCGTCTTCCATCAATCGTGGGACGAATACCAATCTTGGGGAAAGCCTGCTTATAACGATAATCCTGATGTGTCATACTGGAATGTCCTCCTTCAATTCGTTTCATAGAATTTGGGTTGAATTGAGTAGCCTTCTGTCTGATCCATATGCATTGATTGGAATGAAATAATGACGGAAATACAACCGATACCCGGGTGGCACGCAAGAGCTGCATACACAGATTACCAAGAGCCTTATTTTAGTTTGAATACGTTTACATATTAAAAATAACAATAAACCATTTCATTAATTAGCTATGTATGTAGTTCCTCTATTCAAGAAAATGGAACGTGCATGAGCGAATTCAACGAAATGGTATATGTAGTAAAGACGTTCATTACCCTTTAGGGTTATCGGTAACCCTAACATAGCACGAGCCTATCTTGCTGTCAATTGGCATTATCCTATAGAATGGTAAGACTATGTTGCGGAAAGGTTAGATTCTAATGATTACCATTTACGATATTGCCAAAAAAGCCAACGTCTCCGCCATGACGGTCTCCAAGGTCATTAACCATACAGGCCGCATAAGTTCCGCGACACGTGAACGTGTGCAACAGGTGATCGACGAACTGGGTTACATCCCGAACTCCAATGCACGCAGCCTTGTGCTTCAACGAACCCAGATGCTCTCCCTTCTGATTACGGATATTACCAACCCTTTTTATACAACACTGGCCCGTGGTGCTGAAGATGCAGCCCATCTTCGGGGGTACCGTCTTTTATTTGGCAATAGTGACGAGGATTACAATAAGGAAAAGGATTACGTAGATGCGATTCTGTCTACTCGCGTGGATGGTGTACTCTATGCCCCGGCGGGAGATCGTTCTCTCCCTCATCTGAAACAATTGCAGGAACGTGACATTCCGTTTGTCTTTCTGGACCGCACCGTACCTGGCATTACGTCAGATATGATTGCCGGAGATAGCCGGGAAGGCGCGATTGAGCTGATCCGCTATCTGGTGCAATTGGGGCACCGGCGCATTGCACTGGTCAATGGTTCTTCGGAGGTTTCTACCGCCAGACTGCGGGAGGAAGGTTATGTAGCGGGTTTACGTGAGGCCGGAGCTGATATCGATCCCGAGCTTGTCCTTCGAACCGGGTACCGGGATTTCAGCGATGAAGAGGGACTGGATCGACTGCTCTCTGAACCGGATCAACCAACAGCCATTTTTGCCGCCAACAACATGCTGGCGATTGGGGTCATTCGGCTTTTGCGCAAACGGGGACTGCGTGTACCAGAAGACATTTCTGTTGTGTGTTTCGACGATCTGGATCTGGCTTCTGCTTTTGATCCTTTTCTGACTGTAGCTGCACAGCCAGCATATGACTTTGGGTTTCAAGGCGTACAGATGCTGATTGACCGAATTGAGGGAAAAGCCCCTTCCGAAGCCCAAACCGTCATTCTGCCGTCAGAACTGCGCATACGAGCTTCAGCCACTACCCCACGTGAGCAAAAATAGAGTTAAGCACTTGAGTTGACTAAATATTATCGTGTAAATGATTAGTCCCACTTATCTGGATTAGGTCCCGTTCAAATTAGAAAAATGTACAACATAAACAGGGTGCACCGGAGATTACCCTCTGGTTGCACCCTGTTTGATGTTCATTCGTTAGAATGACCCGTTTGTCCGGTCCGATTGGTTTGTCAGGTTCATTCAGGCTCGTCGTTTCCTTCAGTTCCATCCATGCCGATATTTCTACCGCTCCGACTGTAATGCAAGAGCGACCTCACGAACGAGTCCCGGGAACCATTCCATCAGAGGTTCGAACGTATATCCCGCTTGTTCAGCTTTTGTCGTCTCCATCGTCCATGATTGCTCAATTCCGAAGGGTGACATGTCCTCTTTCACCGTTTCCGTGAGGATCTGGGACTGCATGCCCGTGACCGTCTCGATCAGATGAATCATGGCTGACAGCGTAATCGCACCCTTGGAAGCTGCATTCACCGGACCAGTAATGGACGAATGCCCAAGCCAAGCGAGAAATCTTGCCGCTTCTGTGGAATTGATAAATCCAATCTCCGCATCCGGATTTGGCATGCCAATCGGTTTTCCTTTTTGCACATGTTCAATATGAAAATGAAGTCTTCTCGTATAATCATCAATCCCGAGTACAATGGGAATGCGCATCGCCACAACCGGGAAATCCGCTTCCTGGAAAAATACAGCCTCCGCAAGCCGTTTGCCTTCTCCGTACGAAAAATCCTCTGCACTCCCATACTGTAATGGATATGTATACGGGTCAAAATCCGTTTCCTTAAATCCAGGTCTGGGATCACCGTACACCGAGAGTGTGGATGTCAGAACGTATCTTTTGGTGCGACCTGCAAAAGCTTCACATGCCGCTTTCGCCGCATCCGGTGAATAACAAATATTATCGTACACAACATCCCACATGTCTGTCTGCGCAACCTCTGCCAGTGATTCCGGGTCTTCACGATCCATCTTAATTCGATTCACTTCGGGTCCGAAGTCAACATCCGTTTTACCACGAGTTGCGACTGTGATCTGAGACTTCCCTTCCCACAGCAAGTGATCTACCAGACGTTTACCGAAAAAACGTGTACCCCCAAGTATAAGAACTTTATTCATCCGAAAAACCTCCTATCATGTTCGATTATGTTTAACAATTTGAAGCATGGTGTTAGCGTTCCGTTGAAACTCATATGAAGTTGGTTCTTCGGATACCGTGTACCCACGCTCTTCAAGTATTAATTTTAATTCATCCATGTGTTTGTAACGTTCGCCAGACAGATCCACTGTTGGAAAAATGCGAACCTCTCGTTTGGTCACACGCAGCAGTTCCATGACGGTTGCAACATGAAAATCAACATCCAATCGATCCGCATACGTAAACAGGAAATGGGCGGATAACGTCAGATCGAATTGTTCATCCGCAAAGGGTAGATCCGGGAGCACAGACGCCACATAACGGTCAGGAAACATTCTCATATCTGCGACGCAATCTGTAATGGCACGAGTTCGCTCTTCCTTTAACCCCTCAATTGATCCAAATTGATCCCACACATATATGCTTTGCACAGGTTCCATCTGTTTCATCGTATGCTCAATGTCCTGAAATCCCTTTACTTCAAGCTCGTCGATCTCATGTTCGTAGGCCATATCCACGGCCATGGGGTCTGCACCCAACTTGCGCGCCTGGCTACTAAATGAACAGGCACCGCCTGGACAATCCAAAATGGACTTGCCTGTAAGATCCTCCACCGTCAGGTTGAGCATCTTCATATATTCCTCGAAGGTTCTTCCTATGAATACAATCTGTGACAGTTCCAAACCACCAGAATCTTTGGAAAGGTTATCTTCTCTGCTGTTCTTCAGCTCATCTCTATTGTTGCTCTGCTCATCTCTGCTCATCTCGTCTCAGCTACCTTTCCTGTTTTTGAATCAATCGTTAGGGAACACAAGCCCAATCTGCTTCCGAATCTGATCCATGACCTGCATTGTCACATAGGAGCGTTCATACGTGTTCATGTCCGATTCCTTTTTGCCTTCCTGAACCAGATTCACGAACTCCTCCACCTCATAATACATCGCCGGATGGTTTTGTTCGACTGTGAGCTGCTCCACCGTACCGTCATTGTATCGTATCTCTGCATGTTCCGGTGAGCCAATCTTGTCAATGATGATGCTGCCCAGTTCCCCCATAATTTCGCTTGGTAGATGAGAATTGGAGATTTTGGAGTATGTAACAACCGCATCCATCCCATCATAATCCAGCAGCACACTGCCTTGTCCATCCACGCCAGATTCCAGCATCATCGCTTGGGATTGAACCCGGTTAGGTGCGCCGAACAACGTAATCAATGGATAGAGACAGTATACACCGAGATCCATTAACGCCCCATTAGCGAGTTCAGGCTTGAACGCGTTCAGGACGATGCCTTCTTTGTACTTGTCGTAACGCGAAGAATACTGAGAGTATCCTGCTACATATTTACGGACAGGACCGATTTTATGCAGGCTCTTCTGCACCATTTTGAACTGGGGAACAAGAGTAGATTTCATCGCTTCCATGAGCAGAACCTCGTGTTCTCGTGCTGTATCGATTATGCTCCGAACTTCGGCGCTATTTGCAGCCAGAGGTTTCTCACATAATACATGTTTGCCGTTTCTCAGAAAAAGCTCTGCCTGCTCCGCATGAACCGTATTCGGTGTTGCAATATAGACTGCATCAATCACATCACTTGCCGCCAACTCTTCCAGATCGGTGAAGCGGTGTTCAACATCATATTTATCTGCAAATGCGTTAGCCTTATCTTCAGTTCTTGAATACACGGCGGTTAATTTGAATCCTTCAACCTGTGCTGCGGCTTCCAGAAGCCTTTCTGTAATCCAGTTGGTACCCACTACGCCAAATCGAACCATGCCTACCTACCTCTTTCATCTATAAATTTCATTTGAGTTCTATATGAGTTCAACTAAAGAATATTTACACTTACCACTCCGATGACAGAACAACCTTCCGATCGCTGTTATCCCCAGATTTTTTTTTTAATTCCCTTCTTCAAAGGGAAAATCCGGGGATAGCGTATGCTTCCGAAGCAGCTTTCTTTCAGAAAGCTTTTAGGCGAACGCTTCGCTTCTTCACGTTATTTCTGTCCTCTCCGTTCTCGTGTAGAAAGTTTTAGTTGAACCTATATAACCTTTATACCATCCTGTATATTGTAGCTCATATTTCGTTCAGATTGAAGGAAGGTACTTTATCCCAAATATTGATATCTTGCTTTTTAAGTTGAAACTTCGTCAATCGCTTGGAATCAGGGGTATAATTAAAGATGAGGTGATTACCGTGGAAAGTCCAGATCAAGATCGCATACTGCCCGAAGCTATAGATGAAAAATACTGGCATGCCATCATCCACAACGATAATTCTTATGATGGAACGTTCTTTTACGGCGTGCAGACAACGGGCATTTTCTGCCGACCTTCCTGTAAGTCCAGAGCACCCAAAGCTGAAAATGTGCTGATATTTCAACATGTTGAAGAAGCATTGGCACGAAGGTTCAGACCCTGCAAACGTTGTAAACCTACAGGCGAGCGGGTACCTGATCAGGAGTGGATATACGGGATCACGGATTACATCGAACATCATTATGCCGAACCTCTAACCTTGGATGTCCTTGCCACCGTAAGTCATGGCAGTCCTTATCATCTGCATCGTGTGTTTAAGCGGATTACAGGCCGCACACCGGTTCAATATATACAGGAAAAACGAATCACCGAAGCCCGGAAGTTGCTTGAACATACCAGACACACCGTCACCGAGATTGGCCGCCATGTCGGTATACCCAACTCAGCTTATTTCATTACTGTATTTCGCAAATATACAGGTCTCACACCTGCACACTACCGCGAAAGGCATGAGAACTTATGAAGACAAATCTTACTTACAAAGTACCCAAAAAGTTACTCAACAAGGGGACAGGGTTCCTTCATGGCTATACACATACGCTGAATCCCTACACAGGCTGCGCCTTCGGTTGTTCTTATTGTTATGTCAGACAGATGCCTGTCTCCTTGTTTCGCAAAGAGGATTGGGGAAGCTGGGTTGATGTGAAACAGGAGGCCTCCCAAGTGTTCGCCAAAGAATTACAGCGTGCCCTGAGGAAAGGGAAAGTCACTCTGTTCATGTCATCCAGTACCGACCCATATCAACCCGCCGAATACAAGGAGTGTATCACGCGTTCATTACTTGAAACGATGGTACAGTATCCACCCGATTTTGTATTAGTCCAGACCCGCAGTCCACTGGTTACACGGGATATAGATCTGCTACAGCAGTTAGGTGACCGGGTTCGGGTCAGCATGACGGTGGAAACGGATCTGGACGATATGCGCAAGCATTTCAGTCCTTCTGCTCCCCCGATTGCAGGCCGATTACGTGCATTGGAACAGTTGCGAGATGCCGGAATACCCACACAGGTTGCGATTGCTCCTGTATTACCCAGCAGTGAACAGTTTGCGGCCATATTGAGACCTCTGGTTCAACGTGTATGCATTGACGATTATTTCATGGGCGATGGCAGTGAGGGCAAGCGCACCCGTCGACTCGGTATGGAGTCGCTCTATCAGCAAGTGGGGATGGAGCATTGGTATCATCCAGATGCGTATCAGACTGTGGTTCAGCGGATGAAAGACTATTTTGCCGAGGATGAAATCTGGATCAGTCAGGCGGGATTTGAACCTTAATTGGTTATATAAGTTGAACTAAAGAATATTTACACTGGTCATTCCGATGACAGAACAACCTTCCAATCGCTGTTTATCCCAATTTTTTTTGATTTAATAAAATACAGCCCCTTTCCTTGTTTGAAGGAAAAGGGGCTATTTATCATGACATAAGCCATAATGGCTATCTTATTTATCCAATGTATACAATGGCAGGTCCACCGGCAACGCAGCCGGGCGCTGACATGAACTTTTCATCTGGTAGAACGTCTGCTCATCTGATGAATCGTGGAATGCCCACATGGCCTCAAGAACATGGTATGCCAATTCCCCGCTCGCCCGGTGTGCACGTCCGCTGTGGGCTGCATAGGCCATATCTGCCACACCGATGCCGCGTGTATTTTCCTGATATCCTGGGAGAAGTGGAACTTCCGTCCATTCATGTTCACCTAACAAACGGTAACGAACGGGACCGCCGAAGGTATTGGGGTCAGGTACCTGCAATGTACCGTGCGTGCCATATATCTCAATCGGTGGCAATGCACTTCCGCCAAATACGTCAAAACTCGTAATCAGTGTGCCAATGGCTCCCTGTTCAAACTGTAACAGACCGGTAACGTGAGTTGGAATTTCGACGGGAACCGTCTGGCCTCTCTTTTTCTCACTCGTAATCGTACGCTCTTCCATGGCTTTACCTGTCATGCCTGCGATCGACTTGATCGGGCCCATCAGTTGGATCAATGCCGTGAGGTAGTACGGACCCATGTCAAACATTGGCCCACCACCAGAGGCGTAATAAAACTCCGGATCAGGATGCCAGTGCTCATGACCACGGCTCATCATAAATGCGGTCGCCGCTACCGGCTTACCGATGACCCCTTCCTCAACCAATTGAAGTGAAGTCTGGATGCCTGAACCAAAGAACGTTTCTGGTGCACAGCCCACGAGCAATCCTTTACGCTTGGCTGTTTCGAGCACGGCCTGCCCTTCTTCACGGGTAACAGCGAGTGGTTTTTCTACATAAACATGTTTACCAGATTCAAGCGCACGCAAGCATACATCCGCATGAACGGAAGGAATGGTCAGGTTGATGATCAGCTCAATCTCGGGATCAGCCAAGATTTCGTCGACGCTGTATACGTTAGGCACGTTATAGGCTGCTGCCTGCTCCTCGGCACGTTTCCGGTCGAGATCCGCAACAGCAACAAGTTCCAGCACCTCGAACCGGTGACAGTTTTCCATATAAATTCCACTGATTTTACCGCAGCCAATAATGCCTACTTTCATTGTTTTCATACCTGGGGCTCCCTTCGCCGTGGATCAGAAATGGTTTATCCATTGAGGATGAATGGTTAACACTGAAGTTACGTTTGCAATCAAACTACAATCTCATTAGTTCTGGTTGTCCGCCATACCTGTGTACACTTCGGTTGCTGAACTTACTCGACTCTTGGCAAGTTCTTTACCTGCTGCTGTCCATTTGAATCCACTGCGCATCATTTCAGTCACGGGTTTCATGTCTACAATGTCTGCATGGTGTCCCAGTGAGTTGTAGAATACACGCCCAGCGCCCCAGCGTTTCGTCCAGACAACCGGCATATCTACCGGTCCATTCGCCGCATGCGGGCCTGTCACCACTGGAAAACGAGTTGTTGCCAGCACTTCCACTGCCGGGTCTACGTGCAGGTAGTACTGTTCACTTTTCACCTGAAAATCTTCAATATGATCCAATAACGGGCTAGAGCCACGCTTCATGTTCACCATGTACTCCACACCATCATTGCCTGGATGAGCAACCCATTGTCCACCCGTCATAAACTGCCAGTCTACGTTATTTCGGAAGGCATCACACATCCCGCCATGAAGACCAGCCAAGCCCACACCGCTCTGAACAGCCGCTGATACGTTGTTGACGAGTTCGTGCTCAATCTGTCCCATCGTCCACAACGGCACGATCAGATCCAGACCTAGCAGCTTCTCGGCATCCGCATAAGACTCCAACGTATTCGAGACTTCAACCTCAAACTGCTCTTCCTTCAAAATACGCTCAAATATCGTTGCTACCTGCTCCGGTTCATGTCCATCCCAGCCGCCCCATACAATCAGTGCTTTACTCATCGTTTATTCACTCGCTTTCGCTTAGTTTTATGTGTTCAACCCTATTTCTGACGTCACTGTCTTGCTTGCTCACATCTCTTCAAGCGTCACCCAGCGCCGTTCTGTTACCGAACGTTCTACCGCTTCCAGTACAGCCTGACAAGCAACCCCATCGTGGAAACTCGGTGATGGTTGTCGTCCTTCAGAGATTGCTGTCACCAGCTCCAGCATTTCATGGGTGAACGTGTGCTCGAATCCAATTGTATGTCCGGCAGGCCACCAGGCTTCAGCATACTTATGTGCCGGATCAGTCGCCAGTACACGGCGGAACCCCTGTACATCCTCTTCATCCTTTGTAAAATATACTTCCAGTTCATTCATCCGTTCAAAATCAAATCGTACACTGCCGAGACTGCCGTTAATCTCAAACGAGTTTGTACTCCGATGCCCCGCTGCAAAACGTGTAGCCTCGAAGCTGCCCAGCGCCCCTCCTGCGAATCGTGCCAGGAACAGCGTAGCGTCGTCGACGGTCACTTCTCCTTTAGGTGCATCCGCATTCGAACTGCCCTTTGCACTCAGTCCGGTCATCTCGGCTGCAAGTGGTCGTTCTTTGATGAATGTTTCGCTCATGCCGATGACTTCTTGGAATTCACCAACGAGGAAACGAGCCAGATCGATTAAGTGCGCGCCCAAATCCCCATGGGAACCGGAGCCAGCCACTTCTTTTTGCAAACGCCATACCAGCGGGAACGAAGGGTCCATGATCCAGTCCTGCAAGAAAAAAGCACGGAAATGATAGATTTTACCCAATCGTCCGCTCTCCACCAGATCCTTCGCTAATTGCACCGCTGGTGAGAAACGGTAGTTGAACCCGACCATATGTGCGACTCCAGCATCCTCTGCTGCCTGAAGCATCTCACGCGAATCCGCAAGTGACAGGGCCAGTGGTTTCTCACAAAACAGATGTTTGCCCTGACGAGCTGCTTCCAACGCAATTTCCTTATGGGCATCACTTGGTGCATTAATATCAATCAGATCGATATCATCCCGCTTCACTAGTTCACGCCAATCAGTCACACTTTCGGACCAGCCGAACTGATTCGCTGCCTCCTGCACTCCCTGCTCGTTACGTCCACAGATCACAGACATCTCAGGCTGCAGCGGAGCAGACGGGAAAAACATCGGCAGACTGCGATAGGCATTACTGTGGGCCTTCCCCATAAACTTGTATCCAACCATTCCGACACGAAGACGATTTGACATGGTCATTTCCTCCTTTGGAATAATAAAAAGTCTTTCAATATGTGTACCAATAAACTATTGACGGATAGAAGAAGCACGGATGATCAGTTCGGTAGGCAACAACGCTCTCGCTGATTCGGTTACCGCTACAACAGAGTTATTCGCTTTATATGTGTCACCCACAGACCCATGCATAAGCTTCGATGCTGCAAGTTCACCCATCTCAAAAAATGGAACCCTGACGCTGCTCAGCGGCGGAACCGCCATCTCGGCGGCATCAGAGTCGTCATAACCCACAAATGCCGGAAAATCCTCCACCCGGATTCCCCGCTCACGCAAACCATGCATGACCCCAATGGCCATCCGGTCATTGGCCGCAAATACAGCATCAATCTCATGTAGGCGATCTGCTACAATCGCTGCCGCCTCAATGCCACTCCGTCTACTATAATTCCCTTCAAGCAATAGACTCGGGTCCAGCTCCATACCTGCTTCTTGCAGGCCAAGACGAACGCCTTCCATTCGCTCCTGGCTGTTGGAATAACTGTCTGGACCATTGAGAAAAGCGATTTTGCGATACCCTTGATCCGTAAGATGACGTATGGCAAGCCTGCTTCCTTCCACATGATCCGCATCCACTTCCGTGAACGATTGGCCCTCAAAATGCTGATTCATGACACAGAACGGGTGTCCTTCCCGGTGAAGCTGCTGCATAGCTGCCAGTTCTTCATGATCATCTCTGGCACCAAGGATAATGCAGGCGTCCACTTTCTGACGCCGGAACAGATCCGTATAATTCATTACTTCACCGGGTGTCCGGAACATAACCAGCAGGTCCATGCCATTGTCTCTGGCTTTGCTTCCAATCCCACTCAGCATTTCCGAGAAAAAATACGCCGAGAACAGATGCGCCTTCGGAACATAAGGCAATACTACGCCAAGGTTCCCGCTTTTACTTCTGGCAAAACTGCGAGCAAGAGCGCTGGGCACATAGCCTAACTGTTCGGAAGCTTCAAGAACCTTGCGGCGTGTCTCTTCTTTAATAGGGCCTACCCCATTAAGCACCCGGGAGACCGTCGCCTCGGAAACACCCGCAAGATCAGCCACTTCTTTACGAGATGCCATGAATTTCACCCCCTTTTATATAAATTAAACTAAAGATTATTTACACGGGCACTACGATGACAGAACAACCTTCCAATCGCTGTTACCCCCAGATTTTTCGATTCCTTTTTATTAAAGGGGAAAATCCGGGGATAAAGGCGAACGCTTTGCTTTTTCAGGTTTTTTCTGTCCTCTCCGTTATCGTGCAAATGATTAGTTCAACATATATAGCTCATCATTAAATCATAAAATGGTTAAAAATCGATATTTATGTACGCGCGTACATTTTCTCATGCCATGTAACCGTTGTCAATGCTTTTAACACAAATAATAATGAGGGCTTGGGTTAATCCAAGCCCTCATTATTATCTTGCCAGAGATGGTACTTTCATTGAATCCGTGCCCTGTAACCTTAGGGGTTCAAGGTACTTATCAAAGTCACTACAACGATTTCAGTTGATCCTATTTGTTCAATAATGGGGAGTGCAGCTCACAACGTCGTTGTAACGCCAAGATCAACGGAGGATTGACTAAACTCAGCCTGCTCCATTGTTTTCACATGACTGGGAATGCGATCCGAGGGTTCTGGCGTGGATTGGAGCTGTCTTACTTTGTGCAGCACTTCTTTGTTAGGCAGGAAGTGTTGGGAACGAATAAACCGAATTGTTTTGGTTTTGGCACGCATAACAATCGAATCCGTCTCGGCTCTATCATCCGCAAGATATCGTACCCCTCCCAAGATCTCACCTGGCGTCACACCTGTTGCGGCAAAAATGACATCCTCTGTGCCGATCATATCCTGCATCGTTAACACTTTGTAAGGATTATCAATTCCCATCTGCAAGCAGCGCTGGAATTCGTCTGCGTTGGCAGGCATCAGACGACCTTGAATCTCACCCCCAAGGCAAGATAGCGCTGCGGCAGCCAGCACACCTTCTGGCGCTCCTCCAGATCCGACATAGAGATCAATACCCGCCTCGGGGAAGGCCGGTGCCATCGCACCCGCAACATCACCGTCACTGAGGAACTTGATCCGCACGCCAACCTTGCGCAGGGTCTTAATTGTGCTCTCATGTCGTACACGATCCAGAATCATCACAGTGAGATCCGAGATGTTTTTGTTCAATGCGGCAGCGGCTTTCTCCAGTGTGACTTCAACCGGGTCTTCAATGCTAACTTTGCCTACAAGTGCAGGCCCTACCGCCAGTTTCTCCATATACATGTCCGGTGCGTGGAGCAGGTTACCTTTTCCCGCCACTGCAATAACCGATAGAGCGTTGTTTAGTCCTTTGGCCACGATTTCTGTACCTTCGAGCGGGTCTACAGCCACGTCAACCTCAGGCCCCTCAGCGTTGCCCACTTCCTCGCCGATGTACAACATGGGTGCTTCATCCATTTCTCCTTCACCGATTACCACCGTGCCGCGAATGGACACGGAATCGAACATGGCGCGCATGGCCAAAGTTGCCGCTTCATCTGCACTGTTCTTATCGCCTCGTCCCATCCAGGGTGCTGAAGCTAACGCAGCCAATTCTGTTACTCTGACAATTTCCAACGCCAGTTCGCGTTCCATTTTTCCCACTTCCTTTCCAATTTCCAAAAGCATAACGTGAGAGCGGTACTAAATCCATCGCAAATCCATATGAAATTGATCTATAAAAGGCGTAGTAGCGCCTTTCGAACGATTTATACCTTATTTATCCAATTAATATTTTGGTTGATTAGTTCCTTTTTTCGGCTGGTTTTAAGAGTCCAATCCTCCTGAATTCTTACTTAAAATATTAATTATATTTTCCATTTTCCGCTCTAAAACTAAATAATTCAACATGGTGATTTAACATGTCCGTTTCATGCGCAAAAAGTTCTTTTAACATGAGGTATATACAACTTATATACTGATTATTAAGAACGTAACGCTATCTAATAGCCTACAAACGAAAACGATTTTCGACTGGCTGTCCAAACGTAGAAATAAACTAATAAATTGTATTGATGATCCTTGAGATCAGCCTATTACCTTCACTATTATTGAGCAAAATTATAATGCCATTTATGTATTAATCAGGCCTTTAACTTTTACTAAAGCCATAGATGCAGCTTATGAAGGTCATTGAAAATAATAAGTTTACATAATATTAATTATGTAATAAAACTCTTCAATTTCATCATTTAATGATTCAACGGTTCTGGCAAAACATAAAAAAGCCCGAAAGAATTCTGCTCAATAGCATTTTTCTTTCAAGCTTTTCCCTCGATGATCCAGTTACAGTAGCGTTTTGGTCATTATAAAATCAATCTGTTCCTCATCTCCCATGTAAAAAGCATGGGCACCTGTCTGTACAAACCCCATCTTTTCATAAAATGCGATGGCATTTTCATTTTTCTCCCACACGCCTAACCAAATATTCGTTTTGTGATGTTCTGTTGCCATCTCTATGGCTTTATGGAGTAGCACTTTACCAAGGCCATGTTTTTGGAACTCTTTCTTGATGTACACCCGCTCGATCTCAAGGGATTCCACACCCATCTTCTCAGACTGAGCATCATTGATATTTACCTTCATGTACCCTGCCACTTTATGGTTGACATAAATAAAAAGAAATTGTGAATCCGCAACGGACAGTTCCGTTTCCAATTGCTCCCGATTAAACGCCTTTTCCAGATAAGCTTTCATATTTTCGGGTGAATTTTGCGCTTTAAACGTTTCATTAAACGTCTCATAACTAATCTCCTGCAGTTCACATACATGTTCAATGGTACATATCCCTATACGAATCGTCATCTATATTCACATTCCTTTAACAAGTTAATCGTTTGTTGCAAATGCACTAAAAAAGGGTTACATTGAATTTAGCTCAATTTTGTTGTATTTGCAACATAATTTCTAAAAAAGAGGTCGAATGAATTGAAATATGTACTTTTTGTCGCAGGTATTCTAATCCTAACACTTGGCATTTCCCTTACCATCCAATCTGAACTGGGTACCTCTCCGTTTGATGCACTTCTGGTAGGGCTGTCACATCATGTAGGGCTTAGTGTAGGTAGCTGGGAGGTCATCATTGCTTTCCTATTAATTGGATGTAATTCGCTTTTGAAGCAGCATAAACCCGAGTTTCTGGGGCTCATCACCGCATTCATTACTGGTGTGGGGATTGATATCTGGCTTTATGTATCTGATTCCTTGATCACACCCGAAGTTTGGTACAGCAAATTAATGACTTTTGTCATTGGTTTAGTGATTATAAGTATCGGCACGGCAATCTATTTACAGACCAATTTCGCACCCATTCCGATTGACCGCTTAACATTAATCCTGCATGAAATCACTCGAACTCCCTTATTTGTATCGAGAACATTGATTTACTTTGTATTTTTGATGCTGGCATTCCTGCTTGGTGGACCGATCGGGCTTGGTACATTATTAACCGTATGTTGTGCAGGTCTACTTCTTCAGTTCATCATGGGCCATACGAAAAGGATAATAGATCGCATATTGACAGACATGGATACATCGTCACGTAATGAGCGTGAAAAAGAACATTCGATCTAGCGAATGTACACCATCTACAACATAAAAAGCTGGATCAGAGGTTTTAACCCTGATCCAGCCCATTAACCGTTCTCTCTTCCTTACGGCTCAATTCCCCACACAAGCTGACCGTTCACATACCCGGTAACCTTATCATGGTTTGCGAACTGACTACCGGATGCCTTGAACGAGTAATCATTAGTCTGTGTGTAATTCGTCCAATTGTTTTTGGAAAAGCGTGTTTGAATCTCTGCGCTCTGGCCCGCATTCAGTGATCCCGCCGCACTTGTAAAGCCCACTTCAAGATAATGATCCGCACCGGCAACTGGAGTCGCCAGTTTAACGAATTGGCTGGTTACATTCGCACTACCCATACTGGCCCAGTCGGACCAGAAACTCTGAGCTTCCTCACCGTCAATTGTATAGTAATACCGGATTTTTACATCACTTAGCGGAATAGCCGAATTGCCTGAGTTGACCAACTTAAACTTGGGTGATACGCCGTTGGTCGATGCACTTGTATTGCCGTTAAAAGCTTGAATCGTCAAATCCCCTGCTGGCACAGTAACCGTGCTGTCTACCACATTCACCATTAACACAGCGTCATTTCCTCCATTGAAGTGAAAGGTCAATACGTTCTGGCCCAGCGGAAGCGTGGCAAGATAGGATTTGTTCAGAACAACAGCAGAGCTGGATGCTGTATAATTCTGACCCGCTACAAGTGCAACATTCTCCTTTGTGATGCTTGTAAGCTGACGGCCGTTTAAGGTGAGAGATACGGAAATATCCTGTGCGGGATTCGTTGCTTTATCAAATGTTGCATTCACAGGAGAAATCACAGCATTGGTACTCGGTGTTGAATCCACAATTTTGATTTTTAACACAGGGTCCTGACCTTGATTAAAATCCAGAACAATCGAATGCTCACCAACTGGCAGGGTTGCCAGATAAGCTTTTTTCAGCAGCAATGTGCTTCCGTTCAAGGTATAGTCTGTCGTTGCGGTCAATGCATTGTTGCCTGCCCGGAGAGCAGTTAGCGTATTGCCGTTTGCATTCACGGTTACGGTTTTATCGCTTTGATTGGGTGTGTATTTGTCAAATTCAACGTTTCCAGGTGTGATGGATGCACTGGGGTTGGGATTGTTAACCTTTAGATTTGGCAGCTCATCCAACGTAATGACATAATCACTTTGATAAAGCGTTTTCAATGTTGCCGGGTAATTAAAAGCTGAACTCATCAGATGCTCGCCATACCAAGGACAGAAGTACAGCCATCCTGATTTCTCCTCGGTTAGATTTTTCACACTTGGAATGGTATCGTTCTCCGTCATGGCTACCATTTTCGTACCGTTCGTCAACTCAACAAGCTTATAGAAAATCGAGGTAATCGCATCCTCATTCGGTACGCCGGACAAGCCGTCATAACGGTTGTAGATCGTATTGTATTTATCATATCCGACAAGATCTACCTGATCATCACCCGGATACCAGGCCGGAGAAGTACTGTATACATAGCTGTTGTAGGTCCAGATCAGATTGTGCAAACCATACGTCTCGGTCAGTTCGGTATATAGCAGATCCCATAGCTCTTTGTACACTTCTGCGCCTGCCGAAGCCCACCAGAACCATGCACCTTCCCCGTTCAGCCCGCCGTTGCCTTCTGCTTCATGATACGGACGGAAAAGCACTGGCACATCGTTATCTTGCAAAATCAGCAATTGTTCTGCCAGATCCTCGATGGTCATCATCACGTATTGATACTCTTTGGTACCGGGAATTACCGCATTGGCTGTATTAAAATTCGTTTCTGTTGGCTTGTAGGTAGCCTCTTTCCAATCCACAAAGTCCCCAAGCTCATACGTATTGAAATTACGAGGTACATTGATATGCCAGGAAGCTGTTGCAATACCTTCACGGTTATTCACCCAATCAATCATGCGATCAGTTGTACCGTCCTCCCAACCATACAACGGATTATAATTCATCAGATCAAAGCCACGAATTGCCGGATACTTTCCGGTCAGATCATGAATCCATTCGAATTCAAGCTCTGTATCTCCGTCATTCCCTCCTCCATAGATCTCTTGCTGACCAGAAATAATGTTGTTTCCGTATACCTCCGTTAAATAATTCATCAAAATTTGAGTTTCCGGTGTAGCTTCAGGATCAGTGAGAACTGGCTGCACATTCAAGGGATCCAGATCAGCATGATCCACTGTGAAGGTGTCAAAATACGCGAAGCCCCAGCCAGCCTTCAGCTCAATCGTGTTGGCACCCTGATTCAGCTTGTGAAAGCCAAAATCGAAGTCTGACCATGTTGTCGTGTAAGGCAGCATGTACGCCCCTTTCGTAACACCATTCACGATTAAATTTTGTGACCTGCCATCTGCACTAAGCTCCTGCATATATCGTGTGGAGATTGCGTACATGCCGGTTTCCGGGACAGTAACTGTGAAGGTTAGTGTGCCAGAGTTCTGCATCCAGACAAATCCGGCACCTGAGAATCCGGGCTTGGGCTGCCCATAGATTGAAGTAACCACTTGAAGATCCGGGGTCAGCTGCGCATCTTCGCTTTCGATGGTGAACAATGGTGTGTCTGCATGAACGGGCGCTGTCATTAATCCAATCAGTAGGGCCAATGCCAGCATCATTGCGGTTGCCTTTTTGAGCAAATTTTTCATCAATTCCATCTTCCTTCCCAAGTGAAATATGATAATGAAATGTCAATGAACCCATTCATGATGGCGCTTTCATTTTAAACATAGCATGTGCATCAAATTTTGTAAATATATGGTGAATGAGAATGTTTGAAATTCTTTTGTATCAGTACTTTGAACGCCATTTGTCCATCGTCCCACCAATATTGAAGACAATTCGAAAACGGTTCATTATTTAACCAGTTTCGGGCCCAAACTTCATCTCCCGTTAGATGAATGTACTTGGCAGAAAACCTACAAAACAAAAAAAGCATTCCTGGATCGGATGCTTTTTCAAAAACCGTTTCTTCAATTCTCCTTGTTTTTTTGTCTACGTCCTGCGTCACGGCTCAACTAACGGTTTCCTCGGCAGACGTTTCCTTTACGACACAGCGTTCCCCTGCCTTGCGTACCGCCCGAATAATGCCACCGTAGCCGGTACAACGACACAGATTCCCACACAATCCCGTTTCAATCTGTTCTTGAGAAGGCTCAGGATGTGCATCCAGTAATGCCTTGGTTGAGATCACCATGCCCGGAGTGCAGTAGCCGCACTGGAAGCCACCTTCCTCCACAAAAGCCTGTTGAATCGGATGCAGAGTGCCTTTCTCGTCCCCGTGCAGACCTTCAATCGTCGTAATGTCACTTCCATCACATTGATAAGCCATGACAAGACAGGAATTCACGGGCTCTCCATCCATCAGAACCATACATGCGCCGCAGCGACCAACTTCGCAGGATACTTTGGTACCCGTTAGTTGCAAATGAGTCCGAAGCACATCGACAAGTCGGGTCGTTTGCGCGATCTCCAGATGTTTCTCTTCGCCATTCACAACGGCTGTCCAGTGATTCTCAAGTGGTTTACTCATGATGGACTCACTCCTTCCTGCAAAGGTACATTTAAAGGTCTGACCAGTTGTTCCCTCGATACAGGAAGACGGTTAACCCATACACCTGTCGCCTGATGAATTGCGGCTGTAATGGCTGGCGCAAGCGCTACGGAACCAATCTCACCAATCCCCCTCGGTCCAAACGCATCACCTTCGGGCAAGTCTTCAATAGCTTCAACCTCCAGATTGGTATGAATATCCTGAATGGTTGGGATCAGATACGTATCCAGATTAGTGGTTACATAACGGCTGTCCTGCATGACCGCATCCTCGGTCAACGTGAATCCAAGCGCCATCACACTACCGCCTTCAATCTGTCCGATAAAGCCCATAGGGTTGATCACCGGGCCTGCCGCTACAACATGGCGTGTATCCAGCAGCTTGGTTTCTCCGGTCAAAGTATTCACTTCCACCTCTGCCGCAACCGCCGCATACGTATACAAATAATGCCCGCCTACCACATTGTCAGGCGTAGTTGGGTAATCAAACTTTGTATCAAAAATCCATTCAGCGGCTTTGCCCTGCGTCGCGAGTTCAGCATACGAAACTATAAAGCCTGATTCTGATTCTACTTCTGAAGTTTCGGCAGGAAGCTGGCCTTTACGCCATATACCACCAGGCCCTGTCACCAGTTCATCTGCCGGAATGCCCGACATTTCAGACGCAACAGTGAGAGCACGGGAACGAAATGGAGTCTGCAAACGTTGAAGAGCCATCCAGGCCATCGTTGTTGAACGTGAAGCTGTACTTGATCCGCTGTGTGGCACACGATCCGTATCTCCAATGATGATACTGAGATCCGATGTACTGCATTGGAATAGATCACATAACATAATTTCCAGCGTTGCAATAAGCCCCTGACCAAATTCCTCGTAGCTGAACGCCACCTCAATCTTTCCTTCGTTATTCAGGGACAGACGGCCTCCCGCAGGATCCGGAATCCCGTATCCCAGCCCTGCACCGTGCATGGCGATGGCTGCACCGACTCCACGCTTGATCCATGGCGGCAGAGAAGGATCTGTCGGGGGTTGCTGATGTTTTTGCCACAGTTCGGAGCGATCCAATGCCTCCCACACTTGGGACAGTCCATCCGTAACCAGAATCCGTTGATTCAGCGGTCCGGGATCATTCTTTTCCCTCATATTACGTCTGCGGAACTCCCAAGGGTCCATGTTCATGATATCCGCAAGCCGATCCATCTGGCCTTCCATGGCAAAAATCGCCTGGTTCCCGCCAAATCCGCGAAACTCACCTGACAGCCCGTTATTGGTATACACAGACACACCTTCCACATCCACATGAGGGATGGCATAGGGTCCAAGGCAATGCTCAGTACAGAAGTTCAGCACCGGTGCACCCAGTGTGGCATAAGCGCCGGTATCTGCTGTAATGCGGACACGATGCGCTTGGATGATACCTTCTCGACTCATGCCAGTTTGCATTTCAATCTTCATTGGGTGCCGTTTCAACCCTGCACGTACGGATTCTTTACGTGAATTATGCATTTTCACAGGACGCCCGCATCTCAAGGCCAGTAAAGCACCATAGGGCTGTACGTTGAGTTCATCTTTTCCCCCAAATGAACCACCAATCGGTGAAGACACCACCCGGATATCTTCTTCAGGACAGCCAATAATGCGCGCAAGCTGCATTCGGTCTTTATAGCCATGTTGCGTTGCCGCGTATACATTCAGCCGCCCCTCTTCATCCGGGACAAACAGGCCACCTTCCGTCTCCATGTACGCATGCATCTGACGAGGCGTATAATACGTCTCAGTCACGATATGATCACACGCGGCAATGGCTTGCTCGACGTCTCCACGTTTGATCTCCGTGCGATGCAGCACATTACCTGGACCGTGCTCATGCAGCTCTGGTGCGCCGGGAGCCAACGCAGCGTCTGTACTATTCAGCGGAGTGAGTTCCTCATACTCTACGCGAATCGCGTCCAGCGCAAGTGCCGCTAGTTCCGGAGAATCCGCAGCAACTGCTGCAATGGCGTCACCAACATAACGCACAATATCCTCGCAGAACACGGGCTGATCCGGGGTCGCAATACCAAAACGATTCAGACCAGGCACATCTTTGGAGGTCAGAACCGCATAGACACCTTCCAACGCCTCAGCTTCCGAAGTATCTATAGACAATATCCGTGCATAAGGATATTCGCTTCGCAATACTCTGCCATGAATCATGTCAGGTAGCGTCATATCCGTCAGATATTGAAGCTGCCCTGTTACTTTGGTTGCTCCATCTGGCCGCAGGTGCCAGCGTTTCCCGCTCTGTTTCCGATTCAGCAGCATGATCCCTCTCCCCCTTTGCTTGATCCCATCAATCTATTCGTGAAGTGCCTCCCATAGCCCGGCGCCAATCATGTTGGCTGCGGTCTGCTTGCGATAATATTCCGTTGCAAATGCATCACCATAAGTCGTAAATTCGTTAGCCACAGCAGCTGCAAGAGTTGCCGCTTGCATGACAGTAGCTTCACTACCAAGAAGCTGTTGTTCCGACTCCAGAAGTCGCATCGCCATGCCTGAACCCCCACCCGCAGCAATCGCAATCTTGGTCCAGCGGTTATCCGAATCAATCTCTCCATACAACGCAACCGTCACCAGCGATGCACTGAACGTCTCCCGTCGACCCAACTTGCGGTAAAAGGAAACTTCTCGTACAGCAGGCCTATGCCCACTGTCCACATTAAGCAGAGAGGACGGTCTCATCGGGATATGAATCGAGATTAATACATCCCCTGGATTACGGCTGCCATCCCGTCCACCCTGAAGCCAGGAAGACACACTGCGGATCTCAATTCCGCTATCCGTCAACCAGTGCAGCTTCGCATCATATACAAGCAAAGCAGGCAGCGTATCCCCTACTCCGGACACAATATTCCCGCCAATGGTTGCCACATTACGAATGGAAGGGGCAGCAATTGCATTCACCGCTTCTTGCAAGATCGGCAGTTGATGCAACAACGCTTGTGAAGCACATTTCTTTAATCGGGTCATTGCGCCAATGACTATCTCATTTCCACGATTAGATATACCACTCATTTCAGGAATACAAGCCAGACTAATCATGTGTTCAGGAGCTTGAACCAAGCCACCCTCCCACTGGGTTCGCAGCAATGTTCCGCCTGCCGTAAAACAACATATTCCCTTGAGTCTACTTCTTAACGCTTGGAGTTCTTGCAGGTTCTCAGGCTGCCATACCGATGGCAATGCTCCAGAACCGTATGCCGGTGTGACCATCGCTGCATCCCCTTTCTCTCTCTTCCTTGGGCAGGAAATTCAACCGTCTGATCCAGATAATTCTTCAAATCATATGAGAGTTCAGCAGCAACGTCAATTACCTTCACATCGTTTTGGATAAATGTATAAAACCTGCGTTCTATTTGTGCTTGATGCATTATGATCTATCGAAAGCTAACACAGACTCTCTTTCATCACATGATAAAAGAAGACAAACAGGTCAACCAGACTGCCTGGCTGACCTGTTCATGTCATTAAATTAAACATAATTATTCATCTTCTCCTGTTCATGAGTCTGTCTGCTCCGATTCATATACATGATTCAAAATGCGTTCCAATTCCGGTTCTGTATCCGCATCCCAGAAACAGGACTCAGACAGTGGTACATGTACACCGGAATAGTTAGCGCTGCGCATAATCTTGCGTGCCCCCTCATCTCCATGCAGAGACAACAGAGGTCCGAACATATGGGAGCGAAAAGCAACGGGCGGCTTGCCTCCCTCACCGTCTGTAGCTGCGACATAGTCACACAGTTTGTGGGTAGCCAGTGCTGTGGTCACCCGATTAATATCCTGCGTTTGTAATAAAGGCTGATCACCCAGTAACATGAGAATGCCTTCCGGTTTGTACTCCATAGCCGACAATACGCCAGAATGAAGAGAACTGGCCATGCCGCAAGCATAGTCTGCACAGGCCACAATTCGAAGTCGTGCTGTGGCATGATAAGCATATGCGGCTGAATCAACCCATTTTATAGGCAGCCATGCCAATGAATCTTCCGGTTTGACTACACAGATCACTTGATCCAGCTCCGAATTCAGTGCAGCTTCCAGTGACCATGCAGCCAGTGACCTGCCGTCTGGCATGACAACCGAGAGTTTATCTCGACCAAGGCGACAACTCTTACCTGCCGCCAGAACTATGCCCGTCATTCGCATGTGCAACGCTCCCCTTCTGTCCGAACTCGGAACTTAAGGAAGAAACCTTATGTTTACATGCGATCAATTCCGCTGCAATGCTGATGGCGATCTGTTCCGGACCGTCCGCTCCGATGCTCAAACCAACGGGAGAATGCACATATTTCAACGGTGGTAAGCCCTCCAGTAGACGGGCTGTTCGTGTTTTGGAACCCATGATGCCAAGATAGGCATAATCACAGTCCACTAGCATCTCTAACAGTTCACGTTCGCGGGGGAAATTGTGACTCATCAGAATCAGATAATCTCCGTAGTTTATGTTTAACAGAGGCATGATCTCACGCGGGAAACCCAGCACAAGTTCGGTTCCTGGGAACCGGTCCGAGGTGCACAAGGACTCTCGCCAATCGGCTACCACTACACGGAATCCTGCAGACCAGGCGAGTCTGGCAACAGGAATAACATCATTCCCGGCTCCGATGATAACAAGGCGAGGTTTAGGTTTGTACAGCGAAGTGAGTTGTTGCGGAAGGTCCCAGGGATTCGTTGAAACCGTATCGTTTGTCGATATTTCAGCCTCAGCATCATAGATATGTTGTGAATCACCGGATAGATGGGAAGATTGAGATCCATTTGACGTAGCAGGTACCACTTCAGGTACAAGCATAAGGTGAGGTATATCCGGAGAATGTTGTGTTGATCCCGTATGTTCATGCTTGGTATTTCCACTGCTATGCTGGACATCAACCTGCAATGAAGCTGGATTATTGTTCGTCACGCGATCATGAGGAGGGACGAGCGAAGGACGCAAGATTGGCTGGCGCCCGGTACCCGCTGGTTCAATCCGTCTCCAGCCATATTGAACCCTTGTGTAATCATTTTGGAACGTTCGGGTTAACGCTGTTGAAACGCCGGATTGAAAACACTCATGCATCTTCTGTAACGTATGTCGGAGTTCACCACACACAGGTTCAAGCAGCACAACAACAAGTCCACCGCAGCCAACCGTCTCACCCCAGGACAGATCATCCTCGGGACGCATGTCGTACTCCGCAAATTCCATTTGCATTGTATCCAGCACATGGCTTACCCGGGCCTGAAGATCACTCTCCAGGCATCCCGGACTGATACTGCCATACATTTGCCCATCCTCAGTCAACAGCATAGAGACTCCCTGCTTACGGTAAGCATGACCCTCTACCTTGATCGCTGTTGCGAGCACGCAGCGCGTATCACGGGCTGCGATTGCACACAGATCATGCATTTCCATATCGGTCTCCATCCTTTCTGGAATCGCATAAGTTTCCTTCGATCAGATGCGCTTCATCAATCTCGCAATACTCTTATCCGACTCACGCAGCACAATGCCACGATCAATCGTCTGAATCTTGCGATTTTTGAGTACAATGCTGCCATCGATAATAACGGTGTCCACACAGCTACGTGTTGCCGAATAGACCACGCGAGAATAGACATCTGTCTCATAGGAAGGGTACGTGTGGAAATCATCCAGATCCAGCAGCAGCATATCTGCCTTTTTGCCCACTTCGAGACTGCCAATTTCCTTCGACAAGCCGAGCACCTCTGCACCACCCATGGTAGCCATGCGCAATACGGTCCGGGCATCCATCACCGTTGGACCATGAGGAATCTTCTGCATCAGAGCGGTGAGGCGCATTTCCTGAAACATATCCAGATTGTTGTTGCACGCGGCACCATCGGCCCCGATTCCAACCGCGATCTGACGATTCAGCAGATCTGGAATATCCGCTACCCCGGAGGAAAGTTTCATATTTGATCCTGGACAGTGAGTGACTTTGACACCACGTTTACGGATGATCTCTTTCTCTTCCTCACTTAGCCATACACAGTGGGCCAGCACCAATCTTGGGGTAGCCAGACCGATATGATCAAGGTATACAATGTTGCGCATTCCGCGTTCGTGTTCTACCAGTTCGATCTCTCCACGATTCTCGGAGGCATGGGTGTGGACTTTGACATGATATTTATTAGATAAGTCGCGCACCTCTACCAGCAATTCTTCGGTACACGATACAACGAAGCGTGGGCAGAAAGCATATTGAATGCGACCTCCGCCAAACCCGTTCCATTTCTCCAGCAGATCCACACTCTGTTGCAGCGAAGTTGCTGTATCCTCACGCAGGGGTTCCGGAACCTCGTCCCCATGATCCATCATCACCTTGCCAGAGATGACCCGGATGCCGCTCTGTGCCATCGCCTGAAACGCCGAGTCCGTGTGATGTACCGTCTCCATGTCCAGAATGGTCGTGGTTCCGCTGGAGATCAATTCGCCCAATCCGAGCATTGCAGAATAATAGACGGACTCCTCGTCATGTGCTGCTTCCAGCGGCCAGATACGTTGACGGAGCCAATCCATCAGTTCCAGATCGTCCGCACGTCCACGGAATAAGGTCTGACACAGATGAATGTGCGTCTGGATGAAGCCTGGCAACAACACTTTGCCGCGAGCATCAATGATTTGGTCAGCCTGAACGTCAATGTGATCTGCAATCTCCTTAATTTTGTTATCCTCGATTAACAGATCTCCAATGAACACTTCCTCTTCTGCATTCATCGTCACAAGCTGTGCGCCTTTCAGCAGGATCGTTCCCATGCCAATCTCCCCTATCTGTGTCTGTCTATATCGTTCAACTCATACCTATTTACACCTGCACGCCGATTACAGACTAACCTTCCGACCGCTGTTATCGTGTAAATATCTAGTTGAGTTTATAAGTGTTCTTATAGCTGTTACCACCCAATAGCCATGCCATCGCCTCTCGGATCTGCCGCGCCGCTAATCATGCCGTCCTCACGAATGACAATGCCTTGCGACTGTCCCATAATCCCATCCCACGGGGCTCTGGCTTCAACGTTGTGTCCCCACTGGGCAAGGGTTGCACATACGTCATCATGATATCGGTTCTCCACACGCATCGTATCACCTTCTTCACCCCAGGTACGTCCGTACACCCAACGCGGCAGGCTGATCGCTTCCTGAATGTTCAGCCCGTAATCTAGCACTCCGGTAAGCACCGATAATTGTGTCTGCGGCTGCCCTTCTCCTCCCTGCGTGCCCACGAGCATATAAGGTTTGCCATCTCGTGTAACAAGGCCCGGCATGAGGGTATGGAATGAGCGTTTGTTGGGTTCCAGAACGTTGGCATCCCTCGGATCTAAGGAGAAAAACGACCCCCGGTTCTGCATGATAACCCCCGTATCCCCTGGGACATAGGCTGCACCGAAGTCAAAATACAGGCTTTGGATGAATGAAACGGCATTGCCTTCGCTATCAACAACCGCTGCATACGCCGTGTCCTGACCTATTGTTTTGGACAAAAACGGTTGTGCCACAGGTGGAGCAGACTGAATCTCATTCCACAGTTGGTCTCCATAACCCTTGGATAACAGATGATCCAGCGGAATGTCCCTGAAATCCGGGTCCGTCAGATAACGGTCACGATCCCGAAACGCCTTTTTCACCACTTCCGCCATCAGATGATAGAATTCCGGTGAGGTACGTGCTACAGAGGACAGATCCGTATGCTCCAGCATATTTAACATCATCAGCATCGAGAATCCCTGTGAGTTGGGCGGCATCTGATGAACTTCATAGCCACGATACTCCGTGCTAACGGGTTTCACCCACTCGCCCCGATGCCCAGCAAAGTCCGCTGGTGCAAGCATGCCCCCATCCTCACGAATAGCCGAAGTCAGACGATCCGCGAGTTCTCCTGTATAAAAAGTATCTCGACCATTCGTCTGAATCAGACGAATGGAGGCAGCAAGATCAGGCTGGACCAGCAGCTCGCCTTCCTGCAAAAGTGTACCCAAAGGCGCAAATACCGCTCGCAGCGGTGTATGCCCCATAATGAAATCTTCATCCCTTTCCATCCACAGGCGGAGATTTCGGGATACAGGGCATCCTTTTTCCGCATACTGCGCGGCAGGTTCAAGCAGTTTCTCCCACGGTAACTTGCCGTACCGGGACCAGACTTCCCACCACGCATCCACCATTCCTGGAACCGTAATGGCACTAAGCACTCCGCGCTGAGGGATGGCACTCATGCCCATCGCTTTGAACGTATCGGCATGAATGCCTGCGGCTGAGCGGCCACTTCCGTTATAGGCGGTAATCTCACCGCTGGCTCCGTCATGAATCAGGAAGAAGGCATCCCCTCCAAGTCCGGTCATATGCGGATATACCACACCCAGTGCTGCACTGACCGCAACAGCAGCGTCATAAGCATTCCCGCCTTGCTGGAGGATGGAGCTTCCCACTGCACTCGCCAGATAATGAGGAGTGGTGACCATCACCTCTCTGGAGATTGGCATTTGGTTTAACATAAGGCGCCCTCCTTCCCTGCATACACATCCATCGCTGCCTGCACCGCTTCACCGGCTGGTAACACGTGACGATGACGGAGAAGAACAGCTTCCAGCGCTCCCAGCACATGAAGTACGTTCTTGCGTTGGCAACTGAATCCCATTGTACCGATCCGCCAGATTTGTCCTTTCAACGGTCCAAATGAACTTGCAATCTCAATGCTGAAATCGTTCAGCAACATGCTGCGCACCGACTCACCATCAATCCCCTCCGGAATCGTGATACAAGTGACCACCGGAAGTTTACTGGACATATCCCCGTACAGTTGCAGTCCCATCCCCTGAATTCCAGCGACCAACGCACGTTCATTCACCAGATGTCTCTGGAACCTGGCCTCCAATCCTTCTTGCAGCAGAATACGTAATCCTTCGTGAAGACCATAGAGCATGGAGGTGGCTTCTGTATGGTGGTTCAGCCGGGCCGAACTCCAGTAGTCTTGCAATTGGCTCAGGTCAAAATAATTGCTAGCAATGGTGCGGCCTTCTGCCCGCGCACTGGTTGCATCTCGCAGTCCGCGTTCAACTGTTTTGCGGCTCATCAGCTTCTGCTCCACACGACTGTTGTACGTGATAGGTGCCATCCCCGAAGGAACGGACAGGCATTTCTGCGTGCCACCCATCACCGCATCCAGATGCCAGGCATCCGTCTCCACCGGAGTCCCGCCAATGGTTGCTACAGCATCCACGACGAGTAAGATATCAAGGTCGCGACAGGCTTTGCCAATCTCGGCAAGGGGCTGCATCTGACCGGTGGAAGTTTCACCGTGAACCATCGCAACCAGACTTGGTTTATGGGTATGAATCGCCTTGATCACCTCTTCCGGATCAAATACCGTTCCCCATTCCGTTTCAAAAAAGACAACCTCGGCACCGCAGCGTTCCGAGATTTCAACCAGCAGATGTCCGAATCGTCCGTAGATCGGGACGAGAACTTTGTCACCGGGCTGGATCAGACTAACCAACACAGCTTCAATGCCTGAACGGGATGTACCATCGACTGGATAACACCACTCGTTATCTGTCATATATAACTCACGCAGCATTGCCATCGTCTCGTTCATTAAGGATGTGAACTCCGGGTCAAACTGACCCAGGATCGGAAAGGATAATGCTCTGAGAACACGTGGATCAACTTCAACCGGTCCCGGGGTCATAATGGTCCGCAAGGACGGAGATAACTCTTTATAGGTGGACATCTTCATTCAACTCCCGTAACCGTATTTATAGAGTAGCCGGACCAGAACCCGAAAACCGTGCATCAGGTCTGCTTCAGCTGTATATTCAAGTGGATTATGACTGATACCGTCCTGACTTGGCACAAATATCATGGCTGTTGGACAAGCTGGCTGAAAAATCTGCGAATCATGTCCCGCGCCGCTTGGCATCAGCCAATAGGACAACTGCTCCTGCTCACAGGTATCCTGAATGTCTGAGATCATTTCTGCATTCATAGGAATGGGCGTCACCGACAGATGTTCTTCCCAGTCCAGTCCGAGCTGCTGCTCGGCTGCGATTCGACTAAAAGCCTGAAGCATATCCTGCCAGCATCGATCAATACTCTCCTGCCGGATATGGCGGATATCCAATGAAAATACTGCCCGTGCTGCAACCACATTCCCAACACCCGGATCGGCTGTGATTCGCCCAACCGTGGCTACCAGCGGTTCTCCTGCTTCCAATGCGATATTTCTTACTGCAGTAATCATCTCGGCCGCTCCTGCAAGTGCGTCTTTGCGCCAGGACATTGGTGTCGTTCCCGCGTGATTCGCTTCACCACATACAGTAATACTGAACCGCTTCTGACCTACAATGTCGGATACAACTCCAATCGAATGTCCGAGACGTTCCAGAACCTGACCTTGCTCAATGTGAAGCTCAATAAAGGCACCATATTTTTTTGCGGTGGGTCTATATACACTATCGGGTCCAAAACCCGCATCGCGGATCGCTTGGGCAAATGTAACGCCATCTTGATCCTTCAAATGCTCTACATCTTCCAGAGACGTTATTCCGGTTATACTGCGTGAACCCCAATACGCAAAAGGAAAGCGACTTCCCTCTTCTTCGCATAACGATACCACTTGAAGTGTGCGCTTCGGTGCTCCGAAATGCTTCTGCAAATACTCCAAAGCAAGAACACCCGCCACCACACCGTAAGCACCATCATATTTGCCACCATGCACCACGGTATCCATATGTGATCCGGTCACGATCGGTAATTCTTCAGCACCATTCGCTGATTCCTCACCCTCGCTCTTCAGTGTGCCATACAGATTACCGGACTGGTCGAACTCGGGAGACAGCCCTTTCTCCTGCATTTTGGCAGCAAGAGCACCTTGTGCTTCACACCAAGCCGAGTCATACAACAGTCGTGTGACGCCACCCTGTGCATCCGCACCATAGGTCGACAGCCAGTCAAGCATGGCTTGCAGCTCCACCTGTTCCACATCTGGCAAAGGAAGAGGTGCGTTATTTGTACCGGATGACCGGTATACTCCAGACTCATTCATGACGTCTCCTCCGTTCCCGCTTCGATGGGACTAGAAGAGTAAGCCGCAATGTGTTGCCCGATAGGCACAGGAGATAACCCGGATTCCGAGTTGTAAACGCGCTGCCCACGGCAAAATACGTCTGCAATCTGACACTTAAATGTACGTCCCACATAAGGGCTCTGTTTATGCGTATAGAGAAGATCCTCCGTGTTCAGGATTGTGCTCTTCTCCCAGTCAATCAGGACCAGATCTGCATCCTTGCCAATGGCAATCTCCCCTTTACTCTCCAGACCAAGCCTTCTGGCAGGTTGCAGGGAGAGAACTCTTCCGAGCAACGGGAGGTCGATATTTCGCTGAAGATGTCCATCCTCCAGCATGATTAGCAGTGTGCTTTGTGCACCGGATATGCCGCCCCAGATTTCAAAGAAGTTATCAGATTGTTTCATGGATGGCGGACATGGAGAATGGTCTGAGGCAATAACATCAATCAATCCTGAGGTCAGTGCATCCCATAACTGCTCCTGCTCGGAAGAGCTGCGAAGCGGTGGAGCACATTTCGCCACTGCACCCAATCGGACCACATCCTGCTCGGTCAGCGTCAGATAATGAGGGCAGGTCTCCGAAGTTACGTCTTGCCCACGCCGCTTGGCCTCTGCAATCAGATCTAGCGCTTCCCGGGTACTAATATGCACAAAATGCAGCGCACACCCGGTCTGTTCACCGTATTTCAACGCTCGCGCAACCGCGACGACTTCGGCTTCCACAGGACGGGACTGGACATAGTCCATCGGTTCCGTCTTTCCCTCAACAATGCTTTTCGCGCCGAGTTCGGCAACGATGCCTTCGTCCTCTGCATGAAGTGCCAGCACACGTTTTAATGTTGCAATTTCATGCATTCCGTCCAATAGCGTATGATCATCGGCTCTGGCAAAGATATCCTCCCCTTCGCCTCCCGGCTCGGACATAAATGCCTTGAATCCCGCAGCACCTAGCCGTGCCAGTGGAGCAAGTTCATCTCGGTTGCCGGGAACCAAACCTCCCCAGAAGGCATAATCAACATACGATTGGTCTGATGCTGCTTTCATTTTCATTTCCCATGCTTCCGGCCTTGTGGTTGGCGGTACGCCGTTAAGTGGCATATCGACATAGGTCGTGATTCCCCCGGCGGCAAGGGATGCCGATCCAGACCTGAACCCCTCCCAACTGGCGAGTCCGGGTTCATTGAAGTGTACATGAATGTCCACCACCCCCGGCATCACTGTAAGGCCTTCAGCTTCTATAATTCTAGTCGCTTCGCCAGCGGCCAGCCGTGTGGATATGTCTGTTATTTTTTCACCCGTAATGCCAATATCCAGTTGCTCTACCCGATCTCTCAGCACCACCCGGGCCCCCCGGATGATGGTATCAAATGTTGTCATGTGAATGACCCTCCCCCTGAATCAGAACCGGATGTGTGCATATTCAGCTTCCCCGGTATGTACTGTAACCTCCTGGAGCAATCAATAATGGAATATGGTAATGGCTTGAGGCATCAGATACCGCAAAACGAATTGGAACAATCGTCCATAATGCCTGACCTAGCTCCTCCAACGAACGCTGTGCGTAATAACTCTCGACATGGAATTGAAGCTCATATATGGCTGGCTCCAACTTGCCTCCATCCAGCAACGGTGCATCCAAACGCCCATCCGCGTTGGTCACCGACTCAGCCACTTTTATCTTGCTTTCCTGTTCTCCATCCCTCTTCAGGGTATACAGCTCGATCCGAACACCCGCAGCAGGCACGCCTTTGGATGTATCCAGCACATGAGTTGTAATTCGTCCATCAGACAGCGACATTAGACGTCACCTGCTTTCCCGAAGTCATGGCCGTCTGTTCCCAGATCATCCCTTGTCATCGAAAAACCCTGGAATCCATAAGGTGGTCTCGGCTCGGTAAATACTTTGCCTTCCCCCTCTTTCACTTCCTCCAGCACTGTCTCCCATGTCCGATTGTTGGATTCAAATGAAACCTCACTCAGTTGCTCAAATCGACTTAACAACCTTCGTCCAATCTGGTAGATCAGATGTTGAATGGAAGCGGATCGACACTCATGAAATACCGCAGCAGCCAAGTCTCTAACCTGTTCCGCCGCCACATACCGTCCACGCTGATCATCCATGCCATCTCTCGGATCTTCGTAACGCCAATTGATGTTCAGGAAAATAAATAACGGTCGATCCCATGTCTCTGGAAGAGTGGTATATTCATCCTGCATAAATCCGGCAAATTCACTGCCTTTGACCTTGATCAGTCTCAGATCCGCTACACCACTGAAATGGTTGCTGAGTTCAATCGAGTCTCCTGTTCGTTCCGCTTCCACGGCAGCTGTCGCACGATCATTCTGCGAATAACGAAATACGAGTGCACTCGGTCGATAACTCCCTTCCAATCCAATGGGTATATCTTCAAAAGGAATCTGGTCCGCTGTCATCTGAACCTTGCTCATCTGCGGATACGTCTCCAGGAAGCGCCGACTCACCAGCGCAAGAAATCCTTCCACCGTTGCCCCTGTGTAATCCGCTGCATGTTTGAGAATGAAATTTTTCATCGAATCGGTTGCGACCACCAGCGAATTATCCCCTTCTGCAAAAGAAGGCAAGAATTCATCCCCCTGCACAGCCACCTTGATGTTCAATCCAAACAGAATATTGCTGCGTCCCATGAACGGAGATTCCGGGATGGACTGTATACCCGTCAACGGTTTGGCGTAGGAACGGTACATCCACACATCCCCTTTGCCGTAATACATGGTCCGCTGCTGCACTGCGGCTGGCTTGCTCACGAACTCATGTTCATGACCGATCTGTGCAAGCCACTGCTCCAAACGAATGCCCGCTATCTTGAATACTTCCTTCAATGCAGTCTCGAATTCTTCTTCCCTGCCTCGGCGATGACGTTGCCTCATGGATTCGAGGATGGAGCTTGAGGTATGGCCTTTTACAGCCAATATGAAAGGAAAGCCAAATTGGCTTGTATATGCTTTGTTTAATTGTTGAAGTTCGTTGTATTGCTCTTGTGAGAGTGAATCAAGCCCTGCACCAGCCTGCTCCTGAACGGAGTTGCTGCTCATGCTGATACGTGCTCCAAGATCCGGGTGATTTCGAAGTAACTGTAACTTCACCTGGTCATCCGATGCCTGAACCACGTTTTTCATCACTTTCATCATCTGTTCAAATGAATCAAAAGGTCGTAAAAGCCCGGCCCGCTCAGCCACCCATGGTGATTCCTCAAATAAGCCGCCAAACGTATGCACAAACTGTGTGATAGACCAGTTGTTAACAAGTTTAATTAAGTCGCTCATGTTAAAACCTCCGGTCTGTTGTGGATTATTGTTCTTCATTCTAAGTGTCGTTCAATGTCGCGACAACAATATTTACGCAATTTTGTAATATAACATAACATCAGAGTTGTGATTTGTTTGCTGTGCACGGGAAGATCAGCTTTTGTGGTCCTTAAACATGAAAGAACCGCACTCCATCAAGGGAATGCGGTTCTTGGGGGTCTGACCCGGTAGCATTGTCATGTTGCACAATGTGCGGTCTAAAGTTGAACATTGTGCGGTCTTGCAGCTGCTTTGTCCCGTACAAACTTGCGGAAGGTGAATACCAGCTTTAATTTAAGCAGATCATTCGTTTTCTTAAAGTCCATTTGCAGCAAGCTGCCAACTTTCTCCATCCGATAAGTGACCGTGTTGCGATGCACAAACAGCTGTTTGGCAGCTTCATTGATCAGTCCATCATTTTCTATAAAGGACTCTAATGTATTCATCAGCACCTGATTGGGATCACCGTCCCTGGCAAGTAGTGGTTCGAGTACTTTATTGCAGTAGTTCTCCATGATGTTATCCGGTACGTGTTGGAACACATAGGCAAATTCAAGCATTTCAAATTGCAACGCACGGTCTTTCATGCCGAATCGACGAGCCAGTTGTCGTGTATCCAGACACTCCTGGTATGCTTCACGGAGCGATTTGGGTTCATGTTTCATTTTGCTGATCCAGAAACGTGGAGCCGGTGCCCCTTTTGCTTCTTGCGCTGCCAGAACATCACCGAAACGGCTTAACAGAAAACCTGACAGTTCCTCTCCATAATCTCGCCCTGTTGGACAGGTATAGATGGACAGAATGCCATCTTCGATCTGAAAATGCTGTGAGGCCGTGAATTGCATCAGCGGATTGTATTGCAACTCACGATGAATCTGTTTAAGCAGCTTACCCTCGGCAAACAGAGTCGGCTCAAGCGTGATCAACACGCACTGATAGGTTCCCTGGAACAGATGGATTCCTTTGTTTTCACTCAAGGTGGTCAATTCCTGAACAGTCATTTTGTTATCCAGATACTGTGAAAGCAGTGTACGCATCTCATCTTGCACGGTCGGATTAATATGCTCACGATAAGTCATATCCATATAAAATGCCAGTACATCGGCAGCCTGCTGGAACAGCTCTTCTTCTGCTCGAAGCGATAGGGCTGAATCGGTAAACACAAGCAACGATCCGTATTCTTCATCATTTTGCTTGATGGGTACGCGGTGACAGCTTCCTTGATTCCATTTCACTCGGTGCATGACGGATTTCCAAGGCCAGCCCTGTGTTACCGCATCTCCCGCAATGCCTTCACTGCCATAGAGCACATGCCCACGAGAACCAATGACGGCAAGCGGATAGTTCAACACTGTGGCTAACTCTGCAAACACATTCCGGTGTGGCTGCTGTTGCAGCGCAAACTGCATTAATTTCTTCTGCTTCTGCACGACCTCATGCAGCAATCGGTTACTACGTTCATGTTCAGCCTTGAACAAGGCATTCATCTGGTCCGAGAAGGTGAATTGAAAAGGAAGTTCAAGTAATGGTAAACGAAGTCGATCAGCTTCCTCGACAATACCCTGGGGAATGGACTGCCAGAAACGTCCCAGCTTGATGCCGAGTCCTGCACAGCCACGTTCATTCAAACGTCGCATCAAACGCAGTGCATCTGTTTCACTGTCTTTCATAATAAAAGCGGTGGTGAACAACATTTCTCCGGATTTGATCCAATCCGCGATATCAGGAGCGTCCATGACATTAACGGATTTCATCATCCGTGAAGTCCCTTCTCCACCCGCAACCAGTTTGGCCTCTGACAACGGGTATACCTGTAAAGCCTCTTTAACCGTAAGTTGCATGGACACTACCTCCCATATATATAACACGATATTATGTCATTCTGATTACTATAACTAAATTTCGCATTATTTTTCGAATTAAATCCATATTCAGTCGTTTAACTTTTATTTATTGTTAAGTATTATAACATCATTTTTCTGAATAAAGCTTACACGGCAAAAAAATAAAACCTATGACCTAATTACAGCGCAATTTCCTGTAATCGGCATAAGTTTTATAAGTTACTATGATCCACATAATGTTGAAGTAATCCATTTACACGATAACGGAGAGGGCAGAAAAAACCTGAAAAAGCGAAGCGTTCGCCTTTATCCCCGGATTTTCCCCTTTGAAAAAGGGAATCGGAAAAATCTGGGGATAACAGCGATTGGAGGGTTGTTCTGTCATCGTAGTGTACGTGTAAATAATCTTTAGTTCAACTACAATCAGATTTCCATGGCCTCGTGATTCATCCATAATTTCATACGAGATAATACATCTTTGATATTCAGCGGTTTGCTGAGATAGTCCGAAGCACCTGCAGCAATACATTTCTCCCGATCCTCTTTCATGGCCTTGGCTGTCAGTGCAATAATTGGAAGCTGGGTCATGCCAAGCCGTTCACGGATCTGGCGAGTCGTCTCATAACCATCCAGTTCCGGCATCATAATATCCATCATGATAATATCAGGCTTGACTCCTCCACGCTCCAGCAATTCCAGACACTCGTACCCATTCTGAGCTGAAATGACATTCATGCCGTATTGCTCAAGAGCGTTAGCCAGCGCATATACATTTCGTATATCATCATCAACGACAAGCACTTGCCGACCACTGAGCAAAGACTCTTCCAGAGGTGTCAATAAAATATCCGATTGTTCGGAAGTCATTGAAGGAAGCTTATTAATCTCAGGTGCAGTACTAGCTACCTCATTCAGGAACAACCGCGATACATTCATAGCCTCAGGTTCATCTCTTCGCAATGGCAGGAACAGCGTGAACACACTGCCATGTCCTTCACGACTTGTTGCCGAGATTGACCCCCCAAGCAAAGTTGCAAGCGATTGAGAGATCGACAGGCCAAGCCCTGTTCCGCCATATTTACGTGCCGTAGCCCCATCCGCCTGTTTGAATGCATCAAAGATCTGGAGAAGTTTGTTTTCCGCAATGCCAATCCCTGTATCACTGACGGAGAAAGCAATCACGTCGGTCTCTTGGTCTTTCACCTCAGGATGAGCCAGACTCATTCTGGAGATGGTTAAGGCAACTTCACCCTCACTGGTGAACTTGAATGCGTTCGAGAGCAGATTTCGGAGAATCTGATGCATTCTCATCTCGTCAGTCACGATGGTTTCCGGTAAAGGACTTTGGAGCTGAATTCGGAAATCTATTTTTTTCTGTTCCGCTGTTTTCAGGAAATACTGGTTCATGACTTCAGGCAGACTGCTCAGGTAAACATCATCAAAATCCACTTCCATCTGCCCGGCCTCTACCTTGGATAAATCAAGAATATCATTAATCAGATTCAGCAGGTCTTTACCTGACTTGTGAATGACCGAAGCATAGTTCTGCTCTTCACTATTCAAGTGTTGATTTTTATTTTCAGACAAGATTTCGGATAAAATCAGCATGCTGTTGAGCGGTGTCCGCAGTTCATGAGACATGTTCGCCAAGAATTCGGATTTGTATCCCGAGCTTGTTCGTAACTGATCCGCCACAACTGCAAGTTCATTGGCTGATGTCTCAGCAGCACTCTTCTGTATTTCCAGGCGATCATTAAGCATATGAAGCTCTTCGGTCTGCATTTGCAGTTCTTCCGTCTGAGACAGCATCTCTTCGGTCTGAGCCTGAAGTTTCTCCGATTGTGCCTGTAATTCTTCATTCAGAACTTGTGACTCATCATATAATTGCTGTAATTCCATGCGGGTGACGGTCGAGTGTAGTGAAACACCAAAAATGTCCGTCAGTTCTTGCATCAGCTTCATATCATTCTCTTGCAATGGCTTCATTGAAGCAAGCTCGATTACCGCAATCGTTCGCCCTTCGAACAGGATCGGTACTACAGTAAGTGATGTGGCAGATGTATACCCGAGCCCCGAAGAGATCCGGATATAGTTCTGCGGTAGATCATTCATGCGTAGAACTCGCTTCTCGACAGCACTTTGACCTACAAGCCCCTCACCCGGGGCAAGCGACACTTTACCGAGCGAACGTTCTTTCTCTCCATCCCCAGCATATGCAGCCACGCGCAGCAGTCGATTGTCTTTCCAGTAATATAAAACGCTATAGGGAACTTCAAACAACTTGGCAAGCTCGTTCAGGAACAAGCGGGACAATCCCTCCAGATTGGTCGGGTTCTGTAAGAGTGTGGCAATGCCTGTGATCTGGTCCTTGACCCGATTCTGTTCCTGTACTTCATCCAGTAATTTGTTGGTTTCGTGACCCAGGTCTCCCACTTCATCATGTGTCCGAACCTGGATCCTCTGCTTCAGGTTTCCACCTTTGGAGATATCACTGATGGTTTGCATAACATCTCGCAGCGTTTTGACGATATTTCCTGATATCACAATCGCAGCGGCAATGGATAATGCTGCAATAATACCCCACAGCGTGTACATAATCGTCAGTAGTGTGGAACTGCGTCTGGCAAGTTCAGTAACCCTCGCCTCGGTCAGAGAGATCTCTGTGTTACGGAAGGTTGTAAGTTGAGAGCGCAGTAGATCAATTTCAGTTTTACCCGGATCAGATTGAAAGAATGCAACAACTTTCGCTTGATCCCCTTGCTTTTTCAAGTCCACCAACGGCTCCCCAGCAATCTCAATCCAGCGTGTAATATGAGCTTTGATGTTTTGCAGACTCTGCTGTTGTGAAGGATTATCGCTAATGAGAGCATTCAACTGATCATAGTTGGAACTCCACTGGGATAGGCCTTGGGAGTAAGGCTCCAAGTAACTTTCATTGCCTGTAATCATGAATCCACGCTGTCCTGTCTCCATGTTCAAGACATTTTTTTCGATCGCGTTGGTCAGATTATGTACTTCCAGATCATGATGGGAGATAAAATCATTTTCCTTCTGTAACACATTAATTTGGGCCGTAAGCACTAGCAGAACAGCTCCAAACAAAAGCACAACCACAAGATAGCCCAATAAAATTTTGGAGCGTATCGTAAATCTTCTCGTTTTTGACAACGCGGAAACCTCCAAATATATACGAATCCCATTCAATTAAATTAAAACGGTGCATATGTAGTTTATATGTATACGTATAGTCTGACAAGCTTTAAGTTCATCGATAAGCATAAGAAAAACGACCTACTTCAGCAGGTCGTCCTCATCATTGATCTATATTACTCATTTTAGCTTATTTTAGGCCTTTGGAGCGATCATTTTGGCTGGATCGACATATTGATCAAATTGCTCTTCGGTAAGCAGACCCGTTTGTAACGTCGCCTGTTTCAAAGACAAGCCTTCTTTATGTGCAAGCTTCGCAATTTTGGCTGCATTCTCATAACCAATATGCGGATTGAGCGCTGTAACCAGCATAAGCGAGTTGTTCAGATTATGTTCAATCTGATCCAGATTAGGCTCAATGCCTACGGCACACTTGTCATTAAACGCAATAATGGAGTCCGCCAGGAGCTGCACGGATTGCAAGAAGTTATAGATGATAACCGGTTTGAATACATTCAGTTCAAAATTACCCTGACTTGCCGCGAAACCAATCGCTGCATCATTACCCATGACCTGCGTAACCACCATAGTAATGGCCTCGCTCTGAGTTGGGTTGACTTTACCCGGCATAATGGAGCTGCCTGGCTCATTCTCAGGAATACGGATCTCGCCCAATCCACTACGAGGACCACTGGCCAACCAGCGGACATCATTGGCAATTTTCATCAAATCAGCTGCAAGCGCTTTAACCGCACCGTGCGCATATACAACTTCATCATGACTTGTAAGTGCGTGGAATTTGTTTGGTGCAGATACAAAATCTTTCCCCGTATGTTTGCCAATCTCCTTGGCAGTGAAGTCCCCAAAGTCCGGATGCGCATTAATGCCCGTTCCGACAGCTGTACCGCCGATCGCGAGCTCCTTCAGGTACTGTACACTTTCACGGATCATACGCTCACTCTTGCCCAGCATGGCTTCCCAACCACTGATCTCCTGACCAAGCGTAATTGGTGTTGCATCCTGGAGGTGAGTACGTCCAATCTTGATAATATCCTTGAATGCCTCCGACTTGTCTGCAAAAGTGGCTTTTAATACCGCAATGGCCGGCAAGAGTTGATCCTCAACAGCCAGAACACCTGCGACATGCAGAGCCGTTGGGAATGTATCGTTGGAGCTCTGGGACATGTTCACGTCATCATTCGGATGCAGACGCTCTTCCTTGCCCTTTTGCTCCAGCAGTTGGTTCCCCAGATTCGCAATCACTTCGTTCACGTTCATATTGGATTGTGTTCCGCTACCAGTCTGCCACACTACCAGTGGGAAATGGTCATCAATTCGGCCTGCAATAATCTCGTCTGCTGCATAAGCGATGGCATCGGACTTAGCCGCAGATAATTTACCTAATTTATGGTTACTGGCCGCAGCACTTTTTTTCAAAATGGCAAGAGCGCGGATCACTTCCATCGGCATATGTTCACTGCCAATCGGGAAATTCTCCTTGCTGCGCTGCGTCTGAGCTCCCCACAGCCTGTCGGCTGGTACTTTCATTTCGCCTAACGTATCTCTCTCAATGCGGTATTCCACTTGCTTGTCCTCCTCCAAAAAGATGGTTTGGGTCTCTACAAAGCTTGTGTATCTCGTCATATTATACATGATTTGCGAGCAGGTTTTCACCTTTTCGACAAAATTGTAAGCGTAGCGCAAAACGAGCGTGAATTATTTTTGTGATGCAATTGGATACAATCGGCTGCTTTGTTCGAATAGTTCACCTGGCTCCAGACCGACCAATCCGATTTCTTCTGCCGGGATGCCTTCAACATTAGGAGCGTTAACCAGGTTCATCTGTGGTTCAGGACAGAAGAATTCGCCACCCATGTTATTGTTCCAGATCATCCAGTGCTTGTAGGATGTACCCACATCATATACCAGTTTGTCTCCAGTACGGTTGTCCGTAAGTTCCATATAGTTACGTCCATTCTGCGGTTCCGCAGTGTAATGGTTATCCATCGCAGCAAAGAACGGACTAACCCCGTCTTTCTTCAATTGTTCTTCCTCAGGTGTAAGCGGTTGAAATTGTCCTGTTGGCAGAGAACGCTCGTTCAATTCACGACGTTGTCCAATGGTAACTTTGGCCGTGTAATCCGAGGCTTGACTATCCGGTGCAAAAGGTACAGCAATCGCCGTGTGGAATGCAAACAAATTCGGCATGTATTCAGTCCCGTTGTTGCGGACGATCAATTGTTGCTGAAGTCCTTGGCTACTCAATGAGTAACGAAGCGTCACCGTGAATGTAAACGGCAGATACTGATGGAATGTATGTCCTTCTTTCACGTCCTGGCTAAGCAAGACATAGCTCTCTAGCTGGTCAGAACCATATCCCTCAACCTTCCACTCGGCATCATGCAAAAATCCATGCAAATGGTTACCTGTAGCCGGTTCGTTCACAGGCAACTGATAGACTTTACCATTCCAAGGGAAACGTCCATCCTCATAACGGTTCGGTGGAGAAAGAATCGGAATTCCATAGACCGCTGGTGCAGCCATAAACTCATCCATCTGATCCTGATTCGGCTCTCTCAAATAACGGAAACCCTTTTCTGTATCACGGAAAGCAACGAGGTTGGCACCCACGCTTGGAATAACTGCCGCTTCAAACTGATTAAAACGAAGCCAAATGGCTGGAATCCCTCCAAATTGTTCTTCAAATGCTGCATTTTGCTGTGTCATCGTTATATGTACCTCCTGCATACTAAGGTTATATTATACGGCTCGACTATATCATGCCCGAGCACAAAATACCAATCTATGATAGAGAACAAATTCATGATATAAAGACAAAAAAGACAGCTGCAATCCGCTGCGGCTGTCTCTGCTTGCTTTCATATGTTGGTTTTCAATTAATCCACATATTTGCCGTGATCCGGCACAGTGCTCTCTTCAAAGTCCAGATCAAGCCGCTTCAAGGATTCACTCAGCATATCTCCGCTCAAAGCATGCCCATGCCCGGTAATTGCAAGTTTCGGCTCCAGATGCCTTATATGCTGGACAGATTGATGAGCAGCCTGCCAATCGGTTGTAAAATAGGAAGGTGGGCCATGCAACTGTTTGTCCTGAAGCAACACACTCCACAGCGACTCCTGCTTCACTGTGATGATTGCATCTCCCGCAATTAACAAACGGTCTGCTTCTCGAAACAGCGACACATGTCCAGGCGTATGACCTGGCGTGTGCACCCACTCCCATCCTGATAGACCTGGAACGGAATGATCTTTGGGTAAACTGAATATCCGATCATCCAGATTGATTGCCTCATTAGGATAAGCGAATGACAACCTGGACATTAGACCTCCACCTACAGAAGGGTCCGCTGGCGGGTAATCTTTTAATCCCGTTAGATACGGAATTTCAAACGGATGAGCATACACCGGTACACCCCAGAATTGTTCCAGCTCAATAACGGTTCCTACATGGTCGAAGTGACCGTGTGTCAAAATGATCGCAGACGGTGGACCTTGAAATCGTTCTGTTGCAACCTGAACAATATGATCTGTGAAACTCGCCATTCCGGTGTCCACGAGGACCCAGTTCCTGCTTCCTGGCTCTCCGATGAACACGACATTAACGAATAGTGTACGTAGACTGAGAATATCGGGCGCGACTTCTTCAAGTCCCGTCAACCCTTCTGTAATCAGATTGTCAGATGCCATTCACGGTTACCTCCCATTAGGCGGATTGTCTCTCTGGTTCCATCATCTCGTAGACTTCCCTTTTCTGGATCATCTATTCAACATTTCCAATAAAATAGACGGCATACACCCTGTTTCGGGCATACACCGTCTAGTATAGTCATCGACACAACACAATAGAACAAGAACATCTCGGCCAGTTAAGCCGGAAATGCCTCCAGAGCAGCATCGAGCAATTGATTGTACAGATCGTCATCATTCTCAAGCAGCTCGTCCATACGAAGTAACTCATCTTCATCTCCAGATTGCTCCGTGAAATGCAAGCTATAGTCCCAATCTTTTCCGTTCTTGCTCATGAAGGTAATCTCATATACTGACTTTTCGCCTTCTGTGCGGTAAACGGTATTTCCCACGTATCCTTTTTCACCTTCACGGCGCATTTCAGCACTTATAATTTCAATATTCACTATCATTCTCTCCTTTAATCTTTCATCTACAGTCGGTCTCCAACATTTCTGGTAAACCTAGTTTGGTAATTATTATTGGTTAATTGTACAATATATAACGTAGCAACGTATACCTTATTCAATGAAGGAACCATTCTGAGTCCTTACATAGTTGTAATGAGGATTATAATACGTGTTCAAAAGGTCCGTTATCAGTACCATAATAGCCAACAAGCTACGATATTATTATCACATTGGAGGAAAAAATAGCATGAATACTTTTGAAACGAATCTGCAGCAATATGCTGAACTGGCTGTACAAGTCGGTGTCAATGTCCATCCTGGACAGACACTCGTGGTTAACGCTCCAATCTCGGCAGCACATTTTGTACGACTGATTGTCAAAGCAGCTTACGGTAAAGGAGCCAAACTGGTCAAAGTAAACTGGAGTGATGAAACTGTTACACGTCTTCATTACGATCTTGCCCCTGATGAAGCCTTCTCCATTGAACCAAAATGGTTTGCAGCTGAAATGACTGAACTCGTTGAAGAAGGTGCCGCTATTCTGCACGTCATCGCTGAAAATCCGGATCTGCTGAACGGTGTAGCTCAGGAACGGATTGTTACCAGCCAAAAAGTGCGCGGTAAAGCGCTCGAAAAATATCGTTCTTATCAGATGGCTGACAAATTCAGCTGGTCTATCGTAGCCGTTCCTTCTCCTGAATGGGCAGCTAAAGTATTCCCAGATCTGCCGGAAGCGCAACAAGTGGACCGCCTGTGGGATGTCATTTTCAAAACAGTACGGATCGGTGAACAGGATGCTGTTGCCGAATGGAAAACCCATTTGCAAAACTTGGATTCCCGCGCTGATCTGCTGAACAACAAGAAATACAAGAAGCTTCACTATACAGCTCCAGGCACAGACTTGACCATCGAACTTCCAGAAGGCCATATCTGGGTATCCGGTGGAAGTGTGAATGAGCAAGGACATGTCTTTATTGCCAATATGCCTACGGAAGAAGTATTCACGGCTCCGCTGAAAACGGGTGTTAACGGTACAGTGCGCAGCACGAAACCACTGAGCTACGGCGGCAACCTGATTGACGGATTCTCCCTTACATTTGAGAACGGTCGAATCGTAGATTACACCGCTGAACAAGGACTGGATGCACTCAAAAACCTGATCGAGATGGATGAAGGTGCACACTATCTGGGTGAAGTAGCCCTTGTTCCACATCAATCCCCAATTTCGGATACGAATATTTTGTTCTACAATACTTTGTTTGATGAAAATGCCTCCAACCATTTGGCGATTGGTAATGCCTATGCCTTCTGTCTGGAAGGTGGTAAAACGATGTCCAAAGAAGAATTGATTGAACGTGGCATGAACTCAAGCCTCACTCATGTAGACTTCATGATTGGATCTGGAGAAATGAACATCCACGGCGTGACCTCCGAAGGTGCGGAAGAGCCGATCTTCCTGCAAGGAAACTGGGCATTTTAATCCCGTTTGATGTGATTTAGGAGAGAGGAGATTACTCCTCTCTTTTCCTGTGTCAACAGGTCAACAATTCAACAATTGGAGGGAACTCATATGTTAAGTTTTGAACAAAAACTGGATCGTTACGCTGAACTGGCTGTAAGAGTAGGTGCTAACGTGCAACCAGGGCAAGTATTTGTCATCTCTGCTATGATTGATACCGCTGAATTCGTACGTTTGCTGGTACGTAAAGGATATGAAGCTGGAGCCAAGCAGGTGATTGTAAAATACGGAGATGAAACCGTCAATCGATTGCGGTTTGAGATGGCCCCTGAGGAATCCTTCCAAGAGCCGCCGAAATGGCATGCAGCGGAGCTTGAAGAACTGGCAGCTAATAATGCAGCCTTTCTGACCGTATTGTCATCCAGCCCTGACCTGATGAAAGGTATTGACCCTGAGCGGATCTCGACCCATCAGCGTACATTTGGTCAGGCGATGGCCAAGTACCGTCAGTATCAACAGGCGGATAAAATGAGCTGGACGGGTGTAGCTTGTCCTTCCCCCGATTGGGCAGCCAAAGTATTCCCGGATCTCCCGGCAGCTGAGCAGGTTAGCCAGCTGTGGGAAGCCATTTTTGCTGCGGTGAGAGCCGATCTGGAGGACCCTGTAGCGGCTTGGGAGCAGCATATTGAACGACTGGAGACCAAAGCCGTTGCCCTGAACAACAAGAAGTATCAAGCTTTGCATTTCCTCTCTCCAGGGACGGATCTTACTGTCGAGCTTCCAGAAGGTCATATCTGGGCGCAGGCGGGTAGCGTGAATGAGCAAGGCACCCCTTTTGTTGCGAATATCCCGACAGAGGAAGTATTCACCGCTCCAGCCAAGCATGGCGTAAACGGCAAAGTGTCCAGCACCAAACCACTTAGCTATGGCGGCAGTATCATTGATCGTTTTTCACTCACATTCGAGAACGGACGTATCATTGATTTTCATGCTGAAGAAGGTCAGGATACGCTGGAAAGACTCATTTCCATGGATGAAGGATCTCATTACCTCGGCGAAGTCGCTTTGGTCCCCTTCCATTCACCGATCTCTGAGAGTGGTATCCTGTATTACACTACATTGTATGATGAGAATGCGTCTTGCCATCTTGCGATTGGCAGTTCCTATGCATTTAATATCGAAGGTGGCAAAACGATGTCTCCTGAAGAACTTGCAGCCCGTGGCATGAACACCAGCATCACCCATGTGGACTTCATGATGGGCTCTCCCGAGACGGACATCTACGGTATTACGGCAAACGGCGAACGTGAAGCCATCTTCCTTAAGGGAGACTGGGCATTCTAACTGATCACGGAGAGTTATCTCCTGTAATGTATACTCTCTGAACAGTCGAAAAGGCTGTCTTGCAACCATGTATTCATGGTTCGCGAGACGGCCTTTTATTAATTTTCAGTAAACTTTCCCGCATGTTATACACACTTCCCTCATCTGGTTTTTCCCGGACCAACCTCCCATTGTATCGTTTCCATATTATGTTGTAAAATGTAATGATACCAATGTTTGTGGATTGTTCACCAGAAAGGAGAACATCATGGCCAATCGGCTTCAGTTACTACTAGCCTCAGATTTCCATAATTTAGGCTCTGCACTTCAAGAAGAAGTGTATTATGAATATTATAATATGGTACATGGTCTTATCGTTTATATCATCAAGGAGCGTGCTGCAGCAGAAGATATTATTCAGGAAGCTTTTATCAAAATCATTAAAAACAAACCCATCTTTGAAGACGAGGTCAAACTGAAAGCCTGGCTCAAGGTCGTCACGCGGAACACAGCTATTAATTATCTGAGAAAAAATAAAAATAACCGTAACCAAGTGGATACGGATAGTGTTTTTATAGATATGGAGACGATGAATCAGACGGCAGCTTCCGTGGAAAGCATGGTAGAAACGCAGATGATGGAAGAGTCTATTGAATATTATCTCAGACAGCTCAAACCGGAATATCGTGTACTGGTGGAGTTACGGTGGAAAAAAGGTCTCTCCTACCGAGAGATGGCCGAACTGCTGGATACCTCCGAAGACATTGTGAAGCAACGTTTGTTCAGAGCCCGCGGCAGTATCAAGAAGAAATTACATAAGGAATGGGGTGGAAGCATTGAGCAAAGGCAAGTCCGATAAACTTGTGGAGCCATTCGATTCAGAGCTGGAAGATGAATATTTCGACGCTGCGTTTGATCTGGCTTTTGATGAGGCTTTCCATCAGGCCGTCTCTGCCCCTTCCGCCTCCCATACCGAATCCATGCAGCAATCCTGGCAGAAGGTACACAGGGAAATTAACAGAATCGGTTTACGCAAAAAAAGAATACGTACTTTACGGCTGTCTGTTGTAGTCGCTGCATCCGTAACTATTGGGGCCGTTATTTTCAGCCTGCCGTCCGGTACGCAAGCAGTATCCCCTTTTGTGCAATCCATCAAGGATTGGGGCAATGGCATGAAATCCATTATTATCGAGGATCGCACGACCCATCTGGGGGCTGATCCGTCAACAGCCAAAACGCCTCCACCACCAGAAACCAGCTTGGACGACATTCTTAAAGTACAAGAAGAAGAGGCTCTAAATACACCTTCGTATGAGTTATCGAGCCATCAGTTTCGTCCAGTACTTGTTACGGAAGAGATTGCACGTGAAGGGTTCATGGGTGACTTTCTTTTATCCAAGGCCATTCCCGAGCGATTCAACAAGGTCAAATTCGAACTCGTGCTCGATACTGAAAACCCTGTGAATCCAGAAGATTATTATGAGTCCAACCAAATGAGAGTTCAATATACCAGTGAAGGCAAAAGCATAGAAGATGAGATTATCCAGTTTGATTATATCTATGTCATGCCTGGGGAGAAAATTGAAGGGGCCATGCTTCGTGATATGAGCACCGTAAAGCTGGCGGATGGCACGGAAGCACTGATGTATATCGGCCCACCCTATAACTCCTTTCAATGGATGATGGGTTCCAACAATATGAGTCTGTTTGGCACCCTTTCGGAAGAAGAAATGACTGCTATTGCCAACGATTTTCAAGAGCAGAAGTTTCCCGGCAGCACCCGTCGATAAGATCAGAATAATACGGTGCCAGAGACATGTTTGCTTGTTTCCGTGGTACTTCCATCATACGCTGTATGGATACTGGTAACGCGATAATAGTATCCTGGCATAACGGTCCAATCCGATGTGGCATTCAGTAAGTTTGTCTTCGTTGCATTGTTGGAACTGGCTTTAAAAGTTACCCATGCTGTTCCTGTCCAGCGCTCAAGTCGATAATCTACGGAAAGTGTCTTCATTGCTGTATATGTCATGGTCTTGGTATTGACGATAGCCGATAGTCCACCCCCAGGAATGAGTGCACCGACCGCTTGATAGATATGTCCAAGTTCTCGAGTGGTAGCAAGCGAATGGATGGATGGTTCTGGCGGTGGCGGAGCTGTAAGGGCACCAGAGGACACGTTGATCATCGGGCTTGCAACGGCTGGTTCGGACGTAGGTATAGCCAGGATTGTTGGCACCATTAACAAGGCAACAAAGGTTATTTTTAGCATAGATGCTGCACTCTTATTATTCATTTTCCGCATATTGATCCATCCTCCGCTTCCATACTTGATTTTGTGTAAGGGTATAAACGGACGGATCGGGTGACAGGTTTCAAAAAAAATTAGACGCTCCGATGTTTCTGTCGGCAGCGTCTTTTGTCTTTGCATGCATCTCCAGCATGGTTGAAACCTAGATTATTCCAGCCCGTATGTATTGGGTAATGGATACACGAAACCATATTAACCAATAAGATTTGCAAATGAGGTGTGTAACTTGAGTAAATTTCAATCCAAATCCAAAAGGCATCGTCACAGCTCCAATCCGAATGAACTACATATACAAGTTTCCGGCTCGTTCAAACGTTGGCTTGTTATCTTGGTGAGTGCGCTTACCGCAGGGACCTTAATATATTTATTGGCTACAGCCCGTGAAAGCTGGATAAGTATGGGGATTGACCGCTATGTATTGCCCTTTATGATCTGGGGACTTGTACTGTCTCCCATCCTTGCTTTTCTTTTCCTCAAGCAGAGCGGTCGCACCCTCTCCCATGTCCAATTTTTACGTGTTTTCGGGATTGCTTTCTGCCTTCTGCCTCTGGTACTTCTGTTTTATGTGTTACCTGTAACATTTGGCATGGTGAATGATCACCTAACCCAGTATAAGCAAAATCCGGTGTTATCCACTACTAAGGTGGGGGACTACAATTCTTACGAGGTTACTTTCGTTGATATGTACGACATCATTACTATTAAAACACCAACAACAACCCAATCCACTCGAAAAAAGCTGAATATCCAGCATGATCTCGCTCCTGGAGAGAATGTTTACGTCACTTATAAGCGAATTGATATCAAAAATAGCTTTGTCACGGAGAACCGTTATGCTGATATTGTCATTCATGCACCCAAAGAATCATGAGTATGCAAAGAAGCTGTACGTTGACCATTACGTCACCATACAGCTTCATTCGTTACAATTTCGATCTGGCTACGCGCCTTCTTCTTCAACCAACAGTTCCAGCTTAATCACATTTACTCGGGAAATCCGCTTATGCTCTGTCTCTTGAATGACAAATACATAACCCCCATACTCAACCGATTGACCGACCTCAGGTGGAATGGCATCTACTCTGGAGTATAACCAGCCCCCGATTGTATCGTAATCGGCACGATCCATCTCCAGTCCAAATCGTTCGCTGACTTCTTCAATCAGCATCAAACCATCAATGGAGTATTCCATCTCATCCACTTGCTCAATGGCAGGACGCTCTTGGTCGAACTCATCCTGAATCTCACCAACGATCTCTTCCATGATATCTTCAAGCGTGACAAGCCCGGAGGTTCCGCCATATTCATCAATCAGAATCGCAATCTGTGTCTTGCTACGCTGCATCCGCTTGAGCAGATCACTGATCAGGGTGGTATCTGGCACAGCCAGGATGGGCCGGATTACGGAGATGGTATCCGTAAGTTGGGATCGCATCAGATCCTTAATGTGAATAAAGCCGATAATATGATCCTTGTCTCCGTTATATACCGGATACCTTGTTCGCATACTTTCGCTGGCAATCTCCAGATTCTCCAGCATGGACTCATTGGCATTCAGACAGATCATTTCCGTCCGCGGAATCATAATTTCACGGGCGGTTGTATCCGTAAAATCAAATATATTATCAACAAGTGCTAATTCAGTGTTATCAATTAAACCGCTCTTATTGCTTTCTTTCATGAGAATACGTAATTCATCTTCACTATGCGCGTCGTCCATCTCCGAAGCTGGTGCCATTCGGAACAGTCTCAACAAGCCGTTAGCCATACCGTTCAGTGCCCATATGAATGGATACATTAACTTGTAGAAGAACGTTAGCAAAGCCGCAGACCACAACGTGATCGTCTCAGACTTTCGAATCGCCATCGTTTTGGGAGCAAGTTCTCCCAGTACAATGTGCAAGATCGTAATAATCACAAATGCAATGGCAATAGAGATTCCATGAACGTAGACTGGTCCCAGTCCAAATGCGGTAAACATGGGCTCTAACAGATGTGCAATTGCCGGTTCTCCCAGCCACCCGAGTCCCAGTGAAGCCAAAGTTATACCTAGTTGGCAAGCTGATAGATATGCATCCAGATTACGTACGATATTGGAAGCATAGATGGCATTTTTGTTGCCTGTTTCCACCAAAGCCTCAATCCGGCTTCCACGAACTTTCACCATCGCGAATTCCGCCGACACAAAGAAACCATTCATTAATACAAGTAAACCAATTATTACTAAATTTAAAATACTCGGTAAGGGGTCACTCAAATTTTCATCCTATTTGCCGTCATTCTTCGGCAAATAGGTCCACCTCCTTCGAAAATGTAGGATATTTGCCATTCTGCCGCTCATATGCAATTTCAACTTCCCAATGCTTCCACCTCCACCTTGTTCTGTCGAATAAAAAAGATATGCTTCTTTTATTATATAATTCTACACTACACAGTCAATCCGTGTCCTATGACAACGAAATGGCACAAACGCCCTTTTTCTTTAACAAAAGTCTCGATTACGCTGTTTTTTTAACATTTCACAAACAATGATCTACCATAACCAAACCAAAGAGAGCATCCTCGCTCATGCTTCGACATGGCTAGATACTCTCTTTTTGCAATACTTTATTTTCTCAGACTCTATCTGCTAATTACGATGTCGACTCAATCTCCACTACGGTTTCCGAAGCGGGGTTCCAGCGCCACTTGGCTTGTTTCCCGCTTGCGTTATGCAATCCACCGATCCAGAATTCATCCTGCTTCAGCAGTGCCCAATCGACTTCTTCATTCAACACCTGAATTCCGAGTTCCGTTAGCGACAGGACTCCGTCACGGAATTTTTCATCATGCTGCTTGAAATTAGGGAAAGTTGTTGCACCGCTCATCTGAAGTAAAGCATGGGGCCCTTCTGTCATCCGTTTCAGATGTGCCCAGTATTCTAGATCACCCATTCCGAGAATGTGCAGCTTGTCCCCTACCTCGCGAAATAATGGATACGGATGCTCTACCCCTGCTCTAATGGTCTCCAGTGTGGTCTGCTCAATCAGCCCCAGACCGTTCGATACAGATGGCAGACGGGACAAATGTGCCTTAAAGGCAGCTTTTGCAAAGGGTAGTGCAGAAGTGTCTGCCTGCAAGTAATCCAGATGATGCCGGAAATCAGTCGACGTATAGGCTTCCCAGAACTGTGCACCGGCTTGTAACTCGTTTCTCTCAATCACATGCCAACTGCCGGACAGACGTTTAATCTGTGTGGAGGTAAGCTGCCCCAGTCCTCTAAAGTGCTCAATCTCTGGATACGAGTCAATACAGAGCAGATTCAGTTTCGTATTTTGGAGTGCTTGTCCTCTGAAATAATGTAACAGATACGATAACATCGTCTGATCATAGAGATCGTATTCGAACCATAAGACAATTTCCTTATATTGTTGAAACGACTGCAACTTGCGTTCAAGCTCCTCAATCTTCAAGTATTCCGTCTGTGGAATACCCAACTGCCGCTCTAATACGGATGCCCGATTCTTCCGCTCCTTTGCATCTTTCATATCTTTGGCTACCGGTCCAAACGTGTACAATTCTCTCCATACCAGGATGTCTCCCTGAATTCCACTCTCTCTTAAACGATTGGCAGCGTGATCCCCATTCATAATGTGTAACAATCCTTTTCCCCCTTCATACAAGTCACTGAATACAGAGACCAGATCCCTTACAGGCATAGAGCGCTTGAGTTTGGATCTGGCATCGAACAGTCTTTTCTTTAATGCAGGTACCTTGACCCCGAGGAAATCCGATATTTCCTTGAGCGAGTATCCTTCCAAATAAAACAGTTCAACAGCAATCCGCATCGATGATGGCAGTATTGCAATAGAATCACGCAGCGTACGATGCATTTCGTTTTGCACCGCTTGTTTTTCCGGATTATGCGCCTGATCCTCTTCATGGAATACATGCTCCAGCTCCTGAACTGGAATCATGGTATGTTGCTTGCGTCTTAGCCAGCGATAACACTGCCTCTCCACGATCACCTTGAACCACCCGGGAAAAGCCTCCGAGTCCTCCAACTTGGACAGATTGCCAAAGGCTTCAGTAAACGCCTCCTGTACGACATCTTCAGCCCAAAACGTATCCCCCAGTCGGTGATAGGCAACAGCAAGAGCCATCCCGCGATATTGAGACATCAGTTGTGCGTAAGCTTCAGGTTCGCCCTTCATCGCTCCTTCAATCCATGAATTCAATGCTATGGACTCCCTTCATATAAGCATGCTGCTTGTTCTATTCATGTATAAGTGCCATGTTATCGCCAAAAGGTTACGTATGACTCTAAACCTATAGTAACCTTCGTATATATGTTTATGTGAAAAGCTGTCCTGTCTGCGGATTACCTCCACATTCAGGACAGCAAAGTATATCAGTATGTGTTAGACATGTCAGTTATCAATCAAAATGATGAGGTGCCAATGATTATCTGCTTGGAGCTTGCGGGTAATTGCCTACCACTCCTGGATATTGATACAACAACGGCTCATCAAATGTAGCATAGTCGAAGTTGACCATCAACAGCATGATCCGTCTTCCTGTCTTAGGGTCACTGATGATAATATGGTCACGGCCCGCTGCTTCAATAATACCTTGGAATATGCGAGCGTTCCATTCTTTATTGCCTTCATATGTCATGTAGAACGTACCGAATTTACCAAGGTTCAGACGTAAAATATTCTCAATGTATGACTGCTCAAACTGTGGAGCCGTTGTTGTAATCACTGCACCCGTTGGTGTCATTGGGCTTCCACTGGATACGAGTGGGGGTACACTTGTCGAGCTTGGTGATACCATCCCTGGCGTTGGTGACATGGCAGGCATTCCGTTACCAATTTTGTAAGACGTACCTTGAACCTGAGAATTGGCTTGTTGACCCAATACAGAATTCGCTTGTTGACCCAGTGTTTGAGTCGTTGGTTGATAAGGCTGATTAATCATGGTGATTCCTCCCAAAATTTAATATACTTCCGGACAGTCATCGCCTGTCGGACTGAAGAAACAATGCGCTTTGAAACGTCCTGTATTTTGCTGGTCATACCACGTTGGTGGGCAGTCGCCCACAGGTCGGAAAAACCACAATGAATTGCTTGCTGGCCAGATGCGCTCTCCATTGATCACCCGTTGTGCGAGACGAATCTCGGACTGTCTTGCCCGTTGGTAAAAGTACCCCTTCTGTGTTGACTCGTAGCCTCCTGGATTCTGGAATACCATACGATTGATATCGCGAATATCCTTAAAGTCCAGACAATCCACTAGCACCCGGTTCACACCTACATTGCCCACAAGCAACATACCCTGTTCGCCGTCACCTTCAGCCTCTGCCCTCATGAGCCTAGCCAGCAGCTTGACGTCCTCTGAGTTGGCTTTAATAACAGCCATAGTCTGTTTCCTCCCTTGTTTCAGCTGTTCATCACCGTACATCGTATTGTGCAGGAGCCCATTCGGTGACACGATTCCATCTTTTTTCCATAAAAAAAAGCCCGGAACCTCACCCAAGGTGAAGTCCCGAAGCAACTCGTTTCTTATAATACTCGCCTGTTTAAGGCTTGGCTTCAATCCAATAATCATAGGCATGAACAATGTTGCCTTGGTAAGCCTGATGTTCGGCCAGCAGATCCGGAAGCTTGGCAAGCTGAAGTTCCATCTCCGCTGCCCCTTTTTCATAAAAAGAAATATGAGGACCTTCATGGTTCTGCTTCATTTCTACCGAAATCATCAACCTTTTACCGAAACGATCCGCGATCTCCATCTCCTGACTCACAACAGCAGCAATCCCATTGGAACCTTCGGCGTTGTTACGGAAAGCCATCAGCGACACATGATCGAGTGTACGGATCATAAACTCCGCTACAGATGTATCCTTTCCTGGCAACGCGAAGCTATCCAGCCATACAGCAAGGTCTGCGCTTGTTTCGAGATCACTGTCCTTCTTCGTTTCTTCCTGGAAAAATGTAATGTTGGCAGCCCATTCGGTCAATAAGGTGTCCCGACTATTCTCCCACTCTGGCAAAGTGTACGGCTCAATATCCAGATGGATGCCTTCAAATCGTTCATCCGGCTCGGATTCAGCATTATAGTTTTTCACATAATCAATCAACCGCTGAATGCGTGGACGATTCTCCTTTTTGCCCCAGATGGGATGTCCACCCATCGCATGGATCTCAATGCCCTGCGCTTTTGCCCGTTTCACAAAACTGCGGTAACTGGAATAGGGTTGATCCAGATCTAATCGAACATACAACCAGTTAATATTCTGCTCTCTAGCAAACGCTAGTATGTGCTCTCCCCCGTCATTCGTCACCTGAGAGGCCTCCCAGATATATGTTCCCCGAATCTCTGGCTGATTAGATGGAATCTCCGGTGATGGCAGTTCTGACGGCTCCAGTTGTCCCCAGTATACGATGTCATGTACAGCAGAACCGGCGTAAGAAGTATGTCCGCTGAATGCGGAGGCAACTTCTTCAATAACACTTTCCAGTTGTGCTGCACCTTTACCCGCAAATGTCGTGAACTCCTCGCCAGGCATGGGCTTGGTGTTCAACCCAACCGTGACGCTCACATTGCTAGCATCTGCCCAGTTCATTTCCTGTTCAATCAAACGTATGACACCATTGTTCCCTTGCGCATTATCACGGTAAGCGAGTAAAGTGACATGCTCCACTCGTTCAATGAACCAATGTGACAATGGTTCGTTATCTGCATCTTCAGAAACTCTATTTCCTGTGACGGTGTACGAATCCAGCCAGAATGGCAAATCAATATTCACTGCAACTGCGCCATCCTGTCTCACTTGCTCAAATAACAGATTCATATTGGCTACCCAGGATTGTACCAGTGGCTTAGCATCTTCTTTCCAGGCTGGTAACACATAGGGCTTGATATCCAGATGTATGGCATCAAATTGCTCGTTGGGCTCAGCAGCTTGATTGTAATCACTTACCCACGACGCTAATCTGAGCATGGGGCCTTCACGGCCACTGAGTGCCCAGGATGGATCGCCTCCCAGCGCTTCAACCGCAATACCCGCACGGCTTGCTTTGGCTATAAACGTCTGGTATACCTCCTTGGACAGCGTCATGTCTACATTCACGTACAGCCTGTTTATCTTATGTTTAGCTGCATTGGCCAACAGCTCATCTCCGTTGCTAACAGACTGTGCCTGCCATACCCAGGCCGCCCGTATATCTGCGCCGTCTGCTTCAGCAGGTGACTCATTCCCTATCATTATCATCCCTCCGATCAGCAGTAACAGCCAAAATACCTTCCGGGATTGTTTCCCGAACATATACTCCCTCCATTCCTCTACTGTTGTAAAATCACATTTATTATAGCAACCGAGTTATTAAAAACAAATAAGCCCAAGTGCTTAACTTGGGCTTATTACTCTTATGTTGGAAAATCTTAGGGCTCGCCCGGCTCAATCCCGGTTCTAGTCCTCATATATCATTTTTCGGGTCATGCCTCCATCAATAACGAGGTTGGTCCCTGTGACAAAGGTATTGCTTGGGTCAGATAAATATAAACAAGCACGGGAGATATCCGAAGGAACACCCACACGACCGGAGGGATGCTGTTCATGATCCTCCTTTTTCAGTTTCTCCACGTCTCCTGTCTCAATCCATCCCGGACTGATACAATTGACCCGAATTTGGTCCTTGCCCAGTGAGACCGCCAGCGCATGCGTCAGAGCTACAATCGCTCCTTTGGATGCGGCATAAGCTTCGGTATCCGGCTCAGACATCAGCGCACGGGTAGAAGCCATGTTGATAATGGCACCCCCATGTTCATTACTTTTCATATGTTTGGCTGCTTCCCGACTCGCCAAAAAGCAACTTCTCACATTGGTATTGAGTACATCGTCCCATTCTTCCAGCGTCAGCTCATAGGGTGACTTCCACTTGGCGAGTCCTGCATTATTCACCAAAACATCAATTTGTTTGAATTCTTCCACGGTTGTCCGAAAAAGATTCGTAATATCCTGCTCGCTCCGAACATCACATTGAACAAAAATGGCTTCTCCGCCTTCATTACGAATGGAAGCTGCGGCTGCGGCACCCTCGGCTTCCTTGTGATCGGCAAGTACAACTTTGGCTCCAGCGACCGCATAAGCCTCAGCCACACTTCGTCCTATTCCCTGAGCGGCCCCGGTTACAACAACGACCTGATCTGTAAATGACATATTGATTGCCTCCTCTATTGTAATGATCCTTCGATCATAATCTTATAAGCCTCTTCTTATATAAAAACACGTTAGGCCCATTAAGAAACGCTTGTCCAACAAATAATCAAAAAAAACTCACGCCATTCTGGCGTAAGCTGCTCAGTTTAACCACGTAGGCGTTCGGAATATACGCGATTATATCGCTCGAAGCCTACATAACGCGTTCCTTTGAACGAGAGCCGTCCTTCGTCCCCCTCAGCACACAAACCATACTCTTCGCCATTGACTTTGAATTCGAGCCGATCTCCACTTTCTACTTCAAAGGTGACGTAATATAACGTTCGTGCTGTACTGCCTGGTTCAGATTGCGACTGACTCATCTTCATCCGTCTGCTGGTGATTCGTGAAGGCACGGTCAATAGCGGCTCCGAGTTGTTGCGTCCCCACCTCCATACCTCCTTTCCCATCGACAGAAGGACTATACCTATAATCAGAACAAATACAACCGGAAAGACGGTTCCAAACAAATCAAACATCCAAGATGATTCAATGCCCATGTCTCTCCCTCCGTTCATACAACTTAGGACAGCCGGAGTCTTGACCCGTCTCCTGTAATGTATATGCACGTAAACAAAGAACTTGTTATCCGGATTGAAATCGAACGGTGTGAGGGGAAAACCCTCCGGCAGAATACCGAAGGGTTGCCTCATACGAAAATAAGTACTATTTCATTATCTAATATTCTACTGCCTAGCAGCCATGTTTTACTTAAAGGTTGTTGCAAATCGTTGATCCGACAATATAACCTGATTAACCTGTCCCTCTTTTGTCAGCATAAACGATGCACGATAGATAGCCAGATCATCTTTTTCCGCTTGCAGCGACTTCTCATCCAGGAATGTTTCCTTCTGAATATGATAGGCATAATCGATATTACGTTCAGATTCGACCAAAACATGTTCCTTGCCATACAGATCAAGAATCTCTTGATGTGTCATCCCCGCCTCTGCCTCGCGAGCCGTCTTAAAGTACCCTTTCGAGTCCTTGTTCAAGATGATACTAACGACCTTGGCATCCCTATAGCCAATCGTGATCCCGTTATTGTATTGATAGGATTGACCCACACCGGTTGATGTTCCCTGACCGAGGATTTTCTCCGCTTCTTCCTGACTCATTCCATAAGTAATCTTATCCTCACTGTCGGTCTTCGTCACAGCCAGATCCTGTTTTGAAAATTCGTTTGGATTGAATTTGCTATCGCTGCAAGCCGTGATCATGATTAATAATAATGCCGCAACAACCCATGTTATTTTTCTCCAGTGTCCATTCTTCATGTACTCACCTCTGAGGTTTTTCCAATATTTTATCATATTAACAACTGAAAAAATAATTAGTGGTGACGTTTTCACCATTCCTCAAAAAACAAAAAGGGTATCCGATATGTAGTTACTCCTGTACCATTATCCGCTCCAACTGAGATAACAGCTTCAAGGAAATACTGTTATCTCAGTTCAAGCAAACCCATGTTACCATTGTGGATGCATATTTAATAAAGCTGAGGACAATTAGCCTAGCCTATTACCGGATTCACGCTATTTGTGTGATCACAAGATGTGCCGATACAGGTCTTGTTCCGCCCGCAAGAGGCGTCATGGTTAATGCAGTGGGATTACCAGCTGGATTTCGTACGGTTAGTATTGAATTTATTACTGTTGTTTGAACGAGAGCCATTCCTGGCATCTGACTTGTACCTGTTGCCCGTCCCACTACCGAATTGGAAAGATCAGCACCATTGAGTGTTAACATAAGTTGCCCGGCTTCATTCATACTCCCCTGGAACATAACTAAATACGTACCAATGGCTGCCAGATTGAATGAACTAGGGCCCGTGCGAGAGATCGTCGTTCCACTTGTTGGACCATCTTGAGGGAAGTTAACATCTGCACCTGGAGCAACCGTTGCAGCATTATTAGGTGGCATCAGCGCGAAAAAGTCAGCGAACCCCAGTACGCCTCCAGCTGCTCCTGTCGCACCTGTAACTCCTGTGGCACCAGCGGGACCAGTTACTCCAGTCGCACCTGTCAGGCCTACTGCTCCCGTTGCACCTGCTGGTCCTGTCGAACCCACTGCTCCAGGAAAACCTTGAGGTCCAATTGCTCCGGCAGGTCCGGGATTACCTTGCGGACCTTGTGGCCCTACAGCCCCTGCTTCTCCCGGAATCCCCTGTGCTCCCATAGGTCCAGCAGGTCCGACCGGACCTTGAGAGCCTACCGCTCCAGCAGGACCAGGCTGTCCCTGAGGTCCTTGTGGTCCAGGTGGCCCCCCCGCTGGTCCTTGAGCTCCAGGTGGCCCTTCAACCCCTTGTCTACCTGGAATACCTTGTACGCCCTGTACGCCTTGCATACCTTGGGGTCCTGTTGGGCCAACAACAGTAGGGGTAGATATATTCACTTCTGGAGGCGGACATTTTACTTGAACAAACTTTTTGACCACTTTTAATCGGCGTTCTTTTCTTTTAACTTTACACGGATGTAATATTGCCTTTTTTCTCTTCATACGTTTCTTCACTTCTGAATGACTCACAGTGTGGACACCTCCCTATAGACATGGTTTAATGTACGTATGTAGATGAAAAGATGCGTGGACGAACAACCATTTTAGTAAAAAACTCAGCTAATTCCCAGAAAAAACAATAAAATGGATATCACACCGCCCATACGGTTGATCTAAATTGTTCATAACCATTAATTGAGGCGAGCTGGTTTGCGTAGCGATATTTGTTCAAAAAAACTCATGCCATTTGGGCATGAGTTTCATGATTTAACCACGCAGACGTTCCGAATAATGCCGATTAGTTCGTTTAAAGCTAATAAATCATGCCCATTGAAAGAGAGCCGTCTTAAATCTGCGTCGGGTGTACGACGATATAGGAGTTTTGAGAAAAAGGTAACCACGACCTCCATAACATGTTGAGTTCACTTATGCTGATTTTTCGATTGTAATATTCTTCATCACAATTAATCTTGTGGTCTAACGATTCTGCCAAGTAAAAATGTGTTTCATCATAGCCAACGACGGGAACAAAATGCAAATAACGTTGTTTGGGATGTACTCTAATAAATAAAATAACAGGCACACCCTGACTGATCTGTTTCTTCAACGTATTCACATTTCCTCGTAAGTACATTGCCTGATATCCTAGTTTTCTGAAAAAAACAACGACCGCTTTGGGATATACGGTTCCATCCAGTAATTTGCGAGGATAGGTTTTATAAATCTTTGTTCCGTTGGACTCCACCCCGAAATGTCTCAAGACAAACGCACTGGAAAATGCAGCGCATTCGTAGTTTTTCTGAATATCCAACCGATTTGAAGATTGAATGTAATATGTGCTCGGCACATTGACTGTGTACATGCGATCTTTCTTAGGAAAACTGAAATACAGGGAGATCACCCAGAGAATAATCAACCAAAGTAATACATTGAGAAACAATTCGTGACCTCCTTCGTCTCATCAAGATGACGTACTCTACCGTTTAAGTATGCCATTCACTAGACAATAAACTATAAGTCACAACATTCTCATAATGATCATAGACCCATTGAGCTTCTCTGGATGTACCCTCATTTGTAAATCCGATTTTCTCAGGTATTGCTCTGCTTTTAAAATTGTTTTCTGCACATTGAATGATTACACGATTTAACTTCAACTCGTTAAAGAGATATTTAAGCAATTGTTCTATTGATTTGGTAATGATTCCTTTGCCCTGTGCTGACTCAGCTAAAAAATATCCAATGCTCGTTGCTCGATTAGTCCAATCAATATAATGCAATCCTAACATCCCGACCAATTGTTCATTGAACCATATTCCGGAATCAAAACCGTTCCTCTCTTCATAATTATGTGTCCATACTTCTATTACAGAATCTAAATCGCTGGGCGATTGTCTTTTATCAACCCAGAGTAACCACGCTCTCAAGTACTTTCTATTCTCATCAATCAACGCGTACAACTCATCTCTATCTTGAGATTGGATCAGCTTTAATACAATAGATTCATTCACTTGAAAAGGTAGCATCCTGTTCCTCCACTCAATCTAACTATCAGGTTATTTTAGGTGTTCATTCCTCGCACCAGTTCTTTAAAACCCATTCTTTAACTTGTTCAGCTACTCCCACTGCTGTAAGTTCTGTCGTATCAATTGTTTGCATTGGCGGGTCAAACGCAGTTTCCGAATTCTGGAGTAACCAATTTGCAAAATTCTTGTGATCTTCAACCAGGTTCTCGTCCCACCCACGAGCTCTTAAACGCATCTCGCGTGTAACATCGTCACAATGTAAATTCATATATAGAATTCGATCAAATCGATCTATGTAATCGGATGATGTAATATTTTCCGGCACCATCGTTCCGCATAAAACAGTCCCTCGTCCACTTAGCGATATGTTATACGCAATCCTCAACCAATTCTCTTTGGCAATCTGCCAATCCACGTTATCGATGATATCCATATCAAAGACGTCAAATTCGGGAAGTTGCTTGCGAACAAGCGAAGAGATCGTTGTTTTTCCTGTTCCACTTGCGCCTGTCACTACAAACAGCGGTAATTTTCTCATAACAAGCCCCTTTAGTTAAAATAAATTTTGATTTATTACGTTCTCCATTGATCTGCTTTCAAGCCATAAATAATCCTGTTTAAATATGCACCATTAATATATTCGTAATCTCTTAATTCACCTTCACGTTGAAAGCCTAATTTTTCAGGAATTGCGCGGCTTTTGAAGTTGTCTGTTGCTATGCCAATTTCAACTTTATTTAATTCAAGTTCATCAAATGCGTGAGCAATTAACACTTTAATCGATTTTGTAATAAGTCCCCTACCCTCATATTCCTGACCTAGCCAATATCCTATTTCAGTCTTCTTGTTTTCTTGATCAATGTATAAGTATCCAATAGAACCAGCAAGCTCGTCTCCGCACCAGATTCCTAACCAATAACCATCATCTTGAGCATAGCGTATACGTGTTCCCTTGATGAAATTTCTTGAATCATCTTCTGTTAATGTCATACTGGGGAACTTCAACCACGCTCCTATATGATCCCTGTTTCGATCGATCAAATTATATAATTGGGGTGCATCTTTCATTGCCAATAGCGATATATAGGTAGCAGTATCCATTTGATATTTAAACATAACCCACTCTCCGATTCATTTCATTTAATCACCGTTTTCTTGCTTTAATCACAAAGGATACAGGTAACATCTTCGCTCTTTTAAGGAGACTATCGCTATGATTATGTAATTGCATGATATCCTCATCGGATTCTTCTATCATTTGTTCAATGACAAATCCCGCTTTTGCTAACGCGTTGACATAGGTTGATATTTGACGATCAGCTAAAACTAATTCTCCCTGACAAAAATCAGGAGACACCTCATACCAAGATTCATCAGAATATGGCTTATTGAAGACAAATCTATCATTTTCTTCAACGACACATCTATGAATTGGATGAGACCAGCTGAAAATAAAAATGCCATCTTTCTTTAAAGAAGCGATTCGGCTGAAAGTAATTTCAAGATCGGTTGTCCAACCTATGGCATAAATCGAATACACAGCGTCAAAATAATTAGTAGGAATACCGCATTCCTCTTCCATGGGTGAACATATCAATGTTGCAGAAATACCGTATGTTCTCAAGTGTTGTTGTGTCTTTTCTATCTGTTTCTGGGATATATCCATACCCCATAGCTCACCAGCTTTGCGGTCTCCATGATACTGCAAGAATTGACCATTTCCACAGCCCACCTCTAACATCTTTAATCCTGAGACATCACCAAAAAGTTGGTGTTTTTCTTCTGAGATAAATGCTCCATAATGTGGAAGCACGATTGCTCTTAAAAAGTCATTCCCTTTTGTATCCCAATAAAAGCTGTTTGTTTCATAAACACTGTGCTTGTTCATCTGATAGCCTCCTTTATACACTACATTCAGAACATTACTTGTTACCTTCGTTGAAATATGTAATCTCATTGCCATAAAGTAAGCTTTTAAAGCCGTTCTTGTAGTAAGGCATAAGCTCATCTGCCTGTGTTATATCCAACCATGCAATCTCAGAGATTTCGTCTGGTCTTGATATCTCTTCTCTCCCTCCGACGATTTACATCGACTCGTTTCATTGATTGAACTTCCTTTTCGGAGAATTTTAAATATTATTCTTATCACTGAACTCAATGCAAAAAGGTTGCATCTCAGGTTTTAAGCAATACTCTATTCTTTCTCTGAAGTTTTTCCATTCGACTTTTAAAATCGCTTCTTCAATTGGAAAGAAACCAGACTCTAAACTCTCCAATGATGTCGTTAATTCTCCTCCTATTGGTTTGGCTAGAAATAATGTGTTACAGATTGAATTCTCGATATTTTGAAATATTCCACAGAATTTGATGATTTCGATGTCGATTCCGGACTCCTCTTTTGTTTCTCTGATCGCAGCTTGACTTAGAGATTCTCCTTCTTCCACTTGACCACCTGGCATTTCCCATCCTCTTCGTGGTCCTCTAATAAGTAATAATTCATTTTGTTCGTTGATCACGATTGCAGCGGCAGATAAGATATGTTTTGGAGGGCTCATTTATTCGACTCCTTCTAGAGAGATTAATATAAATTGAAGTTCTTTATTCTAAAATGAAGCCATTAATCCTTCTTTGACAAAGTGAGCGTATAGTTCTTGCCATCATAATTATTTACATTTTCAATGTGTCCATGTAAATGCTTATAATAACGTTCAGAATTTTCATTATTCCAATTCCAGAAATGTGCGCCATTACATATAATCAGTCTTTCAAACCATCTCTCAAAATTCATATTTACCTTAATTGCGCTATCAACGAACAACATTTCAGTCCAATACAAATAGCTAGAAAATCTATCAATGCATTCATTCGTATTTATAAAAAGCATATCTCCATTATCCGAACCTATTGGAATCCAACCCTGCGGTATCATGCTAACATAATCATAATCAATGTACACCTGTCGAATCATGTTTAAGCTATACAATTGGATCCCCCCTCCGTAAAAAGGATGCACGAATAGATCTGCTCCATTATGATTTAGTAAAAAAGCTTTATAGTCCCAAGGAATAACTAAATTTAACTCTTCAAATAAAGAATCGATCTCCTGATTAGATGAACCCGGATAAAACGTAAATCTTGCAGGCTCACTATAACCAGTTGAACCTTGTATTAATAATGAATTATTACTATCTAATCTTTTCTTCAAACCCTCTAGTGTTAACTCAACTATATTGAAGATTTCCGAAGATTCCATAAGATTTCATCCCTTTGCTTAAAGTTATCGTATACAGGTCTTGAGTTCACGACTTCCTCCGAATTAAGCTCAATCGCTAGTTGCTATGTGGATAGTGCGTGCGGTTGTGTTCGTGTGAACTTACTTCTCTAATGCACTCAACAGATCAAGATTCAAATGACTGAAACGGAACATTTTTTAATCTGAAAGAACAATTTATAGCCAGACTAAAAGAAGTTATATATCCCGTCTTCAAAATAATTATACTCTTCATCCGTTATTCTTGACTTTCCATACCCGTTATAAAATATTTCTCTATCTCTTTCATTATCAAACGCATTATATTTTGGTCTAATGGCTAATGCTACATCATATCTTGGATCGCCGTAAGCTGCTCCTTCCCAGTCAATAACTCCAACAATATTGCAATCATTAACTAGCACATTATCTATAGTAAAATCTCCATGAATGAAAGTGTTTTCTATTGGTTTTGGTTTTGCTTCTTTTAACTGTTGAAGTAGTTCTTCTGATCCGTCTACAGCAAAGTGAGTTAGATTATATTCTGCTTTATTAAGCATTGTATCTAGCCAAGGAGTGTCATTGTTCAATAATTCAACAGGACAAGAGCATTCATGTATTTTCTTTAGACAAAGCCCAAAGTTAAAAATCGCTTTTTCTTTACTCTGGAGGTCAGGCATCTTAGAGAGAAATTCTCTTAAACTTATTCCATCAATATAATCCATCAGAAGCCATCTCGATGTGTCCTCAGTATGAAATGAATAAACCTTTGGAACAGGGAGTCCCGTATGGTAAAGGTATTGGAGCACCTTATATTCATCTAATAACCATTCATTATAAAGATCGTTTTCTGTCTTTTTGATGATGTACTTTTGGTCGAACGTATCCAGAATAGCCACAGTAGAAGTATGACCTTGCTTAGGAAAAGTGATTTTCTGGACTTCCCCTATATGTTCTTTTATTTCAATTGGGAGATCTTGAATATTCATACTTTTATCCTTTCTGCTATTTCGGACCTTTATCACGAATTCCACATTTTGAGTAAATCACCTTAATTATTTCTATAATAACCCATGCTACAATATTTGCGAAGTGAATTTAAAAACGCATACATTTATCAACAAATCAAAAAGAACACTCCCGCAGGAGCGTTCTCCATGAATCATTAGTCTAAGCGTACATCAGATCCATCTTACTATAATTTTCTCTCACATACGTTTGTAGTTGTACAAGCTGATTTATTGCTTCTCATCTGAGTTCTATTTAGATGGAACTAAAGAAACGACTCGCTAGAACCTGACGCAGAGCAGATCTATGATTGTCAAAGGCACTTGCATAATCTCGTTCATGAATTGCTCTACGTTGATGCGAATTTCAGTCACTTTGTGGTAGAAGACGTTGTTAATTACATCGGATTTCAGCCATTTCCATAATCCCTCGACGGCATTTAGTTGAGGGCTGTAAACTGAACCAGAACAACCATCTGGGGATCGTGCTATCCTAGTAGTCACATTGACAACTGGTTTAGAGAAAGAATACGATCTTCCAATGAGTGAGGTAAATGCATTCCTCAACTGGTATGATGCTCGTGATGGAGGAGCTGGACCGGCCAAGTTCGCCATCAACAAATACAGCAACAACAAAGGTCCATTTAGTAAGCGTACAAATTACGTGATATTCGATAAAATTCTAACGTTTGAAGTAAGTGAATATACGACCAAATAAAAAGAAAGAGCAGTGAGGTAATCCCTCCTGCTCTATTTATGTATTCAATTCAGGAGATATTTCATTAAGCCCAATTATACTACCGGTCATAAATTCCAGAAAAAAACAGAATTGTTCTATTGGAGATAACTTTACCTTGGAAGTATAACAGCGCGGGAGACATCACATACATTTATAGGAATGGGGCAGATAAGTATTATCAAGCGGTCCGGATTCTCAAACGTTTACTAGGCCGCAAGGCTACTGCTGAGCTGCAGACAAACAAGAGCCGGACACGCTGCTTGATAAAACTCTATAATTAAAAATAGAGCCCCACTAACTTTTAGTAGTGGAGCTCGTTCATAATTTATAAGTCCAATTATTTAGTTAATGCATAGAATAAGAATAACTTGTAGTCCGAGCCCATACCTGTAGCAGTTACAGTTGCTTCAGAGTTACCTCTAGGACCTGAAACGGTTGAGTCAGGATACCAATTTACATAACCCCAGCCTGTAATATAATTAAAAGTATTAGAAGTTGGATTTTTACTGAGAACCTTTCCAACTAATTTCCGATATTACCCTAAATTTTCTTTGGTAAAGCTGACATTATAGAGAATCCTAAGATTACACTAGCCACAATCACTAAATAGTCATTAACAACAATATATTGATATACAGAATCATTTAACCATCCAAATGAGGCCCATACATAACTTAAAGAAACAATAAGAGCCGGTAAAGTTATCAGTAGGAAACCCGATGTGTCCTGTTGTTTTGTTGATCTCAATTGTCCTCTAATCATTAATCCAAGAACCACACCAATACCTCCGAAGAAAACAATTGGTATAATTGTTATCAAAAAAGGACTAACATCAAATCTCGTTCTGGCTTGCGTAAGTTGGTTATTGAGTAACATAGATCCAACTGCGAATAAAACAATAATTAAAACAAGGTAAGTCAAATTTTTGAGAACTCCATTTGCTTTAGTTTCCATTTAAGTATTCCCCTCTTTTCTGTAGGATATCCTAACTTTAACATTTTTGGGATTTGAAATCCAAATAATAAAAAAATGACTCCTCCAGCTTTATGCCAGTGAAGTCATATTTACCGATGATATCGGATTTGTTCCTATATAACCATAATTATCCTTTTTGTTCAGATTAGTCTGAGACAATGAACCAATCGAAGTTCTCAGGACCTACACGAATAACAGGTACCAGGCTAGTGCCTATAAAAGCAGTGTACGTCAATTGTAGTAAGAGTGGTGGATTGAAATCTTTTGCTGGAAATGTGATAATCTGTGGTGCCAGAGGGCCAAAGTCATTCGTAGATGTCGCGGAATAAATAACTGATTCAGTTGCTAACGTTCCTATTACAATAGTAATCGTGATAACAACCGAGATAACACTTTCAAAGTGTCCTTTAATCGCCATAAAAAAATACACCCCCTAGAATTTCATCGGCTAAACCCAGAGGTCTTTCCAATGTCCTATTCTAAGGGGGGGTACTTCAGGGGCAAAACGTTGATATATCAGCCTTCTTTGATCCGTTTTGATTACTAAGCGTACATCAAGTCCATAAACCCGCGAGTTACATCTCCACCTTCGGCTGGTTCGGGCTGGTCTGCCTGTGCGTGTTCTGCCATGCAAGCCTTCACCGCTTCCTCTGTTGTACAACGATTGGCATCGTCACATGTGTAGCATAATTGAAGCATATATCTGGTTAAATCGTCCGCCTGCGTGAATTGAGTCTGACCGTTGGTTCTCATCTTCATCACTCCTTCTCTTGTTGAGTTAAATATATCACCTTTTAACAGATTAAATTGTGATTTATTTCACAAACTAAACAAAAAAAGAAAAGGAACCCCCTGGCTCCTCACTTTCCTTATCTATTCACATCTACAACACTCTACTTTTAAAGCACTTTCCAATGTACACCGCCGTCCACCGTTTGCAATAACAACGATCTTTTAGCATCTGTATTTTCAACCAGTATCCAGCCAAGCTTGGAGGTAACCATCTGCATCTTCACAATTTCAGGATAGTCTTCGAGAATTTTCTCCAGTACACTACTTGAAGGAAGAGCGCTCCATGTTTTTCCCGCATCCTTGGTGTAGTAGGTTATGCCCTTTTGCATCGCCCAACCTTCTAAAGCGTTCAGAAATACCGGTGAAAGGTTACGATTCGGACCCGTTTGTTTGTTTAAAGTGAAATTGGACAGCTTCCAGCTCTTTCCTCCATCGGTGGTAAAGAATCCATTGAATGTCGTGCTCTCCCCTTGGGAACAGGACATTGATATCCAGGCTGACTGCGCTTCACGTCCAAAAAATTGTGGTGAACTAACACTGAAATTACCACACCCGTTGAATTTGTTTCGATCAAAAAAGGATGGTCCAGTATCCCAGTTCTCTCCGCCGTCTGATGTTACATACAACTTCGGTGTACCGAACTCAAGCGCTGTTAAGAAACCATGCTTTGGATCCGAGAAAGTCATCCCCGTTGTGTATCCACGTTTGGAAATCTCTTCTGCTTCCTGTTTGCCGTCTTCATCACTGGATGACATGCGGTTCCAAGTGATTCCACCGTCCTCGGTGAAGTAAAGTTTCTTGTCCTGTTTACCAATAGCGGTATCAACCGTGGTGAGAATCCAGCCTTTCTCAGGAGATACAAATGAGATCGCGGTCACTTTATCCGTTTTGGACAGAGAAGACAGGCTCCAAGTTACGCCCCCATTGTTGGTGCGAAGCACCATGGTATCTGTTCCACCCATGCCTTCACGAACAATCCAACCATGTGCACGATCTACAAAATAAATGCTTTGTCCATATTTAGGGTTAGCCGGAAATTGTACATTTTCCGAAGGTGAAATATTGGTCCAGGTCTTTCCCTGATCCTGAGTGTAGTACAGACGCAGCGCATTCCGCGTCACACCCCACGCCAATCCTCCGTTGTCATTGAGCAACTGAAAATCGGTCAAACGGGTCTGTATTTGGTACTTGGCCATATCTGCAGCTTCTGTACTGTTCACAGGGGGAACGACAGTTAATGTCTGCCCTGTATTCCCGGCGTCCTCCTGCTGCTGCGGAGGTTCTGCTACCGGAGGTTGATCTGAGTCGGTGCATGCAGCCAATAAAGCTGCTATACCTATAGACAGCAATGCTGTCTGCGCGATTTTAATCCATTGCGAACGCAAGTGGGTTCCACCTCTCTCATCCAATATACAGGCGCGCATGCCTGTCCTATGGCGTTTTATTTACGATTCATCAGAATCCACTGCTCCTATTCTACCACAAACCTTATGTAAAAGGCTCATTGGCTACGTATGCGCTGCCCGCTCCCTTTTTCCAGCTGATGCTCTAGGCTAGATGTCGCACATTTATTACCATTAATTTTATCCTAAACTGTTTTTCGACGGAATAATTGGTAAAAAGACATGAAATGTGAACTATTTTATAGACAACACTCGCTTTATACTCTCTAATCCCTTAATATGGATGGGAGTATAACCCAAAAAGGAGAGGATATGAACATGACAAATAGTGCAGCTCTGAAACCAAGTCGTGTCGTGATTGTAGGCATGGGTGCGGTGGGAACAACAACGGGATACACGCTAATGTTGAGACAGCGTTCGTCCGAGTTGGTATTTGTGGATGTGAATCATGATAAAGCAACAGGAGAAATGCTCGATATGAACCACGGTCTTCCATTTACGGGAGGCGTGAAAGTATGGGCTGGCGATTATTCCGACTGCAAAGATGCAGATATCATTATTATTACAGCGGGTGCTTCCCAGAAGCCGGGCGAAACCCGGATTGATCTGCTGAAGAAAAATGCAAGCATTTTCAAAGATATCATTGAACGTATTACTGAAGTGAATTCTCATGGTATTTTACTGATTGCAACCAATCCTGTAGATATTTTGTCCTATACTTCATGGAAACAAAGTGGATGGCCTGCTTCCCGTGTCATCGGTTCAGGTACATTGCTCGACAGCGCACGTTTCCGTTACCTGATTGGTAAGAATAAAGGGATCGACCCGCGTAGTATTCACGCACATATTATTGGTGAGCATGGAGATTCCGAAGTACCGGTATGGAGCCTGGCTAACGTTGCAGGAACAGATCTGGAATTGGATGAAGAAACACAACAGGATATCTTCGACCGTACCAAAAATGCAGCGTATGAGATTATTAATGCCAAAGGAGCAACTTCCTATGCAATCGCACTTGCTCTGGACCGCATTGTAGCTGCAATTCTCGGCAACGAAGGCTCCGTTCTGAACGTATCCACGTTGCTTGAAGATTACAATGGCGTATCGGATGTTTATCTGGGTGTTCCATGTGTAGTCGATCGCAACGGTGTGCGCGAGATTCTGCCTCTTCCGTTGAATGAATCCGAGAAAGTGGCTTTCCAGGCATCTGCTAACAAATTAAAAGAACAGATCGCTGGATTGGAGTAATCCACGTATAAAAAATAACCACCTGTATTCCTGTATTAAGGAGTATTCAGGTGGTTATTTTTTTTCTAATTTTTATTTAGTTTACATAACATTTATTCCGTCAATTCTAATCTTTGAACATTTTTTTGATTTCTGGATTTTGAATCATTCAATGTCTACAGCTACAGGGTATTACTAATTACTAATTACCAACTCTCAGTTACTCTAAATACCACATCAACTGTGTTCGAGCCTGGACCACCAATATTCAATATGGCTAAAGTTACAACCTGATTCTCCGGAAGAGTGAAATCCAAAAGTTCTTGAGAGGCCAATATTTTGGTATTCCCTGCTCCCCCTCCTGTAATGCCTTGAAACACCACTTCTCCACCTGTAATTGTTGTAGAGGTATTGTTGACTAGTAGTGCGGTCTCGCTATCAGGAATAATCGTTGTAGCTGTGGGAAAATTAACAAAAGCTCCATTTAACGTCCCTCCCACAAGCACTTGGTAACTTAGATCTACGGATGAAATAACATTGATTTCTTCCAAATTCACCTGAACCGAATTCGTTCTAGCCGAACCCGCTGGAAACACAGCTTTTCTTGTAAATGAAATTACGGGTGTTAACGTTGATGTAACATTTGTTATTCTTCTTCTTTCGGAAGTTACTCTATAGGTTGGTTCATATTTGCCGATAATACTATATTGTCTTCCACCCACAAATATACTATAAGCAGCACCGGTTCCATTATTAGCAACTTGTGCTCTTAACGGAAGATTTGGATCAACAAAGCTTGTTTGCCCTGTTGGGGAGAATCGATGAACGGTAATTACCTCTTGGGCTAACGTTACGGGATCAGGGATAACCACTCTAAATTCAATCACTCCGTAACCATACCATGTAAACACAATTTGGTATATGTTCCCTTTTGATAAGTTTAGTGTAGCTCCGCTTGGTCCTGTCCCGTTTAATGGATCTACATTCCATAAGCTTTGAGGAACTGTCGTATCAACTCCTGCTCTAAGCACGGTTACAAACACCGTAGTACTGTTCACTCCAAAAAAGGCTCCGTTTTGAGTATCAAATAATCCCCATTGCGCCACTTGGTTACCTATTGGCAGAGACGGAATTCGAACCCCTATCCCCGCCTCTCCTGCATAACCCGGTTCATATCGTCCTCGCAATACACTTTCTAAAATGGCTGAGTCTACGCCACTGACAGAGTTGCTCAAATTATACTCAGTCGCGTTATTTGTAACCGTGCCAGCACCAGTAGTCGTAACTGCATCTCTAAGGATCGATAAACCATACACAGAGGTTAGCTCCACAATTGGAGTTTTTTGTGCTACACGCAACTCATCGAATTGCGAACTGACATTTGGCCCAATATTGGAGATGATAATATCTGACAATGTTTCTCCTCCTTTGCAGAAAGAGGGAGAAGAAGTAAATATTCTTCTCCCCGCTTTTATTAACTACCATTCTTCAGTGACACTAAAGGTTGCGGTGACAGAATTCGTACCACCACTTAAGTTAGCTACAGCCAGCGTGACAAATTCAGTGTCTGGTAATTGAAAATCCAATAATGACGCAGAAGCTAAAATTCTGGCACTGCCTTCTACGCCAGCTGCTAAGCCTTGTAGTAGTACCTGACCTCCAGTCATTGTCGTTAGCGTGCTATTTACTAACAGACCTGTCTCCGAGTTTGGAATATTCGTCGTTGCCGTTGGATACGTCGCAAAGGCTCCATTAATGGTTCCGCCTAATATGATCTGGTAGTATATATCGTCTGAGGTTACAAGGTCGATCCCTTCAAGTTTTACACTGACTGAATTCGTTCGGCCTGAACCTGCCGGGAAAGTTGCTTTTCTTTGGAAGGACAAAATTGGTGTAAGAGTCCCGGTTGCAGTTACGGTTCTTCTTTCAGAAGTAATTCTGAATACCGGACTATATCTGCCCACAATGCTATATTGTCTTCCTCCAACAAATAAATTAAGTGCAGATGCTGTTCCATTATTCGAGATTTCAGCACGAAGAGGAAGATTAGGGTCGGCCAAGCTTGTTTGCCCGCTTGGTGAGAATCGTTGAACGGTAATTACTTCCTGCGCTAAAGTCGTAGGATCAGGAATAACAACTCTAAACTCAATGACTCCATAACCGTACCAAGTAAATAAAATTTGAAATATATTCCCCTTAGCCAGACTAAGTGTAGCTCCGCTAGGACCGGTTCCATCTAATTTATCAACGTTCCAGGAAGCTTGAGGAATAATCGTGTCAGTTCCTGCTCTTCTGACTGCTACAAAAATTCCGTTTGCCACACTCTGGCCAAAAAACAAACCATTTTGGTCATCAAAAAGCCCCCATCTTACCACTTGTGTTCCTGTAGGGGCAACAGGCAATCGCACACCGATTCCCGCTTCTCCAGCATACCCTGACTCATACCTTCCCCGTTCTGAGCTTTGAAGTATTGCCGTATCTGCTCCAGATGCTGTCGTGGTTAGTTGAAACTCTGTGTTGTTGGTTCCAACCGTTGCAGCACCCAAAGTAGAGACGATGTCTCTTAGATTAGATAGGCCATATACCGAAGTTAATTCAATAATCGGTGTTTTTTCACTTGTTCTTAATTCACTAAATTCAGAACTAACATTTGGGCCTACTCCCACTATAGTTACGGTAGGGTCTACTGTACCAGTAGCTCCAGTTTCACCGGTTGCTCCAGTTACACCAGTATTTCCGGTTACACCAGTAACTCCAGTGACTCCTGTTGTACCAGTTACTCCAGTATCTCCAATTGCACCAGTCACTCCAGTCACTCCGGTAACTCCAGTTGCTCCAGTTGCACCGGTAACTCCAGTTGCTCCAGTTGCTCCTGTGGCTCCAGTGGTTCCTGTTGCTCCTGTGGCTCCAGTGGTTCCTGTTGCTCCTGTTTCACCAGTTACTCCGGTTACACCAGTTACTCCAGTAACTCCGGTAACTCCAGTTACTCCTGTTGCCCCAGTTGCTCCTGTGGCTCCAGTTACTCCAGTAGCTCCTGTGGCTCCAGTTTCTCCAGTTACTCCAGTGGTTCCTGTTGCTCCAGTTTCTCCAGTTACTCCAGTGGTTCCTGTTGCTCCAGTTACACCAGTAACTCCAGTGACTCCAGTGACTCCGGTAACTCCAGTTACTCCTGTTGCCCCAGTTGCTCCTGTGGCTCCAGTTGCTCCTGTGGCTCCAGTTGCTCCGGTTGCTCCGGTTACTCCAGTTACTCCAGTTTCCCCGGTTGCTCCAGTAGCTCCAGTTTCACCAGTTACTCCGGTTACTCCAGTTACTCCGGTAACTCCAGTTACTCCTGTTGCCCCAGTTGCTCCTGTGGCTCCAGTTTCTCCAGTGGTTCCTGTTGCTCCAGTTACACCAGTAACTCCAGTGACTCCAGTGACTCCAGTGACTCCTGTTGTACCAGTTACTCCTGTATCTCCAGTTGCCCCAGTCACTCCAGTCGCACCAATAACTCCAGTTACTCCAGTTACTCCAGTTACTCCGGTTACACCAGTTGCACCAGTCACCCCGGTAACTCCCGTGGACTCGTTTGCACCTAACAGTTCTGAAGATACAATACGATGGGGCGTTACAAGCTGCCCGGCAGAATTTTTTCCCCAAACTGATATTTCTACTTGCTGCTCTGCGAGACCACTTGTTGTAAAGATAAATTCAAATACATCCAGGTTTGCAAAGTAGTTCTTCGTTATTGCTTGATTCGGATTTATACTAATAAGTTCAAGTGCGTATAGAGTTCTGATTCCATTCAGATAATAACCTTGAATTAAGATACTCGCATTATTGACCAGATCTCTATTATCGATCTTAATCGTCAACTGTTGTGTTGGCCTTACGCCACTAACTGGATTATTCTCAATCGGTCCAGTTGATAAAGTAGCCATGTTATCCCCTCCCCTCACATGCAGTTTAATCTTTGGCATCCCCTAACTTCTTTACATAAAGTATTCCAATTCATGCCAGGGGTGAGAGGTATCGCATAATTCAGTATTTGAGAACTCAAAAAGCCTGTCACTTGGACAGGCTTCTCTAAATCTAATTATTCAATAGCTAATTGTTCAACCCAAATGCGGGAAGTTTAACGTCCAGCAGAGCCATAGCCTCTTCTTTCTCCCTACTGGTGACGTGTGTGTACACGGTTGTTGTTTGAATCGATGCGTGACCAAGTAGCTCCTGCACGGTACGCAGGTCGGCTCCACGCCGTAACATCATGGTCGCGAAGGAGTGACGCAGCTTATGACTGGAGTAGTTTTGACGTTGATTGACTGGTGATTCCTTCTGGAAACGTTCAAAGGTTTCTGTAGATATGAGCTGGATGCTGCGAATCGACAGTCTCTTCCCTTTCTGGGAGACAAATAACGCTTCCTCTTTTGGCCGCCAAGGATCGAGACGCTCAGCCATCGCTTGAGATAACACGTTTGCCACAGTCTCCGGTACAGGAAGCGAGCGCCATTTCCGGCCTTTACCGAATACATCCAATGTACGCCGCTCCGCGTTATAGTCTTTGCAATCCAGAGCATGCACTTCTCCAACCCGTAATCCCATATATCCCATCAGCAGAAAAACAGCCAAATTACGTGTACGATACTTGCCTTCTACCGACTTCAGAAAACGTGTCAACCCACTTTCATCAAGGAAAACGGGCGCACGGTTTTTCTCGGTTTTGGATTTTTTGATCCCAAACGCCGGATTATTGGTTAACAATTCTAGTTCAATGAGGGACTTGTAAAAACAGTTCACCGCCGCATGTTTGCGATTTCTCGTGGCATCACTAACCCCACGCTCCCGCGCGCGGGACAGAAATGACAACACATGCAGCTTTTTGACCTGCTCCAGTGACTTTCCTTGAATGGAGACCAGGAATTCCACCACGTCACCCGTGTATGATTTTACCGTATGGCCTGTATATCCGGCGTCCTTCATCCATATGTGAAAAGCTTCTAGCTCGTCCGCATATTGCTCCTGGATCTCCTCAGTCATCATCTGTCTACGTCACCTCGATTCGGTTCTTTATAAATTAAACAGTGCTCTACGCTTCATCCACAATGACAACGTCAATCAGCGGAATGATCGCCTCAGGTTTACCCTGACTACGAGTAAGTACAAACGATGGCAATGGATTCTCGTGCAGACCATTCACGGATTCACAGATCTGAGTATATAAATCCATATGCAACGTCTCGCCTTCACCAGCCACATCAATAACAGGCCAATCGCTCTGAACGCAGGCAGGCCAGTAAGCCAACTCATTCGCAGGTACGATACTTAATTGTTGAATGGACGGATCAATACGGTAGATCCCTTGCCGTTCAGGTACATCGTCCAGCTTGTCCACAGCAAGTATTCGAGCAGACTGCTCATCTGGTGCAGAATAGAGTGAATAACACCACGGAGTCACGCCCCAGGCGATCGCCATCAGCCCCTCTTCCAGCAACGTATCCGACAGTTCCCCTTCCGCAAATTGTTCGATCAGATTATGGTTACCTGGTCCAATCAGTTCCTCCACACGCTTAGCGAGTCGAGGCAGGTCAGCGAGAATAAATCCTCCTCTCCCGTAGGAGTCAAACACATGATGGTTTCTGCTCCACACAGCTTGAGATGGTGAACTCAACGACGCTGCTTCTGCCGGGAAAAGCGATATATATACAGTGATAACTTGCGCGTACTTAACCATTGCAAGCTGTTCAGGTTCGAGTGCACCTTCAGCAATACGAGGTGTTTTCATATGCAGGGAGATTCGAAGTTCGTATTCCCCTTCTGCAAATGCTGACCAACCCAGATCAACAGGCTGTTCAACCCCCTCAAAAGAAACAATGGAGATTGTGCTATCCGGTTTCAGGTTAACAGCATACTGCACGTATGCTAGCTCCTGACCATAGATGATATTGGCATCCTGACGATTGACGGGTGAATCCAACTGTTGTGCAATGACAGATACCTTACGTCCATCCTTCAGAAGGTGCTGCGGATCAATATCCAACTGCAATTCGTCTTCAATTCCTGGTTGTGAAACAAGTAATTTCGCCTCTGTGAGTACGGCTGAGTCAGCCAGAGCAAACCCAAAAGCTGCATTTTGATGATCTGAATTCGTATGTAATGGTGTGTTCATGATACATCCCCTCTCTTATGTCTGATGGCATGTCACATCCCCAAATATATTTCATATTTGTCTTAGCCGCAACCCCGACTCCTTGATTAAGTTGGTTACGCCCCTTATTACTTACCCATATATGAAGAAAATTCCAACCTTCCCCTGCTGTTATCATCCTTTATCTTTCTATATAAAAAAAATCCCCATCCCGCTTCGCCTAAGCGATACGAAATGAGGAAAAATGAAGATGTTCTCGGTTAAAGACTCGACTAATCTATTTATCCTTCGCTCTGAAAGCACTCGAGATGCGGCGTGCCGGATTCAGATGACTGTAATGCCGTCCATACGCAAAGTAAATGATCAATCCGATGATCAACCAAGCAAAAAACGTAATCCATGTCAGAGCCGCAAGGCGTGTCATCAAGTATACACAACCCAAGGCACTCAGAATCGGAATCAGTGGCACAAGTGGAACGCGGAATCCGCGTTTGAGATCCGGGTTATTTTTACGCAACACAATAATGCCCAGACTTACAACTGCAAAAGCAAACAACGTTCCGATGTTCGTAAGCTCCGCCAAATGTCCCAACGAGATGAACCCGGAGAACAAAGCCACGATAATGCCTGCAACCCATGTCCCTACCGCTGGTGTCTGACTTTTGCCACTAACCTTGGAAAAGACCGGAGACAGCAGTCCGTCACGAGACATGGAATAGAGCAAACGTGTCTGACCATACATCATGACCAGCAATACGGTCGTAATGCCGGCAATCGCTCCAAGAGATACAATCCAGGACAATCCCTTCAACTGGACAAATTCAAATGCAAACGCAACCGGATCACTTACATTCAACATGTTATACGGCACGATCCCTGTGAGGATCAACGATACAACAATGTAGAGAACAGTACAGATCGCCAGTGACGCAATAATCCCAATCGGCAAATCCCGTTGTGGCCGCTTAACCTCTTCTGCCGCAGTGGAGACCGCATCAAATCCGATGTAAGCAAAGAATACGGTTGCTGCTCCAGCTGTTACGCCTGAGATACCAAAAGGCAAAAATGGCTGCCAGTTGGTTGGCTCTACATAAAAGACACCTACACCAATAAAGATCAGCACGACAATAATCTTAATCGCAACCATAATTCCGTTCGCACGAGCCGCTTCCTTCACTCCTCGGGTAAGCAGGAAAGTGATAATTAACGTAATGACCGCAGCCGTGATGTCAAAATAGGTTCCTTTCTCCGGGCTGAACGCACTCGTAAGCGCATGGGGTAACTCCAGCCCGAATCCGGACAATAACGTTTGGAAATATCCAGACCATCCGCTGGCTACCGCCGCACTCGCGAATCCATACTCCAATATCAGATCCCATCCCAGAATCCAGGCAATCACTTCGCCAAAAGCCGTATAACTATACGTGTACGCACTACCCGATGCCGGTATGCTTGATGCAAATTCCGAGTAACACAATGCTGCGAATGCACATATGATACCTGCCAGTAAAAATGACAGTACAAGGCCAGGGCCAGCATACGTTGCCGCAGCTACACCGGTCAGCACAAAAATCCCGGTACCAATAATAGCTCCTACGCCAAGTGTGGTTAAGTCCAATGGACCAAGCGCCCGTTTCAATGCACTGTTGTTATCGCCCCCGGAGGCAATTGGTTTCTTACGAAATAATGAAGATCGTTGTTCGTTCTCACGCATAGTCATGTTCCTCTCGTCATGAATCTTGAATGTGCAATATGTGCTATGGATGTAGCAGAGATTGGATGGCTTCCCATCTGTTCTATGAAAAAGTCATTTGTTCTATCTTATCGATCACCTATAAAAACCTATCGAATTCTACACGTTATCGCGTTGCTTGATTAAATTTATTTTTGAAGATCACTTATTTTGTTCTTTTTCCGCGAAAATTATCATGATCTGTTGCACGTGGTTGAATATGAAAATGGATTTAAAACAAAACTGCGTATAATTTATATTATGCGCAGTTTTTATAAGCCTTAATTTTTATAAAAAACATCTATAATCCCTTGTTATCTGAAGTTACAAGAATGAGAGCTTTTTTCGTCTTTTTCCGCTGTATCTTCCTCCCTTATCCTGTCTAATTCGACGATATGAAGGCATGTAAAAGAGCCACATCGCATGATATGGCTCTTCCTTTCCTCTTTATACAGCTAGAGGTGTATATGAAAATACGAACTGATCTTATATAGGCTTTTATGAAAAAGTAAATTATGAAAAAGCGATTCTCTCCGCGTCCGACATCCGGTATTGGGATAACAAATAATCTTTGCTCTGCATCGCCGCATGACGAATCGCATCCAGATCAACATTCAACAGCTTACCCTCTCGCTTCACGAGTCTACCTGCCACAAAGACCGTATCCACATTGGATGGATTGGCAAATTGCACAACAGCGCCGATTGGATCATGAACGGGGAACATATTCAGATCGGTGGTACGAATCATGATCAGATCCGCTTCCTTCCCTGGGGTCAACGTACCCACCTTCTGCTCCAATCCCAATGCTTGGGCACCAGCTGAAGTAGCAAATCTCAGCACTTGGCTGGACTGCAAGTTCAACTCACCAGGCATCTCACCCTGCTGCAGAAGTTGTTCATTAGCTCTGGATCGTTCAGCCTGAAGTGCAAACTTCATCTGCGAGAACATATCTCCGCCTGTGGACGTCACTACATCTACACCAAGTGTAGGGGTTCCCCCATGTTCAAGAAAATAGCCGGTGGCCGGATATCCATGACCCATCATCATTTCAATCTCAGGTGTGACCGACAAGGAAGCGCCACTATCTGCCAACATTTTGTATTCATCCATGCCCATAGTGTTACCATGAACGATATTCACCCGTGGACTTAACAGTCCCGCTTCGTACAAGTGACTAATCGAGCGATCCACAGATCCCCAACTGCCAAATCCGGCATGCATGGAACAGATTGCATCCAGTTCTTGTGCTAGTTCGATCTCTTTCACGGTTGTATCCCAATGACTGAATTCTGGGCCACGAATGGCAAACCCATAGGTAAGTAATTGATCCCGTGATGAAAAATAACGTTCTTTGACTCTTCTCACATCATTATTCGAATACGTGAGTTGACTATCCCGATTCCAGTAGTCCGTCTCACCAGGGACTCCATGAGCAAATACCGCCCGAATGCCAGCATCCTGAAGTCCGCGAATCAGTTCATCCGTATGGTCAGGGGAATACGGCATGCTCCAATCCATTACTGTCGTCACTCCTGCGTTAAGCGCTTCCAAGGAACCGAGCAGGTTGGCAATATAACTATCTTGTGGACGGAGCTTGCTTCCCATCGCACCATAATAGAGATTTTGCAAATAAACTGGTAACGACCAGTTGGTTCCCGCTGTTTTGACCAGTGATTCCCACATATGCCGATGCGTGTCCACCAGCCCAGGCATAATAATCATCGATGAAGCATCAATGACCTCCGCATCCGGAATATCCAGGTCGGGCTGGATCGCCATGATCAGCGAATCCTGAATCAGAACGTCCGCCCGCTTATACTGTCCAATTCGAGCATCCATCGACAACACACAGCCATTTTTCAACAGATAACTTGTCCTCACAAGACACATCTCCCATCTAATTTGGTTTGAAAGACGATCACATCCTGCTTACGAATCTGTACTGCTTCTGACTATTTTTTCGCTAGTATATATACATTATATAGTTATTGTTAGTATTTATCAATTTTGGGATTTGCGTTTCGCCCGAAATCTTCTAACCTTCATCAGATTGCCACACATCTTATCATCACAGTACTTCTGTGTTCTGCTTCTGGTATCATCATAGAACATCCAGCGACAATCCGAATTATCACAGACCCGAATCCTCCCCGCTTCTCCCTCCACCAAAGTCAAAGCAAAGTCAGCTGCCACCTCAGCCATAACCTGATGCCAATGTGCTTCTACAGCTACCAGTTGGAGTTTCAGTTCCTGATCAATTGTAGTCAATGTTCTTCTCACATGCCCTGCTTCCATAACGCCGTTCAACCATTGTTTTTCTATATCTGTTAATGATTCTCCAGAAGACAAGCGGGCTCCAAGAGCCATCAATTCATTCCTGAAGTTTCTCATCGACAACTCATCTTCCGGAGATGCAGGAACAGAAGCGTTAAGTTGCCATCGTTCCAGAAAGTCTTGCTGCCAGCTCGCCTTCCCCAGTCTGTCCTCCGATCGATCTCCCCCACGCCAGTCGTGATAATCGCTGTTTACAAAATCGGTCCATAACCTGTCCATATATACCTCCGTTCAGTGTAACCATCTAATTATATAAAGAAGGTTACAACTCATCTTTGATGTGTTATATTAAGTGTAACCTTATTAATCAGTTTTAGCTAGTTACATCACAAATCACAATTATACGCAAGGAGGAAAAGGCAATGACAAAAACAACAGCACTAGATGTGTTACTTATTCAAAAGGATGATACCTGGGATCAATGTAATTGGATTGTACCTTTGTCGAAATCCTTGGAGGGTCTTACAGCAGAACAAGCAGCCTGGATTCCACCCGCAGGGGGATTAAGCATCTGGCAGTTGGTTAACCATATGTATTATTACAACCATCGCTTATTGTGTCGCATGCAAGGTAAGGAGCCTACCCTTCCTGCTGTAGACTCCAATGAATACACATTTGGGAATTCCGGAGATCCTACGGACGCAGTCGGATGGAATACACTGCTACAGGGTACAACTCGATTAGCCCAACAGTTGCGAGATCAATTAGCTGCACTACAAGAGTCAGATCTTGAAGCCGCATATATGGACTCCGAAGAGAAATGGGCACACGAACTAGCTCGCTGGGTACTCCATGATGCGTATCACGCAGGTCAAATCGTGCTCCTTCGCAGACAGCAAGGAAGCTGGAAAATCGTTTTCTAAAAAAAATGCTTGAACTGCTAGCGCTTACAGGAATAAGATGAACTTATTAATGTTACAGCTTGTTCAACACACTATATAATTGAATAGGATCTTCGGGGTAGGGTGCAATTCCCAACCGGCGGTGATGTTCTTCGGAACCAGCCCGCGACTCGCTATTTGTTCTTAACGAAGGACATCTAGCGACTGACTTGGTGTGAATCCAAGGCCGACGGTACAGTCCGGATGAGAGAAGATCAACACATTGACATGCCGTTCACGGGAAGGCCTCTTTCCTGACGCATGTCCTTGGATGAGCCCCCGTTTATTTGGTATATACCAAAACGGGGGCTTTTGTCGATTTTGCCAACTGAAGATTCCGTGTTCTGACGAAGGAGTCCTGAATATGGAAAAGACATCAGCAGCATCACCTGTTTACCGCAAGGAACGAAGTAATACCGGATTCTGGCTTGTAGTTCTCGGCGCCGCCTTATGGGGTGTAGACCCACTCTTCCGCATTATTTTGCTAAACACGATGACATCCACGCAGATTGTACTGGTGGAACACATCATCGTCAGTCTTATTGCCATACCCGTGCTGTGGAAATTTCGGGCTGATCTGAAAAACCTGCGCGCTCGCCACTGGATTGCCGTGATCTTTATCTCATGGGGAGGATCAGCACTTGCAACGGTATTGTTCACCATGGCGCTTACACATAACGATCCGAATACGGTGCTGTTATTGCAAAAAATGCAACCACTCTTCGCTATCGTGCTAGCTAAACTGTTATTAAAAGAAACGTTGCCTCGTCGCTTCGGTGGATTGTTCTTCATAGCATTAGCAGGAACCTACCTGCTTACATTTGGCTTCACATTGCCATTAGGTAACTGGGACAACTGGATTCATGCTGGAAGCTTGTTATCCCTTGGGGCTGCTGCCTTATGGGGAGGTTCAACCGTTATGGGCAGATTGATGCTGGGGCAGGCGCGTTATGAAACGGTCACCTCCCTGCGCTTTGTCGTTGCTCTCCCGCTCCTGATCTTTATGACGTGGAACGAAGGTGCGGCATGGACGTTTCCGTCCGGAACGGGTGAACAGACTGCTGTCATCCTCAACATTCTCGGCCAAGCATTGTTACCAGGTTTGCTCAGTCTTCTGTTGTATTACAAAGGTCTGTCGTCAACCAAAGCATCTGTTGCAACACTTGCAGAACTTAGCTTCCCGATGGCAGGTGTGTTGGTGAACTGGATTGCTTTCCGTACACTGATTACATGGGAGCAGCTGCTTGGTTTTATCCTGATCTGGGTGGCCCTCTTCGCCATTTCCAGACAACAGGAAAGATCATCAACTGCGGCCGATGCGGCTCCGAAGCTGCGTACAGAGTAAGTGGATTTATCTGAGGTTCACACATTAACCAATAGTCAAATATAAAAATAAAACCATTGCACATCACATTAGATGAGCAGTGGTTTTTTATTTCCATGACTCGATATTACTCCATCATTTTCTCAATTAGCAATATGAGCTATTAACCCTATGATTTATTTCTATATCGCAAATACAAATACTCCCCTCTTTTCCCTCCAACCTATAACGAGTATGCATATCATCGCACTACAATTCTTCTATGTTTTGTCTTTTATCTAATCCGGTGGTACGATGACATATGGAATAAACAGATGAATTATATTCAGAGAGGAACGATCATGATGTCTTCATTCTCATATACCTCCTACGACGCCGTAGGTTTGGCTGAACTGATCCGATCCCGGGAGGTATCCCCGGTTGAAATGCTGGAAGCGGCGTTTGCACGCCTTGAAGAAGTGAATCCGCAACTTAATGCGGTTATTCGTACATATGAATCTCGCGCACGTGAGGAAGCCGGTTTGGTTCGCCCTGGAGAACAACCTTTTGCCGGGGTTCCCCTGCTCTTGAAAGATATTTCGCAATCCTTGGAAGGTGAATTTCTGACTTCAGGCTCCCGTTTGTTCAGCGAGCATCGTGCATTACGCAATTCCAATTTTGTCACTCGACTCCGTGATGCAGGCTTTATCTTCATAGGACATACCAATACGCCTGAATTTGGTTTGAAAAATATTACCGAGCCCCGTCTTCATGGTCCCACTCGCAATCCATGGAATATCAATCACTCCCCAGGTGGTTCAAGTGGTGGTGCCGCTGCCGCTGTAGCTTCAGGTATTGTTCCTCTTGCCGGAGCCAGTGACGGAGGAGGTTCGATTCGTATCCCGGCTTCCTTTAGCGGATTGTTTGGATTGAAGCCAACCCGCGGGCGCACACCTGTAGGACCGGGAGTTGGTCGTCAATGGCAAGGCGCATCGATTGATTTTGCCCTCTCTCGCTCGGTTCGGGACAGTGCTGCATTGCTTGATACGTTACAAGTCATTCAGCCCGAAGCTGCGTTCCATGCTCCACTCTTTCCAGGCAGTTACTTGGCTGATATGAGCTATCCACATCAACGCAAACTGAAAATTGCATACACAACGGATTCACCCGTGGGAACACCTGTCAGCGTAGAAGCCAAAGAGTCTGTATACAAACTCGTTCGCTGGTTGGAAGATCAAGGTCATCATGTTGAAGAAAAGCTGAGTCCGGTCAATGGAGTTCGGTTGATGGAGAATTATTACATGATGAACAGTGGTGAGATGGCCGCGATGATCTCTTCCATGGAACGATCCATGGGCCGGGCTCTGACCTCCGATGATATGGAGATCGAATCTTGGGTTCTGGCTGAAGCAGGCAAGAAGGTTTCCGCTGCCGAATTTGTACATAGCTTAGCTGAATGGGATGTAGCTGCAGCTCAGATGTCCACCTTATTTGAGCGTTATGACTTCTACGTCACACCCGTTAATGCTTTTCCTGCGCCTAAGATTGGTGAATTAACACCTCATGACGAACAGATCCGTAATCTGTTGCGAATTAGTGAATTGGACAAGACCCAGCAACAGCAACTCATCTATGAAATGTTTGAGCCAAGTCTTACGTTTACACCTTTCACCCAGCTTGCAAATCTGACAGGCCAGCCTGCGATAAGTGTACCTCTGCATATGTCACCTGAAGGTTTGCCAATGGGTGTTCAAGTGATGGCAACCAAAGGACGCGAAGATTGGTTATTACATCTGGCTGCACAGCTTGAACAATCAGACCTCTGGATCGGGATGAGAGGTAATCCACTATTTCCAGCATAAAGGCGTATAATGTGGTTTGTGTTAAATTCACCATTGGATGTTCCTGCCTGAGTAGAGTACATCGCCATAACAGTGCATGAAAGCTTCATCTGCTCCGCATACTGAAAGCAAACAGTAGCGGAGGAATGTGACAGATGAATACGAATCAGCGCCATAAACAGTCTTATCGTATCCCAGCCAAAACGGGATATGCCTTGAAAGTAAGCAAAGGTTCTTTACTACGCATAACGGATTTGGAGGGACAGCAAGTCATTGATTTTGTGGCATACGATGCTACAGATGCTAACCATCGCTTGGACCCCGGCGTGACAATGGACGTATTGCGTACTTACCGAATTAAACCGGGACAGTTGGTGTATTCCAATCAATATCAACCTTTACTCAAGATTGTCCGTGACACCGTTGGGGTACATGATTTCTTCAACTCCGCTTGTCGTCCAGAGATGTATGAGGTGTTATACGACAAAAAGGATCACGCCAGTTGTTATCACAATCTGAACACGGCACTGGAACCCTTCGGGATTCTACCACCAGATCAACACTACCCATTTAACCTGTTTATGAAGTCCGTTGTAGACAGTGAAGGCAAAATTGATGTTGTAGCTCCCGACTCTCGAGCAGGTGATTATATCGAGATGGAGGCATTAATGGATCTCACAATTGGGCTCTCCGCCTGTCCTTGTGAAGAAAGCTCATGCAACGGCTACAACTGCACCCCAATTCAATTGGATGTGGAACTTTAACAGAATAACAAGGCCTTTACACAGTATGAGATAAAAGTAGTTTGTTCTAATTCACTCCTTGCGGGAATACGATGACTTGTACCCCTTTTCTGTGACAACTGGTACAATTCATCGAACCCGTTAAGGAGTGAACGTGTTTATGTCTGTACTGTTCAGTTATATCATTCTGGGAATATCATTGTCCGCTCCAATTGGTCCGATTAACGCCGCCCAACTCGACCGTGGAGCCCGCCACGGTTTCATGCATGCCTGGATTCTAGGACTCGGCGCTATGTTTGCAGACTTGGTGTATATGCTACTGATTTATTTTGGAGTTGCCCATTTTCTGGACACGCCGTTCATGCGCTCTTTTCTCTGGTCATTTGGCAGTTTTATTCTGATTTACACGGGAGTGGAAACGATCTCGAAGCTGAAGCAAGGCATTCAAGGTACATCTACTGCGGAAGCGACTGTTCGGAAATCATTTATATCCGGATTTTTGATGGCCCTGTCCAATCCACTGAATATTTTATTTTGGCTTGGGATCTATGGCTCTATTCTCGCGACAACTGTGAAGCATACGGACACGGCTCATTTGCTGCTCTACAGTTCAGGCATATTCATTGGTATTCTGGTGTGGGATGTTATTATGGCTGGCATGGCCAGTCGATTCCACAAACATAGCAGTGAGAATGTATTGCGCTGGATCTCTATCATTTCAGGAATCTGCCTGATCGGATTTGGTTTGTATTTTGGGTACGAAGCTATACGTTCCATTTTTTTCTGACAACAAAATCAGGCTGGACAGTCACCCAACTTCCCCCACATTAATACTGTAACGGTATCATGTGGAATGGAGTTGGGAATCAATGGCGGAGCTGTATAGTGCCGACGAAATAAACACCTTGTTTGAGCGTCTTCCATCTTGGCAGCAGGACGCTTATTCGCAATTTGGTAAAATGATCGCCGACGAAGATAATACGTATCCATGTGTACCTGGACGAATGGGGTTTCTGTCAGGACATTTGAGGTACGGATTTACGTGTGACCCCCGATCTGAACATGCTGCCGAAGATATGGCCGATCTGCTTAGACAATATGGTCCTGTCTCCAGAGACACCGGTCATTACGCTTCCATGGTCGTGATCTGTGAGACGCCAAGCGATCTGAAAAATCATACAACCGTAGAGCAATATCAGACGTTATTCTGGCAAATGCTTAATCGGGTAAGTTCACACGATACCGAGCCGTGGCCGGAACATATTTCAACCGATCCTCATGATTCATCATGGGAGTTTTGCTTTGGCGGAGAGCCTTACTTTTGTTTCTGTGCAACTCCTGCACATGAACTCCGAGCCAGCCGTCATTTTCCTTATCTCATGTTTGCTTTTCAACCGCGGTGGGTATTCGAATCCATTAATGACAACACCCCTCTTGGCCGTAAAATGAAAACCTTGATTCGCAAACGTCTCGCTGCGTATGATGCTGTACCTGCTCACCCTTCGCTGATGTGGTATGGTCAGCAGGATAATCTGGAATGGAAACAGTATTTCCTGCCTGATGATGAGCAGACACCTTCCAAATGTCCATTCATGCGGATGAAGCAAGCCCTAGGCAAGTTGACGAAATAATCTTAAAGCACTCATTAATCCGTTGTACGACCTCCACAAAAGTTGCTGAGAGTTGCTTATGGTTTGGATGGTGCTGACTCCGGTGGTTTCGAGCCACGTACCTTATGAACAACATACGTGATGATCCCAAGGAACACCAAAAGTCCCACACTTGCCAGCAGACCCGTTCTGCTGGCTTTTTCCATCGCTGTCCCAGCCACAGCAGCCACAATTAATACTATGGCAATCCACACTTTGATGCGATTCCACTTCACGGGCTTCATTTTCTTAATGTACGTGATGCAGATGAGTAGCCATGTATACATTAATACCAGACTACCTGCCGTCGTCACATATTCAAACAGACTCTTGGGCATCCATAATGCCATCAACGTAGACAGGAGTAATCCGGCCGCTGTGCAACACAATGCCTGAAGTGGCATGTCCTTTTTCCCCCAGGTCTTCGTGAACAGCTTTGGTGCATCTCCATCTTCTGCGAGTTTCACCAACATGGACGTAATGGCATATAACGAAGCCACCATCGTCGAGAATCCGGCTATAATCAGAATTCCATTGAGAATGTGGACCACAACGGTGAATCCAATAGTTGACATGGCTTTGACAAGCGGACTTTCATCTGGGGTTAACTGAGCTGAAGGCACAAGCAACAGGATCAACGCAATTGAAATCACATAGAGTGTACTCACCGATAACAGCATCACTCGACCTGATTTCACTGCATCTTTTGGTTCTTTTAGGTTAGCAGCCATCAAACCCATAACCTCGATCCCGGCAAAAGCAAAAAATGCATAGATGAAACCGGTCCATACCCCTTTACCTCCATGCGGGAACCATTCATTTTTCAATTGCTCGGGTGTTACTTTTACAGGTAACCAACCCAGACAAGCCGCTCCTGCTATAGCTATAAATGCAACCGTTGCAGCAAGTTTGATTACAGCAAGAATATTCTCCGTTTTGGTTAATCCCTTCGCTCCCAGTGCAGCAATGAACAGACCTATAGCGGCATAGATCGCAACAAATGCCCAAAGTGGAAACTTGGGAAACCAGAATTGAGAGAACAGCCCAAGTGCCGTTAATGAGCTGCCCATGATGAGCATTTCAGAGAACCAGTACATCCATCCACTACCAAAACCAGCCCAAGGCCCGAATGCTTCGCCCGCATACGTTCGAAAAGCGCCTTCCTTAGGATCATCTGCCGTCATCTGTGCCAGCGCACCAAATACAAAGTAAGTACCTGCTGCCGCCAGCACCAACAATATAAGTACGGATATGCCGGCCCAATGGATCGCCAGACTGGTCCCTAGAAAAAATCCCGTTCCCAGTGTGCAACCCGCGCCAAACAAGGATAGGCTGACCCAACTTAGTTTTTCGTCGTCGTTTTTACGGTGTTGCTGACTTTTCATGAAGCTCCTCCTTCTGCCTTATCCCCTTACGATTTACAGGTCATGGAGGTTTTATGTCTGTATTGCCAAAAGAATTGTTATTGGTTTACATAATAATTAATATGTTAATATTATTCTGATGATGAATTTAAGCTGTATGCTTTTAAGCATCATTCATAAAGATATATTTCCAATCCTATTTAAAATCCGCAAAAAAAAGTATTGACTTCAATCGCTTAAAATGGTTTTCCTTTTAAACTTGGTGGTGCGTCGATGTGACTATATTAGAGATGGTAACTAGGGTGAGAAAATGATCTTTCTATTGTGAATTTTTCATATGTTGAAATATTATAAAATAAGTCGTTATTTCTTTTAAATTGAACGTAGACTGCCTCTTTTTCGTATTTTTCGTATTATCTCAATAGCCTTATCGTTTTTTATAATTAGAGTTGTTTTAAAGAAGGGGCTAATTCCTGGGATTTTTCCTCTTTCATCCTCTTTCATCCTCTTTTATCCTCTTTTATCCTTTTTCACCTGTTTTCAGACTAGGCTGACGTATAGGCATAATTATCTAGTATTCTTAATAGTCTCTTTTCCAATCATTGTTGTGAATTTTTCATATGTTGAAAATATTTTATGTTGTCGTAAAAAAAGCCGCCATAATGGCGACTTCGCGAATATTTCCAAATTAAGTCCGGCCAGTCCAATCTGCTCCGGCGATTTCTTTCCATCGTGCTCTAATCTCATCATACAGTTCCTGCGGAAGTGGCCCTTTAGCCACAAGGTCGGCATTTTGCTGCCAGCGATTGGGCTTGGCTGTTCCTACAATAGCCGTATCTACACCTTCGGTACTTAGTGTAAATCGCAGTGCTGTCTCCACTGATGCCTGGGCATCTTCACCCAGAAAACCATAGTTAAGTTCGCTTAAGCGCTTCCAGTATATAAATGGATAAGCCTCTTCCGAAAGTGTTTCATACGTCCAGGCCGCATTGGCAATAGGTCTTTTCGCGATAACACCCATGTTTCTCTTTCTCGCCTCAGGCAACGTAAGATCAATTGCTTCCTGATCTGCGATATTTAATGAAGTCTCAAGGCTGTCAAATACTCCGGTCTGAATCGCATATAGCGCATCTGTTGTATCACCACTATATCCGATAAATCTGGTTTTTCCTGCTTCCTTGGCACGCTGTAGTACTTCGATTACTGCTCCTTGTCGGAGTACTTCTTCGGAGCAGCTATGCAGATGTATAACATCCACATAGTCGGTTTTCAGCCGTTTCAGACTACGGTCAATCGTTTGCTCCAGTACTTTGGCATCCCAATCCGGACCTTCGACCCCGGCAGCATGTCCACATTTGGTGAACAAATAGTAGTCATCACGTCGATGTGACAGCACCTCACCGATTAATTCCTCGCTGTCACCGTAACATTCAGCCGTGTCAATTACGTTTAATCCCGCATCCAGGGCACTATTCAGCAATGTCGCTACATCCGTTTTGGATACATTTTTGCCTATTTCCGCTCCGCCAAATCCAAGTGTACTTACGTTCATGCCAGTATTACCGTACTTGCGCGTTTCCATGGTTATCTTCCTCCAAGTTCAGTGAATTGGGTACAGATAAATAGAGATACAGATTAACTTTTTCCCTATGTTATTACCCAAGAGTTGGTTATGCCACCCACTTTTCCATTACAACCAACTTCATTTATTTAGAAGCCATAAATGGACATTCCACCGTCAACCAGTAATGTCTGACCCGTTATGTATCCGGCTGCATCCGATGCCAGGAACACGACCGGTCCTACCACTTCCTCCAGTTCTCCAACGCGCTGAAGCGGTGTGCGACTTACAATTTCCTGCAAATACTGGGGATCATCCAACAGCTTTTCAGTCAGAGGGGTTCGGAAATACCATGGCCCTACTGAATTGACACGGATTCCATACTTGCCCCATTCCAGTGCGAGCACTTTGGTCATATGAATTAACGCAGCTTTGGTCGCGCCATATACAACCCCTGTCCGCAAAGCCGTGTGACCGCCTACCGAAGAGATGTTAATGATCTTCCCGGTCCCACGTTCTTTCATATGCTGACCCGCCAATTGCGAAGCGAAGAAAGCCGATTTTAAGTTGGTCTGCATGATGGTCTCCCACTGCTCGTCCGTCACTTCAAGTGCTGGAGTCCGTATGTTCATACCTGCGTTATTCACCAGAATGTCCAGACTACCCATCTCCGATATTGCCTCTTGAAACGTCTCTTCCATTTGTTCTCTTGATGTCACATCCGCCGTCAGAGCTAGCGCTTTACGCCCTGTCTGTTCATAGATATAGGCGGCTGTCTCCTCAATTTCTTTCATTGTTCGGGATACAAGTACAACGTCACTGCCTGACTGGGCAAGTCCAATCGCAATTGCTTTTCCGATCCCTCTCCCTGCACCTGTCACCAGTGCTGTCTGTCCATCGAGATGGAATGTGGGTACATTCATGCTACTCACTCCTTCATTAGATTCTTTATTTCAGTATTCAAGCAGAATGCTTTATATGTAGGTAAACCCTGATGGGAATCAGGTTACAAAATACTGGCTTGGATTGCCCAGTTCCGGATGGAACTTCTCTCGAAAACGGCCTCCGGTATAATCCCCTATAATTTTTCGCCAGAACGCTTGGGCAATGACATTGTTACGAACCTGGGTCACTTTCCATCTTCCTGGAAAACGTTTAAACAGCTCATAAGCTGCCCGAGTGCCCACCCCACTGCGCCGATATTTTTGCATTACAAAAAATTCAGTCAAATAGTAGTCGTTATCCTTACTTCCGGGCTCCAATTTCTCCACCAGAGCAAACCCTGCAGGTGCCCCATCACTTGTAATCAAAAAAGGAAACTTGCGGTCCTCTTCTGCCCAGAATGCCTCCAGACCCGGATATTCCGGAAAAATTCCGTTACTGTCCACATCAATATTCAGGTATTTGGTAAAATCATATAGATAAAATTGCATTAAATGCCGAATCACCTGACTGCGTTCCCGGGGAACCAGTTCTATTTTCATATTCATCCGGTTCACCTCCTCTGCTCTACGTATACTGATTACTTTAAAGGTTTACGCGCCGAAGGGCAAGGAAGCATACCCTACTTACTGCCTGCTTTGGTGAACAAGCTGTGAGCATGTAAATTATGGTACACTAGAGCATAGAATACTATTAAATTGAATATTAATCTTATATGTTTTTCACATGGAGGTGTCGAACTTGACCAACGTGCAAAAAGAGATTGATCGACGCAAGCTGGATGACAAACTACCTTCCATGCCTTGGTTCGTTCAGCAATTCATGGACTACAAGCTGCCTGACCTGTCCCCCTCTACCCTGCTCGAATATCTGAGAGATTACGAAGCTTTCTTCGGTTGGTTGCGAGCAGAAGGGCTGTCCGAGGCAAGCTCTAATAAAGAAGTAACGTTGAATGAACTGGAAGTCCTTCGCATGGATTCCGTTACCGCCTATCGGTTATTTCTAACAACCAAACGGGAAGGTACCAACTCCAGAATTACCGTCTCTCGCAAACTCTCTTCCCTTCGCTCCCTGTTTCATTACCTGAGCCAGATTGCGGAAGATGAAGACTTTTATCCTTTGCTGAAGCGGAACATTATGGCCAAAATCGAGATCAAGCGTACCCATAAACCCAAGGACACCGCTGCCAAACTCAAAGGTAAAATTCTGGAGGAAGAGGAACTGCTGGAATTTATCGGCTATATCCTTGAAGGTTACGCTGTTGATATGGAGAAGAACAAACAGGCACTGTACTCCCATGAAATCAACAAAGAACGGGACGCCTGTATTGCCAGCCTGATTCTGAATTCCGGCTTACGGGTGTCGGAAGTTGTGAACCTGAACGTCGATGATCTCGATCTGAACAACAAACTCCTGTATGTTTATCGCAAAGGTAACAATGATGAGACGTACAAAACACCCGTTTATTTCAGGGAGCAAGCCAAGGACGAACTCGCAAATTATATGAACCTGCGGCAATCACGTTACCGTACGCCCAAGCGGGAGAAAGGTCTGTTCATTGCTTTGCGTAACGGAGATTCAGAAGGCAGTCGAATGACCAAAAGAGCGATTCAGGCCATGATCATGAAATACGCCAAGCGCTTTGGCAAACCCTACTTGACCGTGCACAAATTACGCCATTCATTTGCAACCGACTATTATTTGCAAAATGATATTTACAAAACGAAGGAGCAGCTTGGACATGCTTCTACGGAAACAACCGAGATCTATGCTCACCTTACCGACAAAACGATGTCCGAAGCCATCGAACGTCGTACTGATGACGGGATGTAACATCCCGAACAGAATAAAAGCAGCAAGCCACATCAAAGATTTCGATCCGAGAAAGGTCTGCTGCTTTTTTGTTTTTTTGCATCATTCAAGAAGAAAAGCATAAGTAGAAAAGATTATAGTTTACATAATAAATATTACGTTATATTTAAAAAAGAATCAATTACGCTCTCTGTACATTCAATCATGTCTAGCCACCATAATATCCCACTTCTTGACGTTTCTACGATTCGAATTCACGATTCTGCCTTCACTCGCTCGCAACCATTGCTAACAACGCTTTGGCTATATCCTCCGTTTCATGAACCGAGTACCATGTTATATCTCTGCTTACGGTGCTCCGCTCTATAAACTGCTCTGATGGTAACCATGAGATCATCCCCACTACCCCTTCAAGCTGATCAATCAAGGTCAGATCTTCCTCTTCTCGAACCATCACGAATTTGGGATAAGAAGCATCCTTAAATCCTTCAATGACAATCCAATCATAACCGGACAGATGACTTAACATATCCTCCAGCTTGGTTGCCTGTCGCTCCATAATCGCAGTACGTTTTTCTGACATGACAACCACCGCCGAGGCCCCAGCCTCTCCAAATTGATACGAATCCGTTCCTTCTTGATCCATCTCAAAATGGTCATGTCCATCATGCTTAATCGCAGCTACCTTAAGTCCCAAGGAAGAAAAGTGCCCGATCAACGCGGCTGTCAGGGTTGTCTTGCCCGTGTTCTTGTATCCAACAATCTGTATGATATGTGGTTTTGTATCACTCATTGTAGTCATCTACCAACTACCTCACATGACCTGTGGGAAGTTTAATAATACGTACCTGCTCACCCGCAGGAATACCTTTTTTCTCAGGTGGAACAACAATCAGGCAATCACTGTCCTTAATGGTGATCATCACGCTGGATTCATCTACACGGGCGGCAGCCGGTATCGCGTACACCATGCCGTTGCGGATCTCTGTGCGTCCACGAACGAATCGTGTAAAATTGTTCACTTTGGTGTACTCTTCTTCCAAGATCGCAGTCCATTCTTCCAAATAAGGATGAGCATCCGCCTGCATGGAACGAATAGTTGGACGAACAAACAAACTAAAGCCCACAAAACAAGCCCCAGGGTTACCGGAAAGTGCAAATAGCAATTTATCTTTATATACAGCAGCTGTGGTCACACTGCCTGGTCGCATCGTCACTTTGTTAAACAACATCTCCACATGCTCTTCCAGCACAAGTTCGCCCATAATATCATAATCCCCGACGGATACACCACCTGTGGTCACCACGATATCATTATCTTGAATGGCTTCTTCCAGTTTGGCCCTTGCCGTATTCACATCGTCCGCAATAGAACCGTACATCACAGGCTCTCCACCTGCTTCAACAACCAGAGAGCGCAGCATGTAACTGTTGCTGTTTCGAATCCGACCTGGTTGCAATGGCTCATCTACATCAAGCAATTCCGTGCCGGTTGCGAATATCGCCACCTTTGGACGTTGAAATACGGGAACTTCTGCTATGCCAAAAGTAGCTAACACGGACTGCTCTCCTGCCCTGATGATCGTTCCTGCTTCGAGCAGTTGCTGTCCCTCTTGGACTTCCAGTCCAATTGGGGTGATGTTAGCACCCGACAATATGTGCCGTTTCAATGCAATCCATTGTTCTCCGTTCTCTACCTTGCTCTCGGTCATCTCCATCATGACTACCGCATCTGCACCTTCTGGAACCTGTGCACCGGTCATTATTCGAGCCGTCGTACCTGAAACAATGGTGTGGTCCGAGGTGTAGCCGCAAGGAATTTCATCAATTACTCGAAACCAAACTTGATGATCACTCGAAGCATCTATGGTATCTGTACTTATAATCGCGAATCCATCCATACCCGATCTCCGGAAGAATGGATACGGATGAGGTGCCTGAATGGTCTCTGCAAGTGTGCGGCCATGAGCAGATTCAAGATGAACTTTCTCTATGGAGCCAACAGTAACTCTTGCAGCTATTTTGGCCTGTGCATCCGGTACCTGTACAGCTGTACGATTGAATTTGGCAGTTGTCATATCATGTGAATGTGAGTTCATTTTCAAAAGTATTCTTACCTCCTAGAGACATATCATCTTTTAAGAAAGTGTAGCCCGAATACTGTAAGATAACAAGTACATCACTTATTGAATCCTGTGACAAAATCTTATTCCTTACAGGTGTAACATTCCTTGACCTTTGTTCAACATGAAAGGCATCTTGTCTGCCCATAATATAATTGACAAAGGGAGGCGATGATCATGAGTAAACGATGTGAATTATGCGGAAGAGAACCTGTGAATACGACTGTTCATCATCTGACACCCAAAGAAATGGGAGGAACATTTCTGCCAACGGCCAACCTGTGCATCCCCTGTCACAAACAGATTCATTCGCTATATACTAATCGCGACATTGTAACGCTTGGACTCACGGACCTGCAATCCTTGAGACAGGATGAACGAATGATTCCATTTATCCGCTGGATTCGTAAACAGCCTGCTTCAACGATTCCCCGTGTACGCAAATCCAATCATGTTCGAAAATCGTAAACCAAAAAGAACAGTTCCAAGGTCATGTGCCGACGAGGTGAATCCGCCTTCCCTTTTCACTGTTCTTAAATGAACTATGCGATTGGCAGCCATCCTTATGATTAGATGTTTATTATCTTCGCCTCTTAATTCGGCCGCCGCCCACTCTGGTTTTTGGTTTTTTGTAGGATTTCTTAGGTGAATCAAACAACCCGCCCAGGCCACCACTACTTTTGTTACGATCAATGGTTCCCTTGCTCTGATCCTTGTTGCGGTTGAATAATCCTCCGCCAGATCCCACGCTTGAATCTTTATCGCTTCCGCGCCTTGTAATCGTACCTTTCCGATCAACAGTAATAGGCGGAGCAAGCTTCTTGTCATTACTTGTTGGTGTACGATAAGATCCTGCACTCGGTTTATACGTATCTTTATTGGTATATCCTCGATAGTTGCCATAACCTCGCCCGCCAAAAGAATCGAACAGATTACCAATTAATGTAGCAGTGAGGTAACCTTGTAAAAAAGATGAATCGTAGTTCTGCCGAACATATTCCTTGGAGTCCACCTCAACCAATGTATCCTCCGGCTTGTTCGGGTCTTGTTGCAGGTGATAATACTCGTCCTGATACACGAGGAACATACGCTCTGTGTTCTCTGCCGAGATCTGATCCGGTTGCCGCTGGTCAGACAAATCCTGAGCCACTTCCGGAACGGTACGGTCCGAAGCCCGGTACACATAGGACGTTGAGTTACCACTCCCGTTAACCGATTCAAGCGGATATGTGTCCTGAACAGAAGGTGCTGCTCCGCACGCGGACAATAGAGACATCACAAGGCTGAGGACCAGCATTAATTTTAATCCATGTGCCAAGCGTTTTTTCATTGGAACCTCTCCTAGCTCGAACGAATCACTTTGATATCCGCAGGAAGAATGGACTCACCCTCATACAGTGTAAATCTTCTGTCTTGCCACTCCACCCGAAGAAGCATATTATCATCCGACTGATACTGCCATACCAATTGTTCTCCAGCCTGGCCATATGGAGTTCTACCTGCCGTTGATACCATGCCTCCATACTCTTCCTCCAGATGATATGCGCGTCCATCCAGGTCCAGCAATGTGGGCACCTCATCAGGTGCATCAAGCCTGCCATCAATTGGTGTATATAGGGCGTAACGTGTGAGTTCCCGTTCTTCGATATGCAAATATCGAAATGCGGTACCATCCTGCAGCGTGAGCACAACTGCATTTCGAGCACGATTTTGTACCCGACCAACAACTTCATAAGTGACCAGAGAAACCTCACAGATATCACCAGGTGCAAGCTGAAGCATCGTTTTCTCTGCCTGCGGTGGTTCAGGTTTCGTTAGTATTCCTTTAATTCGTTTCCATACACTCATGAGAATTACTCCTGTTCCTTATCTTATAAACAAGCTGCAATAATCAGTGCGCCCACGATATGTAAAGCGCCAGAGAACAACCCGTATCCTGTCTTCCCTTGCTGAATTCCCGTATCCAGATCCAGATTGGCCCATTTGCGAATCATAAAGTGTACAACACTCTCCAGAATCAACAAAATGATAAAGGATACAACGGAGACCAACAATGCTTCTCCAAGATGACCAGCCGTAGAAATGGACGTAGCGAGTACATACCCTTGTGCAAATAATTTCATCACCATACGTGTGGTTACTGCCATATTGCCAGCCTTAACTTCAGCAAAATCCTTATATTTCGTGAACAGTGAATCTACATACATCAAGACAAACAGCAAAACCGAACCAGAACCGGTCCAGACCAGCATCGCCAAAATATTCAAATCCATTTACACAGCCCCCACATATCAACATGAACCGCATTTAAAAGCGAAGGAGAAATACTCTTCTCCTCCGCTGGTTAACCCTGCTGACAACCAAGGTATTAGTTCTTATTATCGTACTGTTTCATCAATGCTGCGAGTTCGTCTTCAACAGCCTGATCTTTACCCAACTTCTCGAACTCTTCATCCAAAGACTTGCCTTTGGAAGACATTTCGTTGCTTGCTTCTGCCTGTGCTTCCATCTGCATCATTTTCTCTTCCATACGCTTCATACCAGCACTTGCAGTATCAGAGCCAAACCCATTCAACGCTTTGTTGATTTCCGTTTGGGCTTTTGCTGCATTGTAGCGGGCTACCAGTGTTTCGCGTTTGTTCTTCATTTGAGTCAGTTGCTTACGCATCTCGTCGAGCTTGCCACGCAGGTTATCTGCAGAAGCCTTGTTTTGGTCATAGCTGGTTTTGTACTCAGCCATCTTCTCTTCAGCAGCCTTTTTCTCTTCCAGAGCACGTCGAGCCAAATCCAGATTCTGAGCACGTGCCGCCGTATGCGCCTGCTCTTCACGTTTCTTTACAAGTGCTTCCTGCTCTTCGAATAACTGCTTGAATTTCTTCTCAATGGCGATCTGTTGAGCTACTGCTTTCTCCGCATCTTCCAGGTCCTCTTGCATGTCACGGATATATTGGTCCGTCATCTTGATTGGATCTTCCGCCTTGTCAATAATGGCGTTAACGTTAGACATTGTTAAATCACGCAATCGTTTGAAAATGGACATTATGTTATTCCTCCTAGTCGATATTACATCGTATATAAACATACATACGTAACAATCTACAACTCGTTTCAATTTTAGCAAATAAAATCAAAACATGCGATTGCTCTTTATGTTAGGAAGATCGTTTATCCTTGTTCAGATGATCCTCCATCAGCCTCTCTGCAGTCTGCACGATTTCGTCGATCTGCATCCGCGTGATGGAATCAAAATGGATACCCATGATCACCGTAACGGTTACTTTCAGCTGCAGGGCAGCCTTTCGGGCAAGTCGCTCACACAGCTCTTGTTCCTTATGCCCAGGAATATGTACCGTCGTCCCGCTTACGCGCTCATGATCCACGTAGAACGTGGCTACGGCGCCAATATGCGCCTTTCCTCCGGTAACGAGAAAAACCTTATCCTCTCCTGCTTCAATCACCTGTAAACGTATGGATTTCAAATCATATGTACTCATATCCTATCCACCTATCCTTTTCTATATGTTATATATGGAGGAATTATGGCTGTCATAAGCTAAATCCGCAATGAAACTTCTCACACTACGCATATTTTATGGAACCCCCGGGCATACCAAGGAGAACGTCATTTTGGAAAAGGAGGCTGTTATTATGCGCGTACGCCTCATTATGCTGATGGTTATCGTTATTTTTCTCGGGGGATATCATGCTCCAGTTTCATCGCGGGATGTTTCAAGCCCGTCAATTGAATCAGTATCAGGTTCGGATTCTGCTGAAGAAGAACAACTGACATTGGGACAGTTACGTCAAAAATATGCCGATACGTTCAAAACCAATGGTCCTTCAACAAAGAAGGTTGCACTGACTTTTGATGATGTACCTGATCCACGGTTTACTCCACAAGTGCTGGATGTATTGAAGAAATACAATGTCAGAGCTACATTCTTCATCGTGGGTAGTCGTGCTGAGAAACATCCGGATCTGGTGAAACGCATCGTTAAGGAAGGGCATATGGTTGGTAATCACAGCTACAATCATCCTGAATTCAGTAAGCTGTCGATGAATGCCTTTCGCAAACAAATTTTACATACCGGGGATATTATTCGACATTTAGCGGGATATACGCCCAAGATGATTCGGCCGCCTTATGGAGACATTAATGAAGAACAGCTGCAATGGGCTGCTAGACAACACTATAGCATTGTGAACTGGAATGTTGACTCACTGGACTGGAAAGGCCTCTCCAAGGAAGAGGTGAAGGATAACATCCTATCTGCTGTGAAACCTGGCTCCATCGTTCTGCAACATGCAGGAGGCGGTGTGGGATCTAACCTGAACGGTACGATTGAGGCATTGCCTGAAATCATTGAAGAACTGCGTAACCGGGGATATGAACTGGTCACCTTGGACGAGATGTTGGGATTGCCAAAGGCCAAAGATTAGGATGACCGTGATAACAAATAAATGCGAATATTAAAAGGGTGCTGTTCAATCGCAGATTAGCGACTGGCAGACACCCTGTTTGAATTCATTTTAAATGTTATGATCTCTCTACTTCAGAATGTACAGCTCGATATCCTGAAAACCAAATGTGCTTACAGACTGTTTGCTACCCGGGATAAAGATATCAATTCGGTGACCCTTGATTGCACCGCCCACATCACGAGCTGTAGCTACAAAAGCCTGTTTTGGCAATCCCGGATGGCTGTGACCGGTTACCAGTACTTTGGTTCCGAGTGGAATCACACTTGGATCAACTGCGATCGTACCCAGTTCAAGATCATTGCCGAAGTAATCCACAGCACCCCATCCTCCATTTTCAGACGGATCTGCAGAGTATGCCGTTGCTTTTACGTTCACAGCTTTGCTGTAATCGAATGTTTTACCCCAAGCCTGAACAACTTTGTTATCTGTGTTAACATCCAAGCTTGCTGTAGTAACAGTCTTCGCTTGGGTCTTGCTCTCCGTTGCCGCAGCTGCTGCTACATTGTTTGCCTTACCGGGAATCGTAATTTTCAAACCACCATAAATGTTGTAAGGCGAAATGTCGTTGTTTGCTTTAACCAACGTGTTGATTGCTACTCCATATTGTTTTGATAAGGTGTAGAAGGTATCCCCTTCTTTGGCCACATGAACTGAATCGGCGTGAGCCGGAACGGCTTGAATGAGCATTGCTGTTGTCAATAATGCTACTGCTGTTTTGGCTATACGTTTCTTGTTAATCATGGTCTTCCTCCCTCATTGTGCCTGCGAAGTTAGTTGTCGGATTCGGATGAGGAGCCCACCCTATAGGTTCTTCATTACATTTGAAACGTTATGTACCCCTAATTCACCCCAAGCAGTGTGCTGTAGATCTTCCCCCTGCACAATCTGCATCGTTACATCCCCCGCACTTCCTGTCCGGAAGTTTCGGCAGAGTTCAATATATCACAATTTTGTAACCTGAACTTGTAGTAATTCTTACCAAATGGTTTTAACATGTAAGCATATGTAAGAATACAGGATACTTTAGAAATGTTGGACGACCCGATTCCTTTACATTTGGTAACAGAAAAGTTACTTTTCAAATCTATAAATGATTAATGCGCACAAAAAAATAGCGTTACCGACTCGAAGTCAGTAACGCTATTTGACACTTCATTTAGAGTACTTTGGCAAGAAAATCACGTGTACGTGAATTTTTGGGTGCTCCAAACACCTCATCAGGTGTTCCCTCTTCCACAATAACCCCGCCATCCATGAACAGGATCCGGTCTCCCACTTCACGTGCAAAACCCATCTCATGTGTTACGATGACCATCGTCATCCCGCCTTCTGCAAGACGTTTCATGACATCCAGCACTTCGCCAACCATCTCGGGGTCCAGTGCGGAAGTAGGCTCGTCAAACAGCATCACATGCGGCTGCATGGCCAATGCTCTAGCAATGGCGATCCGCTGCTTCTGTCCACCGGACAGCTGATTCGGGAATGTATCTTTTTTATCGTACAAGCCCACGGTGTTAAGCAGATCAGCGGCAATTTTCTCCGCTTCCTGAGTCGATTGTTTCTTCACTTTAATCGGAGCAATCGTGATGTTTTGCTGTACCGTTTTGTGTGGGAACAGGTTGAAATGCTGGAACACCATGCCCATTTTCTCACGAGTTGCATTAATGTTGTGCTTGGGGTCCGTAATTGACACACCTTCAAAATCAATCTCTCCTGAGGTAGGCTGTTCCAGCAGATTCAGACAACGCAAGAAAGTACTTTTACCTGAACCGGAAGGACCGATGACGACGACTACCTCACCTTTACCAATCGTCACGTTAATGCCCTTAAGCACATCGTTATTTCCATAAGATTTGTGTAATTGTCTAACGTCTATCACTTGCACTCAACTTCCTTTCCAGTCGTCCCAGCAGCTTGGACAAAATGAACGTTAATACAAAGTAGATGGCTGCTGCAATCAAAAATGGACTCAAGCCTTGATACGTAATGTTTTTGACCACACTTGCCTGATACATAATGTCCACCATACCGATAACCGAGATAATGGAGGATTCCTTGATGATGGTAATGAATTCATTACCGATCGCAGGTAATACAGCTTTGAAGGCCTGTGGCAATATGATATAACGCATCGCATCGCCTCTTCCCATACCTAAGGAACGAGCTGCCTCCAACTGACCACGATCCACACCTTGGATACCTGCACGGAAAATCTCCGCCAGATAGGCACCACTATTGATTGAAAGTGTAATGATACCTGCCTGAAGTGCAGTAAAGTTAATGCCAAAGCTCAGAGAAAAACCATAGTAAATAATCATTAATTGTACCAGCATCGGTGTGCCACGAATCACTTCAACGTATGCTGTACCAATCCAGCGCAAGATTGCGGCGTCATGCAAACGGAACAAACAGATGATCAATCCAATAATTACCCCGAAGATAACCCCAAGTGCAGACAACAGAAGTGTGTATCCTACACCTGTAGCATAGAAACTTTTGTACTCCCAGAATACTTGGAAAATATTTTGTGATTTGTTCGCTTTATCCGCCATCAAGAGGCTGGCGTCCGTCACCATCTGATTGATTTTATCTTCACTTTTCAATCGTTCCAGTGTTCCATTTACTGCAGCCAGCAGCTCGGTATTACCTTTACGAATCCCGATTGCCGCTTCTGCTTGCTCTTCGTCCGGAACAGCAGCAGCAAGTCCAATGATATCGTCCAGATAACCTGCAGCAACGGTATCTTCAACGATTGCCGCGTCAATGCGTTTTGTTTGCAGTTGAAGCACGATATCCGAGATTTTATCAAGCGCAGTAAGCTTCGCTCCTGGAATACTCTGTCCGATCGTTTCCTGAATGGAGCCTTTCTGAACGCCAATCTTCGCATTTTCAAGTTCTGCCATGGTTGGATATTTGTCTTTATCCACATTGCGAACCATAATCACTTGTTTTGATTTATAATAGGTGTCGGAAAAATCGATACTTTTCTTCCGCTCATCCGTCGGCGTCATACCTGAAATCACCAGATCAACACGCCCGCTCTGCAACGAAGGCAGAAGACCGTCAAAGCCCATATCCTCAATCACAAGCTCAGCGCCAAGATCTTTGGCAATCTCTTTAGCGATCTCAATATCGAAGCCGACAATTTCATCTTTGCCATTAATCACTTTATGGAATTCGTATGGTGCAAAATCGGCACTTGTACCGAGCACCAGTTTTTTACTGCTTGAATTATCTGTAGTTCCACTTGCAAGTGCCACAGGAACGGCAGTCGTCAGCAGAATAACAAAGGTCAACAGCATCATGGTGTAACGACTTATTAATTTCAACCTTTTCTCTCCCCTTACAATACTTTGTATGCTTCTCTCATGTTGATGACTGAGTCATTATAAAGTACAATGCATGATTATGCAATGCATTTTGACATTACAAATCTTGACTTGTTTCTGAAAAAATAAAGCAAACATGATATAATCAATGAATTATTTTCATTTTTGCATAAGGAGTTTACTAATGACATCTAACAAATCACAGATACTGACGGTTATTGATCAATATGCTTCCCGTTTTAAAGCCATTTCATCATATATCGGTGCCAATCCCGAACTGGGAAATGAAGAGTTCCTTGCTTCTGCTCGTCTAAAAGAAGAACTGGTCTACCACGGTTTCACTGTAGAGGCTCCAATCCTTGGACTGGAGACAGCCTTTATCGGAACCTATTCAGCCGCCAAACCCGGCCCTACCATTGCTTTATTGTGTGAATATGACGCCTTGCCGGAGATCGGTCACGCTTGTGGTCACCATCTGATCTGTATGATGAGTCTTGGAGCTGCTGTTGGGCTGAAATCCATTCTGGATGAAGTAGGTGGAACCATTAAAGTGTTTGGTACCCCTGCTGAAGAGACACGTGGTGCCAAAGTACCGATGGCGGAAGCAGGTTTGTTCGATGACTGTGATGTCGCTCTCATGGCGCATCCGTATTATGCCTACGAAAAGTCCGGCAGCTCACTGGCTATTGATGCTGTGCAATTTGAATTCCATGGCCGATCTTCACATGCTGCTGCAAGTCCGCACGAAGGTATTAATGCTCTTGATGCCGTCATTCAAACGTTTAACGGAATCAACGCATTCCGGCAACAAGTGAAAAGCACCGTTCGGATTCATGGTGTGATCAACAACGGAGGTCAGGCAGCAAATATCATTCCTGACTATGCTTCTGCGCAATTTTATGTACGTGCAGCAACTCGCAAAGAATTGAATATCCTCACAGAACGTGTGATTCAGATCGCTGAAGGCTCTGCTTTGCAGACAGGTTGCAAGCTCGTGACATCCAACTATGAAACGTCCTATGATGAGATGGTTACCAATGAAGCATTCTCAGCTGCGTTTAGTCAGAATCTGATGGAACTCGGCATCCCGCAAGAAGAGATTGTAAGTGGTAATGATCATGGCTCCATGGACATCGGTAACGTTTCCCTGAAATGCCCTGCAATCCATCCCTACATTCGTGTTGTAGACGAGGTGCATACCCTGCACTCCATAGCCTTCCGTGACCTTGCATTACAGGAGCGCGCGCTGGATGGCATGATTCTGGGAGCAAAGGCACTTGCTACAACAGCCTATGACGTACTGAGCCAGCCAGAGCTGCTTCAAACCATCCGCACGGAGTTCGAGCAAGCTATTCGCTAAAATTCACTTTCAACATGTTATATAGGGGTGCCCTGAACAATCTTGAATTTCAAGTTGTTCAGGGCACCCTTTTTCTAAATTAGCAGTAAGTATAATCAGCACAAAGCTGGAAATGCTGTGAAAGAAACATTTGAAAACGATGAAAATAATACATTTTATTACAGTAAATGTGATTCGTTTGCTGGCTAACTTGGTTAAATATAACTATAAGTACGTGTTCTAAAGACCGGTTTTCAGTACCGAGAAGATGCGATGAAGCTAGAAATGGAGTAGCGGAGCGTAGGCAAAACTACGTGAGCAACGGACATTTCGGCTGAATTCCATCTTCGATGCCAATGATGCCGATAGGCATCACTTGTAATCAAAAGTGGGCTTTTGAACAACCTTTATAACTTATCCTATATTCAGGAGGTGCTGTCATGCTGCTCGAAGCCATGTATCATGTTCCTCGTGACAAGTGGGCTTATGCCTATAATTCTTCTACCATACATCTGCGCGTACGAACCAAACGTAATGATGTGCAATACGTGACTGCACTGACCGGAGATAAGTACGATTGGAATGGAACGTACAAGGAAATTCAATTGGAGAAGGCTGCTTCAGATAACATGTTTGATTATTGGGAGGCTGCCGTCAAGCCACAATTCAAACGTCTCACCTATATATTTCGGATAACTGCCGGTTCAGAAGATGTTTTCCTAGCGGATAATGGAATTCATTATGAGACCCCCTATCCAACTGGAGGATATTATGAGTTCTCATATATACACGAGATCGATGTGTTTAAGGTGCCCGAGTGGGCCAAAGAAGCCGTCTTTTATCAGATCATGACGGAACGGTTTGCTAATGGAGATCCCAAGCTCAATCCAAAAGAAACCCATGATTGGGGTGGCAAACCTGAGTTGGACAATTATTTTGGTGGAGATCTGCAAGGTGTGCTGGATCATCTGTATGACCTAACTGAACTTGGCGTGAACGCCATTTACTTTACCCCGTTATTCCAGGCCAATTCCTACCACAAATACGACACGATTGACTATAAAAACGTCGACCCCCATTTCGGTGATAATGCCCTGCTCAAACAATTGACAGAAGAATGTCATCGCCTGGGTATACGTGTCATGCTTGACGCGGTGTTTAACCATTGCAGCGAAGACTTCCCTCCTTTTCAAGACGTTATCCAGAATGGAAAAAACTCTAAGTATGCCGATTGGTTCCACATCAATGAATATCCGGTTCAAATCAAGGATGGTATACCTACCTACGATACATTTGGGTTCTATGGCAACATGCCCAAGTTCAATACAGCCAACCCTGAGGTTAAGGCATATCTACTTGATGTGGCTGAGTACTGGATCAAGGAAATCAAGCTGGACGGCTGGCGGCTGGATGTAGCAAATGAAGTGGACAACCATTTCTGGCGTGATTTTCGCAAGGTTGTGAAAGCGGCGAATCCTGAAGCCTATATTGTTGGTGAAGTATGGAGCGACTCCTTGACCTGGCTTATGGGAGATCAATTCGATTCGGTCATGAATTATCCATTTGCTGACAAAGTGCTTCAGTTCTTTTGTGGATCAATGGATGGTTATCATTTTGCCAACGAGATGGGTTCATTGATTATGCGATACCCACAACAAACGAATGAGGTCATCTTTAATATGCTGTGCAGCCATGATACCCCTCGCCTGCTCACCCGGTTAGGGGAAGACAAACGCCGATTAAAGTTGTCGGTTGTATTTCTTTTCACCTATATCGGAACACCTTGTATCTTCTACGGCGACGAAGTTGGAATTAGTGGTGATGCTGACCCGGATTGTCGAAAATGTATGGAATGGGACCCGGCCAAGCAAGACAGAGAACTTTATGATTTTTATCGTCTGATGATCGATTTACGCAAAAGCAATGAAGCGCTGCGCAAAGGACGCTTCCGTTTCCTCAAGGCTGATCATAATGATCCTTGTATCGTGTACGAACGTGTAGATGACAACCTCCACTTTACCGTATGGATGAACAATACACCTCAAGATCGAACGCTTTCTCATCCCATGGAAACAAAAGACTGGAAAGATGCATTAACTGAAGATCCTGTGTTTCCAACCGATGGAATGATGAATATTAAGCTTGACCCCTATGGGTACCGCATTTTGTACAGACAACTTGATCCGGCAAATATCCAACACAACTGAGGTTTAAATTCAGCAGTCATATAAAAGAAAAACACTTCCACCGTCTCAGATGATACTTCATTCTGAACTTTGGAAGTGTTTTGTTTATTTGATTAAAAAAAGCCACAGCATAATATGCTGCGACTTATTTAGGAGTCCATCAGTTTACAGGCTCAAGTGTGATCCGACGATAAATGTCCATATATTCTTCAGCTGAGACATTCCAGCTGTATTCTCCGCCCATTGCATTTTTCACAATTTTCTTCCAGTGTTCTGGCTGTTTGTAGATCTCCTCAGCACGCCGAATGGTATTCATCATGTCATGTGCATTAAAGCTTGTGAATGAGAAACCATTCCCTTCTCCAGTAAACTCATTGAATGCCTGCACAGTATCGTTCAGACCGCCTGTTTCCCTTACGAGAGGCACACTACCGTATCGCAGAGCCAGTAGCTGACTAATACCACAAGGTTCGAACCTCGATGGCATCAGGAAGATATCACTGCCTGCATAGAAACGGCGGGATAATCCATCGTTAAAGGTGATCTGGGCAGACATTTTGAGCGGATAACGATTAGCGGCTTCACGGAACCAGTGTTCATACATAGGCTCTCCTGTTCCCAGTACCGCGAATTGAATGTCATCATAGTACAGCAATTCATCAAGGATACGGCAGACCAGATCAAGCCCCTTAGAGTCGACGAGTCTTGTCACCATCACCATGAGTGGTACATCAGGACGAACAGGAAGTCCAAGTTCCTTTTGCAGCTCAATTTTGTTCTCCGTTTTCTTGGACAGACTTGTTCTGTATTTCACTGGAATTTTGGTGTCCGTTGCCGGGTTGTAACTCTTGGTATCAATTCCGTTCACAATCCCGCTGAAACGATCTCCAAGTGAACTGAGCAGTCCGTCCAGGCCATATCCATAATAAGACGTTTGCACTTCCTGTGCGTATGTTGGGCTTACGGTTGTCACATGGTCAGCATACACAATTCCTGCTTTCAAGAAATTTACATTACCATAATATTCGGCTCCATCCACGGTGAAATATCGATCGTCCAGCTCAAGGATTTCACTGAATAACTCATGCGGGAATACCCCTTGGTACAACAAGTTATGTATGGTGAATACCGTACGAATATCACTGTAGAATGAATCGTGTCTGTAATGGGCTTCAAGCACCAAAGGAATCATTCCTGCATGCCAGTCATGACTGTGCAGCACGTCAGGTTTGAACTCAATCTGTGGCAACACTTCGAGAACCGCACGGTTGAAGAAGGCGAAACGCTCGCCATCATCCATATACCCGTACACTCCATCACGCCCAAAATAATACTCATTATCCACAAAATACACTGGAATTCCATCATGAACCAGCATTTCAATCCCACAATAGGGTCTGCGCCAGCCAAGAGGCACATCCGTTGTAATTACAGGCTGTAACGCGTCTTTATACTCATCGGGAATCCCCTTGTACTTAGGCATAATCACCCGCACATCTGCCCCGCTCTTCTTCAATGCAAACGGGAGAGCACCGATTACGTCAGCAAGGCCTCCTGTTTTGATAAATGGATGTACTTCAGCAGCAGCAAATAGAATATTCATGCCTTTGTCCTCCTCTTCGGTTTGAGCGTGTTGCTTTCATTTTTATTCTTCGTTTTTGAACTGACGGAAGTGATACTCGCAGGTGATTCATCCGTTTTCCGACGCGTGTTCTTTTTTAGAATCACGATGCTCAGCGGAGGCAATACCAATTCGAGACTATGCGGATGCCCATGAAAAGGAATCTTTTCGGTAGGCAGTTGCATATCATTAGTAATGCCTGAACCGCCGTAAACGGAATGGTCACTGTTCAGTACTTCGGTATACATACCGGGACGCATGACACCAATCCGGTAACGCTCCCGCTTGACCGGCTGAAAGTTAATGAGCACAAGGAGTGTATCCGCAGGTTTTTTTCCTTTGCGTACGTATGAAATGACACTCTGGTCCTGATCATCCGGAGTGATCCATTCATAACCGTCCAAGGAATGATCAAGCTCCCACAAAGCTTTTTCACTCAAGTAAAGGTTAGACAGCTCACGCTCAAACTTATGCAAATTGCGGTGACTGTCATAATCCAGCAAGAACCAATCCAGTTGATCCTCATCTTTCCATTCGATGAACTGGCCAAAGTCTCCACCCATAAACAACAGCTTTTTCCCTGGGAAAGTCATAAAATAGCCCAGAAAAGCACGCATGCCGGCAAATTTCTGCTCATAGGTTCCTGGCATCTTGTCGAGGAGCGACTTTTTGCCATGAACAACCTCGTCATGTGACAGAGGTAGCACATAATTTTCAGCAAAGGAGTATACGACCGGGAAAGTCAGCAAATGATGTTTGGAAGGACGCTCATGAAAATCAGATTCCATGTAATCAAGCGTATCGTTCATCCAGCCCATGTTCCATTTGTAATTGAAACCCAGACCACCTTCATCTACAGGTAAAGTCACCATTGGCCATGCACTGGATTCTTCAGCCATCATCAATGCATAAGGGAAATACTTGAACACCGTCTCATTCAGCTGCTGCAAAAAGGCTACGGCTTCCTTGTTCTCAAGACCACCTTCATCATTGGTACGATATTGTCCTGGCTGCTTCTCAAAGTCAAGCCGAAGCATACTCGTAACCGCATCAACACGGAGTCCGTCAAAATGATACATCTCCATCCAATATAACGCATTGGAGATCAGAAATGAACGAATCTCAGGTTTCGAGTAGTCAAAGCTAAGTGTACCCCAGCCCGGCTTCTCTGCTAACATCGGATCTGCATACTCATACAAAGGCGTACCATCAAACATACGCAACCCATGAGCGTCTTTGGCAAAATGTGCAGGAACCCAATCCAGCAATACGCCAATTCCAGCCTGATGTAGTGTATCCACCAGGTACATCAGATCTTTTGGATGCCCATAACGACTGGTTGGCGCGTAAAAGCCTGTGTTTTGGTATCCCCACGAAAGGTCATAGGGATGCTCACTGAGGGGCATCATCTCAACATGTGTATATTTCATTTCTAATAAGTAAGGAACGAGCAAATCAGCTATCTCGCGATAACTATATAGGCTTCCGTCTTCTTTGCGCTTCCAGGTTCCCATGTGCATTTCGTAAATATGTAGAGGTTTGTTATACATGGCACGTTGTTTGCGTCTCCAGGCTCCATCATTCCATTTATACCCTTCGATTGAACTGGTGACAGAAGCTGTCTGAGGTCGAACCTCCGCTTGAAACGCATATGGGTCCGCTTTGAGCAATTCTGTGCCATCTTCCGTTAGTATACGGAACTTGTATAAAGTTCCTTCACTGATTTCCGGAAAAAAACGACTCCAAAATCCTGATTCGGGTATCTTATATAAAGGTTCCTTTTCGCCTTTCCATTCATTGCGGTCCAGAGCCAGTCCTACTTCTGCGGCATTTGGTGCCCATACGGTAAAGCGATACCCCTGACGGCCATCGCAAGTCTCAGGTTGCGCGCCCAACATTCGATAACTGTGATGAAGGTTACCTTCATGAAATAAATAAATATGCTCCGGCAATAAGTCCGGGTGTGCTAACGGTTGAATGGCCAAGAGATCACCTTCTTCTCAAGAAAATAGATATAACAGTTACCATTACCCCATTCTAGCCAAGTTGAAAAGAAAAATGCGGTGGTTTAGAAAATGTTGTCTTTTTTCTGAATTTTTACAGTAACAATAGTTTCATTTGCTCTACTTTGCGTTAATGATGTACTACAATGCACAATATTTTGGGAGGGAAACGATTATGTTTAATAAAGATTGCATCGCTATGCTGTTGGCGGGAGGAGAAGGGAAGCGATTAGCCCCTTTAACCTCGAGTATCGCAAAACCCGCTGTACCGTTTGGCGGGCACTACCGGATCATCGATTTTCCTCTCAGTAACTGCGTAAACTCAGGGATCGATACTGTAGGAGTATTGACGCAGTACCAAGCGGAATCGTTACACGATCATATCGGTGGAGGAGAACCATGGGGACATGGCAACTCAAGTGAGGCAGGAATTTCCTTACTTCCATCTTATCATACAGGAAATGACGAATACTTGGGAACGGCGGATGCTATTTATAAAAATATCGACTATATTGATCAACAAAACCCCGAAAATGTTCTAATTTTGTCGGGTGACCATATTTATCATATGAATTATCGTGATATGTTGGAGGCTCATCAGGCTAATAACGCAGCAGCAACGATTTCAGTTATGGAAGTTCCATGGGACGAAGCACATCGCTTTGGGATTATGGCTGCCGATGCTGATCTGCGTGTAACGGAGTTTGCCGAGAAACCGGCTGAACCAAAAAGTAATCTGGCTTCAATGGGCATTTACATGTTCAAATGGGAGTATCTGAAGCGCCATCTCTTGGAAGATGCTGCTAATCCTGAGTCCAGCCATGACTTCGGTAAAGATGTTATTCCACAGATGTTGAACGAAAACAATCCCCTCTTTGTCTATAACTTTAATGGGTATTGGAAAGATGTAGGTACAGTTAAAAGTCTGTGGGATGCACATATGGATCTGCTCTATAACGAGGAAGACTGGAGTCTGCAAAAAGAAAACTGGCCGATGTTTACTCGCGGCTGGCGCTCCAAGCCAAGTGCTTACAAAGCAAGAAATACAAAGATCGAACATGTTACTTCCATGATTCACGACTCTTGTGCAATCGAAGGTCGTTCAGAACGTTCCGTTATCTTCTGCGGCGCAGAAGTGGGTAAAGGCTCTGAAGTTAAAGACAGTGTCGTTATGCCTAACGCACGCATAGGCCGTGGGGTTCACATCGAACGCGCCATCATCGGTGAAGGTGCAATAATCAAGGACGGTGCAATCGTTAAAGGTACGGCGGATGAAATTGTGGTCGTTGGACCTAACGAGATCGTCTCTGCCAAACCGGCTGTCCGTACGCAACCTGTTCGTATGTTGAAAGAAGTATATGAGAAAAGTGGGCGCTTGCGCGCTGGTGAACTTTCTTCATAATGAAGTAAACATAATATGAAAAAGGCGAGCCTCAGATGGCTCGCCTTTTTTGGTGTTGATATGGATGTTATAAAGCGTACATGCTCGAGCATCAGGTAGAAAAATCTCTTATCTTTTAAAACCTTAAGACTTTTCTAGATCCGATTTTGCCTCGCTTGCTGTTCGCTCATCTGTGACTTCAGCATCCCCAGATTGTGTTACAGATTCTTCTGGAACCATTTCCTCAGACACAGCCGGTAATGTAACCGTAACGGTTGTACCAGATCCAAGTTCACTCTGCATCGTGATCGTTCCCTCATGCAGTTCTACCAGTTCTTGTGTAATCGCAAGACCCAATCCCGTTCCCCCATTTTGATGATTTACTTGGAAGAAGCGGTCCCGTACTTTGATTAGGTGTTCTTCACTAATTCCGATACCGGTGTCCTGAACAGCTACAATGATCTGACCATTCTCCTCTTTGACGGACAAAAAGATCCAGGAATTCTCATGTGAAAATTTGATCGCATTATCCACAACGTTTAAGAAGACTTGTTTTAGTCTATTGCCGTCTCCATTGACATTATAAGCACGAGTCTCGTCCGTTTCCAACTTGAGATGGACCTGTTTTTGTTCCGCTTTGGCCCAGACATTCAACATCGTTTCCTGTACAATTTCACGAATGTTGACCGTTCCTTTGACCAGCTTCATCTGATTCTGCTGCAATTTGGAGAAATCCAGCATCTCTTCAACAAGTCCAATCAGTCGTTCGGTTTCCTTGGAAATGATACCCATACCGATACGGGTTTCTTCCGGATCATAACCGCCCGAATCCAGTGTCTCGCTCCAGCCCTTAATACTGGTAAGAGGTGTTCTTAATTCATGTGAGATCGAAGAGATAAAATCATCTTTGATCTGATTACTGCGCACAATCTCATGTGCCATGAAGTTAAGTGTTGATGCCAATTCGCCCAGTTCGTGCTTATAATTCCCCTTAACCCTGACATCCAGCCGTCCTCTGGCCATTTGGGCAGATACTGCCGTGATGTTGTTGATTGGACGTACAATGGAATTTGCCATACCAATACTGATGATCAACACTATAGCAAGCACGCCAACACCGACCGCAGCGGCGAGTAGTCCCATATTCAACAGCTTTGAATTCACATCTTCGAGTGAAGTCAGATATCGAATAACATAAGTATTTTCGCCGCCCAGATCAAACTTGTGTGAAACGGCCATGACGGATTCTCCAGTACCTGGTTGTCTTCCAATCCAGCGTCCCATATCCCCATTCAGAGCCTGCATAATATCACTGGTTTGCAGCACAGCACGGTCAGATTCAAAAGCAGTCGAACTCGCCAATACGCGCCCGTTCAGATCCAAAATTTCCAATTCAGTATTGGACAATGCCAAGTTCACAAGAAGTCTGGACAGATTATTGCCATCCTCCGTATTATTTTCACGGGCAATCGGCTCGAAAAAGTCCTTTGAATTAGAAATGTGGGTACTGATCGTATTGTAGATACTTTCATAATAATACCTTTGTACTGCCAACATAAATACGAATTCGACCAACAGCAGAGCGAGAAAAACTACAAAGAAATAATGTAGTACGATCTGCCGAGTAATGCCTTTTTTAATCATTGCTCCCGGCCCTTCCATTTGTACCCGTGACCCCAAACTGTCTGCAGGTATTCGGGCTCGGAAGGATTGTTCTCAATTTTTTGACGCAAACGACGAATGTTGACATCCACAATTTTGGGATCACCCATGTACTCTTTTCCCCATACGTGATCTAACAACACATCGCGGCTAAGCGGTGTATTTTCTTTTTCCAGGAAAAACTGAATCAGGGAAAATTCCGTTGGAGTCAACTCAATGGCTTCATTCTGTTTCTTGAATTGCTTCGAGATCAGATCCAGTGAAAATGGCCCAGACTGGAACGTAACCTTCGCCGCGGTTTCCCGATGCACGTTCACACGGCGTAACAATGACTGAATACGTGCAATCAACTCTGTTGGGCTGAAAGGCTTGCTAACGTGATCATCTGCACCAACGGAGAGTGCGTACACTTTATCCTGTTCCTGAACTTTCGCGGTCAAAAAGATAATGCCCAGACGTTCATTGGTTTCACGGATCCGTCGACACACCTCGAATCCATCAATACCTGGTACCATAACATCCAGCAGAGCCAGATCAATATCCGGTACCGTCTGTAGTATGCGAAGCGCTTCATGACCGTCACCCGCTTCAAGCACTTCGAATCCGTTTCTCTTTAAATTAATCACTATAAAACTGCGGATGGATTCTTCATCCTCAAGAATAAGTACTTTACTCATTAAGTTCTCCCTTTCTATTCAGCTGGGAAGTATTGCTCAGTGCATCTTTACCCGCCTCTGATTGTGCTACTCGTGAAGCAATAACCCGATCTTTGGTACGCGTAATTTCCTTCCAGCTTTTACCCTTCTCCTGTTCCCACTTGGAAAGGGTGAAATATTTGATCTCTGCCACGGTTTCGTCCGTATCAATCATTTTAAATCGAATATATTTTTCCTTCTCCGATTTGGTGTCAATAGTGATCTTACCGTACCACTCTGGTTTGAGATTTAGGTGAAATAAATCAGCATCATCCCGGAATTGGAATGAGACAAATTTCTTACTGTCTTTGCCATCCCACTGATAATAGGTGTAAAACCACAACCGAGAGTCAAATACGTAATGCTCCCAACCTTTTGGAGTCTCTTTAAGTCCAAACTCAATAATACCATCATTATCAACATCACCGCTTAAAATTTTGTCATCTCTATACGTTTGATCCGGTGATTTGAAAGCATTGACTAACTTGTTATCTTTAACATACATAATTTGCGAGAAGGAACTCCGATCATCCAGCTCGGCATCCAGTACAATGCCCATCTGTCCTTTGGCGATCTCTCCGCCCAGAGCATTATAAACTTCTTTAACGGTATAATCGGTCTGCACCCGATCAACTTCCTTGAAGCTGCCATCTTCGTACTGGTATAACGCAATCGTTGCAAAGCCGCTGTTGTTCAGCGAAATGATAACAAAATCACTCTTACCATCTCCGCTCAAATCCAGCGTGTTCCCCTGCGCATCATCAATGATATATTGATTATACGGAACTCCACCCAATACCTGCTCCAGTGCCCCGCCCTTGTAGGAATATGCAGTCAGGGCTTTCTGCTCCTGCAGACTTACACCAAGAATAATATCCGGATTTCCGTCATTCGTAATATCCAATACTTTAAAGGATTGCAGCTCATTTCCCGGCACATCAAATGTAAGCTTTTTAACCCATGTGCCTCCCTGCTCTTCCAAAATCATGCCATGGATTCGCACATTCTCATTTGGCGTCTCATAAAAAACAATCGCTTCCCGAGTTCCATCCCCGTTCAGGTCTTCCACCCGAATCATGCTGGTATTATTCATATCCTTGGGACGAATCAACGTGCTCTCTGGCGGCAGTTTAACCTGAACCACGTTGTACAGTTTCTCCTTATCGGTGGACATCATTGGTTTTCTCATCAAACCCTTGGGGTCACTTATGACTGTGCATCCGCTTAGAACAGAACCAAGCATAATCGCCATAGTTCCTGCTGCTACAAAGCGTCCCCACCGTGAATTAAACAATCTCATCACTCTTTTCAATAGTTTAAATCTGGTTTTTTTCTTGCTGTGTAAGTCTTCGTCCACGAATATCAAAAGCAATCTTGCCTTCTGCCAATCCCCAGATCCGTGTGGCATGTTTCTCGGCAAGTTCAATAGGCAATACTGCAATGACAGTTGCGCGTTCTTCTTCACATAATTTGCGCAGCGTTTCCAGCACCGAATCTGCTGTGTGAGGGTCAAGACCAATCACTGGTTCATCAGCCAAAACCACTTTGGCACCATGAGCAAGTGCTCTTGCAATAGCAACACGCTGCTTCTCGCCACCGCTGAGCTTCTCTGCTATTAGATGTGCTTTATCAAGTAATCCCAATCCTTCGAGATAATCCATCGCACCCATATAATCATCGGAACGTACCATACCGGTTACCATTCTCCATACGGGAGTCTGACCCGATCGTCCGATTAATACATTTTTAAGAGCCGTACGTCTGGGAAATAATTCTGGATTCTGTTCCAAGTATGCCCATTCCCGTTTAATTTTCCGTTTTCCGGACCAGCCTTCTTTCAAAATCTCGGCACCATCCACCGTAAACCGGCCGGAATCCCATTTTTCCATCATGGCCAAACATTTAAGCAACATGCTTTTACCGCTACCGCTTGAGCCAACTACAGCTATCATTTCACCCTGTTGCATATCAAATCGAATATCCCGTAGAACAGGAACGCGGTCCACGCCAACGGATTTACTCAAGTTCTCTACTCTGATCATCGCGATGTCTCCTCTTGTCCATGTTTTTCCCTACCACTAGTGTACTCGGAAATGGACATCAATTTCCATGCGAACACCAGCTTCTATTTTAACACAGATTCGAACTCAGGTTTACGACGAAATAATATACCTGCCACGCCGAAAATAAGGTACAGGATTCCGAGCAAGGTGAACATGCTTCCGGGTGAAATCCAGTTGATCATCTGACCACCCAGATTCGGTCCAATAATACTTCCAATCGTGAAATGGAAGGATGCCACAACGTTGGCTGCAGGTAGCAACACTTTAGGCAAAATGTCTGCGGCATAGGCCAGGCCCAGTGAGAAAAAGGAGCCAACCAGGCCACCTGCGATGGTTAACAATACAAGCGTCCACCAGAAATGTGTACCTGCGACTGGAACCAGCATGAAGATGATTCCCCCGCTGATACCCGCAAACATCAATATCTTCTTACGCCCATATCGGTCACTCAACATTCCGAGAGGCAATTGAAGGAACAAACCTCCAATCCCGATAAAAGGAAGCAACGACGAAATCTGATTGGTATCGAATCCAATCCGCAGCCCATACACAGGGAAGTTACTATTCATACCTGCTTCCATATATCCGTATAAGAGTGCTGGTAAAAGTGCATACCAGGCCCATGCCAGACTACGACGGAAGCGACGTTCCGGCAGTTGGCCATGCTCTGCTTTTTCCGGTTTTGTATCCGGAAGCTTCATTAATACCAGCATAAGCACTGCTGCAATACAGATGAACAAGACCCAGAAAGGGACAGCATCACCGAAACCAAGCAGCTTGATTCCCAGCGGTCCAATACTGAATCCCAGCCCGTAGGACATGCCATATAGTGATATGTAGCGTCCACGTTTTTCAGGTGGGGTTACAAGCAGTACCCAGAGCTGGGCCGCATAATGAAGTGCACTGTCTCCTATTCCAACGATCAGACGCAAAATGAACCATATTTTAATATCTGGTAAATACGGAAATAGTATTAAAGGGACCATGACTAATATCAGGCCACCTACAATCAGCTTTTTGAACCCGAATGCACCCAGTAGTCGCTCCGCAACGAGAGTCATGCCAAAAGAGCCAATGTACAACGCGGCGGCGTTTAATCCGTTTAAACCTGGTGAAACCCCTTTTTGCTCCAAAAAAATCGAAAGCACAGGCAGCAAAAGCCCCTGACTTATTCCCGCCACCACAATAACCGCAATCAAAATGAGATAGTTGGCTGTCGAGTGTGATAGTTTGAGGCGAGTAATCAATGACACGAATTCATTCCTCCTGCGAGCACACAAAGAAAAATCGCCATCGCTGACGACTTTTGTATGTTATACATATGGTTTTAAACTGCTATTTAAAGATCGGGGCTTTGCCCCGGACTTGAACATTATAGTGGACAACGCCCTGCAAAACAAGCCATAATAGAGGTTGTTCAAAAAGTTCACTTTTGATTACGAATCATGCCTGGTGGCATCATCAGCTTCGAAGATGAAAACCAGACTTTTTGAACACGCACTAATCGTACTTAAGTCGCTGCGTACATTTAGATGTGACGGGAGGATTCTGCAACATTATGGCTTATCATGTGAAAATTGATGTTTCACCGATATATGAAATGCTTAACAGCTTTCTGGTTTATGTCACGAAAAAATGGATTCAGCATCTGGATATTGGTCCTGAATGGATCGTTGAAGTGGAAGGCAAACTAAGTTCCAATGTACGAGCTGCGCTCGCACCTGCTGCCACTTGGCCTTTTGATGATTTTGATGTTTTGTTTGCATGGGCAGCATATCAAAATGATACATCGGAGAATCGTGATTTCCTGGACATGCTTGCCGGAATGACAGCGGAAGACCTGTTTGCGCGTGTGTCTCCTCTTCTGCCCGCTCTTTCAATAGAAGAATCTACGCGCATTCGGAACAGTTATGTCCCATTATTGCGACTATGGGATGAACACTACTGTCAGAATATGAGCGAAGATCAGCGTGTGTGGCTGGAAGAAGATGCAGAAGAAAAACGCATTTTGCTTGATAAAATGGGCCCAGAACTGCTTATTGAATATGCTACAGCGGGCGTTCTTGTTGAACCGATGCCTGGACTGAACGAAGTCATCCTGTTTCCAACGGTACACAATCGCCCTATTAATATGTACTGCTTCTATGAGGGTATGATGATCATGCAGTATCCAGTAGATGCACCAGAAGAGAACGAAGACCAGCCACCAACATGTCTTTTACGTTTCACCCATGCACTGGCTGATCCCGAAAGACTTCGCCTGCTTCGTTACGTTTCGGATGAACCCAAATCCCTTGCTGAGATGTGTGAAGAATTGGGTAAAGACGAAGACACCGTCAAAGATCAGGTAATGGCGCTACGCATCGCAGGTCTGCTACGGACCCATCTGCTTGGAAGTAACCGTAAAGAGAAATACAGTATTCGGCCGGATGGCGTATCTGAATTGAATATGTTCCTGGAATCCTACATTCGCATTTAATTTAGTTGAACCATTGTGGAGTTACTGGCTACAAGGAGTGAGTTAGATCATGAAAATAATGAAACAACATATTTTATTTGACCTTGATGATACACTCGTATATTGCAACAAGTACTTCAACCTGATTTTGGGTGAATTCTTTGAGAATATGCAAGAGTGGTTTGATGGACATTCTTTGACAACGCAAGAGATTCGCGAAAAACAGCTGGAGATCGATGTAACCGGAGTGAACAAGCTTGGTTTTGCAAGTCATCATTTCCCGCAATCTCTGATTGATACCTATCGTTATTTTTCCGGCAAGTTCGCCAGGTTAACCTCTCCCAGAGAAGAGTCTTATCTGAGCAAGTTGGGTATGAGTGTGTACGATCAGGAGGTTGAACCCTATCCTCATATGGTTGAAACGCTTGAGAACCTCAAAGGTGCTGGACATTCCCTCTACTTATATACCGGCGGCGAAACCGTGATCCAGCAACGTAAGATTGATCAGATGAAACTCTCGGCTTATTTTGATGATCGGATCTATATCCGACAACACAAAAACGTCGAGGCACTGGAAGGCATTCTGTCTAATGGTCCGTTTGATCGTCGTGCAACATGGATGATTGGCAACTCACTGCGGACAGATATTATGCCCGCGGTAAAAGCCGGAATTCACAGCATCTACATCAAACAACCGAATGAATGGCAATACAACATCGTAGAACTTCAGCCTAATCCGGAAACGTCGATGTATACCATCACTGCACTGGAAGAGGTACCAAAAGTAATACACGAAAATATACAACAGCAGCAACAGAAAAGGACCCTTGGATAAGGGTCCTTTTACTTTATGATGAATAAGATCAAGCATCCTGTTTCTCACCAGATAACTTGCCTGTTACCACGTCTTGCAAAATAATACGTGCCTTCACCGTACTTCCGTCTTTTCGTTTGAACGATAGTACCTGGGTACTCCCCTTCTCAATCAGCGATTTTAACATCGTACTGGTGATTTTCTTGCCCGCATACTCTTTCCAGACCACAAACGAACAGCCTTCCTTGAAACGTGAGCATCCATAACCCTTCTTGCCCTCTATGATCTGGCCTGTACAGCCGGGGGAAGGACAGGGTGCCAGTAACTCTCTCACTCCGGATGGGCTCGCAGTTGAAGATGGCGTCTTGGTGGTCGTGCTTTTCCCACTGCCAGTTCTTGATGAAGATGCCGAAGTCTGACGGGACGTTTTTACAGCCGAACTGCCACTGGATGCCTTGGCAGATGTCCTTGTATTCCCTGCTTGGGTTCTGGCTCCCTTGCCTTTCCCCCTGCCTGCCCGTGAGTCTTCTCCAAAAGCATCTGCCGGCGCCGGAGCTTGCACACGTACTTTCTCAATGATGGACAACGTGAATTTCTTAACGTTCTCCATGAACTTGTCCTGCCCCGCCTCACCTTTGGAAATCTGATATAACCTTCTTTCCCATTGCCCGGTCATCTCAGGTGAGGTTAACAGATCTACACCCGCGCGGCGAATCAACTCAATAGCCGTTCTGCCTTTGAGCGTTAACTGCATTTTTTTTCCCTGTAGCGTAATGTAACCTACGTTTTTGAGGCGCTCAATCGTAGCAGCACGTGTAGCCGGAGTACCCAAACCACTGTCTTTCATCGCATCTCGCAGCTCTTCATTCTCGATCTGCTTGCCTGCACTTTCCATCGCTTTGAGCAATGTTCCCTCGGTATAACTTTTGGGAGGCTGAGTCGCCTTCTCTTTGAACTCACTTTTCGTACATTGAACAGGCAATTCAGGTTGTACACTAAAAGCCTTGTCCGTCCACTCTTCAGCTTCCTCTTCCTCATTGCCGTTTTTCTTGCTCTTCTTCTTGCCTGCACCGCCCTGTTCCTGATCTCCAGAACCGAGAACCACTTTCCATCCGAGGGACAGCAGCTCTTTGACAGATGTCTTAAACTGATGTTTCTCCACTTCGGTAAGCACGGTATGTTGCTTATACTCCGCCGGAGGATAAAAGTGAGACAAGAAACGTCTGACAATCAAATCATAGATGTTCTGCTCATCCTTGGATAAGGTACCTGGTCGCTTCAAAGTAGGTAGGATCGCATGGTGATCCTCAACCCTGCTCGGATTACATACCCCTTTATTATTCTTATGAACAAGCTCCGGCTTGGCCCCTTGCGCAAGCTCACTATAGGTACCATTTTTAAGCAGGTTTAGCGTTTTGTGCATACCTTCAATATTCTGTTCAGTAACATAGTTGGAGTTTGTCCGCGGATACGAAATTACCTTGTGTTTTTCATACAAGGCCTGTGCGATATCCAGTGTTTTTTTGGCACCATATCCGAACTTGGCATTGGCTTCACGCTGTAAAAGGGTCAGGTCATACAAACGATACGGATACTCTTTCGTCTGCTTCGCTTCGTATTTGGTAATCTGCCCTGTCTTGCCCTTCACACTGGCTGCAATGGCCTCTGCTGCCTCCGCATCGGTCAACTTATCTCCCTGACGCAGTCCCCGGTACTCGACACCTTCCTGCCGAAACCAGGCGGCTACTTCATAAAAGGTCTGTGACTGGAACGCTTCAATCTCTATTTCCCGATCGTAGATTAGCGCGAGTACCGGCGTCTGCACACGGCCTACAGACAACAATGCATTATGGCGGGTTGTAAACGCCCGTGAGGCATTCATGCCGATCAGCCAATCGGCTTCACTTCTGGCGCGAGCAGCATGGGTCAGATTTTCAAATTCAGAGGCATCCTTCAGACCATCAAAACCACGTCTAATGCTCTCTGCCGTCAAATCCGATATCCATAATCGCTTTACAGGCTGACGCAGCTTCAATTGCTGTTGTATGAGGGCGAAGATGTACTGCCCTTCTCTCCCTGCATCACAAGCATTAACGATCGCTGAAGCCCGTTTCGCCAGTTCTCCAATCATTTTAAGCTGATCTTTTGTCCTCGGATTGGGTACAATCTTGAACTGATCGGGTATGATCGGCAGGTCCGCTATATTCCAGCGCTTGTACTTCGTATCATAGGCATCCGGTTCAGCCAGTCCAAGCAAATGCCCTATCGCCCAAGTGATGATGTAATGCTCACCCTCCAGATACGTGCGATTGTTCTTGGCCTTTGGTTCTATGACGGCGGCAATGGTTCGACCCATGTCGGGTTTTTCCGCTATAACCAGTGTCTTCATCCGTCCATCTCTCCTCCTTCACCGTCCGCATGACGGCAAAAAGGGGCATTCCGCCGACGGAAGCCCCTTGCTTCTGAAACTCATTATATCAGATTTTGGATTCGGGAGCACCTTCCCGAAATGAATTATCCTGCTGCCTGTTCCTTTAATACATGTTTTTGTCTGCACTCTTTGCATACACCCTGGAAATCCAGACGATGATCCGTAACAGCAAAGCCATACTGACGCTCGATTTGTTGTTCCAAACGAAGCAGCCCATCTTCCATAATCTCTTCCACTTTACCACATTCTGTACAGATCAAATGATGGTGGTGATGGGAACCATCTGTACTTCGTAGATCAAAGCGCGCAGCGCCGTCACCAAAGTTAATTTTTTCAACGACCTGAAGGTCACTCAGCAGTTCGAGAGTGCGGTATACGGTAGCCAATCCAATCTCAGGGAACTGCTCCTTAACCAAGAGAAATACTTCCTCTGCGCTAAAATGATCCTTTTCATGTTCAAGTAATACACGTACAGTAACTTCCCGTTGTTGTGTTAACTTATATCCTTTTTCAACCAATTGATTTTTAATGTGAAAGATCTGTTCTGAAATGGACTTGTCCCGGTTACTTGCCATAGCAGGTCGCACCTCCGATTTATATTCATTAAACCTTACTTTTATCGTACGGATTCATGGTTTCAGTTAATCCTTATTTATAATTATTATAATATAATAATAAATCTTTATCACTTAAAAAGCAATGATATTGCTCACACTTACATGAAATATGTAGTCAAATTGGTTAAAATAACAGCAAACAACCCTCGCTGATCGCGAAGGTTGTCGTTTATATCTTGTTCTATACTTTTACACCAGAACCGAAGCACCCATCAAGTATTTGTCCACTTCACGAGCAGCCTCACGGCCTTCATTAATTGCCCATACAACCAAGCTTTGACCACGACGCATGTCACCTGCTGCAAATACTTTATCCACATTGGTGTTGTATTTGCCGTAACGTGCCTTAACATTTGTGCGACGATCTGTTGCAAGTCCCAATTGCTCTACCAACGTTTGTTCCGGTCCATCAAAACCAATGGCAATCATGGCCATCTGAGCCGGGAATACACGCTCTGTACCTGGAATCGGCTGATAAATCTTGCGACCAGTCTCATCCACAATACGCTCGATCTGTACGGTATGCAATTCTTTGAGGTTCCCCTCATCGTCTCCGACAAATTTTGTTGTCATGATGGAGAATTCACGCGGATCTTGACCAAACAACGCTTTGGCTTCCTCTTGCGCATAATCAAGTGTGTATACGTTCGGGAATTGCGGCCAAGGGTTGTTAATGCGATCACGTTCCATAGGCGCTTGTGTATGCGTACCGAATTGAGTAATCGTACGACAACCATGACGCAGCGATGTAGCTACACAGTCAGATCCTGTATCACCGCCACCAATGACGATAATATCTTTATCCTTAGCGGACAGATATTGACCATCTTCCAGATTGGAATCCAGATAACTCTTAATGCTGCCATTCAGGAAATCCATGGCGTAATGAACGCCTTTCAAGTCACTGCCTTCAATATTGAATTCACGCGGCTTCGTTGCACCACCACACAATACAACAGCATCATAATCATCTACGAGTTGTTGTGCTGCAATATCCTTACCGATCTCGGTATTCGTGATGAATTGAACGCCTTCTGCTTCAAGCAGATCAACACGACGTTGAACTACCTTTTTATCCAATTTCATCGTTGGGATACCGTACATCAACAATCCGCCGACACGGTCCGAACGCTCATATACGGTTACCAAGTGTCCTGCTTTATTCAACTGAGCCGCAGTAGCCAATCCCGCTGGACCTGAACCTACCACAGCTACACGTTTACCCGTACGTTTTTCAGGAGGTTGGGGAACTACCCATCCTTCTTCGAAACCTTTTTCAATAATTGCTTCTTCAATCGTTTTGATGGTTACAGGCTGACCGATTAAGCCAACTGTACAAGATCCTTCGCAAGGAGCTGGACAGACGCGACCTGTAAACTCTGGGAAATTATTCGTTTTGTGAAGGCGCTCAAGTGCTTCTCTCCACAGTCCGCGATATACAAGATTATTCCATTCTGGAATCAGGTTATGCACGGGGCAACCTGATGTGCCGCCAATCATATCTATACCTGTATGGCAATACGGGGTACCACAATCCATGCATCGTGCACCTTGTGTTCTGAGCTCTTCTTCAGCCATATGTTTATGAAACTCTTCCCAATCCTTAATCCGCTCCGCTGGCTCACGATCTGCTGGCAGTTGACGTTTGTATTCCATAAATCCAGTAGGTGTAGACATCTTACGTTTTCCCCCATCCGTTCTTGTCTTAATCCCTTCATGTGCATGGTTCTATATGAAATGGATTACTCATTACTTGAGTTTTTGTCTATTGTATCACAAAATCTTCTCGAAGATATTTCAATTATAGTAGCATTTACTGTGCTGAATATTAAATGGATTATCCGCATAATTATTTGTATTTTATACATCATATCTTTCAAGTCTACCCATGGTCAATACCCTTATTTTGGTGTTAAATGTGGTTTTGAACTGCGAAATCTGGTGTGTGTTAAAGAAATAAAAGGTCGAAACGTTAAGTGAATGTTAGATAATTTGTCATGAAATCCAACATATTCTGCTATAAATCGTTCTTAATTCCGAATATCAGACTTGTTTTAGGGCTTCACAACGTTAAAACCTCAAAACTTTTACACTTTTTTACTGTTTAATGCTTGCCCACATGTATATTATACATAAATACCAATTACTCATGTTATATTTATGTTATATGTATTCCAATCTAAACAAGTGACTCATTTTTTTATATAAAAAAGACGCTGTTCACGAATATTTCGCAATCAGCGTCTCTTATCATACAAATACGACCGAAGTCAGGAATTTCTTATGCCATATTTACCGTTTACGTTCATAAAATTCGAATGTATACGCATGAACATTTTTCTCATCCTGTTCGCCTTCAATCTGTTCAATCAGTTGCCATTCGGACCAATCCACTTCGGGGAAAAACGTATCTCCCTCAAAATTCTCATGAATTTTGGTCACCACTAGACGATCTGCAAGTGGCAAGAACTCGCGATACACTTGGGAACCCCCAATTACACACAGTTCCTCACCTTTGGTTACACTCAGACCCTCTTCAATCGTATGTACGATTTCAGCCTGTTCCACCTTGTAGTTCAGATCTCTAGTCACCACAATATTACGGCGCTGAGGAAGGGGCTTACCACCAAAGGATTCCCACGTATTACGTCCCATGATAATCGTTTTATTTAACGTACGTTGTTTGAAAAAGGCCATATCCTTGGGTAAACGCCATGGAATCGAATTGTTTAATCCGATCACACCGTTCTCCCCCATTGCCCATACCAATTCAATACTCAAGGGTAATACACTCCTTCAATCCAAGTCTCTTATCGAGATTGAACACATAATTAGACTGCAATTGGAGCTTTAATGCCCGGATGATGCTGGTAGTTCTCAAACTCAAAATCTTCAAACTTATAATCAAAAATAGAATCCGGCTTACGCTTGATTACCAGCTTAGGTAAAGCATAAGGTTCACGCTCCAGCTGAGTTTTAACCTGATCAACATGGTTAGAGTAGATGTGAACATCCCCTCCAGACCAAATGAAGTCACCCACCTCAAGATCACATTGCTGAGCGATCATATGAGTTAAGAGCGCATAACTCGCGATGTTAAACGGTAACCCGAGGAACGTATCCACGGAACGCATCGTAAGCATACATGATAATTTACCCTCTGCAACGTAAAACTGAAACGCAAAATGACAAGGTGGAAGCTTCATATTGTTGATCTCAGCCACATTCCATGCGCTTACAAGGTGACGACGTGAATCCGGATTATTTTTGATCGAATCAATAACTGCGGCTATCTGATCAATTTTTTCTCCGTTTGGTGCTTCCCATGTGCGCCACTGCGAGCCATATACCGGTCCAAGATCTCCATTTTCGTCCGCCCAGTCGTCCCAGATCTTCACACCGTTTTCTTTCAGATAAGATATATTGGTATCGCCACTCAAAAACCACAACAGTTCATGAATAACCGATTTGAGATGAATTCGTTTGGTTGTTACCAGCGGAAATCCTTCGGACAGATCATAACGGAGCTGTCTGCCAAATACAGATTGTGTTCCTGTTCCTGTACGGTCTCCTTTATGCACACCGTTGTTCAGAATATCCTGTAATAAATCGAGATAGTTTTTCATGTTGATATCCCCTCACTAAAAAATATTTACACTTACCACTCCGATGACAGAACAACCTTCCGATCGCTGTTATCCCCAGATTTTTTTGATTTCCTTTTCCAAAGGTAAAATCCGGGGATAAAGGCGAAGCGTATGCTTCCGATGCAGCTTTCCTTCAGAAAGCTTTTAGCTCCGCTTCTTCAGGTTCTTTCTGTCCTCTACGTTCTCGTGTAAAAGATTAGTTTAACTTCAATACTAATTACATAGACCGTGATTGGCTTGGAGCCACATCATAACTGATCATTACTACAGTGTACCACAATTGTGTTGTTGGATAAAATCAATTCACTAAAACTTGTGAGCATGTAAATTTTCATCATATCACATACACGAGTATCTTAAATTTTTCGGATCTTGCTCAAAAAAAAGAGACGAATAACGCGTTAACGTCATTCGTCTCTTCTGATATACGTATAATGCCGGACGGATCCGAAGCTTAGACGATCTTAACGGGAGATGATGTGGATCGGGTGACCCATAACCAATTCCGCAGCTTCCATCACGATTTCGCCCAAAGTTGGGTGAGCGTGAATTGTGAGAGCCAGATCTTCCAATGTTGCGCCCATTTCAATTGCCAAACCAAGCTCAGCAATCAAGTTGGAAGCTTCCAGACCTACGATTTGGCAACCCAATACAAGGCCGCTTTCTTCGTCAGCTACGATTTTCACGAAGCCTTCAGCGTGGTTCAAAGATACAGCACGGCCGTTACCCGCATAAGGGAATTTACCTGCTTTTACTTTGTAACCTTTTTCTTTAGCTTCTTTTTCAGTGTAACCTACGCTGGAACACTCTGGATCTGTGAACACAACAGCTGGCATACATTTGTAGTCAACTACAGATGGTTGTCCTGCGATTGCTTCAGCAGCCACTTTACCTTCATAAGAAGCTTTGTGTGCCAGAGCCAGACCAGATACGATGTCACCGATAGCAAAGATGTGAGGAATGCTGGTACGACCTTGGTGGTCAACTTTGACAAATCCACGCTCGTCAACGTCAACACCAATCATGTCGAGACCCAGTTCTCCATCTGTGTTTGGACGACGTCCAACAGTTACCAGCAGGTAATCTGCAGTTACTTCTTTGGACTCACCATTTACAGAGTACTTAACAGTTACATCTTTATCCGTTTGCTCAGCACTTTCAGCTTTTGCACCCGTTACGATTTCAATGCCTGTTTTCTTCATGTTTTTAGCCACGAGGCTAGTCATGTCTTTATCGAAACCTGGCAGTACTGTATCCAGACCTTCAATGATTGTTACTTTTGCACCGAATTTGGAGTACATTTGACCAAGCTCAGCACCGATATATCCGCCACCGATAACGATCATGCTTTTTGGTACTTCAGGCAAGTTCAGAGCTTCTGTTGAAGACAGAATGCGTCCGCCAAACGGGAAAGGTTTCAGTTCGATTGGACGGGAACCTGTTGCAATAATTGCATTTTTAAATTTGTAACGTGGAGACTCGTGGTCATTAAATACACGAGCTTCGTTTTCGTTGATGAACATGCACTCACCGTTGAAAACTTCAACTTTGTTGCCTTTGAGCAAACCAGCTACGCCGCCAGTCATTTTCTTAACAACGCCGTTTTTGAATTCTTGAGTTTTGCTGAAGTCCACTTTTACGTTCTCAGCAGAGATACCAAAAGCTTCACCGTGAAGTGCAGACTCATATTGATGTGCAGCTGAGATCAGGGCTTTGGATGGAATACATCCACGGTTCAAACAAACACCGCCCAGTTCGGATTTGTCTACGATCAATACGCTTTGGCCCAGTTGAGCAGCGCGGATGGCAGCTACATAGCCGCCAGGACCCGCACCAATTACTAATGTGTCGATATTGAGAGAAGCGTCGCCTACTACCATATCTTACACCTCCATAACAAGCAGCTCAGGGTTAGCGAGCAGCTGTTTAATGTAATTCATAAAGTTTTGTGCTGTTGCGCCATCGATGATACGGTGGTCAAAGCTCAGGGAAAGAGCCATTACAGGTGCTGCAACTACTTCGCCGTTTTTGATCACTGCTTTTTCGCTGATGCGTCCTGTTCCGAGAATAGCAACTTCAGGGAAGTTAATGATTGGAGTGAAGAACATACCGCCAGCAGAACCAATGTTACTGATGGAGATTGTGCTTCCTCTCATTTCATTCGCGCTCAATTTGCCGTCACGACCACGAGCAGCCAGATCACGGATAGAATCAGCGATCATCCAGATGGATTTACGATCAGCATCTTTGATAACAGGAACGATTAAGCCGTTGTCTGTATCTGTAGCGATACCGATGTTGTAGTATTTTTTGTAAACAATTTCGTTAGCTTCTTCATCAATCATAGCGTTCAGAGCCGGGAATTGGCGGGAAGCCGCAACCAATGCTTTAACGATGAATGGCAGATAAGTAACTTTTGTTCCTTTTTTCTCTGCAATTGGTTTCATGCGAGTACGGAAAGCAACCAATTCAGTTACGTCCACTTCGTCCATGATTGTAACGTGAGGTGCTGTGTAAGCCGATTTAACCATTGCATTAGAGATTGCTTTACGGATACCTTTGAATGGTACGCGCTCTTCTTCAAGGTATTGATCAGCTGCAGCCGCTGCTGGTGCTGCGGATTTTTTCTCTTCTTGAGCCGGAGCTGCGGAAGATGCCGCTGCGGAAGAACCGCCACCGTTTTTGAAGGATTCAACATCTTCTTTGGTTACTTTACCGTTGTTGCCAGTGCCGTTAACCTGAGCGATGTCTACACCTTGTTCACGAGCAAATTTGCGCACGCTTGGTGTTGCCAGAACGTCTTTGGCAGGTACTGCCGGAACGCTGTTGATGCCGCCTTCTTTAGCTGCATCCGAGCTGGAAGCTGCTGCAGAAGAACCGCTTGTGTCAGCTCCGCCTTGAGCTGCATCTTTCTCTTGCTCGCCTTGATCGCCAGCAGGAGCGTCGTCTTGCTCAGGAAGTTCGCCTTCTGCATCGATGATCGCTACAACTTCACCAACGTGGCAGATTTGACCGTCTTTAGCGAATACTTCTGTAACTGTTCCGTTAACCGGACAAGGTACTTCCACAACCGCTTTGTCATTCTGTACTTCCATGATGATGTCGTCGTCAGTTACTTTGTCACCGACTTTGATGTGCATCTTGATGATTTCGCCTTCGTGTAGGCCTTCGCCCAATTCAGGGAATTTATATTCAAATTTAGCCAACTGAAAAACCTCCTTGATTATGTGCTCAATCCTGAAAACAACCCTTAACTCCAAGAAACAACTGTTACTGCTAATGCAAATAACTGTTACTCAAGGGGCTAATGGCTGTTTACAGTGCAGCTTGCGCTGCGGTGTGAATCACCATACTGCGCCTTGCGGCATGTCAGATGATTAAATTAGAAATTTACGACTTTATTAACCGCAGCAACAATACGTGCTGGGTTAGGCAGCCAAGAATCTTCGATTTGTGCAAAAGGATATACAGTATCCGGACCAGCTACACGCAGAACCGGTGCTTCCAAGTGCAGGATTGCTTTTTCATTGATTTGGGCAATGACTTCAGCTGCAACACCTGCGCTCTTTTGAGCTTCCTGTACAACAATTGCACGGTTTGTTTTCTTAATGGAAGCAACGATGGTATCGATATCGATCGGGCTAACCGTACGAAGGTCGATAACTTCAACTTTGATTCCTTGTTTTTCGAGTTCCTCTGCTGCTTTCACAGAAGTATGAACCATCATACCGTAAGTAATGATTGTTACATCGGAACCTTCACGAACAACGTTCGCTTTGCCCAATTCAACAACGTAATCTTCTTCAGGCACTTCTGCACGGAAAGCATGATACAGGTTCAAGTGCTCCATGAAGAATACAGGATCGTTATCGCGAATAGAAGCGATCATCAGACCTTTTGCATCGTAAGGGTTAGAAGGAACAACGACTTTGATACCTGGTGTTTGCGTGAGCAGACCTTCCAGGGAATCTGTATGCAATTCTGCCGCTTTTACACCGCCACCGAATGGTGTACGGAATACGATTGGAGAATTGTATTTTCCACCAGAGCGGAAACGCATACGAGCAGCTTGCACTACCATTTGGTCAAGGGCTTCGAAGATAAAACCAACGAATTGGATCTCAGCAACCGGACGGAAGCCTTGTACACCCAGACCTACAGCCAGACCACCAATAGCGGACTCAGCCAGTGGTGTATCAAATACACGCTCTTCGCCAAACTCTTTTTGCAGACCTTCCGTTACACGGAAAACGCCGCCTACATTACCTACGTCTTCACCGAAGAGCAGAACGTTAGGATCACGTTTCAACTCCACGCGAAGCGCATCACGAATTGCTTCTTTCATGTTCATTTGTGCCATTTGCTTCATTTCCTCCTTAAACATTGACAGTTCACATTTGAATTCGTACATGTATACCGGGACATTAAAGTCGCGGATGTTTATGCTTTATCGGAAAAAACTTATTGGAAATCAGCTTTTTGCTCTTCCAAGTGCTTAGGCGTTTGTTCGAACATGCTGTCGATCAAGCCTGAAATCGTCATTTTCTCGGTTTTTTCCGCTTTTTTGATTTCTTCATTTACTTTAGCTTTTGCTTCTTCTTTCACACGTGCTGTATCTTCTTCAGTCCAAAGACCTTTTTTCTCCAGATATTTAGCGAAACGTGCGATAGGATCTTTAGCAGACCATTCTGCCTCTTCTTCTTTTGTACGATACTTGGAAGCATCATCCGAAAGGGAGTGAGGACGGAAACGGTATGTTACTGCTTCGATCAATGTTGCGCCTTCTCCGTTACGTCCGCGCTCAGCAGCTTCCTGAACAGCTTTGATAACAGCGAAGATGTCCATACCGTCAACTTTAACACCTTTGATACCTGCCGCTACCGCTTTGTGAGCGATGGACAGAGCTGCTGTTTGTTTAGCAAAAGGAGTTGTGATGGCATAACCATTGTTTTGTACGAAGAAGATAACAGGCAGTTTGTATACACCAGCGTAGTTCAGACCTTCATAGAAGTCACCTTCAGAAGAACCGCCATCACCTGTGTACGTGATAACAACTTGTTTTTGTTTCTTCAATTTGTAACCCATAGCGATACCCATTGCATGCAGAATTTGTGCACCAATGATGATTTGTGGCATCAATACATTAACGCCATCTGGAATTTGTCCACCATGTTGGTGTCCACGGGAGTACAAGAATGCTTGATAAAGAGGAAGTCCATGCCATACGAGTTGCGGAATGTCACGATAGCCAGGACATACAAAGTCTTCTTTTTCAATTGCAAATTCACTACCAACCATTGTAGCTTCTTGACCAGATACTGGAGCATAGAAACCAAGACGACCTTGACGGCCCAGGTTTACTGCACGGTCATCCCAAGTACGGGTAAATACCATGCGGTACATAATTTCTTTTAATTGATCATCGGAAAGTGTAGGCATCATGTCTTTGTTAACAATTTCGCCGTCAGGAGACAGCACGGACAGAGCTTCTACATCCTCTGTATACACTTCATAAGGAACCTTGCTCATTTTTTTCTTCACCTCAACAAAAAATTTGAATATCAAGTTCCGCTGTTATAATATTATTATACACCTGTTTCACTCCATACGTCAAAGAAATCCGTAATTTTTTTATGTTTCCTGCCGGATTGTATGTATAACAGGGGCTTAATATTGGTATAACAGCATAATACATGATTGCGTGTTTGACCTAACCCCGCACAAGGGTAATCTTACCGTATTGCGCGGTCGAATGCAAAAAATTAACCGAGAAAGGTGACGTTTTATGACGGATTCCCGCTATTTGAAACGCACGATTGTGAAGGAAGAGATTGAAAGTCGCTATCTTGGAGAGAAGCGAACGCTCCGTATTTACCTTCCTCCAGGCTATAACGAATTACTTAGCTACCCTGTCGTTTATTGTCAGGATGGCGAAGAATTTTTTAATTTCGGACGAATTGCTACAACAGCTAACCAAATTATTCTGGACGAAGGAGCCGAACCTTTCATTATTGTAGGGGTTCAGGTCGATGTGTCTGTGAGAACACAGGAATATGCTCCATTTGGAGATCGGTTCAAGGCATATACCGCTTGCTTCGCTGAAGAGATTATTCCCTATATAGAAGAGAAATATCCTGTGCGCCGTTCTCCGCAGGAACGTATTCTTGCCGGAGACTCGCTCGGTGGCAGTGTTTCACTTCATCTTGCTCTGTTATATCCGGATCTGTTCACACGTGTTATTAGCATGTCTGGCGCCTTCTACTCTGCTTCTCAGGAAATCTATGCCGCAGCTGAAGATCTGTCTTGGCTCTCGATCTGGATGATCGTTGGTTTGCAGGAGACTGATTTCGAGGCAGACACGGGTACGTATGATTTTGTTCAATTAAATCGGGATACTCGAGAATTGCTGGAAAAACGTGGTGCCCTCGTCTCCTACCAAGAGAAAGACGGAAAACACCAATGGGGTTTTTGGCAGAAGGAGTTGCCAGAAGCATTACTTTATTTTCTCCAGGAAAGATAAAAGACCACATTAACAGGCGGCTGAAATGCCGCTATTGTTTTTCATTTTAATGATACCGCTTACAATTGTAACCTGAAAAAGAAGCAGGATATCCTGCTTGCTTGAAGTGCTCTAATCCTGCTTCTTTGTCGAATTACAAATTAAGCATGAATTTCGTTTACTTTTTAGGCTAAGGAATGTTCCGCTTCAATCTTACTCAACAGAACATCGCAGCCTGCGTTAACCAACTCGTACACCTCTTCAAAATTGCCCGTGTAATATGGGTCAGGTACTTCTCTGAGTTTTTCCTCTGGAAGCATGTCCATGAACTTGATGATGTCCGCCGCAGCTCCGCCTGGAACGTTGCGTACATTATCTGCATTTGAATTATCCATACATACAATGTAATCAAATTGAGTAAAGTCTTCGCTGGCGAATTGTCTCGCTGCCATGTTGGCATAAGAAATCTGGTACGAATCCAGCAATTTTCGAGTCCCTTCATGCGGAGGTTTACCAACGTGCCAGTCCCCTGTTCCCGCTGAGTCCACACGAATCTGGTGTTCAAGCCCCTTCTCCAGGACTTTGTGACGCAAAACGGCTTCAGCCATTGGTGATCTACATATATTGCCCAGACATACAAACAAAACGTGAATCATATTAATCCCCCTTGCTTAACGTACCTTGAAGTACCGACGATGTTGGCTGTGTCACAATGCTCTCCGGCTGAGGACTGACGTTGCCCGTCTCAGATGGCACCAACGAACGACGTGGCAGTTTCCATTTATAATGTACAGAACACATCCGGAAAAACACAACGGCCGCGAAACCTAGCAATAATCCGGTATTCGTTGTTAACCAGCCCATACCTATGACAAAACCGGCTGTCATTGCCCATACAGCATAGATTTCATCACGCAATACAAGCGGTTTACGTCCAGCGAGCACATCACGAATAACGCCTCCACCAATACCGGTCATTACTGCTGCAACGATAACTGCGCTAATAGGATGTCCCATGTTCGCCGCGTACAGTGCCCCTTGAATTGCAAATGCTGCAAGTCCGATTGCATCAAATAACGCCTCTGTTCGCTTCCAGTGACTAATCCACTTGAGAGGCAATATAAACGCAACTGCTACAGATACTAAGGCTAACATAATAAGTGATCCCTGACTCCATAATGTCGTTACAGGTATACCTATAAGTACATTCCGGATAATCCCGCCTCCGAATGCAGTGACAAGTCCAAGCACCAGTACACCCAAAATGTCATACTCCTCTTCCATTGCCACGAAGGCACCGGACATTGCAAATGCGATAGTGCCTATAATGCTGAATACTTCAAAAATGTGTAAGTCCAACCTGTTCAAACCTCACTTTTCAAGTCATCTCCATGTCGCTCTACCCATTGTATCCGCGAGCACTGAAATTGTGCAACCACATTTTGTGGATTATACTGGTTTGGTGAATATATTTGTACAGGTTCCAACATTATATTTGAACAATGAACTATTTTTCTCTGAATTAGGAAGGATGAAATAAAATGACGGTGAAACGGATTGTTATTTTTACAGGCGGAAACTTATCTGTAGAATTACTTCAGGAAATACGAGAAGATGATATGATCATCGCGGCCGATCGCGGTGCATTATTTTTAATTGAACACGGCATTCAGCCTCACATTGCAGTTGGAGACTTCGACTCCATTACCGAAGATGAACGTATCATTGTAAGCAACAATAGCATTCGGTTCATTACATGTGACCCTGTTCATAAGGATCTTACTGATACAGAAATGGCTTTTGAGACAGCGCTAGATTACGAACCTTCTCACATCTTAATGTTAGGTGCTACAGGTACACGTATGGATCACACCCTCGCTAATGTACATATCATGGTTCGCGCGATGCAGCATCATATCTCCTGTGCCATTCAGGACAAGCACAACTACATGACACTGACCACATCCAAAGCTGTGGTTGAGCACCGTGACTATAAATATGTTTCTCTGCTTCCCTTGACTCATGAAGTTGCAGGAATAACTTTAGATGGTTTTATGTATCCGCTAGATCAAGCCACCATTCGCATGGGACAATCCTTGGGTGTAAGCAACCAGCTCTTAGTCTCCTCCGGTACAGTCACTATTGATAGCGGCTTATTACTGATTATTCAGAGCAAAGATTGAATCCATTCGTATGCTTCATAATTATTTATTACGTTTTTGTAACCAGTGATTCAACGAAGAAAATAGGTTCACACATAATAAAGACCCTTGATATTCAAGGGTCTTTGCTATTTTATCTTTATTTTTCATCCGTCAATAATTAATTTTTTGACATTTTTAATCATATTTTAATAAACATACCCAAACCATTGTGGCGCAAGGGATTACACTCCCCTATCCAATTTCTAGGTTGTTACAAAGCTGTTATACTCGCTCTAGCAACTTAACGAAAACGAATTTTGGAGGTACTAACTAACATGAAAACAAACAACTTTGTCCAAAAGGCCGTAACCGTCGGGTTGTGCGCTACACTAGGTTTTGGAGCTGTATTAATGACTAACGCACCTGTTGCACAGGCAGCAACTGCTTCTGTATCCACAGGTCAACAGATTGTTAACTATGGTAAACAATTTACTGGAACTCCATATAAATTTGGTGCTTCAACCTCAACAACCAAAGTTTTTGACTGCTCTTCTTTTATGAAATATATTTTCAAAAAGTATGGTGTAGACTTGCCGCGCACTTCCGTGAACCAATCCAAAGAAGGTACAGCTGTATCCAAAGCTAATCTGCGTGTCGGAGATCTAGTATTCTTCTCCAGTGGTAGCCGTTCTACGGGCTCCAACGTTACTCATGTAGGCGTATATGCAGGGGACGGAAAGATTCTGCATACGTATGGATCTCCAGGCGTAACCCTCTCTGATCTGGACTCTGGTACTTGGAAGAGAACGTATGTTAAAGCTCGTCGTGTACTCTAGAATCACATCATAGCTAATCAGCAAGGACCGGAGGTTACTATCCGGTCTTTTATTTTTACCCTCTTTTTGCCACACTCTAAACTGGTGATTCATGGAACTAACTTTAGTAATCTAATTTTTATCATGAAGCATATAACCGATCCCACGCACAGTATGAATCAGTTTCACACTTCTTCCCTTATCCACCTTAACCCGCAGATGTTTGATGTATACGTCCACAACGTTGGTATCCATCGCATACTCATATCCCCATACCTCCCGCAAAATATCACTCCGTGTACATGCTTCATTCACATGCAAGGCCAGAAATTCCAGCAATTCGTACTCTTTTGGCGTTAATGTCAGGTATTCACCCGCACGATTTACCCGCCTTGAACGTAAATTTACTTTAAGATCATGAACTATAATTACTTCTTCACCCTCTTGTGTTGCATTCGCAAAAACACGCAATAAGTTTCGTATTCTGGCGAGCATCACGTTCAGGTGAACGGGTTCCTCCATTACATCATTAGCTCCGTAATCCAGCCATTCCACGATGAATTGAGGAGAGGCGTTAGACGTGATAACCAGTAGAGGTACAACCTGACCTTTATCTATCCATCGTTTCAACTCTAATTTCTGATCCTGGTCATGATGTGCTTCCCCCTCACTTCGGTCTACCAGAATGATCAGGTTGATGTGTGATAACGAATTCTTGGCGAATTGGTCTAGTTCAGGTCCTTCCTTTCGTTGCACCTCATACCCTTCGCTACATAAAACATCCTGAATAAGGCTGACCTGCTCTCCTGCTCCAATCAGCAAAATGGCTGTTTTCACTCTTTTTCACCCGGCCTGTCTCTATCCCCACTGCTCGCAGCAATGGTTGTTACAGATAGCATGCCGTAAAATGAAAAAGTCCATTCCCTCAAGGGAACAGACTTTGTTTCTTTCTTGCTTTAACCAAAGTAGCGATGGACGAGCGTACGTGCTTCAGCTGTGTCGTTTGTTCCGTGTACGAGGACACGTCCATCTTGGAAAATAACCATTCTATGGACTCCTGTTGTAAAAGAAACCAGAAACGGATTCGATTCCACTTTTCCTTCTTGAAGTCCATCCAGACGATCCGCCGTATGTTGAAGATCCAGATTCATACGCCGTGCAGGCCGGATCTGAACGGTATCCCTGCCACATAACACATCGGTTTTCTCCAGATTGGATGCAGAAAGATATGGATACGTTGCAGAAGTGCCGCAGGAAGGACAGTCTTGCTTTTTCGCACCATCCACATTGATGGATATGTATTCGTTCCTCCATACGTCAAATGACAATAACTTACGTCTCAATGCATTTGCATTACCGCTAAGCAATTTCATCGCCTCTGCTGTCTGATTCGCCGTTACCATCTGTACCGCTTGGGGTATGATGCCAGATGTATCACAAGTATCTCCACCTAGAGGGACTTCACCCAACAAACAATTTAAACATGGCGTATCTCCGGGCATAAACGTATAGGTGATGCCGTAACTACCTACGCATCCACCATAAATCCAGGGAATACGGTGCTTCTGTGCCATATCATTAATGAGTAGTCGGGTATCAAAGTTATCCGTTGCATCCATAATCAAGTCTGCATGCTGAACGAGTTCTTCCAACTCATCTACTCTGACATCCAACACTTTCCCTTCCACATGAACCGTGGAATTAATGGCAGATAACCGTTTTTCCGCCGCCATCGCCTTCGGCATCCGTTCAATCGCGTCCTGTTCTACATATAATTGCTGTCGCTGCAAGTTACTCCACTCCACATAATCACGATCCACAATCGTCAAGTGTCCGACTCCTGAACGAACTAACGTTTCTGCGATTCCTGTTCCCAGTGCGCCAGCACCAACGATTAAAACTCTGCTGCCCTTTAATCTGGCTTGACCTTCCTTGCCCAGCGGCGCATACCGTTCCTGTCTGGAATACCGATCGGCCTGCTCCGAGGATGTTGATTGTTGATTTATCATGTATGAACCATTCCTTCCACCGGACTACTGGCTGCTGCATAACGCTTTACGGGAATCATGCCTGCCTCATAAGCCAGCCTACCTGCCTCTACCCCCAATCTCATCGCCTTAGCCATGCTCACTGGATCCCCTGATCCGGATACGGCTGTATTTAACAATACGCCATCTGCACCAAGTTCCATCGCATAAGCAGCATCTTTTGGGGAGCGCAATCCTGCATCCACAATTACAGGTACAACAGCCTGCTCAATGATGATCTCAAGGTTATAGGGATTGATGATGCCTCTGCCAGCTCCGATGGGAGAAGCGCCAGGCATTACAGCATGTACGCCAAGCAATTGCAGCCTTTTGGCCAGAATGACATCATCTGAAATATAAGGCAATACCGTGAAGCCCTTTTCAAGCAAAATTTCGCAAGCCTTGTACGTTTCAATCGGATCTGGGAGTAGCGTAATTCCATCTCCGATGACTTCGACTTTTATCATATCACAAAGTCCTGAAGCCCGCGCAAGCTCAGCAATCCGCACCGCCTCTTCCGCAGTGGAAGCCCCCGCCGTATTCGGAAGAAGAGTGTATTTGTCCAGATCCAACATATCCAGGAAATGCTTCTGGTTACGCTCCTCCAGATTCAGACGACGAACAGCAAAGGTTAAAACTTCCGTTTCAGAGGCTTCTACAGCCTGACTTTGTACTTCCAGATCCGAAAACTTGCCTGTTCCGAGCAACAATCTGGACTCAAACGTATATTTACCAATATTCAACATCATCAACCGCCTCCTACAAAATGTACAATCTCAATTCGATCGCCTTCTCTTAATGCCGTTGACTCATGATACTCACGCGTTAAGATATGCCTATTCAGTTCTACAACGACAGTCTTGACTTGCAGGTCAAATGATTGAAGCAGTTTATCCACACGATTCAATCTGTCCTCAATCTCCATCCTTTGACCATTAACGATGATGTTCACTGCACCACTCCCTTTCTGTTCAATCGCTCAGGGCTCAGCGCCTCAATTCCGAGCTCTTCTGAGCTTTTGCCCGCGAGCAATTCAGCGATTAGTCTGCCTGTTATCGCACTGAGCAAAATACCGTTGCGGTAATGTCCAAAGGCGGCGAACAGCCCGGGTATACTCTTACAAGCACCTATATAAGGCAATCCATCTGGAGTTGCCGGTCTTACGCCTGCCCACGCTCGTATAAATTGTGCTTCTTTCATCCCAGGCACCCAGTGGGTAGCCGCTGTTAATAGCTTCTGAACACCCTGTACAGAAACGTTCAGATCCGTTCTGCCTGGCAGACTGCTTGCCCCGAGCCAAACCTCTCCATTGGCTTTGGGAACAATGTAGATATCCTCTGCATACACCGTTCTGTCAGGTCTGTACCCTGCATGTTCAGCTGAGAACTGAACGGCGGCTATTTCACCTTTTACCGACCACACAGGCAAGCTCAGATTCACATGTCTCATCAACTCTTCACTCTGTAATCCAGCCGCTATAATGACATGTTTGCATCTCATCTCACCGATCGATGTGGTGATCCCCTGCACGCCGTGTTCGTTTGCTCGCACGCGTATATCCTGTATGCCCTCCATAACCCGTGCTCCCAATGCTTGAGCCGATTCGGCGTATGCCTTCGTTAGATGGACTGGAAGAATCTCACTCTCGTAAGGCCTGTAGTAGGCTCCATACGTATCTCTGTTAAGCCAAGATGCCTCCTGTTGCACAACGGAACGATCCCACCATACCTCATCAGCAGAAACAGACAACGCAGACTTCCGATTGTCCTTATAGCTACTTAATTCAATGTATGATCGAAAAGGGGTTAGGAATCCATGGCGTTGCAGGCCAGTCTCTACCTCACTGAGTGTAGCCATTAACACTTGATGCTCAATAAGCAACTGTCTACTCTGTCTGGCAAGCTTAGCCATCAAAGGATGAGCAAACTCCTCACTATCTGCAGCCAGCATTCCAGCCGCTGCACAAGAAGTGCCTCCTGCAATCACCGAACGCTCCAGCAAAAGTACATCCTGTCCACGGGAAGCAAGCTCATATGCAATGGCGCAACCAATAACGCCTCCGCCTACAATAATCGTTTCTGCATGAATCTTATCCGGTCTATCAGTAATGATCTTTTTCATCCTCTCATCTCCTTGATTCAGCGACTCAGACTTTCTGTAGCAACAACGATAGCCTGCCTTAATGATGCAGCGGCCCGATCCGGTGAATCGTTCGCCCATACATTCGAGATCACAGCAACTCCCTGTGCGCCTGCAGAGCGAATCGCGTGAATGTTTCCCGGTTCGATGCCACCGATCGCCATGACAGGAATGGAGACACTCCTGCACACTTCAGCAAGAGCATGTAATCCTCTTGGGTCAAGATCAGGCTTACTGTTGGTTGAGTAGACATGCCCGAAGAAAAGGTAATCGGCTCCCCGTTCTTCAGCGATTTTTGCCTCATCGATGGAATGAACAGATACCCCTAGACGAAGTCGCTGCACATTGCTCATGACAGCAGGGTTACAGTTGCGTATCGCATCTTGCCCCCAATGTACACCGCCACAGATGTCATTTTGTAAAGGCAGTTCTGAACCATTGATAACGATGCGACAAGATGGAACGCCAACGCTGCGCAGACTTTCAGCCCAATCGATCTTGTCTTGCCATGTGAGTTGTTTTTCTCGTATATGAATATAGTCCACTGATGGCCAAACGTCCTTTGCAGCTTTTACAAAAGATGCTTGATCCCCTGCACCCGTAGATACAACATGCAATTCAAATGATCTGTGTACATGTTCATGAGAAATTACCGTACCATCCCTCTCCTTCCATGCGTGAATGCTATGAAAACACAAAAAAGCCACTCCCGTAGGGGAGTGGCTGCGTATTAAATATAGGACCAGATGACTAATTGATGCATACAGTTCATTTCGTGCAATTCAGCTATGGACCTTATAGCCCTAACGTTATACACGTCACTGCATGTTTCAATTCGTTAAGCAGACGGTTGAAATCCTTTTGAGTTGCCGTTTGCTCACGTCATTCACTGAAACGCGCTCGCCACTTCCCTACGCTGGTATGATCCAGATCAGGTGCAAAGGGTCCGGAATCGTATTCTTCCATCTCAGCCGCATCGTGCGGCCCCCCTAGTGTTCATATGAAGTTGTAGCCTATGTTACCATAGACGGATTTTTTTGTCACCGTCATTTCTGTTAAACATTGTCTTAAATCGTCTAGTTTTTCTCAGACCATTCTTCGACATTCCATGTTTTGGTAACCCAACCCTCGTAGAAATCAGGTTCATGAGATACCAGTAACACCGTTCCCTTGAATTCTTTCAAAGCACGCTGCAACTCCGCTTTAGCTGTGACATCCAGATGGTTCGTCGGCTCATCAAATAGAATCCAGTTGCTTTCACGCATCAAGAGTTTGCATAAACGAACCTTGGCTTGTTCTCCACCACTCAGCATATTAAGCGGACGAGTAATGTGCTCATTTTTCAACCCACAGCGAGCGAGATGACCTCGGACCTCATTTTGGGTCAAATGTGAAAACTCATTCCAGACATCCTCAATCGGCGTGATATTCCCAGCACGAACCTCCTGCTCAAAATATGCCGTTTCGAGATAATCTCCTAAGAAAGTCTTTCCACTGAGTGGAGATATTTTTCCCAGGATGGTTTTCAACAGCGTCGATTTACCCACACCATTACAACCTACGATGGCAATTTTCTCACCACGTTCGATTGTCATTGTCATCTTAGGCAGCAAAGGATACGTATATCCAATTTCAAAATCAATGCCCTCAAAGACCGTTTTGCTGCTCGCACGGGCATCCTTAAATTTAAACGTTGGTTTGGCCGCTTCATCTGGGCGATCAATACGTTCAATTCTGTCCAACTGCTTCTCCCGACTCTTCGCTCGACCTGAAGTTGAAGCACGTGCCTTGTTACGCTGAATGAAATCTTCCTGCTTCTTGATGTACTCTTGCTGCTTCTCGTATGCATCAATATGCTGGGCTTTATTCATATCAGCCATCTCGAGGAACTTGTTATAGTTCGCTGCATATCTCGTTAATTTGGCAAATTCCAAATGATAAATGACATTTACGACTTCATTCATGAATTCCGTGTCATGGGAGATTAAGAGGAACGCGTGCGGGTAGTCCTTCAGGTAACGTGACAGCCATTCAATATGCTCTACATCCAGATAGTTGGTCGGCTCATCCAGTAACAGAGCTGTAGGTTTCTCGAGCAGAAGCTTGGCAAGCAGCACCTTGGTACGTTGTCCACCACTTAGAGCTGCGACATCCCGATCAAGACCAATTGCGGACAAACCAAGACCATTAGCCATCTCTTCCACTTTTACGTCAATCAGATAAAAGTCGCCCTGTTCCAGTTGTTCCTGAATATCGCCCATCTCTTCCAGCAACTGCTCCAGCTTATCTGGATCTGCATCTGCCATCTGGTCCGTAATATTCATCATTTCTTTTTCCAGTTCAAGCAACGGAAGGAATGCATCTTTAAGCACGTCACGAATGGTTTTACCTGGGGTAAGCTTCGTGTGCTGATCCAGATATCCATAACGGACCTTGGGTGTCCATTCCACTTTTCCACTATCTTTAAGCAATTTACCGGTAAGGATGTTCATTAATGTGGATTTACCTACACCATTGGCACCAACAAGCCCTACGCGCTCTCCGGCAAGTAAACGAAACGATACATTTTTAAATAACGTGCGATCTCCAAAATTGTGACTTACGTTCTCTACTGACAATAAACTCATAAGATGAGGTTGCTCCTATCTATTAGACATTACTTTTGTGATTGTTCCGAAACCCTATTCTAGCACAGGTCCCGTCTTTTCTGAAAGTAATGTAAACATATCAGGAACCTCTTCCATAATTTTGTCATACAGGGTACCCTAACGGTTAGAGCATTTATATTCGAAATAGCCTTGTGCAGCTGCTTGTCTCGCGCCTGTGAACACCTCTTCAGCACGGTAACCATTACCACATGTGGAGGGGTAGTAGTACTTGATACCCGTTAAAGGATCTACCCCACCTACTATCGCCGTTTTCTTCACAAGTCTGCCTCCACCAATTGCGTAATTGTTGATCTTCTGGTCACCCACACCTATACCTTGGATAAAAGCCATAATCCCTGTATCATTTATGGAGTTGTACCAATCTTCCTGGGCAATCAGGGGCATCGTAAATGTATAGGAAATACCGTTCTTTCTGGCAAACTCATTATGGCGGTTAATCACATCAGCCAGATTATCCTGCACAGTAGTCACAATCCGACTTCGTCTAACTTGTTCAAATACGTGGGTATCCTGAAGTAAAGGAATCTGTGTGGTTGAAGCCAGTTCTTTTTGAAATCCTTCAATCCATTTCCCTGCGCTTGCGTCATAGGCATATACGTAGTCGTCCAGTGTAAAGTTAATACTGTTACCATTAGAATCTGAATATGTATAAGGTTTCTTGGGGCTCCATACTTGCCGGAAAGAATCTTCAAGGTTACCCGTCATCTCTGTTTCCGTGGAAAACATATAATAGCCATCATAATCCAGAATAACTACGGCAGGAATGTAATTAAACATGTTTCGAATAGCTGCGGGATCATCCTGAATGCCCATATTCAAAGCCATCGTCTGCGTAAATGTCAACAAGGCAAGCTCCTTATCGGCTTTAACAAACTTGGTTGAATCGTAACCTGCTTCATCATTTTGTTTCTCATTCTGATGCATCACTGCACCTGCATCCATGACTGCAGTTTGAAGTGCAGATCTGTATCGATGACCAAGATATTGAGCCTCTTCGGCATCTTGGGTATGCAGTGAGATGATCCAGAAGAGCGGAAAAAAGATCAGCACGAATACAATGGATAGCTCAGTAATCTTCATTGAGGACCATACCTCCGTATGTTACAAATACCGCTGAAGCCTGAGCCGTACCACTTAACCATTCACGAATGAGCATGGAAGGTGTACGATTTGTATTTTGGAGCGTCACGGTGAAAAAATCCCCTGTCGTCAACGTATATCTTCGGCCAGGATCATCAACCGGTATCACACCTGAGGATGGGAATAGTCTTTCTCGAATCTGAGCTGCATAATATCCATCCTGCACTACCTCATAGGTCCCGTTAAAACTGTTATGGTCCATCGGGTCTGTATAATGAGGTACATATTTCTTATGCAAATGTTCCATCGACACCTCATACAGATTGCCCGTCTGGGCCAGTTGCTCCTCAAACTCAGCAAACATTCGAGGTGAAATATATCCTTTCGTTCGGACAGCATCAACAAAGCGTGTTACATTCTGAACAGCCGTCATACGTGCTATATCATCCTGCCGATCGGCTGTTTCAGCAGCTGGGTACACATAGAGCAAAAGGACTGCTAGCAATACGGCAAGCAGCTTGGATGCGGCATTAATCAACTCACACTGGTCTCCTTCCAAAAAACAATCTTGAGCAGTTCTCCAGTTTCATTTCGTATAAACTCCGGTCTGTAGGTGGCATCGAACTGGACAGGAATCGTCGCTGTTTTGCTGACAAATGGATCAATCACATACGAAGTTCCATCTACCTCCACAGGGATGCCTGTGCCTGTCATCTGCCTCACGGTATGCAACACTTCCGCACCACTATATTGATAGGAATTGCTGGTATGCAGTGTTGTTGTCAGCCGACCTTCCATGCCTGCTGTTGTCTGTACTCTGTCGGTCAAGGCCGCAGACAAGATCTTAACATTCTGTTGCCCGTACAGGCAGGCTGTCACAAACAGGACAACCGCCGTACAAAACAACATGAGATGCTGGGTATTCCGGGACATGTTAAACCAACTCCTGTCAGGATTGCTGGAAGATCAGCCCTCTTACCACGTTGGAACGGTCTTTTACGATAATGGCTTTGAATTTACCACTTGGATTGACATATTGATTGTCTTTTTCACTCATGGTCTGGTTAATAATCCCCACTTTATCGTCAGGAGCAATAACCGAGCCGTAGTCGGCATTATTGAGCTCCTGTGAAATGTTCAATTGATTGCCATACCATTGACCCGCTTTATTTTTACCTGTAATAACTTGAATACCGAACTGATCTTTGTCCGCGTATTTACGCAGCGCATTCGTTACCTGTGATCCACTGATGGTTGTTCCGTCATACACCGTAAATGCGGCTTGGGACAACTCGGTTTGGATATCAGCAAAATTGTTCTGGGCCGTCTTGGTTGCCTCCTGAGCCGAAATAAACAACAGAACTACAATTGTGATCAGAGCGATTGTTAAGAATATCCCTGCTGCCACCTTTAAAGCGCTTGATGCATTGTTCATGATAAATCCTCCCAAGTTATAAGTTATTAAACTATTTCAGACTGTCACACAGATAAATTGTGCTACAGTTTCTGAATTTGCTCATAATAAATGTTCATCTGCAAGAAGCTCATACCAACCAATGGAATGACCAGATACAGAAAGATAAGGGCGTACATGGGTGTAAATCCGATGGTTCTGCCCCATGATGCTTTGACATCAATCATTTTGCTGTACTCCTGCTTGCGTTGTTCAAAATAAAATTCCATCATGCTCTCGAGATCATCGAAGGCTTCACGTATTGAGATTTTGCCAAGGGCAAGCTGCAATTTATCAACCAGTCGCTGGAACTCGGGCAAGCCCGCCTCTTCCTTTAATTGTTCAAGTGCAAGCTCTGGTCCATGTTCAAAATGCAACAAACATTTTTGCAGCGGGCGTTTGAAAATGACGGCAAATCGATTAAGCCACTCCAATATCTCCTCGACTGACATCCGGTCCATCTCACGCAAAATGGAAATCACTGTCTGGAATTGATAGATTTCATGTCGCATATCCAACCTTCGCATTTTCCGCTGAAATAACATGAGCCATACGGGCATGTAGTACCCAGCTCCACCCATGAGAATGGCTATAATCATTTCCCACCAACGTACATATTGTTTGTTATACTCCTCAAGTTTCTGCATAATGCGCGTGATGGTCTCATTCTGGGTATCAAGGTCCATCTGAACGGGAGATAACTGCTGTAATGCGTTGGCGACTTCTTCGTATGTAGCTCCTCGGTTCATTTCTACACTTTCCAGCACGGATTGATCCAATGCTGTTTTTTCCTCAGCTTTCCTGAGATCCGCTTCAGCCATTGCACCAAACATTCGATCATCACGAATTGGATCATACAAGATGTGGTTACGTTCAACCTGATGCAACAGCAAGATGCAACCCATTGTAAGGACCAAACAACCTGCGAATAACATCACTCGTCGAATGACAAGCCATTCGTATTTCAACTCCGAGCTGCTCTCCCTCATGAGCCGTATCGTTTGACTGTACTGTGCACTGCCAGGTTTCGCTGCAAACAACATCGCCAATTTCCGTATGAAGGTCTGCCTGTACAGAAACTGATCCAACCATGAATGCTTATGCCCTGACCGATAACGGGTCTCATCATATTGCTGGAGCCTTTGCAGAAGCAAATAGGCAAGGATAATGATGACATAGATCGATATTTTGGTAACAAAACCGATTTTGCTGCGATAAAATTCATCCATCGTTGGGAAACTGACTCTGGCCCAACGTTCGATTGGAGCGGTGAACAATACCGGAGCAAGAGCGATAATATTAAGCCCTTTGAGCAGGTAATCCAATTTATCACGCCGCAAAATCTCCAAATGAATCTCCTGAGTTAGGTTACCAAGTCCTTTGAGATAAATAGAACCTTGTGCTCTGTCCTTATCCCCGAACTCCATGACCATATAGGAAACGCCGGCGAATCCTTTGAGAAAACGGTTGGGAGCCACCTCATAATAACGCTCAAGTGCTTCATTCGGATCTGGAGAAGTTAGAGCTTCGTAGATCAGTCTTACTTGTTCTGCTGCTTCTCCTGTACCTGCTTCAGCAGCTTCATAGAGCGCTTCCTCAACCATGCCATGTTGATGATACCTATGCCTTACATCCGCAAAGAGATCCAACATCTGAACCAGCAACCTTTTCTCCATACGACTGAGGCACATATCCAATACCAGACTGTTTAACACCACAGCACAGAGAATGGATAGTATTACAAAAGCGATACCGGGCTGTAGAAAAAACAGAATGACACTAATGCCTCCATAACCTCCAAGAATAATCAGAACCACTTTCATCGTCAGCCTGCGAAGTGAAGGTTCATCCCCAACATGGCGGAATGAAATACGTTTCTGCACCTGTAGAATATAAGCTGATAGCAGTGGCACTTTCATTCCAAGACGGTAGGACTGCAACAAGATTGATCCCAGTCCCTTGAATCCCTTCCCGCTAGGAGCAAAAATCACGCCGGGTTGACTTGTTGAACCACCTCCTCTGTGACGTAACATACTTAGAACCAGAAGTGTGATCAGCAAACCTCCTGCACAAATACTTAATACGAGGAGCAAAATCCATTTAATTGTCATGCTGATCACCCCAATGTTGCTTCATAAACTGTACAAATCTCTCAGCATCCTGTAATGTCATCTGTTCTCGCATATCCACCATGCTTCCAGAGGAAATTGGAGCTGTTGCAACATACTCTCCATTTCTGTACTCCACAACATTACGAAATGTAAAACCTGCCCTCTCTTCCACGCTATCACCTTGATTCGCACGAGGAAGACATTCCGTAATACGTTCGATATATCTTCGTCCCTCAGCATCTTTTTTCATGTGAACATCGAAATTGATAACACTCACAACCTGCTCCTCAGCAATATGCTCATGCTGGAACATACCTGTCTTGAGCAAGGAATTACGGAGGGAGAAGACCAGATCACGAAACGTTTTGGCATGGTGGGTAAACAGGGTGAACAGACTGGCAACCTGAGACATTTGAATCATCCATGCGGCCACCTCATCACTCGCAACCTCACCGAGAATATTGACGGTACCATCCGTTTTTTTCTGCAAATCAAGCCCTTGTTGACCTGAAATGTGTTCGGTCTCTCGGAAGCTCAAAATATTACGTCTGCTATAGATCCGTCTTAATTGAAGTTCAAACGCCATCTCCTGTACCCGAAGGGTGTACGATGCATAGATGTGTTTGACCATAGCCATAAGCAACGTTGTTTTACCAGAACCCTGTGCCCCGGTTACAGCTGTGATCCGGCTTCCTTTCATCAGGTATTGAAGCAATGTAATTGGCAGATTTGCGTTGTTACCCGTAATCAATTGTTCAAGTGAAGCATTCGGAATATCGAACTTCCGGACGAAGAACGCCCACGATTCTGCAAAAGGAGGTCTAACAACAACGACACGGGAGCCGTCTTTCATCTCGTTCACCTTGTATCCGCTTGCTTCCGACAACTGTCCGGGATAATTGTATTTGTATATATTCTGGCATACCCTCTTCAGTTCACGGATGCTTCCGAATGACAGAAAGGATAGATGAATGGACTTACCTTTATAGAAAATCCAGACACTTTCCATGCCGCTAAGCGGTTCTTCATGTGCATCATCCTCCAGTCCTTGATCCAGCAAATCATTCCATGATGCCGGTTTTCGAAGTCCCATATTATGAACAGCATCAAGCATACCGCTGACACCACCACTAACACCATCAATACGCTGGTCCCTTATCTCATCAACAACCGAGAACCCTTTATAATGTTGGTAGATACGCTGCACGATGATATCCGTCTTTTCTCTGAAACCAAGCTCTCGATACTCGCACTCGAAAACATACTGAATATCCTCCTCAGAGATATAATAACTTCCTCCATCGTCCGTACCTTCCTCCAGTCTCAGTCTGCCAAGATCGTAGGTATCAATCATTCGGGAGAGTGCATCCACACCGAATTGCTGTCGGTACAGATAGAACACAATTTCGAATCGGTCCTGGATCGTCAGCAAATCTGGTTCTGCAAACAAAATAACTTCATCTACATTTGATTTGTTCAGCCCTATGCTTCGGGTCAGGAGATCCCCTATCAGATTTTTGACATACGTTTTGTCGCTGATACTGCCTGAGACACAGCCCTTCAGTGCTTTTCTCATCTCGGCACGCTGATTAATTCTTCGACGATATTCTTCTTCATGCAGACCCGCATCCGCGAGCTGACTATGACTAAGCTCATGAAGTGAGCTCTTCACCTTCTCAATCAACATGTCAATCGTGAATGATTCCTGTTCAGGAACACGAGCATTCTTTTCACGAAGAAACGTTCTATACTTGAACCAGATATAAGTCAGGCATAGAATCAAAATTAAACTTATCCATATGGTATTCCAGAGCATCGGAGGTTCAGGCTCCCCTTTCCAGCCTCTTCAGAACTGTGCGCATACCTGCACCGTCCATAATCAGGCGAGCGAGTTCGCTCATGCTTGCAGCAAAGCTCCCTTTACGAATATCCTTATCCTCAGTCAAACTTTCCAACTGCAAGTACCTGGCAACATCTCGCCGATTCCTTGCATCCAGGTATCCGGTTGTGTACGGGATCGCAGATATCGTGCCTTTGTATTTGAACTGGCGCCGAATATTGGAAAGCGTTGCACGGGAATGCAAATCGTATTTGTTAATTACAACATGTATATTCTTATTGTTCATTCGTTCTGGCAGGATCTTTTCAAAGAACAACTCCAGATTTCGCATATTTTGATCGAGATTAATTACAACATAGTCCGCCTGTTGCAGCTTAAGCTGAGCATCGACACCAGCATGATCCGCATCCAGAAGAACCAGATCATAATACTCGTTAGCTACATTTAGCAGCTTTTTCACAGTCTCACCATGTTCCTGCGGGGAACGTTCCATCTCATCCATTCTTCCGGTTAGGAAGTCAAGTCTTTCTTTCAGAAGTGGCTTGGTATAATCCCTGAGATTTTGCTTATTCAGACTTCCGCTCGAATGCAGCCGTTCAATCGCATCCCAGCCACCCTCTTCGAAGGAGAACATATAGTCCGCTGAATTCGTATCATTGGATGGTAGAGCAGCTTCTGTGCCAGTTCCGGCAATGCCTGTATTAACAAGTAACACTCTTGTCCTGTAGTGAAGTGCCATCGCATAAGCACTAATTAATGTGCTTGAAGTGCAACCCGTTCCCGCAAAAGGGCTCCAAAAGGTAATGGTGCTCATGCTCTCATCCTCTCTGCTTCTTTCATCGCACGGCGACTACGAACACTTTCCCAACCTGTTAACTGCTCAACCACACGGCACAACGATTTTTTGTAATTTCGTGACAAAGGTCCCAGATGGACTCGGCGATGATGCTCATTCTCAAGCTTAACCGCCGCTGTTAACTCATCCCATGGAAGCACTAAGGATTCTCCTGTCCATACAAACGGACTGCCCTCCAGATACGCCCACAGATAACGAGCTTCAAGCTTGCAGTCAACCCCGTTAATTAAGAGCCGCTGAAATGACAGTTCACCAGGCAATGACTGTTCTTCAAGCAACCGCTTCAACCAACCCTTACCACGTTCCAGATTGTAACGCTCATAATCACTCACCCAGACTCTTACATCAGCGGTTAACCAAAGATTACGTGAAGCAAAATGTGAAGTCTCCATGTCATATAACACATAATCATAACTGTCCAATCGCTCTCCATTTACTTCAAGATGATTCTCTACAGCTGCCGAAGTGACAAAATGACAAGCGATATCAAATCCTTCAAATTCCGTAATTCGCAAAGACTGCTGACCGTCACCTACACCGTACCCATACTTCTGTTGTAAGGTTCCATCTACGAGCAAGACCTTGTTGCCTGTCGAAGCCAATATCTTGCAAAGATATAACATCAGATCATTCTTCTCACATAAACCCGCAAAGATCCATGTATGCATAGATGTTACAACTCCTTTCTATTTCTTTAAACCTTTGTTATCTGAATTATCTTAATGTGAAAACCTTAGATTAATCTCTACTCTCCACCCGTTAGCAAGCTCTGCTGTTCTGTTTGTGAAGCTTCAGCAGGATCATTTACGCTTCCAGAATTAGCTCCTGCCCCGTTTCCTGAACCATCATTCCACATCACTCCATCCGATGTTACCGGATTATTTGCAGATGGACGACTGTTATAAGTAACTGAGGATTGGGCCACATCCTGTTCCACTCCTTTTGACGGTGCTGTCACGGAGGCGGCCAGTGAACTTTCAAGCGAACTTCGCACCTGTCTGGATAACTCCTGTTCGGCTCGTCGAACAATATTTGGATCACTCTCCAGCAGTTTTAACACTTCTGAATTGGCAGGATACGTCGCGATTGCAGGTGTCTGAAACTGTGGTTCTACATAGGTTAAGGCATAGATAGAAGCTTTATGTAAATAGGCATCTACAATTGCACTTGAGAGTGACAGAATCTCTTCCTCCGTCATCGTAATCCATAAGGTAGCTGCATTGAGTCGTTCCACTTTCTTCTTCGATAAAAGAACATAGTCTTGTCCGGTAGGGAATTGGATACGAACATCAATAATATCTCCCTTAACGAGTGAGGATGGCAGTAATACAACTTGCAGCTCTCGATTTCTTAAATCGGGCGGAGCCGGTGTATCCTCATATACCATCTCGGTGGTAATGGCTGTTCCTTTTTTTAACTCTATTTTGGCCACTTGGCCTTCCATTTGCTTGGTACTGGACCAGAGATTTCGTGGTGCTTGTGCATCCGGAACAGCAATGAGCTTCAGATCCTCCGGTAATATCGGTTCACCTGCTTCAATATCCCGAATCGTAACCCATCCTTGTGCGCCCGAATCCCATTGTTGCTTTAACTCAGCTTCCTTTTCCTCATATGCCGATAAATACCGGGCTTCTACGGCTGACCTGACATCACCCATCGTTTTGACATTGTAAATAACATATCCTCCGAACACCAACCCTACAGCTCCTGCTCCGATAAGTCCGGCATAGATCAGTTGACGGCTTTGTTTTCTTAATTTAGACAAAAGAGGCTCTCCTTTCGTAATCTCTTCTAATCATGTACTTTCCTTCGTGAAAAGAACGAACGTTTCTTGGGCTGCTTTGCCATCATATGCATTAAAATATGAGAAAACACTTTATCCATCTGTGCGTCCTTGTCAAAAGGGTCGATATGTAACGGCAGACTATATACACTCGATGTATCCAAAGCTTTCCGAATGCGCTGAACTGCTTCACTTGCTGCCAGGGGCAGACAATATATCCATTTCTCTTGTGGATACCGATGATGTGATCGAACAAAAGCGCCAATCTCCGCCTGTCTCCATTCGGCACCTGAGCCTATAACAATCGGCAGATCTGCACGCAGGAATTCTTCCAGCCGGTTCTGGTCCTGACCACTACCGAGATCCATCACGATGAATTGATAACTCCCCCCAAGCAAAGACAAAATATCCGCTCGCCCGGATTGTTTCCAATAATGCACACCATCCACTGCAAACTGTCTGCCTGCCGGTACCGGTTTACCCGCTTGAGCGATTTGTTGAATTCTTGCAAAGGATTGAGAGCGAGGTGACATTTCAATCACAGCTACTTTGAAGTTTTGCCTTTCGAGATAATGACTGATAGCTATAGCAGTGTGGGTAACCCCTACACCAGATGAAGCACCAGTCAAGGCAATAACTCTTGTTCCGCCATTCAAGGTCATGGTTGCATCTCCACCAGGCGTTATTCCACCGGGTATTCGGAGCAGTTCTTTCCGTACCTCATCGGCAGATTGGAATCGCTCCTCGGCATTATATCTCAACAGTCTCCTTGCCACAGGGATGTAAGTCCGTGGAACATCACTCCGGATAGAGCTTTCCACACCCTGAATCCATTCCGTATAGGCCCCACTTGTCATAAGATACAGCAGCAATGCTCCGAGTCCGTATAGATCTGAACGCGCATCAGTCTGACCCGAGCCATATTGTTCTGGAGCGGCGAAACCAGCTGTTCCCAACTTAACGGTATCTTCAGCACTTTGCGGTTTGTAACTTCTGGCGATGCCAAAATCAATTAATCTTACTTCATGTTCCGGCGTGATCATGATGTTTGATGGTTTCAGATCCCTATAGATCACAGGTGGATTCAGATTATGCAAATAACTCAACACATCCAGCAATTGAAGCATCAGCTCCGTCAACTGCTCCATCGGAATCTTCCCACGACACTGCTTGAAATACTCACTGAGCGTTAACCCGTCGATATATTCCATCACCAAGTATGTGTACCCATCTTTATCCGGTACAAAAAAATCAACAATTTGCGGCAATCTTGGATGGCGAAGTGATGTCAGAAGTGCGGCCTCGGTCTCCATACTGCCTTCATATGGCATAATCGTTACACTTTCTTTAATTGCCCATATCTTGCCCGGTAACTTCAGATCCTCCGCCTCGTATACATGGCTCATTCCGCCTGTTCCCAGAATGGATACGATACGATATCTACCTCCCAGCAGGCTTCCGCGTTCCAGCCTGGCCGGATGTCTCATACCAATTCCTCCTTCAATACACAACAAAAAAAGGAAAGCTTCACCGAAGAAGAACAGACCGGATATCCGGTTTCGTTCACTTCGGGATGCTTTCCCTTAGGTTTATTATGGTTAATATTGGTATCATTATAGTACAGGCAGGAATAGATTGTAAAGCACAAAATTTAATGAGCTTAATCCAATCAATTTCATAATATCTTTAGCTGCTTTGATCAAGAATAGATCTCTTAATATTTGACCATATAAAGTGTAATCTCTTCCCTGTTATGGAACAACTGCTTGGACCGTTGAATCTGCATCCGCGAACGCTCAAACGTATCAATAACATCTTTAATGAGCGCGAGCGGTTTTTTATGCAATAATTTCACGGTAACAATTGCTGTCCCCCCAGGCTGAAGGCTATATAGAAGATCCGATACAAGTCGGCTCATCAGCTTCGGACTCCAACTCATATCACATACGAGCAGATCGAATTCTCCTTCGCGGAAGCGCACATCCCCTGCGTTTTTCTTCAAGAAAGTCAGTTTTGGTGATGCCAGCAGTGTTGCATCCATCTTCGCCGGATCTACCGCCGTTACTTCAAGCCCGCGTTCAAGCAGGAACGAGGTCCATCCACCTGGTGCTGCACCAATATCAAGTGCTTTATGAAATGAAGTAAAGTCAATGCCAAACGTTTGCTCGGCTTCAAGCAATTTGAACTTAGCACGTGAGATCTGTCCATCTTCTTTTTGAAAACGTACGGCTCCCCCGCTCCAGTCTGACAGGTTCTGTTCAGGTCTGGATACACCCGCATACAACATATCATTCGCAGCAAATACGGAAATGACATATTCAGCATCACGTACAACCCATTCACATCCCAGTTCATCCAGCTTTTCAGTCAGCAATTGCTTCAATGAGGCTGCATTTTCTTGCCAAAAGGACCCTTCTGTCTTCCGTACCTGTAGCACGACAGAGGCACCGGTCAGTTCCTTATGATTCAACACAAATGCAATCAATCTCTCGATAGATTGCTCTGAATCTTCTGTATTCTCCTGAAACTGAACAGGCTGGATATGACGTAAAAACGTTGGATACTCTTCCAACAGTTTACCTGCAACTTCTTCCTCTGCTACAGGCAGACCCGCAAGCAAAATTTCTCCTGGTACGAGTACTGTGCTCTTAACCGCACCAAACGTACGGCGTAATTCTTCCTGTGCATAAGGAGCAAAGCCATGATTGGCTGTGCAGATAAAACGGGAGAAGTTGCCTTCTTCCCAAGACGATTGTGTACTCAAATTGTGTTACCCTCCAGAACGTACGCGTATCCACGGACGACCGTCATCCCACTGGATATCGACCGGGACATCGTACGTATGCTTAATTGTATCTTGTGTCAAAACTTCATGCTTAGGGCCAGCCGCCGCAATACGTCCATCGCGGATCAAAGCCACATGCGTAAATAAAGGTACGATCTCTTCAACATGATGTGTTACATATACAACTGTAATGTTACGCTGGCGCAGACGATCAATCTCGGCCAGCATTTTCTCACGTTCATATAAGTCTAGCCCGGCACAAGGCTCGTCCATAATCAGCAATTTTGGCTCAGCCATTAATGAACGAGCAAGCATGACTTTTTTGCGCTCCCCTTGGGATAGTGTTCCAAGAGGGTTGTTAGCCAGATTGGCAAAGCCCATATCATCTAACAAACTCATTGCCTTTGCTTTGACTTCATCAGGAATTGTCTGATAAAAACGCAAAAAAGCATAAGCTCCTGTAGCGACGACCTCCCATACCGGATCTCTGGGTGTAAGTTTCTCAATCAACGTTTGGCTGATATAACCGATTTCCTTACGTACTTCCCTGACGTCACATTGTCCATACAGATTACCGAGTACTTCAATGCGTCCCTGGCTTGGAAACATATATCCGTTCATCATTTCCAGCAACGTTGTTTTACCAGAACCATTCCGACCCAGAATAACCCAATGTTCGCCTTGTTCGATGCGCAAATGTACGTTATCCAAGATTTGATTCTCTTCTCGTCGAAGTGAGACATGTTCCATCGAAATTATACTCATTTCAGCACCGCCTTCCGGATCTCCGAGAGCAAATGCTCCACAGAGCTCATCCGATAAACCATTTTTGGAACATCTTGCTGGCCGTCAAACAGCATCACTGCTGGTACGCTTGAAATTTGAAATTGTTGTACAAGTTCAGGAATGTCATGGATGTTCATTTCGGATAAAATACCTTCTGGCAGCATGTGCTCTACTACTTCCAACATACGCCGTGCTGCCGCACATGTCCCACACAAAGGGGTATATATGAACACAGCCTGTGGCATGCCTTCCCATACGCCGCGCATTAACATTTTGGATGTAATTGGCTTCATTAACTTTCTTCTCCCGCAGCAACACGCAGCATGACCTCACCCGTCATAGGACCATTATGAATGGTTACCGAATCCGGTTTATTGCTATATAACATCTCGTACATCTGGCGTTTCCCAAACATACTGGACGTATGCAAATAAATCTCACGCGGAAATAAACCTTCTCGTACAATGGATGCCGCAACCTCTCCGCCATTAGGCGAATCCGGACCAAGCTCATAATCCAGAGACAAAATGTCCACGTCGCCTTCTCTTAGCAGCATAAGGCACTCTTCTGCATTCGTTGCCAGAACAAATCCTTTCGGACATGCCCGATAGTCATCCAAAAAAACATGCATACAATCGCTCCTCTCCCCATTATAGCCAGGAACGCATGAGCGCTATATCATCACGGTGCGTTCCATCTTCGCCCGTTTCTGTCTCGAGCACAACAACCGCTTTTTGGAACTCAGGCGCAGTTAACAATACTTTCATTGATTCATTTCCAATATATCCCTGTCCAATCCTCGCATGTCTATCCTTACACGAACCAGATGCATATTTGGAATCATTAAAATGTACAGCAGCAACATTATCCCAGTATCCGAGCATCCTGCCCTTATCAAGCATCGCCGCTTCGTTGCCTGACAACCACAAACCTGAAGCAAAAGCATGGCATGTGTCAAAACAAAAAGCAATATGCTCCGGATATCGGCTCAATTTGCGAATCTGTATCATTTCTTCCATTGTCGTGCCCATCGGGCCATGATCACCTGCCTGATTTTCAATCAGCACCTTCGAATGTCCATTCCAATTCTCCAAGGCGGTATCCAGACAATGAATGAGGTTCTGATAACCCTCCAGCGGATCGTTTGTTTTGATATGTCCAAAATGGACTACCGTCCCAACAGAACCGCAAGCATTCGAAATTTCAAGATCATTGCGAATAGAAGCTATTGTAGCATGAAACCCCGCCTCTCCACGGGTCACGCCCAACGCCGGATTCGTAGGATAGGGTGAATGTGCAATCGAAGCCAGTCCATGCTGTTCACACCAATCCCTGCACTGCTCAGCATCCTTAAGATCCAGACTTTTCAGGCTGAGACTGCGCGGGTTTTTCGGAAAATACTGAAACGCCGTTGCCCCCATCTCATACGCTCTCTTGGCTGCCTGAAGAAATCCACCTCTGGTGCTAACATGTGCCCCGATACCGGTTTTAGGCCTCATGCTGGCATTTCGGACAGAAGAACGCCTTCTTGCCCGTAATTTCCACTCGTTCAATTGTTCCCCCGCAGCGCGGACAAGTCTCGCCTTCCCGATCGTACACTCGACATTGCTCGTCAAAACTTCCTGTCTTCGTATCGCCTTGCATCAGTGGCATTTCCATATAACCACCCTCAGAAGCCGCTTCACGCAACACGGACTGCATCGAATGGAACAAGCGCTCCGTCAGCTCAGGTGAAGTCGCGATGTTCTGCGTTTTGGAGCTTGGTCTCAGACCAGCAGCAAAAGCAATCTCATCCGAATAACAGTTGCCAATCCCTGCAATGATATGCTGGTTCACCAACGTTGTCTTAAGCGTACCCCGACGACCTTTCAACAGGGAAGCAAAACGTTCCACGTTCATCCGTCGATCCAAAGGTTCAGGTCCAAGATCAGACATCGCCTCTTCCGTTTCTTTCGAAGTAAGCAGATGTAAATAACCCAAGCGCAATCCAATAAAGAATAAAATGTGATCCCCAAACTGGATTTCCACCTGTGTGGAACGATTAGGGCGCTCCTCTTCCGTGCCCCAGAAAATCATACCGCCCAACATGAGGTGCAGCACCAGACGTTTGCCATTAGCCAAGTGGAAAATCAGATGCTTCGCTCGGCGCTCAACAAATATGATGCGATTACCTGTAAGTTCATTGATAAACAGATCAGGCTCCGTATTTATCGTTTTATCGCGATTAATCACAACACCTGTAATCAGTAGATCAAGTATTTTCTCGGACAGCAAGGTCCGGTAATTTTCCATTTCCGGTAGTTCCGGCATCGTACATTACCCCTTTTTGGAAGCTTGGTCTGCCTCTTGCGACAGCCACTCCATCAATTTATGCAAATCTTCAAACACATGATCAGGTCGAGCCTTGGCTGCTTGAATGTGTCCATCCATATTAACTCGTGTTGTCACACCGGTAAGTACCAACAGCGTCTCACACCCTGCTGCCACTCCAGCTGCAATATCGGTTCGCATATTGTCCCCGATCACTGCCACTTCATGAGACGCAAGGTTTAGCCGGCTAATGGCTGATTTCATTATAACACTCGATGGCTTGCCAATAACGGTAGGATGAACTCCGGTCGCTGCTTCAATTGCTGCTCCAATAGTCCCAGCCCCAGGTGTCAGTCCATCATCGGAAGGAAGCTGCAGATCCGGGTTGGTCATGATGAATTTTGATCCCGCATTAATCCACCGGAGTGCCTTGGTCAGTTTATGATAGGAGAATTCACGATCAATCCCCTGTATCACGTAATCTGGTGCATCTTCAGTCAACTGTAGTCCTGCTTCTTCTATGGCTTGCAACAGTCCTGCTTCTCCAATACATGCCACTTTTGCACCTGGGGACTCTTCAGCGACGTATTCAGCAGCCGCCACAGCAGAAGTACATACTTGAGACGCGTCGGCAGGTATGCCCATCCCGTTCAGATGATCTGCCACACCTTGTGGTGTACGGGAAGAATTATTGGTTACGAATAAATACGGCTTTCCTAGCTCTTGCAGTGTTCGAATAAGCTGATCGGCTCCTTCGATACGATGTCTGCCATGATAGAGCGTACCATCCAAGTCAATCAGATAGGCCTTAATCACACACAGCACTTCCTTTCTTTATTCCATTAACGTTTCATGTCCTTAATCATTTACCTTGAACTTGACCGCGAACCTATGTATTCAGGCAAAAATAATGGCTTGCTGACATATGCACGCAACAAGTCGAACCGGATCGAACACCGACGGTTTAACTCGCGCGTCTTCTGTACAAGCTTGTCATTTCCTGCGCTTTCCCGGAAAATAATTTGAATCATTTCCCTGTTCATATTGCCCATCCTACACGCTTTCTGACCAGATTGCAAAAGGGACCGCGGGAGTTCCTCTCCCTCAGTCCCGTGCAATTACCCGGATCTTTATATGACGTGTTTAACCGTGCACTGGTTCGCAATCAAGGTTAAGATTCTTGCTTGCGATGCACGACAGGAATAAGCTGGTGTTCGTTTGCAAGTCTGGTATTCGGGAATACGGACTGCGCCTCTTCCAAAAGTGGCTGAAGTTGATCCTCATCCTTATAACGTGAACTAAAGTGAGTCATAATCAATTGCCCGACATTCGCTGCTCTAGCCGCTTCTGCCGCTTGTTTAGAAGTACTATGATAGTACTCATGCGCTGTATCAGCCAGATCATGCATGAAAGTTGCTTCATGCACAAGTACATCTGCATTGATGGAAAGAGGCTGTACATTGTCACATGGACGTGTATCACCCAATATGGTGATCACCATGCCCCGTTTTGGCGCTCCCAATACATCTTCTGGACGAAGCGAATCACCGTTATCCAGCGTAATGGTTTCTCCACGTTTCAGTCGGCCGAACAATGGGCCTGGTTTCAGACCATATTCCGCCAGTTTGGCTGGGTCCAGGCTTCCTGGACGATCTTTTTCCGTAATCCGGTATCCATAGCTGTCAATCCGATGCTCAAGCAAAGCAGCTTCCACGATAAAACTGTCATCCTCGAACAGGACGCCGCCCGTATGTTCCACGATATTCAAATCATAGTTCACCCGGGATTGGCTAAGCTCCATTGTTGTACTGATCATTCGTTCCGTACCTGGCGGACCATATACGGTTAATGGTGTGGTGCCACCTTGATAGGCTCTGCTCGAAAGCAGTCCCGGAAGTCCAAATACATGATCACCATGCAGGTGAGTAATGAATATTTTCTCCAATTTGCTTAGTTTAAGCGGAGAACTTAAAATCTGGTGCTGCGTTCCTTCCCCGCAGTCAAACAACCACAAAGCTCTGCGCTCATCCAACATGCGTAGCCCAATGGAAGTTACATTCCGTTGAAGTGTAGGTACACCAGCATTAGTTCCCAGGAAATATAGTTCCATTCTGGATCGCACCTCTTTCTGTTGCCAGCAAAAAACCTCCGACAATGCGGAGGGCTTTGCCTGACACTCTACTGAATTTATGCCTTCTCTACATTAAAATACTTGGCTTGCGGATGGCTGAATACCATCGCTGATACGGAAGCTTCAGGTTCCATCATGAAACCTTCCGTCAATTCCACACCGATATCCTCAGGCTGAAGCAACTTGAAAAGCGGCCCTTGGTCTTCCAGATCCGGACAAGCCGGATATCCAAAGGATACCCTGATCCCTTGATAACGTGCACCGTGACGTTGCTTCATGGTCATCTGCGCAGAATCCGGGAATCCCCATATATCTCTCATCATATGATGCACACGCTCAGCTAATCCCTCTGCTACTTCGAGCGCTACGGATTGCAGAGCATGCGAGCGAAGGTAATCCCCTTGATCTTTCCATGCCGTGGATAGTTCACGCACGCCGTGTCCGGCCGTAACAACCATAAAACCAACGTAATCCATTTGACCGGATTCAACAGGTTTCAGGAAGTCGGACAGGCACAGGAATGGCTCGACTTTTTGACGTGGGAACGTAAATGTATGCAAAATATTACTCGTGTCCTTTGGATCATAGATAATAATGCTGTTACCACTGGACTGTGCCGGGAAGAAACGATACATGGCATGTGCCTGAATAATCCCGTCACGAACAGCCTCTTGCATAATATCGTCCACGACTGCTTTCAGGTCTGTAGCCTTCTTGTCACCTGAAGCAAGCAGTTGTTCTACTGATCCGCGCAACCCCAGATGATGTCCAAGCAACATCTGCATGTTCACGTATGGCAGGATATGTGATAATGGGTAGTTACGCATCGTATGCCGCTCCAGATCAGGCGGGACAAGAACCGGATGATCTACAGCAATATCCGAACGCTCCACTCGTGTAAGCTCTGGAAGAGCCTGAACAGCTACAGCACCTGAAGCATCAGCTTCTTTCTCAGCTTCCATCTCCAGTTGCATCGCTTCACGTGAAACGGGATTCATCAATTTGTTCGCCAGATCCAGACCGTCCATCGCGTCTTTAGCGTATACAACCATTCCGTTATATTCAGGACGAATACGATTTTTGGTGAATTTACGTGTTAGCGCCGCTCCACCAACCATAATAGGTACATCAATACCTGCTGTTCGCAAATCCTGAGCGGTCAGAATCATCTGCTGCGCTGATTTTACCAATAGCCCCGAGAGGCCAATCGCATCGACTTTTTCTTCTCGGTACGCCTCAATGATACGTTCTGGTGGTACTTTTATACCCAAATTAATGATCCGGTAACCGTTATTGGACAGGATGATTTCAACCAGGTTTTTACCGATGTCATGCACATCGCCCTTGACCGTAGCCAGAATGATCTTGCCTTTAACCGAAGTCTCGTTCTTCTCCATGAATTGCTCCAGATATGCTACAGAAGCCTTCATAACCTCCGCACTCTGCAACACCTCAGCTACAATTAACTCATTGTTGTTAAAGAGACGACCTACTTCCTCCATACCCCGCATCAGTGGACCGTTAATCACTTGAAGTGCTGTGTATTTGGCAAGTGCCTGTTCGAGATCTGGCAGCAATCCTTCTTTACTTCCTTCTACTACATATGAAGCGAGACGCTCTTCTAATGAAAGGTTCGAGATTTTTTCCTTCTTCTCAACCTTTTTGTTACGGAACGCCGCTACGAACGCCGCCAGTGTGTCATCATTCGTGTTATATAAAAGCTCTTCCGAGAGCCTGCGCTCTTCTTCTGGAATGGACGCATAACGCTCCAGTTTCTCTGTGTTCACGATGGCATAGTCGAGACCTGCTTTGGTACATTCATACAAGAACACAGAGTTCAGCACTTCACGACCTGCTTCAGGCAGTCCGAATGAAATGTTACTGATACCGAGTATCGTATGACATTCAGGCATCGCTTCCTTAATAACTCTTATACCTTCAATGGTTTCTTTGGCTGAACCGATGTACTGTTCATCTCCGGTACCAACCGGGAACACCAACGTATCAAAAATCAGGTCTTCTGGTTTGAGTCCATATTTGTTCACTAGCAAATCGTAAGAGCGCTTGGCTACGTCAAGCTTGTCTTCCCGACTAATCGCCTGACCTCGTTCGTCAATCGTTCCGACAACAACCGCACCACCATATTTATGAAGCAACGGCGTAATCAGCTCAAATTTCTCTTCGCCATCCTCAAGGTTAATGGAGTTAATTATCGCTTTACCTTGTGAGTACTGAAGGGCCAGATCAATTACTGAAGCATCCGTCGTATCAATCATGAGAGGAACCTTAACTTTTTTCACAACCAGTTCAAGGAACTTCACCATGTCTTCAGACTCTTCACGGTCCGGATCTTGTACACACACGTCAACAATGTGCGCTCCATTTTTCACTTGGGCACGAGCAATTTCCGAAGCTTCTTCATATTTGCCTTCTACAATGAGTCGTTTGAATTTCCGTGATCCCAGCACGTTCGTACGCTCACCAACCATGTATGGACGATTGTCCTGTTCAATGTAGATTGGTTCTATACCAGACAATGCAGGTGGATGTGTTCCGTTCATTTCTCTTGGGGGGTACTGGGCAAGTTTATCGCGCATTGCCCGAATATGTGCAGGGGTTGTCCCGCAACATCCACCAGCAATATTCAACCAGCCCTGTTCGGCAAAAGCACCAATCTTCTGAGCAAGCGAGTCTGGTGACTCATGGTAATTACCGTTCTCATCCGGAAGACCCGCGTTCGGGTAACAACTAACGGCAACCGATGCCATTCCAGAAAGCGAGCGAATGTGATCACGCATGAACTCAGGACCCGTAGCACAGTTTAGTCCTACCGAAATTGGGTTAAGGTGTTCTAAGGATATATAAAAGGATTCGATGTTCTGACCCGCAAGGGTCGTACCCATCGGTTCTATCGTTCCTGATATCATCAGGGGCAGTGTAACGCCACTCTGTTCAAAGGCCTGCTGAATTCCAATGCTGCCTGCTTTTACATTGAGGGTATCCTGTGAGGTTTCGAGTAGTAGCGCATCAACGCCTCCCTCTATTAAAGCAAGCGCTTGCTCCAAATAACTGTCGATAAGTTCCTGGAACGTTACTCCCCCAGTTACAGACAGTGTTTTGGTTGTTGGTCCCATCGCACCTACCACATAACGTGGAGATTCAGGTGTGGAGAAACGATCAACCGCAGCTTTCGCAATTCTGGCTGCTTTCAGGTTGATCTCACGTGCCCGATCCTGAATATCGTATTCAGCAAGCACGACGGATGTGGCACCAAATGTATTGGTTTCAATTAAATCAGCGCCAGCCTCCAGATATTCTTCATGAATGCGCTGGATCAGCTCTGGACGAGTAAGCACTAACATTTCATTACATCCATCCAAATCTTCGCCGCCAAAATCTTCGCCAGTCAGATCAACTTGTTGAATCATGGTCCCCATTGCACCGTCGAGGATTAATATTCGTTGTTTTAATGCATCGTGTAGACTAATCTTATCCAATATCTTCACCCCCGCAAAACGTTAAATCTTAGTTTAACAGAAACTAACTTAATGTGAAAGATCGGGTTTGGTCCCGAAAGATGGCGGGTTTGCACGAATATGAACGGAATTTGAGAATCGACAAAAACAAAGCAATCCGATATAATTCAATTAAACCAAGTGGAAAAGAGGGAAAGAACATGGCTGAAATTGTTATCCGAAATACGAACGAACGCATCACTGGTGACGAAAATGTTCGAAATTTCTTGAACAAATACGAAGTATTATATGAGAAGTGGGACGCATCCAAACTGAACACTGATCTGCAAAATAACTTTGGATTAACTGATGAACAGAAAACTGAGGTTTTGGAAACTTACGATTATGAAATCAGAGATTTGGCTGCACGTCGTGGATACCAGATCTGGGATGTCATCACGCTGTCCGAACAAACACCAGATATCGAAGAAAAGCTGGCCAAGTTCGAAGAGATCCACACCCACGCTGAAGATGAGATTCGTGCAATTGTCGCTGGTAAAGGAATCTTTGTTATCAAAGCTACAGACGATGTAGGCTACTTTAATGTAGAATTGTCTCCAGGAGACGTTATCTCTGTACCTGAAAATACACCGCACTTCTTCACTTTAATGGAGAATAAACAAATTATTGCTGTACGTCTGTTCATCGAAAAAGATGGCTGGATTGCAGATCCATACCCTGATCCTACTTTTATCAAACAAGCCTAACACTCTCGTGTTACAACTTGCTTAACCAAAACCCCTGTTCAATTGAACAGGGGTTTTCGCATATGCATATGGAGAGTATTATACAGCATCGGTGCATTATATAAAATAATGCGGGTATTTCGCCTTTATCGATTCCTGTTCAATCACAACTAGTCTAAGATGAGCTTCCATCACCTGAACAGCTTGCTCAGTCTGACGCTCTGTGATAAGCCGATAAATCTCTTTGTGTTGGGAGATAATGACCTCCAGGTTGGAGTCCTCCGCTAGACGTAATAAACGCAACCGATTAAACGGAATATTCAGTTGTTGCAACATTTTCCATGTTCTCAGCTTACCCGTGCCCTGGAACAAAATCTGATGAAACTCTTCATCCAGTTCAAAAAGTCGATAGAAATTGTTTTTTCCTATACAGACTTCCTGCATTGCAATGTTGGTTTCAAGTCGAAATCTGAACTCTTCAGGAAAAGAAACACAAGCCAAAGTCACGATTTCCTTCTCCATCTTCTCCCGCATAAACCTGCCTTCTTCCACATGCTCCAGATTAATATGAGAGACGATCGTTCCACTCTGGGGAATAATGTCCAGCAGTTCTTCTTCAGCAAGCTTCATGAATGCTTCTCTAACGGGTGTTCTGCTCACCTGCAGTTCATCTGCAATCTCTTTCTCTGAAATCTTGGTACCCGGCTTAAGTTCCAGGTGAAGAATTCGTTCTTTTAACAGGTTATATGAATATGCCCGGGTCGAGCCTCTAATTTTTTGATTAAGTGACATGCATAGACCTCTTTCTATCAGCCGTATTCATTCATCTTAGCACAAATTACCGTTCCACTTATATATCGGTGTGAAACGGTAATCTGGCCAACATCAACTATATTATTGCTTGTTTTCTTTGTAGGCTTTGTACGTATCATTTGCCAGCTTCAGATAATTAGATAATCCTTGACTCTCCAGCTCTTTGGCAAATGTATCGAATTCGGACAAGTTCCGCTCACCCAAGATAAATTTAAGTGTATTTTGATCAGAGTAGTCTTTCAATGGTGTACTCAGAAGTGTCACCCGTTCACGGTCCTCAGAAGAGTATGGAATTGGTGGTTCTGCCGGGATCACTTCCTTGGTATCCTTCATGTCTTGTTGGAATTTCAACTCTTCTTCACTAAACATCGATTGCAGCAAATCTGTGGTACCCCCGTAGGCAAATACACCACCAGAGAAGCCATAGTCAATACGCAAGTCTTTCGTGCCTTTTGGATTCAAGCCATTGTAGTTCACATCTTCTACCAATTTACGTTTTCCGCCCTCTTTGGTAAATGTTTCGCCTTCAACGCCCCATTTGGCAAACTCTTGACCCTCATCACTGTAGTATAACCAATCCACAAATTGCATAATAGCTTTGAAGTTTTCGTTTTTTTGAATTTTCCCGGATATCATAACACCGTTTTCAAGTCTGGAGCCGGACATTAATTGCCCTTTTGGTCCACCAGGTACTGTAATCTTTGCAACTGAGTATTTATCTTCTCCCAGCGTTTTGTCCATATCATTTCGGTGCAGCACCACCGTTTGGGAATTACCATTAATCATGAATGATTTGCCGGATACAAATTTCTGTACAGCCTGATCATCATCCTGTGTAAAACTTTCTTTGTCCAGCAATCCTTCGGATACCAACTTGTTAAAGTACGTTAGCATCTCTTTATATTCTGGTGTTGTAGCCGTGTACACAAACTCATCCTGATCTTCCTTATACGTCAATCCGTTACCAAAACCCCATCCAGCCTTGGTACCAAAGCCGGTAGCAGCGATGTTCAACGTACTATTAAATTGGAAGCGGTCCGAAAACGGAATGGAATCCGGGTAGATCTCTTTCAGTTTTTTGGCTGCATCATACAATTCGTCCCATGTGGTCGGAATCGCGATGTTATTTTCTTCAAAAACATCCGTTCTTACGAGTAGTGTGTAATCTGGCCATACTTCTTCATGCAGACCCGGGAGTACATAGTACTTCCCATCTTCCTGTCGAAGTCCTTCAAGTTCATCTTCCAAACCCCATTTTTCCACTTTATCCTTGAAGTTTGGCATCAAATCGATATAATCGCTAATTGGCAAAATCGCACCGGAGGACACAAATGCAGACTCTTCACCAGGGTACGTTTTAGGAATAACCAGTGGTGCATCACCGGAGCTAATCAACAGAGATCTCTTCTGAGGGTAATCACTCATCGGTACAATCGTTGGCTCAAGCGTAACACCCGTCAGTTCGGTAATTTTATTAAAAAGTAACCAGTCTTTTTTATACGGATAACTAGGTTGATCACTATATAGTATGGAGAGATTAAATGGCTCAGTCGCCTTGAATGTATCCCCTACATTGTACGTCTCCATCGCTGCCTTGGTTTGAACTTCTGTGACGTCACCTCCAGCTCCGGTACCGCTGCTACATGCTGCCAGAACAACGGTCATCATTGTTGCCAACACCATTTTACCAACAAACTTACGTGGCTTTTGATTCATTTAGGTTATCCCCCTGAATTTGGTTTAGGTTGACTTTGCCATAGAACTTCTACGTATTACTGTTTAACAGACCCTAACATGATACCGGTTACAAAGTATCTTTGGACAAATGGATAGATGGTGAGTATCGGCAAGATGGTTAATACCATCGTTACTGACTTAATATTGGCAGCAATCTGTGTCAGGTTATCAGCTGAGGTTGCACCGGCAGACGCCCCGCTTGTCGCTCCTGCAATCATATTGCGCAAATAAATGGTGACCGGGAACAGTTCTTTTTTGTCCAAATACAGAAAGGCTGGGAACCAGGAATTCCAATGACCTACTGCGTAGAACAGCACCATGGTTGCCATAACTGCTTTACTAAGCGGCAATATAATGCGTAACAAAATCCCGTATGTGTTCAAACCGTCAATGGAGGCAGCTTCCTCCAGTTCTTCAGGCATATTTTCAAAAAATGACTTCATGATCAGCATGTTGTATATGCTAATTGCGCCAGGAACAACAAGTGCCCACATGGTGTTGTTGAACCCAAGGGAATTAATCAACACATAGTTTGGAATCAATCCACCACTGAAGAACATGGTGAATACGGCAAACATCGTCAGAAACTTGCGACCCATCAACCTCTTTTTGGATAGGGCATATGCGAAAATGGTCGTCATGAACATTGAGATTAACGTACCTACTACAGTGTAGATAATCGTATTTTTATAATTCGTCCAGAACATGCTGTCACGTGAGATGGTTTTGTATGTCTCCACATTGAATCCTCTTGGGAACAAACTAACCTTACCCGAATTAATATAGGACTCACTGCTGAAGGATTGTGCCACGACATTTAAAAATGGATAGAGCGTTATAAATACCACGAACAGTAGAAAGATAACATTGAATACTTTAAATACCTTGTAAGATCTGGATTCCTGCATGATGCTCCTCCTTTACCATAAGCTTCTTTGTGTCAGTCTGCGTGAGATGGCATTTACGGAGAACACCAGAATCAGACCGATCAGCGATTCGAACAAGCCAATTGCGGTAGCATAACTGAAGTTACTGGATTCCAGTCCGACCCGATACAGGTAAGTGGAGATCACATCAGATGTCTCGTAGATCAGCGGATTGTACAAGAGTAAGATTTTTTCAAATCCAACAGCCAGGAAATTACCCATGTTCAAAATCAATAACGTCACAATCGTGGGCAAGATCCCTGGTATCGTTACATGAATCGTTTGCTTCCATCGATTGGCACCATCAATACGCGCAGCTTCATACAAAGAATCATCAATGGTTGTCAGTGCAGCCAGATACAGAATCGCTCCCCAACCCATACCCTGCCATACCTCAGAAGTGATATAGATTGTTCTGAACCACTCAGCCCGCTGCATAAAAGGAATATTATCTCCGGTGAAGAAAGCCACCAGTCCATTAATGGAACCATTCACTGCTGTCAGCTGCAGGATCATACCCGCAACGATAACGATGGACAGAAAATGAGGCAGATAAGACGCGGTTTGTACAAACTTTTTGAATCGTTTACTCTTCACTTCGTTAAGCATCAAGGCAAAAATGATTGGAACCGGGAATGTAAAGAGCAACGCAAGTCCGCCTAACATCAGCGTATTACCAAATACTCTCCAGAAGGTAGGGTCCTCAATGAACATTTTGAAGTATCTTAATCCAACCCACGTTTCTCCAAATATACTTCCCCCTGGAACAAAACGTCTGAACGCAATCACATTACCGATCATCGGCCCATATTTAAAGATAAGTAGATAGATGATGGGAAGGATTAATAGTGAATACAACTGCCAGTCTTTGCGGAACAATGTTGCTGCCGTTCGTAATCTGCTCTCTTTACGTAAAGATGTCATGGTTAACGTTGTTTTAGCGGTTTCCGACTCCATGTGTTTTCACTCCGATCCAGGACTTGATAAGTAAGAGTAATTCATGTACAACTCCCATCGTTCTCCTCTTGTAGAAGACAACCAATCCTTCAACTTCACCCCCACTACGAAATAGACAATTGCCAAATGTAAGCGATATCAATTTGATGTATTATGTAGAATCACACAATCCAAGGGTGCTTCACATCATTAATTAGCACTTACTAAGTGGTGTGATCTCCAAATCAAAAGAAGCTTTTTCAAAATATTAAGCGCTTACAATCAATATAAAATAATTAGCAATAACTCCCTGCTTCCATTTTAATGAAGTAAGTCAAAAAGAAATTGCTTTAGGACAATCTAAATACTAGTCATACTAGTATGTTAGTTATATTCTAATCCAGCTTCCCCCTAATTTCAATAACTTTTAGTAAAAAAAATGGAGATCTCTTTTAACAAGGTAATTCAGTCAACAAGCTCAAATAAAAAAACATTGGTAACTTCAAGAACGACATCATCGTTCATTGAAGCTTCCAATGTTTCAGGGTGCTGAGGAAAGATGTTATAGCTGATCTGCTTAGAAATTAGCAATAAGCTGATTTAATTCCGATAAATGCGTTATTTCATGGTCTGGCGCATACGTTTCATTGTTGGTCTTATGCTCACGGTTAATCCATACGGATTGGATGCCAGATGATAAAGCACCACGAATATCAGTCGTTAACTTGTCTCCAACCATCATGCTCTCTTCGGGTTTAACACCCAGTTTATTCAAAGCATGTTCAAATATCGACGGATCTGGTTTTCCTTTTCCGAAGTTACCCGAGATAATAATCTCATCAAAGAAAGGAGTCAATTCAGGTACACCATCCAACTTCTCTTGTTGCAAAGCAGGACAACCGTTCGTTAACAACAACAGTTTGTACTTTCCTTGTAACTGGCGCAAGGTATCCATCGTTTCTTCGTATACATGTGGTCTGGATCTCCGTTCTACTCCAAACTGTGCGGCCAGTTGTTCAGCAAGATCTTCCCGATCTATACCCAACTTCAACAAGCCACGACGCCAGGATTCTTTACGGTAAACTGGAGCAAGCTGTTCCAACTGACGGAACTCAGGTTGATCCCCACCAGTAAAGTTAGCCCATAGGCCTTCAAACGGATTGATTCCAATCATTTTGGTAAAAGGAAAGGTTTCATATGATTCATACAGTCCACGTGCCTCATTACGAACAGCTTCTTCAAGTTCTTCTGGTTTGACCCCAGTCTCTTGCGCTGCGATTAGACAAGTCTCATGAAAAGCTTCTCGAACACTACGCTCATCCCATAATAAAGTATCATCTAGGTCGAACAAAATCGCTTTTAACGCCATTCCGATCATCTACCCCTTTATGCAATAATTACTTTTCGACGGTTTCCACGGTAATCTGGTGTGCTTTTGCAAACTTCAACAAACGTTCGGCAATCGCATCTGTATCGTAACGGTTCAATAACTTGGTAAACACCCATCTTTTCCCGCGACTGTTATGTTCGATAACAACTGTACCTGGTTCAATTCTGAATTTGACAATATCGTCAACCCCGATTGAACGTTCACGATTACCCTTCGTCGTGATAATCCGATTACTGCTAATCTTGATGTATGGACGGCGAAGCATGAAGATGACTGCCAAAAATACGTAAAGCAGCATGGTCACCCAGTCCCAAGTTGTCATTGGAGCTTGCACAAGGAATGTGCTCATAAACAGATACAAAAAGGCGAGACCAATCAAAAATATTGGGAACAACAAGCTGCGTCCCTTAAAGACTTCTTCACCTGGTGTACCTGTGATTGGTTGACCACTTTTTTTGCGTTGCTGATTTAACTGCTTGGAATTTTTCTTAACCGTTCTCTCGAACGAACGCGACATGAGAATCCCCCTTATGTGTCTTTGTATCGGCTTACATAATTGCAAACCAACATTTCCCCCTATAAATTGCACACTCAAAATAACAGGAAGAAACCTAAATATCATAATGATATCATTAGGTTTCGTTAGTGTTTGAGTTTGCCTTGGTGGCCTTTGTCATTCTCATCATCAACAATCTCAATGGTATCCAGTTGTTGTCTGAAATTGCTGCGAATATTACTCAAATAAATCTCTCTTAGCTCGGCACGTTCAGCAAGTTCTTCCTCCGACAATCCAGTGGACTTTTGCTTACGAGCCAATTCGTTAATGCGTGCTACCAGACTATCTATATCCAAGCTTGTCCCCTCCAAAAATACAAAGTCATATTAACTTTGCCATGATAAAGGCAGCTTGTCAAGCTGACACGCGTTAACACTCATTGATGTGCATTTTATTCTGCAAATTGCGGTAGAGCTAGTACTTGTCCCACTTGGATGGAAGTTGTATGAAGTTGATTCACTTTCTTAATTGCTTCTATATAAATACGTGTATCCATATTCGTCGGTTTATGTTCCAAAGAAATACTCCATAATGTTTCCCCTTGTGAAACGGCTATCTTTCCTCCAGGCAGAACATCATTCTCATTGCCAGCAAATACAGTTAAAACAGTGCTGCATCCAATAAATATAATCAAAGAAGTAATGGCTACCTTTAACATCCATGAAGAAATCTTGAAACGTGCTAAAACCTTCTTGTAGTTCCCTATGTTAGACTTCACCAGTTCCGAATTCATTGGTTCATAAATGCTTTGATAAGTAGAATATCTCATTAAATACCCGCCTCCAAACGTTTGTTCCTATCTGTTGAAATCAATATAACACGAACACTTGTTTTGTTCAATAGATTTTTAGAACAATTGTTCGCTTCTTTTTTGAAGGAGAAAATTCTTATTTCACTTCCTTTTGCAAAGCATTTGCAGTATTATGCTCTGACTATTGGACAATTTCTGTTCTATAAGTTAAAAAACACTGATTTAATGCCATTTTATTTAGAACTTATGTTTGTACGAACGGAGGTTCTATGTTATAATTTTCCCAAACGTTACTAAAATGGGGTTGATACGGTATGTCGAAGATATCCAGCAGGCAGCAGGCTATTCTGGAGTTTATACGAAATGAAGTCCGGTTGAAGGGGTATCCTCCTTCCGTACGGGAAATTGGTGAAGCTGTTGGACTTGCTTCCAGCTCAACAGTACATGGACATTTGGATCGTTTGGAGAAAAAAGGTTTGATCCGACGCGACCCTACCAAGCCAAGAGCCATTGAGCTTTTGAGCCAGGAAGAATCTGAGCATTCTCATCAATTTGCTCATAGCGTTGCACGTATTCCTGTCGTTGGTAAGGTTACAGCCGGGGTTCCAATCACTGCAACCGAGAACATTGAAGACTACTTCCCTCTTCCTACACATTATGTAGGCGAACAGAAAGTGTTTATGCTTTCAGTAGTGGGAGATAGTATGGTGGAAGCTGGAATCGTTAACGGAGATTACGTTATTGTCCGTCAACAGCAAACTGCTGATAACGGTGATATCGTCGTTGCAATGACTGAAGACGATGAAGCTACAGTGAAAACGTTCTATAAAGAGAAAGATCATATTCGCCTTCAACCGGAGAATGCGACCTTCGAACCTTTACGTTTGAAACACGTTAGTATTCTGGGTAAAGTCATTGGCCTTTTCCGAGATATTCATTAATATTTAACATGAGCAACAAAACTAGATGTAATGAAATACGAAAGAGGTTGTCCTGATGAACAGGACAACCTCTTTTTTTCATGTTTATGTTATTTTAGCGACTCATTATTCACTGCGTTTCAGAACACTCTTGTGATGTGAGAACACATCAAAGCTCTGTTGCCCGTGATATGAGCCCATACCGCTCTCCCCTACACCACCAAACGGGAGATAGTGTGAAGTCATATGAGAAAGTGTGTCATTAATACATCCCCCACCGAAGGATACTTGATTCAGAACCTGATCTTGCAGTTGCTCACCCTGTGTGAAGAGATATAACGCCAATGGTTTTGGCCGGCGAACAATCTCATCCAGCATAGGGTTCAAGTCACTGTACGTAAATACAGGAAGAATCGGACCGAAGATCTCTTCTTGCATTACAGCTGATTCCCAGTTCACATCTCCAAGTACAGTCGGCTCAATCAGCAACTGCTCACGTACAGATCGTCCACCTATAAGCGTTTTGCCATCTGTGAGGAATTTCGACAACCGATCAAAGTTACGAGCATTGACAATATGCGGGAAATCAGCGTTCTGTAACACATCGTTCCCAAATTTATCTTTGATCTCTGCGCCAATCAGATTGATCAATTCGTCATGAACTTGTTCATGTACAAGCAAATAATCCGGAGCAACGCAAGTTTGGCCTGCATTCAGGAACTTACCACGAACAATACGCTGGGCCACCAGCTTCAGATCTGCATCGCTATGGACAATAGCAGGACTTTTACCGCCCAACTCAAGAGTTACAGGAGTCAAGTGCTCCGCAGCTGCCTTCATAACAATGCGACCAACACCTGTGCTTCCTGTGAAGAAAATATAATCAAACTTCTCTTTCAACAATGCTGTGCTGGCCTCGACTTCCCCTTCCATAACTGCGATATACTCCTGAGGGAAGATCTCCTGAATCAGATCATACGTCAGACGAGATACGGCTGGTGTTAATTCAGAAGGCTTGATAACTGCACAGTTACCGGCTGCAATTGCTCCAATCAGTGGACCGAAGGCCAATTGGAAAGGATAGTTCCAAGGTGCAATAATAAGCGCCACTCCGTATGGTTCAGGGTAAATAGTGCTCACCCCATCCGGCATAGCCGAATTGGTTGGAACTTGTTTGGGTGCAGCCCATTCCTGCAGGTGTTCTAATGCAAAATCCAGTTCACCCAAAACAATGCGAATCTCGGAACCGTAAGCTTCCGCCTCAGATTTGTTCAGATCTGCCCGAAGTGCATCTTGAATCCGTTGCTGATACTTTTCAATTCCTTTTCTAAGCTGTTGAAGCGCATTAATCCGATACTCAATATTTTTAGTTTGTCCTGTATAAAAAAATGTACGTTGTTCTGTCACTAGTTGTTTTGCTTGATCCATATTAACATCTCCAATTAATTATTTAAAATTAAATTGTTTAAAATTCAATTAAAGTATACCTCTTCTATATGAAACTTTCAACATACAAATGAAACATTGATTTGTATGTATTTGAATGATGGTTTGAATTTTAAAAGAGTGAATGTTAGTATTCCTTTCTATTTCGTGGCTATCAGAATTTCTAAGGAAGTTTGATTTAAATCTTTTGTTTCAGACAGTTTAATGCACTGTAAGAAAGAATTTTATTTTCAGTTTCTTTTTCATAGGTTACTAGATAAATGATGAAAATGATCTTGCGTTATTACTAACATGAAGTGTTAAAGTTCATAGAGAGTTTAGTTACTATACAAAAAAACTCCTTTCAATGATGAGAAGAGAGTTTTACGATTATCTATCGGTAAACGAATGTATTTTGTTAGTTATATGTAAGCTTGGTTACAGACGGAAATATTATGTGGGATGATGAAGAATAATTCAGGGGACATTTGGGGGATTTTGTGGCCACTTTGGTTTTTCTTTAAATATATAGGGACTTGCCTACAAAAAGAAAAACCCCTCAGCGCTAGAGCGCCAAGGGATTGAGCTATTAGTACAAAGTAATATATTGATCGCGTTCCCATTGGTGGACTTGTGTTCTATACATATCCCACTCAATTTCTTTCAGCTCATAGAAGTGAGCCAAGGCGTGGTCGCCGAGAGCATCACAGATGACTTCGCTGCGGATCAATTCATTCAATGCTTCTTTCAGGTCAGCTGGCAAGCTTGGAATGCCTTCTTCCACGCGCTCTTCTTCTGACATGATGTAGATGTTACGGTCAATTGGAGCTGGTAAGGAAAGCTCACGTTTGATTCCGTCCAGACCTGCTTTCAACAAAACAGCCAAAGCCAGGTAAGGGTTAGCAGCCGGATCCGGGTTACGAACTTCAACACGTGTACTCAGGCCACGGGAAGCTGGAATACGGATCATTGGGCTACGGTTACTAGCAGACCATGCTACATAACAAGGTGCTTCATAACCTGGTACCAGACGTTTGTATGAGTTCACAGTTGGGTTAGTAATTGCCGCAAACGCACGTGCGTGCTTCAGAGTTCCAGCCATGAAGTGACGAGCAGTTTTGCTCAGACCCAACTCGTCCGACTCATCAACAAATGCGTTCTCATTGCCTTTGAACAAGGATTGGTTACAGTGCATACCGGATCCGTTCATACCAAACAGCGGTTTCGGCATGAATGTAGCATGTAAACCATGCTGACGTGCAATCGTTTTAACAACGAGTTTGAACGTTTGGATCTGGTCAGCTGCTTTCAGGGCATCAGCATATTTAAAGTCGATCTCATGCTGACCTGGAGCTACCTCATGGTGGGAAGCTTCGATCTCAAAGCCCATTTCTTCAAGTGTGATAACGATGTCACGACGACAGTTTTCACCAAGATCCGTAGGCGCAAGGTCGAAATAACCACCTTGGTCATTCAGTTCGTTAGTTGGGTTTCCTTTTTCGTCTGTTTTGAACAAGAAAAACTCGGGTTCAGGACCAACGTTAAAGGAAGTAAATCCCATATCTTGGGCTTCCTTCAGGTTACGTTTCAAGATGCCACGTGGATCTCCTGGGAACGGATTACCATCCGGAAGATATACGTCGCAAATCAGGCGTGCAACACGGTTCTCTGCAACCCATGGGAAAATAAGCCAAGAATCTAGATCTGGATAGAGGTACATGTCGGACTCTTCAATACGTACATAACCTTCAATGGAAGATCCATCAAACATCATTTTGTTATCCAGAGCCTTAGTCAACTGACTCACAGGAATCTCAACGTTTTTGATAGCTCCAAGCAAATCAGTAAATTGCAATCGAATGAATCGTACGTTTTCTTCTTTCGAAATGCGGAGAATGTCTTCTTTTGTATAACTCACTATAACCTCTCCCTTTCTTATCTGCGTATTTGGCTTGCCTGTTATATTTGTACATTAGAAAGTTCCACGGGTCAAGGAGTCTCACACCAAAAGTGCATGTTTTCCCCTCACTCGCCAAGTTATGCGAATTTACTTTTTATTAAAGAATCGGGAAAGCTCTCCCTGAATGAGAGATACTTGTCCAGGTCTCTTACCTGATACAAGCTGCTGCTTCAGCAAGCGGTGCAACTGCGTATCGGACAACTCTCTGCGTTTAACTTCAGTGTCAGGCGTGATAACTGTAGCTTCCTCGGATTCTTTCGAAACAGGATTCATCACTTGTTTGATCCCCGCGATGTTAACTCCTTTTTCAATCAAAGCCTTGATCTCTAGCAATCTCTCTACGTCATTAAAAGAGAATAAACGTTGATTACCTGACGTTCTCGCAGGAACGATCAAGCTGTGCTGCTCATAATAACGAATCTGACGTGCAGACAGATCCGTAAGTTTCATTACAATACCAATCGGGAATAAGGCCATATTTCTGCGAATTTCATCACCCATGTTCATCAACCTTCCAGTCATCTATTCTTCACCCTATTGTACATTTAGTTATTACCAAGTGTCAATGACGTGTTAGATAAACTCACAATAATTTACGATCTTTCATAGTCTGTAACGCCATCAAAACGCCATATTTGACATGAGAGTACGTTAATCCGCCTTGCATATACCCGATATACGGCTCCCGAATAGGCGCGTCGGCTGATAATTCCAGACTTCCACCCTGAATGAACGTACCTGCCGCCATAATGACAGGGTGCTCATAACCAGGCATATCCCAAGGTTCAGGAACCACATGACTATCCACAGCTGCTGCACGCTGAATCCCCTGCACGAAGGCGATCAGATGCTCAGCAGAGCTAAACTGAACAGCCTGGATCAGATCTGTGCGAGCTTCATTCCAGGCGGGTTTGGTTACAAATCCGGATTCAGCAAACATCGCAGCAGCAAACGTACTTCCTTTGATAGCTTGTCCTACAATTGTCGGTGCCATGTAAAGTCCTTGGTAGATGCCACGTGTTGTCCCCAGCATTGCTCCCACCTCTCCCCCAATTCCAGGGGCTGTTAGACGATAAGCTGCCAGCTGTACGTATTGTTCCTTCCCGCATATGTATCCACCGGTTTCCGCAATGCCTCCACCAGGATTCTTGATCAGTGATCCGGCCATCAGATCAACTCCGACTTCTGTCGGTTCACGTTCCTCCGTGAATTCACCGTAACAATTATCTACGAATACGATGACATCCTCCTTCAGCGCTTTAACACGCGTAACCATGTCAGCGATCTCAGCAACGCAGAAGGAGGAGCGCCAGTCATAACCACGTGAACGTTGAATCCCAATAACTTTTGTAGCCGGTGTAATGCTTTTTTCAACTGCTGCCCAGTCCACTCCACCTTCATCAGTTAAGGCCGTCTCACGGTAACCGATGCCAAAATCGCGTAATGAACCTGTACCATCACCGGGTTTGCCAATAACTTTATGCAATGTGTCATAAGGCTTACCCGTGATGTACAATAATTCGTCACCTGGACGCAATACTCCAAAGAGAGCTGTACTAATCGTATGAGTACCTGAAGCAAAATGAGGACGCACCAACGCGGCTTCCGCGCCGAAAACATCAGCATATACTTCATCAAGCACTTCACGCCCACGATCGTTATAGGCATAACCTGTTGAACCTGCAAAGTGAAAATCACTTACTTTTCGCTGTTGGAAAGCATTAATCACCTTCCATTGATTGTGATCTGTGATCCGATCAATCTGTTGCAGTTGTCCTTCAATCTGACGCTCCACTTGACGTTGAAGTTCAGATATTTCTGAATCAAAGCTTACCATCTTACTTCATTCCCCTTCATAGCACGAATCTGACGTTGAATATCCATTATCGTGTAACTTATCACATCAATGTGTCATGAATATTACAATTCAATGAATTCTTCAAGCATATAACCAAATTTCTCATATTCACCTTTTTGCAATTCAACTTCATAAATTACATCATTCTCTTCAAAGCTGGTATCCACTACATCACCAATTTTGTAGAGTACCGACGTAAGATCACCACGTTCTGCCGGAATACGGAAGCGTTTCGTATCACCTGTCAGCTCTGTCTGAATTAATTCACGGATTTTAAGCAGATCCTCAGAGTCTAATGCGCTTACCTTAATATGACCTTTATCCAATGGAAGCATCTCAAGCTGCTCTGGTGTGCACGCATCTTTTTTGTTATACAGGACTAACTGCGGCTTGTCCCCTGAACCAAGTTCTTGCAGAATCGTATTAACCGTCCGCATCTGATCTTCACGCATAGCTGATGAGGCATCCACTACATGCAGGATCAGATCCGCTTCATTCACTTCCTCCAGCGTTGCACGGAATGCCGCAATTAGATCATGCGGTAGATTTTGAATAAATCCAACCGTGTCGGTAAGTACGATTTCTTTTCCACTTGGAAGTTCCATCGTACGTGATGTTGGATCCAGAGTAGCAAATAGCTGATCTTGAATATACACATCTGCAGCCGTCAACTGTTTGAGCAAGGTTGATTTTCCAGCATTGGTATAACCAACGAGGGCCACCTGAACAATACCTGTCTTTTTGCGGCGTTCACGATGCAACTTGCGATGACGAGTCAATTCTTCCAGATGACGCTTCAGATCATCGATACGACCACGGATGTGACGGCGGTCTGTCTCCAACTTGCTTTCACCTGGGCCTCTTGTTCCGATTCCGCCCCCCAGTCTGGACAGGTTCTTGCCATGACCCGACAAACGTGGCAGCAAGTAGCTATGTTGAGCCAATTCCACTTGAATAATACCTTCTCTGGTGTTGGCACGTTGTGCAAAGATGTCCAAAATCAATTGGGTACGGTCAATAATTTTGAGATCGAGGGTTTCTTCCAGGTTACGAACCTGTGCACCTGACAATTCCTGATCAAAAATAGCTGTAGTTGCTCCGAGTTCCTCTGCAATCGCACGAAGCTCTTCCACCTTACCTTTACCAATGAACCATTTGGTATCACGTTTTTCCCTGTTTTGAGAAAGTACACTTAGCACTTCCACTCCAGCTGTCTCGGCAAGTTTCACCAGTTCCTCTAAAGAGTACTCAGGGTTGATACCTGTACGTTTTACATCATCCGTAACAAGACTCACCAAGACGGCGCGATCTTTTTTGACCATATCTGTATCATGCGTGCCATTTGTCATGTATATGTTCACTCCCTCTAATTACTATTCCGTTGATATACATTGCCACGAATATGCCATGGCATGCCTTAAGCCGAACCGGTTGGCCCGGCCGGCTAGTGTAAAAACTATATTATCGCTTACTTTCGCTCAAAGTTCAAATCCTCTGTCCGGATTGTCATCAGCTCCAGTTTCCCTGGACTGCCTTCTGAGTATTGTTCCAACAAACGAACCGCCTGATGCCTGATCGAACGCTCAATGGCATTACGAACGTATCTGGCGTTACTAAACGCATGCAGCGAATCATTTTTTTCCTGAAGCAAATGCTGCTTTAGCTTGAGTATAGTCTGAGGCATTAGAATATAATCACGCTCTTTGGCCATAATCTCAGAGATTTGAATCAACTGATCAATGCTATAGTCTGGAAACTCTACTTGAATGGGGAAGCGGGAAGGTAATCCGGGATTCGTCTGGAGAAAAAAATCAATTTCTTCCGAGTACCCGGCAAGAATCAGTATAAACTGATTTTTGTTATCTTCCATGGACTTAACAAGCGTATCAATGGCTTCCTTGCCAAAATCCTTTTCTCCACCGCGAGCCAAACTGTAAGCTTCATCAATGAACAATATCCCACCGAGTGCCTTCTTGACTAGATCTCTTGTTTTCTGCGCCGTGTGACCGATATATTCTCCAACCAGATCTGCACGCTCTACTTCAATAAGATGACCTTTACTCAACACACCCATCTTCTGAAAGAGTTTGGCAACGATCCTTGCCACGGTGGTCTTACCAGTTCCCGGATTGCCTTTGAAGATCATATGATACACGTGCGCACCACTAAGTAGGCCTGCTTCAGTGCGCATCTGAGCAATCTGTAGGAAAGCATAAATTTCAAATACCAAGTCTTTGATATTTTCAAGTCCAACCAGTTGCTCCAATTCACCCTGTATCTCCTGGAAATGAGCATGTTTGGTTATACTCTTGGCTGCCTGTACTGCTGCTGCTTCATCTTTGACCAACATCTGAGGTTCCTGGTTACGCAACACAATATTAATTTGTCTGGATGGTCTGCCTCCTGGTTGCTCTCCTGCAGCCATGACCCGTCCGTTCATTCGCCATCACCTCTATTTTATCGGGCTGAACTCTCCTGATTATTAATGTATTCTATCAGGTGCTCCAATATTAGAAGGATCATGAAGAATTCTACGGATAAGTAGATGTCTCAAATCTGAATGTTTTTTCGAAACTCTCCGTTCTCAAACAAACTCTTCCTATGCTTCAGTGATAACTGAAAGTATGGGAATACATGTGCATCAATGGCATGCAGCAGTTCCTTAGCCGTCTTGTTCGCCAGGTCATAATCACCCGTTGTAATATGTTTCCGTGACAGCGCATCTTCAAGCTCATCTTCATCCAGCAAAAATACTTCTCCATCTTTCAGTACAACGACATCCAGATACAGGTCATCAAACCAAGGGACACCCTGATCGGTTATCCCCTGACTACGACATGTATCAATATACCACTCTACAATCCGTTCCTGATCGTCAAACATCGCCGTTACAACAAAGTGCTCTCCCTTCGGATAGTATTGCAGCCAGGAATAACCTTTATCTGCGATACAGAAGGTACTGCCTCCATAAGTTTTCCACAAAGGTTCTTTCAAATCCTGTATGGTGTACAACGTAATATAACCTGTGAAAATTTTGGATTGAACGAACCGGCATGTGAATTGTCGGTTCGTAATCCGGCGCCAGTTCGCGCGGTCCCCGAATTTCCGTTTCATACGAACCCCTCTTTGCCGACTACAGGTCCGTGACCTGCTCTGATGTTATTGGTGAACAATGTAATAACGTCCGCCTGATGGATTCCAGCGCTCTGGGCCCGCCCTTGCACAACGTATTACGAATAGTTACAGCTTACCATATTTAAGGTTTACACTCAAAATCAAGCTTTGTCCCACCTATTCATCAAATCAGCTGCTATTACAGTTGGTTCCGTATAACAAAAAAACTGCTTCACCGAAATTCCGGGAAGCAGTTTTTTAATGTAGCTATTTAGTGATTCATTGGCTTAACCGCCGGTTCCAGCTTGAGAATCTGCAGGTGCATCTGTTCCTCCAGTATCCCCACTCGTTCCGCTGTCCGGAGTTACAACCTCGCCCGGCGTTGTTACGGCCCCATCATCGGAGCCTTCACCGGTACCGCCTGGCTCTGTTGTCCCCTGGCCAGGTGGGGTCGTGTTTCCTCCCCCAGGTTGACCGTTTCCTTGGCCGGGTCCACCGTTATTACCACCGTTGCCATTGTTTCCGTTATTACCATTACCATTTCCGTTGTTGCCATTTTCATTACCATTACCGTTATTACCGTTCGAGTTGCCATTATCCGGTGAACCATTGTCCGGATTCTCCGTACCTGGCTGCTCAGGATCTATCTCTGTTCCAGGGTCTATACCAGGATCAGGTTCCTCCGGCGGCATTTCCTGTGCTTCAATCATCAAGGAAATGGTGTTGGAAGGATCCGTCTCAAGTCCTGATGCCACATCGTAAGCTGTCACATAGTACTCATAGGTTAGACCAGGCAACGCACTTAAATCTTGTGCATTGGTCGCTCCTATTGCATCAATGAGATGAGTGAACTGGGCTTCCGATGTTTCTTTCCGATAAATCCGATATTGCGTACTCGCGTCACCCGTTCCAGTCCAACTTAGGGAGACGGTTTGTGCATTTGGATCGTATGATCCACTCAGCCCACTAACGGACAGAGCCGGCTTTTCTGGTTCTTCTACTGGCGGAGGTGCCTGCCCTCCAGCTGGTGCTTTGAATTGCTTCACTGGAACGCCTTTTAAAGCATCTCCCATGACTTTGGCAAAGAAAGCTGCCGACAGCTTACTGCTGTTCTTAAGCATGTGATTGGCATCCGGATTGTCATAGCCCATCCAGACTGCGGCAGTCCATTCCGGTGTGTATCCAACAAACCATACATCACGGTTGGCACTGTTACCAGAGATACCACTTTGAACAGTTCCTGTTTTACCCGCTACGGGGCGATCCAGACGTGCTGAACGTCCCGTACCGTCATTAACAACGTTCTGCAGCATCTGTGTAAGCTGATACGCATTTTGCTCGCTCATGACACGCGTTGTGTCCGAGTTATCGTGTTTGTAAGTGGTTTTGCCTGCGCTATCCTTAATTTCCTTAATCGAATAGGCTTGTCGGTATTCTCCGAGGTTGGCAAATGCACTATAGGCTTGCGCCATTTCCAGTGTATTTGTACCTTTACTTAGACCACCGAGGGCAATCGCCAAGTTTTTGTCTTCATCTGTCAGCTGTATACCTACACTCTTGGCAAAATTAATGCCTGTGTTAACGCCTATTTTATCAAGTAGCCAAACCGCAGGAATATTTTCCGATTTCGTAATGGCTTCTGTCATACTGATCGTCGAAGAATATCCATGCAAGTTACCAGGACAATAGTTACCAAAACATTGCTTTGCATTACTCAGCGACGAGTTGGCACTGTAATTTCCTGATTCAAGCGCCGGTGCATAAGACACAATCGGTTTAAAAGCTGAACCTGGTTGTCTTCGACTCTGCGTTACACGGCTATAACCTTTAGTCTGATAATCCCGTCCACCCAGGAGGGCAACGAGGCTACCATTCTCATGGTTCATAATAACCATGGAGCCTTGAACCTGTTGATCATCTTTACTTGCCTCGAACAGACTATCATCTGTGAACGCAGTTTCCATGGCTGTTTGAGCCTGAGCATCCATAGTTGTATAGATTTTGTATCCGCCGATATTCAGATCATCTTCCGTTTTACCTGTTACTCGTTCAGCTTCGCGGAGCACATAATCAATAAAGGCTTGATATTTCTGGTCTTTTTCTGGTCGCTTGTAGTTATAATCTACCGCTTTAGCTTTATCCATCTCTTCCTTCGTAATGTAGCCTTGATCATACATTAGCTGGAGAACAACGCCCCGTCGTGCCTTGGAATCGTTCGGATTGCTTACAGGATTGTAGGCAGAAGGCCCCTTGGGCATCGCTGCTAGTGTGGCAATTTCCCACAATTCAAGTTTATTCAGATCTTTTTCTCCAAAATAAAATTCAGATGCCGCTTTAATCCCGTAACGCTGATGGCCGAAGAAAATCCGGTTCAGATACATCGTCAGGATTTCGTCTTTTGTGTACTTGCGCTCCAATGCCATGGCAATCGATACTTCCGTTGCTTTACGGAAGAACGTCTTGTCACGGGACAAGAACATGTTCTTGGCAAGCTGTTGGGTTAGTGTACTACCACCTTCCACCATGGAACGAGCCATGACATCCTTAACCGCTGCACGCCCAATGGACCAGATATCCACACCTTGGTGATCGTAGAATCGCTTATCCTCCGTTGCAACAAAGGCTTGCTTCACAAGCTCCGGAATATCATCTTCTTTGACGGGCTCCAGCTTCTGAATGGATAGCTCCCCCATTAATTGGCCATTGCGATCATATACTTTTGAAGTTTCATTAATTGTAGTTTTGTCCTTGTTGGCTTTGAGCAGATTTTCACCACTCACCATAATAAATAAATATCCGCCTAGTGCACAGAATATGGCGATTGCCATTGTGAAAAACAGTGTCCATCCAACGCGTTTACCCGTAATTTTTTTCTTTTTAGAGGTCTTTGGCTTCGCTTTTTTGGGTGACTTGTTATTGTTGTTGCGATTGTTAGACCTCGACAACGGATCGTTTGGCATGTTACCTCCTGACTCCCTTTCGGTTGCATAATTTCTAATCGTCTGTAGGCTCAGGCATATATTAAACATATTTTGCCCGGAATGAAAAGAACAACCCTTTATTCAGGTTGCTCTGTTTCAATACCTATACTTGTAGACGAAATGGTTGGTGAAAAGGTTTCGTAATTTTTTTAAGCTTCGCCGCTGTTATCTTGCTGCATCAGCGATACGCTGCGTTGCGGCGTGAACGTGGAGATGGCATGCTTGTAGACCATTTGCTGGCGTCCGTCGCTGTCAATGACGATCGTAAAATTGTCAAATGCCTTGATCGTCCCGCGGATTTGGAAGCCGTTGGTCAGATAGACCGTAGCAGGAATATTTTCTTTCCGCAGTTGGTTCAAGAACGTATCTTGGATGTTGATGGACTTGTTCATTAGCCGTACCCCCATTGGTTCATTTGAATTCGTGTTCAAGTAATATTCAATATCGCTGAGTAGCTTTCGTGCTATTATATCATGAACAGTTTCATATAATCCACAAAAACCCCTTGTCTGCTATTTTACCCCCATTCTTGGCGAGGTGAACAAATAGAAGACTTATCCATTATACACCGCTTGTCTGTTTTGCAAAAGAGGGACAAAATCTTCATTTTAAAGCACACTTATTCGTTGTTTAGTGAATGCTTAATCTATACCATCTGTTCTAGTGAAAAGTAAAAACCTCTATCCTTTTGATGACTAAAAGGTAGAGGTTTACATATCTTGATCTAATCGATGCCTGTCAGAAGAATACTAATAATCGCTCAAATCAATCAAATTTTCGTGTAATCAATTCACTTATCTGCTTGTATTTCCCTTCAAAATCTTTGGTATCCGTCATGTCCACCCATTCAATATCCTTCATATGACGGAACCAGGAAAGCTGCCGTTTGGCAAACCGACGTGTATCCCTCTTCAACCACTCAACGGCAGCTTCCCAACTCACTTCCCCTTGCAGGAACGCTGCAATCTCCTTATACCCCAGCCCTTGCATGGAAATATGACCTCTGGCCACTCCGCGTTCCAACAGAGACTTCACTTCATCCACCAGACCTTGTTCGATCATCAGATCAATCCGCTCTTCTACCCGGGCGTACAACTTCTGCCGATCCATTGTCAAACCAACAATAAGAAGGTCATAAGGCGACTCTTTCTTCTGTACTGCCAGCTGATCAGACCACTTCTCGCCTGTGAGATGATGGATCTCAAGCGCACGTACAATTCGCCGTTGGTCATTCGGATGCAGACGATCCGCACTAACGGGATCAACTTCCCTCAATCGATCATGAAGGGCCTGTGCTCCATATTGCTCCGCATAACTGAATTGTTCCTCTCTGAACGCTTCATCTGAACCGCTATCCGAAAATTGGAAGCCGTAACAAACGGATTCCACATACAGACCGGTGCCACCTACAATAAAAGGCATTTTCCCACGTTCATGAATTTCACTTATCAATCGTGTGCAACTTTCCTGAAACTCGGCCACAGAATACGGGTACTCCGGTTCATGAATATCAATCAGATGATGAGGAACACCCTTCATTTCTTCAGAGGTAATCTTGGCTGTTCCGATATCCATTTCACGATATACCTGCATCGAATCTCCTGAGATAATCTCACAATTGAAAGCTTGGGCAAGCTCGATGCTCATTCTTGTTTTACCTACTGCTGTTGGCCCAACCAGCACAAGCAGTTTAGGTTTTGGTTTAACTTCCACTTTCAACATTAATCACTCCGTACAGGGTTTTTGCATTCGCCCGATCAAGTATTTCAAATCCGAGCCTGTCAAACTCCGCGCTGCCGCGCTTTTCTTTCATCACTACCCGTTTACGGGCAACCCGTTTCGCTTCCACAATACCCTGTTCATCCAGCGCGTGAGCATTTGCATAATCTCGCAAGGGCTGTATAGCACTTGAATCCATCATTGGTTCACGGAACATGGGGTCAAAATATACAGTATCACAGCTTCGATCTGGCATGGAACGCAGCAACTCAAGATGATCCACATGACGCAGATCTATGCGCCGGAAAGCCTCATCCACCAAGGGTTGATTGCTCTTATAATGAGACATGCCCTCCAGCAGCAGGGTATAGAGCGGTTGAGAACTTTCACAGGCAATGACTTGTCCACTCTTCCCAGCCGCAACCGAAAATACCAGCGCATCTGAACCGAGTCCAGCGGTACAATCCACAATGGTGTCTCCTTCGAGTACTGCACCAGCTTCCAGCATAGGATCGGCTTCACCTCTTAAAACACGTTTAGCGCGAACAAATCCCATACTGGGGTGAAACTCAAGCTCCGTCGCATCTTTGCGAAACAAGCGGGCTCTGCCATTGAGCACGACCAGTATTTCGTTGATACCATAATGTTCAATCAGTCTGGGTAAAGACGTTCTATTGCGCGGTACGTAGGTACCTCCTGTCGTTTCGGCGAGCTTACGCGCACGCTCCACCTGAGAGGCAATCTCCTTGTCACCGGTTGTAATGTACATAATGTCCCCCTAAATAGCTACATCACTCGTTTAAATAGTTTTTCCAGATCATACGTTGAAAATGAAACCACAATCGGCCGCCCATGTGGACAAGTGTAGGGCTGACGACATGAACCCAGACGCTGAATCAGCACTTCTGCTTCCTGATCCGTCAGTTTCTGGTTGGCTTTGATGGACGCCTTGCAGGAGCACATAATGGATGCAGCTTCTCGCATTTTGGCCACGTCTATGCTCCGTTCACTAAGAACCCATTCGGACATTTCTTCGATAATGTCTTTCTCGTCTCCTTTAGGGAACCAGAACGGATGGGAGCGCACACGGAACGTCTGTCCACCAAAATGCTCCAAATATACACCTGCCTGCTCGAACCAGGCCAGTCTTGTTTTCAGTTTTTCGGTCTCTGAAGGTGTGAACTCCAGCGTAATCGGCAGCAATAACTCTTGTGAGGCCAGGGCAGGATTACCAAATTTCTCGTAATAGTACTCATAATTCACGCGTTCATGAGCGGCATGCTGATCAATCAAATATAAACCTTGGTCATTCTGCGCGATCAAATACGTACCATGATGCTGTCCGATCAGACTCAGCTCCGGAAATGCGGGCATGGATGCATCCGATTTCATAGCAGCAGCAAGTTTAGTGGCATCAGGCAGATTTGAAGTTTTCCACGTTCGTTCTTCTCTCGCAATCGAAGATGGATTGTAGGATGTACGTGCTTCTCTAACCGGTGAAGTTACGGAATCGGAACGATAGGTAGCCGGTTTTCCTTCAGCCAGTGGTTTCTCTGTTGCTACACGATCTTGAGAAAAAAGGGCCGCCGTTGGAGAAGTTTCGGAAGAACTTGTGCTTACATCCTTGGTACCTTCCTGCACATTAGCGGATGTCTGCCCCCCGTCAAGACTAGTCCCCTTCTGCAAACTATCCCCGTTCCAACTTTCTAACTGCTCAGGGGAGTGTGTAACCTCAGGTGGAGCTTCGGGCAACGGTACGGTCTGCCCCTGTTCAGATACTGGCTGTGCTGCAGACACATCCGCCGGAGCATCCAAATCCAGATCATCATCTTCTGCAATCAACTTTAACAATGCACTGGTAGGTTTCCCTAGTGGGCCTTGTTGTCCGTATCCTTCTGCATCAGTTGAATCTTTCAGCGGACCACGTGGAAAGAGGAATTGTTCCTGAATAAAGGAACTATCATCTCCACGCCGGATCTGTTGTTTTTTGACCTGTGGAATCAATACCTCCTGCCGGAGTATACCTCGCAACTTCGTCTCTATGAATTCATACAGTTCTGCTTCCTTGCTAAAGCGAACCTCCAACTTCGCCGGATGCACGTTCACATCCACAAGGGATGGGTGCATCTCCAACTGCACCACGACAAGTGGGAAGCGATTAATGGGTAGCAAGGTATGGTAGGCTTTGAGAATCGCCTGATTGAGACCGTAATTGCGAACAAATCGCCCATTAACAATCGTTGACATACCATTACGATTCGCTCGTGTCCATTCTGGCAGGCTGATCAGCCCACTCACCCGGTAATCCAGACTTTCTCCCTGAATGGGGAGCATCGCCTTCGCTGCACTTGTACCATAGATCGCTGCAACCACTTGCAGCAGATCGCCATTTCCCAACGTTTGAAGCAACACATTCTCATTATGTCGCAGTCTGAACGAAATATTAGGGTGAGACATCGCCATCCGGTAAAGAACATCTGATATATGTCCCAGTTCCGTCTGGATCGTTTTCATATATTTGAGTCTGGCTGGTGTATTGTAAAATAGTTCTCTCACTGCAAAATCTGTACCTTGGGGTGAGGTTGCATCTTCATGAGAGACAAGGTTCCCGCCTTCAATCACGATGCGGCGCCCCCGCCCATCATTGTCACTTGCCGACAATACCTCTACCTTGGATACTGCGGCAATACTCGCCAAGGCTTCTCCGCGGAATCCAAGACTTGTGATCTGGAATAGATCTCGGCCATGAGCTATTTTACTGGTCGCATGACGATAAAAGGCAGTTTCCATATCCTCTGGCTCGATACCTGAACCATTGTCTTTGACACGAATACTGAGGAGTCCGCCCTCTTCCACTGTTACTTCAATCTTGGTGGCGCCTGCATCCACCGAGTTTTCGAGCAACTCTTTGACAACCGAAGCAGGCCGTTCGACCACTTCACCCGCCGCAATCTGGTTGGCAATATGTTCATCTAACACATGTATTTTCGCCACAGGTTTTCCCCTCCCTTATATTCAGGATAATTGCTGTGCCTTCAATTTGAGATCATTCAATATCTGCATCGCCTGAAGAGGCGTCATATTCATGACATCGATATCTTTCATCGTACGGATGAATTCTCGCGCTGGTTTATCCACCGCAACTACATCCGGTTTCGTTGCCACATTCGGCTCATCATCCCCAAAGATAGACAGTTGAACCACATCCGAATGGTTTGCACTGGACTGTACCTTGCTGTTTGATTTCTTGGCATGTTGCTTCCCGACCGACTCTTCAATAGAAGGTGTGTACTCTGAACTCTCCACAATCTCGTGTTCCCGGATCAATGGTACTGAATCCGTGTGCTGGAATTCTCCACCTTTTAATTTCAAGCCTTCTTCCTGCTTCTCGCTACCGATATATTCACTGCCCACAGCTACTTGCGCGGCCGCATGTTCGAACCCATGCAATAGTCCATTCGCGCGCTCAATAATGCTATCAGGCAGACCTGCAAGGCGTGCACAATAGATACCATAACTGCTGCTGGCTGCCCCGGCAATCAATTTGCGCAGGAAATTAACTTTGTCACCGCTCTCCTGTACCGCCATTGAGTAGTTGGCCAGCTTGTCCAGACTCTCCTCCAGATGAGCAAGCTCATGGAAATGAGTTGATACAAGAGCTTTACAGCCGATAATATCATGTACATATTCAATAACAGACTGAGCAATCGCCATACCTTCACTTGTCGACGTTCCCCGTCCCAATTCATCGATAATAATCAGACTGCGTGGTGTGGCTTTGTCCGTCATGACCTGAATGTCGGCCATCTCCACCATGAATGTGCTCTGTCCACCAATGAGATCATCCGCGGCACCGATTCGTGTGAAAATGCGATCCATGATCGGCACCTCCGCCTGACCCGCTGGCACAAAGCAACCCACTTGCGCCAAAATGGAGATCAAAGCGACCTGTCTCATATACGTACTCTTACCAGCCATATTTGGTCCAGTAATCAGCAGAATACGTGCCTCTTCCTTGGTCATTGCCGTATGGTTGGCAATAAATGCGCCATCTCGCATGACAGCCTCGACAACCGGATGGCGCCCTTCTTCCACAACCAGATCATAACCGTCGGTCAACGTAGGCCGTACAAAGTTTCGCTCAGCACTAATCACCGCAAAAGATTGATACACATCAATTTCGGCTACCTGTTCGGCCAGCTTCTGCAATCTTGCGATCTCTTTGTTCAGCCGCTCGCGCAGCTCTGCGAACAGTCCATACTCAATATCAACCATTCTGTCCTGAGCTTCGAGAATCAACGTCTCTTTTTCCTTCAACTCCGGCGTAATATATCGTTCTGCATTGGCAAGTGTCTGTTTACGTTCATATCGTCCCTCTGGCAACGCGGACAGATTGGACTTGGTGATCTCGATATAATAACCAAACACTTTGTTATATCCAATCTTCAGCGATCGAATGCCTGTCGCCTCACGCTCGCGCGCTTCCAGCTCCGCAATCCACTGTTTCCCGTTGACCGAAGCCTCACGCAATTCATCCAGACGTTCATGGTACCCTTCACGAATCAGACCTCCGTCCCTTACCGATACCGGCGGCTCGTCCACAATGGCTTGCCCGATAGCTTCACGCAGATCATTGCAATCATCCATCGTTTCGGCAATATGCTGCAATGTTGTGGAAGATGATCCTGCGCAATGCTGACGAAGTCCTGGGATTTTCTCCAGCGATGATTTGAGCGCATTCAGGTCACGACCATTGGCATTACCAAATGCAATCCGGCCTACCAAACGCTCCAAATCATAGATGTCTTTGAGTTCTGCCCGCAGGTCCTCACGCAATATAAACTGGTTGTACAAGGTATCCACTGCTTCAAGACGCTCATTAATTTTCCCTTTTTGCAATAATGGCTTATCGACCCAGCGACGCAGCATTCTTGCACCCATGGATGTCTCTGTCCGATCAAGCAACCAGAGTAATGAACCTTTTTTGGAGCGTTCACGCACGGTTTCCACCAATTCCAGGTTCCGACGGGTAAACGGGTCCAAGATCATATAATGATCTGGCTCATAGGTAGAGATTTGAGTTAATTGTCCCAGAGAACGTTTCTGTGTCTCACTTAAATAGGAGAAAAGACGTGCAATGCACGCTTGACGTTCAGGCTCTAATCTTGCCCATACAGCCTCGCCAAACTGCTGACGGACCAGATCTTCCTTATTCTTTGTCCACGACGTGTAGACCACAGGGCGACCGATTGGAGACGCCTCGGCTTCTACCGTTTCAAGCAGTGCTGCATCCCCCACCAGCTCGGATGGTTCGTAGATGCCGATTTCATCCTTAAGCCATTCCTTGGAATAGGGCACGGATGTCACATACAACTCACCCGTTGACAGATCACAGGCCGCGAGAGCCAGCGTATTTTGATTACCTGTAAGACAGACCATGTAGTTGTTGGATTTATCCCCCAGCGTTTTGCCTTCCATCACCGTTCCGGGTGTAACCACACGTACAATTTCGCGTCGTACCATACCTTTGGTTACACTCGCATCTTCCATCTGTTCACATATCGCAACTTTATATCCTTTTTCAATCAGACGCTGTATGTAATTGTCAGCCGAATGATAAGGTACACCGCACATCGGAATTTTGTCATCCGTGCCTCCGTTACGTGCGGTCAGCGTGATCTCTAGTTCACGAGCAGCATTAATCGCATCCTCGAAGAACAGTTCATAGAAGTCACCCAGTCTAAAAAATAGAAAAGCATCTTGTGCTTCGGCCTTCACTTGCAAATATTGTTGAATCATTGGCGTATACTGAGCCATGATGAATATCCTCCATCCCGTTCCTATAATGTCAGGAAGAAACGCGTCCTGGAAGGACAATAAGACGGTCAGGCACTGTGTTTGCGCCTCCGCCTTATGTTTTGGCTATTCGCCACTTCCTTCAAAGGTTGCTGCTCCATATCTTCCGTAGCTATCATTTAAAAAGACTTGTTTCTTATTATATCAAAAAAACGTCCGTACTTCATGAACCTGCCCGAATATTCCAGAGTTTGCGAATATCACGGCTCTCATCCCAGGTTCTTCCCAGTTTTAATTGAAGGAGTAACGGTGACGCATACCGTTCATAACGTGCATATCCCTCCAACTTCTTCAGATCATCTGCCAGAGCTGGAATGTATTCCTTGATTACTTCGCGCTTTCCTTCATAAAAAGCGGCATGAACTTCAGCTTTCTCCAACGGACGCTGCCGTAATTGAGTATACCCGCTCGCGATTAGACCTGCCAAGGCCACAACGCCCTTTGCAACAAGGGGCGACACAAGAAAGCTGGGTAACGTACGATACTCAAACCCACCGTAGGATTTCAGGCGAAAATCCCCAAGTGCTCCATAACGTGGCCGTCTTCCGGATCCACGCGGGTCTTGCAGAAATGCCAGTGGCAATGCCAGATAATTGTCCAGTGCACGAAGCAGCTCCCCGGTAAGATTCACACCGCTAAAATGAATATGACCGCCTAGAGGTAACCCCCGCTGTGGCATCCCTCCTGCCTGCCAGATGAGCGAGTGATCACTAATGCTACGCGAGGCTGCTGCAAATGCCCTCATCAGATGCGCCAATAACTCTCGTGGTTCGGAGCTGGGAGCCGGTCTCAGTTCGGCAACAGGATATATGCGCCGTCCACCAATCGTCACGGAATCACAGCCTGCCATTCCGGTACGTTCAAGAAATTTGGAGGCGGGTACGATTTTGGATTCTGGCATCTGAACCAGAAGGAACTCGGGGTCCATGCCGAGTATTGGAATGGGTCTGTGACTCAGTTCCTCATCCAGCAGTTCCTGATGCTGCTTCCAGCTTTCCCTATAGGTAACAGCAAGGTTGGTCACCCCTTTCCAGGGACACGGGTCGATCGAAATCACTGCACAGCCGCCGTTTCCTGAGGATTCCATTCGAACAGCTCCATGATCCAACCCTAGCGTATACAGCGTTTTGATCGCAAGTCGTTCTATGCGCTTGAACAAGGTTGAACTCGCTTCACGCTCCAACAGAGTTTCCTGTGCCTCTCCCATGCCACTAGTATCCTTGCGCTTGATCCGGATTGCCTGCAGACAGCTTATCTCTACGTCATAGCGTACACGCAAACCTGGTTCACGTTTGCGCCGATCTTGCAATGATAATACTTCAATGCCTGCCTGTTTCAACCTTTCTGCGCGTTCTCCAGAAGTCATCCTTTCATATCGGCGCAGAGCTTCTTCCGCTTGTTCCATCACATTCATTACGTCCCCCCTCCTGGATCATGCAACTAAAATAAAAATAACCCCGCAATGCGGAGCCTTCCCGTGAAAGGTATTCCAGGCACATTGCGAGGCTCGTTACCACCCATTTTTCAATATTTAAGAAGAAAGAGGGCTTACGCCCTCTTCACCGCGCCTTCTGGCGCATATGATACCTTAGGTTATCAAATACAGGCGTCAAACTCACAGCTCATCGTCGAGCAGATCGGGATCGAGATCGTCATAATCTCCATCGGCACTGCCAAAGTCATAGTCCTTGTCTTCGTAATCACCGCAACCATCTGTGCAGACCTTCACACAAACTTTGGTTTCGGCAACGAGTTCTACAGCGAATTCCCGTTCTACCCGGATAATTACACTGCTTCCACCTGCTGATACTGTGGCTTCCACACAGCTAGGTTCCTGCGTTGCATCCGCAGATACCTCCACTGTGGAAGTCCGGTGTTTCGGGTCCAGATAGGACAAAGGCACATGTTCTACATACGAGACCGTTTCTTTGGCTACATCCGTCTGAGAATTCTTGTCGTAGGAATACCAAATGTTGATATCGTAAGTACCAATAACTTCAATTCCGTCACCCGCTGATACGGCTTCATATTGGTGGTTGATAATCCAAGCCCCCAAAATACTTGTCGGACCATTTGGCGGAGTCACGGTATGTGTTACGGTAGAGAACTTACGACCTTTGCCGCAGATCGCCTTCGTGATAATCTCTCTACATTGATGTTTATGACTCAATGACATCTTTAAACCTCCTCCATACAATCATTCACTACAAGTGTATGCAGGGCATTCGTCTAGGGTGACAACTATTTTCTATTATTCGTTTGTAGATTGGGACCGGTCCGAGATTGGGGACGGCGCTTTGTCCTTCTTCGCGACTTTCAGATACAGCGCGAGTTCACGGCACAGCTGGAGAATTGCAGAACGAATCTCGAATTCTTCCCTTGTATCCGGCAGCTCCATACGTTTGAATTCTTCTTGCACATCTGCAAGAAGTTTTTCAGTTCGTCCGGTGTAAGATTCAGTAAGTACATCCTGACTAAGCTGATCGAACAGCTCCGATACCATTTCCGCATGTGGCATCTTCTGATAGATCTGGGACACCAGATGCATCATATGCTGGATGGAGTCCAGCTGCGTTTTGCGCATATAGAAGTAGACACTCCATTCCTCGTTCGGATGAATCACCTGATTCTCCAAAGAACGCTTGGCTGCATCAATACCGCCCAGAATCGCTTTATCTGCTTCAATCAGCTCTCTCCCCGCCCATGCTTCATTGGGATTACGCAGTGTGGCTGCGAATTCCTTGAAAATCTTCGAAAAGAGTTCATCGATTCGTTTGCGAATGCGCAGCATCTGTGGATCCGCTGCCGGCATATAGGCCAGATTAACCGCCATTGCCGAACCAAGACCAATCAGAAGCAAAGCAATTTGTACGAGGACAACATGCACGTCCATTTCCCCGCCGCCGAACACCCGAAACACCACCACCGAACCTGTTACAATACCTTCCTTGAAGCCTACCCGGACAATAACCGGGAATGCGATCAATATGTATACGGCCAGCACCCAGTAATGGAAACCTAGAAAGTGAAAAAGTACACTTGCAAATAAAAGTCCAACTACTGAAGCAAAAAATCGAGCCGATATGGTACGAATACTTCGTTTTCTCGTTACATCCACCCCGAGAATGGCAAGCAATCCCGCTGATGTCGGTCCTGGCAAGCCACACCAGTCCGCAATCAGCACGGCCATTAATGCGGCGATTGCGGTTTTAATTACCCTAAAACCCATTTAACATTCCATCTCCTCTAAGCTGCAAAAAAATTCTTAGCCAGCTCGTCGCCTCATTCAGTTATCATGACTAGTATGTCTCATCCAAATGTAAACTAGACGACATCAACCGACATGCGCATGCATGCCGGTCACAGCAACACGCCCCGAATGAGGGACGCTGGCAAGTTAGATCGTTGCGACAGAACCTCAAGGCCCTCTTCTCCAATCATCGCATTCATTCCGGATCTGCGCGGAATATTCATACTAAATATGGTACTTGATTTTACGGTATCGGGCAACGTGACACCCCTTGTGAAATTGTATACATATCATACCCCTTCACATTACGAGTAAAACACGTGCAAATTACCTGCGGCCAGCCAGCATTTTACGTTCTGCATACACAACAAGTTGATACATGGCTGTTGCAACTGCTGCAATAATTAACAGACTTGATAATACAAGTGTGAAGTTGAATACCTGAAATCCGTAGATAATGAGATAACCTAGCCCTTGTTTGGCGACCAGAAACTCACCCACAATTACACCCACCCAAGCCATGCCAACGTTCACTTTCAAGGTGGATACAATCGCCGGAAAAGAAGCAGGTAATACAACTTTCGTAAAAATCTCGGAACGGTCTCCACCAAACGTACGAATCACTTTAATATAATTGGGATCGACTTCATTGAAGCTGTTATACACCACTAACGTTGTAATAATGACCGTAATGGACAATGTGGTCATGACAATTGCTGTAAAACCCGCGCCGAACATCACAATAAAGATCGGGCCAAGTGCTACCTTTGGCATACTGTTGAACACAACCATATAGGGGTCCAACACTTTGGACAAAAAAGGAGACCACCAAATTAAAACCGCAAGCAAGGTTCCAACGAGTGTTCCCAGCAAAAAACCAACTGCCGTCTCCCCTACGGTTACCCCAACATGTGCCCATAATTCGCCACTAGCGATGTCCTTGCCAATCTGGGCAAAAATCTTACTCGGATAACTGAATAACAGTACATCAATCCACCGGAGTCTGCCTGCCACTTCCCATAGCAAAAACATACATACGAGCATAGATAACTGTACGGCAAGCACTTGATGTCGCCATCTGGCCACCTGCTGAATATGATTCCGATGCAGCTGCCCCATCCATTCGTCACGCTTTTCCTGCTTCGGATTCATTGGATTCACGCGTCTTCCTCACCTCCCCCGGACTGATCCAGTTCACTCCACAACGCCTGAAACAACGCATTGAATCCTTCTTGCTCCCTGGCATGAAACGGCTGAGATTTACGAATTCCATCGGGAATGATAAATTCACGACGGATACGGCCAGGATTGCGATCAAGTACAATGACGCGATCACTGACCGCAATGGCTTCAGACAAATCATGGGTGACGAGAACGGAGGTTTTGCCAAACTGTTTTAACGTGTCCGAGACCAGATCCTCCAATTGCAGCTTGGTTTGATAATCAAGTGCTGAGAATGGTTCATCCAATAATAAAATTCCCGGATCGGTTGCCAACGTGCGCACCAGAGCTACTCGCTGTCTCATGCCCCCTGAAAGCTCTGAAGGGTACTGATTCTCCGTTCCTGCCAACCCCATACTTACCAGCAGTTCCCGTACACGCTCACGGCTCCGTTCATCCAGTCTGCCTGTCAGTTCAAGACCAATCAATGCATTATCCAGAATGGTCCGCCATGGAAACAGATAGTCCTGTTGAAGCATATAACCAATCTGTGCAGAGGGGCCACCAACGAGTTTGCCTTTAACCTTAACCTCTCCTCGGGTGGGTGTGAGCAGCCCGGCGATGATCGACAACAATGTCGTTTTACCGCATCCACTCGGTCCAACCAGACTGACGAACTCTCCTTTTTGGATCTCCAGACTCAAGTCTTCAATCACCAATGAAGCTTCCCGCTCGCTGACGTATACTTGAGAGATCCCCTCCAGTCGGATCACACTTTCGGATTCAGGCATTCTGCTCACTTCCTTTCCTGAATACCCATCACTTTGATTTCGTAACTTCTTCCGCATAGGCATTATCCACAATGGCATTCAAATCCACGCGTTCTTTCAACTCGCCGGCGGCACTCATGACATCAAGCAGATTGTTCCACTCTTCCTCATCAATGATCGGGTCCGTTGCATAGCTGCCCTGTTCCTTATAACGCTTCACACTGCTTACCAAAATGGCTGGATCGATGTCTTTGAAAAAAGGAGAAATGACTTCAGCAATCTCTTCAGCCGTATGGGAATCCACCCATGCCTGCGCTTTGTGCAGACCATTTGTAAACTTCTGTACGATATCCTTATTGTCGTTAAGATAACTCTGTTTCGTCATGAAGACGGTGTAAGGCAGAAGACCACTTTCTGTTCCAAACGATGCAACAACCTTGCCCCGACCTTCTTGTTCAAAGATGGATGCCTGGGGTTCAAACAGTTGAACATAATCTCCCGTGCCTGAGGCAAAAGCAGACGCAATATTTGCAAAGTCCACATTTTGAATCAGCTCCAGATCACTTTGCGGATCAATGCCATGTTTGTTCAGTGCGAACTCCCCTGCCATTTGTGGCATGCCGCCTTTACGTTGACCGAGAAATGTGGAATCCCTCAGTTGATCCCATTCAAAGCTGCCTTCCGTGTTACGAGCGAACAGAAAAGTACCATCCGTCTGGGTGAGCTGGGCAAAATTAATGACCGGATCTTCCGCTCCCTGTTGATACACGTATATGGACGTCTCCGCTCCTACCAGGGCGATATCCACCGAACCTGCGAGTAATGCCGCCATCGTTTTGTCACCGCCAGCAGTCGTCTGAATGTCCACCTCAAGCCCCTGCTCCTCAAAAAAGCCTTGAGCCACGGCCACATACTCCGGTGCATAAAATACCGAACGAGTCACTTCGCCAATCGTAATTTTGGCTTCATTATCTTCCTTATTACAGCTGGTGAGCGCCACAATAATAATCAGCAGAATAACGATGCCCCGGACGAACCATGGCGTGTATTTCATGTTGTTTCCCTCCTTCACTGGTTTCAGCAGTTTCTCTCTATTATGGATATGCCGATGCCCAGCAAAAGGTTAAGAACTTGAATGCAAAAAAGAGCCGGGCAATAATACCCGACTCTTCAGCTCTTCTAAATGTTATTCAATATGTTATTTATAGGATATCTACAGCTTGTAAATCTCGGCATATTTGGCTTCCAGATAATCGGCCAGATAATCCGGGTTCAATTCTTCACCCGTTACGGCAACAATCAATTCGGAAGGTGTGCGACTTCTACCATACCGATAGATCATGTCTGTAAGCCATTCCTTAATTGGAATCAGATTACCTTCGGCAATAAGGGTATCAAACTCCGGCATTTCCTTACGCAATGTATGTAGAATTTGAGCTGCATACATATTACCCAGAGAATACGATGCAAAGTAACCAAAGTCACCACCGGACCAGTGAACATCCTGAAGAACGCCGTCTCCATCATTCGTTGGCATTATACCGAGGTATTCCTTGTATTTTGCATTCCAGGTCTCCGGCAGGTCTTTCACTTCCAGACCATCGTTGAATAACATTTTCTCAATCTCATATCGGATAATAATATGCAGGTTATAGGTCAGTTCATCCGCTTCAATCCGAATGAGTGAACTCTCTACGCGGTTGATTGCACGATAGAAATCTTCCAGTTCAACCTCGCTCAATTGCGGGAAATGCTGCTGCAAATCTTTGTAATAACGTGTCCAGAATGGCAGGCTGCGACCAATCATGTTTTCCCATAAACGGGACTGAGACTCATGAATCCCCATGGACGTTCCTTCGGCAAGAAGGGTACCCGCCAGACTGTCATCAATATTTTGCTCGTACAGGGCATGTCCGCCCTCATGCAACGAACTGAAGACTGCGCTTGCTACATCATCTTGCAGATAATGTGTTGTGATCCGCACATCCCCCGGGTTTAGACCCGTTGCAAAAGGATGAACACTCTCATCCAATCGTCCAGCTTCAAAGTCATAGCCCATTTGTTCCAGGATGAACAGACTGAATTTTTCCTGCTGTTTGGTGTCAAACAATTGATTCAGGAACTCTGTATTGGGCTTGTTTTCTGAAGCATTAATCTTCTCTTGTAGAGGCACCAAACGTGCTTTGAGGCGGGCGAACACAGCGTCCACTTTCTCAACCGTCAGATCCGGTTCATACATATCAAGCAGCGTATCATAACGGGTATCCTTCACACCCCAATAATCAATAAACTCTTGTTTGAGCTTAACGATATCTGTCAGATAAGGTGAGAACCCTGCAAAATCACTGTTATGCTTGGCATCTTCCCATGCCGTTTCCGACTTGGCTGTTAGCACGGTATAAGCTTGTACTTTTTCCGGTGGTACAGACTGACTGCGATCATATTCTTTCTTGCAATCTTCAACCAGACGACGATCTATATCTTCGAGCTGTTCCAATACCGCTGGAGTTGTTAATGCATCCAGGTAAGTCTTCATGTCAGCTGAGGTTTGCAGCTTGAATGCTTCGGTGGACAACATACCCAGCGTCTCCGAACGAGTCGGAACGCCTTTTTTCGGCGCACCTGTACGCAGATCCCAGTGAAGCAAACCAATGGCTTCATGGTAACTCTTGATTTTACGAGCCAGATTACGGAAGGATTCCAAATGTTCCTGTGTTTGTTTATCCATTGTTATCGTTCACCTCTTCAAAAAAAATGTTATACCCTATTGATGATACTTTTTGCATTGCGTATAATCAACTTTTAACAGATGAAAATTGCATTGTTCTCCTAAAGATACGTGTTCAAAAAGTCTGGTTTTCATTACCGAGAAGATAGAAATGGTGCTCAACTTCGATGCTGATGATGCCCTCAGGCATCATTTGTAATCAAAAGTGGACTTTTTGAACAACCTCTAAAGGGTTGGAGTAATGCCATCTGCTGACCGTGAAATACTATTAAAGCAAAGGCGTGTAGGACAAGCTGCATCATATGCAAGTGGCCGTGCTCGTCGTATTGGATAACAGGAGGCAATGGACATGAACAACATTCAAGAGATTTTGGCTTACAACAAATCATTTGTCGAGACCAAAGAATACGAAAAGTATACGGCTGGCAAGTTTCCAACCAAAAAGATGGTTATCATCACTTGTATGGATACACGTCTGGTGGAAATGCTGCCCAAGGCCATGAACCTGAAAAACGGTGATGTGAAAATCATCAAAAACGCAGGCGCAATTATCTCTCAGCCTTTCGGGAGTGTAATGCGTAGTGTACTTGTCGCCATCTATGAACTGGGTGCAGATGAAGTCCTGGTAGTTGGACATACGGAATGTGGCATGGCTTCCCTTCACGCTGAGACCATGATTGGACATATGGTAGAGCGCGGTGTATCAGAAGAAGTCATGACTACTCTGGAGAATTCGGGCATCCGTTTACAAAAATGGTTGCGTGGGTTTGACAGCGTCGAAGAAGGGGTAAAACATACTGTGGAAGTGATCAAGAAGCATCCTTTACTTCCTCCCAATGTACCCGTCCACGGCATGGTTATCGATTCTGCTACAGGTGAGCTTGATCTTGTCGCTGAGGGGTATGGACAACAGGCATCTCTCTAAATGGTTTGGAGTGCGGACCTTATGGTTCGCACTTTTTTTTGTCTAAATTAAGGCAGTTGTTCTGTCAGGTTGTCAAACCATACAGTTTCAGTGTACACTTTTTATGAAAGCGGTCAAAGAAAGTAAAAACGATTGTTCTCTCTGACCTAGCCCTAATATTAAGGAGACATGTGCATGAACATACTTTCCTACGGATTGCTCGGGCTGCTTACCCGCGAGGAGTCATCGGGCTATGATCTGATGCTGAAGATCCAGCCGCATTGGCAGGCGAAACACAGCCAGATCTACCCACTCCTGTCCAAGATGGAAAACGATGAGTTATTGGCCTCCCGCTGGGTACAACAGTCTGACAAACCGGACAAGAAAATGTACGCAGTTACGGAAAAAGGCATTGAAAAGCTCTTGGAATGGATGATTACTCCTGTTACCGCACCGGTTACACGCGATGAATTTAATTTGCGTATTTTGTGTGTTGGCATAGCGGAAGATGGAAGCATGAGACGCATTCTTAACGAGCGTAAAAGCTGGTTTATGGAACGCATACGTTATTTCGAGGATCTGAAGTCACGTATACCTCAGGATAATCTTCGTGTAGGCAACCGAGATTTTGGAAGCTACATCCTGGTACAAAAAGGGTTAATGCACGCACAAACTGGCCTGGAATGGTGTCATTGGGTTACCCAATTGCTTGATGGCCAAGCTGCAATTCAAGACCCAAGTCCTAGCGTTTCAGAAATTTAATAAAATTTGAAACGTTCCTGCAAGTTGACCGTATTACATGAGTAAGGCCCATTTTTGGGCGATTCAAACAAATTAATCGGGGGGTTACGATCTTTACAATGAAGAAAAAATTCGGAGTTAAACATCTAATGATGGTATTTATGGCATTTACATTATTGTTCGCAACAGTGGGAGTAACAAATCCGGATTCTGCGGATGCAAGACGTGGTGGCGGATTCAAATCCGGTACAAAAAGTTATACCAACACTCCTAAGAAATCCGACTCCAACAACAACGTGAATCAATCCAATTCCGGTAATAACTCCGGTACTGGTGCAGCTGCAACCCGTGGTGGTGGATTCTTCGGCGGTGGCGGAGGCTTCATGAAAGGCATGATGCTTGGTGGTCTTGCTGGTATGATGTTCGGCGGACTGTTCGGTGGCATGGGCGCCCTGGGTAACATCCTTGGATTGCTCGTGAACGTTGCAGCGATCATGTTGATTGTTATGCTGGCTATGGCACTCTTCAGAGCCATCTCCAATCGTCGCAAACCTGCAGCGGATGGTCGTTATGACCGTCGCAATGATCGTGATGATGACCGTAACAGAAACGGACGGTACTAATCTCTATGGTTCTGAGCATGGATGAAATTGTGAATGCAATCTGTATTCATATGGCAGAACGTAAGGGTGTACGTCCAACCGATGTGAATGTAGAACTGAGCTGGGAAGAAGATACAGGTTATTCCGCTGAAGTTTGGATCCAAGGACGCAGTCAATATCTGGTCGAGTCCAATATGATTGAAGCGATTCTTCGCTACCTGCACAGTGAATACAACATCCGGGCGTACCGTGAGAATGTACGACTTGATCTGGATGAAGAAATCACAGCGATCGTTAATCAATAAACTATAGGTCAAGCAATGACCTCTTATACTAAAGACCGTCTCCCTTCTGTCGCCTGACAGAGATGGAAGACGGTCTTTTTGTTTCTGTATTTGTATCTTTATTTGTGTGTCTATTTTACTCTCTATACGTGCCTGTGTTACGTACTATTTCTTGGAAACTACGATTGAAGTTTGACCAAGCTGTAGTTCTTCTTACCTTTACGGATAATGATGAATTTACCGCCAATGGCATGCTCTGCCGAGACTGTGAATTCAAGCTCTGTGATTTTCTCACCGTTCATGGAGATAGCGCCTTTAGTGACATCCTCACGCGCCTGGCGTTTGGATGGCTCCAGACCCAGATCTACGAGCCAGTCGACGATATTTTTCGCTTCACCGTCCGTTTCGAATGTTGGCATTTCCTTGAAGCCCTGCTCGATTTCATCTGCTGTCAGGGAACGGATATCACCACTGAACAGCGCCGCTGTAATACGCTTAGCCTGTTCGAGCATTTCTTCGCCGTGAACAAATTTTGTCATTTCTTCCGCTAGTGCTTTCTGTGCTTCACGTCTATGCGGCTCTGTCTCTACCTTTTCAGCCAAAGCTTCGATTTCTTCTTTGCTCAGGAAGGTAAAGTATTTCAGGTATTTGATCACATCACGGTCATCTGTATTTGCCCAGAACTGGTAGAATTCAAATGGTGTCGTTTTGTTCGGATCAAGCCAGATTGCGCCGCCAGCTGTTTTACCAAATTTCGTACCGTCGGATTTGAGCATGAGCGGAATGGTCAGACCGTACGCCTTCGCTTCAGATCCTTCTTTTTTACGAATCAGATCAAGACCACTCGTGATATTCCCCCATTGATCAGAACCGCCGATTTGAAGCTGTACATCTTCATTTTGGAACAGGTGCAGGTAGTCGAGAGATTGAAGAATCTGGTATGAAAACTCGGTGAACGAGATTCCGCCTTCCAGTCTGCTCGCAACTACATCCTTAGCAAGCATCGTGTTGAGGTTAAAGTTTTTGCCGTAGTCACGTAAGAATTCAATGACATTGATTTTGTGTGTCCAATCGTAGTTGTTCACCATGCGAACCTGATTATCACCGTCTGTTACGAACAACTTCTTCATCTGCGCTGTCAGCGCATCCACATTCTCCTGCACTTGCTCCATCGTTTGCAGAGAACGCTCTGCCTGACGACCACTTGGGTCACCAATCGTGCCTGTAGCTCCACCAATCAAAATAACCGGACGATGTCCTGCCAGTTGAAAACGTTTCAGCATCATGAAGGGAATGAGATGTCCGATATGCATGCTATCCCCCGTAGGGTCAACGCCGCAGTACAAAGAAACGGATTTCGTTTCAGTCAATTCACGTAGCCCCTCTGCATCCGTCTGTTGGTTAATGGCGTCACGCCACTGTAGTTCATCAATAATATTCATTCGTATAACCCCTTTTCTATCCTCAAGATTCAGTCATGATCTACGTTAAATTACGAAATTACACGCTGGAGCGGCTTTTTTGGACACAAAAAAATCGCCTCCTTGTCTTCATTAGACACAGGGACGATTATCATAACCGTGGTACCACCCAAATTGCATGGACAACACGTGATCTTAACACGTTATCCATACCACTTTTGGCAATATATCGTTTGCCCATCCGCTTGGCATTACCCAAGTACTCCAGAGTGTAATTCGCAGCCCTTGTATGTATCAGGTTCCATCAACCCCTGACTTTCTGTAACAGGGACAAAGCCGCTACTGCGCTCTATCAACGTGATTCATGTATTCAATTTATAGCAAGTATAGCCGAACGTTTCAGTCATTGCAAGACCAAGTATGCAATCTTTGAACAGAACAACGGATGCATAATTAAAACCAGATTATATAATCATCATGTTCAATTTTCCGTGATAATAACCATAGGCTGTCTCCGCAATCTGATCCTCATTATTCCAAAATTGCTGATCCAGCGCATCTAACTGGTCCTCTTGTTCCTTTGTCAGTAATTTAGGAATATCCCACAGTTCAGTAAGCCTTTCATCCTCTTTCAGATGCTCCATGCAGCCGTATGCTGACGTTATAATCTCCACGACTTGAGTCGCACCAATGGTATGTAATGCCCGCAACGCGTAACGGTATACCTCTTCCCCCCAGTTACAGAAAAACTGAATAAAACCGCCATTAAAGACATCCGCCTCTAACAGCCATAAAGCAGCAATATCCTGCTCGTTCGAAGTCAACGAAGCCCAGCCCTGTTCAGATTTATTCTTTTTTTCGACAAATAACACAGCATAGTCATACCATACATCATTAATATCTTGCTCGCTCATGTAACACACCTCATTTTTATTTATTTCATGCCCTCTAACTCCTGACGTTTACCCGTCTGATACCAATGTAAGTACGGATCACCGATCTGCTGGAAGGCTTCCTGAACACCCCTGTTTAGTTCATTCATCACTTCATTTGTGTAGTTCAAATGCGTCTGTTTATTATCCACGCCATATCTTTCCAACAACCCTACATGCGTCGCGGTGAAAATAATATCCTCCAGCAGCCAATAGACGACTTCATCCGGCTGTTTCACCCGTTTCTCCAATGAGACGAGACCACGTTCGTATATTCGAACAATATACGCATCTTCTCCATTCTCTACATAGGGCACACTATCGCATTTAAAGGTCTCAAACAAGCGGTTAACATAGTTCTGCATCTGTTCCCTACGGAGAGATGTACGCTCTAAAAGCTGTAAAAGGATGTCTGCCAATTGTTGTTTGCTTAACATGTTGGACATGAATGCACCTGCCTATATAAAAGTAACATCGATGACAGAATGAAAAAATGAAAAAGCTGCCGAAGGCAGCCTCTTCTTCCGTATTGTTCAATCAGGTCCCACAAAAAGTTTGGTACGAAGTATTGCATTGTGCAGGTAGTTCGGCATATTCAGCCTGCTCAGGTGAGTGCGCGAACGGATCTGAAAGAACTGCCAAAAGCTTCTCCATCACGCTAAGATCTCCATGATTCTCTGCTCGCTCAAGCGCTTCTTCGACCCGATGATTGCGGGGAATGACAGCTGGATTGCTTGTTCTCATCAACTGCTTAGAGACTTCCTTCTCCCCCTGCTGTCTGTCCAATCTCGCTTGCCACCGCTCATGCCATTCAGCAAATTCTGTCGTGCCAAACAAAGCTGTTCCTTCCAATGTATCAAAGGTCAAAGCCAGGAACGTATTGGTGTAATCTGCACTATGCTTCTCCATAAGTTCAAGAAGATCCTTGACCAAGGCCTCATCTTCGGCCTCTTCATCCAACAAGCCCAGTTTGGAACGCATTCCCTTGAGCCAGTGATGATGATACAATTCAGAAAATTGTGCGATGGTATCCTGCGCGAGTTGCACCGCCTGCTCTTCATCTTCATGCAACAACGGCAGAAGTGTCTCGGCAAATCGAGCCAAATTCCATCCTGCTATATACGGTTGATTGCCATAAGCATAGCGGCCTTGTCTGTCAATGGAGCTAAATACGGTCGAAGGATTGTACGCATCCATAAAAGCGCATGGACCATAATCGATGGTCTCACCACTAATAGCCATGTTATCCGTGTTCATCACGCCATGAATGAATCCAACATGCTGCCACTGGGCAATGAGAGCCGCTTGCCGCTTAATCACCTCCTGAAGGAGCAGAAGATAACGGTTTTCGGCCTGAGCAACCTCAGGAAAATGTCGATTCAACGTGTAATCAGCCAACGCCTGAAGATCGTCGATAGACCCCCATCTAGCTGCATACTGGAAGGTTGCTACCCGAATATGACTGGAAGCCACCCGGGTCAATATGGCCCCAGGCCGCTCTGTTTCGCGGATAATGTTTTCTCCTGTCGATACCACCGCCAGACTGCGTGTCGTTGGAATACCTAGTGAATACATCGCTTCACTAATAATATATTCTCGCAACATGGGCCCTACAGCAGCACGTCCATCTCCTCCACGAGAGTAGGGTGTTCTCCCTGAACCTTTCAGCTGGATATCCACTCGCTCGCCCTGTGGCGTAATCTGTTCACCCAGTAGCAAAGCGCGTCCATCACCAAGCATGTTAAAATTGCCGAATTGATGTCCTGCGTAGGCTTGAGCTAAGGGCTCGGCCCCTTCCGGAATCAGGTTACCTGCAAAAATTTGCGCTCCTTCATCACTGTCAAGAGACTCCACATCCAGTCCCAAGCTGGATGCAAGCAGTCTATTAAAAATGATTAGCTTTGGTGATTCAACAGGTACTGCGCCCTGACTTGTAAAAAAGGGTTGCGGTAACTGCACATAACTATTGTCCAAATTCCATCCTTTGTTTGATGTCTCTTGTTGCATGGTGCTCACAACTCCTTTTCTGTACCCAGGGGATATCCCTTAGTTTTATTTTAGCCTTGTGAAGCAATGCTCATTTATGTAGTCGCATGGAAATTCAATGTAGGGAACATATAAAATGTTCTTGATGAAACTTTAGCATATTTGCATGCCTTTTGCATTCCTCATGAATCGTAAGCACAAAAAAAAATCCAAGAGGTTTCTTTGCAAGTGGAGTCATTGTCTTTCATTCCACTTCCCAGAAAACCATCTTGGATCTATTCCGCTTACTTACTACCAGATGACACATCTGTTATTACAAGGATTACGTGTGTGCTTCCTGAGCCTGTACAGGCTGTACTGGCAAGCTCTCTTTTTTCCAAGCAAGGTTGAAGAAGACATTAAGCAGGATCGCTGACAGGCTTCCCGTGATAATTCCATCGCTAACAATAATCCGAATACTTTGAGGAAGCTGGGCAAACAGGTCGGGTACAGCAGTAACACCGAGCCCAAGTGAAACGGAGCAAGCCACGATCAATAGATTGGATTGTTTGCCAAAGTCGACGTTTTGCAGCATTTTGATCCCGGATGAGACGACCATTCCAAACAGGACAACAGTTGCTCCTCCGAGGACAGCACTTGGAATAATGGTTGCAAAAGCAGCAACCTTCGGAATGAGTCCCAGAAAGACCAGTATACCTCCGGCTGCAACAACAACATTGGTCGTTTTCACTTTGGAGAGCTGAACCAAACCAACATTCTGTGCAAATGTATTGTATGGAAAAGCATTAAATATGCCGCCAAGGACAAACGCAAGACCTTCCGCGCGATATCCCCGTGCCAGATCTTTTTCGTTGATCGGTTGATCACAAATTTTGCTCAAAGCCATAAATACACCTGTTGATTCGATGATAACCACCGTACCTACAATAATCATTGTAATGATTGGACCAATTTCGAAGGTAGGCCATCCGAAGTAAAAGGGTTGAGGTAAATGGAACCAGGAGGCTTCCTGTACAGAGGCAAAATTCACTTTTCCCATGATAGCTGCGATGAGGGTCCCCACAATAATACCAAGAAGAACAGCCAGGGATTTAACAAACCCGCGAGCATATCGATTCAGGATTAGAATAAAAAGTAATACGCCAAATGAAAGCGCCAGATTATCCAAACTTCCGAAATTCTCGCTGTTTGCTCCACCCGCCATGTTTTTAATGCCGGTTGGGATTAACGCAAGACCGATGATGGTTACCACTGTACCGATCACAACGGGCGGAAACAATTTGACGATTTTGCTGAAAAACACGGCAAAGATGACGATAAATAAACCCGCTGCAATGATCGACCCATATATGGCAGGAATTCCGTATTGCGATCCAATCGCAATCATCGGTGTCACCGCTACAAAAGAACTTCCGAGCACCGCTGGCAGACCAATACCCAAGTACTTGCCTTTCCGAGCCTGAAGCCATGTTGCAATCCCACACGTTAACAGGTCAATGGAAACCAGATACGCCAACTGCTCTGCAGTCAGATTTAGTGCTCTGCCCACAAGCAAAGGCACCAGAATTGCTCCCGCATACATCGCGAGTACGTGCTGAATCCCCAGTGAAAAAACTCTCATCTTTTTGGTTTCTTTCATCCCACGTTGCCCCCCTGAAATTAGAATCAACTGAACCGCTGCAAAATCATGTTATGTTGATTCACATTATATAAACTATTCAGGGAAGTTCCATGATTCATAACATAGAATTGTGATAAGAGATAAAGAGCCCAACTAAAATTGGGCATGTTATACAAAAGGTACTCCCCTACCGTTTATGTCGCGTTATATAAGTTGACACAAAAGATTTGAAAGTACTCTTTGACACTCCGAAGAAAAGAAACATGAACGTAGAATTAACTTCAGTGATTCAGTGCTTCATCTTAATTCATAAGGTATGAATATCATTTATTTTATATTCTCAATTTGTCCAATTGAGAGGCTTGATGTTAAAACGTTGCTCCATTACCTCTCCGTTCTGGTGAACCATCTCCGTAAAAAACACTTCTTCTCTGTTCATCAAAACAACGGATGAAGCTCTGGTCCCATAGTCGAATTTCTCACTTCTAACGAAAATGGGTGATAACAAACGTTCCCATTCCAACGGAACACCTGTATGGGGGAGAAGCTCATCCACTGAAGGATCTGCCATTTGCAGCAAACCTAATATTTGTTCTGTCAGGGTATCTTCGTCTTCCCCTTGGATGATTTTCTCCAGCCCTTCTTTCCCACGTCTCACCTTGGGCCAATCGGTATTAATCAAGTGATTACTAATCCCGTATATTCCCGGTTTCAACTTCATCACGACATTACCCACATTCGAATAATAATAGAGGTCGTCAGGATCACCCACTAACAAATTGTAGCCAGGATAATCATTGCGACGTCTCTCCGCATGTTGTATATATTGCTCAGGTGTGGACGTCCCCTTTAAAAAATCAGCAACCAGATCTCCTCTTGAGCCCTTGGCCTGTACTTCTTCATTCGGATCACGATAATTCGTAACAGCAGCCAGACGTCCACCTGTGGTTATGCCCATCCAGGTTCCCATTTTCGACAAATCCCTGCCCGCCAATATATGAGGATGATCTTCCCAATAGTGTGCTTGAGCCGTAGGTCTGTGATAGAATTCATCCCTATTTGATCCCAGAATAAGCGGATACTTTAGATGCATGTTGTAAGCAAATAAAATTAAACACATGGGAATCTTCAACTCCTATATTCGTTAACCCTCTGATATCGTGGCTTTATATCGCATAATCAACTACAATGACATCTTCCACCCAACCATCCAGGGAAGCTACAAATGCCTGATGAGCAGGATGTGGTCCATAAGCGCGCAATGCGTCCTGATCTTCAAACGTCACTCTCAATCCAATCGTATAACCTTGAATACGGTCCGTTTCTTCCGTTGTATTGATTCCTGCGGTCAACGCGACAATCCCCGGGATTTGTTCCTGTAACGCGAGTAATTGAGCCACCCATTCCTGTTGTTTGGCTAGCGTGGTTTTATCGTTAAATTTAAAAACAACCAAATGTTCAAACATCTTGTTATTCCTCCTATGTCCATTCGAATAGTAATGCAACTTCGTTAATTAAGTTAATTCAACAATTCCAATCCGCCCATCATATAGGGGACCACTCGTTGAGCTAACTTAGCAGGGGATTCCTGTCTTCCATCCATATTCCATCCATACGTCATTCCATAGATCGACCAGCTTAGCATGGTTGCCGTAATTTTCAGCGTTTTGGGATCTATATCTCCTACTCTTTTGCTCATTAATTCAAGCAGGAATTGTTCCAGTTGAGTCTTGATGTTCTCTTCAATAATCGGTGCAACCGTCTCATATTTCTTGATGCACTCATTACTTGAGACGTGATAATCACATAATGAGAATATAAACTGCTGTATGGTTTCGGCTGATAACCGGGCATCCGGGTCCACCCTTTTTGTTACATATTCCATAAAAGCATCCGATAACAAGGATTCAAGCAGTGCATATTTATCCTGAAAATGGGCGTAGAAAGTAGCTCTGTTAATTGTGGCTTGTTCTGTGATGTTTTGAATCGTAATGCTGTTGAAATTTTTAAGATTCAATTGGTTTAAAAACGCATCAAGAATTAATTGACGCGTGCGGATTACACGCGGATCATTCGAGTTTGGAGACAATACACCAGACATGCCCCAATCCTCCTTTGTACACAAAATATTTGGTTAGACTCCTTCATTATAGATAAGTGTTATTTGTTCAACAAGTGAAAGTAAGTGCAAAGACACCATACAATAATCCGTGTCTTTCGCTTAAGCAACAAAATGCTCCGATTGTTGGTTGAGCATGCCTATAGACCTTGTTAACATTGCACTCGTACCCACTGAGAGGTACAACATAATGGAGGTGTATATTTTGAGTAATCCACAATATAACATTATTTCTACAGAGCGTTTGTTTCAACCATACACTGTTTCAAAGCTAACCCTGTCCACACGCATCGTCATGTCCCCCATGGCTCGTGCTTTTTCCCCGGGCGGTGTCCCTGGCTCAGACGTAGCCGCATATTATCGTCGACGTGCCGAGCATGGTGTTGGACTTATTATTACCGAAGGTGCAACCATTGAGCATCCCTCTGCATCAAGTGAACCTAAAATCCCTCATATGTATGGAGAAGCAGCTCTTCAAGGCTGGGCTGAAGTGGTCGAACAAGTCCATGAAGCCGGCGGCAAGATTTTTCCGCAGATTTTACACATGGGAATCGTTCGTCCTTCAGGATCTGACCCACACCCGGAAGCTGTATCACTGAGTCCATCGGGAGTTGATATGGAAGGTACTCAAGTAGGTGCGCCCATGACGGAGGCAGAGATCGCAACTGTGATTCAAGCCTATGCAGATGCAGCAGCCAATGCGCAAAGTATTGGTTTTGACGGAATTGAACTTCACGGTGCACACGGTTTTCTAATCGATCAGTTTTTCTGGAAAACAACGAATAGGAGAACGGACCGCTATGGTGGTGACCTTCAGAAAAGAACTCAATTCGCGGTTGAACTTGTCATGGCAGTGCGTGCTGCGGTAGGTCCTGATTTCCCAATTGCGATGCGGATTTCCCAATGGAAGATGAATGATTATCAAGCCAGACTGTTCGACACACCGGAAGAACTGGAACAATTCCTTCGTTTGTTGGTTGATGCAGGTGTAGATATCTTCCACTGCTCGACACGACGCTTCTGGGAGCCCGAGTTTGAAGGATCTGATCTAGGATTTGCAGGGTGGGTGCGAAAGCTAAGTGGTCAAACCACGATAACGGTCGGTTCTGTAGGTATGACAGATGAGCCTGAAGAAGAAGGCAATGAAGTAAAACATCCAGGTATGAGCGAACTTATGAAGCGATATGAGCAAGCGGAATTTGATCTGGTAGCTGTGGGACGTGCACTCCTTGGTGATCCGGCGTGGGCTGCCAAAATACGCGAAGGCCGCATATCTGAGATACAGGCTTTTACACCTGAAGCGCTGGCTACGTTACACTAAGAACAATTACTTATTGTTCCAGAGATTTTTTCTCCCCTATATATAGGTTTGAACTCATGAATCAACTATACTAATCAAAGGGCTCGCTTTCCCTCCGGGATTGCGGGTATTTTGTTTTTTGGAGATATCTGTCCGATCAGACACTTCGAGCAATAGCAATATCGTTCAAGAAAATTCCTTCTTTGCAACCTATAATGATCTTAACTTACCAGAAAGAAGGTGCATCATGACTCGGGAAGTCCGGACTGTCGTTTTTGATACCGACTTACAGCTAGAAGCTTATCAATTTGAAGGCATTATGCAGAAGTTTCCCAATCATTTTCATGACTATTACGTCATTGGATTTATTGAGCAAGGCAAGCGTCACCTCGTCTGCAACAACGAAGAATACATTCTGAATAGTGGCGACATGATTGTTTTTAATCCACATGATCCTCATGCCTGCGAACAGGTCGATGGCAGAACCCTCGATTATCGCTGTATCAACGTCCAGCCTGAGGTTATGCGAGAGTATGCAAGAGAGATTACTGGACAAGCTTACTTGCCACGGTTTACATCCCCCGTTCTCTACCAAAGTGAACTTGTGGGTTCCCTGCACGAGCTGCATCAGATGATTCTGGAGGAGCAATCCGATTTCTGCAAAGAAGAATTGTTACTCTTTCTGCTGGATCAATTGATGCGAGATTATTCGGATGCTGAACCGCCTGTATCCACGCAGGATGTTACCACAGAGATTAAACGCATATGTGATTACATAGAAGCTCATTACATGGAGAGCATCTCGCTGAACGAGTTAGCCGATTTGACGGAGATGAGTAAGTATCACTTGCTGCGTTTATTCACTCGTCAGAAAGGCATATCACCTTACCGCTACCTGGAAACGATTCGCATTAATCAAGCCAAACGTCTGCTGGAACAAGGTCTGCTTCCCATTGAAGTAGCCGCACAGACAGGATTCAGTGACCAGAGCCATTTCACGAATTTTTTCAAAAAACTGATCGGGCTGACGCCGAAGCAATACAGACGTATCTTCAACCATGATACGGAATTGAAACGAACCATCGATAACCTCGTATGACGAGTCATCATAACACCAATGCCGCTACCGGACATTTGCTCGCCTTATTTACCATATTGATCTGGGGAACTACGTTTGTCTCGACCAAGGTTCTGCTGATTGATTTCACTCCTGTAGAAATTTTATTTTTCCGTTTCCTGATCGGGTATTTGGTACTGTTATTGATCTATCCACGTTCACTGCGGACCGCCTCATTCAGAGAAGAATGGTTATTTATCGGAGCAGGTTTATGCGGGGTGACGTTATATTTTCTTATTGAAAATATTGCTCTGGTGTACACAACAGCTTCCAACGTGGGGGTTATTGTCTCCATTGCCCCATTCTTCACTGCCGTGCTCGCACATTTCTTCTTGGATGGTGAGAAGTTAACTCGCCGTTTTCTTATCGGATTTGGGATTGCCTTGAGCGGCATCCTACTCATCGCGCTGAACGGCAGTTTCATTCTGCAACTGAATCCGGTAGGTGATCTGCTTGCTTTCATCGCACCTGCCGTATGGGCGATCTACTCCGTATTGATGCGCAAAATTGGCCAGCTTCGTTATCACACCATTGGTGCGACCCGCAAAGTGTTCTTCTATGGCCTGATCTTCATGCTGCCAGCTCTTTTCCTGTTTGAATTCCATTGGGAACTCGGACGCTTCACGAACCTGACCAATCTCTCCAATATTCTCTACCTCAGTCTAGGTGCCTCCGCGTTGTGTTTCGTGACCTGGAACCGGGCCGTGAATCTTCTCGGAGCTATCAAAACGAGTGTATATATCTATCTGGTGCCTGTCATTACAGTTGTGTCATCTGCACTGATTCTTCAAGAGCAGATAACCTGGGTGATTGTACTCGGTGCGTTTTTAACCCTATTCGGCTCTTACATTTCAGAGCGCAAAGGACACAAGCTTAACAACAAAAACACTAATCCGCATAGGGGTTAGTGTTTGCTTCATTTTTTACTGATAAAACTGGATATCGTGGTTGGCCACCGTTGACATGCGCAGAAGTCATTCATTTTATCTCATTTAATTGAGATAGCAGAATCTCCAGTTCCTCTTGCTCCAGATGACGCCATTGCCCCCGCTCCAGTTGATCCAGCGTAATATTCATAATTCGCACGCGCTCCAGTTTGAGGACTCGGTACCCCAAGGCTTTGCACATTCTCCGGATCTGCAGATTGAGACCCTGTGTCAGAATAATACGAAATACATTGTCACTTTGCCTATACACTTCGCAGGGCTTGGTCACCACGTCCAGAATTTCAACGCCTTCAGACATGGACTTTACAAATTCGTCGGTTACGGGTTTGTCTACAGTCACTACATATTCTTTATCATGATTATGCTCCGAACGCATCATCTTGTTCACAATGCCTCCGTCATTCGTAAGCAAAATTAACCCCTCAGATGCCTTATCCAACCTGCCTATCGCAAATATGCGAGAAGGATAATTCATATATTGAATGATATTCCCTTCCACATGTGCTGCTGCTGTGCAGACAATACCGATGGGTTTATTCAGAGCAATATAGACAGGTTCGCTGTCATTACGAGGAATCTCCTTGCCATCAATAAGGACCACATCATGAGGTTCAACTTCGGCTCCTTTTTCACAAACCCTGCCATTGATCGTTATGCGTCCAGCTGCAATTAATCGGTTCGTTTCCCTGCGGGAGCAGAATCCCGTTTCACTTATGTATTTGTTAATTAACATGTGTCACCACTTCTCATCTATAGTATTGCCACTGGTTCTTAGAGTGCTGGTACGTTCACTCGCTTCGTGCAATGAGTTAGTACCTTGTACTGATTTTCATTCCACATCATCTCATTTATACTGAAACGAAGCAATAAATTGTTATATAAAAACACATACAACGTTACATAGGAAAACCAAAATACACGCTGGAGGGAGTTTCTCATGTACAAAGTTACTCAATTTACAGTTGACCCCGATGATCCCAACCAAGACTCTGGCATGTGGATTGGTGGAGAAATGGCATACGTTTCCGACTGGCCGCTCAACCCTGAGGGTCAGCCTTTATTACATCTGTTCTCCATCAATTGCAATACACTTTCACAGCAGGTCCATATCCCTTCTTTACCACAAGATAAATATATCTCGGTCTTCTCAACCTACTCCGCCTCCGAATATTTTCTGGATCAGGTAACCTATACGGGAGATGAGCTGGAATGGAACGAGAATATTCTTGCCGGATGCACTTATGTGTCGGTATCTTCGCATCCACTCACTTCCGTAAGTCCCGTTCCACCCATTCCGTTAAGTGGCGTACGTTTGATTGAAATGGAGTTAGACGATCAGGCATTCCCTGCATTTTCATTTTTCTCTCCCGCTTTACCAAACGGTGTGAAAGGAATTGACCATTTGCTAGAGGAATATCAACTGGTGTGTCAAATGTATTCCGGAGATTTTCCTGAGCCTTATCGGGATATATTGGGTCTTCCCGATGCAAACGGTTATTTATTTTTGCGAAGAGGTCCCGCGTCTGCTCACGCACCATTGGATGGAATTTTCTTTGTACAGACTGCTTAACAGCGATACGTTGAGGTCAGTTATCATCATATAAACGGCTAATCAGAACGTTTCCCGTCTACCTAGACAGGGAACGTTTTTTTATATATGCACGTTTTACTATTCTCGATCAATACAGATGCCAAACCCTGTTAAAAGGTCATATGAATTAAATCATATCTGCCCTTTCGAAACGAAATCGTTTTAGAAAAAACTTAGCACGAGAAATATTTCTTTTCATCAAAATTTAACATTATTTTACAACAAAAAGCATGTACATTTGGACAATTATGGTATAAGTTATATATGAAATAAACATTAATTACATAATATAAAATTTATATCCATCTAGGAGGCAGGCTTTTGAAAAGAATATTCGCTCTAAGCTGCGGTTTTTATCTGTTAATCGGCATAACCAGCGTTGTCCTCGGTGCACTTCTTCCTGTTTTATTGTCACATTATGAGCGCGGTTACAGTGATGGCGGATTTTTGTTATTCCTGCAGTTCCTTGGATTTCTTGTCGGGGTTCTTGTCGCTCCTTCAATGACTGCCCGGATCGGAAGAAAAGTTATGCTACTGATTGCACTGGTCTGTATTGTAGCTGCTTATGCTGTTCTCGGACTTTTGCCATCTTGGACTAGCGTTCTTCTACTTACTATTCTCATCGGCTTTGGCTCAGGCATTATTGAGCCTTCCGTTGGAGCATTCACAATCGAATTCACTGAAAATCAGAAGGCTGTAGCGATGTCCAAGCTTGATGTGTTCTTTGCTCTTGGAGCACTTCTCATCCCCGCTGTCGCTGCTTTATTTATCTGGATGGATCTGTGGCATCTTACTTTTTATACAGTGGCCGTGTTGTCACTCGTTCTCATGCTGCTGTGGATCACTATGCCCCATTCAGCCGCACTATATCTGGAACAGGCTGGCGAGAATACAGTGGCACACTCAGCAGGTAAAGCCCGATATTCTAGAAAACAGCTTGGTCTGCTGACGATCTTTGTCATCTTCTTTTTCATCTACATGGGACTGGAACTGGGATTAATGAACTTCCTGCCCTCTATACTTGTAGAACGATTGCACCTTCAGGAATCTGTCGCATCGCTGAGTGTCTCCATCCTGTGGATTGCGATGATCATCGGTCGTCTTTTCTCCGGGAAAATAGCGGAAGCCGTCAACTATATGCCTTTCCTGATCTGGAGTACGGTTGGCACGCTTTTGTTTACGGTCGCTATGGTATTTGTAACTGGACAGTGGGCAACGTATGTGCTCATCTTCGGAACCGGTCTGTTCATGTCTGGGCTGTTCTGTATCGCACTGGTCTACGCAAATGTTCTGATTCCCGGTATGACCGAGCGGACAACCAGTATCCTGATCGCATCGGGTGGTATTGGAGGTGCCATCTTGCAGTATGTGACTGGATGGAGTATGAGTACAGGGCCTGTCGTGAATACGATCTGGATTTTGGCCGGATTCTGTCTGATCCTGCTGCTCACATTGATGATCTCTCATCTATGGACTGTAAAAAATAATGCAGTACGTACTGCTCTAGCACAACATAGCAAGGAAATGTAAACATCGTTTCTTAAGGGAGGTGATGCCCGCATCATCCGGGATTGTTGAGCTTTGTTCGAGTTAGTACACCATTATATTGGAGGAAATCGTATGCAAACTTTAACCAACAACCGCTTCATAGCCGGAAAAGGGATTAAGTTGATTGACGATTCAGGTGTTGAATACCTGGATGGCGTGTCGGGCACGTTCAATCTGTCACTGGGCTATAATCACCCACATGTTGTCAGCAAAATTCAGGAACAAGTCGGCAATCTGACGCATATGTCTTCCTCCTTCACCGAACCGTACGTAAATGAAGTGCTTGATCACTTAATCGAATATGCTCCAAACGACATTAATGCCGGATGGATGCGGGATATCACTGGTTCAACTGCCAACGAATGTGCAACCAAAATTGCACAGAAGTATACCGAATCAACAGACATCATCAGCCTGTATCTGTCCCATCATGGGCAGACCCAATTTGCCACCGGGATTTCGGGGAATGCCTTCCGGCGGAAACGGTTCCCCAATTCGGCTGTGGCTAACGCTGTCCATGTACCTGCCCCATACTGTTATCGCTGCCCATTCAAATCCTCAAATGGAGACTGCGGCTATCAATGCGTTGAAGCTATATCTGATGCGATAGAATATGCAAGTTCCGGCTCAGTCGCATGCATGATTATCGAACCCATTCTTGGAAATGGCGGCAACATCATCCCTCCCGCCGGGTATTTCAAACGTCTGCGTAAACTGTGTGATGAGTACAATATTATTCTTATTGCTGACGAAGTGCAGACAGGCATCGGTCGTACCGGAACCATGTTCGCCAGCGAACTGTTTGATATCCAGCCTGATATGATTACCCTTGCAAAAGGTCTTGGCGGGATCGGTGTACCTGTTGCTGCGGTATTAATGCAATCCCGGCTGAATGTGCTCGAAAAGCACGAACACTCCTTCACCTCTGGAAGCAATCTGATCTCCGTAACCGCTGCCAAATCCACCTTGGAAGTGGTATCCGAACCCGGGTTTCTGGATGCCGTAAAACGCAAAGGTGAAATTCTGGGTGAATTGCTGCATGAATTGGCTACGAAATACCCAAGTATCGGGGAAGCTCGTGGTGTCGGGTTAATGTGGGGGTTAGAGATCGTAGGTGACGGTAATGAACCCGATACGCTCAAAACCAATGCCATCGTTGACCGTGCTTTTACAGATGAGCATCTAATCTTGAGAAGTTCAAGATATGGCTTCGGTAACGTTGTTAAGGTCCGGCCTTCCCTTACGACAACCGAAGACGAGCTGGTTGAGATTGTAGAGCGGCTGGATTCGGTGCTTGCCAGCGTTAATTAAAACATTTCAATGCAACTGTTCGAAGTGGTCGTTTCGGTTACGAATCGTTCTTATGATCGCTGTTATCCACGGATTTTCTTGATTTTCCTTTCCCAAGGGAAAAATCCGTTGATAGCGTATGCTTCCGAAGCAGCTTTCTTTCAGAAAGCTTTTAGGCTAACGCTTCGCTTCTCCAGAATCGATTTCGTCCCCTTCACTACTTTCGTATCTTGTCAAAAACTGTTTAAGATGAATCGCTATTTTTATATTTTATATAATTACAAGGAGGTTATATCATGCTTGCATTGGTATACAAATCGGCTTGGGATGTGGCGCTTGAGGAACGGCCTGTCCCGGAAATTACAAGAGATAATCAGGTGTTGGTTCGTATTCGAGCAACCGGAGTATGTGGTACCGATCTAGGCATTGTCAGCGGTAAATATCATGCGGTTCCTTCTGTCATTCTCGGTCATGAGTCTGCCGGGGAAGTCATTGATGTTGGCTCTGCGGTAACGACATTACAACCGGGCGACCGTGTTGTGATCGATCCTACCTACTATTGCGGACAATGTGACATGTGCAGAACAGGCAGACAAAATCATTGCACACATAAGTCTGTTACCGAGACAGGTGTGAGTGCTGACGGAACATTTACAGATTATTATGTGACCGAGGATCGTTTTTTGTACAAATTGAAGGATCATGTGAGCTATGAAGAAGCAACTTTGACGGAACCGCTCAGTTGTATGCTGACGGGGATTAATCAGATCCATCTTCTGCCGAATTTCAGAACGATCATCCTTGGCGCAGGCCCGATTGGCATTCTGTACAGCTATGCGCTCGCTTCCAAAGGGGTTACCGGCTGTCTGGTCGACATCTCCGAAGAACGCTTAGCCATTGCCGGTTCCATTGCACCTGATCGTTGGGAAGTTCATTCATCCTTCGAAAGTGCAATAGAATCGCTGTCACCCGCAACCCATCAGGTCGATATGATTGTTGATACAACGGGCGTTGTGGGCACACAAGTACTTTCCCAGCTCGCCAGCGGCGGTTATCTGATGCTGGTAGGTCTAAGAGATGGAAATACGTCCTTTAATCCAAAAGAAGTCGTGGACCGCAGTCTGAAAATTATTGGTTCCATTGATTCTCTGGGCACATTTGCAACCGCACATTATATGATTGAACAAGGGATTATTCCGGCAAAAAAAATCATCACCCACTCCTTCCCATTGGAGGATTACGAAGAGGCTTTCCGCACACTTGGCTGCGATATTCAGGGACGCACACTTCAAGCCGCCTCACATGCTATTAAAGTAGTGTTGCAATCCAGTGGTTCCAGTTTCTAAAGTGGAAAGCTAACCATGAATGAATTAAATTAGAGATCTATGTTTACACAATCCTGGAGGAGGAATACAACATGGTAGCAAACCAAGAGTTTGGCGGACTGGGAGCGGCCGATGATGACATCATCCAAGCAGTCATTTTTGACATGGATGGTGTACTGATTGACAGCGAACCGATTTATTTCGAGATTGAGCGTAGCTCCTTTGCCCATTTTGGCGCAGTGATGACGGAAGAAGAACACCACACTTATGTTGGCGTTACGCTGGAGTCCATGTGGCAGCAAGTATTGGACAAACATCAGCTGACAGCTACGCTAGAAGAAATATTTGCTTATCATCAGCATAATGTGATGCAAACCATGCTTGCCCATCCGAATCTGACAGCAATGCCTTCCGTGGAACGCTGGTTAAGCTGGCTGCATGAGCAACACATTCCCATAGCCGTTGCTTCTTCCTCTCCACGTGCACTGATTGATTTGATCATGGACAAAACCGGACTTGGACAATACTTTGAGATGCGAATGACAGGTGAGGAAGTTACAAACGGCAAGCCGGCACCAGATATTTTCCTGACCACCGCTGAGATGATTGGTGCATCCCCTTCGAATTGTCTGGTGATCGAGGACTCGCGCAATGGTGTTCAAGCCGCCAAAAGTGCAGGCATGCGCTGCATCGGATATCGTAATCCGGGATCAGGCAACCAGGACTTGTCCAAAGCCGATCTTCAGATTTCCAGTTACGATGAGTTATGGACATTGAAGGACACACTGCCCTTTGAAGGCAGATTGCCAAGTTTGTCAAAGTTTCGCTGAGAAGATCGTAATAAAAAGAATCGTAATTTTGGAATGACTATGTAGAAAAAACAACCCAAACGGCTTCAATTCATTCGAATTGAGCTGTTTGGGTTTTGCTTGCTGCAATGGGTGTTACATGAGGACACATGTGTAATTTCAACTAAACCGAAAGATCGAGACTTCCACCCAGATTGGGATGAGGAGCAGGCACTGACTTCAACATTTCCGCCATCTGCTGGCCTTGCTGCTGTGCCATGTCTTTCGTAATCGACATCACTTGTAAGCTTGCCGACTGCACTACTGAAGCTTGGCTCATCGCCATTGATAATGCTGCAATATCCATGTTCTGCACTCCTTTCACTTTCTCATTACATAGATGTACTTATTATATATCGGTCAGAAGGGAGGAATTGTTAAAAGGTCGATCAAAATGTATACGGAAATGCATTCCATTCAATCATAACCACCCTCAGCTTCAGGCAGTTCCTTTGCATCATTAATGGAGCATAAAAAGGGGATGCCATAAGTCATGAGCATGACTGAGGACATCCCTTATTAACGTTATTTTGTTCTAATGAACCTGGCACACGCTATTCGCTCTGACTTGCACAGGTCTGTGGTGTAACGAATCACAGAGACGTTAATTCGTCGATTGGGTCGTTTTTTAGGTTCTCACACCCTGATATGATGAAATAACGTTACTGAGGTTCGTTAAAGTTTGCCGTTCACATCGAATCTACCTCTTAAGACGCGTCAGATTCGTTAGCGCTTTGAGTGAGGAGGAAACTCACTTTTGGAGCGGCCCATTACTTGTGCATTAATAACTGTTGGACGTATTCAACGCAAGTTCGTTTATTTTAACTTCCGGATTACTTACCACCTGTTGAATCATGGAAATAAAGTGTTTTTGAATCTGTTCAACGGTAGATAAGTCATACACATTGGCATTGTACATCAATATGATCTTCATATTTTCATGAGGTTTGACAATCAAAGTAAAATCAAAACTATTGTGTTCTGTACCCCCAACATTCATAATCTCAAGCGGTGTTTCACCTTTCTGACCCAGACTCTCCATTCGGTTCTCTACCGGGAAGTTCTGATATACAACAACATGGTTAATCAGAGATTGTTTTTGCTTGGTCAGATTTTGAATATCATATAACGAATACGTATCATATGCATGTGACTCCACAGCTTGTGCCTGATTCCTCTTCATTAGAGTTATAAATGACTCATCGGCCTGAGCCTGGATACGAACAGGAATCGCATTAATAAATAATCCAATCATACTTTCGATCCCAGGAATGACAGGTGGTCTGCCCGACACAACACTTCCGAATACAACATCATTGCTTTCATTGTATTGCTGCAACAATACACCCCAGACCGTCTGCACTAACGTATGGAGCGTTACATGCTGCTGTTCCGCAATCTGTTTCATTTGCTCGACCAGTACATCATTCAAATAACAGTTTAGCGTTCTGGAATCCTGTCTTTCATGTTTTGGTTTGATTTTTTCTCCAGGCAATTTCGTTTGCCCTTCATAACCTTCCAGGTAATGACTCCAATACGTTATTGCACCTTGATGATCTTGCTGTTCCAGCCATTCAATGAATTGACTATAAGGTGTTAATAGAGTCACTTGAGGTTTTCTATTTTCCCGAATCGCAAAATAATTTTCAAATATCTCTTTGCTTACCAGAGACATACACCAGCCGTCCATCAAAATATGGTGAAAACTCCATATGACGCGGTATTCCTCAGGCTTTGTTCGTAAAACAGACATGCGTATTAGAGAATCTCGTTGTAAGTCAAATCCTCTCGCCTTGTCCTGCTCGATATACTCGTCAACATACGTTTTACGTTGCAGCTCACTTGTGCCAGCTACAAATTCATAGTTAAATTCAAATTTCTTCTCTTGATACACGATTTGAAGAGGGATGTCCACGAAATCACTATAAAAATTAGTTCTTAATATCGCATGCCTTTGCATTAATTGATCCAAGCTTTGCGCAAAAGAGGTAACATCAAAATCTCCACGCATGTCAAACATGATTTGTACAAAGTAAGCGCCGGAAATTGGATTCCGTTCACTTTCGTACAACATTTCCTTCTGTAATGGTGTAAGTGGATACACATTTTCGATTCGACCGATGTGCCCAGTTTGTTCCACGATTTGATCCAATTGATCAATGGTTAATGACTTGCATGAAATATCACTTGGCGTCAGCTCGGTTTGTTCCTTCGTTACACAATGTTCAACGACTCTATTAAGACCTTCCTTATAGAGACAAGCCAATCGCTCCATCGTTTCCCGGCGATATTGTTTTGAACTATAGTTGATGGACAGCGACAACCGACCCTCTGTAACAATGCCATTGATATTCAGCACAAATGGTCTCTTGTTGTTTTCACTTACAGATGGCCCGCTGGAATAATGCGAAAATTTAATACCATCTTGGCCCGAATCCTGATTCACCTGTCCCATATAGTTGAAACTAATTTCGGGATTTTTCTCTAACTTGAATTCTTCATCTCCATGTGACAAATACCTCGAAATACCGTAACCAATGCCCTTGGTTGGGATCTGGCGCAGTCCTTCCTTGACGGTCTTAATCTTCCTTGATAAGTCAGTCCCGGACTCCATCATAATCATAACGGGGTACATGCTCGTAAACCATCCCACTGTACGCGTAATGTCCAGCTCTGGCAGGATGTCTTCTCTACCATGCCCTTCCAGATTTACGAGAATTTCTCCCATGTCTGTCCAATCATGAACTGCCATTCCCAATGCCGTTAGCAATATATCATTAATTTCCGTATTGTACGCATGATGTGTCTGCTTTAATAATTGCTCCGTTTCCGCTGCTGTCCAATGAATGGTGATCGTTTCACTATCTTTGCCAATCGTCTCATCACAATCCATATCTTTTGGCAGCGGGCTTAGCTGGGCCTGCTCCACACGACTCCAGTATGGATTCTCTTGCTTCATCGCCGGGCTATCTGCAAACGTAGACAATTGTTCTGCCCATTGTTTAAACGAGGTCGTTTTTTGAGGAAGCTGGATTTCTTGGCCTCTCAAGAACTGATCATGTCCTGTCTGAATATCTTCATATAAAATACGCCATGAAACCCCGTCTACCAACAAATGATGGATGGCAATAAGCAGGTGATCCCCTACAGCACATTGGAACAACCCAAGTTTGATCAAAGGCCCGTGAGACAGATCCATACCGCTCTGAATTTCTTTTGCTTTATTTTCAATGAACGATGCAGGATCTGCTTCTGTTTTGAGATCAACGATTTCAAGGCTGTATAATCCATCTTCGTCTGCCCCTCGATTCCACGCTTCATATCCACCTTCAGGCGCTTGACGATAAAGGATGCGGAGAGCATCATGCTGTTTAACGATCTTATCCATGATGCTGTGAATAAAGCGGACATCAAACCCTTTTTCACGAAAGAACATCATTTCCTGATTGTAATGATGTGCGTCCACCATATTTTGATCAAAGAACCAGCGCTGAACAGGTGTCAGCATCACTTGTCCCGTAACTTCCCCTTGGTCAGAAATAGTACTCACCGATGTAACGTGTTCACTCAACTCCGCTACTGTCGGATAGGTGAAGAAATGCTTCATTTCCACTTTATACCCTGCTTGAAGCAGTCGTGAGGAAACTTGAATACATTTAATCGAATCACCCCCGAGTTCAAAGAAATGATCTGATGTGCTAATCTTCTGCACACCAAGCACAGCTTCCCAGGCAGAGACGATCGCTTGTTCTACAGCGTTCTGCGGCGCCATATACTCGGTCCCTTTTTGCATATGTTCTTGTGGAGATGGCAATGCCTTACGGTCAACCTTCCCATTGGAAGTTAACGGTATATGCTCTAATTGAACAAAATAAGACGGGATCATATAATCCGGAATTTCATGAGATAATGCCATTCTGATTTTCTTCGCCGTCAGTGAGCTGTGGCCTTTCCAATACGCACACAACTGCTTCGAACCATCCTCATGCTCACGGGCAATAACGACTGCTTCCTGAATGGAGTCTATTTGCAAAAGCGCAGTTTCCACTTCGCCAAGCTCAATTCGGTAACCGCGAATTTTCACTTGATGATCGATTCGTCCCAGATATTCAATATTTCCATCCGGCAGCCATCTTGCGGCATCTCCTGTGCGATACATTTTCCCTTCTGTAATCCAGGGGTGATCAACAAATTTCTCTGCGGTTAAATCAGGCCGGTTCAGATACCCTCTGGCAAGGCCCTCACCTGCTACAACTAATTCTCCCTGAACACCGATCGGTTGAATGCGTTGATGTTGATCCAAAATATAGGTCTGCAACGTTGGGATTGGTTTTCCAATATTGCTCTTTCCAGCATGTATTTCAATGTCGGTTATTTCCTTATACGTTACATGAACCGTCGTTTCGGTTATCCCATACATATTAATTAACTGGACAAATGGATATTTCAGCTTCCATTCCTTCAATAACACGGGATTGAGGGCTTCTCCTCCAAAAATCACTTTTCTTAATTTCAGATCTGCTGCATGACCTGCCCGTTCTTCCTGAAGAAGATGATAGAAATACGTTGGCGTTTGATTCAATATCGTCACTTGCTCGTCTTTTAACAATTGTAGAAATTGTTCCGGACTTTTTGCCGTCATTTGAGGTACAATAACCAGTTTTCCGCCATAGAGCAATGCCCCATACATTTCCCATACCGAAAAATCAAAACAAAAAGAATGGAATAATGTCCATGTATCTGATGCATTAAAATCAAACAAATTTTTACTATTGAACAACAATCGCACCACATTTTTATGTTCAATACATGTCCCTTTTGGTTTACCTGTTGTTCCTGAGGTATAAATTACATATGTCAAGCCTGTTGGTGCAGCAGTCACTCCCAAGTTGGAATGATCTTCATGATAGGACTCAGGTTGATCCAAACAAACGACCTCTCCTGCAAAAGAGATGCGTTCTTGCAAATGACTTTGCAGCAATAATACATGTACACCCGAATCCTCAAGCATGTAGTTTATACGATCCTCCGGATATTCAGGATCAATCGGCACGTATGCGCCACCCGCTTTCAGAATCGCAAGGATTCCTACAACCATGTCTAGCGAACGATCAGCGATGATCCCGATTAACTGATCATTTTGAATGCCTTTAGCCTTCAACGTTCTTGCCAATTGGTTGGCTTTCTCGTTCAGCCCTTGATAGGTCAAATGTTGATCCTCGAATACAACCGCAACGTGTGCAGGAGTTCTTGCCACTTGTTCCTCAAACAGTCCATGAATCGTCTTGTCCATTGGGTATTCAGCCATAGAATCATTAAACTGTTCCAAAATTTGTGTTTTCTCCTGTGTTGTCGTCAAGTCAATGTCATGGATAGGGATAAGCGGATTGTTGACCACTTGCTCCAGCATTCGAATCAAGTGACCTTGAATCCGTTCTACGCTTGACCGATCATAAACGTTAGCATTGTAATAGAACATACATTTCATGGATTGGCCTGGTTTGATAATCAGGTTAAAGTCATAATTCGTTTGTTCATCTGCTTCTACATTCGTAATCCGAAGAGCTGTCTCCTCCTGATCCCCAAACTGTTCCATAATGCCCTGTACAGGATAATTCTCGAATATCAGGATATGATCAATCAAATTTTGTTTTTGCGATGTTTCCGCTTGAATCTCGTATAACGGATACGTGTCATGTGGATGCGAAGCCACAGCTTGTTCCTGATTCCGCTTCATAACCGCTGCAAATGTCTCGTTACCTTGAGTCTGAACGCGTACAGGAATGGTATTGATGAATAAACCGATGATTCGCTCAACTCCAACAATCGCCGCAGGTCTGCCCGACACCACGCTTCCGAATACGACATCCTCACTGCCGTTATATATCTGTAGCAACATTCCCCAGGCTGTTTGCATGAACGTATTCAGCGTCACCTGATTCTGACTGGCCACATGTGCGATTTGTCCGGTTAATTCCTGACTTAATGTACAAATCATATGCTCTGAATGATATTCATCACTCTTCGTAATTGAATGTTCTTTTGGCAAAGTGGTCTGCTCATCATAACCTTCCATATAGTCACGCCAGTATTTCAGGGACTCTTCATGATCTTGGTTGTCCAGCCATTCAATATAATGTTTGTATGGAATCGTACTCTTTGCCTCCAGTTTTCGTTGTTCCTGAATAGCAAAGTATCCATCAAACAACTCCTGGATTAAAAGAGACAGGCACCAGCCATCCATCAAAATATGATGATAATTCCAAATGAAACGATAGGTTTGGTCATGCATTCGCAAGATCGAAATACGCATTAACACATCCTGAGACAGGTCGAAACCTTTTATTTTATCTGCTCTTGTATATTCTGCCACGTATGCTTCACGATCTTCTTCGTTCATCTCACGCAAATCTTCGTATGTTAGCCCATTCCGTTTATGACGGTATACCACTTGCAGAGGTCCATTCTTCCATTTGCTATGAAAATTTGTTCTGAGAATCGAATTTCGCTGCATCAACTGATCCAGACTCTTCGTAAAAGCTTCCACGTCTAACGGACCATGAAGATCCAGCGTGGTTTGAAGGAAATACGCTTCCGATTTTGAATGAAGCAAATGATGAAAGAACATCCCATTTTGCATCGGTGACAAAGCATATATATCTTCGATTTCACCAATGTGTTCCGACTCTTGAACAAATCCTTCTAATTCTTCAATCGTAATTCCTTTTAACGTTAGATCACTTGGTGTACATTCCGGCTTCTCTTTTGTCACACAATGTATCACGATTTCTTGCAGATGATCTCTAAAATATGTTGCCACTCGCTCCATCGTTTCTTTTTGATATTGTGTGCGACTATACCGAAGTGACAACGTCAATTTGCCTTCCACAATTAAGGCATTCATATCGATAAGAACATTTCTTCTGTGATTGTCGCTTGCTGTTGCTCCGCCTGGATAGGGAGAGATCTGCATCCCGCTATTCTGAAGATCCTGATCAAATTGTCCCAAATAGTTAAAGCTAATTTCAGGATTTAAGGTAAAAGGAGTTTCTTGCTGCTGTGCACTTAAATATCGTAAAATACCATAACCAATCCCTTTTTTAGGGATTTGACGAATTATTTCTTTGTTTGTTTTGATGAAAAGCGACATATTTGAACTTGTTTCCATATCAAGTACAACCGGATACTGGCTTGTAAACCATCCGATCGTTCGTGTAATATCGAGATCCGGTATAATTTGTTCTCTTCCATGTCCCTCCAGATTGACCAACACTTTATCCATGCCTGTCCATTGGTGAATAGACATGCCTAGTGCATTGAGCAGCAAATCGCTAATCTCCGTTTTATACGCACGATTCGCTTGTTTTAATAATTGCTCCGTTTCTGCCGCTGACCATTCCATCGTGATTTCTTCACTGTCTTTTTCCAGTGCATGATCCGCTTTAAAATCTGTAGGTAACGACTTATAGGTTGCTTTTTCAATTTCATTCCAATATGCAATCTCTTGCTTTATCGCATCACTGTTCGCATACAACTGGAGCTGTTCTGCCCATAATTGAAAGGAAGCCGTTTTTTGCGGTAGTTGAATGGGTTCGCCATCACTTAATTGTTCATAACCCCTCGATAGGTCTTCGATCAAAATTCGCCATGAAACTCCGTCGATGACTAGATGATGAATAACGATTATTAGATGATCTCCGTCTGCACATTGAAATACGCCCAGCTTCATCAAGGGTCCACGTTCCACGTTAAACTTGCTTTGCATTTCATTTGCTTTCTTCTCGATTTCTTGAGACGGATCTGCTAATGACTTAAAGTCCATCACTTCAAGTGTATATAAGGGTTCTCTTGCCAACCCTTCATTCCACGCTTCATACCCCCGCTCCGTATGGCGATATACCATACGAAGTGCATCATGATGCTCACTCAATTTATAGAATACACGGCGAAGTGTGGCTTCGTGAAAACCTTCTTTCCGATACAACATCACGGACTGATTATAATGATGGGCGTCCACCTTGTATTGCTCAAAAAACCAATGCTGGATTGGAGTCAGCATCACTTTTCCAGTGATGATTCCCTGTTCTGACAGGGTACTTATGGGTTGAACATAGGGAATCAAGCTTGCTATGGTTGGATTTTTAAACAGATGATCCATCTGTACCTGGTAACCTGCTTGATATAACCTTGAAGAGACTTGAATGGATTTAATCGAATCTCCTCCAAGCTCGAAGAAATTATCCAAAATCCCAATGTTCTCTACCCCAAGTACCTCTTCCCAGATCGATACAAGTTGTTGTTCCACCATCGTTCGGGGTGCTTCGTACTCCATGCCCTTCAACATATGTTCTTTGGGAGCAGGCAAAGCTTTGCGATTGATTTTCCCGTTAGACGTGAGCGGCATCTGATCGAGCTGTACAAAATAGGACGGAATCATGTAGTTTGGCAGCTGCTGGTACAAAGCCTCCCGCAGTTCCCCGATCGTGATTGCGTCCTCTCCTACCAGGTACGCACATAATTGTTTGGTTCCCGTTTCATCTTCTCTGGCTATTACGATGGCCTCTTTTATCTGGGTACTATTTAGAAGAGCCGTCTCCACTTCACCAAGTTCAATCCGGTGTCCACGAATTTTCTCTTGATGATCTACCCTTCCTATATACTCTATGTTCCCATCGGGCAGCCATCTTGCGAAGTCACCTGTCTTGTACATTTTCGCTCCCGAAACAAATGGATCATCCACGAATTTCTCCGCAGTCAGATCTGGACGGTTCAAGTAACCTCTGGATAGCCCTGCTCCGGCTACACATAATTCTCCCTGAACTCCAATAGGCTGCAATTCATTCCGTTCTCCTAAAATGTAGACCCTATTGTTCGCAATAGGCTTCCCGATTGAGATATTTTGATCTGCCGACTTGATCGACAGAACTGTGGATACAACACTATTTTCGGTTGGACCGTATTCATTACACACTTCGATGCGTGGATTGATGCGCTGCAATTTGTGTATTAAGGCAGGAACAATCTTCTCTCCCGCAGCCACCACATTTTTCATGGATGCCCAATGTTCCGCGCTTACTTGTTCCAATAGTGTCATCAAGAAACTGGGTGGACTTTGGATATGCGTGATTTGCTGTTTTTTGACCATCGTATTGATGGCTATAGCATCTTTACACTGTTGCTGGTTTAACAAATACACTGTCGAGCCAGATATCATCGGACCAAAGAAATGAGTAATAAATGAATCAAAAACGAAGGGATTCAGCATTAATACCCGATCATCTCCGGTAAAATGATAAAAATCCGATTTCCATTGCAGGGAATTCACAATGCTGGTATGTTCAATCATTACGCCTTTGGGATGACCTGTTGTTCCAGACGTGTAGATCATGTATGCCAAATCACTGGAGATCGCTCCATCTTCCAAATTTAAATGATGATCATGGTGATTTATTTCAGAATCCAGAATGACACATGTCCCTGCATAATGTTCCGGCTTCTGTATATGACCTTGATGCAGCAACCAAGCCACTTTCGAATCCTCAAGGATGTAATGAATACGATCTGCCGGATATTCCGGATCGATTGGGACATATGCCCCGCCAGCTTTTAGAATACCGAATAAACCTATGATCATCTCAAGTGAGCGCTCTGCCATAATGCCAACGAACTGACCCGCCTGCACCCCCTTAGCTTGAAGCAATCGGGCCAATTGGTTGGATTTTTGATTTAACTCTCTGTACGTTAACTGTCTATTCTCAAATACGACTGCCGGATGGTCCGGTGTTCGTTCCACCTGTTCTTCAAATAATTGATGCATCGTTCTGTTCTGTGGATACTCAACCCTTGTATCGTTAAAGTCATATAACAGCTTGTTTCGATGAAACTCTGATAACATATCGACATGACTTAACTCCAGATCAGGTTGGTTCAGCACAACGGATAATAATTGGTCAAGATGTTCTACAACTTGAACCATATACTCTCGATCATAACGATCATCATCATAAACTAATCTTAACTGAATGGAGTCGTTCTCCAGATCAAAGTGGAACATTGTCGCCGCTTTTACGTTATTTTCATCAAGGGCAGGATGAATTTCATTCAACGAAACCAAGGTATGAATCAGAGGTACATGGTTCGAATCATACTGAACATTTAAACGTTCAACCATTTTTCTGAAAGGGATTCGTTGATGCTGAACAGCTTCGGTTAAACTGGTCTTCACTTGATTAAATAAGGATTTGAATGTCATCGCATGATTGATATTATTTTTTAAGACAAGAACCTTATTCGAGAGCAATAGATCATTGTTCTTTTCTTCCATCGTAGGTATGCCAATAATCATCTTGGTTTCATTCGTGTATTTATATAACAGACACTGAACTCCCGTTAATAAGATCGTATATATCGCCATAGGAGCATTGCGCGACATGGACTTGATTTTATATGAAACATCGGCTGACAAAGACTTATATATAGCATTCTGGTGCTGCGTATCGTCTGGGTGTTTGGAGGTTGTTTTGCAATAAGGCAAATGAACAAGATGATCATCATCTTCAAATCGGCTTGCCCAATACGATTCCTGTTTCTTAAAAATAGACATACGGCACCCCGATCACTTTGTATTTTTAAGTTAGCTTAGAAGAAATCTACTTCAATTAGATCAGCCAGCGTATCCCCATCTATTAATTCTTCAACCAATTGAATCTTGTTGATTTGAATATGAGGGTCGTTGGCAATGGTTGTTAATATGACCAACAGATTTTGTGACATCGCTTCAATCGTTGTTTTCTCAAATAAAATCGTACTGTATTCAAAGGCCACTTCTAACTTGTGTTGCAATTCGGTAACATACAACGTTAAATCGAATTTGGATACTCTCGTATTTGGAGCATAAGGCTCACAGGTTACTCCATCCATCTGAATCTCTGAAGCATCTGTATTTTGCAATACAAACATGGTGTCAAACAACGGATTCCTCCGAGCATCTTTGGTTACATTTACTTTCTCAATCAATTCTTCAAACGGATAATCCTGATTCTCATATGCGTTCAACATATTTTCTTTGACTTCCAGCAGATACTCCGTAAAAGTTTTATCCCCTGCAGGATAATTTCGAATAGCCAGTGTGTTCACGAACATCCCCATGACCGGCTCCAGCTCAGCATGTGTCCTGCCTGCAATCGGCGTGCCTACAATGATATCTTCTTGCCCGCTGTATTTAGATAATAGAATCGTATAGGCGGCTAATAGAATCATATATAGCGTTGTTCCTGTCCGTACTTCCATGTTCCTTAAGCCTGGAAGAATGTCTTCCTGCAAAACAATGTCCAATACATCTCCCGCATAGCTTAGCGTTTCAGGTCTTTCGTAGTCTGTTGGCAGATCCAATAGCGGGATACTCTCACCAAACATAGTAAGCCAATACTTCTCCTGCTTTTTCATCCGCTCACTATGAAGTTGCATTTGCTGCCATTCAGCATAGTCCTTATACTGAATTCGAAGAGGAGATAGCTCCTCTCCTTTATAGAACTGGCTAAGTTCAGTCATCAGAAGATGCACGGATAGTCCGTCTGCAATGATATGGTGGAGATCTACCAGCAATACATGACACTCCTGCTGAAGTTCAATAAGTCCCACCCTCATAAGAGGTGCTTGCCCGAGATCAAATGTGCGAACAAACTGTTCAATTCGATCTTCGATCTCTGCTTCCGTTGACTCGATCAATTCAATTCCAAAGTTCACTTTAGGGTATACGATCTGTTTCGGTTCTCCATGTATGACTTTGAATCCAGTCCGAAGTGATTCATGACGATGAATCAATTGTTGGAATGCTTCTTCCAATCTGATCCGATCAAGCGATCCTTCCAACATAAACATACCTGACATGTTGTACATGAGTTCCTTGCCAGCTTTGATGCTCATAATGTACATTCTCATTTGCGCCGAAGAAATAGGATAATATTCTTTTTCCTCTACTTGAGGAATGGACACTAAAACATCCTGTTCCATTTGTTCAATAGATTGAGCCATCTGTTCAATGGTCTGCCATTCAAAGACGTTTCTTACCGAGATGTGGATATTCAGCTTTTGATTGATTTTGGCAGCCAGCTTGGTCGCACGTAACGAGTTGCCTCCTACATCAAAAAAATGGTCTTTTACACTGATTTTTTTCACAGCAAGCACATCCTGCCAAATAGGCAGCAACTGTTTTTCCACCCCAGTTCGGGGTTCTATATATTCACTTCCCGTTTGTATGTTTTCTTCTGGACTCGGAAGCGATTTGCGATCGATTTTCCCGTTCGATGTCAGAGGCATGTGATCCAATTGTATAAAGTAGGCTGGTACCATGTAATTCGGCAACACTTTAGAGAGGCTTTGTTTTAACTCTCCCACCGTCAGCGTGGAATCCGCTGTAACGTATGCATATAATGATTTGTCCCCGTGATCATCCTCATGTGCAATGACGATAACTTCTTTCACACACTCTAGATCTAACAGTGCCGCTTCGACTTCTCCTACTTCGATCCGGTATCCGCGAATTTTAATTTGGTGATCCATTCTTCCCAAATACTCAATATTTCCATCGGGAAGCCATTTCGCCAAATCTCCCGTTTTGTACATTGTCGCTCCCTGGACAAACGGATCACGCACAAATTTCTCCGCAGTCAGCTCAGGTAAATTCAAATACCCTCTACCTACCCCATCGCCAGAGATACATAATTCCCCTACGACGCCTACAGGCTGAACTTTGCCATGTTTGTTCAATACATACAGGCGATTATTCCCCAGTGTTCGCCCAATCGGTAGGTGAGCTCGTTGATTCGCTGTATCCAGGTGTTCTGGAAGTACATGGTATGTCGCAACATCCACACAACATTCTGTTGGACCGTACACATTAATTATGGTTGGAGGCGTTATATGATTGAGAGCAAATAATGATGTGATTCCATTTACACTTTGCTGAGAAAGAGCTTCACCGCCAATGAGCATATATTTTAGCGATATGCCTTGAACGTTTTTTGCCTTCGAAAGCAATTTCAGGTGTGCAGGTGTTCCGTCCGTCAAATCAATTTGATGGTGCTGATAATAATTCATTAAGTCTTGTCCATCCAGTACCGTGTCCTTGTCTACAATAAACAAGGCATGTCCTGACAGCAGTGCGCCAAAAATCTGCTTCACAGATGCATCGAAATAGTAAGGCGCAAGTAAAGCGACATGCAACCCGCTATGCTGATCATCTATAACGTGACTGTACAACGCTTTAACCAAGTGATGAACCTGACGATGTTCGATCATCACACCTTTTGGCATGCCTGTTGTGCCTGAAGTATAGATCACATAAGCCAACTGCTCTGAATTCCCTGCCGGTTCCAGATTCGACAGATTAGCTGCATAGATTTCTTCATCGTCCAAATCAATCATTTTTCCATTAAACGATACCAACTGCTTCAAATGCGTTTGCGTAACTAACAACGTTGCCCCCGAATCATGCAGGATATAGCGGATTCGCTCTTCAGGAGAATCCGGATCAATCGGTACATACGCCCCGCCTGCTTTTAGAATGCCAAAGATGCCAACGATCATATCAATCGAACGATCTGTCAGAATACCTACAAATTGATCCTGCTGCACTCCCTCAGCTCTAAGCGTATATGCCAACTGATTCGCCCGTTCATTCAATTGACGATACGTCCATTGCTCATCTCCAAAAGCGACGGCTAATTGATCGGGTGTCCGTTCCACCTGTGCTTCGAATAACTCCTGAATGGTCTGATTCCGTGAATACGCTATGTTGGTATCATTAAACTCATGTAAAAGAACGTGCTGCTCATGTTCAGACAGCATTTGAATATCGGACAGGGTAGCATCCGGTTCAATCACAATGTCTCTAAGGATGTTGAACAGATGTGTTTTCATCCTGTCGATGGTGTCCCGTTCAAACAGCTCCGTCTTGTAATTAAAATGCATTTCCAGACTCTCGTTATCATCCTCAACGATGAACATCAGATCATATAACGATACACCGACATTTAATTCTCTAACTTTAAAGCTGCAATCCTGTTCTTGCCGTTGATTCAACGCGGTATTTAAGAAGATATACATTGTATTAAAAAGTGCTGTCCCAGTGGTATCACGATGTGTGTTTAATTTCTCTACAAGATTGTCAAAAAGATAGTCCTGGTTATCCAATGCATCCAGAGATTGTTTTTTTATTTCCTCGAGATAGGATCGAAACGACTTATTCCCCACCGGCTGTGATCGAATCGCTACCGTCTGGATAAAGACACCTATCATATTCTCGACATCCGGATGGTTTCTTCCTGATGTTGGCGTACCTACAATCATGTCTTCTTGAGCCGTATAATGATGAAGCAGCACATTATACGCTGCCAATAACACCATAAACATCGTAGTTTCCGTTTGTTTCGCAAGTTTCTCCAGCGACTGCTTCAAGTGTGCGTCCAACACAAATGACAATCTTGAACCTGCCGAAGTCAAATGAGGTTTCCGAACAAAATCAGTAGGCAGATTAAGGTTCGGGAGTTCTCCTTTGAATTGATCTAGCCAATATTTTTCTTGCTGCTTATAAGACTCCCCCGCCAGAAATTTTTTCTGCCAAGCTGCAAAGTCTTTGTATTCAATATCAATATCCGGCATGTTTCTTCCGTCATATTCATCGATCAGTTCATTCGCAAGAATGCCAACGGAATATCCGTCCGATATAATATGATGCATCTCAATGAGAATCTCTGCATGATCATTGTTTAAACGAATGAATTCGGCACGTATTAATGGCGCTTTGGAGCAATCAAATGGTTTGGCAAACGCCTTAACATGTTGTTCAAATGAAGCAGAGCTTTCCTGAGATCGTTTCACTTCAAAATCAATCGTTGGAGCAATACGCTGGTAAAGCTCTCCATCCATCAGATGGAAACTGGTGCGAAAAGCTTCGTGACGGTGCACGATTTGTTCCAATGACGAAATCAATTTAGCTTCATCGATATTTCCTGTGACCGTAATATGGCCGCACATGTTCTGAAACACACTATTGGGCTCAAATTGATCCAGAAAGTAGATTCGCTGTTGTGCAGCTGACGTCTCATAGAACTCCTTCACGTCCAATGCCTTGATTGGAATGAATGTTTCCTCGTTCTCGCCTGTAATCAGACTCGCTAGCTCCTTCAGACGTTGATTATTGAAGAATTGAACGATTGAAATTTTATGTTGAAACTGCTCATGAACCTTGGATAGCATTACTGTCGCCTTGAGCGAGTTTCCTCCGAGATCAAAAAAGTGATCATGTCTCCCCACTTGATCGAGGGATAATACGTCCTCCCAGATCAAAGCCAGCTTTTTCTCCACGTCATTGACTGGAAGCTCGAATATGGGTGCATGATTAACGTGAGGAAGACGCTCCATAACAAACCGAGTATACATTTCCTGTAATTGGTCCTGTTGATCGGATGAGAACAACGTCAAAGACGAAATTTCAGCCTCTGGATGACTCACCATACTTTGAAGTAAAACCTTAAATCCTTCGGACCACAATTTCATCATCTCAGGTCCAATGAGATCGGTATTGTAATCAAAATCCAGGTACAATTCATGGCTAACATCCGTAATATTAAGAAACAAATCGTAAGAAATATGTTTGATCGGATACGACATGAATTCAGTCTCGATATTTTCAAATTGAAGATGATGAATGGTTCTGTCCATATTGAATAAAATCCGTGTATCCGGTGCAGTCATATGAGCAAGCTGTTCGGATACGAGAGTCAATGGAACATGTTGATGTTTCATGACAAGAGCCAGCGTTTCCTTGAGCTGAAGAACATGCTCTACAACGGACTGCTTCATTAACAAGGCATGATGAACAGGTACAATGTTGACACAGTTGCCAATCAGCGCATTTTTTCGCATGTGAGACTGACCCGCTGTAGGCACGCCAATGACAAGGTGAGACTGCCCTGTTAGTTGATGCAAATATAAATGAAACGCTGCAAACATCGTTACAAACAAACTGCTCTTATTATTGATACTTAACGTTCGCAAAGACTCCGTTAATTGATGATCCAGCTTGATGGAATACCTTTCACCAGAATATCCCCTGGGCACATCACCGGACTGTACCGTTGGAAGTGTAATGTTGGGATAGGATAAGGAAAATTGTTCTTTCCAGAACTGGACTCCTTCGTTAAATGACCCTTTTTCATGTTCAAGTCGTTGCCAGCTTAAATACTCACGGAATGGAGTGGCTTCAGGTAATTGAACCGGAACCCCTCGGACAAGAGCAGAATAGGTATGTTCCAACTCTTGAATGAATACAGCAATCGACCAGCCATCTACAACAATATGATGAAATATCAGCACCATAAGGTATTGATCGGCTGCCTTTTTAAGCAAGGTGATTCTAAATAGAGGTTCCCCAGACTGTAAATCGAAGGCTTCATTTGCATCGGCAGATAACCAATTGGAAATTTCCCGTTCTTGATCCTCACCCGCATATGCTGAGAAATTCAACCATGTACATTGAAATTCCATTACGGATCTGATTTGTTGTGTTTCACGATCGGCATGAATGACTGTTCTTAGGGCTTCATGACGCTGTGCGATCTGATTCACGGCCTGATCCAGTGTGGAAGGCTCTATTCCGCCTGTCATTTTTAAAATAACACTCTGGTTTAATGCAGCATTCGCATCTTCCCCATGTAATGAAGTTAACAATAATTGTTTTTGCTCTAAAGAGAGCGGATATTCCGAAACAGGCGATTTACCAGGGATAAACCCCCACTCGCGTAGTTCATGGATCGTCTCTTTCACGATTCTGATTATCGTATCCATGTCACCCATGGAATGCACAGTCGATATAAAACAGTTACGACCTTCCCAAATGTATAAACCTTTATAAATTAAATGGTAGAAGAATAATTCCATATCTCCAAATGATATAAATCGAAATAAAGATCCATAGTTCACCATTTGCATCGGTACATTCGCTGTTTTGAAAAACGCATTTAATTCTTTTACAAGATAATCTGTTTTTTCATTTAATTCCTTATATAAGGTTTCTGCTTCAGATTGAAGATATTGTAGTACCGTTAACATCACTCTCATCGTAAGAGGGTGTGTACAGAAGGTTCCACCGACAAACGTTTTCTTATCTGCATCGGAAGGGTAAGAATCATCACCAAAGTTCCAGGTTCCACCATCCACCGGATTCATAAATTCAGCCTTACCGGCGACTATGCCAATAGGCAGCCCGCCACCGACCACTTTCCCATACGTAACCAAATCTGCTTGAACGCCAAACCAATCCTGCGCTCCACCCAATCCAATTCTGAATCCAGTGATGACCTCATCGAAAATAAGTGCAATGCCAAACTGTTTCGTGATCTCTCTAAGTTCCCGTAAGAATTGTGTAGGCTGCAGATCAGGTCTTCGACTTTGCACCGGCTCTACAAGCACAGCAGCCAATTCATCACCCAGGTTCTGAATCATATCCAGTGATTGCGGATGGTTATAATTAAGAATAATCAAATCTTCCATAGCGCTATTTACAATACCAGGAGCCATAGGCAGCGCAGACGATAAAGCATCCCCAGGATTCGCTACACCCAACACGCCGTCATGTGTACCGTGGTAAGATCCTGAAAATAATACAACTTTGGAACGCCCCGTTGCTGCCCTTGCTAAACGAAGTGCAACCATGACAGCTTCTGTTCCTGAATTATAAAATGCGACACGCTCTACACCCGTCAGCTCGGAAATTTTAGCTGCGACATCTCCTGCCAAGTCTGACATAGGGCCCAATGGAGGCAATTGTTCCTGGAGGCTGTCTGCTATTACATTTTGAATAAACGCTGGATTATGGCCAAATAGATTTACACCAAATCCCATCGTCAGATCCAAATACTCATTCCCATCCATATCCCATAACTTTGCTCCCTCTGCACGCGTTGAAATGATGGGATACACCATTTCCTTCCAATACGAGCGAAATCCGGATACATTGCGATTATTCGCATGAACCAAACGTGTTTGGCCTGTTTTTAATTTGGAGCCTTTGGTTCTTGCGGTATACTTGGCTATAAATTGTTCAACATACTGGTTCTGAAGCGGTGATAATCCGCTCTCTTCATGAATTTTCAACGATTGATAGGGTATAAAAGGTTTGGCTTCCTTCGAATCCGAATTGGGTTGGATCTCTTTGGTTGGTTTGGTTTCATGATGTTTCATTTCCAAAAGCGGGGATTGAACAGCATTCATTTGCTCGCCTAACAGCACATTCAAACTTTTTAATTGGGATTCCATGAGCTGAATGGCAGACATCACAATTTGCTCCGACACATTCCCTGATGATTTTGCCGTATTTATATTGTTCACAGATGCCAGATTTCGTTGTTCAGTATGCTCCTGAACTGTTTGATTGTTTATGTTTTTAGATACATCATGATGCTTGATATTCTCTGACACATATTTAACTAAGGAATTAATATTTGTAAGGGTTTCAAAAAACATTTCCATCGGGATATCCAAACGGAACAGCTCTGAGATCTCCTTCTGAATTTGCACAAGAATGATGGAATCCAATCCCATTTGGAGAAAATGAGCTTGATGATCCAGCTCTTCCAACTTCAAACCAGATGCACGACTGATGCTTGTTTTAATCTTTAATTCAATATCGTTTGTATCCATCTCCATTTGAACCTCACTCCTCCCAGACCTATGCTCCGCTGGTATCGGCTGTTTAACTTCAATCCAACACCGTTTCTGTTCAAAAGGGTATAACGGCAATGGAATTTTCGAAATGACTTCATGGTTATAAAATTTTTCCCAATCTATCACTGCCCCCTGTGTAAATAACTGACCGAGTTCATTTAAAGATTCTGCCTTTCCCCGAGCATAGAGATGATCGCTAACAAGCGTTTTGTCTTTTTTGGCATAACCAAAATAAACATTTGGCAGTTTACCCTCTCCGCTTGCAATTCGTTTCAATTTTTCATGTAATTCTTGTGTACTCGTGACTACGATGGCAAGCCGATAATCCAGATTAGCCCTTCCCGTACTGGCTGTATAACAGATTTGTTGAATGGAAACATTCGTGTGATCGGTTAGATATTCATGATACGTTCTGACCAATTCATCCAGCGCCCGTTCCGTGGCAGCAGACAGAACAAATAGATTAGGCTCTTGGGACATCCTTTTATCTACTGTTTGGGAGGGAACATATTCTTCGAGGACCACATGCGCATTGGTACCACTAAAACCAAAAGAACTAACCCCGCATCGTAATGGGCCCTCTTCTTCACCAAAAGCCATTAATTCCTGATTCACATAAAAAGGTGAAGCTTCAAACTTAAGCAGGGGATTAGGCTTGTCAAAGTGAACCAATGGTGGAATCTTTCTATGTTGAAACATAAGAATAGATTTAATTAATCCAGCGATCCCCGCCGCTTCAAAGCCATGTCCAATGTTAGCTTTGGCAGATCCGATTGCACAAAATTGTTTCCGATCCGTATATTTCTCAAAAGCTTTACGCAAAGCATTGAACTCAACCGGATCACCTAATTTTGTCCCTGTTCCATGTGCTTCAATAAAGTTAAGCGTATCAGGAGAAATGCCGGCTTCTTTCCATGCCTGTTCGATCACATTGGTCTGTGACTCCGGGTTAGGTGCTGTGATTCCTACCGTCTTGCCATCCTGATTAATCGCACTTCCCTTAATCACACCATAGATATGATCCCCGTCCTTAATCGCTTGCTGCATTGGCTTCAACATGACCGACCCAACACCTTCACCAAATCCCGTGCCGTTGGCATCTTCGCTAAACGTTCTCGTCAATGCATCTGGAGATTCCATATCCAGTCCGATACTAATCGGTAATAATGCTGTTCGAATGCCTCCTGCGATTGCCATTTCACAGTCTCCAGCGAGCAATCCTTTACATGCCATGTGAACAGCAACAAGTGAGGAGGAACAAGCGGTATCAATCGTTAAGGCCGGGCCTTTTAAATTCAAGAAATATGCAATTCTGCTCGCAAGTACAGATGGTAAATTTCCAATGATATAATTTTTGAGTTCTGCGGGGTAACTCGCCGTAACGAGCCGTTCGTAATCATATCCAACTTTGGAATACCCCACGTAGACGCCCACATTTCTTCCATTAATTCCTTCCCCTGCATAGCCAGCATCTTCAATCGTATGCCATGCCGTTTGCAAGAACATCCTTTGATTCGGGTCCATAAATTGTGCAGTTTTTGGGGTTATGCCAAAGAAAGAATAATCGAATTGATCAATTTGATCCAAGTAACCACCCTTGATCCATTGAATTTCGCTCATTTCACTTTGCATGGATTGTATATAATCCGCTGCGTCTTTTATCCGACTTTCAGGGTAGTCCCGAATGTTATGCGTTCCATTTTCCAAAACACGCCAAAAATCGCCTGCATTTGATGCACCAGGGAGATTCAAAGACATACCGATAATAGCAATATCTTTGGATGGCGTATGATCCTCTTGAGTTTTGTTGACTTGCATGGTCTCGCTGTAACCTCTAGCCAGATATGCTGCCAATTCAGTTATCGAGGGATAGGTAAAGAGGTCCGTAACAGCAAGTTCTTCTCCGTATTTTTGTTCTATACGTTCAGCGATTTGGGCCAGCTGTAATGAAGTTGCCCCTATATCAAAATAGCTATCCTCAAGTTCAACCTTTTTCCCAACCAGCACTTCAGAAAATAGTGAACTCAATTCACGTTCTATGACTCGAACCGAAACAGCAGCCTTTTCTTTTGCCTTGTCATTGTCATTGTCATTCTTGATCCAGTCATGAATGAATGCAGATTCTCTTGAGAATTTGCCTGCTTCATACTGCTTGGCTAACTGATACCGCTGGATTTTCCCACTTGTTGTTTTGGGTAATTTTTTGATGGGCAGTACCTCTTTGACACTCCATCCTCCCTGTTTATATAGGTGTCTTTTGATTTCTTTAACAAGAGGCAGGAAGTGTTCGATCTTTTTTTTGTACACAACAAACACAATAATTTCTTCACTTTGACTATTCGAATCATACACACCACAAGCAGCAACTCTTCCGAGTTCAATATCATGTAATTGTATGGCAACACGTTCAATGTCATGGGGATATACATTTTTACCATTGATAAAGATAATGTCTTTTTCCCGCCCTGTTACAACCAGTTTTCCGTTCATGATGAAACCCAGATCGCCCGTATTCACCCATCCGTCGCGCGTTAATAACTTCTCCGTTGCTAGTGAATTATTATAATAACCTTGGGTGACGTTATCCCCCTTGATTTGAATTTTTCCAATAACCAAATCGGGAACACTGTTCATTTCCTCATCGCAAATTCTAACATGGCAATAATCAACTGCCTCGCCAACGGCAACAAATGATGCCACATGTTCAGCATGTTTCTCGACTTCGATGACACGCTCCCCTAAGTTCAGATGTTCCCGGTGAACGTACACCGCAGTAAATTCTTCTTCTACCTTGGGAAAGGAAACGGCAACAGAGGCCTCTGCTAATCCATATACGGTAAACATGGCTGTTTTCTTTAAGTGATATGCTGACAATACATTTAGGAATTCATCACACACTTCGGGTAATATAGGTTCCGCCCCATTATAGATGACTCTGACAGATGACAGATCCCATCCCTCCGCTTTGTCTTCGCGAAAGAAATTCAGGAAGTATTTATAACCAAAGTTAGGAGAAGACAGTATGGTTGCTTTGTGTTCATTTACTTTTTTCATCCATAGAATCGGTTTGCGAATAAATAATTCCGTTGGGAGCAAGTACTGATGAATTCCGGCCACGAGGGGTACAAGATGAAATCCAATCAAACCCATATCATGGGTAAGGGGCATCCAGGAGAGAAAACTATCGTCTGAACTAATTTGTGTGCCATTAATAGCAGCACAAGCATTATAAATGAGGTTTCGATGGGTCAACATAACGCCCTTGGGGTCGCCGGTTGATCCGGAAGAAAATTGAATAAATGCCAAGTCATCTGGCTTAGGCTCATCATATTTTACAGATTTATAATCATATACGTGGTCTTGTATCATTTCCGTTCTAGACTCTAGTTGATGATGCAAATCCAGTAATTTATGTTCTAAAGCGAACTTTCTCAGTTTATCCAGTACCTTTTCAGATGCAATCATGAAGGGGTTATTTAGCAATTCCCATATACGGCATACCTTCAAGTTTTGTTCTTCATCTTCACCAATACTTACAGGTACGGGGATCATTCCACCTAGTAAACAAGCCCAGAATGCGACTAAAAAGCGTTTGTTCTCTTGGATCTGAAAAATAATCTCTTGTTTAGGTTTAATTCCGATGGCTTGTAGATAACCTAAATACCCATGTGCTTCAGTAAATAATTGATGATAAGATATAAAAGTTTCACGTTTGTCCGCATCGATAAAACGAATACCGCGGTCCATTATTTTACCTCTGTCTCGGATCACATCCACTAATGTTTGAAACTGGTTAGTATACATATCTCTCCTCCAAATATATCTTCTCTATTATGCTTATCTAATTATTTACACATATTTCAAGCAAAATTTTACCATAGAAATATATGTAAAATCAATCAATTTATTGTTACTATATGGTAAAATATAGAGATTGAATAGCTCATTTTTTTACATATTGATGACAAAACGTCTGAATATTCAACAACTTCAGAGCGTATCCAACGACAAACAGACCACCTCATAATGAGATAGCCTGGAATGTTCTAGAGGTCTTGTGAGCAAACAAAACGTACTAGATTGCATTAATTAACGCAGTTTCATCTATTGAAATTTGTTTCGCTGTAAGAATCGAATGACATACCTGTAGAGCATCATTTATCTCTTCTTCGCTGAGTTTGTATCCATTCTTGTGTATTTGTTCCTTTACCCGTTGTAATTGATGAAATAACGGCTCAACCGTTTGGGTATATGATATCGAATCTTGGTTATAATTCCGTGAAATGAGTGCGGTTACCATTAGTTCTGATAACAACTTTTTACGAATCGTTAACCGCTTATTTTTCCTTTCTTGTGTATTTGTAACCATTAGTAAATCGGAAGGCTGACCAAGGGAATAAGGTACAGTACGCTTCGTTATTTTACTCATAAGACTAACTAACACATGTTTAGAACCCAACTCTATAACTTCAGTAACCCCATTTTCAACCAGATAAAGCATAGACTCTGACCATCTTACAGGCATCGTCATCTGCATGTTTAAGTAATCCACTACAGATCGATCACACTCATAGGGTGCTGCTGTAACATTTGAAATAATCGGGTATTTTGCATGGGCATATTGATATCGATCCAATTCAACTTTGAATTGTTCTGCTGCGGTTTGCATCATGGGAGAATGATAGGGACCACTTACATTGATATAAGAATGTTTCGTTCCCAGGGATTCTGTCCTTTTAATAATTTCTTGTATAGAGTGCCGATGTCCCGAAATGACAAACTGTTGGTCAGCGTTCATACAAGCCACACAGGCAGGGTGTTTTTTTGTTGAAACTTCTTCGCATATGTTTTGAAGTGTGTCTAATTGAATGTGTGAAATGGCCACCATGGTCCCTTGCTGATGCGGGTCTGCATTGTGCATAATGATCCCTCGTTGTCTCACAAGTTTAATAGCGTCACGAAAAGATAGAACACCAGCGCATACCAGAGCCGAATATTCTCCCAAACTATGCCCAGCCAAATAAGTGGCTCCCATCCCTATTTCTTGCATATAAACTTGATAAGCAATGACACTTACAGTCAAAAGTGCAGGCTGCGCGTTCATCGTCATTGTCAAATCATTCAGACTGCCTTCAAAACAAAGTTTTCTTAAATCGAAAGAAATAGCATCACTGGCTTCTTCAAATAGCTTTTTAGCTACATCGAAGTTATTCCAAAAGTCTCTACCCATCCCAACCACCTGAGAACCTTGTCCAGGAAACAACAGAGCTACATTACTCATCCAGCATCCTCCAGTATCAACTTTATATTTCATGCACTCCGACAACTTAAAACCAATAAATTCCTTGTTTTCAAAATTTATAATAAACTTTCATTAGGAGTTATGCAATAATAAAGTCAAAAGGAGGGTCATCTATTTCTATGAATGGAAAAAAATTCGTCATTCTATTTGGGCTCCTTGTTGTCCTCTGTGTTGGAACATTTAGTGTTGTTCTTTACTGGATCTTGTCTGTAGTCTGAGTACTATGCAAATAGACACCTCCATTGAAGAGATGCCTGTTCCTTTCTGATCTGATCATTCAAGACTCACGATTCTCCTTATCCTCAGAGAAACGGATTCCTCTTTATTTCAGATCCGATTTTTTCGCTCACTTCGTTCTCTTTATCACTCAACATCTGATCTGAAGATAGTACAGTTGAATAGTCGTCCTGTAATACAATTACATACAGCCCCTTACCTGGAATCCTAACTTGACATACAGAATTTTCTTTGTTCATGTTGATCAGCTGCTCCATTAAGTCTGAAGCCGTTATAACTTCTTTCATCCGAAGCCCTCACCTTTCTACGGATTTACACCTACTGCGAACGGACGTGCCCCCACCGGAATGGTAGCAATCACCGTATTCGTTTCGCCATCGATCACAGAAATGGTATTGTCATCTTGATTGCTTATATAAACTAGATTGGTTAACGGATTGGCGCCCGCTCCGTTTGGATTAATTCCGACAGGAACAGTAGCAATCACCGTATTGGTTAATCCACTAATTACTGAAACATTATCCGTATCTCGATTTGGGACGTAAATGGCGTTTGTGGAGGTATTAACCGCTACTTCAGCTGGTGTAACGCCGACCGGAATGGTATCAATTACGGTATTCGTCACACCATCAATAACGGAAACCGTATTACTGGTTAAATTCGATACATAAATACGGTTTGTGGCTGGATTAACACCTACACGAAATGGATTGACCTGAACAGGTACCGTAGCAATCACCGTATTCGTTACTCCATCAATCACAGACACCGTATCAGAATTAAAATTAGCTGCATAGATTAGGTTAGTTAAGGAATTGACTCCTATACCCGTTAAAAAATTGAGTCCAGGAATAGTGATAGCATCAATTACCGTGTTGGTCAATCCATCAATAACGGTTACATCTTCAGTTGTGTCCAATGAATTAAAATTTGCTGTATAAATAGCATTGGTCGATGTATTGACCCCTACGTCACTTGGCTCACTCCCAACCGGAACAGAAGTAATCACTGCGTTGGTTACACTATTAATGACGGAAATGGTATTGCTGCCTCTGTTTGAGACATAAATACGACTCGTTAATGGATTAACATCAATCCCTGCAGGATTCGTTCCCACAGGAATCGTAGCAATCACCGTATTGGTTTCGCCATTAATGACGGAGACATCGTTACTATTAAAATTCGCAACATAAATGCGGTTGACTGGTGTGTTATCTCCCTCCATTTCAAGTTCAGAAGAGACTAATCGATGTGCGGCAACTAGCTGACCAGTTTCATTTTTGCCCCACACGGAAATCTCCGTCTGCTCCATAGCTACACCTTCAACTGTAAAGACAAATTCAAACGCATCAAGATTGGCAAAATAAGTTCTTGTCACTACCTGATCCGGAGCAAGTGAAATCTGCTCGCTGACATATAAAGTCCTCGTAGCGGTCAAATTATACCCTTGTATCAAAACAACGGATTCATCCAGAGAATTCCTGTTATCAATTTTAACGGTAACTTGTTGTGTTGGCCGTACATCACTGACGGCATTATTCTCAATAGGTCCGGTTGATAGAATGGCCATTTCGATTCTCTCCTTCACTTAGATGTTATGGTTTGATTAGAACCCTTTTGTAAAAATATAAATTGATCTGTTTAAACCAAAATAAAGACCCTGCAATAATATATGCAGGGTCTTAAATAAGGTTTGGGACAAAGGATATACGTATTACCCGTTTTTATCTCTCACCTTGTTTTCTTTAACAAGTGATCAATCCATACTTCACAAAACTATGATACAATCCATCTTCCTCTACTGTTCCAGTAATATCATCTGCAATGGCTTTCAGTCCAGGCTTTGCATTACCCATGGCAATTCCGACGTTACAAAATTCCAACATCTCGGCATCATTCATGCCATCACCAATGGCGAATGTATCTTCTTGGGACATGCCCAGATGCTCCAACAAATCGGCGATCGCAATCGCTTTGTGAATGCCAGGGATCATCAGTTCACCACTTCCTTCACCAAAGATCGGCACAGTGCACTGAATGACTTCGAATTTCCCTTCAAACTCTTGCTTGATCCGCTCAAACGGGATGGCTGAGCTCTCCAAGAAACATACTTTGTTCACATCATCCTTATACAGGTCGGCCTCTCCATACGTTAATCCGGCAATAAACGGGTGCGGTTTCAGCTCCTTCTTCTCTCTGGCTACAGGGTCATTCTCCACATCACCATAGATGCGGCGTTCCAGGTGAGGTTGAAGATTGCTACTCGCATACAATGCCGAATTGGATTCAAGGTAGAAGTCAATGCCGTTTTCATTGAAAAAATCGACCATATGTCGAACATCTTCCGCTGTTACCCTTTTGTGATATAACACGTCCTTGCCAAACTCCACATAACCCCCACCTGCACCAATCAGACCATCGAATCCGACATCCCAGATGGAATCATAAATTTCTGCTTTGGATCGGCCTGTACATAAATAGAGCAGATGCCCATTCTCACGAGCCTGTTTGCAAGCCTTCTGTGCTGACAACGGAATACTTCCATCATCGTCAACCAATGTGCCATCAATATCAATAAAAACAATTTTCCGCTTCGTTTCGTTCATCTGCTTAGCCCCCATCATGTATGTTGTCTATGTCTAACCGAGCGAGTGCCGACAGGCATTTTCCTTATACAAAATTACCTATTCCGTGGTGTTCGCTGATCGATCAACTTCTCCAAAAATCCGGCAAAAGAATCCGCGTATACTTCTCCCCCATTACCATCACAATGTCATTTTCCTTCAATAAATTCCAATGGTCACTTACGTGCGAACTTGTCCATATGTACGGTTTGCCAGTCATCATCCTGCTCAGCAATAACCGTAAACCCTTGGCGTTTCCAGAAATCTACGGCTCCTGGCAAGAAGCGATGTGTATGCAAATACAGCGTCGTATAGTGCATATCCTTCACCACATTCTCCAGTTCCTTTAACATCATCGAACCAATGCCGTATCTGCGATACGCGGGATCTACATAACATTTTACTATTTCGGCTGCAGACTGAGCTTCATATCGTCCTTCCACGGCTTCAATTCGCCCATCATATGGCAAAATCCCAATAGAACCAACGATGCCCGCATCCCCCATCATTGCAACAAGAAAGATCGCATCGTTGGAGTCCAGATAATGTTCTCTGAACTGCTCGAAGTCCACAGGCAATTTCGTATGATCCATCATTGGAAACACTTCTCTGCGTACACGCATGGCAAAATCAATGGCATCATGAATCTGGTGTGCCTGAACTGGTGTGACTGTCGGTATACTCTGAAGTTGTGTCAATAAATCCACATTCCTTATCCTCTGTATTAGGAGCTACTTCTTGGCCTCCTTGAATCTTGTTCATGCTAAGATCGGCTCTCTTCATCTCATCTTACCGAATTTATCCCGTCCTATCAATCTATCTGCACTACTAACCAAATTGCAAGAGTGCCCGCGCAGTCTGATAGAGTTCGCATACGATAAGGCGTGTCACAATCCATATTGGAGGAGAAGCGCTCATGTGGTTATGGTTAGGTGTTTTTGCTTTCGTTTTGCTAGTAATCGGGTGCGTGTATCGTTATCTGGACCAACTTGCCGAGAGCAAGTTTCACCCTCACGCTCCCAAGCAGCTCTTAGTCAAATTCAAGGAAGGTACAACCGAGGATGAGATGCACACCTTGCACAAAAAAGGGAGATGTAAAGTCGCTGAGACCTACGAAGATTTGGGATGGTACCGCATGGAATCCCGCAAAAAAATGCACAGAATGCTGAAACATTACAAAGATCATGAGTTTATTGAACATGCAGAGCCGAATTACCTCGTTGAGGCTTCCTTCACTCCTAATGACCCTTTCTTTCCTTATCAGTATAACCTGTCCAAAATCAATGCACCCGCTGCATGGGACATTACTCAGAGTAACAGCTCTGTCAAAATCGCCATTATTGATACCGGTGTACAGCTGAATCATCCAGAATTGGCCTCCAAGCTCCTTCCCGGTTATGATTATGTTGATTATGATAACATCCCTGAGGACGGGAACGGTCACGGCACCCATGTAGCTGGGATCGCTGCCTCCGTTACCAACAATGGTGTGGGTATTGCAGGCGCTGCACCACTCGCATCCATCGTTCCGCTCCGAGTACTGGATAACAGCGGGCAAGGAACGATAGGTAATGTCGGTAACGGGCTTGTCTATGCTGCCAATAACGGTGTACAGGTTGTTAACCTGAGCCTTGGTGGTCCGATGGGAGACGCTTTCCTTCAAGCTGCCGTACAATATGCTTGGGATCGAGGAGCTGTGATTATTGCTGCAGCCGGTAACGACAACACTTCATTCCCAATCGTACCCGCCTCGTATCCCAACGTGATTGCCGTTGCTTCAACCAACCCCTCCGATCTCAAATCCAATTTCTCCAACTATGGTTCATGGGTGGATATGGCTGCCCCGGGTGATACCATACTATCCACATACCTGGGTGGTTCCTATGCCTACCTTAGCGGTACGTCCATGGCTGCCCCTCATGTGGCTGGAGTAGCTGCACTTCTTGCTGCACAAGGAAAAACAAATGCTCAGATTCGGGATGCGCTGTGTTTCGCTTCTGATCCGGTATCAGGCTCCGGGATCTACTGGACATATGGTCGACTGAATGCTTATCAGAGCTTGCAGGTGCCATAATACACCTACTATCGCTCATGATTGCACACATGGCATATCCTTTCCATTTTTACACAAATAAAAAAACGAAGGGGCATCTGTAAGTGAGATGCTCCTTCGTTTGGTTAGAAAGTATTCGATGTTACACTTTTGCTGCCCAAAGCTCTATTTCAATTTTAATCTCTGGTAGACCTAATGCCGTAATATATCCAATCGTCATTGCAGGATAATCCGTACTAAATAATTGTCCCCACTCGGCATATAAGAAATCCCAATCGATTTCCTCGGTTGCCCATACGTTCACTTTGATAATATGTTCAGCATCTAAGCGCTCAGATTCGAGCACTGTTTTAATATTATTAAATGTATTAGTGACTTGCTCATTCAGACTCTCTGGAAAGAGTCCATTATGATCTGCTCCAATTTGACCCGAAGTCACAAATAATTCTGCATTCCTCGGGATTCTTGTAATATGCGTGTACTGACCTACAGGAGCTGGCATATTTTCTGGATTTTTTCTGGTGATTTTGTCAATATTCATTTGGATTACCTCATCATTCTTAAGATTTTTCTGCGTTATTTCCTAGTTTTCTTCCGATTTTGGGCAGACTTCACCCTTGGAATAGATTCTAGAAAAAGACAGCAGTGGAGTATCCATATCCCGAAGATATAAACGCAAGTGATTTTTTCTTCATGAGCGGATGCTCCTCCCTTCTTAAGTGACAAGATTCTCTTCATTTCTTTATTATATCTGAAAGCCGCATCAAGGGTCAAATTCATCCCCTCATAAACAAAGAGCAATCCCGTAATAACGAGACTGCTCTTTGTTTATTCTATAGCGCCAATCACCTTGTATCAGAAATATTGTGCGCCATTACTCGCAATGACATCTTTGTACCAGTGAAAACTCTTCTTTTTCACTCTGCGAAGTGTGCCCGTACCATCATTATTTCGGTCTACATAGATATAGCCATAACGTTTCTTCATCTCTCCGGTACCCGCACTGACCAGGTCAATCGGTCCCCAGCTTGTGTAACCTATGAGCTCTACACCGTCTTGAATCGCTTCAGCCATCTCGGCAAAATGACTATTCAAATATTCGATGCGATAGTCATCTTCAACGGAGTCATTGTCTAACAACACATCGGTTGCCCCAAGTCCATTTTCTACGATAAACAACGGTTTGCCATAGCGGTCATGCAGTTGATTAAGCGTAATTCGAAGCCCCTTAGGATCAATGGTCCATCCCCACTCAGATGCTTGAAGATATGGATTCTTCACCGAACCAAATACATTGCCTTCTGTCGAATCTTTCAAAATCTCAGGGTCCGTACTTGTACACCGGCTTGCATAGTAGCTAAAACCGATATAGTCGACCGTGTTCTGCATCAATATATCTGCATCTTCCGGTTGCATGTCAATCTGAATGTCATTTTCTCTGAAAAATCTTTTTGTATAACCCGGATATGCTCCCTTCGACTGCACGTCGATGAAAAAGAACGATTCACGATCTTTCTCCATGGCTTTCCATACATCATCCGGATTAGAGCTGTATGGATACACCATTCCAGCGGCCAACATACAACCAATCTGTGCACCAGGAATGATATCATGACAAGCCTTAACAGCAAGTGCACTCGCTACCAATTCATGATGTGCTGCCTGATATAGGACCTGATCTTTGTTTTCACCTTCCTGCAGAACAATACCCGCTCCAATGTACGGGAGATGCAGCAACATATTGATTTCATTAAACGTCATCCAGTATTTCACTTTATTCTTGTATCGATTGAACAATGTCGTCGCATATTTCTCAAAAAAATCGACCATTTTGCGATTCTTCCAACCGCCGTAAGTCTTGACCAGATGTACAGGTACATCGAAATGGCAGATCGTCACGACAGGTTCAATATTGTATTTCAATAACTCATCAAAGACATCATCATAAAATTGCAAGCCTGCTTCGTTTGGCTCCGCTTCATCGCCATTAGGGAAAATCCGTGCCCAGGCTATGGAAAGCCTGAGGCACTTAAATCCCATTTCTGCAAATAACGCAATATCTTCCTTATATCGATGATAGAAGTCGATGGCTTCATGTGAAGGATAAAATTCCCCTGCTTTTGGCTCATACGAATCCAGGTTACCCAGAGCAATATTCCATCGATTGGCACCAATCGGAATCAGATCTACTGTTGTTAAACCTTTGCCACCTTCCAGATAAGCACCTTCCAATTGATTCGCTGCGGTTGCTCCTCCCCAGAGAAAATTCTCCGGGAAGGCTGTAAATTTTTCATTCATTGAGACGTTCCTCCTATACCATCTGTGATTCCAATTAGCTTAATACCGTGATCAATTTATCTTTCTCATGAACGGATGCCTCTTTTGTTCCTACAACGTCCAGATAACTTGAAGTATTAGTGACAATGATCGGTGTAACTGTCTCATATCCTGCATCCTTAATCGCTTGCAGATCAAACTCAACAATCAGGTCACCTGCGTTAACACGGTCTCCATCTTTCACATGAGTTGTAAAATGTTGACCTTTCAGCTTTACCGTATCTTGTCCAATATGGATCAGCATCTCTACACCATCATCGCTTACAAGACCAATAGCGTGTTTGGTACGATATACGGTTTGAACGACACCTGTGATCGGAGACACCACTCTGCCACTGGTTGGACGAATTGCAATCCCTTTACCCATATGCTCTCCTGCAAACGTTATGTCATTAATTTCGTTCAATGCAACAACTTCACCAGCCATTGGGCTTACAATTTCGTATCTGCTGTTCGGATTTGGATCAAGTACAGGTGCTGGAGCTGGTGCAGCTTCCACTTTGTCTTTGAACCCAACCACGTACGTCAGAATAAAACCAAGGACAAATGCGATACCACATGCAACCAGAGCCATATAGAAACCAGAATCAACACCTGTTGCTTTATTAATGAAACTTGGGAATCCGAATACTCCCAGTCCACCAAAGATGTATAATTTCGAACCGGCCAGTCCCAAGATACCACCACCGATACCACCAGCAATACAGCTCATGATAAATGGTTTTTTCAGTGGAAGTGTCAGACCGTAGATAGCTGGCTCGGTTACACCGAAGATCCCAGAGATGAAGGCCGGAATACCTAAAGATTTCAATTTGGTATTTTTGGTTTTCAGTATAACGGCAAGTACAGCACCGATTTGAGCAAAGGAGGCAGCAAAAGACATGGCAATTACCGGATCAGCCCCAGAAGTACTCAAGTTAAGAAGCATGACTGGCACGAGTCCCCAGTGGAGTCCAAACAGTACAAACACTTGCCACAATCCACCGATAAGCAAACCTGTAACCACTGGACTTAAATCGTAGATGCCGGTTGCTCCTGCACCAATCAACTGGCCTGCCCAAGTGGATACTGGACCAATCAGTATGAACGTTGCCGGAACGATAACGAGCAATGTAAAGAATGGAACAAGGAACGTGCTAACAACTTTAGGAATAATATTTTTAAAGAATCTTTCAATTTTAACAGCGAAGAATGTAGCAATAATGATTGGAATAACCGATGTTGAATAACTCATAAGAATAACTGGAATACCCAGGAACGTAATGTGAATCGGTGATTCAATTAACGTACCTGCAAACAGGGTGTACAATGGATCTCCAGCAGTCAAACCAGACAGCGAAGGATAAACTAACGAAGCACCTATCGCCATTCCCAGGAACGGTGAACCGCCAAATTTCTTGATTGCCGTATAACCAAGGAAGATTGGGAAGAAGTAGAACAGACAGTCACCCGTTGCATTTAACAGTTGGTACGTTCCAGAAGTTTCCGTAATCCATCCAAAGGATAAAAACATGGCTGTAAAACCTTTGATCATACCTGTTGCAGCCAGCAAACCGAGTAACGGTGTGAACACACCGGAGATCATGTCGATAAATCGACTGAACAATCCAACTTTCTTGCCTGAGTTGTCTGCTTCCTCTTCAAATTGACCTTCACTTGGGAAATTCCCCGCTTTAACCACTGCTTTATATACATCCGGCACTTCATTGCCGATAACGACCTGATATTGTCCACCACTTTGCATGACGGTAATAACACCTGGCAGATTTTTAAGTTCTTCCGTTTTGGCTACGCTTTCATTTTTAAGTTTAAACCGCAGTCTTGTTACACAATGGAATACACTGTTTACGTTCTCGCGACCACCTACACGTGACAGAATGTCCTTAGCTAATTGATCGTAGTTGCTCATTGTAATTCTCCCTCTCTAAGTAGACTCCTCATGACTTTTGAAACAAATAAAACCTGAACCACTGAACATACACAACATACCGGATCGTCCGGAAATCAGTCGTGTTATTCAGCAATTCAGGTTTTGCCCTTAACGGTTGCAACCCTGTAAGGCTGTACACATTGGTATTTAATTATTTGGATAACGAAAGTAAGTTGAATTCCATACCCTCTGAACTGAGGATGGTCGGCATTGCCTGATTGAACAGTTACAACCCGATTGATGTATGCGCTTACTTCTTGAACTCATCATAGTACATCTGAACTACGTTTGCAACACTTATTTTTATTAAATTCATAAATGCATTTAAGTGACCGAAAATACTAAAAAGAGACGCTTTCGAAAGCATCGAAAGCGTCCCTTTTTAGCATAATATCCACATTTATAAATACGCACTGAAGCAGAATTAACCAATAACAGTAACCAATTTATCCTTTTCTTGCACTTCCCGATTCGTTGTAGCAACCACGTCCAAATAATCTGCCGTATTGGTCACAATAATCGGTGTTACGGTCTCATATCCCGCCTCAATAATAGCTTGAATATCAAATTCAACGATCAGATCACCGACACTCACACGATCTCCGTCTTTCACATGTGCAGTGAAATGTTGACCTTTGAGCTGTACCGTATCCTGACCGATATGGATCAGAATCTCTACACCTTGATCATCTACAAGTCCGATTGCATGTTTGGTACGGTAAATCGTCTGTACCACACCATTAATCGGAGATACAACTCTCCCACTGGTTGGACGAATAGCAATCCCTTTACCCATATGTTCACCAGCAAATGTAGCATCGTTAATTTCTTGCAAAGGAACCACCTCACCCGTCATTGGGCTGGCAATTTCGTAACGATTGTTTGGATTTGGCTCAAGTGCAGCCTTCTCTTCTTTTACTGGCTCTGGAGCCTGTTTGGCAGCCTCCGGATTAGCAGGATCTTTGAATCCTACAAAATAAACGAGAACAAAGCTTAGTACAAAAGCAATAACTGTGGCAATCATAGCCATCCAGAATTCATAGTTAATCCCTGCTGTCGGACTAATAAGCGCTGGAACACCAAAGATGCCTGATGCAAATACAAACATTTTGGAACCTGCGAATCCAATAATACCACCAGCTACTGCAGAAGAAATACAACTCATAATAAATGGTTTTTTCAGTGGCAAAGTAAGACCATAGATAGCAGGCTCAGTTACGCCAAAAATCCCGGACACAAAGGCAGGAACCCCTAGTGATTTGAGTTTGGTATTTTTCGTTTTAAGCATAACGCCAAGAACGGCACCAATCTGAGCAAAAGAAGCAGCAAACATCATCGCCAGAATCGGATCTGCTTTCAGAGTGGACAGATTCAGCAACATGATGGGTACGATACCCCAGTGTAACCCGAAGATCACCAATACTTGCCACAATCCACCAACAACAATACCGGTTACTAACGGACTCAAGTCATAAATGCCCGATACCCCGGCACCAATCAGCTGACTTGCCCATGTTGCGATTGGACCAATCAAGAGGAATGTTACAGGTACAACAATCAGAATTGTAAAGAATGGCGTGAGGAACGTTCTCACAACAGAAGGAATGATCTTTTTGAAGAATGCTTCTACCTTTGCTCCAAAATAAGCAGCAATAATAATCGGAATGACGGATGAGGAATAACTCATCAAGATAACGGGAATACCCAGGAACGTGATATGAACCGGTGATTCAAATAATGTTCCTGTAAACAGCGTATAAAGCGGTTCCCCACCACTAAGACCGGATAAGGTCGGATATACAAGTGATGCTCCGATGGCCATCCCGAGGAATGGAGATCCACCGAATTTTTTCATTGCTGTGTAACCCAGGAAGATTGGGAAGAAGTAGAACAGACAGTCACCAGCAGCATTCAACAATTGATATGTGCCTGAAGCCGGGTCCAACCATTCGAGAGAAGTAAACATGGACAGGAAACCTTTGATCATCCCTGTTGCAGCTAGCAAGCCGAGAATTGGTGTAAATACACCCGAGATCAAGTCGATAAACTGACCCAGAAGACTCTCTTTTTTACCGGAAGATTCTGACTCATCACTTGAGACCGGTTCATCCGCATTCATATTACCCACCTGTAACAAGGCTTTATACACATCAGACACTTCGTTACCCACAACGACCTGGTATTGTCCACCACTTTGCATTACCGTTATGACTCCAGGCAGATTTTTGAGTTCGTCTGTTTTGGCATTTTTGTCATTTTTTAATTTGAAACGAAGTCTGGTCGCGCAGTGCACCACGCTGTTAATGTTCTGTTTACCACCAACGCCAGACAGAATATCTTTGGCTAATTGCTCGTGTTTCATGAAGTCTTTTCTTCCTTTCTGGCTAGACACGGATTCGAAGCATATTGGAGAGAATAAAAAAACCTGAACATCTGAATGTATGGAACATCCGGTTAACGGTATGTTCTGTCATTCAAGCGTTCAGGTTTTGCCCTAGTGGTTGCAACCCTGCAAGCTGATCTATGGGATTATTCAGAAGTTGCATTCACAACTCTCTCAATATGAATCGTTAAGTACATCATTTCTTCGTCAGTTAGTTGATACGTGTAGTTGCTTTCAATGAATTTCTTGATTTTCTCCGAGCACTTGTGCGCTGCTGGATACTTTTTCTGAATCATCAGAAACAGTTCATCATCGTTGTTGCTCTTGTAATGTTTTCCCTTCACCAAACGTTGGGCGAAAAACTTCAAATGCGTCACAAAGCGATAAAATGTCAGTGAGTTCTCATCAAAATCAATCTTGAAATGATACTTGATGATTGTCAAAATTTCCTGCATGACCTGCGTCATACTCTTGATGTTGGGCATTTCCTCATTCAAAGCTGCATTGACAAAGTGAAGTGCCATAAACCCGGCTTCGTCCTCGGGCAAGATCACACCAAACTGATCACAGATCATATTGAGCGCTTCCATTCCGACTTCATATTCCTCTTTGTATAACTGCTTTGTCTCCCAGATTAAGCCGTTGCGTATGGGCAGATTCTTGCGATACCGCTCAATGGCAAAGTGAATATGGTCTGTGAGATGTAAGTAAATGCTCTCATTTAATTTCTTTCCAAGTTTTAGCTTGGCGTAAGCGATGATTTCCTCGGATACTTTCATGTATTCCAGAGGAATGCTTGAGATTAATGCCTTGAAGTTTTCCTGAATATCTTCATTCTGTAAAGTAAATATCTTGTCGATATGCTGCTCGGAAACCATATCACCCGCCCGCTTCTGATAAGCAATCCCCCGGCCAATGATAATAACTTCCTGTTCGTCATTCATTGCAACTACAGCATTATTGTTCAGCACCTTCTCGATTTTCACTTTATCACTCCAATATACAGAAAAAGACAAACCAATCCCTTTTCTCAAGGTATACGGCTTTGCCTGATTCAACAGTTACAACCCGATATGTTGTACGCGCTTCCCTCATAATATTACAAATTTCTACACAGTGCAACAAAAAGTTAATATCGAATTAGCATGACTCCCGATCTAGGTAAATATACTCACAGGAGTGTGCAAAACATGAATTATTTTACAAGGATTTATGGTTTAATGTTTTTTGCTTTCTTTCTCCAGTTCCGCTTCAATTCTTCGATTAATCATGTCCATTTCTTCTGGATCCAAACGATCGACCTGAGTGTATTCTTTATCCATCTCGTACTCTTTCGCCTCACCTTTGTTCATTAGCCCCAGATGATTCTTGATGTCTCGGATATCTTCACGCATATGCATCGTCTGACGGTAATGATCTATCACAAGTGCGAAAACAATGCCCCCAGCCAAAATCGGACCGAATGGGATCAGATAACATAGAACGAGTCCTATGAGCAAAAATAAAACAAAGTACATATATAGTGCCCCTCTCATATAAAGTATCTACTTTGCTAAGTTAGACGTTTCTCAGATTACAAATTAAAGCGTTCCTGGATTAACTGTGCCACTTCATCCGGGCTCCTGTTTCGCTCCAATCTTTCCGATGGGTCAATCTCAAGAAATGTGTGGCTCTAATTTAACCTAATAAAATCGGAGTTTTTCACTTGGATATTAGCTTCATCATTTCATCCAAAATAAACTCTTCTTCATATCAAGCCATCTAATATCTAAAGAGTTTTTTCTTTGAAAGAAACATCCAGTGTAATAACTGAATTGAGATAATTTTCAATCGACATTATAATTTGGGGAAGATTTAAAGTATATTCCTCCTCCTCTTTCTTACTTAGTAAGTGAATGTTCAGAAAAAAATGATTATTTACTTTGATTGCGTTATGTCCTTGTACAATTTCTTCCAATGTACATTCAACCTGTACATACCTCCCATCCGATAAATTGTCGGCGATCAAGAACTTCTTACTTTCCGAATTGAACCCATAAATAAAAATCTCATGTAAATGAGACCATTTTAGATAGGCTTTAGAAGCAGATATGAAGTATCGATCAACGTACAAGTAAACATAATGACCTAATTTTAATGAATCTATTATGAAATCTACTATCGAATCCCACTTACTTTCTATAACGAAACATTGATGAAATCCTACCATATACATTAAATGTGTTGATAATAGTATCTTGAATGGGTAATTCAATTTTCACCATCATAACGTCTCTCCCTGGACATTGTTGTGAAACCTTCAGCATTATTTTAACTGAGATTATCTACCCTAAAATAAACACCTCGATTTCTTTCAGTCTGAAAGTAAGGAATTCCATAAATTATGAAACTCTATTTTTAATGAGAGATCCTATTCTACTCCATATTTAACAAAAGGGGCCATGGCAGGACTCGTGTAAAATGAACGTTCTCACATAACAGTTCACACAAGGGGAATTCACCACCTTCACCACTAAAGCAAATCACATGTTATTGTAATAGAACGGGTAAGCACTCCCGACCATTTGCATTGAATTGAGCATGCCTTTCCACCGCAACCCTCTCTTGCAGAAATAGTCCAGATTACTAATTTTCATTTCCAACATATATTCTACGAAGCTTGTCAAATGTCCTTTCGGCTTAAATAACTGTGTGATAGTCGCCTTACCGTTAATAATTTCTAATACTGCCTCTGCACCATTCATGAAAATCATTTGCGGGAGAATATTCATATTCTCATTAAGATCTCTGTACACATCCACAGCTGTTAATTGGTCATGTTCAACTCGTTCTAAGATCTAACACACTCTCTCTGCCACATAGCGTTAAGAGCAGTCCTATTTTTTCATCTTTGAGTAAGGCGTTTAACTCGTCGCATCTTTTTTCAGCAGGATATGATTTGCTTTCTTCTGAGTCCATACAGTCTCACAGCATTGGACTTCGTATCCTTTGTCTACTAAATGGCTGATCGCTTAACATAACTATTTCTAGAAGATTGAGCTTGGAGAACATTAACAACCTTGAATCACCTCTATTCATTTAAATATTTGAATTTTTAACAAATATATACTAAAATACAAATAACCAAGCAATAATCTCCCATAATTAAGGTACATGAGTAAAAAATTTATCTAGTGAAGGGAGCACCACTAATGAAAACATTGCCTCTTTGTGATCCTCTCATTTCAAACTATCCTCAACATGCTTTTTATCTATCCATTATTTCTGACCATAAGGAGTGCCAGCCTTGGATTTACTCGAATTATACGAATCTATTCCTATCGGATTGGAAAAATGACGAGATTTTTCTTGACTTCTATGTACAAACACCGGAACATCACTTTAATCCCTGGTTCAAAGACTCACAACGACTACACCGAGATCTTATCCTGGGGTCTATTCCCGACTTCATCTCGTTTATTAAGGATCAGATCGACTCCGGGCATTACGTGTGGACCCACGTGGATGAATATTATATTCCTGATACGCCTTCGTTTCGCAATTATCGATTTGCACATGCGGTTATGATCTATGGATATGATGACACCGTACGGGAGTTTCAGCTTGCTGGATTCTTCAAGTACCGGAGTTATTCTCGAACAACCGTCTCTTATGATGATCTGAAGACGGCGTTCGAGCATTGTGATATCTATGATGATTATCTTAACTTCACACATCTGTTAAAGATTAACCCGGAGTACCACAACGGCAAAATTTATGAGTTTTCTCTCTCCTACTTTGCCGAATGTATGGAAAACTACTACACCTCTCATAATGAAACAGAAAACTTCAAGAGTTTTTATACGCCAACGCTTTATTCGGATCGCACCTACGGTCTGGATATCTATAATAAACTAATCATGTTTTTTGAAATGATGCTTTCCAAGCAACGAACCATTGATACACGTTTGTTGTATACGCTGAAAGAACACAAAAAATTTATGAATCTCAAAATTAAATATATAGAACAGGAAGGCCACTATGTTTTTCCCGTAAAGTTTAAAGATAACTATATTCAAGTTGAACAAGAAACAACGATTATCCTCAACCAGTTTTTGAAATACGGCATGACCCAACGTGAGGAAAATATCATCAGCTTGATGGGCAGATTAGGTGCTCTGTACCATCTGGAGAAAGAATCCCTTGAGCTGTTATTAAATGATTTCAACAGTCGGGGTGTTCGTAGTGGCAAACCGATATTAAGCCAAAGCTGACGGCCCGCTTTGGTTCAAACTCTGGAGAAGGTCCGTTTGCTGTCCTTCTCCATTCATGTCCTGAAGACTGACCATTTCCCGGTATAATCCCTCTCGATTCAAAAGTTGATCATGTGTTCCTTGATTCAACCATCTCCCCTTTATGCATGACAAAAATCAGATCCGCATTTTGAATCGTTGATAGACGATGAGCAATAACGATGGTTGTTTTGTCATCACAGTAACGGTCAACGGCTTTCTCGTCCTGTATCAAGGCCCAGGCAATAGTGAGTCGCTGGCGCTGACCTTCAGATAGGGTTATTCCCCGATCCCAATAAAAGTATCGTTTGCTTCGGGCAGACTCATGATATATTCGTCGATTTGTGCCGCCTCGCAAGCGGATCTCATCAAGTTTTCCGCGTTCAGATCTTCCATTCCCAAGAACAGATTGTTTTGAATCGTATCCGGAAAAAGAGAAGGTTCCTGGAACACAATGCCTATACACTCGGTCCAGTCCGAACGATACAATTGATTGAGAGGCTTATCATTCACCAATATACGACCTGCATCCGGATCGAAATAACGGATGAGGAGTTGGCCATTGGTTGACTTTCCAGAACCGCTGGTACCTACAATGGCAATTTTGAGTCCCATAGGAATGTCGAAGCTCAGGTCTTTCAATATAACATTCCGGCCTGGCTCGTAGCTGGAGTGAACGTGGTCAAAAGATAGGCTGTGCAATGCCAAAGGTTCCGTAGTGTTGCCCTCGTTCATGTGCTCCCCTTCCATAACACTGAGCAGTCTTTCCACGCTAGCAACGCCTGCGGACCAGTCCATGAACGAGTTGAACAGGTCCTGTAAGTATTGGATGAACTGAAGTCCGAGCTGGAACAGGACAACGAACATGCCAATGGATAGTTCGCCTTGCAGAACCAGCAGACCTCCATATCCAAGAATGAGTACTCTTACCCCCAGTTCAATGGTTCGCTGGTAATCATTTTGAAATTCACAAGTTTACCTTCATGCATCACGTTCTCGTAGTACATGTTGTAGAGTTTGTCATATCTCTCCTTTTCCCAAGCCAGTCTGTGATTTGCAAGCACTTCTCGGGTGGACGAGATCCCTTGCTCAATATGGAAGAGCACACCGGATTTCGTCTGCTGAACATGGCCGGCTGCCTTCTTCAGTTTGACTGCAAAGATTCTGCCGAAGCTAACATATGCTGCACCGAGCACAAAACAGGCAATCAACATGAAAGGGCTGGCTATCCCGATCATGACCGAAACAAACAGCTGCTGAATGCCGCGAGGAATCTGCTTTCCGATCATATTGGCAACCTTGTCCAGATCCTGGATAACATAATGCACATACGTAGCTATGCGTTCCTTTTGTAATTGACGTATCGGAATTCTGTATACATAGGACATGAAATCAGCAGTCATATGGGATTGAATGGCGGACTGATTTCGATACATCATGTGCAAATCATAGGTGAAAAGTATGGCATAAAGAAGTAAAGCCAAGACAAAAGGAAGGATCATACCCGGTACGAGCTCATACTGACCTTGCAATAAAATATCGCGATGAGACGCTGCTGAAGACCAATGATACTCAGAAAAGACAAAGACTCTAGGAACATTAAAATGAAGGAGGAAATCAGCAGCAATGAGGGGCGACATGATATACTTTCTCAGAAAATGAATATGCTGTTTCACTGACTAGCTCCACCCCTCCTCTCCAGAATTCAACTGATATTATGCTCCCTGTCTTCTCATCAATTCATCATGGCTTCCCATTTCCCGGATTCGTCCATGTTCAAGCACAACAATCACATCATAATCCTTTATAGTAGATAACCGATGAGCAACGGCAATGGTTGTCCTACCTAACAGCAAACGTTCCATAGCCTGCTGTACTTCTAGTTCACTCGCCGTATCGAGAGCAGACGTTGCCTCATTAAGCAATAGAATGGTGGGTTTCATAAAAACATGCGTGCAAAAATAGAATTCCCCCTGCTGCGGATTATAAAACGAACCAGAAGCTGAAGCAGGGTAGATTTTCCATGTCATTGGACCTACGATGGTCACTCGTTTTCCGGCCTTGATTGTCAAATTAAAATCCAAGAGTACTTCTACACCATTGTTGTAACGATATGCGACGTGTTCGAATCGGAGCTCTCCGATGATTTCCTGTAAGGAGACAGGTTTGGCCACTTCGACAACCTGGGGTTCTGTTTGCATAGAGCGATGGATTTTGGCGGCTTGATGCATCAGAACTTTTTGTTCCGTGATGACCGTAATAACCAGGGTTACGTTTGCATGACCTGAAAATAGTAAAGTAAATACGCAGACATCACTCCTACGCTCAGTGATTCCGTCCGATTTTCAGTAATTATGACATTTCAATAGTTAGCTGCAGGTTTTCTTCTAACTATGATATGAGAGAAAGATAAGTTGACCTTGCAGTGTGAAAAAATAACTATTTTTACATTAGAGCATTTTGCATGAATCCAAAGACTCTTTCAATCAGCAAGGTATAGAATGGAATACTTCTAATCTTCTAGATCTTGTAAAGCGGAAGTTATTTTAATCCTATTATGAAAAAAAGTTATTAAAAACCCTAATTTAGTAATTTTTTTATAAATATACTAACTACAAGCAAGATTTTCAAGTTTATATTGGAACTGAAAAGGTGACGGAGATAAAATGTATACAATATGTAAATGGAAGGTATACGTCGGCAAAACCAAGTATACTCACACTGGGGTACTTTCAGAAGGATAGACCGAGCGCACTAACTATTGATATTACGTTAAAGTAGGTATTATAATGGCGATATAAAGGCTTTATTCGTGTTCACTCAATCTAACTACTCTGCATGTACTTTTCCCACAACCTGAAACGAATGTATCCAGTTTTCCAGTTCTCAATTTGTTCACGAAAAAAAAACTATTTGGGGCATTAGCTTGAGGTTCTACGGGTTTCTGAAGATTTAATTTGTTTCGGAGGACCTTTACGTCCAGAGTAGCTCCAGTGATAGATCGTTTAGAGGAAACTGAAGGTATGCAATTACTACGGAAACGTTCAGTGAATACCGCTCCGTTCGCCTGGAGCTTTGTTGAACCCTCTCCTGAAAGGGACAAATCTCGTTTTGAAGGGCACAGCACGGATTCTTTATAAGAGTCCGCAAGCCCAATAATTTCATTTTCTCATAAGTTTTCTTCCATTAATATGCGCCCTGTTCGATTCACTTCCCCGGGGAGCTCGACAACAAACCCACTTTATTCGAAAAACTATCTGGGTGCTTTTCCTAACAAGTATTTATCATGAACAAACGCTTGAATTCATCTAGGTATGATTTTTCATTGACTCGTAAGACATGCGGATTGCTAGATAACTGTTCTTTGTCAACTTAATTAAAGTGTTTTCACTCATATCTCGCCTCTCTGTTCATTCCAGTATACACAAAGGTACCCATACACTGAACAAATTCAAAAAGATGTGTTTAGTGTATGGGTACCAGATTGAGGGCTTGAAAATCTTATCTTAAATGACATATGTTTATTTTAACTTAACGTCCAATCAGTACCCATCCCCACTTCATCCGGCGCAATCCCATTGAGCAGATCCATGAGATCAGGAGCGCTACAACATAAGATAGTATGATGCCTACGCTGAAGTGCCGAGCCAGTTCATCTGTGAATTCACGTCTCCAGAAGAGCAGTACGAGTGGATGCATTAAAAATACACCAAATGCAACGGTACCCAAGGAGTCCAGAACATGCGTAGCTTTACGAACTTCGGAATGTTTTCCTGTGCCGATTCGTTCAGTAAAGATCAGTAGGAGCAAGCAGGCTGACAGCGTAAACAGATTTCGGAACAGGAACAGCACGGTATAGATAATAACCGGGTATGCAGCAAAAGCGGTTTTGATATAAGCATTACCATATATAAAAATGGCACCTCCGCTCAACAACGCAGCTATAAGCACGTAACGGTGAGTATACAGTTTATTCAATGCCCACTCAAAGTTCAGCCCAACCCATGCGCCAAAACCAATCACGATCAGATAACTGGGTAACAAACTTCCTGTCCGTTCGAAGTGAAACTGCAAATGTAGTGCATAGAAGAACGCTTGACCCGCAATAAAGAATAATGGCAAATAACGATTAAAAAAACGATAGCGAGTCAGGGACAGAAGCCATGGAAAAACGATATAGAATTGAAGAATAATCAGAAAAAAGTACAAGTGTGTATGAGCGGTTCCCATCACTAATTGTTTGGCAAATTGAACACCATGAGTCAAAGGTTCTTTGCCCGCAAGCAGCTGTTTAATGGCAAAATAGATAAGGGACCACACTACATAGGGTACAAATACATAGAATAAACGCTTTTTATAAAAAGCGAGCATCCAACCCTTCTCATTCACCTTGGAGCTGTAGTTGTAGAATAAGACCAGGGATGACAGGAACAGAAACGCTGGAACGGCAAATTGCAGGAACGTGTTCCAGAAGTAATACACATCATGATCTAACGTGTGTTTGGGGTAATGCGCAACTGCTGTTGAAGTCGCATGGATGGCTACCACTGCCATGATGGCAAAAGCACGATAGAGATCCAGATACTCAATACGCCGGGGCCGATTAACCGGTTGATTCATAAAGATAACCTCACTTGTGCCTGATATGGGATGATAGTTTCCGGCCGCAATCCAGATTCTATGCTTCATTTTAATCAGCACACGAGGGTAATACAATCATAATCCATATTATTTTCGTTATATTACATCATTATTCTTCATTATTCGACATTTTCTATCCAGAATCGTTCAACAACGTTGCCATCGGACTCCACATAGTCTTCATCCCGAATGCCACCATTTCGAAGGATAACCCTTCTGGAAGGCTCATTAACCGCATCGCATACGACCAATACTTTGGTAATTCCAAGCTCTCTCGTTTTCTCCAAAGAAAGCCTGAGTATTTCGGAACCATAGCCACTTTGCCGCTCTCCTGGACGAATACCATATCCAATATGCCCTCCACTGTTGAACAATTTGTCGTTAAGCTCATGCCTTATATTCACGGCACCCACAATTTGTTGACTCTCCGTGACCAGCCAGTATGTACTGTCTTTGACCCAGCCTTCCGGGATGTCAATCCCTTGTTCATTGCGCTGCAAAAACGCCAACATCTCATCGAACGCATAAGGATCTTTGGAAATGACCCAAGGTACCATCAATTCTCCACTTTTGACCCAGTCTTCATAAAATGCCAAATACGCATCCTTGTATGCTCGTGATGGTTTAATTAATCTAACGTGTTCTTTCCCCATGATCACTACATCCCCCCAACAGATATCGATATTGCCACGTTCTTTCTTCCAGGACACGACGTTCTTGCTCTTCCATTAAACTGTCATAAAAGATAGCTTTCACAGCATACGTTGCGGCATGCACCGCATGGTCTTTCACATGGGCCGTTGCAGCTGCGTGCCCCGCCGCACGAGATACAGCAGAGACAGCAACATTATCCGATTCTCGTGCAGCAGCATGAGCTGCAAAAGCTGCCTTTCGAGCATCAACCATGCTAATCTCTCCACGGATCCAACCTTTTCCTGCATCAATGGCATCACGGGCGCGGAGATCCTCCGTCTTCTTCTCAAATATATACAAGACACGTGCCGCACACTCGGCTGCCCAACAGGCCAATGTATGGTGATCCTGTTGCTTAGCCAGATTTTCTATTTCGCGGCGCAAAGGCGCATCTTTGAATGCAGGTTTTGCCATGGTCATGCTCCTTTCATTGTTCAAATACTACAAATTCACTCTCAGACAAGTTCGAAAAAGGACCTGCGTGTGTGCAGATCCTCTTCAAGTGTACCTCTCACCGCTTATTCTATCATTATACGGACTCTGTCAACGTTGCCTCCTGAACACCCCGTTCATTCTTCGTATCCGTGTCTTTGTACGTGAATTGGTAACTCCCAGATCCAAGTGTGACTTCAACATCGTCTCCAATACTTTGAATATTCTCGACTTCACTTACCTGATCCAACGGGTTCCCTTGCTCCAGAATGATCTGTGCACCTGCTCCAGGAAGACGTACCGTACCTCTTGTGTTGGCGGGAATATGCACCCGAATCTCCATTTCACCCTCCGCCAGTCGGTGCCAGCTTGAAGCAACTTGACCATACATCGTCTCCAAACTCGCTTCTACCCAGTCCAGTCCTGGTCCAGGTTGCGGCTCGATATGCACCAATCGGAATCCTGGCTGATGTTCATCGGACCGAATGCCAGCAACATAACGATACAGCCATTCCCCAATCGCTCCGTACGCATAGTGGTTAAATGAGTTCATATCAGCACTCCAGAGACTGCCATCTTCTTTGATCCCATCCCAATGTTCCCAGACGGTCGTTGCGCCTTGAGTCACCTGATATAACCAGGATGGGTAATCCTCTTGAAAAAGCAATGTATAAGCCAGGTCGTGAAGTCCCGCATCACTCAGTACCGGATTCAGATAAGGTGTGCCCACGAAGCCTGTAGTAAGATGATTCCCTGCCTCTCTCACAAGTTTCTCCAATTGTTCAACTGCACGAGTTCGGGCAGTGGCGTCCAGCAGGTCAAACTGGAGTGCAAGAACATGCGCTGTTTGCGTTGGAACAGCGATTTTCCCAGCTGGAGTCACGAATTCATTTCGAAACGCATGAACAATGTTTGTATGCAACTGCTTGTAATATTCAGCATCGTCTGTCTTTTCAAGTACCTCAGCCGCTTTCTGAGTTAACGCAACCGAATAGGCATAGAATGCAGTCGCCACATAGTCCGTGTCCGTTGCACCGACATAACTATCCGGCTTGGAGTCCAGTCCCAGCCAATCGCCAAAGTGGAATCCCGTGTTCCACAGATACGGATTGTCACCCTGCACGTGAATGTATTCGACCCACCGCTTCATACTCTCATATTGCTCGGCCAGTAATCTGGCATCCCCATACATCTCATAGATGGTCCATGGACAGATGACGGCTGCATCACCCCAAGCGGCGGAGGAATGACTGGTGTCTCCCCATCCTTCTGACGTGGAACTTCTCAGATCCGGAACGAAGAAAGGAATACCGCCATCTTCTCCCTGATCCGCTTCCAGATCCCGTAGCCATTTGGTGAAGAAGGGAGCCGTATTCATCAGGTAGGAAGATGTGCGGACAAACATCTGTGCATCACCCGTCCATCCGAGCCGTTCATCCCTCTGGGGACAGTCTGTCGGCACATCCAGGAAATTCCCCTTTTGCCCCCACAATATATTGTGATGCAGTTGGTTCACCAGTGGACTGGAGCATGAGAACTGACCTGTTTGCTCCATATTTGAGTGCAGCACTATTCCGGTGAATTCATCCAGACGAACGTGTTCCGGGAAGCCAACCAGCTTCACATAGCGAAAGCCTTGGAATGTAAAATGCGGTTCAAATGTTTCCACGCCATCCCCCTTGCAGGTGTAGCGAATACACTGCTTGGCGGCGCGAAGATTATCGGTGTAAAAGTTGCCTTGATGATCCAATATCTCAGCATGGTGCAGCTCAACCGTCTGACCCGCCTTACCTTGAATGCTGAATCTCACCCATCCCACCATATTCTGCCCCATGTCTATTACACGATCTCCCTGTGGAGTTGTCAGCAAAGCAATTGGCTGTAACTGTTCGACTTGGGTGACGGGTACGTTCTCCTGCGCAACGATGATACCTTTCGGGTGCTCCAATACGTTTACGGGTAACCAATTCACTTCAGATGAATCCGACCAATCGGACTCCATTCGTGCATCATACGTCTCCCCCATATAGATGTCCGACATACGAATGGCACTTGGAGCCGCCGTCCAATCCCCGTTAGATAAAATAGATTCCTCCGAACCATCTGCGTATTTTATGTGCAATTCCAGCAGCAATGCGGATGTTGAACCGAATATCTCCCTTTCTTTATTCCAGCCAAGATACCCTCGGTACCAGCCGTCTCCCAGATTAGCACCTAATGTATTCTGTCCATCCTGAAGCAGGTGGGTAACATCATAAGTTTGATATTGTAATCGCTTACGATAAGAGGTCCAGCCAGGTGTAAAATAATCTTCTCCTACTCTTGTGTTGTTCATATGCAACTCGTATAATCCAAGTGCTGTTACATATATTCTGGCAGACGTAACAGGTTGTTTCACATTAAACTGCTTGCGCATACGCAGGCATGACGTATCTCCATCATCTGATGGTTGAGCTGTGATCCATTCTGCTTGCCACTTGTTATGACTATCCATAAGTCCCATCTCGAAAAAGGTCGTTTCGGACCAACCGGAATCACTTCCTGCATCATCCCATGCCCGAATCCGGTAGTAGTATCGCGTTCGCGGAGAAGGCTGAAAATGTTTTAATTCCACATGTATGGATTGATCCGTGCTAATCTTGCCTGAATCCCATACAATCCCATCAAAACCTTCCGTCAATGACAGCTGAATCTGGTATGCGGATTGCATGCAGTTCCGACGATCAGACTGCAACTGCCAGCTTAATCTCGGTGATTTTACATCAAGGCCTATCGGATTGGTTCTATACTCACAGCGAAGGTGCCTCACGTTGAACATTAGCAGATCGTCCTTTCCATCTTGGCTTCCCATTCGGGGTTACGATATAATTATATCGATCCTGTTGCCCTAAATACCCGGTAATCAGGACTATTTCATCCGGTGATTCAGCCATTTGTGCGAGGAGGTTGCTTGTGAATTCATCTGTACAACTCATGAAAAGTGAATACTTTCTGCATAATCATCTGCAACTTTTTGTCAATCGTTGCTCTGAAGATTTTGTACTCCCTTTTCACGCACATGATTTTATTGAGTATAGTTATGTTGCCGAAGGAAAGGGCTTTCATCATATCGGTGAAGATGTCATTCCGGTGACAAAGGGGATGCTGTTTGTTATTCCTGTCGGCGTTCCTCATGTCTTTCGTCCTGTGAGTACAAACGTAACCGAGCATCCGTTAATTCTATATAATTGCTTATTTAATGCTGAATTGATCAACACCCTGACATCCGTCATTCAGGAAAAAGAAATCATTCAACATCTGATGGATCTGGCACAAAATCAGGTTCCTTATATATCTGTTGTGGATCACAACGACCGGATTGAAGAACTAATGGTGAAGCTGTACCGTGAATCCTCCGTTCCGGGAATCGGTTCGTCTACCATGTTATACACCCTGGTGAGCCAGTTGGTATTGATGACCTACAGGCAACTTTGTCAAAAGGATCATGATGAAGAGAATCATTCCACCGGTTTTGATTACATCCTTCACTATCTCAAGCAACACGTTAGCGACCGAATCCGAATGTCTGATTTAGTACGTGTATCGGGCTTTAGCGAAAAACAGATTGGCCGAATGTTTCTGCGACATACCGGACAGACCTTTAGCAGCTACCTGCAACACCTGCGTATACAAAAAAGCTGCGAACTTCTAAAGAGTTCACAGCACAAAATCAGCCTGATTGCCGAGCTGGTCGGATATCGGGATATGGATTCATTCTATGGTGCATTCAAAAAAATAACAGGCGAAACACCTCTCGCCTATCGCAAAAAATCCAGAGCACAGCACTCTGGACAATAAGGCTTTCAGACACCAACAACCTGTAACACTTCATCTATGTATGCCTTGGCCTCTTTCCATGAAGACATCAACGGAAAGTTGTATCGCTCACGCTCCTGTATATTCCACGGATGTGGGATACAGATGACCTTTTTGCCGTCCTCATGGGCGGGAATCAGATTATGTGCTCCATCATCAATGAGCAGATCGAATCCGAGCAAGTTTTTTCTTTTACATGTAATAAACTGTTCAGCCGTTATAAAAGGCATGTGCTGCTGAAGCCAGTTCCACTTCTCAACAACTGTTCTTGGTTCTGCTGCCGTCACAACAATAACATCATAAGCATCGTTCAGCTTTCGCATCTCATTTACTACATACTCGTCGTATAACTCCAATTCCTCGAACAGACCCGGCCGACCATAAAATACATCGTGCGTGCTCTCTGGATGACGCAAATGGGATGTATCCCAATGAATCATATCCTCATAGCGCAACGGATGGGTCGGGAAGTTGAGGTTGTTGTGATATATAGCCCGCTTGACCAGATGACATATCGTGTCATCCATATCTACAGCAATAATAGGCTTCTTCATGGTTATCCCTCCCCCAATACGATCACAGTATACCATCCAGAATGTTATGCAGTCATCTTTTTTACCTTAAAATTCCAATAGCGTTGATGAGAATTCCACCTGATTATATTAAAAAGGCGCCCCGGCGCCGTAATACCAGCTACGTCCGGGGTGCCTGTATAGGTTGATCTATTCCAAGTTCTCACCATTGGAGGCAATGACTTTTTGGTACCAGCCAAAGCTCTTTTTCTTATACCGATTCAATGTGCCTTGTCCGTTGTCATCCTGATCCACGTAGATTACGCCATAACGCTTGGACATTTCCGAAGTCGATGCACTGATGATATCAATCGCTCCCCAGTTGGTATATCCCATCAGGTCCACACCATCCATAACGGCTTCTTTCATTTGTGTAATATGTTTTCTCAGATAATCAATACGGTAATCATCGTTGATGGAACCATCTGCCTCAACCGTGTCTTTCGCGCCAAGGCCGTTCTCTACCACAAACAATGGCAGTTGATAACGGTCATACAGCTCTTTCAATGCAACGCGCAGACCGATCGGATCAAGCTGCCAACCCCATTCCGTGCGCTCCAGGTTCGGGTTCTTGATCGTACTGTACAAGTTGCCTCCAGTTACTCCATATTCCTCTGGGTTCACTGCGGACACCAAGGATGTGTAATAACTGAACGAGATGAAATCAACCGTGTGCTCACGCAGGATCTGCTCATCTCCTGGTTCCATGGCAATGGTAATCCCGTTCTCTGCCCAGTACCGAGCCATAAACGTTGGATAACTACCACGAACTTGTACATCCGTATGCAGCAGGTTCAGCTGGTTATCAATCTGTGCTTGCAGTACATCCTCTGGCTTCGACGTCGCCGGGTAGTGAATCATTCGCGCAAGCATACATCCGATCTGGAAGTTCGGGTTAATCTGACGTGCCTTTTCTGTTACCAGGCTGCTGGCTACAAATTGATGATGAAGTGCCTGATAAGAAGCCTGCATCGTGTTTTCAACCCGATCTTCAATAATACCGCCACCTGTGAACGGTTCAATAATCGTTGTGTTAATCTCATTAAACGTCAACCAGTATTTGACTTTGTCCTTGTATCGGGTCATCACGGTTTCCGCATATCTTACAAAATGTCCAATCACTTCGCGGCCAGCCCAGCCGTTATATTTGAGGACAAGCGCCATAGGCATCTCATAATGCGAGAGGGTTACAAGCGGTTCAATATCGTATTTACGGAGTTCATCGAACACTTCGTCATAGAAGCGCAGTCCCTCTTCATTTGGCTCGGCATCATAACCATTCGGGAAAATACGCGGCCAGTTGATGGACAGACGGAATGTCTTGAAGCCCAGCTCTGCGAAGAGTGCAATATCTTCTTTGAAACGATGGTAAAAATCAATCCCGTAACGCTTCGGATAACCTTCTGCACTATGATGTGACATTGCTTTCTCAACCGTTGCACTGGTAACATGCATCAGTTCTCTAAGGTTGGTGTAGTCCTTTTTCTCAAAATAAGGAACCATGTCGGCTGTCGACCATCCTTTGCCACCAGCGTCAAATCCACCTTCAGCCTGGTTAGCGGCAATAGCGCCGCCCCATAGAAAACCTTCCGGGAACCCTTGTCGATTAATCATTCGAATCTCTCCTTCTTTTGTTGATATTGTTAGTCCTAAGACGGACAGTTTAGATCTCAGCTTTCAATACGTCTTCACCCATCGTGATTTCGCCTAATTTCACAGGTAGAACCTGCTTGTAATCAGCCGTATTGGTAACAACCATAGCAGTTGTGATGTCGTACTCTTTTGCAATCTCGGCCAGTTCAAATGTGAGTAACTTGTCTCCAGCCTGTACACGTGCTCCTGTAGCAACATGTGCATCAAAATACTGTCCACGCAGCTTCACCGTGTTAATTCCAACATGAATCAACAATTCCATTCCGTTATCACTGCGGACAACGATCGCATGTTTCGTTTTGAAGACATTCATGATGGTACCTGTCACTGGAGAAACCAATTCGCCCACCGTTGGAACAAATGCCACACCTTTACCCATCAATTCATCACCAAATGTTGGATCGTTGACTTCTTTGAGCGGGATGGATTTACCTGTCATCGGTGCAACAGCTACTGCATCACTCGTTGGTGTTGGATCGCCCATGTCGTCCACATTTACGGTTGCAGCTTCGTTGGAGACAACTTTCGCTGGTGCTGTAGAAGCACCCGGTGAGAATTGAGCTAACGCCTCAGCGTCTCCTTCTTCTTCTTTGATACCAAATATCGTAGACATGATTGCACCCACGATAAAGGCCAAAATCATACCCCCAAAGGAGTACCAGAAGGTCTGTCCGATTAGGGAAGGAAGTCCTGGGAGACCACCGTTACCCGCAAGTACATACGCTTTCGCGCCAAAAGCAAGGGCGAATCCGCCACCCACTGCACTACCAATCATCGCTGCGGCAAATGGTTTTTTATACTTCATGTTAACCCCGTACATAGCCGGCTCCGTTACACCCATGAGTGCGGTGAAGCTCGTTGACAATGCCACGGTTTTAAGTTTTTTATCTTTTGCCCGGAAGAATACGCCGAGTGTTGCACCAGCCTGACCCATATTGGAGATAAAGGTCAATGGCAAGAATTTATCAAAGCCCAGTGTAGCGATATTACTCAGAATGATCGGCACAAGTGCATAGTGCATTCCTGTCATAATAATGAGCGCCATCGCGCCGCCAAGAACAATACCTGCAATCAATCCGCCTTCATTCAGCAGCCAGTTGATGCCACCAGACAATCCGCTACCTACAAATGTACCCAATGGACCAATTGCAATCAGCGTCACTGGAACCATAACAAGCAAAGTAATCAGCGGCACAAGCAATAGCTTGAGTGCAGCAGGGATAACACGGTCAACCCATTTCTCAACATAAGACATCAACCATACTGCAAGAAGAATCGGGATAACCGATGAAGCATAACTTACTGCTGTAACCGGGATTCCCAAAAATCCAACCGATTCACCGCTAGATAACAATGCTGTCATGTCTGGATACATGAGTGCCGTACCTAGTGCAATCGCAACAAACGGGTTACTACCGAATTTACGAGCAGCGCTGACTGCAATCAGTAAAGGCAGGTAGTGGAATACGCCGTCACCGATGGCTGAAAGAATACGATACGTATCCGTTCCGGCAGACATCCAACCTACGGACACGAATAGTGCAAGTAATCCTTTGAGCATACCTGCCGCAGTAATCGCTGGAAGCATTGGAGCAAAGACACCTGCGATTGTTTCAAAAATTTTCAGCACGACATTTTGTTTTTTATCCGACTTTGGCTCTTTGTTTTCTGTAGTTTGCTGGATTGCCGGATTTTCCTTCACCATAGCATCGAATACTTTCGACACGTCATTACCGATAATGACCTGGAATTGATCACCGGAAACATTCGTTCCCATGACTTTATCCAATTTCTTGAGTGAGCCGTTATCAACTTTCTCGTTGTCTTTCAGATCAAAGCGCAAACGTGTGACGCAGTGATAAACTGAGTTAATATTGTTTGTTCCCCCAACGGCTTTAATGATTTCCTGCGCCGTTTCCTGATGTTTCATGATGTTTTCCTCCTCATTTTTCCAATAAAAATACCCGAACGAATCTAGCGCATATTGATGACGCCATCTCATTCGGGTATTGCCTGATTGAACAGTAACAAGCCCATAGGATATCCAGTTGTGATTTGATTCTATTGCGTGGACTTTTCGTCCCGCTTGGTTTTCATCAAACGTTCCAGATGGAGCGTTAGATATAACTGCTCAGAGTGAGTCATGTCATACTGATAGTTCTTATGGATAAAAGTCTCGATCTTGCCAATACATTTGAATGTCTCCGGATAGTTTTTCCGAACCACTTCATATAAATACTCCTCAGCATCATCATGTGAAGAATGGGTAATGACACGCTGACAGAAATATTTCAAATGGGTGATGAAGCGGAAATAGTTGACGCTATCTTCATCCAATTCGACATTGAAGTGATATTTAATGATATTCATAATCTCCTGCAACAGCTGCATCAGATGAGTGACATCGTTCATGGAATCATTCACTTCCGCATTGATGAAATGTAAGGCAATATTACAGATTTCATCTTTGGGAAACTCAATATCCAGTCTTTCCTTCAGCAAGGTCAGTGCTTCTCTGGCCACATCATACTCCGCCTTATAAAAGTGCTGAACTTCCCAAGAAAGTGGATTACGAGTAATCATTCCTTTTTCCAAGCGTTGAACAGCAAAGTGAATGTGATCAGACAGCGAGACATAGATCCCGTCACTGATGGTTTTGTTCAGTTGCGTTCGTGCCAGTGTCACAATATCATCTGTTGCCTGCAGAATCTCAATCGGCACTTCAGCTACGATGGATTTGAATTTCTCATAAATCGATGCATCCTGAAGACGAAATACCTTCTCAATCCGCTCTTCATCAATCTCATCGCCTGCTTTGAACTTAAATCCGATACCCCGGCCGAGGATCAGTAGTTCCTGATTTTTGTCATCCACGGTACTGACAATATTGTTATTAAATATCTGTTTAATAATCATTATGGACCCACCTGGTTTTTTTTGAGGAATAAAAAAGGGCAAAACCAAAACAGAAATAATAAAATCATTTCCATAGTGGTTTTGCCCGCATTACCGGTAACAAGCCTCGGATCTAATTTATCATAACCTGAAAACGGTGTCAACCCAAAAATACTACTACTGCGATTCCACTTCATTCCTTTACTTGAGTCATTTCCCTATGCTTCCACGTTTAAGGGCACATATGTTTAAGTATTCACATGTTGATGCAGTTTCAAACGAAATATTCCCAACGACTCATCGCTTGAATTGAATGAGATTATAACTAAAGTAAATGTTTTGAAGGATTTTTCACCTTAAATAGAGAAATGATTTAATTGTAGGAAGTAATTTTAGATAAAGGGGTTTTATTCGTGAGGGACAAAGTAAAAGGATTACTCATTGGTATCACAATTGGATCAATGCTTACAGGAGTTACAGCTTATGCAGCATCAGGAACGCCAATAAAAGCTTTACTACAGAAAGTAAATATTTATGTAGACGGAACAAAGAAGTTGACAGCTAATGCAATAACCTATAACAACACTACATATGTACCAGTTAGAAGTATAAGTACTGCACTCGGTGAGAACGTAGCTTTAAAGTCAAACAATCTGTACATCGGCAAACAACCATTAATTAAATTAACAGGGAATCAAGCGTTTGAACTGTTATATAAAAAAATAAAAAAAGAAATCGAAATGTATAGTCTAACTGTTGATGAGGAACCAAAAGACGGAAATTATTATGTAATGCGTTCATACTCAGACAGAGAAACATATGAAGTAACTTATGGCCTTTACTACATACACATGTACACAGGGGAAGTTTACGAATGGAACTTCAAATCCAAGAAAATGGTAAAACTATAGTTATTAAAAGGCCCTTCTTTCGAAGGGCCTTTCATTATTGTTGAAACGTCACATTAATCTGTACAATCTCCGAACGACTGCTTGTGCGAATCGGAGGTCCCCAGAATCCAAATCCTGACGTTACGATGGAGTGCATGGAGCCTTTTTGCAGATAACCCCAATCATTCTCGTAGATCGCTTTTGTGATGAACTGAGCAGGCGCAATCTGACCACGATGAGTGTGACCGGATACGACCAGATCTACATTGTTTTGTTCCGCAATATCCAGATCATACGGCTGGTGATCCATCATAAGTACCGGTTGGCTCAAGTCCGTATCTTGCATTAATGTGGCTACTTCTGAACGATCCTTCTCTGTCCGGTCTTTCCGTCCTATGAGAGTGATCTTGTCATCCAGAACAATCTTGTCATCATACAGAACTTGCATGTTGCTCTTCTCCAGCGCAGCAATCAGATCTTCGATCGGACCATCGAACTTGTCGTGATTCCCGAGAGAAGCATAAACGCCGTACGGAGCCTGAATATCGCTGATAATGTCGGCAATCCCGCTATTAAGATACATATCCAGATTGTCATCAATAATATCTCCAGGATACAGCACCAGATCCGGCTTCAGAGCATTAATTTCCTCCACCATTCGTTTGGCATGTGCAGGGCCAGATAGAAGTCCGAAGTGCATATCGGCAGCCATGACAATATTAAGCTTGTCCACACCTTCTACTTTTTTATCAATCTGAATGTTATACGTTCTCACTACCGGGCTATAGGCGTTGAAAATTCCATAACCCATTGTGGACACCAACAGCACCAGCGTAACGAATCCTGCCCATTTCTGAGTGTGATGTCTCGGAATACGGGTTAATCTCAGCAACCACATCGTCAGGTGAACGACTGGCAGGATTAGCAATAACAACGAGAAGATCGCCAGCCAGTAAGAACCGATGATACTGAGAAACGAGATACTTCCAAACACACGTGCCAAAATGAAGGAAACAGCAAGGAATACAAGCGCTATAATATAAAACCATCGAAATCTGGCGGACACGACTGGTTTCATCCAACTCCAACCACTCCAGCCTATGTAGAACACTAATAAACCGTATACGACCAAAAACAATATACCTGCTAATACAAACATGCCCGGTCTAACCTCCACGTCAATAAGTTGTATTCCGAATTTTCATCACGGATGTAGTTCCGTCTGAACAAGTATAACGTAGTTGAAGAGTCAGATCATCTGTTTGCCAAACCCAGATTCGTACATTTTATTACAATTTGATGATATTCAAATTCGAACCGTTAACGAGAAAAAGCACCCTTGCAGGTACCATGAAGTTGGATTCATGAATAACTGCAAGAATGCTATATATTTGGAACTGATATTACTCGTTAGTGTCCATCCACTGGAAGTGGAATGAACCTTCTTTGTCCACACGTTTGAATGTGTGAGCGCCGAAGTAGTCACGTTGTGCTTGCAGCAAGTTTGCTGGCAAACGCTCTGTACGGTAGCTGTCGTAGTAAGAAAGAGCGCTGGAGAAGCCAGGTACCGGAATACCTTGTTTTACAGCAGCCGCTATAACTTCACGCCATGCACCTTGATATGACTCAACGATGTTTTGGAAGTAAGGATCCAAGAGCAAGTTTTTCAGAGCTGCATCCTTATCATAAGCTTCTTTGATGTTTTGCAGGAATTGCGAACGGATGATACAGCCGCCACGGAAGATCATGGCAATGTTACCGTATTTCAGATCCCAGCCGTATTCATCGGAAGCTGCACGCATTTGTGCAAATCCTTGTGCATAGGATACGATTTTACTTGCAAACAGCGCTTTACGCACGTTCTCGATGAACGCTTTTTTGTCGCCAGAGAATGCTTCAGTTGCTGGTCCACTTAGGATTTTGCTAGCTGCTACACGCTCGTCCTTCATGGCAGACAGGAAACGGGAGAATACGGATTCTGTAATCATGGACAATGGTACGCCGAGATCCAGCGCGCTTTGGCTTGTCCATTTACCTGTTCCTTTTTGTCCAGCCGCATCCAGAATAACGTCAACCATTGGTTTTCCTGTTTCTGGATCGTATTTGGAGAAGATATCTGCAGTGATTTCAATCAGGTAGCTGTCCAGCTCCCCTTGATTCCACTCGGTGAAGATCTCATGCAACTCTTCAACGGAAACATTCAATACAGATTTGAGCAAGTGATAAGCTTCACCAATCAACTGCATATCTCCATACTCGATACCGTTATGCACCATTTTCACATAGTGTCCAGCACCGTCTGGTCCGATGTATGTGCTACAAGCGTCATCGCCAACTTTAGCGGAGATCGCTGTCAGGATCGGTTCAACCAACTGATAAGCACTTTCCTGACCGCCTGGCATGATTGCCGGGCCTTTCAGGGCGCCTTCTTCACCACCGGATACACCTGCTCCGATGAAGCGGAAACCTTTTTCTTCCAGTTCTTTACTGCGACGTTGTGTGTCAGGGAAGTAAGCATTACCTCCATCAATAATAATGTCGCCTTGATCCAGATGAGGAAGCAGTTGCTCAATCGTTGCATCTGTTGCTTTACCTGCTTGCACCATGATCAGAATTTTACGCGGAGATTCCAGGGATTCCACGAATTCTTCAATAGTGAACGCACCTGTCAGGTTTTTACCTTCTGCTTCTTTCAGAAGATCGTTCGTTTTCTCCGGGGAACGGTTAAATACCGATACCGAGAAACCTTTGCTTTCAATATTCAAAGCCAGGTTTTTACCCATTACTGCCAATCCAATAACACCAATCTGTTGTTTACTCATTATGTCCTCCCAATGCTCCATGATTTATATAGTTTTATTGTAAGTTGAAACGAATATATGTTCAGTGATTATTGTACTGTTTTTTTCCAGTCCGCTGCAAATTTGTCCATACCTTGATCTGTCAGCGGGTGTTTGGAGATCTGTTCAATGACGGAGAATGGAACAGTAGCAATATGTGCTCCAGCCATCGCTACACGTGTAACGTGATCCGGATGTCTTACAGAAGCCGCAATAATCTGTGCATCCAGGTTATGTGTACGGAACAATTCAGCAATTTTGGTAACCAATTGTACGCCATCTTCGGAGATATCATCAAGACGTCCCAGGAATGGAGATACATATGTCGCACCAGCACGAGCAGCCAGAAGCGCCTGGTTCACAGTGAAGATCAACGTTACGTTGGTTTTCACGCCTTTTTTGGTCAAGTAACGGCAAGCTTCAAGTCCTGCAAGTGTCATTGGCAATTTGATCGTAATGTTTTTGTCACTGTTGTTAATTTTGATCAATTCTTCTGCTTGCGCGATCATTTCTTCAGCAGTAAGGGCATCTGGTGTCACTTCCGCAGAAACGGACTCCACTTCAGGTACCAAACGCAAGATTTCTTCAATACGATCTTCGAATTTTACGCCTTCTTTGGCTACCAAAGATGGGTTTGTTGTTACGCCAGACAATACGCCGATTTTGTATGCTTTTTGGATATCTTCCACGTTAGCTGTATCGATAAAAAATTTCATGATTAAATTACCTCCAGATATATTTTTTATTTTGGTTTAGAGATTTGCATTAACCGCCAAGGGTATGCTATTTGTAACTACAGACTCCTGATCCGCCGGCTCATCAAACCACCAGTGGTGACCATCTTCTTCAAGCATGACATCTGATTCAGCCGGTCCATAACTACCCGCAGGATACAGATGAAGTGGCAAGAGATTTTCCTGGAATGCATCCAGAATTGGCTGCACCCATGCCCATGACAATTCTACTTCATCCCAGTGGGCAAAGAATGTTGGATCACCCAGCAAAGCATCACGAATCAGATTCTCGTAAGCTTCCGCAAGGTCACCTTTGTCCGGAGAAAGATCAATATGAACCGGTTTGAATTCACCTTTATTCTCAGGATCACTTGCATTCAGTTGCAATGTCATGCTCTGATCCGGACTCATCTCAATGACGAGAAGGTTTGGTTTGGAACCCTTGTTTTTCAGCACATTTGTCTGTCCAGAAGGTTCTTTGAATTCAATCACGATACGTGTTGATTTCTCCTTCATTCTTTTACCCGTGCGAATGTAAAACGGAACACCACGCCAGAAGAAATCATCAATTTGCAATTTGGCAGCAATGAATGTGTCATTCATCGTATTCTCGGCTACACCCGGTTCAGCAGTATAAGCATTTACCGGTTTACCTTGAATGTTACCTGCTGCATACTGTCCACGGATGATGTTTGCGCCCACAGTTTGTTTTTGTAACGGCTGGATCGATTCCATAATGTGCTTTTTCTTCAATCCAACTTTTTCGGAAGTACTGTTATACGGAAGCTGGATCGCCATCATCATGAGCAATTGCAACATATGATTCTGGAACATGTCTCGCACTGCACCAACATGATCATAATAGGATGCACGTTCTTCGACACCTACAGTCTCATTCGCCGTAATTTGCACATTGGAGATGTAACGGTTGTTCCATAACGCCTTCATGATTGGGTTACTCTGATGCAACGTCTCCAGGCGCTGTACCATCGGTTTGCCCAAATAGTGGTCAATCCGATAAATCTCTTCCTCCGTGAACGATTCGCTTAATTTTCGATTAAGGTCTCGGGCGGATTGTAGATCGTGACCAAATGGCTTCTCGATGACGAGGCGTTTCCAGCCCTCTGTGGAACCCAGCCCACTTTCTTGAATATTCTCGGCAATCGGTTCGAAAAATTCCGGACCAACCGAGAGATAAAACAAGCGATTGGACGGAATGCCAAGCTCAGCTTCTCTTTGTTCAACTAATCCCAACAGCTTTATATAATCTTCCTTATGGCTTATATTCAATACACTGTAGCGAAAAGCTTTCACAAATGACTTCACAACTTCAGGATCAGCCTGGCGTCTGGAAAATTCATTTAATGATTTTTCCACTTGAGCCTGAAAGAATTCATCAGACCACTCTCTACGCCCCAAACCAATCAATGAGAAGGTTTCAGGAAGCTTCTGCTCAAGATATAAGTTATATAAGGCAGGATATATTTTTCTTTTGGCTAAATCGCCAGTAGCACCAAATAAAACAATGGTAGTTGGTTCCATCTCACCGTTCTCCTTCCAAGTAACTCTGGTTTCTTTGTTGTAGTTACACTATAATACGTTTTATAGCTATACAAGTAATTAATATATTTCACAGGAGCTATAGACCACATCTATGACAACAAATTACGAACTATATAAAGTCTTTTATTGGGCCGCCAAAACGGGAAGTTTGACACAGGCTGCGAAAGCACTGTATATCACTCAACCCAGCGTCAGTCATGCCATTAAGCAATTGGAAGAGAGCTTTGGTCTTACCTTGTTTTATCGAAATTCCAAGGGTGTAGCGCTGACACAGGAAGGTGCCAGTCTGTACTCCTATATTGAACAATCCCAGATTCTGATCTCACTTGCGGAAGAAAAAATGGCCGCACTGAAGAATCTCGACAATGGTGAACTCCGGATTGGTGGCAGTGACTCCCTGTTCAAGCATTACATGCTGGCGTTTCTAGAGGAATTCCACACCTTGTACCCTAACATCAAGCTACATCTGAGTCATGGAACTACGCCGGAAGTCATCACCTTTCTGAAAGAAGGCAAGATCGATCTTGGTGTTGTTCGGATGCCCATTGTTGATCCACAGCTCGAAGTCAGAGAAAGCATTCAGTTGAAGGACTGTTTTGTAGCTGGAGAACGTTATGCTCAGTTGAAGGGTAAAGTCATGACACTTGAGATGCTTCTGGAGCATCAACTGATCCTCTTCTCCCGGAACAGCCGGGTTCGGATGGCTATAACCGAGTTGTTTAACAGCTATAATTACACGTTGAAACCTGAGATTGAGGTTGGTAGCGTTGATCTGTTGATTGAGTTTGCGCGTCGAGGACTGGGGATTTCCTATGTCACACGTGAGTTCATCTCCAAAGAGCTGGAGGAAGGTTCTCTCTTCGAAATTCAGCTTGATGTTCCGCTCCCCCCTTCCCACGTGGGGATTATGACCAAACGCAATATGCCAATCTCTCTGGCAGCCAACCGGTTCATGGATCTCATTTTCAATGCCTGAGTGTCCTCAATGTCAAAAGGTACAACAAAGAGCCCCACCGTCCAGTTATGGATGATGAGGCTCTTTGGCCTGCATAATGTTGATTGTTTATCTAACGATTAAAGACTCACCAGATAGGACGCGTCCAATATAAGGGCAACCTTACCATTACCAAGGATCGTTGCTCCAGATAGATGGTTCATCGCTCCCAGATACGTACCTAGCGTCTTAATAACGACTTCCTGATTTCCTATAATCTCATCTACTGCGTATGCTGCAATTTTGTCAACGGAACGCACGATCACCAGTGGAATGGTCTTGGATTTGCGGTCTGTTCGTGGATAGTTGAGCCTGTCGCACAGTCGGTGAAAAGGTACAATTCGTCCATGATTCAGGATCGCTTGTTGCCCCTGAATCATCTGAATATCTTCAGGTGAAATTCGAACAATCTCAGCAACATTATACATCGGCAAGATCAGCACACGGCCCGATACTTTAACTAACAGACCTTTAATAATCGCCAATGTGAGTGGTAGACGAATCGTAAACGTGGTGCCAACACCAACCTCCGTATCAATATCAATGATACCGTTGAGCCGCCCGATCTGGCTACGCACGATGTCCATTCCAACGCCCCGCCCCGATACTTCACTGACAGAAGAAGCTGTGGAGAAACCAGGCTCAAATATGAGATGTACAGCTTCCTGTGTTGTTAGTCGTGCAGCCTGTTCCTCACTAATGATACCTTTGCCCCAGGCGGAAGTTTTGATCTTCTCACCATCGATACCTTTACCATCATCTGAATAACGAATGACAACATGATTTTCTTCATGAAACGAAGTTAATGTAATACGTCCTTTGGACGGCTTACCGTGCCCCGCCCGAACCTCTGCACTTTCAATGCCATGATCTGCACTGTTGCGGATGAGATGGATCAGCGGGTCACTCAATTCTTCAATAATCATCCGGTCAAGCTCAGTCTCTCCACCTTGAATAACCAGTTCCAGATCCTTACCCAGCTTCTGCGATAGGTCACGAACCAATCTCGGGAAGCGACTAAGTAGTTGATCAATGGGTAACATCCGTGTCTTCATGACACCTTCTTGAAGCTCTTTGATCACCCTGCCCATATGATCAGATACACCACTTATACTCTGGATGAGTGAGGAAGGTTCCTTACGTGCACCCGATCCACTAAGATCTGCGAGGGATGTCTGATCGATTAAAAGCTCTCCAACCAAATTCATCAAATGATCCAGACGTTCAACACTCACGCGAACCGTAGGTTGAGCCGTTTTCACTTTCTCTTCCGGACCCGTTGTAGCTGGGGTAGTCACGCTTGGTTTCGTTTGCTCTGTTTCAGAGATTAATTCAAGTGGTGCAGAAGTCGCTGCAACCTCATTGGATTCCAGCAGATATGGTTCAATCTCCAGCATATGAATATCCGAGTCTGAAGACAGCTCTGTCTTAAGCTGCTGTGGGTCCTTCGACGTTGCTACGATGATGATGAACTGACCATAATGATCATCTTCATTCTGCGCGCCCGGTTGGCTCTCCATGAGAGAAGTTGCAACAACCGTACCACATATGTCCTCAATGCGTTGTCGTAAAATATGATATCTGGCCGCTTTCATCATACACTTCTGCTCTAGCACAATATGAATGGACAATAGTTGCTTGCCTGACACAATAGCTACCTGTGCCACAATCGATTCCGCTGGTTGCAATTGAGGTGTTACAAGTTTTCCGACGATTGCCGGGGTTTGAATTAGATCTTTTATTTCTCGAACTACCGCTCGAAAGTCTCCATAGGCTTCCCCACGGATGTACTGATCACGAAGCACCTTCATGGCGTCCAAAGAGCGGAATAACGTATCAATTAGCTCCGAAGTCATCTCTGGTTTCTTCTCCCGGACCCATTCAAGAGCATACTCCACTTCATGCGTGAGGTCGCTTAATTCACGAAAATCCATTGTGGATGCCGATCCCTTGATGGTATGGGCTGCCCGAAACAGCGTCTGAACCAGTTCTACAGAAGGCGAAAGCTCCAATGCCAATAAAGACTGATCCATACGTTCCAATTGATCATTCAGTTCTTCGATAAAGATGTCACGGTAGGCAGACAAATCCATCATTCGTATATACCTCCCTAACCGCCCAATATTTCGTCCAGTTTCAAAATGCCCACAAGCTTGTCTTCCTGTTGACCGACACCATGGAATAAACCTTCACGGTTACGACCATATCCGCCGGTTGGCGGATGTATTTCCGAATATGTGGTTACCTTGTTTACTCGATCCACGATCAAGCCAATATATTCTTCCTGATGTCGAACTACGATAATACGAGTCGCTCTGGTGTCCGGTTCATCCGGCATACCCAGCAGGTTCCGCAGACTCATTACACATACAACCTTGCCACGCAGATTAACTACCCCTTTGATCTCTGGGCGGCTGAATGGGATATCTGTGATGCTGAGCATTTTAATGATTTCGTGAATTTCTTCGATTCGAATGGCGCAGGTCTCTGCACCTACAGACAGTTCAATATATTGTTCCTTCTGAAGTGAAGACATCGATTCACCCTCAATTCAATTGGTTTATTGGGTTTTGAAGGCAGACGCTGAATTCGCCAGCTCTTCAGCAAGATTTGCCAGAGACTGGCAGGTTGCCGCCGTCTCTTCCGATGCAGCCGCGGATTCCTCACTGGAAGCCGAGATGGATTCAACAGAGCTCATCACCTCTGCGGCTTGGGCTGCTTCTTCTTCACATGCAGCAGCAATTTCGTTTACTTTCTGTGAAGAGTTATTGACCATATCAATGATCTGATCAAACGCCTGGCCAGTCATGGAAGACTGCTCAACACTTGCTGCTACGGCTTGCACACTTTGTCTCGTATTTTCCTGCATTGCTTTGATGATGGCTGTAATTTCTTTGGTTGCCTCACCACTTCGTTCTGCAAGTTTCCGGACTTCATCTGCTACTACGGCGAATCCTCGTCCTTGTTCTCCCGCACGTGCCGCTTCAATCGCGGCATTCAGCGCCAACAGATTGGTCTGCTCAGCGATATCGTCAATCACTTCAATGATGTCACCGATTTTACGAGAATCATCTTCAAGCTTGGTCATTTTTGTATTAACGGCTTGCATACCTTCCAATGAAGTCTGTACAACAAGTCCACCTTCACGGGCAGTCTTCACCGTATCGTTGGACAGTTCAGCCGCTTCTTCCGCACTTGCAGCGACGGAGTTAATGGCAAGTGAAAGCTCCTTGAACAATTCGGAGATGTTTCCTGCCTCGCTGGATTGGCTCGTGCTGGTACTTGCAATTTCCTGTGTGCTGGCTGAGATCTGTTCCGAAGAAGCGGCAACACTTTGGGAGTTCAACACGATATTGTTGATTAACTCTTTCAGATTATCAACCATCTGATTCAGTGCCACAGCCAGTTGACCCACTTCGTCTTTGCTCGAGATGTCTGATTTAAGGGTCAAATTTCCGTTGGCAACTTCCGTAGCTAGACCCAGCATGGCCATTAGTGGCTTTGAAATGGAGCGAGAGATGATATATCCAATGAGGATACTGAAGAGTACGGAAAGAACTACAAGAATTATCGTTACTTTAAATGCTTGTGAATAGGCAGCCTGAGATTGTATATTCGCCTGTTCAGCCAAACTTTCATTAAGGTCGATCAAATTGGTAAGCAGCTCAACAATCTTGTCCCCTTGTGGTTTAAGCTCAGATTTAAGGTAGGTATTAAAGGCACTTTGATCATCTGCGACAGCCAGATTAGTTGCTCGTTCAAACATTGTTAAATATCCTGGATATTCTGCATCAAAATTCCGGAGTAATTCTATTTCTTCAGGGGTTGTTGCAAGCGGACGATAGATGGTCAGGCGATCATTCACACTCTGACGGATCGAAGCAATGTTTTCCGTGATCCGAGTTTTTTCAGTTTCAACGGTTTCGAAGCTCAAATCACGCACGTTCACACGCATTCTTTGATAATCAATCTGAGCTGAGGATAATTCTTTTACAGAGATCAGATTGTTGTTATACATCTCTTGCATTCGTTCATTCGTACTTCTCAATGTTACTACAGAGTAGACGCCAAGCCCCGCTAGGATTATCGACACAATTAAAAACGCTGAGATAATCTTTGTTGCTGTTTTCAAATTTCCAAACCACTTCATGTAATCTCCTCCTAGGCATCGTAGTGTCCAGTTATGTATATAACGCTTGGTAAACCCTTCTCTAGGTCGCGCTCCAGACAACTTACGATCTATTTCGACATAAATATATTAAAACTGAATAGAAGATTTTCATTTCTATAAATTTGCACTATTATGAATTTTTATTTCAGATATAAAGAATCTTCTTTTTAATATAATTTATACTTTTTACCTATTAAATTGTTTTTCCCACTTACATATATACGTATAATCTACATTCTGCATTGACTTACACATACATTCTCCATACCAATTTTCATGTGACATGGTCTTCTTATATTTACATAAGAAGTTGTATAGTTCTTACGTCTAACACATATCATTTTCATGCAAAAAAAATTATGTATTTTGCTATACACACTCCACATTTCAAGACTTAAGTCTAATAAATGTTTAGCCATACTGAGTCCATTATCCCATAAAAAAAACCAAACCCGAATCAACAAAGTTTGGTTTTGAAGCGAAAAAAACACTTTAAATTAACATAATACCCGTTAAAACCTAATTACTTATGTGTTAAATAGCTGCTCCAGTTCTATTAAGCGGTCCTTAATCCTATGCGGAATAATATCAAACAGGTTATCCCACGTCATGAACATCTCCGGTTTTAGTAAATATTCTTCGAACTCCATGGTAGGTACAAACGCTTTGGTCTGCAGATAACGCTCCACCTGAGCATCGATCTGTTCATTCGTTTCAAAATAACCTTGAAACAACTCATTCACAAGTAGCCCATCACATCCAGCTTCGGCACCTGCTGCACTATACAGGTTTGGCAATAACTCAAATACAACTGGAAGTGGTGAGAAAGCATGTTTGCCTGGCTGCGAGTACAGACATACATGATGTCCAACCACATTGACCCGTTCCTTCAACAATCCGCGTAGCACCTTCCCATGAAAGCTGGCTTCACAGTCTACTACCTCTCCATCATGACCCACATAAACCCATACATGCTCCATTTCATACAAATGTCCAATCTCATAATCCCACCAGATTGCATATTCAATTACATATTGTACTGCCTCGGTCGGAAACTTAATGTCCCTTCTGAACGATGGTGAAGGCCCAGATTGATGCAACACAGAAATGCCAACAAAATCAGGATAAAAGGGTTCGGCTCTGTCAAACATCAAAATAGGTGCATAACTCATTGCAATTTCAAGCGTTTTCAGTTCTGACATGTTCATTCATGAGTCCTCCGTTTTTGTTGGATGTTCATACTATACTAACAGAGAACGTAACACACTGACTCAGGCATTTTGAATTTTTATCGTGCGATTATTACATCGACACATCAAAAAACCTGCAACTGTTATTCTCCAGTTACAGGCTCTGTACTTTGATAATGAATAAGGATTTTGAATTAAGACTTCAGCTTACTGGATGGTGACACAGACGTCTTGGAAGGAGAAGTCGATTGATCAGAGACCTGCGTATCACATCCTATTGGAGGGCCCAGAATCGCATCATTTTTAATGGACGCAACGGCTCTGGCATACGCCTCTTCATCCAAACAGTACGCGCGGTGAGCCACCTCCGGCGGTGTAGCTGCCAAGAAATCCGCTCCAAACACAATATCAGGCGTTGGTTGATCAAAGATAGTTAATACATATACATCATCTGTCTCAGCGACAAACCAGTGAAACCAGCCTTTCGGAAATACCACGACCTGCCCTGGTTTCAGACGATATGTCAATCGTTCACGCGTAAACGGATTGAAGACTGACGCTGTAATTTCACCGGTGATGACCACAACCATCTCCGTGACATTGGTGTGCCAGTGCGGCTGCACAATAATTCCTTTGCTTAAGTACACGTTGAAGAAACCATTCGCAATGGTCGGCAGCTGTTCTCCAAACAACTGGGTTACATAGTTGCGTGAATCCCTCTGATAATTGACAACCGCATTGGAATCGGCTGCCAGCGGAACATTCGGGGCTTGTAAAATCGGATTCATCATACGATCAATTCTCCTCCTTGGGCATACATCTCATTGTTGTACTGTATGCCGGAGAATAGAAAGATAATACCGTTGACAGATGTTATATATTGTTTTTAATCCTGAACTTTAGGTATCTTAGAATCATGTATAAACGAATTAGACACGTGTAGTACATTGCACTTACACCAGTCAATACCGCTACTTCTTCCCGCCGTAGACCAGGTGTTCTTCGCTGTCCATAAGATCCTGACAATCCAACCTGTTCCGGTTGAATGCGGCTTCTCCGTGATTTCAAGAACTCACCCAGTTTTTTGTTACGGCTCATACTTGTATCCATAAACATCGTTCCTTTTTATAAAAGTATTCAAGCCTGTTCGCCCCTATCCCGAAATGGTAGTCTCTGAATGACTTTGATATAATTCATCTATTATTAGTTCTGCAAAATACTTGGTTTACAAGTAGCTTACATCGATTGGTGCAGAACGAAAGGAGCGTAACATGATCCCCAATGTTGGAGATGTGTACTGCGTGTACGTCGAAAAATTACAACAATATACAGCCTGCCAGGCGATTGGACTGAAAGAAACGGAGGGTAAAACTTCCGACACGCTCGCCTCCGTCCTTCAGTTGGATTGGACCGGTGATCAACTGCCTAATGAGATGCAGCTTCATCAGATGAAACCGTTGATCTGTAATTTCTATTTTTGGAATGAACGACTTGTCCATAGTTTCGTGAGTGCTAATGTTCCTTCACAGTATGTGCTTGCAGGCAATATCCCTCCTCTCTACACCGAGGAAACAAATACGTATGGTGGAGGCTGGCCGATCGGAGAAAGTCTCTATCTCCAGCGTGAATGGGAAGGTATCGATGCGATCCGAAGAGCGCAGTTCAAACAAGCTGCGGATGATGACAAAGAAGTGATGGTTGGCGATCGTGTAATGCGGCGCAGTACGAGTACACTCCGCGATTTCAGCCCTACATCTGCGGAAGATGTAGCCGAACTCGCAAAGCTACCTTGCCTGACACATATTGAAATGGATGGATATACGGAATCGATCTTTCCATTTATAGAGGACAACCCGTTCATTAATGAACTTCATATCATACATCATGGTCAAACGATACTCGATATCAGCAGCAGTCACCTGACCAAACTTATTGTGGATGTCAGCGGGTTGAAGGAGTTAATTTTGAACACAAAGATGAAAAGTCTGAATTTCACAGGAGAGTTATCTCCTGATCTGCGTATCGTGGCTTATGAAGACGGTAAATGCATCACTCTCAATGTTCCATCGGGCCTGCCACAGGTTACGGGCATCTCACGGCTTGAAGGTCTGTATATCAGAGATATCACGGAGCTCAATCTGGAGCCACTTGTGCAGTATTATCCTGAGCTTTCAGAGTTGCGATTGTGGGGTAAACCCGGAAATGTATCCCATTTAGAATCGATTCAGCATTTGGCAAATTTGCAAACCTTCACTACATACGACCTGTTCGGCTTCAAAGGTGAACAATTCCCTGATCCAGAGCAACTTCCAAAATTGGCTACGCTGTGGCTAACCAGCCTGCCTGCCGATGCAGCCAAATCGATCAAAACAAGATATAAAAAATCTGCTGCTGCCGGACTTGATATAGAGATCACCAAAGCACGCAAACCGGAATGGCTTGCGGAGAACCTGAACAATCCATTTCGGGATTGGGATGGACGGGACCACATCAAGGCAGCTCACGCCAAAAAAGCAGCTCAATTGTACAAGCAGTGCTCGAAGGAAATCCGTCACTTAAGTCAAGATTTAGATTTTAATAATCAGGAGGCTTTGCACAAACAACTCGTCTCCATGGTTGAGAACTATACACAGACCTTCAACAAGATGGATGCCAAGACCGGCTTTATTGAAACTGTTGAGCGGGAAGAGATTTATGTTGTTCTGACGGCGCTGCTGGAACAGCTACAACAGAATTTGGAACTGCGTCAAGATGATTCGGTTAAGGTTAATCACGAGGAATTATATGAGGTATTTGATCGTTTGAGGGATTTCTAGGTTACACAAAAAGGGTCCTGTTATGAAAATGGCAGGACCCTTTTTGTGCATGAATAGAATTTCTTACACTCTATTTTCAATAAGACGACGTGACTCGGGCAGAACCTTGGGTCGCTCGATCCTATGATAAGCCACACAAATTCAAGTAATTCAGGATCGATGCGGTATCATCAATGGAGGTGCGCAGGGCGATGTAACCGTCGGGACGAATCAATACAAGTTCTTTACTTGCGACATCGTAAACTCGATATGCATTCCCTGCAGTGTCTATTATGCCTTCCGCCCCCTCCACCTTAGATGGAAGGATATAATGCAAATGGAGTGCATCGTTGGTGAAGTTCTTCAGAGAAGGATCAATGTTGTTTGCAAAAGCCAAAAGCGTCCAGTGTGGGCCGCGCAAGAGGTCAAAGACACTTCCTGCAAACCCGGTGCCTTGTAGTCCAGTAGCATTAGGAGCACGATCTCCAGGAAGTAAACGGGTAGCATTTGTTCGAGCAGACGGATGGGTAAGCGAACTTGAACGATAGGAAATGAGAAGCCCGCTCGTCAGATCGTCGGATATGGTGCTCAAGGATTGGGATAACCCTCCGCCTTCAGTCGCCGTTCTTATAACGCCTCCCATCTTCTTAGTGCTGTCTTTGAGCACGGCCTGAGCCACTGGGCGGCGCTCCTCATCGTAGGTGTCGAGTAAGGCGGTGTCTGCTCCGTGTATGACAGCCGCCAGCTTCCAGCCGAGGTTGTATGCGTCCTGTATTCCCGTATTCATGCCTTGACCACCGGCCGGCGAATGAACATGAGCAGCATCACCGGCAAGAAAGACCCGGTTGTTTCGGTAACATTCAACCATACGAACGTTGACCCGGTAGATGGACAACCAAGAAGCATCCGTAAGCCGAACACGTCCGGACCCGGCGCGACGGTCAAACATGGCTTGATACACCTCTAGCGACGGTTGCTCTGGTTCATCAATGTCTGCCGGAATTGTAGCCTGCAGTTGCCAAATATCGGATTTTGGTAGCGGCGTCACCCCGATCATCCCCTCCGAAGAAGTCCAGATATGGATATGGTCACGATCTAACCCTTCCAATCGTACATCGCCAAGATACCATCGCTCATGATCATGTGTTTCCCCAACCAACGGTAAGTGTATAAATTTGCGGATATTGCTTTTGCCCCCGTCAGCGCCGACTACATAACGAGCACGAATTTGCTCTTCTCCTTGTGCTGTATTCAACGTTACCGATACACCATCCACATCCTGAACAAGCCCTACAGCTTCCATGCCCAACTCAACTTGACCGCCAAGCACTGCATATCGGTCGCGCAACGCTTTTTCCACATCAAATTGAGCAATCCAGACCGGATCACGATAGGGTGTCTCAAGTTCGGCGCTGGTTGCAACGGTAATAGTCGGCTTGTCCACACTTCTGCCATCTGCGGTATAATAACGAACAGGCAAGTCCACAACACCTGTATCAACAATGTAGTGAACGGCTTCCAAATCATCGATGACTTCAAGCGAGCGAGGCTGGATTCCTTTGGCGCGTGATGCAACGTTATACGCTGTGCTTCGTTCAATAATACGATGGTTGACGTTTCGACGGGCAAGGTCGCAGGCAAGTGTAAGCCCTGTGGGTCCGGCCCCGACAATGAGAACATCAACTACAGACGATATGGTATTCATGGATAAAAACCTCCTTGATCATTGATTTGATACGCTACATTTGTTACACTACACCGTACAGTGTAGTTTGTAAAGCAGGACTCTAATCCATTTCTGAAATATACATATAAGGGGGAAAACGTAAGAATGGATAATACGGAAAACAAGAAAATACGCAAAGGCTCTTCAGACAAACGAGCTAAAATTATTGCGGCGGCACGAGAGCTGTTTCTTTCAGACGGGTTTGATCGTTCCAGCGTCGATGCGGTCGCAACTAAAGCGGGAGTTTCCAAACGGACAGTTTATGATTATTATGGGGACAAACAGAACCTACTGCTTGCCGTTGTGGGAGAATCCAGTTCGGCGGTTCTCGTCATGATTGAGCAAGGGATTTCAGACCACCTCTTGAAATTCGAAGATCTTGAGCAGGCACTCATCTTATTTTGTGAACAAATCATAGCTTCTGCAAACGGTTCGTCCGATTACAAGGCTTTGATCCGTCTGGTTATGGTGGAAGCTGCCAACCTGCCAGACTCGTTTTTTGAAAGGCTGGATAACGCAACTGAAGAGGGGATTATCAGGAGGTTTACAGAATTTGGACAAAACGGACTGCTCGATGTGATTGATCCTAAAATGGCTGCAAAGCACTTCGCTGCATTAACGTTTTTATTGGTATTTAATCAACCGGGAAAAATCGGGACATTAGAGGAGGAGCAAACTAAACGTATCATCACTGAAGGCGTACGCGTCTTTCTTTGCGCTTATGCCCCACAACGTAAGTCTTAAAATCGCCATTGTAAATGCCTTTTCTTTTTCCGGATAAATTCCATAATCTAATCGATCTGCGACTTTATTATCAATGGTAAACGCAAAAACGGAACGAAGCATGCTGATATCCTGCTTCGTTCCGCCCATCTTTTTATCTTGGTCCCATTCGTTAGTGAACTTGCTCTAATCTAAAGCAACCCTTTATTGAATGGAAAAAACTTCTTTTTTCAATAATTCTTCTGGTGTCTGCCCTATCACATCACTGTGAAAATAATCGCGGATAACGCCATCTTGAAGATAGTTAGCGATCGATACCATAGTCATTCCTTGATCCAGTGCCAGATAAGCTTTTGTAAGTTCTCCCGTTTCAACATTGACTGAGTCATAGAACCCATATTTGCCAAACATTTTGAAGTTCTTTAAAGCTTTAATGTTCTTTCGAACAGCTTCAGGGGCATAATCCAGGGCCAGGAATGATGCATGTGCTGTTACCGTTGCTCCATCTTTGTAACCCGAGGTACCTAACGGCGTTGCTGCAAACTCACTGTAACCTGTCGGAGTTGCAGAAGGTGAAAAGCCCCATGCGGCATACCCTTTTTCTTTGGCATATTCGATCTGCAATTCGACATGACGCTGGTTGTTCAATCCCAAAGCTTGAGTACCCAGGTCTTTTTCCTTTATGACCATACCGGGCATAAGAGCTTCAAACATACTGCCTCCCCAGCTTGGCACAAAATTTTTGTCCTTGTATACATAACTTCCTTCAAACACATCCACTCCATCGTACTTAACGGATTTGCCTTGAGGAATCTGAGCTTGCCAATCCCATTCTTGAGGTAATGTGCGATACATCTTCCACCAATGATCTTGAGGAACGTCACCTTTCCCAATAGCAATATAGCTGCCTACACGTGGTTCCGTGTAAAACATTCCGTAATGGTGGTCCGTCAGCGCGCCTTTAGCCACATCATAACCTCCGCGGAATTGGCCTACTTCAGGATCATATAGCGGAGTATAATTCATATTTTCAACCAACTTGCTTGTTTCCCCATGAAGTTCTTCATAGGCTTGCCCAACAACAATTAAACCAGCGGATAACCAGCCATTATCGACTTGGGAAATAAATTGTCCCCAATCTTTCTTCACTGAACCGTCATCCGTGTTATACCAGTTATAAAATAGGCCGTTCCACTTTTCTAACTTTTCGAGGGAATGTATAGTCATTTGCAGGCGATGTACAGCTTCTTTCTTTGAAATAATGCCCAATTGTTGCGCTGAAACGGTACTCATCATATACATTGCGATGTTTGTGGGCGAGGTACGTTTAGCTTCTTCTATCCCGTTTTCAGTATGTCGCACTTCATCGTAAGTCAAGCCCGTGTTCTGATCCGTATAGTCCTCAAAAAACGTATAGGTTTTATATGCAATCGCTTTCAATTCTGCTCGAAATCCAATTAAATTGCTTGAGTTACCTGCTGAAGCCATAGGAGTTAAAGCTAGATTAGCTAACAGACAAAAAGTTAAGATGAAGCTGAACTTTCTTGCTTTTTTCATAATTTTCTCCCTTCAAATGGATTCGAAACGTTTCGGGTATATGTTATCATAAATTTCCCATTTACGTAAACAAGAAAATAAAACGCTTACAAAAATTGAATTTAGTGTGGATCATTTATACATATAAATTCGAAACGTTTCATTATTGAGACTACATTAAGGCAATGTTTCAGATTTTAAATTGATAATTATTAGCATATTCACAATGGTAAAAAACCTCTTCCATATGTTAATAGGAAAGAGGTTAATAGAAATTTCGTGAACAGTCCATTAAGTTCAGGATTTAGTTCAAGAAACTCTCTATAGCTGAAACAGGATCTGTCATGAATTCTTCAAATGTAGTTATGGTTCCATGTTCTTGATGTTCAATATCAGCATATCCAATCATTTTTTTGCTCGGATTCCAGACAATCAGGATATGTGAGTATTGATCGACGTCCGAGGATATACGCAGCAGCTTCTGTATACCCATTTTCATCTCCACGGTGTCAATCAGATGAAAGAATTCTATATACCTGATGCCTGATTCATTATCTGGCAAGTCCATTCTTCGGGTACCGCCAGTTGAAAAATCAATGAGTTGCTGTGGTAATTTATATGACTTTAATGCATGTAGTTTGTTGCTTAAATCATGAAACTCTTGAGGTTCAAGCCCCTTTAGGTATTCGGCCATTTCTTCATTTTTCTGACTCACTGCAATCGTATACGCCCGCTCTCCATCCTTCTCCTGAATAGTCACATCTGCTCCTTGGTCTACCAGATATCGAACCATCTTCATGTTATGAAGTCGTGCAGCTACCGTGAGAGGCGTGGCCTTGTAAGGATATACCATATCCGGTTCATTGTAATTGACGTCTACTCCTTGATCCAGCAAATACTGGATTGTCTTCATATCGTGATCAGCTACCGCTTTGCGTAACGTTTTGCCCCCATATTTTCGAATATCCAACCCGAGTTCATTCAGCACTGTTATATTCTTTTTGTTACCATAGTAGGCTTCATCATATGCACTAGATTTGACCCGATTAAGTCCATTTAACTTGGCACCGTGTTGGTACAGGTATCGCACCATTTCTTCTCCACAATATCTAACGGCCTTCAGGATTGCCGGATTATTTTTGACATTCAGATTAACTCCATGCTCCACCAATAACTTAACCACTTGCGGTTGATTGCAGATTAAGGCAAGCTCAAGTGGCGTTAAGGCTATGTATTTACTGAGTGTAATCTCTTTTTCGAGATTCATCCCCTGTTTAATGAATTGTTCTACTGCACCGGTATCTCCCTCATATATTGCCTTGGCACGATCAGGAAGCGTTTCAAACGATCCTTGATTTCCGATTTTGAACAAAAGGTGTAACCTCCTTGCGTTTACGTTTATTTACTACACGATTACCAGTCTTTTTTTCATACTCTTAGCTAATATTGTGCCCGCTACAATTTGAATAAATAAAGATAAAACCGATAGTTTCCAGTCTATCAATACCAAAAGTGGCGAGAAAATCATACTCAGTTTAAGCGATGAGTCTAATTTACCTCTAATGTATAACTCACCCTCGACCCAAACCGAAATAACTATAGCCAAAAACATAACTCCCAGTGAAGCTGTAACAAAAGAAACACCTAAATAAATTCTATTCCATGCGTTGCTTTCTACCAACGCAAGTACAACGAACCATATCGTAACAAAGAACATAATAAAAATAATTAAAATGGGTTTCAACGGCTTATACAAACGAAGAATGGAGGCAGAAGCATCTCCCGAAACATCCTGCGAATCTATTTTATTTTTTTGTTTTTCAAGTTTCTTCATTTCAGCTTTTATGAAACTCATTATAGTTGCAAGGATCGACACATCCCGCTGGGAATAAAACCCTCTAATTAATTCTCGAATATCTTCGGAAAAGTAAGAACTACATTCTCCAAATTTGTCGTATAAATTTTGAATTGCGCCTGCATGATTATGTTGCGACAACACACTGGCTATTGCGGCCTCAACTCTAGTGTATGACTCCATCTTCTTCTGAATTTGAGCTAGTTTATTTTTGTTATCTGTTTCGATCATTACTTTGAATTCTTTGTATAGCCATATGATGACTGTACACACAATGGTTGAAATCAGCGATAGCTCAGGATTCATTTTGAAATAATTTAATAGTTCTTGAAGCACGCAACACCACACCTTTATATTAAAAATATACTTATTCAACTTTTGTACCAACCTATTTGAGGAACAATAACCTCCTCTGGTCTCAGGTTACCGTAATATAATTGTTCTAATATATTTCCCACATCACAGCCCCCCTTTCTCTTATACATGTCTGATACTCTTCTCCTGACAATTATATAAGATTGACAGACAATGCTGGGGATTTATGCGATATTCGCATGGGTTTCTTATCGCTTACATCGAAAATCGTATTTTACATGCTTGCTGTAACATAATAATGTAGCGCTTGTTGAGCCCTACCTCGGGAGTATGCTACGATATGGACACCTATTTCCACAACATCGCATAACAAATCAACCGCACAGAAAGGACACTATGAATCCTTCATCACTGTCATCCAAATTACAACAGATCATTCCACCGCTGAATCTGCGAAGCTGCCTCGTTAGCGTACGCGGTGAGATCCTGTATGAACACTACCGCAACCAAGAGGCTGCGACCGATATTGCAAAAATCAATTCATGTACCAAGAGTGTGCTATCCGCACTCATCTGTATAGCGATGGATAAGGGCTTGTTGCCAGAGGCATCAACCCCAATCTCCATCTTTTTTCCACAGTTGACATCCGATCCTGATCCGCGCAAACCAGCGATCACACTGGAACAACTGCTCACCATGACAGCCGGATTCAACTGGGATGAGTTCGGCGGGCAGAATTCATTCCCTCGCATGACCCGCACCGATCATTGGGTGGATTTTGCATTGGAACAACGCCTAAGCCATGTACCGGGTACATATATGGAGTACAACTCAGGAGTATCACAGATCCTATCCGCCATCCTGATGCAAAATGCAGGTATGAACGTAGCCGAGTTCGCAGAACGTTATCTTTTTGTCCCGCTGGGAATTAAGGATTATGAATGGGAAAGCGACCCTCAAGGTGTACATACCGGCGGATTTGGTCTTAGAATGTTACCCGTAGATCTGTTGAAATTCGGTCAACTCTTTCTACAACAAGGGATGTGGAAAGGGCAGTCTCTCATTTCAAGTGATCTCGTCACCCGCTCTACACAGGCTTTCATTACAGTCAGTCCACCAAATCACGGAAGTTATGCCTGGCATTGGTGGGTAGATGTCTATCCGAATGAAAGATCTGCCGCCGAAGATATTGCTACTGAAGACAACCAACTCAATCTCCATTATTATTACGCGCGAGGATTTGGTGGTCAGTATGTATACATTGTCCCAGAGCTGGAACTTGTTACTGTGTTAACCAATGACAAACGAAAGAAAGAGAAACCTCCGCTGGATGTTTTCCCTCGATTACTCGCCCCTGAGCTATGGAAAATGTTATAAACGCAGGCAGTCCTTCTATCCTGTCCGACCAATGAACCCCCAACCTATGTAGGCATTAACAAGCCCATAGGCTGGGGTTATTCGTCATGCCAAAGCTTCTTCGATCGCAATCGTTATTGGATACGGACCAGACTCTTGATTAGAGATCACAACCAGTTGCAGATCATAGTCCGGATAAACGGAAGACATGAACGACACTCCTGGATCAAACCCCATGACATGAAATTTGAAAATGTCTTCCTCTTTGCGGTCAATCCAGATACCCTGCCCATAATACTCTTCATCCTCTTGATGAGCATGTGGAGTTAATAACTGCTGTGTCGTCTCTGCATTCAACAATTGGTGACCCAGCAAAGCATCCCAAAACCGAATCATATCCGGTGCCGTAACATAGGCTCCACCATCTGATCCACCTTTGACAGGAATGGAGAACATATTGGTGTTCCAAGAGCCGTCTTCATGATCGATATAGCCTAAAGCTGTGTTGCGCGGAAGCTGATCTGTTAAGAAATAACCCGAGTCCTTCATGCCACACCGTTTGAAAATGTGCTCTTCCACATAATCTGTAAACGACCTTCCTGAATGCTGTTCCACGATAAGCCCAAGCACAATGAAACCCGCATTGTTGTAGTGAAAACGTTCACCCGGAGCAGACTTCATCGGCAGATGCTGAAACATGGGCAGAAAGTCACTTAATCGCCGCATCTCGTAGACGGGTCTGTCTTTCCATAATTCTGAAAAGTCTTCCATCACTTCTTCATCGAAATAATCCGGAATGCCTGACGTGTGGGTTAACAACTGATGGATGCTGACTTCTTCGTCCCATAGTGGAAAATCCACATCCAACACATCGTTCAGCTTGGAATCAGCAGATAACTTGCCCGCTTCTATGAGTTGGCATATACTCACTGCCGTGAAGATTTTACATCCTGATGCAATTCCGAAGCGTGTATCCACCTGATTGGCAAGCTCTTCACTGCGATTCGCATAACCACGTTTCATATTCAAAAGGGTTTTCCCGGCTTGCTGAAGTAATACAACACCCGAAAAATTCACACGTTCCATGACTTCTTCTACTTTTGTTGTCAGCTCTAATACATTCAACATTTTGTTGTTCACCTACTTGTCTATGTATTCATTACATTCTCATTCTTAATTCTTCGTCATCTCCTGCATACCTGCCAAATTTGCATAAAAAGAAGGATTACTCCTTTATAAAAGGAAATAACCCTTCTTCATACAACGTAAGATTAAGTGGGACAAAGTGTGCTCAAATGCTGTTCAATCACTTGTTCCACTCGTTTTGCTGTAAGTCTATCTGGCTGCATTAACATATGAATGGCGAGTCCATCCACAAGAGCATATAACTTCTCGATCTCCATCTCGGCATCCAGATCAGGATGTGTCATACCTTGCTTCTGCAATTCCTGTATTACCCACTGAACAGACCGATACATCCCTTGATGCATCTGATCACTTAACTTTTTTAATTCCGGATACACCAATAATTTGGCTGTAAACGTAAACCAAACCTCCATTTCCATGATTCTGTCTTCGTCCAACGGGAGAAATTGCAAGAGCAGATTCTTCATATCCTGCAATACAGATCCACTCATCTGTAACGCCTCCACCCTTTTTTGTACCCGTTCTGCAAAAAGATTCATGCAAAAGGTGAACAATTCCGCCTGTGTGGCAAAATAATGCCGCATGGACCCTACAGATAGTCCCGCTTCCTTCGCTATATTCCGAACTGTAGCATGCTCCAATCCGTGCACTTGAATGACCCGAATTGCTGCATCAGCAACGATTTTCCTTTGAGCTTCATGATCTACGATTTTTGGCATGACAACATTATACACCAAACTTCTCTTTTAGTAATACACTGTGCTATAATACTTTTTAATACATTGTACTAAATAAAAAAACAGCTGTAGGAGAGGAATCCATAAGATCATGCATACAACTATCCCCGCTCCAAAAAGTAAGAAATTCAGAGTTTTCACCTTCACAGTAAGGCTCTTCTGCACAATGCTACTACTGATAGGTGCCGCTTTCCTCTATGAGTGGTTTGCTTCATCACAGGCCAAAAAGGACTTTCCACCTCCGGGTACGTTAGTTCAAGTCAACGGTTACCAACTACACATCCATAAACAAGGCAATGGTTCACCGACCATACTCATGGAGGCTGGAAGTGGTGAGACCAGTTTGTCGTGGAGAGACATTCCTGCGGAACTAGCCCAACATGCAACGGTGGTCACGTATGATCGTGCAGGATATGCCTGGAGTGAATCTGCACCCACAGAACGTACAGGTGCAAATATCGTCAAAGATTTACATGCAGCTCTGGAGAAGGAGAATATCCGCGGCCCTTACATTATGGTAGGTCATTCCCTTGGGGGTATGTATGCTAGACTCTTTGCACAGACTTATGCAAATGAGGTTCATAGCCTTGTCCTTCTTGATGCGAGACCTGAGGATGATGAACGGAACACAAAGGCTTTGTTGGAACAGGCTCAGTTTCAGGGAAACCCGCCTGCCTCCTTATTATCTTTACTGAAGGTATCTGGCACTTTCAGATTATTTCCAGACTTTATGCTTGATGGTCTGATTGCCAAGCAAGATCGGGATACTTTTGTTAATGTGATTGCTACCCCCTCCTATTTTCACGCCAAAGAAGAAGAAGCCCTCCACGCTCATTCAACAGAAGATGCCATTCGTGGCCAACGTCTTGGATCAATCCCTGTACGTATCATTGCACGCGGACGTCCTCAAGACTATGCTAGTGCAGGGATTCCGGTTGAAATTGGGCAGAAGCTCGAATCCATATGGCAATCGGGACAGCGTAACATGTTGAATATATCGAAGGATAGTCAGCTCATTGTGGCCACCCGCAGTGGTCATATGATTATTCACGATGAACCTGAACTGGTTGTAAAAACAATCCTTGAGTTAATCTCTGATAAGTAGAGATATCTTTCTTCAGAACATCCTGCGCTCGATCCAATGTTAAAGGGCTGTTCCAATAGCCATGGGTATGACTTGGAACAGCCCTTTAAGCAATATACATTAAGATTAGATCGAATGAGTTCGGCCTTAAGAAAACATACGTTAGCGTAACGCTTGCAGGTCCGCCTCAGGACTTCCTGCACTCTTCTTCATTTCACGGGGAGACCTCGTATTGATCAGATAATACAAGGTGGCATAGATTGTGAGGATAAACGTGCCAAAAAACAGGCAAAACGCCAGAGACGGGCGGCTTACACTTTCGTGCATCAGCTCAATCAACGTCTCACGATTCGTCAGTGCATCCCAGCTATTCAGTCGATATACACGCCCAAGCAATACTCCATAACTTCCCAAAGCACAGCCAGCCAGTACAAAGATCCAGGATGCCCAGCGTCCAATTCGGTGATAGATCACTTCCTGAAGCTGATACATCGACAGGAATCCAAGCAGGAGTCCAGTCCAGACAAACATCAATACAACACTCAAGTCGTACCAATACGTGTAGTCGACCCCATTACCACCATAATACCGGGAACTTCTCGCTGTCAGATGAACCAGATCTGTAACAATATAAGAAGAGTTCGGGAAAAATAACAACCACAACAGACCACTTGCAACTGCTAGCCATGCGGCCCCTTTCCATTTCACATCACTTAGAAGATAGGATGCATAAGAGAACACAAAAGGAATCCAGCCCAAGAACAGATTCCAGATCAGGAAGCGGAAATAACGCTGATCCAGCCAATCTGCGGCTACATAGTACAAACCAAGCGTTACTATTGTGACCACACTAAGGAAAATAAATATGCGAATATAATTCAGTTTTCTCAATGATTCTGACCTCACTTGATAAAATTCAATTAATTTTGAAAATATCGGATGATTTCTTCCTTATTCTTTTCCACGCGCAAATTCAATCCACGTTTATCCTTTAATCCATACTGCTGTAATTCATGACCTGGATCAAGCACCAACGGTTTTGTCGCCACATCAACCAGCAAGTCCATCGTCAATTGATAGGTTTCCCGTATCTTGTCCATCGGCAGAGAGGATTCATACCGTTTAATCAGCTCAATCAGACGTTCAGCATACATGAGACGAACCATACTGTCCGCACTCTTCAATTGTCTCGATGCAAATGCTGTAATAGTCGTAATAATACTGGGTTCTGTCCGATGTTTGGCAATCAACGCAAGTTCATCCACCGCATCCCAATTCATAATAGACAGCTCGGAACTTAATTGTTGAATTCGCTCTCCTATCCATTGTTCTTCTAACTCTTGGGGTACATCCCAGCGCTTATAGTCGGCATATACACCTTCTCGATGCATCTGTATAGCGCTCCCGTAATGTTTGACGAACAAATCTTTTGCTACACTCCAATCGGTCTCCTCCATCTTAACCACCACCATACCTGTTCCTATTTGTGCGTATACTGCTAACATTACATAAATTTACTACTCTCCAAGCATACTATAGAAGTTGAACTATACATTTGCACGAGAACGCAGAGGACAGAAACAAACTACAGAAGCGAAGCGTTCGCTAAAAGCTTTCTACAAGAAAGCTACTTCGGAAGCATAACCTTATCACCGAATTTTCACCTTTGTAAAATGGAATTAAAAATCTGGGGATAACAGCGATCGGAAGGTTGTTCTGTCATCGGAGTGGCAAGTGTAAATATTTTTTCGTTCAACTTATATAGAATCATACCATTTACCAAAGGAGAATCAAATTTACAATGAATCCAAATTTCATGAACCCTCAGAATGCAGTACAACCCACATTGAACACCAATCCAAATATCAGTCCTAAGATGAATCATGGTGGTCATGAGATGTTCGATGTGCATGAGATTCTGTCCTCCACCATTAACGTGCTGGATCAATATATGATCTTTCGTACATTTGTGCAGAGCCAGGAACTGATTGGCATTCTGGATCGGCAGTATAACTTCATTTTATCCCAATACAATCTGACAGCAGAGTGTTTTGCATCCGGACAAAAGCCTCATCAAGAGACAGCAACCTACATGATCCCCAACATCGTACCACCGGTATATGGCCTTAAGCCATCAGCACCGAAAAAGCCAAACCAGAGCTTGGCTGATGTAAAGGATGCCGGGATTAGCGGTCATATGCTGGGACTGATCAAGTCACATGCGAGTCTGCTCGGTATGTCCTGCAGCGAGATCACCAATGGAACGGTTCGCCGAGTCATCGCTTCGCAGATCCAGCATTTTATCGAGATGGCCTATGAAATTTTCATGTTCCAGAATAAAAACGCCTATTATCAAGTACCTCAGCTCACTCCAAGTGATACACAACAGATGCTTCAGGCATACATTCCAGCAACCGGAGCACCTCAGATGCCTATCAGCAATAAACCACTTCATTAATTAGAAAATAAGTCCGAATGCCTAGAACAGTCTCTTTAACCCTTTCGGGTTTTAGGGGCTGTTCTTTAATTATTTGTAATCATATTCCTGCTGAAGACTCTTGATTCGGTTACCAGAAACTGGTTTAATCAAAGACAAACCCGTACATATTCAACTTACGGATCATACATATACAATACGGTAAAATGCCGCTATACGAGAATTCAAATGGCTTTTTCTTCATTATGGGGAGGTATACAAATGAGATGGAAGCAACCTGCTAAACTTGGTTTACTGGCTATGGCTCTCGGCTGTACTGCCATTGGCGCAACAATCACACCTTCAACAACACTGGCTGCACCTGTTCCCGCTTCCAAAGCGGTGTATCATCAATTCCAAACCTATCGAACAGAAGCAGTGAAGTCCACAGAAAGTCTGATTAAAGCACGTAAATACCTGATGAATCATATCGACAAAGTCGGTCCTTGGCAGGCAACATTAATGACGCTGCAATTAGAAAATATGCAGAACGTGAAGCTGGCTGATATGGATCACCAAATGTATACGGAACCGTTTCAACAGGCCATATCTCAAGCCCATGAACAACTTGGTTACGAACAGAAGCTTACATATAGTCGTCTGCTCAAAGAAATTAAAGATCCGGCAGTGAAGAAACTTCTGCAGGAAGCTTCTGATCTCGGGTTCAAACTGGAAACCAGTGAAGGCTTGTATTATCCCATCATCAATTATGAGATATATCAAAAGTTCAAACCTTTTGTTAAGGCTGATATTGCTGCGTACATTGATATTATGGCTACCGAGTCCAATCAGATGACAACTTCAGATGGTGGCATTATCATCTCCTGGAATGATTTAATTCAGCGTATATTGGAGAAAGAAGCCTTTTTGAACAACTTCCCGAATTCCAATCGTACATCAGCAGTGAAGCAGTGGATATCTGTGGATTACCTGTTTTACGGAAGTGACAACACGCCTGCATATGATTGGTACACGGACGACGAAGAAATCCGCACCATAGACCCTGAGGTAAAAAAGGCTTACGAGAAAGCTTTGGCTAAGCGGGGGCCCAATACGGAGAGTGTTATTCTGGACACTATGGAAAAGATTTTGCTGGTCCTCAATCAGAACAATGATGAGCTTACACCTGAAATCAGAGCAATCATCGAAACTGTTCAACAACAATTTGCCCCGGAGTAATTGGATGCTGAATAACAAAATGTGAATGCAAAAAAAAGCGGCAATCCTCGTGACAGAGGGTGCCGCTTTGAAGTTTACATATCAAGTCCTTACGTTTGGATCAAAGAATTGAAGTGTCTATTGATGTAAGTTTGTTCGGATTTACGACGAGATACACGCCCTCAATCCGCTCTCCAGAAGCGTCCAACTCCAAACAGAGTACTTCGGACAATTGCCCTTCTTTCATCAACGCAAGTTGAAGCTCACCATTGATCCACATGGGCACCCATTCTCTTTCACGCAATCGCGTAAGGACTCGCCGTGAGGTCAGGAGTGCAAGCACACCTTTGTGAACGTTCATTGTTCTCATAACCGTATGCACAACGCCACCGCCATCTGCTGTAAATACAGGCTGATCCGCCAGTAACTCCAGCATGGCAGCGACATCATAACGAAGGAAAGCCGCTGTAAAACGGCTCAGCAATTCACCTTTGGCTATCATATCCGCATCACTCTGCTCGATCGGCGGAAGTTTTTCGGGCAGATTTCGTCTAGCGCGGCTAAAGATTTGACGGCAGTTACTCTCCGTTTTGCCCAGCCAATCCGCTATTTCGGAATAATCATATCGGAACGCTTCACGAAGTACAAAAACAGCCCGTTCCATGGGCGATAGACGCTCCAACATGACCAGATAGGCGTAGGAGATCATCTCTTTCTTCTGCATCGTTTCCTCTGGCATGTTCCCCACTTCTCTGTCACCCATCGGCTCTGGCAGCCAGTCACCAACATAACTTTCCCGCTGATTACGGGCAGAATTTAGCAGGTTCAAGCTTCGGTTCACAATCAGTCTGGCGATGTAGGACTTCGGATTACGAATATCCTGAGGAGACATGCTCTGAATCCCCGCAAAACAATCCTGCACAATATCTTCAGCTTCTACCACACTGCCCAGCATGCGGTAAGCTATCGAGAATGCATATTTTTTATAACGAATATACAACTCACCAACATCCAGAGAAGACACTTCTGGTTCATTGGCGTGGAAATTAGAATTCATAAGAAGCCTCCTCTGGCATGGTGCGTGTATTTTTAGTTAAAGCAACCCGGATACATCCCAGTTGTGATCGCAATCCGGTTCCAGTTATTAATCGTGTTAATGGCCAGGATCAGATCCACCAGTTCGGATTCACTGAAATGTTCACGAACCTTATCGTACAACACAAGGGGTACACCGTGTTCCGAGATTCGGGTCACCGCTTCAGCCAGCTCCAGCATAACACGTTCTTGATCCGTGAAGAAAGCCACTTCACGCCACACACTCAGTAATAAAATATGATCCGCGTAATCTCCCAGTTTCATCAGATCTTTGGCATGCATATCGAGACAAAAGGCGCAGCCATTGATCTGGGACACGCGGATTTTCAATAACTCGTATAACACTTTATCCTCAAATTGCCCGGATATATATTGCTCCATCGCCATCATCGCTTTAAAAGCGCCTGGACTCACTGCTCTGTAATTCGTTCTTAAATTCATTTCTCATTCGCCTCCGTCATTTGGTTTACATACTGAAGACAAACGACGGCCGGGATCTGTGACATTCTTTGCGAAAATCTTTTTATGCCTACAAGGATGGCAGCTCAACTAACGATTATTCACACTGAGATTCTGATGGCAGGACAATATCCATGGAGTTAATAATCAATAATGGAAAAACATACTGAAAGGTTGTTCTCTTTTTACAATTAACATCTAACGTAAGAAAAATAAGCGTTTTTCCGTATTCATGTACGGTTTTTGCTGTAGTGTTTGTGTTTTCAACCAAAAGTAGGTTGGATATATTGATACTTTGACCAAAATAGTAGTAACATACGGCTAATCAAGTTAACTTTTCTGACATTAAAAAGAGAATCGTTTATCCATATCAGCAAGGAGTGTTTCCTATGATAATTTCCAACGCAAACCATACAATAACTTCCGAATTGCCTAGAGGGTGTACGTTCACCGCTGAAGACTGGCATGTATTATCCCAATATTGGTATCCGGTAGCCCAAGCAACCGAAGTAACAGACAAACCACTTGCTGCTCAATTACTCGATGTGAAGCTGGTTCTCTATCGCAGTAATGATCAGGTTGTCGTAGCCAAAGATCTTTGTTTTCACCGCGGGGCCCCGCTTAGCAAAGGCTGGGTAGAAAATGGCGAGATTGTCTGCCCTTATCACGGTTTTCGTTATAATTGCGAAGGCAAATGTACCGTAGTTCCTGCGCACCCAAGTTCCAAGATCTCGCCTAAGCTCAAACTTATCGTGTATCCGGCAGTCGAACGTTATGGCTTAATATGGACCACTTTGGCGGGAACAGAAGAACAGATCCCCTCCTTCCCTGGATGGGATGATCCGGATTATATCAATATTTTGCCACCCAACTTTGACATTGCTGGTTCCTCTGGACGACAAATGGAGGGTTTCCTGGATGTATCCCATTTTGCCTATGTGCATACCGAAACGTTTGGTGACCGAAACAACACCGAAGTCCCCCAATACAAAGTGAAACGCGAAGGTAATGAGTTACTGGCCGAGTATTGGAGTACGGTGAGTAACTATGGCAAGGGGCAGGATCTTGTTGCACCTGAAGGTTTCCAATGGCTGCGCGAGTTTCGAGTGTTCCCACCTTTTGCGGCTTCTCTTACGGTACATTTCCCAGGAGACGACAAGCTGAATATTCTGAATTGTGCTTCGCCAATCTCTGCCCGTTATACACGTTTATTCTGTCCAATCACACGCAACTTTGACAAAGACGCTCCGATTGAAGACACAATCAAGTTTAACTTGCAGGTCTTTGAAGAAGACCGTGAGATGGTCGAGTCACAGAAACCGGAGGATCTCCCCCTTGATCTGCATGCCGAGGCCCATATTCCCGCAGACCGTACTTCCATTGCTTATCGTCAATTATTAACGGAGCTTGGCTTGGGACGAAATTACACATCGTAAATTAAACCACCAACAAAAAGAAGATGTCCCCTGCCATGTTAAAGGCGGATGAGGCATCTTCTTTTTCCGTTTACACGCATTGTGGTACCAGCTAGAACAGTTTTGCTTCCATAAGTTTGGCTAACAACGCTTTGAAGTCTTTCAGTTCAGCCTTTTCGACCAGCTGCGATTCTAATTCATTAAATTTTTCTACGACAATATACGCATTTAGAAATAAACCCAAATGATCTTTAGCAATAGCTTCTGCATTGTCTTGATTCGACGAATAATCTGAAATCACAGCATAAGCAAACTTTTCCGGATCAATTTTCATTTTGGATTTCATTGTACATTCTCCCTTACAGGTTTAATTATGCTTTGGTAAGCCATACACGCATTTCACCAGAATGTCGATTTGCCCAGCAATAATAAGGAATAAAACGCAGTTGTGTAGGTGTATAGGTTTCAGGTGCCCGAGACGCATACAGTACGTTTTCCCATTCCGGCTCAATATTTCTTTTTTCAACTTCTGCATGGATTGAACCTATTCCACCTAATAATTCAGGATTGAAGGTGTACTCATAATCTTGCTTAACATTTAAACGAACTAAGTGAAGATGATTTCCGTTGTCTGCTTCTTCTACACAATAGATCAAAGGTCCACGACCTATCGCTACTTTGCCAATATCAGCTCGTACAAGCGGATGGGCTGCATATTCTTTGATCTCCATCGGTAGAACAAATTCAATGGTGTCATCATTTTCCCACATACGATTAATATGAATATATCCGTTGTTCATTTCCGCCTGAATCGGATGACCATTCAACAATAAGGTGTACCGTTCTGCCCAGTATGGCACTCTGATAGCCAAATTAAAAGTTGTTGGCTGTTCCGTCCGAGTCACCATTGAGATATGACCTCCCCAAGGTAAGTCCGATGTTTGCTCAATCTGTACCTTATGTTCATCCATCTCCAGTTTTGCGGTACTTGTAATGAACAAGTGGGTATATATCGTATTTTGCTCCGGCCCAGCCGTGTATACATATTTATGAAGTGAGGTTAATAATCGGGCCAGATTAGGTGGGCAACAAGCACAGCCAAACCAATCTGGTCGTGTTACTTTCACATGACTTTTGCCAGGATCATTCCGGCTGCTACCCGGATCTACCTCTAGCGGATTCACATAAAAGAAGTGCTTGCCATCGAGCGCCATTCCAGCAATCGCGGTGTTGTACAAGGCTCGTTCCAATACATCGGCATATTCAGCCCGTGCTTCATTTTTCAGCATATTAAAGGCAAAAAAGATAAGTCCAATCGAAGCACATGTTTCGCAATACATCGTATCGTTAGGAAGATCGTAATCCTGGGTAAAGGCTTCTCCATCTACTGTTGAGCCAATACCTCCGGTAATATACATGCGTTTATTGACTATATTGGCCCAAAGACGACGGCACGCTTCTAACATGGGAGTATCTTCTGCAAGCCTTGCTGCATCAGCCATCGCTGCACACAAGTAAACAAGTCTTACCGCATGCCCTTCGGCGGTCTCTTGCTCCAAGACGGGCTGGTGTGCCTGATAATATTGGAGCTGGCGGTGGCTCATGCCTTCAACCACAGGTTTGGTTCCTGCATCTTCTGTTTTTTGTCTGGCAAAAAAGGTCAGATCCGTTCCACGCTCATATAGAAAATACCGGCTTAGTTTCAGATAACGTTGCTCCCCGGTTGAGCTGTATAACTTCGTTAATGCAAGTTCAATCTCTTCATGACCATCGTACCCCTGAATTTGGTGCTCGCCTTTACCAAAATGGTTATCGATACAATCCGCCAATCGACAAGCAATGGTTAGTGCTTTTTCACTTTGAGTCGATTCATAATAAGCCACGGCAGCTTCAATAAAGTGACCTGCACAATACAATTCATGACTTTCAGCAAGCTGTTTGAATCTGCGCTCGGGTTCTTCAATTGTGAAATACGTATTTAGATAACCATCCTCCTCCTGTGCCAAAGCAATAAGATCGATCACGCCATCGGCTAACTCTTTTAGATCGGGGTCGTATTGAATCGATAACGAATAAGCAACCGCTTCAAGCCATTTGTATACATCACTATCCTGAAACACCCAGCCATAATGATTCCCCTGCTTCAAACCGGCAGCGATTTTGAAATTTTCGATGGCATGACTCTTTTCAGAAGGAATGGTATCGTCATTTCTTTCTTTTTCGATCGTTATATTGGCAGTATCATTCAATACATTCCACTGATAAGGAATCATTTCCGTACGCACCAGTTCACGATAATTAGACCAGAATGGATCTGTAATATTTAATGATTTTAATTGTAGTGACATCGTATATCTCCTCTCATCGTGTACAACTTGTTACGCAGCATGAAAATAGGGTTTAATCTGTAGCTTAATTTTCTTTGATTAACAATTGTTTGCGAATATAACTCTCGTTACGTTCAAAGCGTCGATAAAATAACATCGGGATAATGCCTAGTGCAAATACGATTGCGGGCAGCCAGATAAATACAAACTGGATACCTGCTAACGACTGGGCACTCTGTGCTACATTAGGCACGTAACCAAAAGCCGACATAAATTGTGTAGGGATGAATCCACCTAATCCTGATCCAGCTTTGATACAAAAAGCACTACCAATCGCTGTCAACATACCACTTGCACGTAGACCTGATTTCCATTCTCCGTAATCTACCGTATCTGACAACATCGCAAAAGGCATAGAACAAGCAATACCTGATCCAATACAGGCGATAATCCAGCCTACAATTAAAATTCCAATATGCTCTCCTGCAAAAAAGAGAACAACTTGTCCACACGCCGCCAGCACAAAACCCAATATCATTGTGGAATATTTATTGGAGACCTTCACAATAAACGGAATAAGGATCATGCCTAAAACTTGAATAACAGAAATGCCATTGATTAGTGGTACTAGATTTTTGTGTCCTATATTATATTCAAAATAATAAACTAGCGTTGATGTACGTATCGTTAATGCGATCCAGAATATTAGATTAGCTATAACTAGAATAACCCAGGGCCAATTTCCTTTGATCGCTTTGAAGCTTGATTTGAAAGGGATGGTTTTGATTTTCTCCGTATTGATTTCTTTTAAATCAGCAAAAGCAATCAAAAACATAATGATAGAAACAACACCGAATAAACAAACGGTCCAAAAGAATCCTTTTTGATCATTGCCTGCCCCTAAAAAGGCAACCAACGGTAAAGTAAATGTTACTGCTGCAAAGTTACCTATATTTCCACCGACCATACGAAATGAATTAAGCACAACTCGTTCATCCGGATTTCTACTCAGATTCGGTAAAATAGAAGTGATGGGTGTAGAAATCCCCGTATAAGCAATCCCTGCCAGAATATACGTTACACTGGCATATACGATTTTCCATGTCCCGTCCAGATCGGGCGTTGTAAACGTCAAGACGGTAAACACAGCAAATGGGAAACATAACCATAAAAAGTAAGGTCGACTTTGCCCATATTTAGTTCGAGTATGATCTACAATGATTCCCCAAAGTGGAGCATCGACCGCATCGACTAATCTGGTGATCAATAATAATGCCCCTGCTACCCCAACAGATAAACCAAACACATCTGTATAAAAATAAAGCAGGTAAGCACCTATGATGCTGTATAACAAATTTCCTCCTGTATCTGTGAGCGCATAACTTATTCTGCGATGAAAAGGTACTTTCTCCGACAGAAGAGTTGAAGGGTGCTCTGGCAAAGATTGGGGCGTTGTTTGCATAATATAACCTCCAAGTTCAAATCAAAATGTAAATGCAACTGCGTTTTCTTATCTAATAGTAAGCGCTTACGATCTCAAGATAAACTTAAGATTTCGTAGGAAAGGTATCCATTTCCGACTAAATAATAGATTTACAAAATCAGTTGTAGACGTTTAAAATTGAGCTATAATACCATTCGAGTAATCTATGAATATATTTTAACTTCTTATTGTGTACAAATCCGACTTTTGATATCCAAAACTGACATTTCGATAAGGAGTGATTAGATATGCTAATGAAACCGATATCAAAAATAAGTATTGAGCGACCTCTTGCTTATTTTAAATGCGGACAATTTGTAAGTGATGCAGACTGGAAACACAAAAAAAGGAAGCTTGAGAAAGATTATGAACTCATTATTGGCTTGAAGGATTCGGTATTTCTTCAGGTTGGTGATACGCAGTATGAAATTAAGCACGGGGATGTGCTATTAATTAAGCCTGGTGTGGAATACTTTGGATATGCTGCTTCTAAAGCTGGAGCCAGCTTTTTTTGGTTACATTTCTTCCCCCGACATACTACCATAACCGAATCTGGGGACGAGTTTTTGAATAGTTTGTTTGGTAACGTTATCACAGAGCAGAAGAATGAAATTAATCAATATGTATGTTTGCCAGATTTCTTTTCGCTGCCTTATCTGGATAAACCGATTATATTGATGAAGCAGATTCTTGATACTTCTAACACTTCGTATTACAGTACCTATGCAGTAGATTATCTCGTCACGGAGTTGATGATTGAACTTACGGATAAATATCTGCAGCCCCTTATTCATAATGAACTTTTTCATAAAGAATATAATCAGAAATTTATGCAAATCTTGGAATGGATCCGAGTAAATATTTACCATGATCTTACCGTGCAAAAAGTAGCAGATACTTTTTGTTTTAACGCCGATCATCTCACTCGTTTATTCAAAAAAAATCTTGGGATAAGTACGATCCGTTACATCAATACACTGAAGTTAAACTTAGTTAAAGAGCTGTTGTGTACTACAAATTCTTCGATCAAAGAAATCGCCTATCAGTTACATTTTCGAGATGAGAAATATTTGATGAAACTATTTAAAAATTATGTAGGTATGACACCTACTCAGTTCCGTGATACGTATACCAATACCTATATTAATACGGTCACTGTAGACCCTGATATCCCTATCCCGAAGCATCTGTTAGAAGAATGATCACAATAAAGATAACAACCTTAATTACATATAAACCTTATTCATTATGATAGATAAAAACCTTGTTAGCATTTATTCTTCATCGAATATCGCTAACAAGGTTTTTTCTGTTATATCAGACTATTTAATTTCAATATAATCCAGCTCTGCATACCCCGTGTTACCCTTGCTGATCACAATTGTATTATCTCCCTGCTGCAACGTTACAGGAACCGTTACTATTTTACGTGTACCTGTATTCGGTAAATCAGATATCCAGCCTCCCGTTATTGAATACGTAACTACAGTTGGCGCTTGATTATTTATCGACAGATTTTGAGTAGAATCACCTGCGGTGCCATTACCATAGCCTATCTCCATGTTATATGAACCTGCTTCTGGAGCATATACGGAGAACGTAACCGAACTATCTGGGTGGTCTATATTTCCAACAAAAAGACGATTAGAAGCAAATGAACTACCTCTTACTTTAGCCTTGTTTATTTTAGCCTCTTCTGCTTCAATTCTAACTTTAAAGTCACCTGCGGGTTTTAATTGTATATAATCCAACTCAGCGTAACCGGTTGTTCCCTTAGTAAATTTCAGAATATTCCTACCCGCTTTTAAAGAAACATCGGTCTGAATCGTATCGTTATTCCCTTCTGACAACCAACCATTAGTCGTTGGATATTGAAGTGTTGCAGGATCTTGCTCATTTACAGTGAGTTGCTGAGTAGATGAAGTTGCACCTCCATTTGCATATCCAATAGTTACATGATAATCCCCTGTAACAGGAGCATCGACTGCAAATTGAACATAACTATCATTGTAATCTATTTGGCCTACATATGTTCCATTAGAAGCGCTCACATTATTGAATAGATTGGCGGACTGAATCGTCGCATGTTCTGCTTCATATCGGCTAATCGTTGACTGCTCTTCTGGTGTAATGACCAGTCGGTAAGCGTAGGATTCTCTGAGCTTGCTTACAGGCACAGAGATTTGTCCATTCTCTATTGTAAAATTGCCTTCAAATTCAGTTGTTGCTTGATCTACTGCGGTATCGACTCCATACCAAGGCGTACTTTCGAATGTAACATGAGCATTACCAGAGAAATAGGGGAGCACTTCAAATCCTTTGACAACGATATTGCGATTGCCACTCCCTCCACCAAACACAACATTCACTTCTTGCTTGGACTCATCTACACTAGCAATACCATCCAGATCCAAAGCGGCTACATTGGCTGGTGTGGTCATCGCCATCTGACCAGACATATCACCATACCATTTATACATCCACCATGCTCCATTAGGTGATCCCGTATCTGTAACCAGATTACTTAACCGTCCTGGTCGGAACCAAAATGCTATATTCGCTGTATCTACATCCGAACGCTCAAATTCAGCAATATATCGCATCATATTTCCTGGAACGGCCTGCTCATCAACAACACCATATTCATTAATACTGATCGGCAAATGAGCAATCCCTAATTCAGTTTCTATAGCACGGTAAGCCTCTATATGGTTAGAAATATATTGTGGTGCTGGACCATCAATATAATTCCCTTCCGGTGCTCCTAATTCATGCCAAGAGATGATATCAGGTAACACATCATTGTCTCTGGCATACGTCAAGAAGTCTCTAAGCCAGCTTTCATTATATTGGGTGATACTAGGACCTATTATGTTGGTGTTTTTATCTTTTTCTTTAATCCGTAGATATGTTTTTTTCCAACCTTCATTAAATGATCCTGCTGCTTGGGTGTTCCATGTTCCATCTGGTTCATTCCATAACTCATAACCGTAAATGTTCTGGGCTCCTGAGTTTAATCTTGCATCAACGATACGATCTACTTTTTCAAACCAATCCTCCCAGCCCACCCACTGATATGGAAAATTAGGATAAATATCAGGCATACGAATGGTCACTGTTGCGCCATTACGTTCAGCAATCGGTGCTACTTCTAACGCATCACCTATAGGTGTCGTTTCTCCATTAGGCAATTGCCCCCCATTTGGAGCCATTTGCGTAAACATTTTTGGCTTCGTAGGACCAATCAATTGATCCGAGGGTCTGCCTTCTTCGGCTAATCCATACAACGAACCTGAAGCAACATGCGTTACAGGTCTATATTGCGTCGCAAGATCGACTGTAAACTGTGCAGGTACCGCAGCCGAAACAGAAGCAGAGGTAGCTGGAAAAGAAGTAAGTAATAGGGCTGCACTTAATAAAAACGCCAATTTTTTCACTCGTTATCACCTTTTCTTGTTGTATTGGTTAGCATAAATGTCTACAACTATAAAGAAAGCGTTATCAATAAAATCGGTGGCCACCGGAATTACTTTTAAATAAAAGTTATAACTTATATGATAAGGTTATTAGTTTTCTGTTTATGAGTAAACTTAAGAAAACGTAGGAATAGTGGAAATTACCGACTTATTGAATTCAACTATGTAAATCAAAGAGCTCCCCCTGTACATCATGAGCATGACGTACGGGAGAGCTCCTTTTAGATTTTATCCTTGATTATTCATATTCACAGGAAGCTCTCTATAATACGGACACCCCGGCTCATGGATAATACGTGGATCAACCCAAGTGCCCCAGTACGGAAGACGGTTCACGTAAGGTTGCATGTTTGGTTGCATATTTGGCTGTGTGTTGGGCTGCATGTTTGGTTGTACATTGGGTTGCATGTTTGGCTGTACGTTTGGTTGTAGGTTAGGCATCACATAAGGCTGATGATTCACATTTGGAGCACTGTTAGAGACAGGAGCAGTTGAAGGCTGGCAATCTGCCGGCGGGCCAATAATCACTGTTTTTTGAATGGGAGCAAGCGCTTCTTGAACTTTTTTCTCGTCCAGACAGTACGTATAAGCCAAAAGTTTTGCAGGTGTAAGACGCAAGGTGTCTGAGCCAAATATCGCCTCAGGAACCGGAGCATCAAAGATTGCGAGTAAGTGCGTGTGATCTGCAGTGGCCACTTCATAGTGCCACCAGCCTTGAGGAACGTTGGCCACCTGCCCCGGAGTAATCGGGAAATGAAGCAGCTCGTTGGTAAATGGATTAATGAGGGAAACAACTGCCGAACCGCTGATACAGTATACCAACTCGGTAGCATTCTGATGCGTATGTGGTTCAACCACATTGCCAGTGTTGAGGAAAATATCCAGTAAAGAAGTATTGCCTAGTGTGTTTAACTGGTTGATGGAAAGCGAGTTAATATAGTTGTTCTCATCTTTCTTGAATAACGGGTTATTGCTCAAATCGTAAGTAAATTGGGTGGTTGGTAAAGTGTAATCCATGTATGAGGTTGCCAAAATAAAACGCCTGCCCTTCGCTCTCGGTTTAGGTCATAACCTATATGCCAGCTTATGCCCAGCGCCCAGATACGTGACATTTCCACCAATTTTCATCCCATAACAAATATCCCTGACTCGGGCATCCCGAGCAGGGCTCTATTTATTACATGTTCTTTTTCATTTCCCAGACTTCTTCCCAATGTGTACCAAATGGAATATTCATTAAGTCTACATACTCCAGCCAGTGCATTCTTGTGACAACATCCGGTGTTCCCTCAATCAGTGCATTTGTCACCAGTAAAGCACGCAGATTCTTCAGTTTTTCCAACTCCGGAGGGAGTTCACGTATACCAGAATATACGATCTCCAGATACTTCAGCTCACTTAATTCACCAATCTCAGGCGGGATGCAATTTAGTCCCAATTCAGATTGTGGTCTGGGCCTCCAACCAGGTACAGATTCAAAAGGGCTGCCACAATAAATTCTTAACTCTTGAAGTTGCTTCAGTTTCCCGATCTCTGCCGGAAGACGCTCCAGATCCAGCGTTGTAATGACCAATCTTTCCAATGAAGTCAGTTCGAACAGACTTGCAGGGAGCGAGTACAGATTCTGCTCAAAAATCGTCAGCTCCTTCAAGTGCTTCAACTCCCGAATTCGTTCGGGAAGCTCACTTAAACCGTGTAAGCTGATATCCAGCTTATCGGTCTGATGCCTGATCGCATCGTCCAGAAGATGATCAATTTCCTTATGACGGTCCAATTCAAAGAACAACCCCGGAATCCGCTCCATAAGTTCACTCGCTTCTTTGTATTTAATCCTCATGCCGTACATATGTTCATGGGCAACAGAGAAAAAATAATCATTTCCGTCTTCTGTTATAAAACACAGATCGTCCGGCAATAAAGGATAACACCAATCATGAAAACGATTAGCTTCTTCTTTGAGCACTTGACCCGATTCCGGCGTACAGCGATATGTATAATAGGTGCCTTCGGAATAATAGGCTCCGCTTTTCAGCATCATCTCTTCCATCGTAGCACGTTCCACAAGATAGGGTTTCAATCTCTCTAACACACGAAACACTTCCGGTATCTCGTTCTCTTCGTACCTTTGTCTATCAACCAGCATAAACCGGTCTGTCTTCTCGATCAGTTCGTCAATCAACAGTTCATAGGCAGTTCCTTTTGGATCCGTGTGAAAAGCTACGGCCACCATATGTTTCCCCCTCATGGCTCTATATTCATTAATCTGTAATCTGCTGTATCATCTGAAACCACTGTGGCATAGGCTGATATCATCAATCCAGTTATTGGAGGCTTATTACATGGCATACGGCCCTGGTTCAGTATCATCCCCGCAACCTGCGGGTTATCCTTACCCTTATTATCCACCACCGCCACCGTATCCTTACCCTTATCCCTATCCATACCCACCCATCGTTCCTGTTCCACTGCCATATCCAATTGGTGGTCCATGGTGGCATGGTGGCTATCCAGGAGGCGGTTATCCCGGCAGTGGTTACCCCGGTGGACACCCTGGTCATTTCCCAGGAGGTGGCTATCCCGGTGGACCTCACGGAGGTGGACCTGGCGGTCCGGGTGGTCCGGGTGGACACGGAGGACCTCCAGGCGGCGGATTTCACGGACATCGTTTCTTTCAGTGGTAATCCGTAATCATTAGACTTCTTCAAAGTACTGGTTCATATCAGATAAAGGAGCTGCTTCGGCAGCTTCTTTATTATTGGAAGAATTGTCTAATCGTTCAGGATTTAATATGTGATCTCATCCATCATCTTCAGATTACGGTTCGACATGCTGAGGAGATTCGTGAATGTAGGTGTTAAATAATAAACAAAGTCTGGATCGTGCACGTACATAATAATCTGCCCATACGTGCCTTCCGCCGTTGGATCGAAATCGAGCATCAGATACAGTGAACCTCCCGCGATTGTTGCAAAAGGAATCCATGGTTTATGGAACAGGTATGGCTTGATCTCCGGGTCCAACTGGCTGATCTCCTCCGCAGAATAATACTCTTCCAACTTCTCATCCACTTCACAGAAGTATTGTTTGGTCTCTCGAATCTCTTCCAATGACATCAGATAAAAAGGTGTACAACGCCCATCCTCGGCATCACCCGGGTACATCACATGCAACCCGTAGCCACTGCCGTCTTTGCCTTGGTAAAAGGTACGAAAATCGCCAGGCAGCCGGACGCCATACTCCTTTTCGAATAGATCGAGACTTTCCTCGGATGCACCTTCCCGATGTTGATATTCTTCGAACAATTGCCGAATCTCGTGATCCTGTATTCTCTCATCCAACAAGCGATTCAGCTCGTCCATTAGCACGTTTAATGATACATTCCGCTCCACGCTCACCACACCTCCCTATCTCAGCCCTTCTCTTCTTGTAGATATTGATGATATTCCCAAAACGCTTCTTCCTCTCCGCCACCTTCAATCAGAATCATGACTGCGTAAGATAACAAATTAAGCCATTGTTCCATCAACGCCACCTGGTCGTCCGAGATGAGGTTGTTGCTGCGAAGCATACCCTCAGGTTCAACAGCCCAGGCGCGTGCCATATGAGTAATTCCCCATAGACATGCCATGACTTCCCGATCCAGTGAAGGCCGTGCAAGTTCTGGTGCCAGAACCCGCAGTATCTCCATCAACTCATGAAAATTCTCCTCAATCAAATGTCCACGGAAAGGCCGCAGACTGCCAATAAAACCGTTCTCCATCTTGGGATGACTCAGATCATCATAGGAAAAGGAATGACATTTTAATAACATTACTGCCTCTTCACGTTCCATTCCTTCACCCCTAACTAGGTCAAAATGCTAACTCACCAGCGCAGAGGTTCTTCTCCACGCCACAACACATATCGCTCCAGCTCCCGAAGAGTGCCTGTACCGATCCCGTACTCGTCCATTTCTTTGGAACGAAGATCGAGCACATGCAGCATGCCACCATACGTGCCAACTGCAAGTTTGGACTGCTCTGGCGATACGGCGAGAGAATAGATGGTACTACCCACAAAATGGCGCCACATTTCCTTCCCCTCGCCATTCACACAATACAGATAACCGTATGCATCTCCAAGCACCATGCCTGCCTCTATTTCCACTGCTGCATACACACGTGCATTCTCATCCATCACTGGCCAATCTTCCTTCGTTTCGTTACCTGCGATTGATTCCAGCGGAACCTGTATCGTGACTCCGTTATAGAAATGACATGCGTTAAACCAGACGGTCTGGTTATTACTGGTGAATGCCGCATAATGAGGGTAGCTCGATTCTGGATAGAGAGAGTATGTTTTGTTCAGCTGGCGGTCCATCACCATATGATTGCTCCCTTGGCTACCAAATGCAATCCATCGACCATCCCGAGATACCGCTGCATGTCCCATGTCTAACTGTGTATCCTCTAGCTCATATTCTTCGATCTCTGCCAGATCGGGATGAAGCAAGGTCACCTGAGCTTGTGTGACGAGATATATCCCGTATCTTGAATGGATGAGTAGTGCTCTCCCTTCATCCATAGGTATAAGTCCTTCAAGTGTCCGTTCGGGATGCTCACAGTCCGCAAGTGATTCAATCCGAGGTAAGGACGACTGTACCCGGGCTTGAATATCTTCCCAACGATATGTCGCTATCTCTTGTCCTTCCAACCTGCGATCTGGCTGACGAATAACACGAATCCCATCCGGTCCTGCAAGCGCATAGTCCAAACCGTCTGATGAGCAACCAGCAAAAGTATACGGAGAAATCAACTGCCACCCCTGCTGATCCATCGTATATATCTGACTATTCTCCGTGAAAATCCCCGTATGACATACAACCGTTTCCTCGTTCAGATAACCTACAACTTTGACAGCCTGCATGGAAGCCTGAAATGCCTCGCTCAATGGCCACGTCGCTGCTGGCAGCTCACGTCGTAGCATCTCCAAGTCACCGTGGAGATTGGCCTGTCTCACCATATGGAATACCTCAGTACTCATACCGCTTCTGGAATCTTCCTTCAGCTCGGATTCATCTGGTTGCTCTCCCTCCATGCCTTTCCGTACAAATGCATTGACATCCCTTGCATAACGCCTGCCCTCATTGCGCCATTGTTCCGCGATGTCTTCCTTTAACCAACTCATCTGTTCCCCTCCACTCTGCCTCTATTCATATGCCGTACAATGATGTGCCTGCAAGAACAAACTGATTTCGTTATCCGTCGCCTCCTCCGCACCATTCTTTTCTTCATAGAACAGGGCAACTTCTCTCCCGGTTGCATAGTTAAATCGTAAATATCCTCCCATCGACACCATGAACATCTTGCACATGTACTCATTCTCCAACACAACATCCCACTTAAATTCTGTTTTGCATATATCGGCGAGTTCCTTCATGGAGTTTCCCTGTTCCGTCCCTGAAAAATGGTAAAACGTATGTTTCCGCAACTCATTCCACGGCTCAAAGTAAAGTGGCGTTATTGGTTTATCCTGATGGTAATACCCACAATAGATCCGGTCCAGCGTTTCGCCAAATTCAGTCTCCGTGCATGTCCATAAGGTGATATTCTCATCATGACGCGGTAGCCACAACAGCCCCTCAACTTCCGGATGAACAGCAAGGAAATCTCCATCTACAGAACTGCCGATGGAGATGCACTGCTCAAGTTGCTGCTGACTTATAGGCGAATCGTCCGTATGTATCCAAAAATCATATTCCACAAAAGGCTTCAGCACTTCCGGGTCCGGTCTCTGCACATTCATCCATCCCGTGTATGTACCCTCTCCGTATTGTTCAATCCAGGTCCGGTATGACAAAGGTAGCGAGATGGCGTGTTGTTGTTCAAAGTGATCCAGTTCCTCTGCTGGAACCGGCTTAAGTACACGGGATACAATATACATTTTTCGACATCTCCCATCTCAGTTTGGTTCATTCGTATACAGATCTAAGCCAGTTCTTCCTGTAAAATTTCAGTCCATACTCCTTTACGATTCAGAATGCGAATGGCAAAGGCATCATATCCATCACGCTTGACCTGATCAAAATGCATGCGCTCTCCCGTAATCAGTTCATACGTACCATGCTCATTTACATCTTCGCCAAACTCATCATCCCAAGGCACATTGTAGTAGGCCGTCAACTCTACCTCAAAGATATCCTCTCCTTCAACATCCAGATAAGGGCGAAGTGGTCTGTTATGTAGGGCTTCTTCCGAATAGGTCTCACATAACATGGCATCATATCCGTGCTTGGCGGCATCAATGAGCAGGTAGCGTTCACCCGTGACGGTATGCTCCGCATATACAAGAAGCGGTGTCGAATCATGCCAGGTAATCAGATCATCTTCCGTCAAGTCACCATAATAAAAAATATGGAATTTATCATGTCCGTCACTCGATTGAAGTTTGCCTTTCCACTCTACTTCATCGGGTTTAATGTCCTCTTCCTTCCTAATTAATCCTTCCAGATAAGCAGGTCCGTGCTGTACACCATACGCATTCATCATCTCGCCTCCGATTTGTTCATTCGAATGGTAACCACTTTGTGTTCCTCATCCACCGTCAGTTTCACATCAATGTTAAGCTTGTCGCGAAATAACGCCGTAATATTGATATACGGATCGCGGGCAGCTTCGCTACTACCGCCACTATTACGGCTCATTCCCTGATGAATGATGGACTTCACCAATTCGTTATCCGCTTTGCCGGTATTATCGTAGGTGTAGATCACCTGCCCATCCTGATCATACAGATTTAAGACCGTTGTAAAATCATTGGCGTTCTCATACTTTCTTTCAGTCTGCACATAGTTGTGATCCGTATGTTGATAGTTTACAGTACCGGCCAGATACGGATTGTCCCCGCCGGGCTTCACTTCATACTCCCGATAGGCCAGATTAAACAGATATTGGAGATGACTCATGTCGATCCGGTAATAAAACTGACGGTTATCTTCTTGTTTATCCATCGCTGCAAAACTGTTAATAAGCGGCCAGGCTTCATAGGACTTCCCATTCACATCAACAGCGAGAGCATAGTCAGATAAGACTGTCTGTTTTTGAAATATGCCATAAGTCTGTAAAATAAAATAAGCCGGAATCATCAACATACCCAGAATGATTGCAAAAATACTAAGTTTAACTCGTAGTTTCATGTCTTCCTCCCTTGCAGCTTTAATGCTTCATCTTCGCTTTCAGTCTCATCCAGTCTTATGCTGAAGCTTCGACAGTGTACGCACAACCATATCCCTGTTCTTCGCATCCTTAATATAAGCCGGAACACTATGTGAAGCTGTTCTTAAAGGCATATTTACAGGTTTCTCACGGAGATCTGCGGAAACATAAGCAATGAGATAATTCAGGTGCTCCCGATTCACAGCCCATATGATTTTTCCTCTGAACTCATCCAGGAAGTATAGGTCCAACCCGAATACAGGATCTTTCCCTGCACGAATCTCGGAAAAACATCTTCCGTATGTCGATTTGGCATGTAATTCAACCTGATTAACAGCACCACAATGCGGACATTCCACATGCGTTGATCGGTGAGAAGTCTTCTTCCCGTCTGTGACTTCCACGTTAAACCAACGTTCACATACAGCACAATTCCCCTTGGCCTTATATTGATACACCGGTTCTTCAAGCGCTTGAGCGTAACAATCGAAACATTTCCATCCCAGTTGATCTTTCCGTTTTTCAATAGAAGCGTGTCCACCGCATTTGGGACATTTCACATCAATCCGCTCTCCCCGTCGAAGAACCGAATAGAAACTATACTTATACGCACCTTCATCTTCGAAACGTTTCATCCTGTATCCACCTTTCTTCTGAAACTACGACACACACCGCATCAAAATACTCAACATTTACCAATCCATCTCTCTAAAATTATATGAAACTCCGTTCCTCAGCACAACAATTGAAGACAGATTGTTGGAAATGCCTCTAATACGACATACCCAAGTGTGTGCCTCATCACACCCGTCTCCACCTCAATAACGTAATCTATAACTAAATAACTACTGAAATGAAAGAAAACCTGCTTTTAAGATTGTGAAAAACATCACTTGAGTAAAGGTTGTGCATCTATGTTTTCCTTACTGAATGTATATAAATGGTCACTCGTATTCGCCATATTTACAGCAACTCTCTCTCACTGTAGTTCAACCGATACGGTTAAACCTGTTCACCACGATGAAGTCTCCTCCTCTGCGATCAGTCACCCCCCGGTAGACCCGATCATTCGCAGAGAAGGTACCACGGTATATATTGAAATGACCGCTCAAGTTACCGATATCGAAATCTCCAAAGGTGTGATCTATAACGCTTGGACATTTAATGGGACCGTACCCGGACCCGTCCTACGAGTGACAGAAGGAGATACGTTGGTGTTCACGTTAAAAAATAAAGATTCCAGCCTGCCTCACTCCATGGATTTTCACGCTGTACATGCCGCTCCCAGCAGCAAATTCATTGATGTTATGCCCGGCGAGGAAGGCACATTCACCTATCCAACCTCCTCCCCCGGTGTATTTATGTATCACTGTGGAACCAAACCGGTCCTTGCCCATATCGCAAACGGGATGTACGGCATGATTATTGTGGAACCCAAGGCAGGATACCCTTCCGATCACTTGGTTGATCGTGAGTATACCCTTGTTCAGAGTGAATGGTATAAGGAGCATGACTACGAAGCTTTTTTGAACGGAGAACCGGATTATGTCGTATTTAACGGCAATGATTATGGATTGACCGAACATCCCCTGTTAGCCAAAGTAGGAGATACAGTGCGGATCTATGTCAGTAATTCTGGACCCAATGAAGTCTCATCCTTCCACGTTGTAGGTACAATTATGGATCGTGTGTATACCGATGGAAATCCACGCAACATTCAGTATGGAATACAGACGGTTATGCTTCCCGCAAGTGGTGGAGCTGTCGTAGAGTTCACCGTGACCGAAGAAGGTGATTATGCGATTGTAACGCATCAGTTCAACCATGTAGCCAAAGGAGCTGCCGCTGTTCTGCGTGTGACCAAGGATGGTACGGATCATGGTGGAACCGCAATGTCTCACTGAGACATGACAATAGATAATGGCTATACCTATCCTGAACAATTCGAGGTGATTAAACGATGATCTGTACACACGAAGTGAAGGATGCCTGTTTCTCCAAAGTATCTCTGTTCCAGCATCTTGATCCATCCGAAGCTGCCTTGCTGATCTCCCTTCTGCATACCCGCAAATATAACAAAGGCGAAGTTGTTGTCCAGGAGGGCGAACGCTCAGATACGCTTTACGTAGTTCATCAGGGATGTGTGAAGTTATCCAAATACAATGAAAATGGCAAGGAACATATTATTCGGTTTCTGTTTCCCGGTGATTTCTTCGGACAAGATTCCCTGTTACACCAAAAACCACATGCCACAAACGCCGAAGTTCTGGAGCCTTCGGCCATCTGCTCCATCAACAAACATGACTTTGACCAGTTACTTGGACATAATCCGAAGCTTGCTTACCATTTCCTGCTTGCCATTTCCAATCTTCTCCGTGAAACAGATGAATGGAACAGCTCGCTCAGTGCGATGACAACGGAACAGAAGATTGCCAAGTTGCTATTGTATTTTCATACCCGAAATCATGCAAAACATGAGATCCGCTTGCCTGTTTTCAAAAAAGATATGGCTCTGTTACTCGGGATTACACCCGAAACACTTAGTCGCAAACTCGCCCTAATGCAAACTCAGGGACTGCTTCAGGTTACAGGGAACTGCATCCTCATTCTGCAATTGGAGCAGCTCAGGGAAAGAATGGAACCGCCTGCCCGAATTCAATAAATTAGTTACGAAAACTTGCAGGTGCTGAGGAAGCTGTTTTGGCAAAAAAAGAGTATCCGATCAGAAGCCACTCTGTTCGGATACTCCTTTTTTATAAATTCAACTCAGCGATCGGAAGCTTATTTTTGTCATCTACAGATCGAGCAACAGCGACACAAGCAATCCCATGGATGCAATCAAACCTACAACAGGCCCACCCTCTTCAAAGGCTTCCGGCATCATCGTCGAGCAGATCATGGCAATGATTCCGCCACCTGCAAATGCACCAATCGCTGCACCCATCTCCTCTGGAAGCTGTTCCAGAAACAGATATCCACCCAGTGCTGCAAGCGCGGAGATCAACATTACACTCAGCCACATTAATATGATTTTGCCACGACTGTACATGCCCTGTAGTCCAACTGTACTGGACAGACCTTCAGGAATGTTACTGACAAAGATCGATACTACCAGAACCACACTGACACCGTTTCCGGCCAGCAAGCTGGCTCCAAGCATGATAGATTCCGGGATAGCATCCATTACCGTGCCTGCAAAGATCCCAAGCCCGCTTTGATTCGAGTCTCCCGACTTTGCCGAACGTTTACGCCCCGCTCCTCCCTTTGCAGAAACGAGCAGGTCAAACAGGGTGTACACGACGGCACCCGCCGTAAATCCAATGACTGTAGGTATAATTCCTCCATCATTCAGCGCATCTCCAAGAAGTTCAAAGGTCGCTGCACCAATTAATGTTCCTGTCCCAAAAGCCATAATCCAACCAATGACTCGTTTGGGAATCTTCAGAAACAATGCTGCGAGTGCGCCAATGACTACCGCTGAGGCAGAGATGCCGCCCCACATGAATGCAGTCCACATCCGGGCCGACCCCTCTCTTGTTCAATATATTCTATCATTCCATTAACCCTGGTTGAGCAATCAAAAACAGTGATGTGGTTTTACGGTGATCTAGATCACCTGATGTGTTCAAAAATCACGCTATGATACAATGATGTCGTCGTTCAGAACTATGAACACAGAGAGGAGAGATTCTCATGAGTAGGGTCAACAAAGATACAACAGCGGAGTTTCTACAACAGTTCCCCATCTTTCAGGACCTTAGCCCCGAGGAATTAAAGCAAGTCGAAGATATCGCCATTTCCAGAAGCATTCAGAAGAAATCAGTTATTTTCAGCGAAGGAAGCGAAAAGGAAGCTGTCTTTTTCATCCGTACAGGCATTGTAAAGGCCTATAAAACCGATGAGAACGGGCATGAACAGATCGTCTCTTTCCTCAAAACAGGAGATATGTTCCCACACACCGGCTTTTTTAACGCGCACCCTTACCCGGCTACCGCAGAAGCCATTACCCCTACCGAACTACTAGCCATACCTGTCCGACTTTTCGAACGATTAATGCTGAGTACACCCTCCATTGCGATCAAAATTATGCGTGTGCTCGGTGATAAAATAAGAGAATTACAGGATAAATTGCAGGTGCTGTCTGGTCAGGATGTACGCAATCGTGTGCTTTCCTTCCTTCTTATGCTCGCAGAGCAGCACGGACAGACACATGAAGACCAAGTGATCATCAACCTGCCCATGACACATCAGGAGTTTGCCAATTCCATTGGTACAACAAGGGAAACAGCAAATCGGCTTTTAAACCAGCTTACAAAAGAGAATTTGCTCGAAGTGGATCGCAACCGGATCATCATTCATGATTTGCAAGCTTTGAAACAACAAAGGGATGCGTGACCACTCTGTACCCCTGACTATACTGTTTTCTCTCCCATGCTTTTACACTAAACTGTGTGTGCACAAAGAGACCTTAACGCTCGTAATCGATGTTAAGGTCTCTTTCGCATGCACAATTAGCATTATACGTATCAGGATATTGTTAGCTTTGGCTTGCCTATGGCACTCTTTCCACTCAGGATTCTGACTTAAATAAGGCGAGTCTATGACATTAAAAAAGGTGTGAGCAGGCTCACACAGACCCCTCTTCACATTTTCTATAATCAAATTGCAACACCACACTATCCCTATTTGGAGGAATGACACATGAACACATACGCAGCAACCATTAATGCCACGGAGTATCCACCGCATTTGAAACATAAAGTTATTTTCGAAACGTTTGATCAGTTGCAACCACAGGAATCCATGCTGCTCATTAACGATCACGATCCTAAGCCCCTTCGATTCCAGTTCCAGTCCACACATCCCGATGGCTTCAACTGGGAGTATATTGAGCAGGGTCCTACAACCTTCCAGGTCAAAATCAGCAAATTATAGATTGGAGCTGAACCGCTATGGCGCACGTTGAAATCATTGACGATACTACACTCCGCATCACGCTGCGGCTGGAAGACGCCACAACCATGGTTCAAATGGCGCAGCGTGAGCAAGCGGAATATGCGCAAGAGATTATCACCATTTACGAAAAAATACCTGTATTTGAATACACTCATTTCTGTTTTTACGCCTATGACAGTGCAAAACTTTTTGAGCGTGTGCTCGGCATGGACCCCAAAGCCTACCTGTCCTTCTCCCTCGATGCGCCGGAGTCATTCTTCTATGCGCTGTACGGTGGAATGGGCGCCCTGTATGAATCAGCGCTACAGTTGGTACAGCAGGCGGATGTAGCTAGTCCAGGATCGGATGTGAATGCACATGTCTCCATCTGATGTCCATATTGTTGAATTAGATGTGCGTCCTCATCTGAGTAAAAAGTTAGAGCCGTTTCAACTGATCATGGACACGGTCAAAGGCCTTCAGCATGAAGATGTCTTTGTACTTCATGCTCCATTCAAACCAACGCCTCTGCTCGGTATTCTCAAGATAAAAGGATACTCCAGCACATCGGAACGAAAGGGTTCAGATCACTGGGTCACCACGTTTGTGCACAAAAAAAATAAAACCGGTGCCAAAGCATTATCTGCAATGGTTTTATCTGGATCGGAAGTCGATTCTAAGCCCGGTTCAGACGAAGAATCAGCTTCATGCAATGGCCATCCAGAGGAGCAAGGTGTTGCGATTGAAAACTTTGAATCCCTACAGGCGCCCACCGTTATACTGGACAATCGCGGATTGGAACCGCCACAACCCATGATGCGAACACTTGCCGCACTGGAACGTTGCAAACCTGGGGAAGTCGTACTGATTCATAATGACCGTGTGCCAGTCTTCTTGATTGAAGAGTTAAACAATCTCGGTTGTCTCTTCACGGTTGAGGATCAAGCCGATGGTACGGCCAAAGTGAGAATTGAAAAAGGGTAAGGAGGCAAAGGCCATGTCCAGGTTGCCGTTTCTTTTTATCATCACGGGCATCTTTGGATTTGTAATGTATCACGCATTCTCCCTGCTCTCGCTGACAGGCTGGCTTGGTGATGAACTCAGAGGACCCGAAGGCTGGTTTCATGCCCATCTGTTTGTGCTAGGGTGGGCAACCATGCTGGCTATGGGTGCCGTTTATCAGTTGATACATGTTATTTTGCAATCCAATATCTACAGTCTGTTTATTGGTTATTGTCATTATTTCTTGTTCAGTATCGGAATCGTGGGCATGTTATACGGCTTCATCCGTGCAGATGTCATCTGGATTGCGGGTTCAGCTACACTCGCGCTCTCTGGCATTCTGTTGTTCGGATGGAATATGGCGGTTACCCTCATCCGTGCCTCACAGTGGAATCCGGTAACGATCAGTGCAGCTTGTTCCTGCCTTTATCTGGTTCTAACCGGGCTTTCCGGTATGCTGATGGGTCTGAATTTTGCCTTTGGTGATTGGAATGGTCTGCATGAACGATTATTCGGTGCACATATCTGGATGGGAACACTTGGCTGGTTTGGCATGTTAATTACCGGCTTCAGTTACAAAATGCTTCCGATGTTCTACCTGTCCCACGATTATTCCATTCGACTGCAAAAAGTGGTCTTGGTTCTGTGGAATGCAGCTGTACTTACAGGCGTTGTCGCATTTCTGACAGGTATTAAGGGAGGATTGCTCTGGCTTGCGCTCTTACTTCTAACCGCCGCCCTTCTCTTCTATGTGTATCACTTGGAGCAAATTCAGGAGAAACGGCACAAAAGTAACCCGGGTCCGGGCATCCGCTGGTCTGTGTATGTAAGCCGTGCGTTTGCTGTATATGCTGTTGCCCTACTGATCTATTCTTCGCAAGGGACTGAACTGCTGCTCCATCCACGTGTTGTTCTGCTGTCTGGATGGGTATATCTCGGGGGCTGGGTGTCTCTCACCATACTTGGTTATGCCTCCAAAATCGTGCCTTTTCTATGGTGGACCCACAAATATGGCAAGCAGGCCGGCAGACCCGGAACACCGCTGATGGCAGGTATGTTGAGTGAACGGTATGTCAATTGGGGTATGCTCGCCATGGTCGCTGGAAGCCTTTTGCTTGTCAGTGGAATTCTGATTAATCTGGCTGAGGTCATGATGGTTGGAGGAACGATACTGTCTCTTGTCTCCATCGTTTATATAACAAATATTGCTTTGGTATTCAGACGTTAACATAAATAAGGTGGACTGGAGAGTGAACATGATGGAACAAACCACGCATTTGCTAGAATGTCTCAAGGAAGTGTATGACCCTGAATTAGGTGTCAATATCGTTGACCTGGGTCTGGTGTATGAAGTAAGGGAAGAGCCTGAACGGGTTCATGTACGAATGACGCTGACTACACCAGGTTGCCCGCTGCATGATACAATTGTCGGAGCGGTGAAATGGGTTTTGCAGGAAAATACGAATAAGACTGATATTGATGTACAAGTGGTGTGGGAGCCGCAATGGTCTCCACAGCTGATGTCGAATGAAGCCAAAGAAATGCTGGGATACTTCTAGGCAGAATGACCAGTGACCTGATGAATGAACAAATTGCTGCCGGAATACGAAAAAGCATACCTAAGCTCTGATGTTCTCAGACCCAGGTATGCTTTTTGTTTTGCGATGGAAGCCACACTTGATATACACCTTGGAGATTGCTAGAAGGACGAATGTTGGAGCAGAGTATTTTTGAATAAAAATAAATAAGGAAACTCCAGAATAGAGTTTCCCTTATATTGGTGTCGATCAGTGAATCATTTTATAGATTCCTTGATATTAGATCTTAGATGTCCTTTGCATAGGATGCTGCTGGCACTTTATTTAACACTACGAACAAACGAACTTCCTGATCTCCTGTATTATGGAATGTAAACTCCACCTCACCGCCGCAATGGATCACATCCTCTTGTTTCACCACTTGTTCTTTTCCATCCAGAATAAGTGTGCCTGTGCCTTCAACCACCAGCAGTATAACGTCTGTGCCAGGATGTTTATGAACGGGAAGCTGCTGTCCTGGCAGAAAATGAAGGACAAAGGTCACCCCACCACCTTGTTGGAATAAAACCCGTTTCGTAAAACGGTCCTCACTAAATTCTTTGACTTCTTGCAATGACGTAATACTCATATAATCGTCCTCCTCGATAATATCATCTGTTGATGCATTCATCTTAACGCAAGAAAACCCGCGATTCCTTGATCTGAATCAAGAAAATGCGGGCCACGAACAGATCATGGTCGATCCATATAACCATTCGTTTGTTGAATGATTACACCATCATTTTGCGCAGAGAAGATATATATCTGGAACGGATAACAAAGAAATAAAATGTCTGTGCAAGGAGAAACGCACCAAATACAGTCAACACCGGAACCGTATAATTCGTAATACCGAATTCAGTCAGGAATGGCTTAACTACGACCAACGTTTCAATGATAGCTACCCCAATTGGTAAAAAGAACAGAATGGCAATCTGAACGGTGGATGATCGTTTCATCTCGTCGAAACTGAGACCCATTTTCGAAAGAGAATGCACCATTTTCCCATCTGCTTCAAGATCGGTATGCAGTCTGAAATACAGAAAGCTTGCGGAAGAGATGGAGAAGATTAATCCGATAAATATGCCCAGAAAGGTAAAGAGTGCTGTACCTTGTCTGTATCTCTCAAAATCTCCATATCGAGTGCTCAGATATCCGGAGTAATTATCATCCGAAGCATTATCGCTTCGAATGGTATCTGCGGAAGACAGAATCTGATCGCTAACCATGGCTTCCGAGGAGTGCCGGTCAGGTACAGCATGACCCCAGGCAGGAATCTGATACAGAACTTTGCCAGATAATCTGTATCCTTTGATCTGTTGTGTGATCTCTTCAAACTTCTCATCCGGGAGGACAACCACAGCTGTTGAATAGATCAAGGTTGCAAACCGTGTCTCAACATCCGTAGCTGTAACTGTTGCTTGCATTGAGCCAGCTTCCAGATTCAAGGTCAATGTGTCTCCTTCCGCATAATTGCGAAATCTGTTGCGATCGATCTGAGCCTGATCCTTCACATTACGGGAATCTACAAACAATGCTGAGTCTGAATCCAATTGGAATGTCTTTTTTCCTAGGATTGTATTGAATCGGTTGTAATAACTGAGCGGCATGACCGAGACAGCACTCAGATCCGCATCAGACCAGAAGTACTCCAAATACACTTGCTGATAATCCAAGCCTGCGGCTTGAAGTCTCGAATCAACGGCGCTCATATCCAATTGATCCGAGGGTGTGTATACATTGTATTGGACTGCAAAATCATTATTGATAAACTGCTCCCGATTCTCCTGATCCAGTGACAAAATCACCACTGCACTCATCGAAGCAATTGCAATCACCACGGTCACCATAAAGAGCATGCGAGCATTATCCTTCATTTTGTAACTCATCTCTGATATCCATAACAGACGTGTACCACGCCATACCTTTTTACGATTACGCTTCAATAAACGGATGATGAGCACGGAAAGTTGTGAATAGAAAAAATACGTCCCGGCTATCCCTGTTACTGCTGCAAGCATGATTGTTCCGCCATTTAACCCGCTACGGAGTACCACAAAACCTACTGTAAGTAATGCAAAACCCAGAAGTGAGAAGAACCACGAAGCTTTGGGCTCTTTTTTAGGTTTGTTGGTTCCCGTCAAGAGCTCTAACGTCCGCTTGTTCCCGATAAAGAGTAATGTGAAGAGTGAAATGCAGAAAAACAATATCAAAAAGGCCCCGATCGTAATCAGAATCGCTTTCACGGGAAAATAAAAGGGCAAATCGTCCATCCCGATAAAACGAGTCGTTAACATCAGAAACAGCTTGGACAACAACATACCTCCCCCGATACCGGCAATAATGGACAGGCAGCCGATCAACATGTTTTCCAAAATGACCAATTTCCGAATCTGTGCGGGCTCTGCACCAAGTATGGTCAGAATACCAAACTCTTTGTTCCGTGATTTGAGAAAAGCACTGATAGAATACATGACAAAGAAAAATGCAAACACATATACAATGATCGAAGCCACCTGCATCCCCGTAGCAGTTGTGTCTCCCATCGGCAACTCTTTCACATACGGATGATAGATGAACACCGCATAAGCGAAGAAAATCATGACCATAAACACACTACTTAGAAAAAAAGCAATATATGCTCGCCCGTTCCGGCGAATATTGTTAAACGCGAACTGAGGAAAGCTCATGTGAATTCCCTCCCCAGAAGGATAAAGTATCGATGATTCGCTGGAAGAACGTCTGTCGATTATCTCCGCGGTGCACCTCGGCTGCCAGTTTTCCGTCCTTGATGAACACGATGCGGTTACAATAACTTGCCGCAAGCGGGTCATGTGTGACCAACATAATGGTCGTTTTCTCCTGCTGGTTAATCTGTTCAAGTGACTCCATGACCGCTTGGGATGACGTAGAGTCCAGGGCACCGGTTGGTTCATCCGCCAAAACAATCGAAGGCATATTAATCATGGATCTCGCAATGGCTGTTCGTTGTCGCTGTCCGCCCGAGATTTCGTAAACTCGTTTATCCAGAATGTGATCAATCCCAAGCCTGGTTGTAATACGATGAAGTCTGCTCTCCATCTCCTTCAGTTTGACCTTGTCCAGTGTCAATGGGAGTACAATATTCTCAGCAACCGTCAGCGTGTCCAACAGATTGAAATCCTGAAAGACAAATCCGAGTTCCCGACGCCGGAACATGGCAAGTTCCTTCTTTTTCATATCAAACGGGTTCATGCCATTAATCAGCACCTTGCCTGAGCTGGGTTCGTCAATGGTCGAGACCATGTTTAACAATGTGGTTTTGCCACTGCCAGACGGACCCATAATACCCACAAACTCACCTTGCTTGATTGTCAGATGAATATCACTAAGGGCTTGAGTTTGCACTTTACCCTGATATACTTTGCACAGTGCCGATACTTTTAACATTTCCATGTGTATTCCCCTCCGAATCTTTCATTCTATATACGTTATTTCTATTCTTATCCTAACGGACCTCCCGTAACGGTGCTATCGAATTACCTTAAACTTCCCTTACAGCGCGTTTAAGGTTCTGTTCCCCTGCCTCCTCTATCACACTCCTATGCATTAAAAAAAGCACCTCGCCCATGGGCAAAGCGCTCTTCACTTCGGATATTTCGATTGAACCCAGCTGAATCTGACCAATGTTCCCTCATTCGGCTCCGAAAACAACTCCACACGATTATCCAGTCGGGCACTGATCTCACGAACCAGATATAATCCCATTCCCGTGGATTCGTGGTATTGTCTGCCCCGTTCCCCTGTAAAATAGGGATTGAACACACGATGAATATCCTCCGATGAGATGCCGATTCCCTCATCCTGAATATCCAGGATTGTACGCTCTTCCAGCTTATAGCCGGTAATGATCACTTTTTTGCCTGATTTGCTATCGGAATAGTTCACGGCATTGGTCAGGATCTGGGTGAACATGAACCGCAGCCACTTGGAGTCACTGTAGATCTGAAGATCTTCCTCTATACGGATATCCGGCGTAATGCCTCTGCGTATAAACAAGCGTCGGTTCTCTGCAATGCTGCTTCGAAGCACCTCATGCAGGGACAGCAGCTCCACACGAAAATCCCCTTCAAACTGTTCAAGCCTTGATGAATGCAAGACCATTTCAAGTCCTTTGCGCATTTTATCCAGCTCATCCTGAATGCTACCAGCCGTCTCATCTTCCACATCTTCCAAGGTCAGTTGGATAATGGACAACGGTGTCTTCATCTGATGAACCCAGCGATTCATGAATACCACCTGCTGCTCCTTGCTAGTACGTAACTGACCTATCTCGTTCTGCCGATTACGCTCCAGTTCATGTAACAATTCCTGGACGGCCTCCGCCACAACCGAATTTCCAAGCGTTTGAAAGGGCTCGTTTACCCGTTTACGTGGTTGTTCAAGGAGATGATAATATGCTCGTAGCTGGAAGTAACGTATGATCAGATAGACCATCAGCACAACGGTACTGATCAGCATGCCATAGAGGACAATTTTCATCGGGCGATCTTCACCAGAGAGCCAATACACACACGGAACTAGCAACATCTGCAGCACATAAAATCCAACTAACATCTGGTGGTCTTTCAGGAAAAGTCTCATTTCCCTTTCCCCTGTGAGAACGAATCCAGATCCAACACACGATAACCCGCTCCGCGAACCGTCTCCAAAATCTCTTCCGCACCCAGTTCCTTCAACTTTCGGCGTACGCGTGTAATATATACATTCAACGTATTATCATCAATAAAATGCTGATCTTCCCACATCTGTTCTAACAATTTTTCTCGGCTGACCACTCGTCCTGCCTTCGCCATCAGCGCTTCCACCAGTATCGCTTCCTTCTGTGTTAGCTCGGTAGAATGCTCATCATATTCCAATACAAATCGCTCAGGATAAAGGATCAGGGGACCGTTCTTTACCTTTGCTTCCTGCTGCACAGCAGCGTAAGAACCATAGGCTCTGCGCAGCTGACTGCGGACTTTGGCAAGAACGACTTCATATTGAAAAGGTTTTGTAATATAATCATCCGCTCCATGTTCCAATGCCATAATCTGATCCATACCACTATCCCGAGCGGATATGAACAAAATGGGACATATGGAATGTGTGCGTATCTGTCTGCACCAATAGTAGCCATCATATTGAGGCAAGTTCACATCCATCAGTACCAGATCCGGTTCCATCTTCACAAATTCATCCAATACATGACGGAAATCATCTGTGACCTGCACCTGGAATCCATTTCGGGTCAGATAAGCCGCCAGCAATCCTGCAAGCTTGGCATCATCTTCAACCAACAATATCGACTGCATCGTTAACCCTCTTTCCGTTTCCTGACGTCAATGTATCACATCTAGTTACCCATTCTAGTCGGAAACGGCTTGGAAATAAAGGGTCAGACTACGAGACGCCCCCTCTTCTCTGCCAACCCAATAATAGCTTCCACCCCTGAGTTAAACTCAAGAAAGTCCTGCTCAACCCCATCGCTGAATATAACACCATCCTCTGGCATCTGGGATACAATGTGCAATGGTTGCTTTGAATGAATCTGTCCAAACACCAGATTGGCTGCTGTCGTCCGGCTCGGGAACGGTTCACGTACTGAAAAATATAAGTACGGCGCATCCCAGTTAAAATGATTCAACTCCTGCCTGCTTCCATGAATGGATGCCGATGCTGTAGCAACCTCAGCTTCAGAATTCATGTTCAGCCATGCCGCCGACCCAACAATCCCGGTGGCTCCCGCCAGCACACTTTTGAACCAGCCTGTTGATCCCATGCCTGTGGATACAATGATACCACTCGAGGATTGTTGTTCTGCGGATGAACCCAAACGCACTTCATAACGTGCCGATACATGTGTCTTCCGGCCAATGAACAGATCATTCACACCATATAGATACTGTCCATCATTGAGTTCCACTTTGGCGAGAGTGACTTCTTTCAAGGTTCGTTGCTTTCGAATGACATCAGGAACAATGAAGCTGAGATCCTCCACAGTAAAAGGTAATAATACCCCATCCCACCGCATCGGGTCCGGGTTCACACCAATGAGCGGCTGATCGGTTACATATTTGAGGGTGTTGGCTACAAGCCCATCCTGTCCGACCACAACCACGATATCCTGCTCTCCAAAGATAAAATTGGGTACATGTTCCCGATCAATCGTCTGTACACGACCCAACTGTCCCAGTTGCTGCTGTGCCTGCTGCACAGATAGCCGATAACGACGGTCTTCCTCCATATAATCACTGAAGTCTGCGCCCAGACGTTCAATATAGAACTGGGCTTGCTGCACCGTGTTATATCGAACCACCAGCTCTTCCAGTCTGGTCCGGCGCTTCACCAGAATCAGTTTATGTTCGCTCATTCGATCATCTGCCGCAGGCTGCTGACGTACAGATTTCCCTGCCTGCTCTGCTTGCTCTCTTCTTCCTAATCTCATCTCGCTCGACCTCCCTGATCTCTGCCCGGCGCGGGAGACATTAATCCCTGCAACAGATCCGGCGAGATATTAAGCTGTCCGATCTTGCCTGCATTTTCAGCCAGTTCCTGGAACGCGAGTGCGATCAGCTTATCGGAATTCATACCCATGTTCGCCATCGCTTGCAGTACATTTGGCTGTACATTTTGCAACGAATTCATCACGGCAGCAATCTCATACGCTTTGGCATCCGCTTCCGCATTGTGATTGGCAATGGTTAACTCAATCAGTTGCTGCTTACGTTCCTCCATCGCTGTATTGAACTGAAGCTGCTCCTGCTCCATCTCATTTTGTTTCTGTTTCACCGAGCGCTCAGCCTGCAATTGGGTCTCGCGAATTTGCTGTTTCTTTGTCTCTACGGCAATTTCGGTGTTCAGTTCGTTCTCTTTCACTCGTCTTTCCTGTTCAATCGATGCATTCCGACGTACATAGAGCGCTTCATCTGCCTGACGCAAAATCTCTTCACGCGCTTGGGCTTCCAATGCACGCATCGTTTCTTTATTAGGCAGAATAGCCAGGATGGATAGACTCATTAGCTCAACGCCCAGTTTCTCCAACTCTTCACTTTGTACAACTTCGCGTTTCATGCTGCTCGCCAGCCGTTCACTGGATTGAATGGCCTCCTTCAGCGGCATTTGCTCCAGATGTTTCTTGGTTAGTACTTTCGCTGTGGTGATCACCCGTTGGTCCAGCTTGCCGGGGTCGTCGGAAATATACCGATTTTTGCGCAAATTGTACGTGTAATTCAGACTCTGGGTTATTTTCAAATAATCCACTATGCGATAGCTTAGCTGCCCTTGCACAGTAACCGTCTGATAGTCCGCTGTAATCTCTTCGAACATGAATGGTACATCCACCGAGGACACGGGTAGAACCACTACCGATGTGGTCGGCTCATAATAATAAAAGGACAATCCGACACCTTGACGTTGTATCTCACCATTTTTCACTTTCATGACATACTCACTGGGTTGAAATTTCGCAAATCGGAATCCAAACATGGCTCATTCCCCATTTCTTAATATTGTCGTTTTGATATTATCGAAATGATAACAAATGAATTTGATATTGTCAATACGACATTAACAAAATGTTTATATGCCTATTTAAAGAAAGCGGGTCCGTTCTATATAAGTTGAACTAAAGATTATTTACACTGACACTCCGATGACAGAATAACCTTCTAATCGCTGTTATCCCCAGATTTTTTCGATTCCCTTTTCTAAAGGGAAAATCCGGTGATAAAGGCGAACGCTTCGCTTTTTCAGTTTTTTCTGTACTCTCCGTTATCGTGTAAATCAATAGTTAAACTTATATAATCTCTTTTCACAAAAAAATAAAGAGACCGAATCCTAATGATTCGATCTCTTTACCTGCTTTGTTATTTTCTATTCATGCGTACTGATGATGCACCAGGCATCCTTCATAATAAAAACGGACTTTTTGAACTATCTCTAATACAGTTGTTCCATCAGTCTGGCGACTGCAACAGCCCCTTGTGCACGGTTCGCCGTTTCTTTCGGAGCAAACGTGCCATCAGGCATACCATTTAGCAGTCCAAGTTGTTGCATCGAAGCTACAGCTTCTTTTGCATACCCGGCGATCTCGGCATTGTCTACAAATACCGTATTTCCTTGTGCAGCATTGTTCGCATCCTGATCACGTTGCACAACCTGCAGTGCTCTGTTCAGCATAACAGCCATATCTTCTCGTGAAATACGTTCATTCGCTCCAAAGCTTCCATCTGCTCGGCCTTGAATAATGTTCATTTCTATGCCAAGTCGTACTGAATCGGCATACCACTGCCCTTCCTTCACATCTGTTGGGATCGAAGTAGATGGATCGGGCTGGCGTGTATCACCAATACCTTTAATAATCATTTGCAAAAATTGTGCTCTGGTCAGTTCACCTTGTGGGACAAAACGTGTTGCACTCATCCCCGTAATAATTCCCTTACCGTATAGGTTCTGCACTTCTTGGAGAGCCCAATTGTGATTTTGCAGATCATGTAATGGCACTTCAACTTCTGCAATGACATAACTGCCCGATTCCAGCGGTTTGAACGCCATCGTTTTTGTCTTGTCATCGTACTTGGAATACATAACAGGTTTCATTTCACCACTTGGAGATACGGAATGTACAACCATAACTACATCATTCTTTTTAGGTTGCTCCACATTGGATAGAGCAACCTCAACCGCTCTGTTTGTCCATTGCAATGGCTTATTGTTCATTAACAAACTTACATCAACAATCGCATGATTACCGATCGCTGCTTTTTGCGATGTGGACAGTGTATCTGTCGATCCTTTTGCCACTACGATGTCGAACGTTCCCGCAGTCTCCGCAATGGTTAGCGGGAGTGATTTTAGAGGAACACGAACGGTAGTTTGTCCTACGACTACATCCAGGGATTTCACTTCCTCGGAACGAATCCATGCTGCCAGTTGACTTGCAGCCAATTGGAATGTGACTGTCTTGGCTGTGTCGGGTACATCTGCAAGCAGTTTCAACGTACGATTTCCTGCATCCATGGATTGCAGTGCCTGAGTTAATTGAGATGCATCTGGACGAATCGAATACTTGTCATCCCCGGTTGCTGTTCCTTTTACCGTTATCGAACCCTTCGCTGGTGAAGTAACCGAATCAACCGGTGGGTTCACTACAGGGTTTCCTGGCGTTGGAGCTGTTCCCGGGTTGGACGGTTGTGATGGTTCACTTGGTTGAGATGGCTGCCCAGGGCCAGGTGTTACATCTTGACGTACAAGCTTACTCACAGCATCTTGTAACGCACGATCCGCATTGCTTACATCTTGCGTTGAAGATTCAACATCCAGAATGAATGCCTTCGCTTCAGAAAGTGCCTTACTAAATACATTCCAGCTTGAAGTCGTGTATTCGGTTTGCTTTAATTTCTCAGCGGTATCTACCGTAGCTTGCAGTACAGATTTGTCCGCCGGGAATGTACCGTAGGCTTCAAAATCCATAAATCCTACCCATGTGGGACCTGTTTTAATCGTTACCAGAATGTAACGTCCCTCCGTGCCTTCTGGAAGTACATGGCTAGGTGCGGTCGATACAACAACATCACTTGTGGTGTCCACTACTTTCACAAAATTTTTGTTATCGTTGGACACTTCGATCGTATATTTGATGCCGCCACTCCACATCGACATTTCGATTTTGCGGAGGTTAGCAACCTGACCCAAATCCACTTGCCACCAGCTATCCTTACTCTGGTCTGTTCCCCATGAAGTGTTTGGATTGTTGTCAATTGCACCTTCAGGAGAGTTGGCTTGATTGCCTCCTGTCCCTGCACTGCTCGAAGCCGTTGCCGTTTTGCCCGTTGTTAAAGCCTCCAGAGAGACCAGACTAGTAAAGGCTTGTTTCAACGTATTCAGTGCTGAATTCACCTCAGACTGAACAACAGCATTGTTATCTCGGACCTGAATCGCTGCCTGCAAAGACTGTTCCAATATAGACCAGCTCCGGCGTGTATAGGAAGATTTAGTCTGCTGCTGCATTTGTTGAATGTACTGGTGCAGTTGTGTTTTGTCCACATTGGATAGACCATCAATGGCATCATGCAAACGTTTAACCGCTGTATTCGCATCCGTCTGTGTCGCTCTAGGATCATTCAAGACCTGCTCAGCGCCTTCCAGCGCTTTGGTCAATACCGCCCAAGTGGCCGCAGACCAGTCAGCCTGCTGATACGTACGGGCTTCCGCTATTTTGGCTCGAAGCTCGTCAAGCTGCGGGGCGATAACCTGCATCTGCTGCATCACACGTTCTAGTGCTGTTGTCGCTGCATCTGTATCTGCTTGAGTTACCCCGCCCGGCGTGTATGCCTGTTGGTATACATCATTCGCTGCCGAGATTGCCGGAGCCAGAGTCACCCAGCTTTCCGGAGTAAAATCAGTCTGTACCAATGATTTGGCTCGTGTAAGTGCCGCATCCAGTTGCTGGCGGTTTGCGGGCAGAAGACTCAATCCACGTTTGTACACATCAAGGGACCATAACGCTCTGCCTTCATACGAATGCCCGCCGTTGGCCGGAAATTCATCGTAATCAAACATCGCTTGGTTCTCCCATGCATTCCCTTCGGATGCAATCCAGCCTACACCGGCCGGAATCCACGCCGGCTCCCAGTAGAAGAAACCTGCACCATGATTATTCGGCACGTTCGCAATCATGTCCATAATGCCCGCGATGGCATCATATTGACCTTGAACGGTTGCGGGGAAGTCTGCTCCCCCTACATGAAGCGCTTCGTCCGATCCGATGATATTGCCATGAGCATCCCCGTTTTTATAGGAAAATGGATACGACGTTTCAGCGATAATGACATCTTTGCCAAACTCGGCTGACACTTCATTCATCGTTTTCTGTACATCCGCAAACGTCCCATGCCAGAACGGGTAATACGACAATCCGATAATGTCATAGTCCAGTCCGCCATCACTTAACTCTTTAAAGTACCATTTGAACGTATCCACCTTGCCACCTTCAGCCAGATGGATCATAATCTTCACCTTATCCGCGTTATCGGTCATCTCTCCTTCTACTGCACGTACAGCATCGACTCCGCTTTTCAGCAAGGCAACATTTTCGTTGAAATCCACGTCACTGCTCAAGCCGTTCAGAAGACCACTGTTGATTTCATTACCGATCTGCACCATATCAGGCATAGCGTCTTCGGCTTTCATCTCACTTACAACTTCATACGTATAATCATATACAGCTTGTTTCAATTGATCGAAAGTATAACTTTCCCAAGCTTTAGGACGAAGTTGCTGTCCCGGATGAGCCCACTCGTCAGAATAATGGAAATCAAGCAGCACTTTCATTCCTTTTGCTTTCACCCGTGCGGCTAGCTCAATGACATCTTCCTTATCGTTGTATCCCCCTGATTTCTGTGGATCATTCCACAGACGAAGACGCACATAATTGACACCGCGATCCTTGAGAATATCAAGCAAATCACGCTCTGTACCGTTGCTGTCCACGTATTTTCCGCCTTTGTCCTCAATGGCAGTCAACGTGGAAATATCAACACCTCTAACATAGTCTTCACGATATCCCTCAACGATCACCTTAGCTTTAAGCTGAGGCTCTGGAGGCGCACCATATACCGCACCTGTCACGGTGAAGCTGCCCGCATGTGCGTACTCTGAAGGGTCAATACTGTCCCATTCCACTGGCACCATTCCTGATTTTCCATTCTGGTACCATGCTTTTACCTGATTAGGCAGAATTGGCGCACTTCTTGTCACCGTTCTCACTTCGATCTCATCATATCCTTTAATATTGGCTGGTTCAGTTCCTTCTGATTCTCCCCACACTTTGAACTCCAATATTTCCGGCCAGACTCCTCCACCCTTGTAAAAGGAGATGTTCAGTCTGATGTATCGCACATCATTCTGCTCAAACGTCAGATCAGCGATCTGTTTAGGATCGGCATTTTCACTTTGATCAACAACTTTGGTCCATGCCTGTTGGTCAGCAGATGTTTCTACCATATATTTCACAACCGTGTTTTCTCTCCACGTTATTTCCGCTCCGGACAGATTGTAGTCTTCACCCAGATCAATCATGACCCACTGTGGTTGTTCCGTTGTCACTCCCGCAGTAGCAGTCCAATGCGTGTCACTTTTACCATCAACCAAGTGCTCCTTTTTACTCTCCCACTCCAAATATTCTGTGCTTACCTTAACCGCCTTGTTAAGTGCCACGTTCACTTTTGCATCTTCTGCAGCCGCTGGACGAACCATCAGTCCCAGATCACAGAATAGCATCAGTAACACCAGACACCCGCTTATGTACCTTTTGTTCACTCTTGATCTCCCCCTTTTTGTGTTTGATTGTGCATGGATCAATGAATGTTATGAATCCTCCTCATTGTAAGCGCTTAATAGTGATAGGCGACACGGCATAATCCAAAGGAAACAGCAGTTATTTTAACAATATGATCCTGTGACAGTTACATTTGAGCTATATTAATCACACTATTTTGCAAAAGAAACAAAAAAATCTGTCCGTCTACCGTAAGGCAGAACAGAACAGATTTTCAGGTATATGATCATTGTTACACTTATTTAGTAAGTTTCAATTCAAGCTGTACCTGGATATCATTTTCAGTTGAGAGCACAACGGAGTGTGGATTTTCCATTCCGAAATCTTCGAACGTTACCATGGATGTTGCCGACAACAATACTGCATTATTCTCATAAGCAGCTTTTGCGTCAAAAGTTACTTCTTTTTCAATACCTTTAACCGTAATCGTACCATTCATTTTGATATCAACCGTTTGACCGACAGGCCATTCCGCAGGTACCCCTTCAAATGAAGTCGCTGTAAATGTCGCTTGTGGATACGTAGCGATGTCGAAGAAATCCGCTTGCTTCACGTGACCATCACGCTGTCCATTCCCGGAATCAATTCCGTCCATCTCGATCTGTCCTTCTGCCTTCATCTGAGAAGCATCGTCTACATTAATTGTCCAATTCCCTGTTACCTGCTCGTCCACAAAATTAACCGTCTCCTGTGAAGTGGTTACGGAGAAGTATACTTTGGAACCTTCGCTGATGTTCCAGTCTCCGTTCAGTTGCTCTGCTCCTGCAGTTTCATTGGCTACAGCCGTTCCTGTGCTATCTACAGTTGTTGTGGAAGTTGCTGTGCTGGCAGGAAGCACCTGTTCAATCTCCACGTTGTTCCCCAAGTAGCTATTTGCGAGATAGTAACCACCGCCACCAATTACGGCAACCGCCGCCACACCTGTAATAAGCCATGCTTTTGCTTTCTTGTTCATCTGTATGTTTCCTCCAGTATATTATTGTTTAAGTTGCTTGTTGGAGTGAATCATATCAATTGAATGTGTCAGGAAGAAGTCAAGATAAGACAAGTCCCATATTTTTTTCAAATCCGTAATACAGGATTGGCTTTACGCTCTAGCTCATGTAAAATCAGTACAAGTTTACTCAGCGAAAGGAGAACGCTTTTCTTGAAATCCATACTTATCGTCGAGGATGAACAAGCTATTGCACGAGTACTGGCTGCTTATCTGAGAAAAGCAGAATTTGAAGTTCATCATGCAGCAGATGGACCGACTGCACTTACCCTTTTTGATACCGTAACGCCTTCCCTGGTATTACTTGATGTGATGCTGCCAGGAATGGACGGATGGGATCTGCTGCGGATTATTCGTGAAAAAAGTGCTTGTCCCGTGATCATGCTAACTGCACTGGATGATATTTCAGACCGTCTCAACGGATTAAATGCCGGTGCTGACGATTATATGAGCAAACCTTTTGTACCGGAAGAAGTGGTCGCCAGAGTGAATGCGGTATTGCGCCGTAATCCACATTGGACATCAGGTGGCGAAGAGAAGCGTTCCTTTGGAAATCTCGTCATTGATCTTGCTGCCAAGCAGGTGCTGCTGAACGGTGCAGAGGTTGCACTCACACCTCGTGACCTGTCGTTACTGTTCTTCCTGTCCGATTATCCGAATCGTACATTTACCAGAGATCATCTTATTGAACAGGTATGGGGGATGGACTATGATGGCAGTGACCGTGCTGTGGATCTGTCGATTAAACGACTTCGTCAAGCCCTCTCCCACTGGTCGCCAGAGACGGGAGAAATTCGGACGTTGCGAGGAATGGGGTATCAATTTTGGATCGCCAACTGAAACAGAAAAAAAACAAACGGACGATATCCATTCTGTCACACTGGACACTGCGATATTTTCTCATTTTGTGCATTGGTTTCACGATTATTGCGGCAGGGGCACTCTACTGGATTCGAACAACTTCTATTGAAAAAAGCCTCAAAACCGCAGAACTGCTTGGTCTGGAGATTGCCGATCATGTGACCAGTGAAAATAATATGCTTCGGGTTCCACCCGATCTTGACAGACTGGTAACCAAGCGAGAGAAACTATTTAATACAGATCATTATTTTTGTGTCATGATCTTGGACAATAACAATCAATTGATCTTTTCCCAGCCTAAAATGGAGCAAAAAGATGTGCATTATCGACTGTCAGACGACTATCTTGAACCGCGAAACAACAAATATGCAGGTGTAACGGTCAACATATCCGAGGGAGATCAAACCTTGGGTAAAGTATGGGTTATGCAGTCCAAACAATCCATTACATTTGGTCCAGAGACGATATGGCTCGTGGCTCTAATCCTCGGAGGACTAATCCTCTGTGGATGGTTTACAATCTATCTCCTGTCCAATAAGTTATCCAGACCTATTCGTCAGGTCGCCTATGCCGCTGAGCAGATTCGAGGTGGCAATTATGATGTGAGCCTTGACTTGAATACACGAGAACGTGAGATCAATGAACTTGTAAATTCATTTCGAGATATGGCGACTCGTCTCCGACAACTCGAAGAATGGCGTACACTCTCGCTGGCAGGGGTCAGTCATGAACTCAAGACACCGGTAACTTCCATCAAGGGGCTCGTTATGGCAGTACGTGACGATGTCGTGAGTCCACAGGAAGGGAAAGAATTTTTGGATATCGCTTTGAAGGAGTCTGAACGTATGGAGCGTATGGTCGCAGATTTGCTTGACTATAACGCCATGGCTGCAGGAAGTGTTGCCGTTCGCAAGGAACGGACGGATCTGAAGCTGTTGGTCGGTGAGATCATCTATCAGTGGAAGATTGCCTATGAGGACAAAATGCCAGAGGTTCAGCTGCACTCCCCTCCAGTCAACTTCTTTACCATGGGGGATGCTCTGCGCATTCAGCAGATCATTGTAAATTTGCTCAATAACGCACTTCATGCCACAGCTCCTGAACAAAAGGCTATCTTCGATATTTATCTACACGCAGAAGAACAGATGCTGTACGTTGATGTCAAGGACAACGGCACAGGTATCGCGGCTGAAGACCAACCCAAGATCTTCGAACGCTTCTATCGTGGAGAGCTCAAAAAACGTCGTAACCGCGGCTTGGGGCTAGGATTAACATATAGCCGGCTACTTGCTCAGGAACAAGGCGGTGAGCTGACACTTGTCTCCAGCAGCCCGGAAGGCAGCATGTTCAGATTAAGTCTGCCACGCTGGACTGCAACACAAGAAGCCATGAATACAGAAAAAGCATACGGAGCAGCCGTTAAAGTGTAACGCAACATGCTAACATGGCAAATAGCCCAGGATTCCATTCAGGAGACTGGGCTATTTCAACGTTGTTCCTTGTTGCTTTATCCAAACTTTCCAAAATGGAAGCTGTCAACACTCTAAGACACGTGGCCTGTATTCATCGTAAGCATCCGAGATCAGTTGCTTATGAAGTGTACTACTGGCAATGATCGCTTTTCGCTTTGCTTTCAAAACAATCTGCTCTATATCCGCATAACTGCACCCTGCCAAGCGTTCACATATGTAATCTTCCAGCCGGGTCTCCTGTTCAAATGATCCCACCAACTTGCTGATATACAATCTGCGACTTGAATCATCAGGCATTCCATAGGTCATCTTCGTATCAAAACGCCGCCAGATGGCATGATCCAGTTGGGTTTCCAGATTCGTCGCAGCGACCAGAATGCTGTCCCCATCGAATTCGTCCAGACATTGCAACAACGTATTGACGACACGCGCCATCTCTTTCACTTCATCATTGCTCTCACGCGTACGGCCTATGGCATCAAATTCATCCAGAAATAACACACAGGGATTCATTCGTGCATATTCGAATAACTTGCGTACATTACTCCCCGTCTCCCCAAGATGGCTATGAATGATTGCATCCAATCTCACGAGTACCAGTGGCAGATCAAGGCGCTCCGCCAGATGTGATGCCGTTAATGTTTTCCCTGTACCGGGAGGCCCGAACATGACCATTTTGTTGGGGATTGATACATCATGCTCTCTGAACTTCTCTTTCATGCCCAGAATGGTGATGAATTCGTTAATGATACGCTCATTTTCAGCGGAAAATACAATATGCTGGGCTTTGCGCCTACACTCTTTTGGCGTGTAAAAAGCGGCCATATCGATCCCTTTTGCTCGGGGAATCCGGTTCATATGGTTCATTTTGCTCATGTATACACATGCTCCTTCATTTATGGTTTCAGTCCGTGATTCAAGTTATATAAGTTGAATTAAAGCATATTTACACTGACCACTTCGATGACAGAACAACCTTCTGATCGCTGTTATCCCCAGATTTTTTGATTATTCCCTAGAGGGGAAATCCGGGGATAAAGGCGAACGCTCCGCTTCTTCAGGTTCTTTCTGTCCTCTCCGTTTTCGTGTAAATGTCTAGTTCAAATTATATAGAATCAATTAGACTTTTAATCGTAATTATTACTATTAAATAATAACATACTACTGCCTTTTTGCAAATATAACCACAGCACGTACACTATTTTGCCACAGAAGGAAGTCATTTGGTTGCAAGCTTCAATAAAATTTGCTATTCTAAATATGCATCGTTGTGTATAACGCAAAAAAGCCCTCCGAATTTCGTGAGAGAGCAAAAATTTTCCAGATTCGCAAGCGGCAACTTGTTATATCCGGATTCTTTATACCAACGACTGTAATCTAATTAAAGTGAGGTTAACAATCATGGCAAAAGACGTATTGTGTGAAGTTAATTCCTGTCGTCACTGGGCTCAAGAGAACAAATGTAACGCTTCTTCGATCTACATCGTGAGTCACAGTAACAAAGAAGCAAGTCAGTCTGCTGAAACAGACTGTAAGACTTTTGAAGTAAAATAAGTAAACTCATGTGATCCACTTAAAGGAGCCCTTACCGGTTCCTTTTTTCTTTGTCTATTGTAACAAGAATGATAATTATTATCAAGCCCTATTCTGTAAAAATCCTTCTCACCTCTTCAATGCACATTGGACAGATGACCTACGTACACTACGTAAGAAGTCAGTATGCCCATGAACGATTAGAACCAAGAGGTGAATAATAATGCCTGTTAAAAGTGGCACACAGTATCGCGAACGAATTGATGCACAGTCCGTCCCTTGCTGGTACAAAGGTAACCTTATTACTGGAAAACGCTCTGAACATGTAGCATTTGCTGGTTTAATGGAAACTCAGATGTACATGTATGATCTGCAATCTGATCCTCAATTTGCGGAAAAGATGACGTATGCCTCCCCGGCAGACGGCAAACCTGTGGGCATATCCTTCCTGCCTCCAACGAGTGCCGATGACCTCCGTAAACGACGGGAAGGGATGAATATCTGGGCAAATGTCCATCATGGCTTTCTTGGTCGCTCACCCGATTACATGAATACAGCCATAATGTCCTTTTACACAGGTGCCGATCTCCTGAACGAATTATCTCCCCAATATGCAGAAAATCTCAAAAATTATTATGCGTACTGCCGTGATCATGATATCACGTTATCCCATGCCTTCATTCAGCCATATGCCAGCAAAATCTCAGGGCAATTGGATGCTACTGAGGATGCTATCGCCGCAAAGGTCGTAGATCGCACCGAGGAAGGCCTCATTATTAGCGGTGCATTCATGATGGCTACACAAGCCGCCACTTCGGATGAGATTTTTGTCTATCCGTCACCTTCTCCCGCCCCATTTGATGACGAAAATCCATTTGCATTCTCTTTTGCTGTCCCTAATGATCTTCCGGGAATCACTCTGGTATGCAGGGATACCTACGCAGCCGAATCTCACACCAATTATCCCCTGAGTTCCAGATATGAAGAAATGGACAATATCGTCATCTTTGACCGGGTGCTCGTTCCGCATGAACGGATATTTTTTGCAGGAAGTGAGGAAATGTCCTCGCGTCTCTTCAGTGGTAGCAACTTTCATATTCATGCAGGTCATCAGGTATTGTGTCGTTATATCGCCAAGACGGAATTTGTTCTCGGTACAATCCAGCTTCTCACGGATACACTGGATCTGAATACGGAAGCACATGTTATAGAGAACTCTGCACGTGTGTTCGCAGGTCTTGAATCGTTAAAAGCATTGGCCTTGGCCGCGGAGGCAGGTGCAATACCAGACGGAAGAGGATTTGTATTACCTGCACCCAAACCATTGATGGCAGCCAATCTCCTTTTTCCGAAACTTTATCCTGAGATGATTGAAATTTTGCAACTCTTGGGTTCGAGCGGGGTGATTATGATCCCTCAGGAAGAAGAGTTTCAATCCGATGTCGCTCCTTCACTGAATATATATCTGAAAGGGAACGATATGGCTTCTCACGAACGCAACGCTCTGTTCCGACTGATCTGGGAGCTTGGGGCTGGATCATTCGGGGGCAGACAGACCCAATTCGAACGATTCTTTTTTGGCAATGTCCTTACGGTATCCAATCGGTTGTTCTCCGTCTACAACAAAGATCAGACGAATCGTCAGCTCGTTCGTGATTTTCTATTCAACACCAGCAAATAAGAGAACCAATGAATCATTTTTATACCAGATGGTCATAGACCGTCATCAGTTCAGAGGCTGGTCTGCTTGCATCCATATCCCGCGATGCAGGCTGGTCTCCGTAACCGATATGGAATACCCCCAGCACCTTCTCTTCACTTTTCAAACCCATCAAATTCATAAACACAGGATGTTGTTGATAATCATTGATCTTCCAGACCGCATTCAAACCCTGTTCCGCAGCCAGAATACTAAAACGTTTGCTCCAGGCTTTGGCCGGCAGAAGATCATCCTCACGGGCATTTCTAGGCGCCACTACAACCAGATGGGTAGGGATTGCTTCCGTGTATTGATATGTAGCCCAATCGCCGTAGCGATCAGCCAGATGGGGTGGATAGCTCTGTCTGACCGCTTCCAGATATAGCTGTCGCCCTTCGCCTGCAAACAACATAAACCTCCAGGGTTCTGAACTCATCACATATAATGAAGGATCTGCTTCATCAAGCAACTTTCGTATAACCGACTGGGGTACTGGCAACGGACTGAATTCGCAAGTTCCTGCACGTCTCTTGCCGCTGCTTATATCTTGACTTAGACCGGTAGACATGGCAACTTCCCCTCCTCTATCTGCATGATATATCGTTATCCTTCAATCGCCTTCACATCAACCATGTTTTCTTCGGTTCAATGGCTTCCGTTCTCCAGCGATCTACCTCTTCGTGTATGCGCGCTTTATCACGCGTCGTAAACTGTTCTGACTCCACCACTTCTGCTTGCGGCATGCTGTCACGTATCAAGCGAATGTAGTCCATGGAACGTATCAGAGACTGGCGTCCAGGGATGTACCTGATTTTGCGTCCTTCCAACAAGCAGTATATCTCGATCATACCCGGTAATTTTCCGAAGGCTTCCCAGCAGAATGCACTGACCATATGCTGAAACGCCTCAACTACGTTTGGATCATGGACAACCATATATTTCTGAATAAGCAGCGAATCCCAGCCTTCTGGCTGCCAGGCCGCCTGAAATATCATCGATAAATGCATGGATAATGAAGGTAACTCCGTTCTCCACTGTTCAAAAAGAATGGCTGGATGCTTCAAATCATCGTTCATTGCAATGGCGAGTGACAATTCATCCGTAATCTTGTTCTTTACATCCCAGTAATGGAGAACAGATTCGAAACCATCCGTCTTTCTGGGCCACCACTTCTCAAGTAAATACTGTACAGGTACCTCTTTGCGAACATCGGGGTCGAGACTGTAAAAGGCATTAACCGCATGGCTCACCGCATATTGTACACGGTGCCTCCATTGCAGTGGAAGACGCTGCTCAGACACTGGTTCAGGGCGGATGAATCGGTGTGGGCTGCGCAGCATTTCTTCCAATCTGTAATCTTCAAGCAGACGTTCAGGAAGGTCATTCCTTCCGACTGGCATCGCTGCCTGAACATTATGTCTTAACATGATCTTTAGGATACCTGTAATCCGGCAGCAGCGAAGCGTTTGCCAAAGTCACGGCATGTTTCTTTCTCCTGCTCAAGCGGACTGTATTCAATTTTCAACATCTCTGGAGATACCTCCGCCCCACGCTCTTGCAGCTTGGCAGCCGCGAGATCAACTGCACCGCAGAACTGCTCATACGAGGTGTCACCACTTCCAAACACCGCAGCTCTCTTACCGCTCAAGTCTAGTTCATCCAGCTCCTCATAGAAATCAAGGAATTCATCTGGCAACTCCCCGTCTCCCCAGGTGTACACACCGATCATGAATCCGTCATAGTCCAATACATCAGATGCATTACAATCCGTTACGGATTTCAGGTCAGCCTCGTGGCCTCCCTGTGTAATTCCTTCCACGATCAGTTCTGCAATTTCTTCTGTATTTCCTGTCATGCTCGCATAAGCCACTAACAATTTAGCCATCTATTTTTCCCTCACTTTAATTTGATCATGTTATATTCTCTCTATGAAGAAAGAATGAATTTTGGATTAACAAAATCATATGTGATAATGATTATCATTGTCAAATTAAATTTTTGGTTATCTTTGTTTTTCAGTATATGGCGCACCTCGGATTTCAACACAGCTAAAATACTTCATCCTTTAAGGTCAGATGTAATAGCTTCCTCCAATGATCCCGTCCCCCAACTGGCGTACAAGCCCTTTTTTGTTGTACAATAGTATCCAAATGACTTTTGAAGGATGGATAAATCATTATGTACGTAGCTAAGAATTGGAAGGACTATGAAGTAATCGATACAGGAGGCGGCGAGAAACTGGAGCGTTGGGGAGATGTGATTTTACGCAGACCCGATCCACAGATTATCTGGCCCCTTGAGCAAGAAACCAATGAATGGCGTCAGGTGCATGGTCACTATCATCGCAGCTCTTCCGGTGGCGGTAACTGGAATATGAAAAAGCCCATTCCCGAGCGCTGGACGATCGGTTACGAAAACCTCAAGTTCCATATTAAACCTACCAGCTTTAAGCACACCGGCCTGTTCCCTGAACAAGCTGCCAACTGGAGCTGGATGATGGATAAAATCTCTAATGCAGGACGCCCTATTTCTGTCTTGAACCTGTTTGCCTATACAGGCGGAGCAACGGTAGCCGCTGCTTACGCAGGCGCTTCTGTTGTGCATGTGGATGCTGCTAAAGGCATGGTTCAATGGGCCAAGGAAAATGTTCAATTATCCGGACTGGCTGATCGCCCTGTTCGTTTTATTACAGATGATGTTTTCAAATTCGTACAACGGGAACAACGTCGCGGAAATCGTTACGACGCCATTATTATGGACCCTCCTTCTTATGGCCGTGGCCCTAATGGAGAGACATGGAAACTGGAAGAGAACCTATATCCTTTCTTGAAGTCATGTATGACGATCTTGTCGGATAATCCATTATTCATGCTGGTTAACTCCTACACTACAGGCATTTCCTCTACGGTTCTGCGCAACATGTTGACCATGACCATGTCTGCTCAGTACGGTGGTGACATTACTGCAGGTGAAATTGGTCTGCCAATCACACGTAGTGGTCTGGATCTGCCTTGTGGTATTCTGGGCCGTTGGGAGTCTTAATCATGTCAGAACATCGGCATGATCACGATGCAATTCCGATTCTGTTCGAAGACAACCATCTGTTAGGTATTACGAAGCCGGTCAATGTACCTACCCAGGAAGATGCATCAGGTGATCCGGATTTGCTTACATTGCTGAAGCAGGATCTGAAAGAACGATACAACAAACCTGGCAATGTTTATCTCGGGTTAGTACACCGACTTGATCGTCCTGTTGGAGGGGCAATGATTTTTGCCAAGACTTCCAAAGCGGCTTCGAGATTGTCCGAGACTGTGCGGGGACGCCATTTCCGTAAAATATATGCGGCTGTTGTACATGGCAAGTTGCCTGCACAGCAGGGGACGTTAAAACACACCCTGCTGAAAGATGCACGTACAAATACCGTTACTGTTGTACCTAAAGGTACGGTTGGCGGTAAGGATGCCGTTCTGGATTACCGTGTTATCGGTGAGACAGACCGTTACAGCCTCGTCCATATCGAACTGCACACCGGCAGATCTCATCAGATTCGGGTGCAAATGAAAGAAATCGGCTGCCCCCTGTACGGGGATCAGAAGTACGGCGCAAGCGTGAATAAACCCGGGCAACAGATTGCTCTATGGTCGGCGATTGCTGCTTTTCCTCATCCAGTTACTAAGGAAGAAGTTATTCTGCAATCTTTGCCTGCAAGAGAATTCCCCTGGGCAGAATGGCCAGCTGCCGTGTACCAAAAAGCTTTTGGACAACCTCAATAAATACGTGTTCAAAAAGACTGGTGTTCAGTACCTATAAGATGGGATGAAGCTAGAAATGGAGTAGCGGAGCGTAGGAAAGCTACGTGAGCAACGGACATTTCGGCTGAATGCCATATTCGATGCTGATGATGCCGATAGGCATCCTTTGTAATCAAAAGTGGTGTTTTTAAAAAACCTCTATAAGTGCACAGGATCAGGTTACATCTGTCCATACAACGTGTCGTTCAGATTCTGTATCTGAACGACACGTTTTTTCATATTTTCAGCTATATACCTAAAATACAGAGAGGAGACATCATGATGACCCCGTTTACGAAACAAGTCGTTGCGATCATCGCGGCGATTCCCGAAGGTAAAGTGATGACTTACGGTCAGATTGCAGCCCATGCCGGTAGTCCAAGAGCCGCGAGACAAGTCGTGCGAATCCTGCACTCGATGAGCCGCAAGGAACGTCTGCCCTGGCACCGTGTCGTCAATGCAAAAGGCGAAATCTCCATACCGGACGAACACTCGCGCATGATGCAGGAAACAGAACTGATTAGCGAAGGTGTGGAGTTTCAACTGAACGGAACCATTAATCTCAAGCAGTTCGGTCATGAGCCTGATCCTGTATTTCTTATCGATCCAACGATCCAGCCCGAATAATAAAAGTACTCTCATCCTATCGCACACACCAAAAAAAGAGAACTCAGGCAGTTAGGGTTACCCCTTCGACTGCTAGAGTTCTCTTTTTGGTTTTATCTGATATTCGTTATGCTGTAGCCGTCGCTTTTTCCTGTTCTACAGTAACAGGTTCAACAGCCGGTTTTGTTTTCCGAATAAAGAACGCCATGATCAAAGCAACCACGGTCATTCCGGTAGCCACGATGAATGCATAGTTAACACCGTAAATCGTTGCATCTGCTGTAGCAGCTATCATCGCTGTTTTATCATTCGGATTAACCTGACCCGCAGCAACTGCATCCGCCAGATGTGTTTTGAGCTTACTACTCATGATAGTAACCAGAATGGCTGTACCGATCGCACCGGCAACTGTACGCAATGTATTGGACATCGCTGTACCATGTGCGTTCAGACGTTGAGGCAGTTGATTCAGACCTGCTGTCTGGATCGGCATCATCAGCATCGACATACCGAACATACGAGCCGTGTAGATAAACATCATGTAGCCGTAGGTAGTATCGATTGCCAGACGACTCAGTCCAAAAGTTGTAATTGCCGTAATGGCAAGACCTGCAACCGAAAGCCAGCGTGCGCCCACTTTATCAAATATGCGACCTGTAATTGGGGACATAATCCCCATCAATATCGCACCAGGCATCATCAGAAGTCCTGATTCAATCGGTGAGAATCCACGAATGTTTTGCAGGAAAATAGGAAGCAGGATCATACCTGCAAACATTGCCATTGTCACGAGCATATTGATAATCGTTGTTAATGTATACATGTTGTACTTGAAAATACGGAACTCAAGGAGCGGATGATCTGTTGTCAGTTGACGAATAACGAACAGTATCAGGGATATCGCACCTACGACGAGACATCCAATGACAATTGCACTGCCCCATCCATCGGTACCCGCATCACTGAATCCGTAGAGCAAACTACCAAAACCAAGTGTAGATAAAATAACGCCTGGATAATCCAGTTTAGGTCTGGATTGACGTGTTACGTTTTTGACAAAAGCAATACCAATTGCCGTTGCAATAATAGAGAATGGCAAGATGATGTAGAACAACAATCTCCAGGAATAATGCTCAACTACATAACCTGAAAGTGTAGGCCCAATTGCAGGAGCCAGAATCATCGCGATCCCCATAGTTCCCATGGCCTGACCGCGTTTCTCGATTGGGAAGATGGTCAGGAAAACAACGGTCATCAGAGGCATCAGGATACCTGCACCTGCCGCTTGAATAACACGACCTACCATCAGAATGGTGAAGGTTGGACTAAGACCACAGACTAATGTACCTAAGGTAAATAGAGTCATGGCTGTAATGAAAATTTGACGTGTTGAAAATTTGGCAATCAGATATGCCGTAACCGGAATCAGTACACCGTTGACGAGCATATAACCCGTAGTTAACCATTGGGCTTTGTTTGCATTGATCGCGAGGTCTTCCATAATTTTAGGAAGCGCTACGTTCATCAGGGTTTGGTTCAGGAATGCCACAAAGGCACCAATTAACAATGCCGCTACAATCGGGCCTTTCTTGATGTTGTCCATCGCTGAGGATGGAGCTGCAGCAGTAGTCGTACTCATATGTTGTTCATCTCTCTTCCTTCTAACTTTTCAATCATTTGACTATGAATTCTAAGTAGGTGCTCAAGGTCTTCCTTCGATATATCCAGAATGGGTGACACTCTTTCCATCCACAAATGGTGCGTTTCCTGTTGGGCCTGTTCCCCTTTGTCCGTAATCTGAAGCTTAACGGATCGGCGGTCAGCATCCGAACGTGTGCGAACGATATACTCGCCTTTGACCAGTCGCTCCACAACAGCGCTCATGGAACTGCTGCCCATATGGCATAGCTCAGCCACTTCATTGATGCCAATGGAAGGACGTTCCCTCAGGATGGATAACACCATAAACTGGATCGAAGTCAGCTCGATCTCCTTGTTTTCATTCCAAAATGCTCGAAAAAGCATTTGATTCACTTGGCGGAACGAATTAATAATATAGAATACTTCATACGTATCAGTCATTGTTTCACCCTTTTACTTTTGGAATATAATATTTCGTACACGAAATATCAGGGGAACAATTATTTATTATAACAAAAATATTTACATAGTCAACTCTTTACATATGAATTCACAAAAATAATATCAGGACATACTAACTGTGTTACATCCATGTCTTACTCAACTAACCTGGACACAGTGTGTATCATATGTAATTTGTAAATAAAATAACCATAGGGTTCCTGCATGAAACGAGCAGGCACTCCTATGGTTATTCAGAAGAATCAGCATGGTATCATACCGAAGTAGATAAGGCAGGCTCTTTGGTCTTCGGTGTTGTCATTTTGCCTAAGAGATATACCAGCAATTGTTGATTGTGCATCGAAATGTTACTGAGAACAGAGTTCATGAATTCATTACGGATGGTGATTCCCCGCTCTGTCTCCATTCTTCCTTTTTCTGACAGAGATACCCACACAATGCGTCGATCCTGATTATCCCGATTCCTGCGAATCAGATCATTCTTCTCCATCCGATCAAGCAGCATGGTTACAGCAGCTGGCGTAGTCGCCAGATAAGGAATCAGATCCGAAGGTTTCATCTTCTGATGATCTTCAAGTACCTCCAGAACAGCCAGCTGAGCCTCCGTTAATGAGGGTGCCAGCTCTTGATCCATATGCAATTTATAATCTTTGGTTAACCTGGACCAGCACTTGGCAAAATCGGAATTATACATCTTCCATCGCTCCTCTCTGCAACCGGTTATCACTTCACCTGCTTAAGTTTTCGCGCTCCAAAGCCGCATTCCTGCTGCCTTTTTTCAATTTCCTAGCGATCGACCGTAATCGACGAAGGTTGTTAAACTTCGCATGAATGACCTCTTCTAATCCGCCTTCGAACAACAAAAAAAGACTCCTCGCATGACAGGATTAGCTGTTCTGCGAAAAGTCTCGTTTGTTTGATTTTATGAAGATGATGCTGGTTGATTCTCATTGAAGTCCCTCAGAAGTTCAACGATCTCGTCCTGTTTATCCACAGGAACGATCAGTTTGCCAATATGTTTGCGCTCAGTAATCGGAACACCTTCCGAAGAGATCGGATGCACTTGGCCTTCCTTGGTCATTACAGTGATCTTACGTTGCTCTTTGCAATAAAACGCTCCAACAATACGGCTGCCATTCGGTTTCACACGTTTGCCTTCCTTGAACTCGAATGTGGCAAGCCCCTTGCCTCCACGGCTCTGGATAGCATAATCCAGGAGTAATGAACGTTTACCATATCCCAAATCGGACAACACGGCAACTTCACCTTCATCTCCTTCTACCCATAGGGCAGATACAACTTCATCTGTATCTCTTAACTGAATACCACGAACACCACCGGATACACGTCCCATTGGATTAACCTCATCCTCTCGGAAACGAATCGCCATGGCTTCTTTTGTAATCAACATAATATCTTGACCACCTGTACTTAGATGTACAGATAACACTTCATCGTCCTTGCCCACTTTACAAGCCGCAACTGCACCGGAACGCTTGGTAACGTAATCCTTCAGTTCCGTTCGTTTCACCTGTCCTCTTCGCGTAACGAAAACCAGACTGTGGTTTGGCTCTTCAAAGGATTTCACAGCAAGCACACTGGCAATACGGTCATCTTTCGCAAGGGGAATGACATTCACAATGGCTGTGCCTGGATCTTTCCACTTGAATTCAGGTACCTGGTGAACAGGTAACAGGAAGTACTGACCTTTCCTCGTAAAGACAAGCAAGTTCTCAAGCGTATTTACTTCCAAAACCTGAGCGATATAATCGCCATCTTTTACTCCACTTCCGCTCCGTTCACCACCTGAACGTGTAAAGGACTGCATGCCTGTACGTTTCACGTATCCCTCTTTGGATAATGTAACAAATACATCTTCCGCATTGACAAGCACTTCGAGATTAACCTTGAGTTCTTCCACTTCACCCTGGATCGCGGAACGACGGTCTATGCCGTATTTCTCACGAATCTCCATCAATTCTTTGCGGATGACTCCGATGAGCTTGCGGTCACTATCCAGAATGGATTGTAGTTGTGCAATCTTCTTCATCAGTTCACCGAGTTCCTTCTCCAGAGAATTGATCTCCAGATTAGTCAAACGGTACAATTGCAAAGTAAGGATGGAATCCGCTTGGCGTTCCGTGAATCCAAACATCCACATCAGGTTATTTTGAGCATCTTGACGGTTCTTCGACGCTTTGATGGCCGCAATGACCTCATCAAGGATGTTAAGTGCTTTTACCAAGCCCTCGAGCACATGCGCACGGTCTTGCGCCTTCTCCAGCTCAAACCGGGTACGGAATGTTACAACTTCCCGCTGATGGGCAATGTAAGCCTCGAGGATCGATTTCAATCCTAATTGGTGAGGTGCTTTATTCACAATCGCCACCATATTGAAATTATAGGTGACCTGCAGGTCGGTTTTCTTCAGCAAATAAGCCAAAATACCTTGTGCGTCCGCTTCTTTTTTCAGCTCAACCACGATTCGCAGACCTTCACGTCCACTCTCATCACGCACTTCGGCAATACCTTCAACCTTCTTCTCAAGTCGGATGTTCTCCATCGCTGTAACCAGACGAGACTTCACGACCTGATAAGGGATCTCGGTAATGACGATTTGCTGTTTGCCACCGCGCATGTTTTCAATCTCGGTTTTGGACCGGATATAGATCCGTCCTTTACCTGTGCGATAGGCATCCAGAATGCCGTCACCGCCCATTATCAATCCGCCTGTTGGAAAGTCAGGACCCTTCATAAACATCATGATCTCGTCCAGCTCAATCGACGGTTTCTCCATCACAGCGATGGAAGCATCAATGACCTCACGCAGATTATGTGTAGGAATCTCGGTTGCAAAGCCCGAGGAAATACCGCTGACGCCATTAACCAGCAAGTTCGGATAACGGGATGGCAATACAACCGGTTCTTTGGCCGTATTATCAAAATTATCCTTAAACAGCACCGTCCGTTTCTCGATATCGCGAAGCATCTCCATTGCGATGGGCGACAAACGGGCCTCCGTATACCGCATCGCCGCTGCCGGGTCATCATCCTGTGATCCCCAGTTACCATGACCGTCCACGAGCATATGGCCCATTTTCCAAGGCTGAGCCATCCGCACCATACCCTCATAGATGGAGGAGTCACCATGTGGATGATAATTACCCATTACGTCCCCAACGGTTTTGGCAGACTTGCGGTAAGTCTTGTCAGGCGTATTACCTGAATCGTACATGGCGTACAGAATACGCCGTTGTACTGGCTTCAACCCATCCCGGACATCCGGAATGGCTCGATCCTGAATAATATATTTGGAGTAGCGACCGAAACGGTCCCCAACGACCTCTTCGAGAAAGGCCGGCATAAATTGTTCTGATGGACTCATTCCAAGCACCTTCTATTCTTCGTACTCTGTAAAGTCGACGTTCTCTACAATCCAGCGTTTCCGCGGATCAACCTTATCACCCATGAGCGTAGATACACGACGTTCTGCTTTTGCTGCATCAACAATCTGTACCTTCAGCATCGCACGAGTTTCCGGATTCATTGTTGTCTCCCACAGTTGATCCGGATTCATCTCACCAAGACCTTTATAACGTTGAAGCTCAACATTATTACCGAATTCCTTCATATAATTCGCCAGTTCTTCATCCGTCCATGCATATCGAACAGTCGCGAGCTTACCAGACTTACGAGTAAGTTTGTACAATGGCGGCTGAGCAATATATACTTTGCCTGCATCAATTAAAGGCTTCATATAACGATAAAAGAAGGTTAACAGCAGCACCTGAATATGTGCGCCGTCCGTATCCGCATCGGTCATAATGATAATTTTGGAATAATTGCTGTCTTCAACTGCAAATTCGGTTCCTATGCCCGCACCGATCGCTGCTGTAATCGCACGGTATTCTTCATTTTTGAGAATGTCGGCCAGCTTTGATTTTTCCGGATTGAGCGGTTTTCCCTTGAGGGGCAAAATAGCCTGAATCTTCGAGTCGCGTCCCTGTTTGGCAGAACCACCTGCGGAATCCCCTTCGACAATAAATAACTCATTGCGGGTAAAATCCTTTGATTGCGCCGGCGTCAGTTTGCCGTTCAGGTTGGAACTTTCACTGCGTTTCTTGCCTGTGCGCATATCATCACGTGCTTTGCGAGCTGCTTCTCTGGCTCTGGAGGCTTGAACCGCTTTGCGAATTAACGTTTGAGCTACCTGCGGGTTTTCTTCCAGGAACCTTTGAATATTTTCGGACACGACCGAATCCACTGCACTTCGAGCGGAAGCGCTGCCGAGCTGATCCTTTGTCTGCCCCACGAACTCAACCTCTGACATTTTGACACTGATGACGGCCATCATACCTTCACGCAGGTCATTACCTTCGAGGTTTTTGTCTTTTTCCTTAATCATGCTGGTACGCCGTGCGTAATCATTCATTACACGGGTATACGCAGCCCTGAATCCGGTCTCATGAGTACCACCACCCCGAGTAGGGATCGAGTTCACGAACGAAGCCAGTGTTTCCGTATAACCCGCGTTATACTGGATTGCCACTTCGACTTCAATGTCATCCTTCTCCGCATAGAAGTGAATAACATCATGCAACACATCTTTATTTTCGTTCAGAAAAGCAACAAACTGGCTTGCTCCGCCTTCATACATGTATTCATCCTGATTGCCGGAACGTTCGTCCTTGAGCACAATTCTCAGACCTGAATTCAGAAAAGCAATCTCCTGAAGGCGTTCTGCCAATGTATCATAATTAAATTGAATGCCGTTCTGGAACACCCGAATATCCGGTTTAAATGTAACTTTTGTACCTGTCCGATTGGTATTGCCCAACACTTCGAGACCGGAGACCGGTTCACCGACATGTTCAATCCCTTTTTTGTCCTTCCAATACTCGAATCGCTGACGATGAATCTTGCCATCACGGAAAATCTCGACTTCAAGCCACTCGGACAATGCGTTTGTAACTGACGCACCTACACCGTGCAAACCGCCTGATTTTTTGTATCCTGATCCACCGAACTTTCCGCCTGCGTGCAAAATCGTAAACACGACCTGGGGAGTAGGAATCCCTGTTTTATGTATACCTGTCGGAATTCCCCTTCCGTTATCCTGAACCGTAATAGAACCGTCCTTATGCAGCGTGATATCGATTTTGGAGCAGAATTTGGCGAGGTGTTCGTCGACAGCGTTGTCGACAATTTCCCATACCAAATGATGTAGACCCGAAGTGCTGGTGCTGCCGATGTACATCCCCGGCCGTTTCCGTACCGCTACCAACCCTTCAAGTACTTGAATGTCGTCCGCGTCGTAGCCTGAAGACCCCTGTCCTCCGCCTGTCGAACCTGCCGACATATCGATTTGCTCGACCATTCATGCTCCCCCTTCTTAACTTGCAACTAAAAAAATGCCTAAAATGCAAACAGATGTTTTCTTATCCTTGTCCATTTTAATTCAAGATATCCCGTTTCGTAAAGACAAGGAATGACACAATGAGTGAAGCAATGCCCCAAACACTAAGCACAATAAGGGAAAAACCTAAATTCATACCCTCGATTGGCGGTAATCCGCCTGACAAATAATCAGGAAGTTCGAGGTTAACCATGAACAGATATTTCGCTGTCTGCCAGGATGCAGCCATACTGGTCAAGATTGTTCCTGCAATCAGAGCGGCCATCATGATAACGATACTTGCAGCTGTACTTCGCACAAGTACGGATACCATAAATGCAAGCATAGCCACAATTACACTCACAAACCAGATTAGTCCTGCCTGCATAAGCATATACAGCCACTGGTCTACAGCATGCACTGCCGACATATCGACATCTGTTCCCACAACTTTGAATCCTGTGAAGATTGGCATGTTGAAGCCTTTATAACCAAAGACCGCACCCGATATGACATAACATATAATGTAGGCTGATACCACTATGATCGAAACAAACATAATCAGCGTAATTAATTTACTCAGAAGCACTTTCCAGCGTCTAACCGGACGCGTTAAAAGCATTTTAATCGTACCTGTCGTACGTTCACCGGAAACAAGATCTGAAGCAATAGCCATGATTAACAGTGGAATAAACAATCCAACTGCGTTGTTCATGAACTCCCGCGTAAAGGTGACACCGCCCGGTTCTTTGGGATTGATGTCATTCTCAAGATAATACTGCATCTGCTGGATATATACTGTTCTATATTTTTTGTACTCTTCAGGTACCCGATCGCTACCGAGCGAATTTTGATTGTCTGTGATGGCCTGTTGCAGTTCAAGCCGCCAATCGCCACCAAACTTGTCACGATTATTCTCCGCAGATTTCATCTGGGCATACGTAAACATCGGTACGAGGACCGCAAGTACAATAAATATAATATAAAGCCGTTTTTTCTTCACCATCTTAATCGTTTCATTGCGGATCAGAGGCATGATATTACTCAATGGATTCACCTTCTGTCATTTTTAAGAATAGTTGTTCGAGCGTAGGCTGAATCCGCTGTACCCCTTCAACCTGAATACCTGCTTGAACCATCTGCTGCACCAGATCAGGGATTCGATCTTCATGCATCTCGGCAACCACGGCGTTGGGACCAAGGCCTGCAACAATGGTATCATCCATCACATCCGCAGGTCGACCTACCAGAGCAATGCCTGCATCCTGCAACATTGTTTTGCCTTGCTCCAGTGGTGAAACATGCCATATAGCTAACTTCGAATGATCTTCAATCAGTTCGCTTACGCCTCCAACAGCAAGCACACGTCCAGCACTGATAATGGCTACTCTGTCACAGAGAAGCTGGATCTCACTTAACAAGTGACTGCTGACAAATACAGCCATACCTTCACTGGCAAGTTGCTTAATAAAGACGCGAAGTTCCTTAATACCTTTTGGATCAAGGCCATTTGTCGGTTCATCCAGAATGAGCAGACGCGGTCGCCCAAGCAGCGCTTGTGCAATACCGAGCCGTTGGCGCATACCTAATGAGTATGTTCTGACTTTATCGTGAATCCGCTGATCCAGACGCACAATATCCACAACTTCCTGAATGCGCTCGTTGTCCACACCTGGTTGCATGCGGGCAAAATGCTCCAGGTTCTCCCATCCCGTCAGATATGTATATACCTCCGGATTTTCAACAATGGAGCCTACATACTTCAAAGCACGCTCAGGGTCCCGATTCACATCATAACCACAGACTTTAATTTTCCCTTCTGTCGGTTTGATCAGATCCACCAGCATCCGTATCGTTGTTGTTTTGCCGGCACCGTTGGGACCGAGAAATCCAAAGATTTCACCAGGTTTTACGTCAAATGTAACGTCCTTAATGATCCACTTGCGTCCGATCCGCTTCTTCAGATGCTGTACAGACAAGACGGAATCATACTGCTGCTCTGCCATTTAATTTCCGCTCCCTTCTGCCGGTGTATCTGCCTGGAATTCCTGTGCAATCCGAACTGCAATTTGCTCATAACCTTGTCCATTGGGATGGAAATGATCTGAAGAGAGATACTCCCCCAGATGATTTTCAAATAAATCGAATGTAGGGACCAGTGTCATCTTGTCCTCATTGTTCAAAATAGCCAGTGCAGCATCGTTCCATGCTGCAACCACTGCATTACCCGGCTTCTCCAGTTCCTTCACATCGCCAAATGGATTGTACAACCCTATGTACGCAATCTGTGCATCGGGATTAATTTCTTTGACTTTCTTCAATATCTCTTGAAGGCGCTTCGACGTTTCCGGCAAAGCCGCTGCCAGCTGCTCTGCTGTTGGCGGATCTTCCCCCTGTAGAACTTGTCCTCCCTGAAACAAATCATTTGCGCCAATCGAGAGCAAAATAAAATTGGACTGCTGCAGGACGTAACGCACACCTTGCTCATCAAGTTTTGTCATTAAAGCATCTGTTCTCAAACCGTTTACACCCAGATTATTAAGAACCTGAACGTCATATCCTTTATCTTTAAGCAGGTTTCCTGCACGTCTCACAAAACCGAGTCCTTCATCATCCCCCGTGCCTCTTGCCAAGGAATCGCCGATGACGGCCATCCGAATCTTGCCATCTTCCACGACAGCCGGTTCCCCCTCGATATCCTTAGATGGAGCAGTTGCCTCCTGGCCTGTAGTTAATGCGGAATCTCCCTCGGGGAAAATCACGTCTTTTATGGCGTATCCAAATCCAAATAACAACAACAAAGTTGCCAAGATGGAAACTGTACTGACAGTTCTCCAGATCCATGGTGCTGAATCAAGGCTTTTTTTCTTTTTCATCATCACATCTCCGCTCATGTACACCAGTCCGGGTGCTTAATAATTTATAATGACTTTACATTAAGGCGTGTCTGAAAATCCGCTTCCTTCGGAGTTTTCAGACACGCCTTAATGATGCTATTCCTAAATAACATAAATGTTCTGTCGTTAATTTGCAAATTTTGGCGCTATATTCGCAAAATTCATTTTCCTTATGTCATTTTACGGAAAAAAGGTTATACCATACACAGATTTGAACTGTGTGCTGGCATAACCTTGTGGAAAAGAAATTCATATTTTCTTCATTATAAACCGATTACTTACCGATAAACTCTTGTGCCCAGTATCCGTTGTAGAAACCTACACCGATATGCGTAAAGTTTTTGCTCAAGATATTAGCGCGGTGACCTTCACTATTCATCCAAGCTGTAACAACTTCCTGTGGTGTTTTTTGTCCTTTGGCAATGTTCTCACCTGCATAGCTGTAAGTTACTCCGAATTGTTTCATCATATCAAACGGAGAACCATACGTAGGTGACTGGTGATCAAAATAGTTATTGTTACTCATATCTTTTACTTTAGCAACAGCTACTTTGTCCAGAAGTGCATCTGAAGACAGAGCGTTCAGACCTGCTTTAGCACGCTCAGCGTTCACAAGTTTTACAACTTGAGTAGCAAAGTCGGATTGTGTGCTTTCGCTACCATTATTACTTGTATTGCTACCTGTGTTACCCGTGTTTGAAGGATCTTTAGCCGGTGTAGTTGCCGGTTTTTCTTCTTGAGCTGGTTGTGCTGGCTTAGTTGTAGGCTCAGCAGGTTTTGTTGTTGGTTGAGTTGGTTTTGTTGTCGGCTCAGCAGGTTTCGTCGTTTGATCAGGCTGCGTAGCAGGCTTCTCTACAATTTGCCCCTCGGATACGGTGTATCCATTTTGTTTAAGCCATTTCTCAATATAAGCTTTCAAGCTGTCTGTACTTGTAATTTTGTACGTTGTGATAGTCTTATATGTTGAATCTGCAGCAGACGCGGAAGCAGGAAGCATTACCCCTACGGCCAGTACGGCTGTCAGACTACCCGTTACGACAGTTTTCATCCATTTCTTTTTCAAATTCATTCATCTCCTTAAGATTAGTTATTACAACTTTGTAATTAATACTCTAGCAGTATATCAATTCAACAGGAGATTGTGAACCTATAAAATATGGAAAAGTAACTTTTTTGTCATTTTTTAGCCATAAAAAAAAAAGACATTCGAACTAAAAATGCTAGTCGAATGTCGCTTCACCATTTATTTATCATTCACCACACCAGAATGTGCAGATCAGGATATCATGAGAATTTCCATGCAATAGAAGAAACTTTATTTATACTATAGAAGAACTTTACTGAACCGATAGCCTCTCTTCTGAAAACCAATGTGCTCATAAAAAGAGTACGTTGTTGAAGTCACTTCACGGTTTGCACCCGTGACAAACAGTTGTTTACCACCTTGCTGTCTGCCCCAATCTTCGGCACGAGCCATCAGACGACGGCCAATCCCACCACCACGATGTTCTTGACCTACAATCAGGGAAGTAATCTGTGCGGCAGGTTCTGGATAGGCATGACTTTGCACACATTGCAAGCCAATCACACCAATAATTTGTTCATCCACTTCGGCAACAAGCATGCATGCGTTTGGATTGGTTTCCAAACATTCAATACGTTCTTTCATGACATTGGTTGTTGTCGGATAGCTGACCTCTCGCATCAGTCCCGTTACCGCTTCAGCATCTCGCAGCTCACACTCTCGGATCATCAGTACAGGGGCCTCAACATTATTGGACATGATTTACCTCCACTTTCAGCATATTAGCGGCTTGCACCGCTGTTTTACGAGCTTCTTCCACATCTTGGCCAGCACTTAAGGCTACAGCCATTCGGCGTCCTACTTTGGTCTCAGGTTTGCCAAATACACGAATCTGAGTACGAGGAAGAGCCAGTGCTTCTTCTATCCCGCCTACAGTAAAGTCAGATGTTTCATCATTAGCCTTCAGCGTTGCTGAAGCTCCCGGTGTCAACAGATGTACACCTGTGACCGGAAAACCAAGAATTGCACGTACATGCAGCGCAAACTCGGAACTGTCTTGCGTCACCATTGTAACCATTCCTGTGTCATGTGGACGAGGAGATACCTCGCTGAACACAACACCATCAGGAGTCAGGAATAATTCCACTCCAAACAGTCCATAACCGCCAAGTTCATCCGTGACGGATTTGGCAATATGACAAGCCTGCTCCCATTGTTCAGGAGTCATTGCATGAGGTTGCCAGGATTCGACATAATCCCCATCCTTCTGAATGTGGCCGATCGGAGGACAGAATACGGTGCCTGATACAGACCTAACGGTAAGTAATGTAATCTCACTGTCAAATTGCACAAAGCTCTCCACGATAACACGAACGGATTTGCCACGAGCCCCCGAAAGAGCAATGTTCCAGCAATCCTCCACGTCGCCCGGTGTACGGCATACACTCTGCCCTTTGCCGGAAGAACTCATCAATGGTTTAATGACACAAGGTGTGCCAAGCTCACGTACGGCTTCCTGAAGTTGTTCCAGGTTGTCCGCAAAAAGGTAGTCAGCTGTCGGAAGTTTCAATTGTTCGGCTGCAAGCCGACGGATGCCTTCGCGATCCATCGTTAGACGTGCAGCTCGGGCAGTAGGTACTACACAAAATCCCTCTTCCTCAAGCTCCAGTAAAGCTTCTGTTGCAATAGCTTCAATCTCAGGTACGATGTAATGAGGTTTTTCTTTACGGATCAATTGTTTCAAAGCTTCGGCATCCAGCATGTCGATGCAGTAAGACCGGTGCGCGACCTGCATTGCAGGTGCGTTCTCGTAACGATCAACAGCGATCGTCTCTACTCCCAGTCGTTGGGCCTCAATAACGACCTCTTTTCCCAATTCTCCACTGCCTAGTAGCAGCATTTTTTTGGCTTGAGCCGTAAAAGGAGCACCCCACATGTTCTTTCCAATCCTCCCAAAGAGAAATCTTCTATATCTGTCTCTCTATTTTCGGGGTTTTGGTTAAAGATTGCAAGAGTACTCCCTATTTTTCTTGTGAATTTTACAAGATTTTTTGTGTTTTTTCGATCAAATTTTACAATTACCGCTCACAGATTCGATACTCCTTCCATTCCTCCCAAAATTAAGGAAATGTTAAAAGAGCAGACTTCAATATTCCAACGAATCGAAATACGCAAACAAATCCCAAGTTTAAACACTTGGGATTTGTCGATTTTTTTCTCTGAAGATTTCATTATGGGAAGAAACATAAGCCATCTGGGGTGCGTCTGGCGTCATATATAGTTTCGCACTATTAACTGCCACGATCGCATCATTGAAAGCTCCTGCAATGAGCCTAACTTTGCTATTGTGCGTCGCACAGTCTCCTGCTGCAAAAACACCCGGCAGACTCGTCTGTGCATGGTGACTCATTAGAACCATTCCATCGTCCATTTCTAAGCCACAACTGGCAAGATCACTTAAATTGCTTTTATATCCATGACTAATGACGACTTCATCCACTTCTAACACCACATTGTCCTGACTTTTCATATGTGTAATCTCAACCTGCTGGATTCGCTTGCCATTATTATGAAGTTGCGTGATGCTGTATGGTGTTCTCACATCCGTTATATTGTTCATCTCACTTACATTTCGTTCCATCGCGCGGAACTCATTATTCCGGTGGATTACAACTACACTGCGAGCAAGTTGAGCAAGTTCAATTGCCCAGTCTACAGCACTGTTGCCTCCACCCGAAATGAGTACACGTTTCCCAGCGAAATGTTCTGGATTTTGTACGGTGTAATGAAGGTTCTCTTGCTCATATTCAATCGGCTCCTGAAGCTCCAGCTTCTGAATCTCTGCGATACCGCGGCCTACTGCAACAATGATCGTGCGCGTATAGTGTATCTCCCCTTTAGCGGTATACATACTCAATATTCCGTTATCCAGCTGGGAGAAACTTTCTACCTGGCAATTCAATACAACCGTTGGATTAAACGTATTGGCCTGCTGAACAAGCCACTCGATCAACTTCGAACATTTCATAGGCGGTAAACCGCCTACATCCCAAATTGTTTTTTCCGAATAGGTATGCAGAAATCCACCAAGCTGGTCTTTACCTTCAATGATTTTAACTTTCATATCACGCATCCCTGCATAAAAAGCTGCATACATGCCAGCAGGGCCGCCTCCAATGATGGTTACATCATAGATATCTTCTTCATTCATTTTAAACACACCTTGTTTATTTAGTTATGAATTCGAGATACAAGTAACATTCCCAGTTTGCTTTATTTGTTTTTTGCTTCAAAAGCAGCAACAATATCATCAATGACATATTCATCGGCAAGTGGAGACATTCCCAGATTGAACCATTCCTTGCCACCCACCATGTAGACGTGGTCCTGCTTGACTGCTTTCAGATTTTTCCATAACGATGAAGATAACATATCTTCAAATTTCTTTTTAATTTCCGGATTAGTCTCATCATCCAGCTGAACGATCAGATGATCTGCGTCGTATTCAGGCAATACTTCCAAGGATACGGACATGGCAGTTTGATCTTTCGGGAAATTAGGAAGTGGATTCATTCCCAATCGTTTGTGGACAAAGTTTCCTCGGTCAAGGTTCTCCCCATGAAGTACGATTTCTTTTTCCATCACTCTAATGTAGAGAACAGTCTCCTCACCAATCAGCTTATTCAATTTGGCAGCAGCTACCTTCTCCTTATCCACCAAATCCTGAATCACCTTTTCTGCCTGTTCTTCTTTGTCCAAAATTTTGGCCATGTCCCGCAGTTCATCGCGCCAATCATCACGCTGTGGCAAAAGTACGGTAGGTGCTATCAGAGCAAGCTGATCATAGTCCTTTTTGGACCACCAGTCAGGAGCGATAATTAAATCCGGAGCTGCCTCCATCAGGGCTTCAAAGTTAGGCGTTCTTCCTATTCCCATTTTCATCGTGTTTGCAAATGGCTCTTGCAAGTAAGAAGGAAAATCCTCATGGTAGTTCTGTACAGCAATGGGTACGATGCCAAGTGAATATAAAAATTCTGGATATACAACGGACAATCCAACTATTTTTTGTGGGTTCACCGGAATTTCAACTTCTCCCATTTCCGTGTTCACTTTTTTCATCTGACTAGCCTCTGTTGTTGAAGAATTGGCGGTACCCGCTTCTTGTCCCTCGCTCGAGGATGCTTCTTTGCCTGCTGCCCCACAAGCAGAAATAACGAGCATCAACATCATTGTGCATATTACGGTTAACCATCTAAATCTCATTCTCTATGTACCCCCTATAGGTCATTAATATATGACAATGTCTAATCAATAATAATTATCATTATCATTTGATATAGGAGTAAGTATATTAAAATATGTTCAGGTATGATATTGACTATTCAGACTTTTTGCTATGGACGATCTTGCCATAACTTTAATATTTCATCCAACATAAGCTCATGGGTAAACGCGGTGTAGTCCAGCAGAACGCTCGACAAGAGGATATCCATTCTGCCCTTCTGTACCGCTAACAACGCAAGCCATTCTTCAGACTTCCGCACAGCAGACCATTTCTGCCTCGATGTCTCATCCTCACCCACAATCAGTAATATTCTTTCCACGTTGAGAACAGATAACTCCTTAATGGTCACTGTGCCCCGTTCCCAATAAGTCTCAGCTCCTTCGGGAGCTTCCATTTGCATATCAACGTAAAAAACGGAAGCAATGCTCCTTGGGCCTAACATCTGCAACGCTTCACCATGAACTTTGAGTACAACCAGCCTGTCTTTTCGTATGAAATCTGTAAGCTGATTTTTAATGATCTTTGCCTTCTCTTCATATCTTTGAAGCCATACCTCTGCAATATCCGACCTGTCCAAAAAACTTGCAACATATCTCAAATGTTCTCTCCAATCCCCTTTTTCCCACGGGAGGTCACACACAGGAGCAATGGAATGAAGCTGACTTTGCGAAGCCTCAGACTCCGTCCCCATCGTAATAATATAATCAGGCTTAACTAATTGAAGCTGTTCCAGCCAGGTGGTCTCACTCTCTGCAAGTGGCATAACTTTGTCCGTTTCATATTTACGTCTATAATAGTATGTCCATGGATGACTTGCTGGCGCGGCACATGGAATGATCTGCAAAGCAAGCAGTATACCAATGCTCAAAGAATGAACTGCAGCAATTTTTTGTTTGCTATTACGTATAAACGCTGCTGGTGGAATGCCAGAGATTTGTTTGAATTTACGCCGGAAATACGTCTCATCCTGATAACCCACGTACGATGCCACATCCTTGAGTCGATAACTGTGATCATTTCTCATTAAGATCTGGGCTTGTTTGATTCGATATAGCGTTAAATAGTCCACTGGACTGTAACCATACCTTTTCTTGAATAAACGCATGAAGTGTCGAGGGCTCATTCGTGCCACATTTGCTAATTCCTCAATGGTTAATCTCTTCGAATAATTCTGCTCCATGTAGCCTTTGACATGTTCAATTGGTGAAGCCAGATCCGTCTTTTCGGCACAGGCCACGTCGTAAAACATGGTATACAATAGTTCCTGAAAACGAATCTGACCATAGTACCTTTGCAAACCATCCTTCTTCAATGTGTGATGGTGAATCATCTGACAGATCACGCCAACAGCAACGGGTGAAGATGAGCTGACCTCGCCGTTCACTTCATTACGTAAAAGTTGCTTCATCATTTCAAGGGCTTTTCCACCCTCCTGCTCCAGTGCGTACATGACATCAAAACTCATGTGATACACACCTCGTTCATCCAACGAATGCACATTTGCCTCAACCAGTTGCCCCGGGAAGCCTACATACAGTCCGCCCGCCTTCAATTCGATGAAACTGCCATCTATCTTTAACCACCCTTGTCCACTGGCTACAAATAATAACATGTATGTTTCAATGAAGTGTTTCCTCAGAAGCCACTCCGTCGCAGGGTCACTCGTATAATTCACGTGAAGGAGCCTAAAATTCATATGATCCAGGTGATCCAAATGCTTTGAATTTATTTCGTTGTTGTCCATCTGCATTGATCTCCCTCCAGCCATGAACGATTGTATTGATTTCATTCTTCAAAAATATAACATACCACACTAAGGAATAAAAAAAACGCTCCGGCTATCTTCTAACCTGTCTTCAATGAATAAGATACACTTATTATTGAAAGATCAGGCTAAAGAACGCCAGAGTGTTATAAGTTCATATGTGTTCAGACGCTTCACAGGCGTCCGAAGGTTTCATCACAAAAATCTGTATTGAGCTTCTATTAATCCATTATACACGCCTTGTTTTTGGATCAGCTGCTCATGGTTGCCCTCTTCTTTAATTTCACCATGATCCAGGACGATAATATTATCTGCATTCCGGATGGTTGAGAGACGGTGAGCGACCATAAAGGACGTTCTTCCCTGCAACAGCACCTTTAACGCTTCCTGGATTTTAAGCTCTGTCTCCGTATCAATGCTGGCTGTAGCTTCATCCAGAATCAGTATGCGTGGATCAGCAAGCAGCGCACGGGCAAAGGATAACAATTGTCGCTGTCCCATGGATAATACGTTCCCGCGTTCCTCTACTTCGGTATCATATCCGCCAGGCAGCTTCATGATGAACTCATGTGCATTGACTGCTTTGGCCGCATCCTCCACCTCTTCATTCGTTGCATCCAGTCGTCCAAATCGAATATTGTCACGAATCGTACCCGAGAAGATGAAGGTATCCTGCAAGACAATGCTGATCTGGCTGCGTAAACTCTCTACCGTTACATCCCGCACATCCTGCCCGTCAATGGTGAGACGTCCGCCGGATATATCATAGAAACGACTGATCAGATTGATGATCGTACTTTTACCTGAGCCCGTATGACCAACAAGTGCAATCGATTGTCCCGCAGCCGCCGAGAAGCTGATACCTTTCAGCGCCTGTCTGCCCTTCTCATATTCGAACACCACATTTTCGAATGCGATATCTCCTTTAATAGAAGGAAGTGGCTTGGCACCCGGTTTATCTGCAATACTTGGCTTTTCATCCATGAATTCGAAGATGCGCTCCGATGATGCCATTGCAACCAACAGCTGATTGTACATCTGTCCCAGACGGTTGATCGGGTCCCAGAAGTTACCGACATAGTTGGCAAAAGCAACAAGTAATCCAACGGTTAACTGATCTTGTTGAATCAGATAAGCACCAAACCAGAAAAGGATTAATGTACCGAAACCGCCGGTAATCTCAATCAGTGGTCCGAAGCCCTGGTTCATCGCTGATGCTCTATCCCATGACTTTTTGCTGGACAGGTTCATGTTGTCAAAGTATTTCATGTTCTCTTTTTCCTGGGTATAGGCCTGAGTCACTCGAATCCCTTGAATGGATTCATTCAAGTGAGAGTTAATCCGGGAGTTCTTCATGCGTACATCCTGCCAGGCACGACGGATCAGCACCCGCAGCTTGGTTGAGATGATAAACATGATTGGCACCGTAATGATTACGGCAAGGCCCAGTTTCCAGTTAATCAACAGCAAGATCACAATGATCCCGAGCAGCTGCACGCAGTCGATCATGACGTTAACTGCACCGTTGGTGAATAGATCCTGAAGGGAGTTAATATCATTCGTAACACGTACCAGTACGGAACCTGCCGGCCTTTTGTCAAAAAAGTTAAAGGACAGCTTCTGGATATGCTTGAACAGATCCGAGCGAAGATCATAAATAACGCGCTGTCCGATAATGTTCGTCAGTTTGATCCGGTACGTATTGGCAGCCCACTGAATCAGATACAACACAAATATGGAGCCTGCGATAAGATAAAGCATGGTCATACTTGGCAACCCTGTTGCCGGTGCGATGGCCCGGTCAATCGCCAGACTGATCAGAAACGGTACGGACAATTTCGTAATGGTACCCAAGATCATCATTAGAATAACAAGTGGTAACAGTTGTTTCGCATAAGGTTTCATGTATGCAAATAAACGTCCGAACTCTTTCCAGTTAAACGGTTTTTCAATAATTTCATCATCCTGATACACAAATCGTTCATTCAGTTTCTTCTCAGAGGCCACTTTGGCCTCGCGCCTGTCGGCTATCGTTTCGGCACTCATGAATTCACCTGCTCCCCAGCCTCCCGCTTACCGCGGGCAATATAATCTGCATATTGAATTTTATAAACATCCTGATATGGTCCAGGCACTTCAATGAGTTCGGTATGTTTACCGCGTTGTACCACGCGACCTTCATCCAGTACCAGGATCTCGTCTGCGTGCCGTAGAGATGAAATCCGGTGTGCAATAATAAATGTCGTTCTACCGCGCATAACTTCCTGGAAACCGGATTGAATCTCATGTTCCGTCTCCATATCCACGGCGCTGGTTGCATCATCAAGTACCAGAATTTTCGGATTTTTCAGCAAAGCCCTTGCGATCGCAATCCGCTGTTTCTGTCCACCCGATAATCCCATGCCGCGTTCACCTACTACCGTGTCATATCCGTCCGGGAACTCCATAATAAATTCATGAGCCTTGGCCAGCTTCGCTGCACGGATAATCTCATCCATGGTGACATTCTTAAGTCCGTAAGAAATGTTATTACGAATGCTGGATGAGAACAGGAATGTTTCCTGGAAAACAGAAGCGATCTGACTCCGCAAACTGCGAATGCCTATATCTTTGATGTTTTTGCCATCCAGCTTGATCGTACCCGAGTTCACGTTATATGCACGCATCAGAAGCTGAATGATGGTTGATTTACCAGACCCTGTCCCCCCGAGGAAACCGATTACAGAACCGGGTGCAGCATCAAAATTAATATCGGTTACCGCTGGCATTTTGTTGCCGTAGGCAAAGGTAACGGATTCAAATGTCACATGGCCATTCACCTGGTCTGCCTCCACAATGACCGGATCTTGCGTTTCTTCCACGTCCACTGGCGTATTGAGCAGTTCGAGCACCCGTTCACCTGAAGCTTTGGATTGCGTATAGTTGTTGATATGGAACCCAAGGTTCCACATTGGACCGATTATGTACCAGATCAAACTGAAAAAGGCAACGAGTTCACCGAGTGTCAGCGTCTTCTGTATAACCATTCTTCCACCAATCACCAGCAACAGCACGATACTCACCGAAGCAAGAATCTCCATGATCGGAAAATAACGACTCCACAATGTTGCAGCATGAATCTGATTTGTCTTGTAACGCTCATTACGTGTAGAGAATTTCTCCACTTCATAAGGCTCACGCGCAAAGGATTTTACAGTACGTACTCCAGTGATATTCTCCTGTACCGCTGTTGTAAGTGAACTGAGCGCCAGCCGCATCTCCTGAAACGCAGGGTGAATTTTGGATTCGAATCTCAGCGCAACGAAGGCAAGTAATGGGATGCATATGAGTGTGAACAGCGTAAGCTGCCAACTCATGGTCATCATCATGATTGCGCCGAATACGACCATCAAAACCATGTTGAGAATCTGGGCGAAACCAAATCCGATAAAGTTACGGATGGCTTCCAAATCTCCCGTGAGGCGGGACATCAGATCACCTGTCTTGGCCGTATCATAATAACGGAAGGATAAAAATTGAAGCTTTTCGTAACATGCGTTACGAAGTCTGTACGCCAGGAAGTTACCCAAGCGTCCTCCAAAAAAGCCGTGTAAAAACTGCATTCCCGCTTTCAAAATAACTACACCTAACACAGTCAAGGCAATTATGGGAACGTCTTCAAAAGTTCGCGGAACAATAACGTCATCAATCAGTATCCTCAGCATGTACGGATACACCAACCCAAGTGCGGTCGCTAAGGCGAGGAACAAGATTGATACAAATAAATACGTTCGCTTTTCCCAAAAAAAGGTTTGCAGTTGCCTAAGAACATCCATGTTTCTCCTCCTCTTATGTCGTTCAAAAATACTATGAACATTTATGAAGTTTATCACCGTACCCCATTCGCGGCAAAGCGAATAACAGACCATATTCTGCCTGCTTTCAGCTTATTGACGCATTAACGAAGGTAAATACCCACCTTTCAATCAAATGTTTGAATATTCTCTTTATTTCAGGTTGTTCGTACCAAAAAAAGGCTCCCTATATGCCTTTTCGGCAGGGGCCTTTTTGGGTTGATTTTCGCAACATTTTCAATGTGTTGCTGTATCATTCATTTTGTTTTACAAAGACTTCCAGAGAATACGCGTTATGCCGCAATTTTAACTACGTTCAATCTGTTCCAGTTGGTTAGACAAGTTGGTCCATTGCTCCGCCGGAATTCCGCTCTCCAGTGTATCTTGAATTCCACTCACCGCCTCGTCCAGACGTTCTTCCAACTGACGGGATTGGTGTTGCAATGATTGACAGAGCTGGTTGTCATAAAACTGAATCAGTTTGTCTTGCGCAGCAGGAAGAACTTCAATGATCATCTGTTTGAGGACAGGATCAAGTGCCTCCTGTAACCGCTGACGTCCATCCCCTTCGAAGAACTGTTTCGGATTGCGGAAATAATTCAAATAGCTTTTCCATCCAGACGGTTCTTCCAGACGAACTTCTTCAAGCACAGGTGTACTCCAGCGTTCGTTCAGTGGCAGTGACACATCCACGCCTCCAGATAACTGTCTCACCTCGTCTATACAATCCGTAATTTGCTTCATCAGCCAGGTCTGACCTGCCTGTTCAAGTCTGAGGGTGGTAGCAAGCAGTTCCTGCTCCAGTTCAATCGCAATCATGCGTAACAGTTCACGTCCACAGGCTGCAAAAGCCGTATTCAAATTGCCCCGATCCTCCCGAAGTACGGAAGGATGGAATGCTTCTGCCATGAATAGGCCCAGACGATAGGCAAGTCGCTGCCGCACATGGAACAGCAATTCTGCTGTTTCCTGTGACAGTTCTTCCTTCATGGATCTTGCTGCAAGTTGCTGTATGCGCTGGCGTGACTGTCCCTGGATCGTCTCCAGTTCATCCCGTCGTTGCTGCAATACTTCTTCGCCCTGAGCCGCATCCTCTGCACGCTTCTTCAGCCGCTGAATGACACGTGCCATCTCTTCGGAAGCGCCACCTACGGCAAGATCGGCTAATTCTCTGCCTGCAAATTGATTGAACTCTTCCTCAAAACGGATAAAACCGGATTGCTCCAGCAGCTTCGAATCACCTGCCATCTTGCCTTCCATCGCCAGTATGCTGGATACCGGGAAGAGTCGTGGTGCCCGAATTCCATTACTGCGCAGTTGGGTACTCACATGATCGAGAACCTGCTCCAGTTCTTCCTCAGAGGAAGACAAGTCACTGGCATTCACAACAAAGAACATCTGATCCATGGCAGAACTATCCTTAACACGTCCCAACTGATTCAGGAACTGGCGATCTCCTTGGGAGAAAGCATGGTTGTAATACGTTACAAAAATGAGTGCATCCGCATTCTTCATATAATTGAAGGTTACACCCGTATGACGAGCATTCACGGAGTCTGCTCCTGGTGTGTCCACCAATACAATGCCTTGTTCAGTCACATCGCAACTGTAGTACAGATCAATACTGTCTACAAAACAGGACTTTTTCTCGTTTGCAACAAAGTTACGATACCCGTCCAGATCCACCAGCACATCCTGACCTAACTGGTCCGCTGTTTCTTCCCAACCGGCTGCCGCAGCCTGCAAAAAGCTGTAATGCGGGCGCCCCGCCGGATGTACATCCTGTGGTGAGAGGGAACGTACTCGCTTCTGCCACTCCGCTCCAGGCTCACCCAGTCCGAGCAGACGGAAGGAATAGCCGAGGTCTTCCTGGAAGGCGTCCCGGGTCTTCATGCGGACCCGGGCTGTTCCATGCTCCGCGCCCCCGGCAGGAGCCATGATCCGGTTAATCGCCGCAGTTGTTGGATGCGGCGAGACGGGTAGTACGGCTTCGCCCAGCAACGCGTTGGCGAAGGAGGATTTGCCGGCGCTGAATGCTCCGAACAGCGCCAATGTGAACGTGCCGCCCGCAAGCGAAGCCGCGCGTGCACGCAGATCCCGTACCGCCGACCCCATGGCGGGGTACGGCTCCACCAGCGCAGCAGCGGCTTCGAGCCGTGCCGCTGCTGCGTCCAGGCGTCGGCGGCGTTCAGCGCCTGCCGCCGACGATGGCCCAGGCACCGCCGCTGCGGCTGCGCGCTGCGCTGGCGGTGCCTTTGGCGTCTGTGGCTGCGCAGCCACAGACGTTGACGTGCCCGCATGCGAACCGGGAGCTTCACCCGGTTCAGGCACCGCGGGCACGTGCGGGCCCTTCACCTCCGGCAATAGCCCGGAGGGGAGGGGGCCCGCATCGGGCAGCAGGCTGCGCAGCCCTGCTGCCTCTGCGGCGGCGCTGCGCTGGAGCGCCGTGTAGCGCGCCGCCGCCGCGGATTGCGCCAGCAGCGCTGCGCGGCTGGCGTCCAGCGCCTGAAGCGCGGCTTCGCCTCGCGCGCCCAGCGCTTCCAGCATGCGGTCGGCCAGCATCATGGCCGACTTGCGATAGCGGGCCTCAATCTCGCCCCGCACATCTTTACTGAACTGAATCACATACTCTGGAGATACCTCTGCACTCGCACTACGTTTCATCTCCAATAGTGCTTCATCTACAGCAGGCAGCTCCGTATTAAGCGCTTGCTCCCACTCCGCTCCCCATAGCTGATGGGATTCACCCAGCTGTCTAAGCATCGTACGAATATGTACCTCCACTTGTCCGGAAGCCTGATCCTGTAACAGTCTTACCAGCTCAGAAACACGGCGTTGTTTCTCCTGCTCGGTTTTACCACCTGAGAATAACAAACCTACCCTGAAACCCGGTTTGCGGCTCTCCAAATAGGCAGCAGCCGACGCACGAATATCCGCAGGAGTAAGATTTGCGTTCGCCAGAAGAGGTTCAAGCTCTGCCCGGAATTTCTCACGCACTCGCGAAGGCCCGGTACGAATGTCTGCTGCTTGTTGATCGAGAAGCTCCAGCTCCCGTTCCAAACGCTCGATTCCTTCCTTGCCACCAATCTCATCCAGCAGAGAATTTTCTTCGTCTTCACGTTTCTCCGCTTCTCGTGTCAGATGTTGCTCCGTTACATGACTGGCCGAACTTGCCAAACTGTGCGTAATTAACGCTTCCTTCTCTTGCATCATATGTCCAATGAGTTCCGGAAGCACGTCCCATTGGTTGTAGCGATGCTCCTTGTCGCGAAGGGAAGTAAACAACAGTCCGTCATATCTGACTTCCCAGGCTGCAAATATAGCTTCGACACCTTCGGTATATTGGTCAAAAGAAAGCTCACGTTCCCGATGCTTGTCGATCTGGTTCACGATCAAAAACAATGGTTTGCCCCAATCCGACAGACTCTTGGCAAATGAAAGATTCGTCTCGGACTGAACATGATTGTAGTCCATGACATAGAAGACCACATCCGCCAGATGGAGCGCGGAATGGGTCGCGAGACTATGTCCGCGATCTGTTGAATCCACACCTGGTGTATCCAGCAGGACAGCATCATCTTTCAGCAGCGGAATATCATCCCATACCTCAATTGAGCTGTACGCTCCGCCATTTTTGCAATACGCCTCCAATTCCTCTGGAGAAACTTCAAGTGTTCCTGCTCCATTGTCAGCGCTTACGTTTGGAGTAGTATAAATAAGCGCTCTTGGCTTACCATTACGTATGGATACCACATTTGCACTTGTTGGAACGGGACTTGAAGGCAGCACCCGCTTACCGCATAAACTGTTGATGAGACTCGATTTGCCTGCAGAGAAATGACCACAGAACGCAATCGTCAGATGTTTCATTTCCGCCTTGCTGATTAAATCCGTTATAGCCTGTACAGCCGTATGGTCCCCTGTCTGCTCCATCGCTTCACGCAGCGGAAGCAGAGGTTTGGCCATTTCTTTTGGGTAATCTGTTCTGGACATGACTGGCCTTCCCCCTGGCTCCTCTAATTTGACATCCGTTTCGACGTCTATCTCTTTTACAACATTTATTTTAACATTATCAAGTTTGAATTTGAACGGTTGGAATTGAATATACATAAATGAAATGAACGTATAAGTTCCACAATCTAAAAAAAATAAAACCGAACAAGTCGGTTTTATCTGTAATACGTTTTATACTCGGTATTTAGCAAATGCTTACGCCAAGTGTCTGTTGCATGAATGCGATGCGATCACCTTAACCACAACGATCATCATGACATTAATACAACAGAACCAATGGTGTAATCACTTCTTATGAAACTGCGTTCTCCATGGAAGGCAGCAAGATTTCAAATACTTGTCCATGTTGCAGAATTGTAATGTCTCTGCCTTTGTCTCTCATAACAACTACTTCTGGTTTAACGGACATACGCTCCAGATAATGTTCAGGCACGTCGCCAGAGTGGCTTACTGTGATGCCTTCTACTTCTTTTTCTTCATTTTCAGCCATTTCCTGTTCAACGATTTGTTCAAAGATATCGGAGAAGGCCTCAAAATTGTCAGTATACACGGAAATGCATTTCATGATTATTCATCCTTTTCTGCTCATTAATTTATTTTTCGTTTTCGGGTGGTGACACGTTCCTTATCTTTCCTGATTTGGGACGTTTTCATACGTTTTTTCCCTTCCCTGCATATGTCCAGCAATGGACAGATATGACATGCAGGGTTCTGTGCCTTGCAATGGTAGCGTCCAAAAAATATAAACCGGTGGTGAGTTAAAGTCCACTCGTCCCGGGGTACGCGCTTCATTAGTTTCTTTTCGACTTCAAGTACGGAGTCATCCCAACCTGCAAGCGCCAGCCGCTTGGATACACGTTCCACATGAGTATCTACCGCAATTGCCGGTACTCCAAACGCATTGGATACAACTACATTCGCGGTTTTCCGCCCGACACCTGGTAGCGTCACAAGCTGATCATGTTCCTGCGGTACATCACCGCCATACTGCTCTATTAAAATTTGGCACATGTTCTGAATATGCTTGGCCTTGTTCCGGTACAAACCGATTCGCCGAATATCCTGTTCCAACTCTTCGAGAGGAACCGCCAGATAATCTGCTGGGCTTCTGTACTTCTGGAACAAATCTGCAGTTACCTTGTTCACCGTTTCATCGGTGCACTGGGCAGACAAAAGGACAGCTACCGTCAATTCAAATGCATTGCTGTGATTTAATTCGCAATGTGCATCAGGAAACATTGCTTCCATAGTTTCGAGTATATGCCTAACCGTCGCTGCATTCATGAAGAGCTACCTCCCACAAAATGACTCCACGCTGCGGAGCCTTACTTCGAAGCTTCATCCGAGTACTTTGCGGGGACCTCAAAAAGCTTGCAAAAAAAACGTCTTGATGCGGGAAAGATCCCGTATCAAGACGGTCATTCTTTTGATCCTCGAAAAGAAACGATTACTGTTTTTGAATCTCCAGAATAACATTGTTCAGGAGATACAATACAATATTATCATTATCTCTGAGAGATTGCACGCTTAAAGTATTGTCACCCTGGTGAACAAATACACTTGATCCGAGTGCAAAACGATAGTTCGTGTCTGCTGTCGTTTCCCGTTTAACCAAAATCTGGTTACCAACGCCATCATAAGACCAGAATTGTTTACTCATGACAGTCAGCACTCTGAAGCGTGTGGAATTATCCGTATCTTTTGTCATTTCCACACGATCTCCTACCGTAAGACTAGTCAATGAAGTTAATGTGGAGCCAGATTTTACGACTTTAACAGAACCGCTAACAGGCACGGTTTCAGTCTGGCCGTTAAACTGTTTGAGCGTTACAGATGAAGCATCCACTGCTGTAACTTCAGCCAGCGTACGCTTCACGACTTGAACCGCTTTTGGCGTAGCTCCTTCAAACGTTACATTAATCAGGTTACCTGCTGTCAGTTGTGAAGGCGTGATCGTCTGACCACTCTCTCCTGTCAGTACCGCTTGATCCACGTAGAACTGACTTGTCAACAGATCGGATTTTACTCGAATACGACTATTTGCTTCCAAGGCAACCACTTCGAATTGAGCCACAGTGTTCAGTGCAACCTTCTGCACAACATCCTGATTTGCTCCAAGCGTTACGGTAACTTTGTCACCAATCTTCAAATCTCCCAGACTTGCGCCGGATTTATTATAAATCTCAACTGTAGGAACCGTAGAATAAGGCACTGTAATTGTCTGATTACCAGACAACAAGCTAATTTTCTTGCCAGAAGTATCAATGTTGCTGATCGTACCTTCATACTTGTAAATCACTTTAACGGACAATGCACGTGTTCCCACATAGGTCAGATCCAATTTGCGACCATCATTTAAGAGTGACTCCAGACCAGCCAGTGTAGGTTTGGTTGTATTATAATCCAGCTTGGTTTTCTCATCCAATGTAAATACAAACGGTTTTTTGTTGTTATCTAACACGGTAAGTAACTTTGTTTTACTGTTGTAAGACACAACCGTTACCCCGTTCATAGGTTCCATTTGACGTCCAATCACCTGAATACGCGTTACCTGGTCGTCAGAGTTCAATGTCAACTCCACCTGATCCCCGTTCGTTGCATCCGTGATAAGATCATTCAGCGTTGCATCCTGAATGCCATTAATAATGACTTCCGGCTTTTCAGTCAGCAGTTTCGCCTCAAGGGAACCCCCTTCACGTTTGAACGTTAACGTGGATTGGTTACCACCGATCTCAACCAGTGTTCCACGCACAGATTGCTCCACACCTTGAGACAACTCGATCGTTTGCACGATGCTGTCTTTCACGGTATATTTCACGGCACTGCCTGCTTTAAGCTCTGCTAGAGAGAGAATGCGGTCCTGGTAACGAATAATCAGATTGTCATTATACGTATATTGCTCTGTATTGCCCGCTGCATTAACAAGCTTAATTGTTTTGCCAGAGGTAGACACTTCAGCGATTACGCCATTGTCACTCTTGTTAACAATGCCGGATTTCACACGAATAGCGACTGTTTTTTTGTCAGCTGAGAACGTCTCACGCTGAACTTCGATGATACTATCTGCCGTAATATCGGACAGTTTGATTGCATTACCATTCTGATCGATGAATGCAGTTGCCTCATCATAACTGTACGTTTCGTAATTCTCGCCCACAAAGATACCAATTTTATTACCAGACAATGAACGCGCAAACGTACCTTCAACGCTCTCCACCTGCGGTGTAGCATCAACAACTTCCACATAGGAAGCCCCACCTGCCGAACCTACAACCATAACTTTCGTATATAGTTTCACATCTGTGGCGGAAGCACGAGTTTCACTGTCTTTCGTAAAGTAAGGCGTACTGCTGTTCACTGCGAAGTTAACGGCTTTGCCGTCCACAACCAGCGTGATCTGCCCATCTTTCAATCCAGTCACATAACCCGTGGATGTGTTTGGGTACTTTGTATCCGTTAACGATTCACCACGACTGAAGAAGGTAGCCAGTTGAGCACGGGTTACGGATCCGGTTGGATTGAATTTGTTGCCTTCCACACCTTTGGCCAGATCCAGGCTAACAGCCAGATTGACATAACCTTTACCACTTTCGGAAATACTTGCATTATCAGCAAATCCGGTAGATTGATTATTTTGTGCCTTTGCTTCAGCATCCTTGTCCAATGAACGGATTAACAATTTCGTAATCCATTCCCGTGAAGCCGGCTTTTGACCCCAGGAGGTCTTGGATACATCCACTGTTGATTCTTCCGTTTTGTCAATCAGTCCCAGTTGAAGTGCCAGCGCGACATATGGCTTGAAATAATTTCCCACTTCCATGTTTGTCGGTAATGCCGCAGCCGTGTCGGTATTCAACTGGCCTTCTTGATTCATAAAACGGATTGCCATCGTTACAGCTTCTTGCTGTGTTACCGCGTCTCCTGGACGGAACAGGCCGTTGTTACCGAGAAGAATACCTTGATATGCCAGTTTGTACACATGTTTTTCAGCCCAGTATCCGACCTTGATGTCACTGAACAAACCAGTTGGTGCAGCCGTATTTGTTATTGCAGCAGTCTGACCCTGCCCCGTTTCTGTTGATTCTGCTGCCATGGCAGCTCCGCCGGCGCTAAGGGCCATCATGCCTGCAAGCACGGCTGATACTACTTTTTTAGAGTGTGATGGATTGTTATATTTAAAAGTCACCTATGATTCCCCTCTCTCATGTAAAACGACCCATATTCCGTGGATTCACGGTACAACAGCATGCTGTACAGCCTATTCGGATCTTGTCATTGGATGTTCAAGATCCACATGGCCCATCAGACTCTCCGTCTGCTGACCATCCACCAGTAAATCAAGTGATTTTACTTCATCAAACTGGAAGAACGTTTGTTTTAGAGCATCCAGCGCATAAGATTCTCCACCTGCTCCAAGACGCGCCGTATCTGGCATATGAATATCCAGCGTAAGAGCTCCATCCTTGAACTGAACAGACTTCAATTCAATTTCTTTAGACCACAGCGGAACAAGCTTAGCGTCTTTGCTCTGTTGCAGTGATTCAAAGGCAGCTTTATATTTGGCATCATCCGATGCGTATGAAATCTCTGCCGAAGCTTTGTGCAACTCCAGTTCTTCTTCATCCGTATAGAATACAGTGATCGTTTTCTTTTCATTACTTTCGGAAGTTGGCGGCTTCTCCGTAGACGTTTCGCTTGGCGGAGTAGTTGTAGTTGTTTCCTCCGAACTGCCTTCCGTCGATTCTGTAGGTGTTGTGTTCTCTTCAGGTTCAGCAGTTACCGGTTCGGTAATTGTTTCGCCTTCAACCTCGGTCACATTGTTTTCAGTTCCTGCGCCTTGCGTCTGATTCGGAGCAGCTGTTGGCTTGCTTCCACATCCAGCAGCAACTGCCATAACCGTTACCAGCAAGGCTGCAATCCATATTTTCTTGTTCATTCTAACTCCGCCTCCTCAACATAAGGGCTTGTCCCTTATTGAATTCCCAGATACTCCTTGATTCCTGCAACAATGCCTTTGGCAACACTGTTCTGGTAACTCTCAGTGAACAGGGCTGCTTCGTCGCTCTTATTGCTAAGGAATCCACCTTCCAGCAGAACTGCTGGCATTGTCGTTTCACGGGTCACATGGAGACTTGCCGTTTTCACTCCACGATCTTTCAGTCCGGAAGACTGTAAAAGATACTTGTGCATCACTGTAGCAAGTGCTTTGCTGTTGGAGCGTGTATAGAATGTCTCTACACCGTTCGCAGCAGCAGGGCCACTGTTAGCGTGAATGGAGATGAAGATATCCGCTTTTATGTCTTGTGCAATCTTCACACGTTCTTTCAATGCCAAAAATGTATCATCGCTGCGTGTTAACACAACGTCAATTTTGGATTCTTTTTTCAACAAGGCTTCCACTTTCAGAGCCATTGCCAGATTGAAGTCTTTTTCACGTTTACCAGTTACACCGATTGCCCCAGGATCCTGATCTCCGTGACCTGCATCGATAACGACAACTTTTTTGCCATTATTACCAACTGGAGGTGCAGGTGTACCACTTTGATTGTCGAGGTTAATCATGACCAGTCCGGAATCATTTTGTACACTGTACCCTTTCGAACTGGACAGATCGATTACAAAACGAATTGTAGATGGACTGTTGCTGTATAACGAGTAACGAATCTTCGACACATCCGGATAGCCGCTAACGACGAGTTGTCCATTCTGGTTGCTGTCTAGAGCCTGTCCTTCACTGAATGAATCAGCAAATGCGGTATTCGGCAAGTCTATAACGATTCGATCTGGTCCTGTCATCGTGAAGACGTTCGGCTTCGTACTTCCGCTAGTTGCAATCATGAAGCGGTTGTCGCTGAAGCTGATGCCGTTCACCAGTACAAGACCTTCCTGATCCGATCCTCCGCCATTATTGCCAGAGTTCGGAGGTGTGGTTGTCCCGTTTCCGGAACCTGAATTCTGGGTAACTAATGTTACCGTTTTCGTGGTATTGTTCCAACCCACCTTAAGACCCATTTCCTCACCAATAAATCGGAGAGGTACGAGCGTAGTACCATTTTTCACGAGTGGCGGGGCATCCAGGTTTACGTTACTGCCGTTCACCGTTGCCGTCTTCTGTCCAACAATCATCTGCATGGCAGTGTTGTCTTTGCTAATAGTCACCGTTTGCGTTTGCTGCTTCCACTCCACGCTATATCCAAGATTTTCGGACACAACCCGGATCGGAACCATCACCTTGCTGTTGATAATTTCCGCTTTTGTATCCGATGGCTGTACGATTTCTTTTCCGTCTAGGATAATTTTCGTGTCTGTTGCTGCGTGACTATAGCCCGGGAATACGAGCCCAAAGACAAATAACAGTACCAAAAAACCGAACTTCTTCATCCTTCACCCCTACCATTCTCATATTTTTTTGCCGCATGTTGTCATTTTCCAACTCCGACTGACCGCTTGGGCATTACCAGACACCTATTAGACGCCCCTCGCTCTTAAAAGTTGCGAATTTATTCCAACATAACAGAAAAAAAACGTTGTCAGATCAAGCTTTTTTTACATTTTAATGTCTTATTTTTTCCTTATTTATCAAATATACATCTCTAAACAACGTACTACCCTAACCTTCATATTTGCGCACAATTCAATCTACAATCCCAAAAATTCAACTATTCCGTCTACAATCGCCTGTGCACATTTGTCCTGGTATTCTTCCGTGAGCATAACTGCTTCATCTATAGGGTTACTTAAAAAACCAAGTTCAAGTAACACAGCAGGCATGGTTGTTTCACGCGTCACATGCAGACTAGCCGTTTTAACCCCACGATCCTTGAGTCCTGTTATCGGCAATACATATTTGTGAAGAGTATCAGCCAATGTCTTGCTTTCTTTACGACTGTAGAGCGTTTCAATGCCGTTTGGTACCGGTGTAGTGAATTTGTTTCCATGAATGGACACAAAAACATCTGCCTGATTCAATTCAGCAATATCCACACGCTGTTTGAGCGAAAGTTCTGTATCATCCTGGCGTGTAATGACTGTTTGAATATTTGGGTATTTTTGAAGGATTGTCTGTACCTTCAGTCCTACAGCCAGATTGAAATCCTTCTCATAAGCTCCTGACAAACTGACTGCACCCGATTGACGACCACCATGTCCCGGATCAATGACCACAATCGTTTTACCATCATTCGTAGGTACTGCCGGTTGGCTTGTCGGTTCTCCACTCGTGGCTGTCAGGTCAACGAGCAAGACATTGTTATCTCCAACAGACCATTTGGCTGTAACCGTCTGATTCAGATCCAGAACGACACGCACGGTAGAAGGCGATTTACTGAACATGGCATACCGGACTTTGGAAACTAATGATGAATCCGTAACGAGAATCTGTCCACTGCCATCCACATTAGATGCTTGTCCCTGAATGAATTCCTGAGAGAATGTCGCCGATGGCAGATCAACAATAATTCGGTCTGGCCCACCAATACTGGATACTTTGGGGCTAATATTACCGTTTGTTGCTACAATCAAGCGATCTCCGCTGAAGCTGATGCCTTGAAGCTCTGTCAGACCATCCGGGACAGGTGCCTCAACGGGGTCACTGTCACCTTCCGTTCCTACTACAGGAGGAATACTAAATAGGCTTACTGTCTTAGTTCCATTGTCCCAACCAACACGCAGACCCATGCCTTCCCCGACAAAGCGTAACGGAACAAGCGTCGTTCCCTGTTTGATCAGTGGAGGCGAATCCAGATTCACTACGTTTCCATTCACTGTAGCTGCATCTTTACCAGCCGTCATTAGAATCGTGCTGTTTCCTTTTTGAACCTGGACTGACTGGGTTGCTTTTTCCCACTTCACCTTATAACCCAGATTCTCGGATACAATTCGAATCGGAACCATGACCGTTTTTCCGATATTTTCGGCAGGTGCTCCCGTCTGCTGGTTAATGGTTACACCGTCGAGTGCAATCGAGGGAGTGGTGTCTGCATGGGCCATGACTGGAAATAAACATAGGAACAGAAGAAAAACGACTGCTGGCGACCATTTTTTCATACCTCATCCACCATTCTTTTTGTCTTTTGAACATCCGACCTGATTCTCTGCACAGCATAACATCAATGAGTCTATGTAACCTTCCATAATCTACTAATCAGTTTATCAGATATTGTCCCTTCATCCGGTTACAACGTTGTCATATTCAGTCGGAAATAAGATAAAAAAGCAGATCACATTTAAGAACATAATCTCTTTTACATGAATGTGTATCGATTTCGTATCAGTGATGTCATAAATTGATGAAATTCCATCTATTAATGTAACTTTAAAGTATACATATATCGGAATAGGAAGTATTACAAAAAAACGGATCATTAGTTCAACGTACTCTCTAAGATGGAAATAAATACTCACACAAGTGTGCTCAAAGATAGACGCGTTTGGATTATACTCCAATCAAAATTGCTTCCCTAGAACTAAATAATGGCGAAGATTACATGTTGAAATATTCCACCAAGAAGGATCAGGACTTCTATGTATAGCTGACTTATTAAGCTAATTTAGCCTCTGATATTAAAAAAAGCTTCTGTCTCACCGATGGGAACAAGATCCCTTTGGCGAGGCAGAAGCTTTCTGCTATACGATACTTTAACGATTAACCGAACAGTTTTGCCGCGTGGCGTTGTTCGTAAGCAGCGATTTCATCATCATGTTGAAGAGTCAGACCGATATCGTCCAATCCTTGCAACAAGAATTGGCGACGGTGCTCATCCAGATCAAAATCGATATGCAGTCCGTATGCATCAGTAATCGTTTTGTTTTCCAGATTTACATTCATCTCATAGCCTTCATGTGTCGCTGTACGTTGGAACAAGTCTTCAACTTGCTCTTCTGACAACTTGATTGGCAAGATTCCGTTTTTAAAGCAGTTATTATAGAAAATATCTGCAAAAGATGGAGCGATGACACAACGGAATCCATAGTCCATAATTGCCCATGGCGCATGCTCACGGGAAGATCCACAGCCAAAGTTGGCACGTGAGATCAGGATCGATGCCCCTTCATAACGAGGTTTGTTCATTTCGAAGGAAGCATTATTGTTCCCCTCTTCATCAAAACGCCATTCATAGAACAAAAATTGTCCAAATCCGGTACGCTCAATCCGTTTCAGAAACTGTTTCGGAATGATTGCGTCTGTATCTACATTGACCCGGTCTACCGGTGCAACGATGCCTTGTAATGTTTTGAATTCTTCCATATTAAACGTTCTCCCTTCTGTCTGTTATAGATTAGATCGCTGCTTCTGTTTTGAAATTCCAGTCCCGTACATCCACAAAGTGACCCTTAACCGCTGCAGCTGCTGCCATTGCCGGAGATACCAGATGCGTACGTCCTCCGCGTCCTTGGCGTCCTTCAAAGTTACGGTTGGACGTCGAAGCACAACGTTGTCCTGGCTTCAATACATCCGGGTTCATCGCCAGACACATACTGCATCCCGCATCCCGCCATTCAAATCCGGCTTCCGTAAAGATTTTATCCAAACCTTCTTGTTCTGCCTGAATTTTAACACGTCCTGAACCTGGTACAACAATTGCTGTAACCTGACTGGATACCGTGTGACCTTTAGCCACTTTTGCTGCTGCACGCAGATCTTCGATCCGACCATTGGTGCAAGAACCGATAAATACATAATCAATTGGAATCTCGGCGATTGGTGTTCCCGGTGCAAGTCCCATATATTCAAGCGCTTTTTCAGCCGCTTTACGTTCGTTTTCTGTTGGCAATTCAGCCGGAACAGGAACTTTCGAAGAAATATCGGTTCCCATGCCAGGGCTTGTTCCCCAAGTTACTTGCGGAATCAATGTCTCCACATCGATTTCAACCACATGGTCGAACTCGGCACCTTCATCGGTTACAAGCTGTTTCCAACCTTCTACAGCTTCATCGAATTTGGCATCCGCTGGTACGTATTCGCGTCCACGCAGATATTCAAATGTTGTTTCATCCGGCGCGATCAATCCTGCTCTTGCTCCACCTTCGATGGACATGTTGCAGACTGTCATACGCTCCTCCATGCTCAACTCACGGATGGATTCGCCTGTGTACTCAATAACATAACCTGTTGCAAAGTCTGTACCGTATTTGGCGATGACTGCGAGGATCATGTCTTTTGCGGTTACACCCGGGTTACGTTTGCCGACAAAACGAACTTCCATCGTTTTAGCTTTCGCTTGTTGCAAACATTGCGTTGCCATAACGTGCTCAACTTCACTTGTTCCGATTCCGAATGCCAGTGCGCCAAACGCACCGTGTGTGGACGTATGACTGTCACCACATACAATCGTTTTACCCGGATGAGTCAGACCCAGTTCAGGTCCCATAACGTGTACAACGCCTTGATCAATGGTGTCCAGATCATACAATTTCACGCCGAAATCACGGCAGTTTTGCGAAAGTGTATCAATTTGTTGTTTGGAGATAGGATCTGTAATGTTGAAACGGTCTTTCGTTGGAACGTTGTGGTCCATTGTTGCAAATGTCAATTCAGGGCGACGAACTTTACGTCCGCTGAGACGAAGACCTTCAAATGCCTGCGGAGAAGTTACTTCGTGCACCAGATGCAGATCGATATACAGAATGCTTGGTTTGCCTTCTTCTTGATGAATTACGTGATTTTCCCAAATTTTCTCAAACATCGTTTTTTTACTCATCATTTTCACCTCATTATAAGTTCGGTCCTTGGAAGAGCCTCTGTTTTCTTTAAAAAGTGAAGCTCTTGAATGACATAAATATATCACCCTGTCCTTCATTGTTCCAAGATATAATATCTATAGATGTAATAGGTTTAACCTATAATGAGAGAAAGACAAATAAACCACTGCTCATCGCAGAGGTTTCAATTGATAACAATTATCATTATCATATAAGTCTTATACTACGTTTCCGCTGCTTCGCTGTCAATGCTTTTATACAAAATAAAGAAGCCCTCTCCTGATATTTGAGTTTACCGGTAGTTCCGGCAAAGAGAATGATTTCTTCATCTGTAGTGATATAATGGTGGCATAACGAAAGGAATGACCAATGACAATGGAATTCAGACAACTTCAATATACGTTGCAAATTGCGGCCGAACGCAATTTCTCCCGGGCAGCAGAGAAGCTGCATATTGCCCAGCCGTCATTAAGCCAGCAATTATCCAAATTGGAAAAAGAATTGGGTGTGCTGCTGTTTCAGCGTAATACAAGTACCGTGGAGTTAACCCATGCGGGTGTTACGTTTGTGGAGCAAGCCCAGAAGATCGTAGATGCCGTGGAGCTATTGCGTCAGGAAATGTCCGATATCTCCCAGCTTCGCAAAGGTAAAGTCGTTGTGGGCAGCATGCCGATCACGGGCTCACACTTGCTCCCACATGTGCTTCCTGCGTTCCAACAAGCTTATCCCGAGATTGAGGTTACTTTATTGGAAGACTCCGGGCTTACACTTGAGAAATTGACAGCAAGCGGCAAAGCAGATCTCAGTCTGTTATCTCTTCCTTTACAAGAGCCAAGTCTCGCCTACGTTGCCATTGGAGAGGAAAAAATTGATCTGGCGGTTCCCCCGAATCACCCTTTGGCGCGCAGGGCAGATCCGGAAAATCCGCTTCCGGTGCGAATTGAAGAGCTTCGTGATGAACCCTTTGTTGTATTGAAAAAAGGACAAGGTTTCCGCAAACTTACTTTTGATCTCTGTGAGCAGGCCGGTTTTGACCCCAATGTTGTGTTTGAAAGCACCAATATTGAAACCGTTCAGTCGCTGGTCGCCACAGGTATGGGTATTACCTTGGTTCCTCGCTTTATTGCCCGGGCTCCGCGCAGTGAGTTCGTGCCTGTGTATGTGCCACTTGCTGAGCCTACTCCCAGCAGAACACTTGTTGTGGCTTATCGTCAAGGCAGAGTGCTGTCGAAGGCAGCCGAAGCATTCATCCATACGTTTCAACAAACCGTGGCCGAACTGTCAAAGGGAGACTAAATTTTTTTCCTATGGGTATGGGTACATTTCATACTGAACCAAAACAAAGGCTTGACCCTTATGGGCCAAGCCTTTGTCATATACTCGTTTCCCGCATCCGCAGGATAGAGTTCTTACATTGCAATCACAGTAACTGGTTACAGTACAATGTTGCTTGTTAAGTTGTTAAGCTACAATGCTAATTTATAATGTTAACGTAGAAACGTACATAAGAAAACTTCATGTTTGGCGGTTTATTTTCGCAAATTACGATCGCTTGTCAGCCTGTTTTGCTGATTCATTACACGGCCTTCGTCCTGAACAGTTGAATCAGGGGGTGATAGCCCTCCTGCTCCATTCTCTAAGAATGCCCTTAAGTGATCTTCCCTTGTGTTATCCTGTTCCAGTCTCCTGAGCGTATCTTTCACATGGTTGTCCATTGATTGATCATCCTCCTTGGTGACGGGATAGTTATCATTACCCGCGTCCTGGAAGAATAAACACTTTTACTGAAGAATTTTATTTCCGTTTTTATTTTCCGCCAAAATAAACGCCAGGTCGACGGTCTTCAAATACGGGAATACGTCCGCGAACCTCATCCACCAGAGATGGACGAATAATTCCGGTCACGATCTCTTCCCCTTCGCCACCTTCAGCCACAATCTCACCCCAAGGATCAATGATGAGGGAATGTCCGAAAAATTCGGTCTCTCCCCCTTTACCTACACGGTTACATGCGATCACATACATCTGGTTCTCAATCGCTCGTGCCGTTAGTAACGTACGCCAGTGGTGCAGACGAGGTTTCGGCCATTCGGCGGGTACAATCAATGCCTTGGCACCATTTAAAGCAAGGGTGCGGGCAAGTTCCGGGAACCGGATATCATAACAGATGGAAGCACCGGCTGTAAGACCATTTTGCAATTCAAAAATTTCAGGTTCTGTACCAGGCTGCAAATATTTCTCTTCGTCCATCAGACGGAACAAATGTAATTTATCGTATCGTGTTACCTGTTTTCCTTCACGATCATAAGCGTACATTGTATTGTATATTTGACCATCCCGTTTCTCGGCAATTGAACCGCCAACGATGGATATTTGATGTTTTTGAGCAAAAGCAGACAGCCATTCCCGAGATTTCTGGCCTTCCGGGTCAGCGAGTTCATGAATTTGAGTCAAAGCGTATCCGGTATTCCACATCTCAGGTAACACAGCCAGCCCCAGATCCGGATATTGTTCTACCGCACGCTCAAGCAACGTCTGCATATGTTTATGATTGGCCTCAGGGTCTCCGAGTTGAATATCGCCCTGAATCAGGGCTACACGCATTTCTCCCTGTTGTTTTTCTGTCATGACAAGCACTCCTCTGAACCGTAATACCTGCTATCATAGCTTGATCCTCCTGAGGACTGCAAGCCTGTTGTTGTTATGAACTTGCACACAACAACTCAGGCAGCAGGGTCAGCAATCGATCACTCGTAAGCGCATCACCCACATTCCAGATCGACTCTTCCACAGGATACACCCGTCCATTCTGCACAGCCGGAAGGGCCTGCCAACTGGGACTTTTCATCAGCATCTCTGTAGCCTGTCTTGCCACGACTTCCTCAGGCAGCATAACAAATACATGATCTCCGGCATACTGTTGCACTGCTTCAGCCGAAATTTCCTTGTAGGCTCTGCCCGCCGCAAGTGCTTCCTTCACTTTGGTAACTGGCCTGAATCCCATCGGATGATATAACAATGGCGCGAGACCAATATTGCCCATAACAAATAATCGTGCACCCCGATGGTATGTAAATACGGATGCCGTTTCCCCCTCTTCAATCAAAGTATGGATCTTCGCCCACATCTGCTCAGTACGCTCCTCATAGGAGGTTAGCCATTGTTCAGCCTGAGGTTGTCTGCCAAACCAGCTGCCCAATCTGCGCATTCGTTCTTCCAACGTGGCATGAGAATTGAAAGCAATCGTCGGTGCAATCCGGTGAAGTTGTTCATACTGCTGTTCATTGCTGCTATCCAAAATAATCAAATCCGGCTTCATGATAACAGCTGCTTCCACATTAACCGGAGCGACCGCGTCATATGTCCGATCTTCCAACAATTGAATGCCCAGCACCAGCAGATCCCCAGCGGAATCTCCGTAATACATAATTCGCTTCGGGTTTACTGGAATATTCACATCATGACCCAACCAATCTTGTACCAACGTCTGCTGCTGAATCGATCTGTCATATTGACGAGGAGATAATCCGGTCATTTGGCGAAAACGCCTGCTGAAATAATACTCATCTTTAAATCCCACGCGGCTCGCTATATCCCGAAGTGGTTCATCCGATTTGCGAAGCCATTCCTTAGCATGTTTGATGCGTACATGATTCACATAATCGAGTGGCTTGTGACCCGTGAGTTGTCTGAAAAGTGTCGTATATTGTACAGGTCTGATCTCCGCAAGACGTGCCAGTTTCTGTACAGTGATTTCTTCAGCATAATGGTCGTCCACATACTGAATCGTACTGTGTAGTCTTGCTTCCATACTCTGCTCCGTCTTTGGAGAAGTGTACCGGGTAATGATCATCTCCATCCATTTTTGGAATTGCGCATTCAAATGACTGTATTCGGCATCTGTTTTATAATTTCGAATGACATACATTTGCTCCAGCAGCCCACTTAACGGAGCATAGGGATAACCATTCAATTGGTTTCTGTGCTCAAATACAGGGCGGGTAAAGAGCTCGGGATCACCCGTCAACACATGAATAACATCAAAAGCCATTACGATATATTTCAATTCCGAGTTGTTACGATGTTCAATCTGGTAACCCTCTCCCGGAGAAAGCGGATAGACACATCCCGTAGTAAACGGAAACTGTTCATGTCCAATATATAAACGCCCATCCCCTTCTTCGCAGATCAGGAAGGCATGTTTCTCGCAAGCAACTTCCAGCATCACCTGTTCAGGTGGTTCAATTCGTCGTACCAGATGATCCAGCCGAAACATGAATGCTGAATAGAACAACGCTCCCCCATCGGCATCCAAAGCCTGCATGTCGGTTCACCTCGTTTTTCTAAAATGAGAATAATTATCAATCATTCTGTATGGTCTGATTATAAGCGAGCGATTGTTAATAATCCAGATATGAGTTTAATCAGCAAAAAAGAGCGTTCAACGAAATGTTGAAGGCCCCTTTCACTTTTTTATAACTGCATTACTCAAAGGTGTTACTCCTGCCTCACTAGCTCGTCACTATTATTGAATCATCTGTTTTGGCAGCTCTTGTAACAGCCACTCCCTCGAAAGAGCATCACTAGAAGCTTTTACGATATTAAAACGATATACTTTTCCTTCTTTCACCGCAGGCAGGTTCTTCCAGATTGTACTATCCAGCAATTCCTTGGTGGATTGTTTCGCATCGTCGGTCACAGGATCCAGTATAAATATCCGATCACCGGCAAATTCAGATAATTTTTCAGTCGAAATCTCTACAAATCCCATGTCTTGATCCAATACTTTCTGAATTTCTGCAGTTGGCTTCAATCCGTCTTTTCCATATAACAACTGTGGCAATCCTGAGCCCGCCATGACAAACAGACGATTCCCGGGATACATGGTGAACACCGAAGCCGTCTCCCCTTCTTTCAATCCGTTCTCATGGAGTTGCTTCCACATCTCTTCTGTTGCTTTTTGATGATTCGTAATCCAATCCTCCGCTTCTTGCTTTTTGTTCAACAAGTCGCCAAGGATACGCATACGATCTTCTATTGACCCGAACGAATCAAATGTAACCGTAGGTGCAACTTTTGAGATCTGATCGTATTGTGCCTCATCACTGTTCGAGAAAATGATCAGATCGGGATTCAAGGCTAGAGCCTTTTCCACACTGATCGGAAATCCTACATCCTCTGCCTGAGCAACCTGATCATCGTATACAGTTCCATCCTGACGAAGTATGCCTACAGGAACAACACCAAGCGCGAGCAGATCCCCCGTAACTTCTCCATGATAGATGACTCGCTTCGGATTTACAGGGACCTCTACCTCATGGCCAGTCCAATCTTTGAATACCCGGGTCTCCCCCTCATCTGTCTCTTCCGTTGCGGTCTGTTCCTCATTGGTTGTCTTTCCATCAGCCTGTGTTTCTGTAGCTGCTTTGGAATCATCTGAGCCAGCAGCAGGTGTTGCAGCCTGATTTCCACAAGCCAGCAGCAGAATGGATAACCACGTAATCGTAAATAGTACTGCCGTATTTCGTATGCCCTTTTTCATTGCTATTTCTCCCCCTGTATCATGTGCATTGTGCAATATAATTTAATGATATTGATTATCATTATCGGATATTATCATAAAACAAGGCTTCTCTCAGCTCAATGGACAAAACTATATGGGCACTTTAAGTTTTGTACAATCCTCCGTGCTTTGCTCCTATGTACTGCCTAATCAAGTGGATTTCCCTCTATACAGCTCGGGATTGGCGTGATAAATTAATGAGAACTATTTGCCATTTTTAATAACCGGAGTGATAAATATAATGACCCATTCAGACCAAACAACTGCTCGTTCTGCCTTTACGATACCAACTTCTGATGTAATGACACAGCTGCCAACGCAATTTTTTGCTACCCTTGTTCAAAATGTAAATCGTGAAATCGCAAGTGGACATGATGTGATCAATCTGGGTCAGGGGAACCCGGATACACCTACACCACCTCATATTGTGAAAACACTGCAAGAGTCGGCTGAAAATCCGCTCTACCATAAATACTCCCCTTTTAGAGGGTACTCTTTCCTGAAGGAAGCTGTCGCCAAACGTTATAAGGAAGATTACAACGTTGATCTGGATCCCGAGACTGAAGTAGCCATTCTGTTCGGGGGCAAAACAGGACTGGTTCAGTTACCTCAGGTCCTGCTTAACCCCGGTGACACCGTTCTTGTTCCCGATCCAGGCTACCCGGATTACTGGTCCGGTGTTGCACTCGCCAAAGCAAACATGTCATTTATGCCTTTGTTGGAGTCCAATGCATTCCTGCCGGATTATGAAGCTGTTACAGCCGAAGATCGGGAGAAGGCCAAGCTGATGTTCCTCAACTATCCCAACAATCCAACGTCGGCAACAGCTCCACTTTCGTTCTACGAAGATACGGTTGAATTTGCCATTCAAAATCAAATCGTCGTTGCCAGCGACTTTGCTTACGGTGCGATTGGGTTCGACGGACATCGTCCAGTAAGTTTCCTACAAGCCCCTGGTGCCAAAGAAGTGGGCATTGAATTCTATACGTTATCCAAAACGTACAATATGGCTGGATGGCGTGTTGGATTCGCGCTAGGTAACGCAGAGATTGTCTCTAAAATTAATCTGCTTCAGGATCATATTTATGTCAGTCTTTTCGGTGGGATTCAAGCTGCGGCAACGGAAGCACTTACTGGATCTCAGGAATGTGTCACTTCGCTGGTTTCACGTTACGAATCCCGTCGTAATGCATTTTATGACGCTCTTTCCTCGATAGGCTGGCAAGCTTCGAAACCCGCAGGTTCATTCTTCAGCTGGTTGCCTGTACCGGCCGGTTATACCTCCGCTTCATTTGCAGACTTGTTACTGCGAGAAGCCAAGGTGGCCGTAGCCCCTGGTATTGGTTTTGGTTCGCATGGTGAAGGCTATGTGCGCGCAGGATTGCTAAGTGATGAAAACCGATTACGCGAAGCTGTGGAACGGATTGGCAAGCTGAACTTATTCAAGTAATTTACAGGACCATAACCCCTTTGCATATGCCAAGTTTCCATGGTATGTTATAAGAAATATTGAACGAAACGTGATGACGGGACCAGTAAGAGAATATCAGTCGCGCACAGAGAGTAAATTCCACCCTGCTGAAAGAATTTACCGCGGCTCTTCTCTGAAACCTACCCCTGAGCGGCCTGTTACGTACAGGACAGTGCCTTCTGTTACAGGGCATGAAGCCGGATGATCTAATCATCAATAAAGGTGGTACCGCGGAAGTAACAAACTTTCGTCCTTTTTAACTAAAGGGCGGGAGTTTTTTTTGTACCCGCTAAAGCCTGCTCCAGAAGCACTTATTAATCATGTTTAAGGAAGTGAAACCATGACTTCACGTATTGTAGTTAAAATTGGAAGCAGCTCGCTTACCACGGAAGAAGGCGGTCTGGATCGCAGTGCGATCACTTTTTTTGCCGGAGAAATTGCAGCATTGGCTGATCAGGGTCATGAAGTACTTCTGGTCACCTCTGGAGCGGTAGCGGCCGGATTCCGGGAGATCGGTTACCCTCAGCGGCCTAAACAGTTGCATGAGAAACAAGCTGCAGCGGCCGTTGGGCAGGCATTATTGATGCAGGCATATCAACAGGCTTTTGCAGCGCACCGCGTTACTACGGCGCAAATTCTGTTAACTCGTACAGACTTTCACAGTCGTAAACGTATGGGTAATGCAGGCATGACCGTGGAGGAACTGCTCAAACAGCGAGTGATTCCGATTTTCAATGAGAATGATACAGTATCGGTGGACGAATTGAAGTTTGGGGATAACGATCTGTTGTCCGCATTGGTTGCAAACCTGGTGAAGGCACAGCATCTAATTATTCTTACGGATACCAATGGCCTGTACACCGCAGACCCGCGTAAAGATCCTTCTGCCGTGCGTTACGACCGTATCCCCGAGATAACGGCGGAGATCTACGCTTTTGCCGGCGGTTCAGGTTCAGCGGTTGGCACAGGCGGCATGCGATCCAAAGTTGATGCAGCCAAGGTTGCTACACGTGGAGGCGTACCTGTATTCGTGGGAAGTGTGAAAGAACCCGGAGATATGCAGAAAGCGGTTGATGGCACGGGCAGAGGAACTTACTTTGAGACACGACTCGCTTCGTTATCCCGTAAAAAGCAGTGGCTTGGCTTCATGTCTACTCCACTGGGAACCGTCGTTGTGGATGATGGTGCTGAAGAAGCTCTTGTCCATGGGGGGCACAGTCTTCTGCCTGTAGGGGTCAAGCGAGTACTGGGAACTTTCCATGCAGGAGACGTCGTAGAGGTCATTGGATTGGATGAAACCTTGCTTGGTCGCGGTATTGTCAATTATGATGATGACCAGCTTCGACTTATTGCCGGACTTCCCAGTGGCGAAGTGATGAAACAACTCGCTAGCATCCATAGGCTTGAGGTTATTCATAGAGACGAATGGATTACTTTAAAATAAACTTGAAGCTATATTAAGTTAAACTAATCATTTACACGTAACGGAGAGGACAGAAAAAACCTGAAAAAGCGGAGCGTTCGCCTTTATCCCCGGATTTTCCCCTCAGAAAAGGGAATCAAAAAAATCTGGGGATAACAGCGATTGGAAGGTTATTCTGTCATCGTAGTGTCTGTGTGAATAATCTTTAGTTCAACATGTGGTTAGAATTTTTATTTTTTATATATGAGGAGGAATTAAGATGAGTGAAGTGAGAGAAAAAGCCATCAAAGCTCAAGCCACGGTTCCACAGCTGAACCGATTGAATACAGAACAGAAAAATACGGCCCTGCGTGTCATGGCAGATGCTTTGATTAAGGAGACGGATTCCATCATTACGGCAAACGCCGAAGATCTGGAACTCGGCAGAGAACAAGGCACGCCGGAATCCATGCTGGATCGGCTCGCACTTAATAAGGAGCGTATCGCAGGCATTGCTGAAGGGTTACGTCAGATTGCAGATCTGCCTGATCCAGTCGGCGAAGTCCTAGAGACATTCACCCGTCCAAACGGATTACATGTTGAAAAATTAAGAGTGCCGATTGGCCTGATTGGCATCATCTATGAAGCTCGTCCTAATGTAACTGTAGACGCAGCCGGATTATGTCTCAAAACAGGTAATGCAGTGCTTCTGCGCGGCGGCTCCTCTGCCCTGTCCTCCAATCGTAAAATTGTGGAGGTGCTGCATCAGGCACTCACAACGACAGACATGCCTGCTGATGCTTTGCAATTGATTGAAGATGCAGATCGTGCTTCCGTAGATGAGATGCTCAAGTTGAACGGACTGCTGGACGTCATCATTCCACGCGGCGGGGCTTCCCTCATTCGTAATGTGGTTGCTAATGCAACCGTACCTGTAATTGAAACTGGGGCGGGTATCTGTCATACCTATGTGGATGAATCAGCCGATCCAGTTATGGCTGCCGAAATTGCCATCAATGCCAAGGCACAACGTCCATCCGTATGTAACTCCATGGAAACATTGCTGCTGCATGCAGCATATGCGGAAGAGCATCTGCCTGCTCTTGCCGAGCAATTCCGTGAGGCCAATGTGGTCTTGAAAGGTTGCGACACCGTGCGCCGTCTTGTCCCTTCTGCCCTTGAGGCAACCGAGGAAGACTATGCGACCGAGTACAACGATTATATTTTAAATATCCGTGTTGTCGAGAACCTGGACGAAGCGATGCAGCACATCGCACATTATGGAACCAAACATTCCGAGTGTATCGTAACGCGGGATACAGCCCATGCAGAGCGCTTCATGCATGATGTGGATGCAGCAGCCGTCTATCACAATGCGTCTACACGTTTCACCGACGGATTTGAATTTGGCTATGGAGCCGAAATCGGAATCAGTACCCAGAAACTGCATGCACGTGGACCGATGGGACTACCAGCACTGACATCAACCAAATATCGTATTACAGGCAATGGGCAGATTCGTCAATAATATCTCAGCACCAGTTATATAGGAGGAACGATAAATATGAGTCAAGAGCAACAGACGTTACTACAACAGAAGATTACTTTCCACGGAGCAGGCGCGATGGCTGAAGCCATCGTGCGCGGACTAATCTCCCGCCTAGTCGTTCGTCCTCAGGATATTACGATGCTGAACCGCAGCAACCAGAAACGTCAGGAGGAGCTTAGCACCCGTTATGCAGTGCATACCGGAACTGCCTCACAATCTCTGGATCATCTTGCCTCCACTCCGGTCATTGTACTCTGTATGAAACCCAAAGATGCTGCCGCAGCGCTACGTGAACTCGGTCCATTGTTATCACCTGATCAATTGATCGTGTCTGTCATTGCCGGATTATCGATCCGCACGATGCAGTCCTTGCTTGGTCGTAAACAACCGATCGCGAGAACCATGCCGAACACATCCAGTACCATTGGACTTGGTGCTACCGGGCTTGCCTTCTCTGCGGAGATTACGGATGAACAGCGCAGTACGGTGATGACCATGTTTGAAGCGGTTGGTATCGTGACCATCGTGCCTGAAGATAAACTCGAAGTGCTTACAGGGATTTCCGGAAGCGGCCCTGCTTATGTATACTATTTAATGGAGGCCATGATTGCCGCAGGTATTCGTGGTGGTTTATCCAGCCAGCAATCTCGTGATCTCACTGTTCAGACGGTGCTGGGCGCGTCACGTATGGTACAACAAACCGGTTTGGAACCGATGAAGCTTCGTAGTGATGTGACATCCCCGGGAGGGGCAACCCAGGCAGCACTGAAAACGCTGGACGAAGGAGATTTCTTTGAAAATGTAATCGCAGCCGTCAACCGCTGTGCAGAGCGCTCACGGGAGATGGGAGCTGCTTTGGAAGGGGATTTAAAATGAATAACATGTGCACAGCCACATATCGTCTGCATGATGATCATGCAGACTTTCGCAAGAAGGCTCAGTCCATCGCGATTGGCATGACCGTTGGTAGCTGGACTGAGTTGCCGCAAGCCCAGCGTGAAGCGATGCAGAAACATCTGGGTGAAGTAATCAGCGTAGAAGTCCATGAAGCTGAAGGAATGGCTGCAGGTGAGCGTTACGCCGATATTACCATCGGATATCCCGATATTAACTTCAGTCGTGATATCCCTGCCCTGCTCGTGACGGTCTTTGGCAAAATCTCAATGGATGGCCGGATCAAATTAACAAAGCTTGGTTTCTCGGATGGTTTCCTCAGTGCATTCCCGGGACCCAAGTTTGGACTGAATGGTGTTCGTGATCTGCTTGGTGTGCATGATCGTCCACTGTTAATGAGTATCTTCAAGTCAGTTATTGGGCTAAATGCAGATGAACTGCGTGAACAATTTATTCGTCAGGCCCTTGGGGGCGTTGATCTGATCAAGGACGATGAGATTCTGTTCGAGAACAAATTGACACCCATCGAAAAAAGAGTCGAGGTCTGCATGAAAGCTGCCGAACAGGCACGCCAGGAGACTGGCAAGAAACTTCTGTATGCAACCAATCTCACAGGGCCTACATCTCGTCTGAAAGAGCAAGCTGAACGTGCCATCGGCGCAGGAGCCAATGCCTTGTTGTTCAACGTATTGTCTTACGGATATGATGTCCTGCATGAACTCAGCAGTGATCCAGATATCAATGTGCCAATTATGGCTCACCCTGCACTTGCGGGTGCATTGTATCCTTCACCACATTACGGCATCTCGGCTTCGGTTGTACTTGGCCAGTTGATGCGTCTTGCGGGTGCCGATCTGGTGCTCTTCCCTTCTCCTTATGGTTCGGTTACGATGCCGAAGGAAGAAAATATGGCAATCACAGAGCAATTACTGACAGCTGATTTGCCTGTAAGAACCAGCATGCCAGTACCCTCAGCCGGTATCCATCCAGGCCTTGTACCGCTTATTTTGCGCGACTTTGGCACGGATGTCATCGTTAATGCTGGCGGCGGTATTCATGGGCATCCTATGGGCACTGAGGCAGGCGGACGTGCATTCCTGCAAGCCATTGAGGCAGCTCAGCGTTCCATTCCACTTGCACAATATGCAACCGAGCATCCGGAACTGAAAAGCGCACTGGATCTGTGGGGTGGCGAACGATGAGAAGTGATAAAAAAACAGTCATTTTCTGTGACTTTGACGGTACGATTACTCTCTCGGACAATATTGTCGCAATCATGAAACATTTCAAGCCTGAGGGCATTGAAGCGATTATGAAAGATACGATTGAGCAGAACATCTCGTTGCGTGAAGGTGTTGGAGCTATGTTCGCTCTTTTGCCTGCATCGCAGAAAGATGAAATTGTGGAATTTGTGCTTGGACAAGCGGGGATCCGTGAAGGATTCAGCGAGTTTCTTGACTACGTTCGCAGCGAAGGGATTGAATTCAATGTGACCAGCGGTGGTATGGACTTCTTTATCGAACCCCTACTCGCGCCATTTGATATCCCTAAGGATCATGTCTATTGCAATGGAGCTGACTTCTCGGGTGAAACCATTCGGATTGAATGGCCGAATCCCTGCCAGCCTCCTTGTGAGAATGGCTGCGGCATGTGCAAAACAACCGTGATTCGTACCTTCCCGGAAGAACAATACAATCGAATCCTCATTGGAGACAGTCTGACAGACTTTGAGGGTGCAAAGATTGCCGATCTTGTCTACTCCCGCTCCATTTTGACGGACAAATGTATTGAGCTTGGTGTGGACCATGTGCCATTTGCTACATTTTACGATATCATCGAAGATATGAAACAGAAGCAAACACAAGGAGTGCTGTAAACGATGGGTTTTGAAAAGATTACATTGGAACACAAACGTCAGGTCCTTGAAGAACTGGCTGATATTAAAGCATTGTTCGCGAGTCGTAACTGGTTCCCCGGAACGAGTGGCAATCTATCGATGCGTGTAGGAGATTTTGACCCGGAGCAATTTTATTTTGCGGTTACCGCTTCAGGCAAAGACAAATCTCTGCGCACACCGGAAGACTTCCTTTTTGTAGACAAACACGGCAAAGCGATCGAAACAACAACGTTGAAACCCAGTGCCGAAACGTTGATTCACTGTGAAATCTATCGTTTGACCGGCTGTGGTGCTGTATTCCACGTGCATACGGTGTTTAACAACCTGATCAGTGAATTCTTTGGAGCAGATGGACACGTACCGATTCAAGGAATCGAATTGATCAAGGCTTTCAACATTTGGGAAGAAAATGCGGAGATTCGTGTACCTGTCCTGCCTAACTTTGCAGATATTCCATCTATCGCTGAATTGGTGCCAGGTGTACTGGATGCCAACGTACCAGGGATCTTGCTTCGGAACCACGGCATATATGCGTGGGGTAAAGATGCTTTTGAAGCGAAACGTCATCTGGAAGCGTTCGAGTTCCTGTTCGAAGTGATGTACCGTCAACTTCTGTTGAAGGGCGCCACGAAATAGCAATCATTTATTCGAAATCAAAGCTGCACAACCAAAAACACGCCAAGGCTGGTATACATAGCCCTTGGCGTGTTTTTTTGTTATGGGATAACAGCGATTGAAAGGTTGCTCTGTCATCGAAGTGTCAGTGTAAATAATCTTTATTTAACTTGGATAGTAAATTACAGTCGATCATCCCGATCCTTGAATAAAAAGAGACTGTCTGCTCCCTCATCATCTCCTTGAGCAGCACTATGGATACCCGTCCCCCTCTGCTTGCCAAACAGCAGTTTCAAACCGCCAAAAATGAGCAGCAAGGATACAATGACAGTGTTCAAATAGGAACGAATCTCGTATGTCATAAATGCATTAGGGAACAGCTCATTCAGCTGTGGAATGACAAGTCGGATCGTCAGATAATATAGACCTAGTGCTGCAATCCCGAATCCAATCAGGCGCTGATGGCGGGCCCAGTCCTTGAAGATCGGTTGATCTATCAGTGGCTCGCGTCCATAACGACTGGAGCACTGTAGTCCGTCAAAGAAGCTGTAGAACCAGATCAGTGGAATCATGAACAGAAACACCGATAAGTGAAGCAGGTCCAGAACATAGATGCTGCCCAGGAACAGGAACATCAATTGCATGCCTCTTTTTTGCAATCCCAGATATAGATGACCTGCACCTGGAAAAGCGGATAGCAGCGTTGCAAGCACTTTGCTACGTCGTCCGGCTACTCTACCCATCTCCAATTCCTCAAATAATGTCCGATCCTGCAACACCTCACCAGCCTGCTTACGGTGGACATGTTGCACCGCATCAAACATGCAGTATACCCATATTACAGGCAGAATGAGTAAGAACATTAAAAATACCGATTCATTGGTGATCGAAGCTACAAAAACCATCATGGCAAATGAACCAAAGAACGCCATCAGGAAGGACAACCCACGATGCAACAATCCCAGGTGAAGATGTCCCAATCCTGGAACAAATGATAGCAAAATGGTGAAGAATCGTTCACCCTCACTGCCTTTTCGATACATGGGTTGACCATAGGGACCCTCAGGATGGCCATATTCACCACCTGGATGTTGATGTAGCTCATCTTCATTCATCTGCTCCATAGGCCCTTGCTGACCCATGTATGCTCCCTGGTAGGCTGCTCCTTGGTGTGGAGGAGCTCCATAAGGCGCACCGTATCCCCTATAATGAGCATCTCGGGCAGAAGGTGCACGGAGCAAAACAATAATCATGTCCAGCATACTGATCCCCCAGAAGAAAGCGGCAAAAAGTGCACCGATAATCATTAAATCTTGATCAGTAGTGACCATTGCTAGCATGAATGAGCCAACAGCTGTTCCGAAGAAAAGCAATGGATAAATCACAGCCCTTGCGGCCCGTCCCCAATACATGAAACCAAGACCGGGTATCAGGTTTAATAGAAATGCGAGTAATTTGTTACGATCTGAGTGCACAGTCGTCATCCTTTCTTTTCAGGCAATGCGAAACCATTTATGGTTTAGGCTTGAAGTTATCCAGCCATGAAGTGGCTGTCTCCGTCCATTTCTCGGTAAATGACCCTCTGTGGTCGCCATCCTGGAACTTGTGATATGGTGCTACCTTGTCAAAAAGTCCAGACGAGAGGAAGATCAATGTCAAACAGGCCGCTACCGCGTAATGGAACACTTTATGATCAAGCCAGCGCCGGTTTCGTCCAGCACGGGATTTGCGTTGTACCTTGGGTGATTGAATGCCCTCAATCCGATGCATGACTGAATCCGCAAACCCTGTTGGGTCATGTAGCGGAGGCAGTTCTCCATGGATACCAAGCGCTTCCAGATAGATGTCAATCGCATCCGGATCTTCCATCAGAAGCTGTTCCATTTGGTTCGCTTGAGTTTCACTCATATGGCCTTCAATATAATCAGTCCATTGTGCAGCGGTATACTTCTCCTGTTTACTCACGCCATTCATCCTCCTTCCAATGTTTTCGAATCCACTGCCGGGCACGATACAAGCGGGATTCCACGGTCTTCACAGCCACCTGTGCATCACTGGCAATCTGCTCATAATTTTTTTCGCTTAGATAATACGCAGTGATAATGTCACGATGCTGAGCAGGCAACTGATTAATTCGTTCGCGAAGTTTATCCTGACGCTCTTCACGAACGAGACGGGTAAGAACGTCTTCATCCCGTCCGGGCATATTGATTATTTTTTCTTCTCCACCCAGATCCTCAGCAGTTCGTCTGCCCAGCTTGCGTTTGGCATCAATCGCTTTGTGAAAGGCAATTCGGGTTAACCACGTTTTGAAACCTTCAGAACGGTAGTCGGGGAGAGATTTATACATCTGTATGAACGCCTCCTGAGCTGCATCCTGTGCTTCCTGATCGTTCCTGAGTACGGAATAGGCCACATGATATACATGCTGGCTATACTTATCAATCAGAGTACGCATCTGGGATGTATCTCCTTGACGGATTTGTTCGATTACGCGCGCTTCATCAATAACTCTCCCCTCCTCTCCAATACAATAGACGACAGCTTGTGCGTTAACCCCTGCGTGATCTATCAAATTTTTGTAAAACAAAATGAAATCATTGCCTGAAAGGTTGATGTTGCTGATCACTCATCCAATCTTTAATCCAAAAAAAACAGGCACAGAATGACTTCTGGCCTGTTTCTTGTCCCTGCCTACGCTGGAATTAACGTCCACCATTACGAAACCGCTGCGTGTACGCCTTCGCGTCTTGTACGGTCTTGACACGATTGCGACTCCACTCAAGCAGTATTCGATCGATATACCGGAAATGTACTTTGCCTGCAAAAACCGCTTCCTTCAGAGCCATTAGAATCAATTCCTCTTGATAACGGTCCTGATCCAACCAGCTGGATATTGTCTCGCACTCCATTGGAGAGAGCGGACGTCCAAATTCTTTTTCAAAGATGGAGAACATATTCCGTTCTTCCTCTTCTTTTTGAACACTGTTCGAATCTTGACGTGCTGTATTGATACTCTGCTGCTCCGCACGGAATGCGGCTACTTCTTCAGCAGTGCACGCTGCAAGCTTGGCATATAATCCATGTAAGTCATATCGCTCGTACTGGATGTCCCGTTCTTCGTCACGGTGCTCGTCAATAGCAATATACCCATCCCTCATCAGACGTTGCAACATTCTGGCAATGCCTTCAGGTGCAAGTCCCATGCGCGCCGCAAGCTCTTCAAGCGTAGGAAACTCATTGAACTCTGCCTGACGGAACCCTAGCAGTTGAATCAGAAGAAGCACTTCTGCATCTGATAGACCAAGCTGGTGATAAAAACGTAACAAGGCATACGGCAGATGGGCTGTACCCGATGTCATGCCATAAGCTGCTCCATCCAACCAAGCTTTGGATGTGGTGTCTTCCATAGATGCTCCTCGGTTAAGCATTAAGGGTACAGACGATAGAGCATACGTGGGAATGCGATTGTTTCACGTACATGATCCAATCCACAGATCCATGCTACCGTCCGCTCCAATCCCAGACCGAAACCGGAGTGAGGAACCGATCCGTATTTACGCAAATCCAGATACCATTGGTAAGCTTCATCCGAGAGATTGTGCTCCTCAAAACGTTGTTGCATCAATTCCGGATCATCGATACGCTGCGAACCGCCAATAATCTCTCCGTATCCTTCTGGTGCAATCATATCAGCACAGAGAACAACTTCTGGACGATTCGGATCTGGTTTCATGTAGAATGCTTTGATTCCAGCAGGGTAATGCGTGATAAAGACCGGTGTATTGTACTTCTCAGCAATTGCTGTTTCGTGCGGTGCACCAAAGTCTTCTCCCCAAGGAATATCAAAGCCTTGACCATGCAGGAATTCAATTGCTTCATCATACGTAATACGCGGGAATGGAGCTACAATGCCTTCGAGTTTGGATACGTCACGACCGATAGATTCCAGTTCTGCACGGCAGTTTTTCACCACGGATTGAACGACATGAGCGATAAATTTCTCTTGTACGCGCAGACTTTCCTCATGATCTACAAATGCCATTTCCGGCTCAATCATCCAGAACTCAATCAAGTGGCGACGTGTTTTGGACTTCTCAGCGCGGAATGTTGGACCGAAGGAATATACCTTGCCCAGCGCCATGGCTGCAGCTTCCATATACAATTGACCACTTTGTGTCAGATAAGCATCTTCATCAAAGTATTTGATGTGGAACAGGTTCGTTGTTCCTTCCGCAGACGATGGTGTCAAAATCGGAGGATCAACTTGTGTGAATCCGTTACCATCAAAGAACTGCTGAACAGCGCGAATAATCTCTGCTCGAATCACCATAACCGCACGTTGCTTCGTTGAACGAAGCCACAGGTGACGATGGTCCATCAAGAAATCAACACCATGCTCTTTAGGCGTAATTGGATAGTTTTCAGTCAGGTGAATGATCTCAACCCCTGTAACAGTCATCTCGTAACCGGACGCACTGCGAGGTTCTTCACGAATAATACCTGTAACATACAAAGAGCTTTCTTGTGTCAGGCTCTTGGCATTGTTCCAGATCTCTTCACTAACTTCACTTTTTACAACAACCCCTTGGATATATCCGGTTCCATCACGCAGCTGCAAAAACTGAATTTTACCGCTGGAACGTTTGTTGTTAATCCAGGCACCGATTGTTACGGTTTCGCCCACATGCTCGTTCACATTACGAATTACACAATTCGTATTCATGCCCATATCTCCCCTTGGTTCCTGAATTTGAAAATGCAGCGGGCAGGCTTATGCCTGTCCTCTGCACTTCCTTGTCATTCTATATTTACTTTACAGTTAGATTACTGAGAATTCAATACGATTCGGTGTGTATCACGTGCAATTACCAATTCTTCGTTAGTTGGCACAACGAGAACTTCCACTTTGGAATTCGCTGTTGTGATCCGGCGTGGTTCGCCGGAACGAATGGCATTCAACGCTTCATCCAGTTCAACACCCAGATAAGTGAGCTGCTCACATACTTTTTGGCGAAGTACAACGGAGTTCTCACCTACACCAGCCGTAAAGACGATCACGTCTACACCGTTCATTGCAGCTGCATATGAGCCGATGTATTTACGCAGACGGTATTCGTACATTTCAAAAGCAAGCGTGGAGTTGGCATCGCCATTCTCCATACCTTCCGTAATCTCACGCATGTCACTGCTGATTCCCGAGATCGCAAGCAATCCACTGTGTTTGTTCAACATGGAGTTCACTTCGCTTACGCTCAGTTCTTCCTTGTTCATTACATAAGGTACGATGGCTGGGTCGAGGTCACCAGAACGCGTTCCCATCATCAGTCCCTCAAGCGGAGTCATACCCATCGAAGTATCCACGGATACGCCACCTTTAACTGCTGTTACACTACCACCGTTACCCACGTGACAAGTGATGATTTTCAGATCTTCCACTGGACGATCCAGATATTCAGCAGCTGCCTTGCTTACGAAATCATGGGAAGTACCATGTGCCCCGTAGCGACGTACTTTATATTTTTTGTAAAGTACACGCGGAATGGCATACAGGTAAGCTTTTTCAGGCATCGTCTGATGGAACGCTGTATCAAAGACCATTACCTGAGGCACACCTGGCATATTTAATTCAGCCGCACGAATACCCATCATTGCTGCAGGGTTATGAAGTGGAGCCAAGTCGAACAAACGACGAATTTCAGCTTTGGCTGCATCATCTACCAGTGCAGATTCTTTAAATGCTTCACCACCGTGAACAACACGGTGTCCAACAGCTTGAATTTCACTTACAGAATCCAGTACACCATTTTCTTTGTGAGTCAAAATATCAATGACTTTACGGATTGCTGTTGTGTGTTCCAGAATTTCACTAACTTCTGTAACATCCTCACGGCCTGTTGGTTTGTGCGTCAGAATGGAGGAATCCATTCCGATCCGCTCTACCAGACCTTTAGCCAGGACAGATTCGTCAGTCATATTATACAGTTGATATTTGAGCGAGGAACTCCCCGCATTAATTACGAGTACTTTCACAGTCGGTCACCATCCTTGTCGTACTTGAAGAATCCTTCGCCTGTTTTGACACCCAGGTGTCCTGCACGCACCATTTTCTTCAGGACTGTAGAAGGACGATATTTCAATTCTCCGAATTCACGGAACATTCTTTCGAGTGCAGCTTCAACAGAATCCAATCCGAAACGGTCAGCCATTTCGAGTGGTCCATGTTGGAAGTTGTATCCGATACGCATTGCATCATCGATATCTTCAGCAGATGCAACACCTTCTTGCAATACATGCAACGCTTCGTTAATCAGCAGACAGATCAAGCGGGAAGTTACGAATCCAGGTGATTCATAGATCATGACTCCTTTTTTGTCCGCTACTTCTTCAACAAAACGTCTGGTCTCTTCGAAAGTTGTATCCGAAGTTTTCAGTCCACGAATAATCTCTACAAGATCAACCCGGGATACCGGGTGAATAAAGTGCATACCAATAACACGCTCTGGGTATTTGGTCGAGCTTGCAAGCTCGGTCAAACTCAGCGTGGATGTATTACTTGCCAGAATGACATTGCTTGGACAAACTTGGTCCAGTTGGCTGAATACTGCTTTTTTCGCATCCAGATCTTCTGAAATCGTCTCAATGACCATGTCGCAAGTTCCAAGTTCAGCTAAATGAGCTACCTTGGTAATACGGGAAAGAATCAATTTCTTCTCCGCTTTTGTAATCGCCCATTTCTCCAGTTGTTTATCCAGATTGGTTTCGATCATGTCATATGCATGATCCAGCTTTTGTGTTGTATGCTCCACGAGAAGCACATCAAGTCCTTTGGCTGCTAGCATCTGGGAAATACCTTGCCCCATCGTACCGCCGCCGACAACTCCTATTTTTTTGAAAAACATGGTTCTGCTCCATCCTTTCGGTTCTCTATTTCTCTATTGTACCCTGTTCGCCGAAAATTACAAATTTCGACCCAACATATAATAATATCTTAGCACGAGTGAAATGTAAAAAAAAATAACCAGCATAAATAAATTATGCTGGTAGAAGGGCACTGTCACGAAATTGACAACGAAATTGTTCGCCAGACAAAACTTCCTCACGAATCAAGATGTCGAGTGAATTGTCGAAAATTGTCCGTTGTTCTTCAAGCAACCGCTTTGTCTGTTCCATCAGTTCTTGCAAAATTAATTTATTCTCTCGCATAAGTTCCTCGGTTGTCACCATATCCATGTTCACAATCCCAAGTGAAGTCAACCCGGAAGCCATCATGGTCTGTACCACATTGGTTGCCTGATCAAAGTCATTGCGTGACCCTGTGGAACGACCACCGTAGTACATTTCCTCCGCAGCTGCTCCTCCGAGTGCAATCATAATCTGCTCTTCCAAGAAGCGCTTCGTATAGAGGAACTGTTCCTGTTGCGGGTTATGACGTACATATCCCAGCGCCTGACCACGCGGACTAAGTGCCACCTGACTAACACTGCCTGGACGAACAAGTTCTGCCATAATGGCATGTCCCAATTCATGAATGGCGACCCTTTTCTTCTCTTCCACACTGGACTCACGGTCTGTCTTCTCACCCATCATGACTTTATCAATAGCCAGGGACAAGTGCCGCTGTTCGATGTTCAACAGCCCGTCCCGCATGGCGTATATTGCTGCTTCGTTCATCACACTTTCGAGCTGTGCACCGGAGAAACCATACGATTCTTCAGCTGTTTTCTCCAGATTAACTTCCTTCATCAGAGGTTTATTCACCGCATGCAGTTCCAGAATATGCTTTCTGCCCTTCTTATCAGGCAAGTCCACTTGAATGTGGCGGTCAAAACGTCCCGGGCGCGTCAGAGCGCTATCGAGCATCTCTTTGCGGTTTGTTGCAGCGATAACAAGGATTCTCGGCGTATCGGAAGAATAGATTCCATCCATTTCCGTCAAGAGCTGATTGAGGGTCTGATCATATTCACGCTGTTGACCGCCCTCACGTTTCCCCCCGATCACATCGATTTCATCGATAAATATAATAGCGTTTTCCTTATTTTCCTTGGTGGCACGAGTTCTCGCGTCCTTGAACAAATCCCGAATTCTGCTGGCACCCACACCAACATACATTTCCACGAACTCACTGCCAGATGCTGCTACAAAAACAGAATCGGTGTAATGGGCAGCAGCCTTGGCCATCAACGTTTTTCCTGTCCCTGGAGGGCCCGTCAGCAAGATCCCTTTTAACGGGCGAATCCCGAACTTCCGAATTTCTTCATGTTTGATGAGAAAGTCAAGTGCTTCACGCAATTCCTGCTTGGCACTGTCCTGTCCGCCAATTTCTTCAAAAGTAAGCTTGGAAGGTCCTTTTTTCTTCCGTTTACGTTCCTGTGCAGCGCCTACTGTAATCCCGCCACGCATTTGCATCATGAACAGCAAAGCTCCGACAAGCACCGCTGCAATCAGAATCGGAACAATATTAACACCAGTAAAAGCAAGAAAAATAATCAATACGGGAAAAAATCCGATGGCAACTTCTTTTGTCCACTTAGGCATTAGGCCACACTCCTATCTGACCGGGCACACGCGGCAGAATAATAAACTTGCTGGCATCTCCGTCTCTGAGACTGACATATACATTGTTGTCATCCATCGCTGTATTCACCTTAATTCCATTGGTCGCCATCTTTGACAACGTTGGTGTAATCTCGGTGTATTGCTTGTTCTCCATCGCCTGAGCTACGGTAAACATCGCATCACCCCACCAACTTTCCAGTGCTTCACTGGAATGATCCACAACGTCCAATTTTAGTGAACGTGTTCCAATCAAGTTCTGTCCTTCTTTGTGAATATATTGTACCAGTCTGCCCAAATCAACATCGGGTTGCAGATCCAGTTTCAATTGTACGTCATTGCGGTTAATAGTTAATTGAACGTCATTGACTCCATCGTACTGGGTAACCATCTTTTCAATCGGATTCTGCACAGCCACCTGACGATATACAAACCAACCTCCAAACAACACAACGGCTGAAATGACGGCAGTTAAAGCAATAGGCAATACTTTTAGTTTCAAGTGAATTACCCCTCCCAGATTTTGGCCCAACCTACTGGCTTATTGGTATATAAGAATATGTGCACATTGACTCCTGCGATAATTTCGACAGGTTTATTTGTTTTGAATGTAACTTTGAGTACATATCTGAGTATATCACATCGTATATACAATTTCGAAGGCGAAAATATGAATAAATTATTAATTTTAACTATTTAAATTATTTAAGTTTACGGGCAACACAAAGAACCGGTTCAGTCGGATATCCGTCTGCCGGTTCTTTTGTTTCATTCATTCTCTAGCTATGTCACTCTATTTGTTCTAGCTGTTCGGGAGTGTGTAGACCAGGTCCACCTGTTCTCCGTTGCTAAAACGATAAAAACGATAGTGGTTATGCGTACCGTCTTTATAATACACTTGCCACACATATATTCCATTCACAACTCCGGGCATGATTCGTTTAATCTCGCCGGCAGGAACTTCAGAACTGAAGCGATTGCGGATCTGCGCTTCGGACATGCCATTCTGCAGCAGCTCACTGTGTACAGCGTTTGCACCCTTAGCCGGTTGATTGTTTGCATCGAATTTAACCCAAACCATAACATCCTGGTTATCCTTATTTTTGCCGATCAGGGTCCAGTAGATGTTGTCAGAGCCTTCTTTGTCTCCCCAGATGTACTTGCGCAATTCATCATAGGATGTAATGCCCAGTTGCTCCTGAGCTGCCTGTATGGCGAGCGCTTCTTCCTTGCGCTGGTCCTGCGTGACATGGACGTAATAACGCTGAAGTCCAAACAGAATCAGAACCAGTGCAAGCAGCGAAATCCATATCCACTTCTTTTTTTTCTTCAAAAGCCGAACTTCCTTTCCCTATGATGCTCTATCCTGCAATTAACGAGCAAGCAGACCATCAAATGCCAATTGAGACTCACGCAAAATACGCTCTTCATCCAGCGTCAGACATTCGCCATGTTTCACCACTTGTTTCCCATCCACCCATACGTGCTCAACATCTTTGGCAGAAGCCGAGTAGATCGTATGTGAGATCAGGTCTGTATGTGGATAGAAATGTGCCTGTTCAATGTCCAAGGCGATAAAGTCAGCCTTCATGCCGACCTGGAGTGCTCCGGTATTGTTCAAGAAGATTGATTTGGCACCATATGACGTTCCGAGTAGTAACGCTTCGCCTGCTGGCACTGCCGTCGGGTCACCAGATACACCTTTGTGGATCAATGCAGCCAGTCTCATTTCCTCGAACATATCCAGGTTGTTGTTACTTGCTGGTCCGTCAGTTCCGAGTGACACGGTAACTCCTGCTTTCAGCAACGCAGGTACACGCGCAACACCGGAAGCGAGTTTCAGGTTACTTCCCGGGTTATGGGATACAGCCACATCATGACGGGCCAGAATCTCAATCTCTTCGTCATTCAGATGCACCGCATGTGCAACCAGGGATGGACGGGAGAAAAAGCCCAGTTTCTCCAGATGTGCTACAGGACGCAGTCCATAATCAGCCACGTTCTGCTCGACTTCACGAAGCGTTTCCGACATATGTGTATGAAGAGGAAGGTTTAGGTCGTTTGCGACCTGTACAAGCTTCTCTATGTAGTCAGGAGGGCATGTATATGGTGCGTGTGGCGAGATTACGGTTGTAATGCGACCATCGGCCTGTCCATTCCACTCACGTGCAAACGCTGCCGACTCCTCCAGCTTCCGCAGTTGCTCTTCTTCCGAGCACAGCCCAATTACACCACGTGCCAGTGCTGCTCTAACGCCGGATTGCTCCACAACTTTGGCAACTTGATCCATGTGATCGTACATGTCCAGGAAAGCTGTAGTTCCGCCTTTCAACATTTCAAGCACCGATAGCGAAGTTCCCCAATATACGTCTTCTGAAGTCATTTTCGCTTCCATCGGCCACATTTTTTCCTGCAACCATACTTGCAACGCAAGATCGTCTCCGTGCCCTCTGAGCAACGACATCGCTGCATGACCATGCGTATTGATCAGACCCGGCAGGAAGAACAATCCTTTTCCATCCACTTTGGTACAATTTTCGTCTCCATCCGGCAATGTCTCACCAATATGCACAATCTTGTCATTCTCAACAACCATGTATCCTTGAACAACGTTCCATGTTGTGCCGCCTTCATTAACGGCAAATTTGCCGTTGTGAATTACCCATCTATTTGTTGTCATCTTCCTCATCGTCCTTTCCAGTCTCCAAGTAATAGGCCAAACTAAGCAGATCCGTTGTAAAGTCAGCATGGTGAATGCGGATATGCGGCGGTGTTTTTAGAATTGTTGGTGCAAAATTAAGGATCGCTTCAATTCCCGATTCAATAAGCTGATCGGCTACATTTTGAGCTTCCGTATCCGGAACCGTAATAATACCGATGCGGATGTTATCCGTTTTAACCGCTTCCGTCAATTCATTCATTGGTTTTACCGTCAAACTGTTGATTTGACTACCAATCTTCGGTCCATATGCATCAAATACAGCAACAATCTTCATGTTGTCTTTCAGATATGCGTTGTAGTTGGACAAGGCCTGTCCGAGGTTACCCGCACCTACCAGAGCTACATTAATTTGCTGATCGATTTTGAGAATGTGACGAATTTTCTCGATCAAATAGGATACATCATACCCGATCCCTTTACGACCAAAATCACCGAAGTAAGCCAGGTCTTTTCGAATTTGGGCCGGATTCAGATCCAGCCTTTGTCCAAGCTCTTGAGAAGAAACAGTAGCCACCTCACGCTGGTGCAACTCGCTCAAATAGCGCAAGTATACAGGCAGACGTCGTACCACCGCTTCCGAAATTTTATCCGATTTCATTCTTGCTCCCCCTTACCAAGGCCACGATAAAAATAATAGATGAAAAGTTGAGCATTCTGTATAAACTCAAAGATAAACGTGACATTTTATACAGAATGCTCCTTGTAATTTAGGTTATAAGTTCTTACGTGCAACTGCTCTAATCGGATACGGAAATATCTAATAAAGTTTAACGCCAAACGATAGTGTCATGCAATGATATAACGAACAGAACAACCATTATTCTTGTTCATTAGCAGGTTTTTCCAACCACTCGGTGATTCGTGGAACCATCTGCTCCGTGAGCATATGCTCCATTTTGGGACCTGGTAATGAATATAAAAAGAATTTACCATAGTACGCTTCAATCACACGTGTATCATAAACAATGACAATTCCTCTGTCCTTTGCTGTACGCACCAATCGGCCAAATCCCTGCTTGAAACGAATGACCGCTTGTGGCACGGACAGTTTCATGAACGGATTTTTCTTCTGTTCCTGAAGCAACTCACTCTTGGCTTCCACCAACGGATGATTCGGCGGTTGGAAAGGCAATCTTACAATAGCGAGACAGGTCAGCGCTTCTCCCGGAATATCTACACCCTCCCAGAAGCTGCTTGTGCCCAGAAGTACTGTTGCTTTGGCATCTTGGAACCTGCGAGTCAATTTGGAACGACTTCCACTATCAACGCCTTGACCAAGCAACGAGATGTCGTTGCCAGACAGCGCCTCCTTCAGCGGATCATAGACCTGTCGCAACATCTTGTATGAAGTAAACAGAACCATCATGCGTCCACGCGTAGCAATTGCCGTCTCTGCGAGTGATTGCACCAGCATATTAACAAAGTGCGCATCACCCACACTTCCCTTCACACTCGGGAAATCACGCGGAATCACCAGAAGTGCCTGATCGCGATAGTTGAAAGGTGATGGCAGCATCGACGTTAACAACCGATTATTCTCGGAAGCATCCTGCAAGCCAAGCTGCTCAATCATGAACTGGAATGACTTATCTACCGAAAGCGTAGCTGATGTAAGCACAACACTTTTCTTTTTATCAAAAAACAAATCCTTAAGTTGGGCACTGACATCTACAGGTACGGCATACAGCTGGAGTGATTTACTGCGGAACTGGCCGCTGGCTTCCATCCAGTACACTGTTTTGGCGTCATCCATTCGCATGAAGAAACGTAGATTCTCCTTCAATGTGGTCAGATCTTTCAGTAATCCTGTAATGTCCGTAATCAGACTATCCGATTGATAATCATCCTGATCCTCTTTCACTTCAAGCAGCAATTTGTCCCCTTTGCGAACCAAATCGCCCAGAGTCACATAGATCTGGTTCTCCAGATCCTGCAACTCCTGCCATTTTGCAGGTTTCTGAGATGCTTTCAGACGCAGTGAAAATTGCCCCGTCTCGCCCGGTGAAGCATCACTTCGTTCAGGCAACAGACCAAACAAGGCATCGCTCATACGATCCCACAGTTCCTTGACCTCAAGAGCGAGCGGGAACATCTGATCCACCATGGAGCCCCATTGCACCGAATTCTCATGCCCGGATAACTGCGAACGAAGCATAGGCAGCTGACCATTACGACTGTCTTTAAACAGGCGGGTCAGTGTATGAACCAAAGTGAAATATTTCATATGCATTCCAAGATGTTTACCAGCGACATCCTCCAGATGATGTGCCTCATCGATTACAAGACTCTCATAGGCTGGCAGCAGCTGATGCGCGGCTTTCACATCCGTAAATAATTTGGAGTGATTGGTGATTACGATATCAGACAACCCTGCTTCATGTTTGGCACGATGGTAGAAACATTTGCGGAACCATGGACAGGATCTTCCCAGACATGATTCGGATTCGCTCTGTACCGTCTCCCAGAAGTCCCCTCCGCGTCCGCTAAGGTTAAGTTCCTCATCATCTCCGGTTTCGGTCTGTGTTAGCCAGACGATCATCTGAGCAGCTGTGAAATAATCCTCTTTAGGTGTGGCGAACTCACGTTTATTGATTTTGTGTTCAAATTTGCGCAGGCACAGGTAATGTCCACGTCCTTTGAATACAGCAGCCTTAAACGGGAACGGAACCACTTGAGTCAGCATCGGAATGTCCCGCTCTCTCAATTGCTCCTGCAGATTGATCGTATGCGTGCTGACCATAACTTTCTGTTCTTGTTTCACACTTTCGTAAATAGCAGGCAACAGATACCCTAGAGATTTGCCGGTACCCGTTCCAGCTTCGATCAAGAGATGTTTCTCTTCATCCAGGGCTTGCCTTACACTGCTGAACATCTGAGTCTGCGCTTCACGCTCTTCGTAATGATCCAGCGTATCCTTCAGGTTCTCCCGAACCTGGTCCATAAACTGTTCGAAGCTTACACCATCAAGGGGGTTAGCCTCCCGCTCATCGCGTGGTGCACCAATATCGGTCCAATCACTTACATTAAGAGCAAGCTGACGATAATAGGTATGTCCGTCCAGATCCTGAATCGGCTCTGCTTCCTTCTCACTGCGCATTCCGTCCAAGAACCAGCCCAAGTCACTGTCTTCTGGTGCAAACAGGTCACTGAGGCGCTGAATCGTTATGAGCGGTAATTCCTTTAACTCATCCAGGCACTTGAGCAGCACATAGGCTGTCGCCAGTGCATCACTGTCTGCCTGGTGAGGGCGATCATGTTGAAATCCAAATTCGGAAGACACATAACCGAGTTGATAAGAACCCAGTGATGGGAATGTGATCTTCAGAAAATCAATCGTGTCCAGAATGCGGCCAGTGAACGGCAAATAACCGCAACGGTCAAGAGCATTCTGCAAAAAGTGAAAATCAAAAGCGACGTTGTGTCCAACAAGCACCACATCATTAAGTAGCGGAACCATCTCCATCATCATCTCTTCGAGTGAAGGAGCGTCCGCCACATCTGCATCGGTAATACCCGTCAACCCCGAAATAAACGGGGGAATCGGTACACCAGGGTTCACATAAGAACTATATATTTGAGTTATGCTGTAGTCATGATCTATGATGGCAAGTCCGGCCTGTATAATCTCACCGTCGGACTGCGTGCCGGTTGTTTCGAAATCCAATACGGCAAATTTCATTGCAATGTACGGTCCCTTCCATTCCAGTCTATGTTACAGCATAGCAAAAAAAAGGGGATTTGAAAATTAACTGACAAAAAAGCGGTGTCCCCGCCGCTATGCCAAAGGAGGGAACACCGTTTTTTGTCGCCGAATTCCCGCTTAATGAAGGGTCGTCAGCTGATTAGCATATTGCAATTTTCCCCTGTTCAACCTGCAAGCTTCCATGTTGTACAGTGGTTCGGTCAATGTCGGGTCATACTGAAGGGCCTGTGCAAAGAGTGAACATGCAGCTTCAGGATTCGCAAGCTTGGCTTGAATACAGCCCAGGGCGTTACATACAAGCCCTTTCAAGCGAGGTGAACCCTTAAGGTACATGATCTGCTGCAAATGTGTCCCGGCTTCCGCCATTTGTTCCAAATTCAGATACGCGAGCGCCAGGTAAAAACGAGTCAATGCACTCTCCGGATGGTCGGTCACAACCCGGGAGAACTGCATGATCGCCTGCGGATACATCTGTAGTTTGAAATAGCCCTGACCACGACTGAAACATTCCAGATGGAGTTCAGGCAGAGCGGTAACAGCTTCCTGTTCCGGTTCAAGGGAAGCAGGCTTATCCATCTCCCGCTCCCTCACCTGGCTCATCTTTTCTTCAAACATCAGCCATTCATCCAGCATTCCGTCACTCATCCGCTTAAGCAAATTCCACTTTTGCAGCAATTCTTGTTTGTTCAGGCCTTCAGCGGAAGGATAGCTCTTGATAATTTCATCTAACATGTCGTTCATTTCTGCGAAAACATGCTGGAACATCGATGCATCCCCACCCTTGAAAAAATGGATTAGTGCAGTGACCTGTACTCATTTTTTGCTTCAAGGGCCGATTTCATTCTCCTTACCAGTCGATTACATAATTGTCGCGTGGACTTCCTGCTTCATCGTTTGTACAGGTTTATTCTGTCCATCTACAAATACAACGGTTGGTTTGTGAGTATTTGCCTCTTCTTGGGACATCATGGCATAAGAAATGATAATGACGTTATCTCCAGGCTGCACCAGACGTGCAGCTGCGCCGTTAAGACATATGACCCCGCTCCCGCGCGGTCCTGGAATCACATAAGTTTCCAGACGTGCACCATTGTTGTTGTTCACAATTTGCACTTTCTCGTTTTCCATCAAGTCGGATGTTTCCATCAAGTCTTCATCTATGGTAATGCTACCCACATAGTTCAAGTTGGCTTCCGTTACCGTAGCCCGGTGGATTTTGGATTTCATCAGTGTTCTAAACATGGGACAGTACCTCCGATTTTTGCAACCTTATATTGTCAATCAATCTTGTTTTTCCGAATTTCACCGCAAGTGCAATGAGCAGATCATCACGTCCTTGAACTTCTTCCTGATCTGCGAGCGGCTCCAGACTTGGAAAAGCCTGAATCTCGGCGTAGTCGATAACGGCAAGCGGTGAGCTTGCAATCTGCTCGCGCAGAATACGACGGATATCTGCCGCATTTGTAGCTACACCTGTATCTGCGGCTTCCTGAGCTGCACGCAGTGCCTTCGACAGAACCAATGCCTGTGTACGCTGTTCTGCGCTAAGATAGACATTACGTGAACTGAGGGCAAGGCCATCCTCTTCGCGAACAATCGGACAGGGTACAATTTCTACAGGCATATTCAAATCATTCACCATCTGTTGAATGACCGCAACCTGCTGGGCGTCTTTCATTCCAAAAAATGCACGCTGTGGCTGTACGATGTTAAACAGTTTGGAGACTACGGTCGTTACCCCGTCAAAATGCCCCGGACGGGAAGCGCCACATAGGCGCTCCGTCAGTTTTGAGACCGATACGGTCGTTTGTGTTGCCTGTGGATACATCTCTTCAACAGAGGGAATAAATACGATATCTACTCCTTGTGAGCGTGCTGTTTCCACATCTCTGGCTTCATCCCGCGGATAGCTGTCAAAATCTTCATTAGGGCCGAATTGAATCGGATTAACAAATATGCTTAATACCACGATATCGCTCTGTTTTCTTGCTGCCTGCATCAAGCTTGCATGACCTTGATGAAGATAACCCATTGTCGGTACCAGACCTACAACGGACGCACTGGACCGAATCGCTTGACGCTTCAAGCTTAGTTCCTGTCTTAACTCTGCGATTGTCCGTAATACTTTCATGAGTTACTCCCCACCTTTTCCTTGCGTTGTCCGCCGTACAGTTGATCCAGAACACCATCCGCAGCATTGAATACATGCTCTTCGGCCGGGAACGAACGATCTTTAACTTCTTTCACATAAGCTTCGATGCTCGTTCTGATTAATGTACCCACATCTCCATAGGTTTTGACAAATCGTTTGGGTGTATACGGAGAGGCGTATTGAACCACATCGTGGAATACCAGTACCTGACCATCACAGCCTCGTCCTGCTCCAATTCCGATGGTAGGGATGGACAGTTCCTCCGAGATCGCCCGTGCAACTTCTTCCGTAACCAGTTCAAGCACAATGCCAAACGCGCCTGCAGCTTCCAGGGCTTTGGCTTCGTCCATCAGACGTTTCGCGTCCGCTGCATCCTTGCCCTGAATGCGGTAACCACCAATCTGATTAACCGATTGAGGTGTAAGTCCGATATGTCCAAGAACAGGCACGCCTGCTTGCACGACTGCTCTAACGGTGTCCGCTATCTCGACTCCGCCTTCCATTTTAACGGCATGGGCATGCCCCTCTTGCATCAGTCGACGTACACCCTTAAGCGTCTCATCCACGCTGCCATGATAGGTCATAAAAGGCATATCAGCCACAATAAATGTCTTCTCAGCACCGCGCACTACGGAACGTGTGTGGTACACCATGTCGTCAATGGTCACCGGAAGCGTCGAGTTATAACCCAGTACTACATTGCCGAGTGAATCACCAACTAGGATCAGATCAATACCTGCTTCCTCTGCTAGGAGAGCTGTCGGATAATCGTAAGCCGTGATCATGGTAAGCGGCACGCCGTCCTGCTTGTATTTTTTCATTTTCACAATATTCAACGCTTGTTTGTTCGCCATTTTCTCTGATGGCTCCTTTCTTCTTTTCAAATAAACGCAACAAAAAAACCTTTTAGTTTTCCACTAAAAAGTCCCGAAAAGTCAAAAAAGAGTCACTTGCGATCGTCCCTTCTGTCTCGGTCCTCTTCGGCTCAGAGCAGAATCCAACAACTCACTTAAACGTATTTCATTCTTGCACTGCGGTCTGCTTATATAAAACACATCAAAGCAGAACAAAGGTTACTGTTACGGGAGTGCAATTCGGTCTGCATTAGCCGATACCGCCTCACGAACACAGTATACCAAAGTTCTGCTCAAACTTCACGTCTTATGTTCATTTTACCAGTGAAAATTCGACAAATTGTTTACGATTTCCAGGAAATCTCACCAGAGATGATTAGTGAATGTTCTCCATCGTGCTTATCCACGATAAGTGCCCCGGAAGGGTCAAGACCGATTGCCTTCCCTTCAATGACACCATGAGGATTAGTCACTGTAATCTCTCGATTCATCGATACGGACAGGGCCTCCCATAGAGCTGAGATCACGCCGAACCCTTCTTTTTGATACAAAAAATACAATTGTTCAAGCTCCGTCAAAATGGCAGCCGTTAGTTTGGTACGATCAACGGATTGTCCCGTCTCCATCTTGAGCGAAGTAGCGATTGTGGTCAGATCTTCCGGATAATCCTCGGGATCAAAGTTCACGTCAACACCTATACCTGCAATGCAGTATCTGACTTCATGATCTTCCACCGTAGATTCAAGCAATATGCCACATACCTTACGTCCGTCAATCAACACATCATTTGGCCATTTGATGCCTGCATCAGCTCCTGAACAAGCTCGAACGGCACGACATACAGCCACTCCTGTTAATAAAGTTAGCTGCGGCGTATGCTGAAGTGGTAGATCAGGGCGTAACAGGACACTCATCCAGATTCCTTTACCCGGAGGAGAGAACCACTGTCGACCGAAACGTCCTCTTCCTCCTGTTTGTTCTTCCGCAATGACCACAGCACCTTCTGCCTGCCCTTTCTCAGCTAGCTTGAGAACATCCCCTTGCGTAGACAGGGTCGAAGTCAACAAAACAGCCTTACGGCCAAATAAGGTTGTATCAAGTGCCAATTGGAGGGCAGTAGCGTCAATGCTATCCGGCTTCGTTACCAGACGGTATCCTTTGCGGGATACCGCTTCAAACTCATATCCCATGTCTCGCAACTTGTTCACATGTTTCCACACAGCGGTCCGACTGATGGACAGATTACGACTAATCTCTTCACCCGATACAAATCGTCCTTCTGCATTTAATAACATATGTAGCAAATCTTCATGCTTGGTCATCTTGAACCACCCGCTTCACTTCTGCACTTAGTGCTGCATGCTGATTCTCTATCGTTCCAATCGCTGTTTCTCGTAACAAATGTTTCATCAGTTGACCCAGCCAAGGCCCGCCTTTGCGCTGCACCATTTGCAACACTTGTTCCCCTGTGATGTCCAGCTCTTTCAAGTCATGCACAGGAATCGATTTACTCCATTCGGCTGCAAGCTCTTGAACCAAAACAACCTGCATTGCTGCCTGTTCGGACTGATTCCGCCATCCTGCTGGCAGTACAGACTGTATTTGAAGCCAATCATCCGCCGCCTGAACACCACAAGCCAGAACAGTAACGATCCAATCGGAACGGAGACTGACCGTATCCTTCTGCTCCTGAACGGAAGTATGAATCAACTGCTCCACCTGAAGGACACCTGTTATACGAGAACGATGTTCATTAGAGAATGTCCACTGACGTAATAATACGTCTGCTTCGTCCTTGCTATAACCGCCAGCAATCAGAAGGAGTGACCAACGAAGCAACACATGCTGACCTGACAACTGTTCCAGATTGGATAACAACGTCTTGTTAAAACGCGCCGAACTAACCGGCGCTTTTATGTGCGCAAGCGCATCACTTCTGTATACCAGTTCCAATCCTCTTAATGGATGGGGTCCCGACATCATTTTTACCATCTCGGTGCGTACTCGTTCCATTGCTATATGTTGAAGCAGGTCTTTCTGCCTTACAAGACCCTTCCACGTGTTATGGGCAATTTTGAAATCAAATACGGAAGCAAACCGGACACAGCGGAGCATCCGCAGTGCATCTTCACCAAATCGTTCCATCGCAGAACCCACACATCTGACTCGCTCTTCCTTGATATCTGCCTGTCCACCAAACGGGTCAACGATTGTCCCAGTGGCGTCCATAGCAAGAGCGTTCATCGTGAAGTCACGCCGTTGTAAGTCTTCCTTGATATGCTGAACAAATTGAACCGCAGCTGGTCTGCGGTTATCCTGATATTCGGATTCTGTTCGAAATGTGGTCACTTCAAAGTAATAACCGCCTGAACGAACGGTAACCGTACCGTGTTGCAAACCTGTAGGAATACAATCGTCAAACAGTTCCATGACTTGCTGAGGAGAAGCAGATGTCGTGATATCCATGTCGTCTACTACTCGTTCCATCAATTCGTCACGAACGCAACCACCTACCCAATATGCCTTGTAGCCATGTTTGTTTAATGTTGTGAGTACATTCTCGCTTTGAATTGCCATTTCACGATCTACCTGTGTCCATTGAACCACCACATATCACCTCTTCTCTTGCCTGTTGTGGTATGCACAGTATAATTTCGTCAAACCCATTGATTAACCGCAAACCGGCTTCAAGTTCGGAACTTCCCTTCCCAGCACCCGGTAATAAATCTGTTCATATTCATGCCGAATGGCATCATTGCAAAAGTCGTGATGTGCGCGTTGAAGGCATGCTTCCCTGAACTCCGCAGCCAAACGATCATCTGTTAACAAACGGATTGTGTTCTCGGCCATGGATTGTGTATCCCCGATCGTGGATAAGAATCCCGTCTTACCGTGTAAGACCAGTTCCGGAATTCCTCCGGCCTGTGAACCGATCGTGGGTACGCCGCAAGCCATTGCTTCGAGCGCCACAAGTCCGAAACTTTCCTTCTCCGATGGAAGCATCAACACGTCAGCCATGGAAATGACTTGAGCAATGTCATCCTGTTTGCCAAGGAAATGAACTTTATCATTCAAGCCGAGATCATTGATCTTCCATTGCATCTTCGGCAAATCAGGTCCTTCACCTACAAATAACAGTTTGGCTGGAACCTGCTCCTGTACTTGACGGAAGACCTCTACCACATCCTGAGTTCTCTTCACCGGTCGGAAGTTTGAAATGTGCATTAATATTTTTTCGTCGGGCGCAGCAAAGTCTCTTCGCAAACTTGCAGCATCCCGCGGATAATATATTCGTTTGTCAATAAAGTTATAGGTTAAATCGATTGGACGCTGAATATCCAGCAATTCGACCGTTTCCCGAATCAAATCTTTGGATACTGCAGTGACCGCGTCACTTTCATTAATAGCTAGACGGATCAGATCCTTCAGAGATTCATCCTGAGCCAGAACCGTAATATCCGTTCCATGTAACGTGGTGACCACTTTCAGGCCATCCCCTACCATTTGTTTGGCAAGAAAGGCACATACTGCGTGTGGAACGGCATAGTGAACATGCAGTAGATCGAGCTGCTGTGACTTAGCCACCTGAGCCATCTTTGTTGCCAGTGACAGGTCATACGGAGGGTAACGGAACACATAATAATCATTTACTTCAACTTCATGATAAAAAATATTCTTCTGGAACGTACCCAGTCTGAACGGGATACTGTTGGCAATAAAATGAACCTGATGCCCCTGTTCGGCAAGTAATTTGCCCAGTTCCGTTGCGACAACGCCAGACCCGCCGAGGGACGGATAACAGGTGATGCCGATTTTTAGCTTTTTATCCATCCTGTGGACGCTCCTTTGATCTCCCGCTTAAGCAGGTTGATATAATGCAACGGAATAATGAAACCCTTCGTTTCATTAAACGTAAAATGTGAAATCGTTTATTTGGCACCCGTGCCAAATTGATGAACCACGTAAGGTGTAATTGTAGCAAACCCTTCTGCAAACGGGATGAGACTGCGTTGTCCGAGCAAGGAATCACGGGCTCTTACACGTTCAATATACCCTTGATTCAATGGCGTCGAGACCGCTCCGGCTCCCAGTTCGAATTGGGAACGATAAGAGAGCAATGAAGCTTCTTTTTGCTCATAGTGTTCCGTAATATCGACAATCAAATCCGTAGGCCCGATGTCATTAATAAAGTAAAAATAAAGTTCCTTCACCTGCACGGCAGGCATGTCCGGCATGTAGTTGCGAAGCTTGGCGTTAAATACAGCCTCCTGCACAAGCTTACTGCAATTGACATGATCCGGATGACGATCTTCCCAATATGGAGCAAACACCATCCGAGGGGCATGGCGCCGTATCTCAGCCGTTACCGCCTGTACATGTTCAGGCGTAAGATACAAACCACGATCAGGAAGCCCCAGATTCGTTCGACACGAAAGACCGAGGACGCGGGAGGCTTGCTCCGCTTCCTCGGTTCTGCGCTCTACTGTTCCGTTCGAAGACATCTCAGCACGAGTCAGATCACACACGCCTACTTTCAAACCAGCAGCGGTATGTTTGGCAATCGTTCCACCCATACCAATCTCCGCATCGTCCGCATGTGCTCCAAAGATAAGAATATCCAGGCTCATTCGGAATCACCCGAATTTAATCCAGCCTCCGGCTTGTATTTATGTACCAGCTCTCTCCAGGCAAAATCGCCACGATCCAGAGCCTTAACCAGAATCTCAGCGGTTGCGATATTGGTGGCAAGTGGAATTCCCTGCACATCACAAAGACGCAACAAAGCATTAATATCTGGCTCGTGAGGTTGTGCCATTAGTGGATCGCGCAGAAAAATAATCAGATCCATCTCATTTTGCGCAACCAAAGCTCCAATCTGCTGATCTCCACCCAATGGGCCTGATTCGAATCGATGAATCTTCAGAGACGTTCCTTCCATAATACGAAGGCCCGTTGTTCCTGTAGAATACAATTGATGGTCCGTAAAAACAGGCTCATATGCCGTCACGAAGTTAACCATCTCTTCTTTTTTACGATCATGGGCGATAAATGCTATTTTCAACATGACAATCTCCTTTAGTCGATAAAGTGGTCAAATCCGTAGATCATTCCTGTATATTCCATAACCTTTTGCACACCAATCTTAACACCAGGCATATAACCTGCGCGCTCGTAGGAGTCATGCCGAATTTTGAGTGACTGTCCATAGTCTCCGAAAACAACTTCCTGCTGCGCGAATACACCAGGCAATCGTACACTGTGAATTCGGAATCCGTTGTAATAACCGCCTCGAGATCCTTCAATGGTTTCTTCCTCATTCGGGTTACCCTGACGAAGTTCTTCCCGATTGGCAGCAATCAGTTCGGCAGTTTTGATCGCTGTTCCGGAAGGAGCATCCAGCTTCTGATCCCCGTGATATTCGATAATCTCCACATTTGGCATATGTTTGGCAGCCTGTGCTGCGAATCGCATCATCAGAATGGCACCGATCGAGAAGTTAGGGGCAATAAGCCCTCCAATTCCTTTGTCCTGGCATTGCTTGTCCAACTGTTCAATCTGCTCCGGCGTAAAGCCGGTAACACCCATGACAGGTCTGACTCCATGACGGATCGCGATCTCGGTATGTGTAAAAGCATATTGAGGCACTGTAAAATCAACCATAACCTGAGGTTTTGTTTCGGCAAAAGCCATTTCGATATCATCAGTCACCAGCACCCCACACTCTGGCAAACCAACAAGGGTTCCTGCATCCGTACCTGCTCCGGAGCGGTTGACAGCCGCTGCAAGCTCCAATTCCGGGTCCTGAAGTACCAATTTCACAACTTCACGGCCCATACGGCCAGCCGCTCCGATCACGGCAACTCTGATTACTTCACTCATATTGACTGCATCTCCTCGCTATGTTGGTTCATATCGTTGAATCCATTTCAACTCAAAAGAAATCTTTGCAAAATGAATTCTTATTGAATGGATTTCATACGTTGCTTGATTTCCTGTAACATCTGATGCAGCTGCCCATTCTGCGGGTCCAGCAAAATTGCCTCACGCAGCGCCTGAATTGCATAGTTAAATTCATTCAAATCACTGTAAGCCAGCGCAAGCATAACATGAGCTTCCACTGAGAGCGGATCAAGTTTGACCGCTTCTTGCAGAAGCGTTGACGCTTCCACATAGCGCTCCTGTGTTGCAATACCCGCTTGCTCCAACAGCAACTTCGCTCTGGAGGTCAATTGTTTTGCTTCCAACGTCTGCAGATGTAAAATATACTCTTCTGTTCCTGGCGACAATTCAACCGCCTTACGCGCATATTCAAGCGCTGGAACGAGATGCTTGCTGCGGGCGTGTGTTATGGAACAGCGATAATATAACTCCGCATGTTTTGGATGAGCGTGAATGGCTGACTCGAACCAACGAATCGCCTGCTCAAAATCATTTTGCAATATACAGCGGTAGGCCTGCTGCATATATTCTTCCGGTTTCATCATTAAGCTGACCCTCCCCGATCGGGTGATGGTACAGCATATGTAATCTAGGCCTAATCGGTGTTTTTGGGAGTCCACCGATTGGCATCGCGGGTGTTAAATTTATGCATGACTTTATCGTGCGCCTCAGCCAGATCAATTCCCAGTGAGTTTGCAAAACAAATCGTGATAAATAAAATATCTCCAAGCTCAAGTTCAATGGAATTGGCTGCTTCGGAAGATTTCTTCGGCTTCTCGCCGAATTCATGATTCACTTCTCTGGCGAGCTCTCCAACCTCTTCAGACATCCGGGCCAACATGGCCAGAGGACTGAAATACCCCTCCTTGAACTGGGAGATATACTGATCAACCTCACGCTGCATTTCTGCGATGCTTTTCTCCATGAGAACGGATTCTCCTTTTGAAATGATGTCGTATTTGTTCCTAATAATATCAGTTATTTAGATTCACTTCCACCATCATCAGCGACAAATCATTTTTAAAGAATCAATAAACAGGTATACTAGATGGGAATGATTGCTTCTTCATTCTAATTTATCTACAGCGAGGGATCTTATGAGCACTGCCAAAACCTGGGTTCAAGTTAAACTGGTTCTTCCCATCGTGCTGGGTACAGCCTTATATGCCTTTGGGCTCCTCTATTTTATTATCCCCAACCAGCTTATGGAAGGTGGCCTCACCGGGGTTACGGTGCTGATCAATTACGCTTTTGGCATCTCACCTTCACTTACAACCTTGATTCTGAATGTTCCCCTTTTTCTGATCGGGCTCAAAATTTTGGGCGGCAGACAGATGATCTATACGGGTATCGGAATCGGGGCACTGACTGTTTTTCTGTGGTTGTTTGAGAAGTTGATTCATCTGGGCTGGATTGAACCATTACATACCGAGAATGACTTACTGTTAGCAGCACTATATGCAGGTGTTACCCTCGGAGCCGGCCTTGGTATCGTATTTCGTTGGGGTGGAACGACGGGCGGTTCAGACATTATCGCTCGTATTCTCAACCGCAAGTATGGATGGAGTATGGGACGAGTATTACTGGGCATCGACTTCGTCATTATCGGGCTCTCTCTCATCTACATCCCCAAAGAAAAAATTCTGTATACACTTGTAGCTGTATTCATCGCCTCTAAAGTCATCGACTTTATTCAGGAAGGTGCATATTCTGCCCGGGCATTTATGATCATTAGTGACCACGCACCCGAGATTGCGGACCAGATCACACGGGATATGGATCGTGGCGTTACCCTCATTCCAGCCATTGGCGCGTACTCTAAACAGGCCAAACACATGGCCTACTGTGTGATCTCCAGGCAAGAGTTCAGGCGACTGCAGACCATTGTACGTTCCATTGACCCCAGAGCTTTTGTCATCATCAGCGATGTTCACGATGTACATGGCGAAGGTTTCAAAGAAAGCTGATATAACACAGAAACTACAAGAAAACCTCTTTTCACATGAAGAGCCATTAGCGTGGCTGTTTATGCGGAAAGAGGTCTTTTTTATATACCACGATCAACTTCATATCCGATTAGCGCCGAAAAGGAAAAATCCCCTGCTGCTGCGCACGATATTTACGATATCCGGCGTAACTTAACGTCGCGACAATGACCGAACTAATGAGCAACCCGGCTGCCCTGCGATCAGGACCCTGTACAAACGGTACAAAAGCACTCTCGTCCTTCTCGCGACCAAACAACTGGTTCACCAGTTCCTCCCCATGGCCCACCATGCTCTTTAATTGAGCCAGATCAGGCTGCTTTGCAGCGGTAAGCCCTTTGGTATGAGATAACCAAGCGTCCATCTGAGCAATCTCATACGGTTCACGACGAATCAGTGCAGCAGGACGAATCGTCTCATAATGCTCCTCCAGAACGGTGTAGCGGTTTGCAAGTACAGCCGCAGTTTGGCCTTGATTTGTAGCAGCGGATAAAGCGTCCAGATCGTTTTTCACGATTTTATAATACTGGAGCCATAAAGGCTTGGTTGGATTCGCAAGACTATCTGCTGCAAGTCTGAGTTTGGCAGAGGACTGCTGAAGAGAAGCATCGTCATTTTTCACCTTCACAACGGCTTGTTTCACTTCAACTATGGTTTCGGACAAGGCGTGAATGCCCTCGACGGTTGTTTGTCCCTCAAAGGAGATATGCTCCAGACTTTTACTGATACGCAGAATGCTGCCTCGCACTTCTTCAATATTGTTCTCGAGCGCCTGACGATACAATATGGCTGCTTCCTCATTAAGCTGTGCAATTGAATTGTTTGTGGACACTTGCTGATCTGAAATCGAATTCAATGCTTCACTTTGTGCGGATACACGATATGCTAAGTTCGTCCAAAGCAGCAGAGCCATGAACGATACCACCAATAAGCCAGTTTTGATCCCAAACGTTCTCTTCATGGACATCCCTCCCACCACCAATGTATGGCGGGGGACAGTTCGTTAGAACAAGCAGAGGACGATTCCGTATCCTACTCGACTTATGACACTTCATTTAGAAAACGATACCTAAACCTGTTACATTATTTCCGCTTTTCTGAATGGAATAGTTCATACTCTGGCCATCGTAAAATTCGATCCTGACCTTCAGTTTTCCATCCGGAACCGAGCTGTCAAACGCATCTTTCAAAAGGGTGAATGTTCCATCCGTATAGTCAGCTGTAAAATCACTGCCAAACTTCATATATGGAAACCAGGAATTGCCGCCTATTCGGTTACCAGATTCATCGAGAAGTGAGGCACGTCTTACGTTGGTCCCGTTATATTGGACCGGAATGACGATTCCTTCGGTTATTGTGCCTGCGGTCATTTCAAACACAGGCATTGAATGTTTGACAATAAGCTGATGCCATTCTGCGCCTTTCGAGAATTCAAAAACCAAATCAGCAATAATGCCGTTTGAAGCCTGATTGAATTTCTCGTTTATAAATTCTTTAGAGATCGTAAGTGTTGAGGTAGCTTCATCCAATGAGTAATATTTTTTATGGACTCCCTTAATGTGCTTAAAGCTGTTTCCATTCAGAGTAAGCGGAATTTGGATATCGTTTGCAGCTTGCTGATTAACATAGATTTCATTTAGACCTGTGGAATAGGAAGAACGCTGTTTCATATTAGCTGCTTGAATGGTAGTTCCATATTCATCATGCCAGTTAAAAGGTGGAACCCTCCAAAACGCACCTGGCCATATCATTGAGCTAACTCCATATTGCGATGCCTTGTAGTTCAGATATTCAAGATATTTCCGTTTTTCACCTGACTGCATTTTCGCCGCGCCATCATCAGGGGATAACCAGCCATATTCTCCAATAACAACTCCAATTCCCTTGGAAATTAAGGCATGATTTACTGTGTTAAACATCTGGTCTATATTGCTTCTTGGCGTATCTTGAACTCCATCGTAAAGCTTTTCATCAAAGCCCGTTCTACCCAAGTTGCCGCTGAAGACCCAGTCACTATAAAAATGCACAGTGGCGATCAAGTTTGGATCGTTCAGCCCCGCAATAAAATGATAGGATGCGTTGGCTTTATCCATATCTGCGCTTGTAGAATACGTTGGAATAACAATCATTCTTGTGGCATTATTTCCACCAGAGCTGCGGATAACATCATATGCAGCCTGATTGATCATATCCAATTTATCCTGTTTGGTGATGGTTCCTGTATCATTTTCAAAATAAGGTTCATTCATTGTCTCAAACATGACCTGCTCAGGTTCATTCTTAAAATGATTAGCAAGCTGCCTCCAGAGATCTACATACCTTTTATACTCCTCTGACGCCTTATTTCCATCCCAATTGGAAAGCCATGTCCAGGAATCGTGATGAAGGTTGATCATCACATACAGGTCTGCATCAACGGCCCAATCAACCACTTGCTTATATTTGGCCAACCATTCGGAATGGATCACATAGTGTCCATCTGCACCTAGTGTATACCTTGTATAGGCAGTCATTGGAATCCGAATACTATCAAAGCCTTTTGCTTTGGCTGATAATATTAATTCTTGGGTTACTTGTGGCTGTCCCCAGGAGGTTTCGTCAGACAGGGCGAGATCGTCGGTTCTAAAACTGTCATAGGTGTTGAATACGTTCCAGCCTTTGCCCATTTTCTGTACATATGCCTGAGATGGAGTTTGTGGAGCGGCATTGGCTTGAGAATTCCCATCATCAACTTGATATGAAATGGATAGCGCTATCAAAAATACAATTAATAGTTTTACTATTCTTGTTCTCTTCATCATACATGTCACCTTCCCTCTCCGGATTAACTTACAAAGCTGATCACAACTCGTCACCCCTTTCAATATTGAGTAATTATGGAAAATAATTTCAAAATCCAGTTTCAATTTTATTATAAGATGCAGAATGGAGATATCCTTGATTTTCAAGCCATGAAATAGCACAATATGGACACATTTTGGACACAAAAAAAGCCGCTAAAATAGCGACTCTTCATGAGACGTGTTATTATCTCTCCAAAGTATGAGATCAGGTACGTCTTGCCTGTCTTAAGGCCAGCCACGCGCACAGAATGCTCACCAGTGTCAGTCCGAATGTGAAATTACGCACACCATCTACATGATCATAGAGGGAAGCGGGTAACCAAGGGTAAATATCATATGTATAATCCATCGTATCGTTCAACAGCGTCCAGAGACCTGCAACAACAAGGGCAGCCCAGCGGAAGCCGAAAAAGCGTACATATATAAGAGCTTCAATGGCCATCGCACTATGCGAAGCAATCAACATCCAGTCTTGCCAGTGCTGTGTACCGCCTTGCATCCAGCCAGCGAAAATAATGGATACGGCCCACACGCCATATTTCACAGATGTGACCACGGCAAGCGCCTGAATCACATGTCCGATCCGTTTGATAATGATGGACCGTGGTGGGTACAAGATCCATAACAACGCTAAAGTAAAAAACAAACTCGCTGTTGGACTATCCGGCACAAATACGATCTGCCACACCGGCTGCTCAGCCAGCGTCAATTTCATTTGCTCTCCGTACCAGATGTATCCGTATACCGTTCCTAGCGCATTACACCAAAATAATAGCCACAGGAAATAACGATTGGTCAGAAATTCCCTACTCCAGAAATACGATAAAGCCACATTCCCTGCCCCTTCCTTCATCATGTATTGTGCACGATACAGTGCTGTCCAAAAAACACTTCAAAAAAACCTGACCGCATAAACGATCAGGTTTCATTGGTTATTTTGATTTTACTGTTCTGCTTTCTGTTTCGCAAGCCATTCGGTCAGATGAGTAATCTCTTCATCCGTGACGCCTTGAGCAATCGCTTGATCGTACATCGCAGGCATCTCGTTATAACCTTCTTTGATAATGGTCAGAATCTCTTCCTGGCTGTGCTTGTCACCCACACCCCGAAGTGAAGGTCCACTTGCGCCCTTCATATCAGCCGCATGACAACCAATACATCCAGCCTTTTTGTACGTTTCCATTGCAGGATCATCCTGTTCCACGATCGCAACTTCTTCTTGCTGTCCAGGTGCATTGGAAACGGGTGGGAGCCCCTGCTCACGCCTCTCCAGCGCTTCTTCTTCACGTTGAATATGTTCAGGCTTCTGTCCACTTGCTTCCAACTCATGCTCGTAGTGCGTCCACGCTACATTTGTCAGGTAAAATACAGAAATGACCGACAAAATCATCAGTGATGAAGCAATTGGGCGTTTATAAAAACGCCGCTCCTTGCCTGTATCCAGGAATGGTGCCAGCAGCAACGCTCCAAAAGCGACTCCGCTGACCCCCAGTACCCCGAGCAAAACGTAATCGCCCGATGCATATGGATACTTCAAGTACTGATACAGAAAAAGGAAGTACCAGTCCGGCATAGGAATTACGGATGCGCTCGGATTGGCCGGATAGCCTAAAGGTGCAGGTTCTGAGATCGTGAGAACCAGAATCCCCACCAATACAACGACACCAACCATCCATTCTTTCAGCAGGAAGTTGGGAATAAAGGCTTCTGATTTGCCGGGATACGCCGTGTAATCAGGAGGGGTAATAAATCCCGCCCCTTTACGGACCCGTGAATCACCGACAAAGATAACCTTTTCCTCATCATCCTTCTTATGTCCGTGAGCCATTGCGATTCCTCCCTTCTCAGTTTATAGTGGTCCCGAAATGCCCTGTCTGCGGATCATGATAAAGTGTCCGACCAGAAGCACCAGAAGCACAGCGGGGAGGAAGAATACATGCAGGGCAAAGAATCGGGTTAGTGTCTGTGCACCGACAATCGTACCGCCTTGCAGGAATTCTTTAATAATCGGTCCCAACCAAGGAACCGTATTGGCAATCTCCAGTGTTACTTTTGTTGCAAAATAGGCTTTGTTATCCCATGGCAACAAGTACCCTGTCAGCCCCAGGCCCAACATGACGAAAAAGATCAGCATGCCGACAACCCAGTTCATTTCACGCGGTGCCTTGTAAGAGCCTGTAAAGAACACACGCATCGTATGTAAGAACATCATTACGATAACCAGACTGGCTCCCCAGTGGTGCATGCCGCGAACAATTTGGCCGAAGGCTACTTTGGTCTGCAGGTACTCCACACTTGCGTAGGCATTGATAATATCAGGTACGTAATACATGGTCAGGAACATGCCTGACAAAATCTGAATAACAGTAATAAAGAACGTCAATCCACCAAAGCAGTACACGAATGCGGAAAAGTGATGAGCCGGATTTACATGCTCTGGAACTTCATGATCCGCAACGTCCCGCCAGATTGGCGTGATGTCAAGACGCTCGTCAATCCAGTCATAGACATTTTTAAACATCTGCGTTCACGCCTCCTAATTCACTCGGGTGTTCGGAACAATGTCGCCCAGATATACCCAACCCTGCTCTTCCTTGACTACGTACTCATCCAGCGGTTTGGGGGCTACGGCAAGATTCTTCCCTTCCTTGTCATAGTGCGCGCCATGGCAGGGGCAATGATACTCGTCAGGGTATTGCTTGTCACTATTCCAGCCTACTGTACATCCCAGATGTTTACAGATAGGTGAGAGTGCATAAATTTTTCCCTGCTCGTCTTTGCGAATCCACGCCACTAACGATGCATTACTCAGATACCAACCATCCTGTTGTTTAAGTTCAAAGGTGAATTCTTGAGGCTCATTCGTAATTTTGCTGATTTCAGCTACTTTGACAGAGGTGCCTTCTCCCTTATGTTGCAAAATCGGGTCCACCGCAAAACGGACCATAGGAAGGATTGCACCGGCGGCCATGTAGGCTGTAGCTCCACCAAGCGTGTACGTCAAAAACTGCCTGCGTGACATCTCCATGCGGCTTGGCAATTTCAATGAAGCTTCGTGGTGGTCATGCTCACTGCTCATACTGTCTCCAACCCCCTTTTTCAGCCAACTCTCTCAAACGTTTTCATTTTCATAAATTCCACGACTTACTAGAACATACATAATCATATAGTAGCCCTAGAACACCGTCAAGAATTTGTCACACATTTTTAAGGTTCAATTGTAAGCGTTATTAAAAAATTGTTGGTAAATTGTCACATTTGTCGTTAAAAACTATTTTTTCCACAACTCTCGTATCTTTTCCCCTATAAATCTCGCAATCCCCTCTTCTCCGACCTCATGAGTTAAGACGGACCGACTCAAAACCAGATCAGCAGCTGGAATGTCCACGCCACCCAAATGACCATCTGATGACATAATAACCACATATTTGAATCCTGAGGATTTAAGCTGTGCAGACAAGGAATTTAATGTCATTGACAATTCCGAATTAGCATAATGAAAGGCTGGATAAGTCATGATTCTCCCTTTGAAAGGAATTTCGACCAGATCCAGAAAATCTCTCAGCCGCTCCAACGCCTCGGTAGCTTCAACTGGCGACTGCTCACCGCTAAGAGCTGTGTATGGAATAAGGCATGTATCCAGATAGAGTTGCAGTTCAGCCCAGCTGTCTTGAGTCATCTCACTGAATTTCAATTCCCTATATCCCCTTTCTATCCATTTTATTCCCATATTATATATGACTATATCTTATAAATCCAGACATTCATTTCGGAATTACACATATCAAAAAAAGGAAACACGCATCTGCGCATTCCCTTTTATCTCAGAAAGGAACTATTTTGCTAATCAGTTTATGGTCCTCAGTTCATCCGTCAGACTCCGGAAAGCTACTTCGTCTCCGGTAGCTAACGCTTTATCGATTTCCAAATAGAGCTTCTCGCTGCGCTGTTTGCGAAGCGCTTCGTCCCACACCATCTCAGCTGCCAGCCCCAACATGACTTCATACGTAACTTTCATTTTATCCAATAGGATGCACCTCCAAAACGGATTTAAGAGCTCCTATATTCTTTTCCTTTGGTAACATAACCCAGTGAAGTTCTGGACATCCGCTCCAGATCGGCATCAGTCAGCTCACGTATCACTTTGGCAGGTGTCCCCAAAGCAAGAGTATAGGGCGGAATTTTACTATTCTCAGTAACAACAGAACCGGCTCCAATCAGCGTATATTCGCCAATATCGGCTCCATTCAGCAGAATGGCTCCCATGCCGATTAATGATCCTGTTCCAATACGACAACCATGAATGATCGCTGTATGTCCTACTGAGACATCATCTTCCACAATCAAAGGTTGATCAGTATTGACATGCCCAACAACGTTATCTTGAATATTACAGCGCTTTCCAATGATAATAGGAGCCAAATCAGCCCGCAGGACTGCATTGAACCAGACGGAAGACTCTTCTCCCATTCTCAAATCACCGATCAGTTTTGCACCTTCAGCCATATATACCGAAGGGTGTAACTGAGGTTGTAGACCTTTGTATGGAATTATCATTATTATCACTCCTTAATTTGGGAGTGATTTTAGCAACTTGTCCTTCACTTGTCAAACATAATAGGCGTAATGTCTCCTGAGATGGAGCGACAGGATGCAGCAAGACGTGTGCCCCAGGCTGTCATTTGTATCGTCCGGCCTTCCTCATGTTCCCCAATACGGACCATGCCAAGATGCAACATCAATTTAACAATTCTGTTATCATAGATGGCCTCAACCGTATCATAATAGAACGGCTGAATGAATGGACCGATCTGACGAAACAGCGACTCGGCGGTTGACCATTCTTGGGCACATTCGCCTGTCCAGTACACAATAGAGGACAGATTGGGAATAGCACCTTTATACAATCTTAACCAAAACCTAAATAGCTGTATCATTTCGGCTGTTTTCTCTGCCCCCAGCTTGTCTTCTCCAGCTGGTGACAACTTCAGCGTGCCTTGCTCCTCACGAACCAGCCGATGGTGAAATGCATAGTCGTAGAGAAGTGCAAAACGATCCGGGTAATCCTTGAAGGAACGGCCATATCCGAATCTCCATCCACCTTTGCCCACCAATTCCTCACTAATGTGCAGATGCTCCATAATCTGCTGTTGAGAGCGACGGTACATCATGCCTTCAGCGTTAAGGGTAATTTCGTGCTGCTGGACAAACTGCAGGAACAACTTGAGATCATCCGCTAAGAGATGATATTCATCCCGATACATGGGTGGTTCCGTTGTTTTGGTAATGCCTGCTCGCAGATGTGTGGATAACACATCCCTGAATCTTAATTTCAGATCCTGGGGTACCTGATACAAATACCTGGTCTGCTGCGTTGTCCCATTGAACAACCATCCACTCTTATTAAAGCGAACGATGAGATCACGTGGACTCGCGCCAGCCTCACTCTCCTTTTTGTCCATCGATTGACGGGCTATGGCAATGAGTTCTTCCATACCATAATACTGGCGAGGATCAAACAACAAGTTGTTCAAAAAGCGCTGATCTGCTTGATTCAGTTGACGTACCTGCTGCTCAAAAAAGGGTCTGCTGCCCAATGTAGTGAGAATACTCTGGATGAGTTCATGTTTGGAATTGGGCTTGCATTCACATTGGTAATAGTCTGCTATTCGATTAAGCTGGCCAATATCGGCAAAAGTAAGCATATCCGCTAGATTCATGGGTCCATCGCCTCGCCCGTTAACTACTTCGACTGCTGATTAGGAGCCTGAAATAGTTTGGTTTTGTAAACATCGTTGACGGAATTCCCATAATCTAAACCTCTTTTTGGAAATCTTTTATGTTTTAAACCATACTATGCCCCAAGTTGGTCAATCAGAAGAAAAATGAGAGGTTTGAAATCATATAAAGTCTTTATTTCCCCATAAAACGCAAAAAAACAACCCAAGTTAGATTACTCAGGTTGTTTCGCTGTGTCCAAAGACAGATGTCGTGTGCAATTATATAACAGCGGACTCCAGTCATCACGTTCCTTTTCCAGGATCGTCAATGACAGGTTTCCAATCCGTTCTGTGTACCGATCTTTAAACAAGGCTGTTAACAGGTTGGCCAGAAAAGCTCCGTGAGTGACAATGAGCACGTTTTGGTCCGAATAGGCAGACCATAGATCTTCCAGAAACGCCAGTGCACGAATCTGGATATCCGCTATCTGCTCCTGTCCCAAGTCCAATGTCTCCCAGGATTTTCCCCAACGGGCAACCCGTTCTTCTGAAGTCAGACCTTCAATCTGACCAAAAGCCCTTTCTTTCAACCGTGCGTCCGGCTCAAGCAAAGGTACATTCAACAGTTTAGAGATAATCTCCCCTGTTTCCTGAGCACGCGATAATCCACTTGTGATGATATAGTCCCATTGGTATTCTTCCGTCAGCAGACGTCTTCCCAGGCGCTCTGCCTGTTCACGACCTTCTCCATTCAGAGGAATATCCGTCTGACCCTGTATACGGCCCGCCGCATTCCAGTCTGTAAGACCGTGACGAATAAGCCCGATTCGCACTTACATCCCTCATTTCTCCACACGGCGAACGAAAGGTTATTACCTATGCACTCGCACCTTGTTTGCGTTTATTCGTTGTTCGATGCATACGTCCAAGAGAAAATAACGCCATTCCTATTGCAAGTAAAGAAAGTGCCATCCAATACTGCGGATAAGCAGGTCCCATGCTCACAACAAAAGGTTCCATGATACTTCCTCTGTCCGCTCCAGTCATGTTGTACTGATACATTCCAGAGGACGATGGTCCGCTTCCGGCAACCCCTGTCTCCAGGATACCTGTAGCAACAACCTTGGTTTGCTCAGCTTCTGATACGTCTGGCTTAAACATTGCCATATACAGAAAGCTGCATAAAAAAATAGCCAGGAACGCGGCGATCCACAAAGACATATGCTTACGGATCACAGCAGAGAAACGATTAACCTTTGCCTCTTCCGGCAATAACCATGGAGACTCCGCATAGATCCGATCCATAACGTTACGGTTCACTCTCTCTGCCTGTTGTTCTGTCACTGGAACCGGGATGCTGTGCAGCAAGATCTGGGCTTCTTCCCAGACCTCAAACTGCTCGGAGCACTCTTCACAACCAGCGAGATGAGCATGAAATGCAATCCGCTGAGGATGATTTTCCGGCAAGTCCCAGACCAGTGCAAACAGTTCCTGGGCTTCATTGCAATTCATCGGTTCTTCATCCCTTCATATGGCTCGTACACCGGTTCGAAGAAATAAGGTTCCAATTGAGTTTTTACGCTTGATCTTGCTCTGAATAATAGCGATTTCACAGAACTGACGCTCTGCCCAAGAATATTCGCAATCTCTTGGTAGTCTAATTGATCATACTCGCGGAGTATAATCGCAGAACGCTGCTTCTCCGGCAAATTGTTAATCGCATCCCTAACCAGCATCACCCGCTCGCTGCGTAGTACAGCATACTCCGGTGCATTCTCCGAAGGAGCAACGGGGACAATCCCGCTCTCTTCAAGTGGGACATTTCCGCTGCGCTGTTTGCGAAGCTCACTCAGTACCGTATTTCTCGCAATGGTATATAACCAGGTTGAGAATGAGGCATCCACCTCACGGAAAGAGTGCAGACTGCGGAACGCCTTATAGAAAGTCTCAGAACAGAGATCTTCCGCAAGCAGCTCCATATTGGAACTTTTCAACATATGATATACGAAAGCCAGTATTTTACGCTGATAACGACTCATCAGCTCGGAATATAACTCCAGGTTACCTTCCTTGATCTCTCGAATCAACTGGGAATCCGTCATTTGAGTGCGACCCCTCCTCGCCCATCCATGTGCTTCTCCCCGTTCGACTCTATCCATGTATTACCGAACAGGCACAAAAAAGTTGCGGTTCTCACCGCATATAAACAGCGTTCAGCGCCATAACTGGCCTTCCCGCCAAATTCCCCTATGTAATGGCAATTTCCCCAACGTTTCTACATTAACAGTATTTATTGTACAACGGTCTGCATCATCCTGGCAAATCCATTGGTATCCACAGAACCCGACCTGTCATTCATATGCGGTCATTTTCACGTTCATGACTTCATTTTGAGCCTTTTTGGTAACCCTTGCTTATATAGACGGACGACATACCGAAAAGGTTACAAAAATGTGATATTTATTTGATCTTAGGTATCCTAACAGATTAAGGAGGGAGATGTAAATAGAGGATGTAAGTTTAAGGTTAAGTGTAACTATAAACATATCAATGCCTTTCTCATAACTTTTTAAGACAAAAAAAAAAGACCGCTTACATAAGCGGCCATTGCTCACGTGGAGCAATACAGTTATTGGATAGGAGTGGAGAGAAACCATACTGTACCCTTATTATATGTATACGTTTTCATTTTGTCAACACTTTCAATAAAATTGTTTGAATTAATTATATCTTTCGGTAAATCAGGATAATACATCCTTTTTTTCGTGACTGAAAATCAAATAACAACTCCAATACAACCTCACAAAAAAGAGGGCTTTCGCCCTCTTTCTCGTCTTATATCCACACTTGATAACCTAAGGAATCCAATAACGTCTTGGCTCGTTCCATATCTTCTTCCTGACGGAAAGACAGACGCATAATGCCCGGCACATCCACCCGGTTCTCGATAATCTCCAAGTTGCTCAAGTTGATGTCATTCGCCCCAAGCTCAGTTGCGATCTTACCGATCATACCCGGTGCATCCTGGACATCAGTATACAGATCAAATAACGGCGAAATCATGCCTTTGCGTCGTTCTGGTAATATACTGCGGAACTCGCGGGCCTGACGGAATGCCTCCTCTATGCCTTCACCGTTCTTATGCTCCAGCATATCCGTAAAGGCCGTCATCTGGCTATTCCAGTCCTTAAGCAAGCCCAGCAGTACATCACGGTTGCTAAGCAAGATATCTCTCCACACAATCGCATCACTGGACGCAATCCGGGTAATATCCCGGAAACCACCTGCAGCCAGCATTTTATACAGTGGATTCGACTCATTATATTCACGCACCTGATTCACCAGCGCAACAGCAATAACATGTGGCAGATGACTAATCGCCCCCACGATGTCATCGTGCAGCAGAGGCTCCACACGCACGATCTGTGCCCGCGTATACGCAAGCAGCTCAGACAGCCTGCTGTAGGCTTCCTCAGGTACATGTTCTGAAGGGGTTAAGACATAGTATGCATTCTCGAACAACACGGCTGAGGCCGCATCTACGCCTGCACGCTCCGACCCTGCCATAGGATGACCACCAATGAAGTAAGCATCAGTCAACCGCACATGCTCCGCACAAGTGGCAATGGAAGCTTTAGTGCTTCCTACGTCCGTGATGATACATCCTTTTTTCAATGGCAGCTTGGAGAGCTTTTCAAAATAGGATTCAAGCAAACCTACGGGAACGCACAAAAAAATAAAGTCGGCATCCTCTACCGCTTCTTCCAGAGAGAGCGTAGCATCATCCACTACACCGCTCGCTATGTACTTGTCCTTCAGTTCATCCAAGTGGGCGTAGCCCATCACGGTTACACCTGGTTTGCCTTTGAAGCAGAGCGCAAGTGAACCGCCGATAAGTCCTACACCAATCATTGCAATTTTTAGTTTCATGGGTCCTCACTCTTTCATCGCCAGTATTAAGGGCGTGCTACCGCCTTCTCAGCCAGCGTGTTCTCCAGTGCCGTGACAAATGCACGGTTCTGTTCTGATGTTCCGACGGACACACGAATGTAAGTTGGGTATACGTGGAATCCTGGGCGAACGATAATGCCTTGTTTGAGCAAGGATTGGAACGCAATTGCTGAAGGCATATCCAGATCAACCATAATGAAATTGCCCTGTGAAGGGAAATACGACAATCCGAGCCGTGTAAATTCATTTTGCAGGTAATCCCGATCCGTTGCATTCCGCTTCGAGCACTCTTGAACAAAATCCTGATCCAGAAGTGCAGCAGTTGCCGCAACCTGTCCAAAACGGGAGGTGTTAAACGGTTCACGTACACGGTTAATCAAATCAATTATTTCGGGACGTGCAATGCCGTACCCGATCCGGAGCGAAGCCAAACCGTAGATTTTGGAGAATGTCCGCAGTATGACCAAGTTCGGATACCGTTCGATCAATGGTACGCTTTGCGGGTATGCTTCATCGGTTACGAATTCATAATAAGCTTCGTCCAGTATGACCATCACATGAGCAGGCACACGGTCCATAAAGGCTGTAAGTTCCTGCTCGGAGATAATCGTACCTGTCGGATTATTGGGATTACACACCCATACTGCTTTGGTTTTGTCGTTAATTTGCGCAAGCATCGCACTCAGATCATGCGTTCCATCTTTCAGAGGCACTTCGATGGTCACGGCACCCTCAATATCTGCATTGCTTTTGTATACGGAGAATGTCTGATCTGCCATGATGGTCTCGTCGCCCGGCAAGAAGAAAGCTCTTGTGATCAAAGCAATAATCTCATCGGAACCACAACCAAATATTAAGTTGTTCCGTTCAACGCCAAGATGCTTGGCAAGAACTCCCGTCAGCTCAACCGAGCTACCGTCTGGGTATATGCTTATATTAGTCATTTCTCTCGTAATGGCTTCCAGGGCGGCAGGAGAACTGCCGTACGGGTTTTCGTTGGAGGCCAGCTTGATGACTTGTTCAAGCCCCAGTTCACGTTTCACTTCTTCAATCGGTTTGCCTGGCTGGTACACAGGCAGATTGACAATCTGGGATTTCGGTTTCAACCCGACCGCCTCCTGTTATTGAAATAATGTTAGACACGAATCAGCGTGCACCTCACGTGTCCAAAAGATGTCCTTTCAGGACATCCCTATCCCTTTAATTGTGCCACAAAGTTGCGAATTTGCAACAGTCCCGCTGCACGCGTATCCGGATTTTCAAGCAGAGGAATTGCATCTTCTACCTGACGAACAATGGCACTACCTACAACAACGCCATCGCAGATGCGGGAGAAATGTGCCACCTGCTCATGACTGGAGATACCAAAACCTACCGCTACAGGGAGGTCTGTCAGACTTTTCACCGTCTCAATGAAGCTCTCTACGCCATCAAAGAAAGAAGCTCTCTCTCCGGTTACCCCAAGGGAAGATACACAATAGATAAAGCCGCTGGCTCCCTTCACAATCCGCTCAATCCGTGCATTAGACGTGGGTGCAACAAGCGGCACCAGATGTACACCCGCACGATTCGCGCGTTCACGCATCTCTTCCGCTTCCTCAAGCGGCAGGTCCGGAATGATCATGCCACTAATATCGTGTTTGACCAATTCATCAAAGAATACATCCAATCCTGTCTGCAATACCGGATTATAATAGGTGAACAGTACAAACGGCAGTTTCACACCTGCCTTACGAGCTTTTTCAGCAGTTTCCATAACAGTACGAATGGTAATCTGGCTTTTCAGCGCACGTTCGGAAGCACGCTGAATGACTGGGCCATCTGCAAGCGGATCGGAATAGGGAACACCCAGTTCCAAAATGTCCGCTCCGGCCTGTTCAAGCTCCTTGATGATATCAATCGTTGTATCCACATCCGGGTCTCCCACGGTTAAAAATGGAATAAGTGCTGTGCGATTCTGTTGCTTCAATTGCTGGAAGGTCTGGTCCATCAGATTCATCCCAAGTCACCTCCCGTGTATTTCATGATCGATTCAACATCCTTGTCTCCACGTCCCGACAGACAAATGACTACAATATCATCTGCTGTAAGTTCAGGCGCCAGTTTGACAACTTGGGCTACCGCGTGTGCAGACTCCAGAGCAGGAATGATTCCTTCCGTCCGACAGAGGAGTTGCAGGGCATCCAGTGCTTCCTGATCCGTGATCGGTACATATTTTGCCCGTTCAATATCCTTGAGATAGGAATGCTCCGGACCAACACCCGGATAATCAAGTCCGGCCGAGATGGAATGTGCTGGCTGAACCTGTCCATACTCATCCTGCAACAGGTAACTCATAGATCCCTGGAATACACCATGCGTACCTTTGGTCATCGTCGCAGCATGATACTCGGTATCTACCCCTCTGCCTGCGGCTTCAACGCCAATAAGCTTCACATCCTGATCACCGATAAATGGATAGAACATACCGATCGCATTACTTCCTCCACCCACGGCTGCTACAATCACATCTGGCAAACGCCCTTCGATTTCCTGAATCTGACGACGGGTCTCATCACCAATCACACGTTGGAAATTCCGCACCATCATTGGATATGGATGAGGCCCAACCACTGATCCAAGCACATAGAACGTATCCTCTACATTGCTAACCCAGTAGCGAAGTGATTCATTACCAGCATCCTTCAGTGTCCGTGTTCCAGACGTAACTGGAATCACTTCTGCTCCAAGCAGTTTCATCCGAAATACGTTTAACTGCTGACGCTCTGTATCTTCTTCGCCCATAAATACTTTGCATTCCAGTCCAAGTAATGCGGCTACGGTTGCCGTTGCAACGCCATGTTGACCTGCACCCGTTTCGGCAATCACTTTCTTTTTGCCCATCCGTTTGGCAAGCAAACCTTGTCCAATGGCGTTATTGATTTTGTGGGCGCCTGTATGATTGAGATCTTCACGTTTCAGATAAATTTTCGGTCCGCCCAATCGGCGTGACAATTGCTCTGCATGATATAATGGCGTTTCACGTCCAGAATACTCGCTTAGCAGATAATTCAGTTCCTTGTTGAATTCCTCATCTTCAGAGAAGTGGCTATATGCCTCCTCCAACTCAATAAGTGCGTTCATTAGTGTCTCAGGTACAAATTGGCCTCCGAAGTGACCGAAACGCCCGTGTTGATCCGGCAATTGATGTGTCATGCCTGCTTCACCCTTTCTACGAATGCTGTAATTTTTGCCATATCCTTCACACCTTCAGTCTCAACGCCGCTGGATACATCAACGCCGAAAGGTGCATATGTCTGTATTAGTTCTTGTACATTGTCCGGCTGCAAACCTCCTGCAACGAACAGAGAAATTCCACGCCTTTTCGCCCATTCAGCATAGGCAGGGATTCGCTCCCAGGCAAACGTTTTCCCGGAGCCCCCTCCATATAGAGGATCATGGGTATCAAGCAATATCGCATCCACGAATTTATCGTAACTATCAAGAGCCCTTATGGCTGCATCATCAGCTTCCGGTCCCGTTTCATCTTTGGGAAAAGAAAAAACTTTGAACACTTTGGCATTCCACCGCTGCTTCACCTGCTGGCAAAATTCCGCAGACTCCTGTCCATGCAGCTGAATAACATCCAAGTGAGCAATCTCCATAATGTGTTCCAGCTCTTCGATCGTAGGATTCACAAATACACCCGCAAGCTTCGGCCGATCATAGGTAGACCATTCGAACAACACCGTTCTTAATGCAGCAGCCTGCTCGGGTTCGATTCGGCGGCGTGATTTGGCAAAAACAACACCAATGTAATCCACAGGCAAGTTTATCATCGATTTTAGCACTTCAACGTCCTGAAGTCCACATATTTTTACGGCCGTTGGCAGCGGGTTTCTCAGTTCTGACATACTGTCGCCTGTGCCATCGTATATGGAAGTATTCATCATTTGGATCCCATTAGATCATATACAGCCGCCTCGACATCATCCTTGCGCATGAGATGCTCACCTACGAGAATACCATGAACACCGGCCTGGATCAGAGGTACGGTTGATTCTGGTCCGTCAATACCACTTTCGCTAATCAAGGTAACGCCACTTGGAATCAATTCCATCAAATCCAGTGTCGTGTTCAGACTGGTTTCGAATGTTTTCAAATTACGATTATTGATGCCCACTAGTGTTGCCTGCGGAATCTCCAATACCTGCTCCAATTCTGTTCGATCATGGACTTCAATCAAAGCGTCCAGCCCCAAACTTTTGGCGAATTCCAGATATTGACGAATCTGTTCAGGTGTCAGAATACTGGCAATCAGCAGTATCGCATCCGCACCCAGTAATCTTGCCTCGGCAATCTGTCGTTCATCTATAATAAAATCCTTGCGTAACAGCGGAATGTTCACCGCCTGATGAATCGTCTGCAAGTACTCGTTGCTGCCTTGAAAATACGACACATCCGTTAATACGGAGATGCAGTCTGCACCCGCTCGCTCATAAGCAGCAGCAATCTCTACCGGATGAAAATCCGGACGAATTAACCCTTTGGATGGCGAAGCTTTCTTCACTTCAGCAATAAGGCCGAGTTTGCGATTACGTCCGCTCGATAGTGCTTGTTCAAACCCCCGGGTTGCGGGTAGTTGTTCGATTTTTTGGATAGCTTCATCCATGCGAAATGTTTGTGCCAGAACTTCAACTTCTTTATGTTTGGTTGCAACGATTCGATCAAGATACATGACTGTACGCCTCCGTTGTATGAATTAACTGTTCAAGCTTCCCGGCAGCTTTGCCCGAATCTACCGCTTCTGCGGCAAGTGTCACCCCTTCAGCAATGCTATCTGCAAGACCGGATACATAGATGCACGCTCCGGCGTTCAACAGAACGACATCACGGTAGGCACTCTGCTCACCCTGGAAGATCCTCTTAATAATTTCGGCATTCTGTGCCGCATCTCCTCCAAGTACCGCTTCAAGCGGATGCAGAGACAATCCCATGTCACGTGGATCAATATCATAGGTGTGCACTTCGCTATTGCGAAGTTCAGATACCTGAGTTGGTGCCGAGATACTGATTTCATCCAGACCATCATGGCTGGCCACAACCAACGCTCTTTTGAGACCAAGACGATTCAGTACTTCAGCAATCATCGGCGTCCGGGAACGATCATACAGACCAAGCAATTGGCGATCTGCTCCTGCAGGATTGGTTAATGGTCCGAGCATATTAAAAATGGTACGAACACCCAGCTCTTTTCTTGGTCCTGCCGCATGTCGCATGGAAGGGTGATATACCTGGGCAAAACAGAAACAGATTCCGATATCATCCAAACATTGTCTGGCCTGCTCGCCGTTCAGATGGATATTTACACCGAGTGCCTCTAATACATCTGCACTACCTGCTTTGCCTGAAGCTGAACGGTTGCCATGTTTGGCGACCCGAACCGAGACGGCAGAAGCAATGATCGCGGATGCTGTGGAAATGTTGAATTTGTGAATACCCGATCCGCCTGTTCCACAAGTGTCCAGCAAGCCGCTGCCATCCGTTAGAATTCGTCCGCCCTGACCACGCATGGCTTCAGCAAAACCAGTGATCTCATCCACCGTTTCCCCCTTCATCCGCAGCGCCATCAGCAAACCTCCGATTTGAGCCGGCGTTGCCTCACCTCTCATAATCGAGTACATCAAATCTCTTGCTTCGGCTTGCTCCAGATGGCTGCCCTCCAAAATCTTCGCCAGGCCATTCTTCATGCCTTCCTCACGAGTAATCTCAGCAATGGGTGTAACAGGGTTCTCATTCATTATTGGGTTTATGTTCATCTCCGGTCTCTCCTCTCTCAGTTCTTAGCGGCCGCTGGTGTGACAAAGTAATCTGCATTCGCCAGTCTCAACGTGCTGTCCTTTTCTTTGGCAGGAAACATGGCTTCTGCTGTTCGAATCGCTTTGAGCAATGCTTTAGCTTTGTTAACTGTTTCCTCATATTCATTCTCAGGCACAGAATCCCATACGATTCCCGCTCCGGCCTGCACATATGCTTTTCCTTTTTTGAAAATAATCGTACGAATCGTAATACAGGAGTCCATGTTACCCGAGAAACCAAGGTATCCGATCGCTCCTGCATAGGCACCCCGTGCCTCTTTCTCCAGTTCCGCGATAATCTCCATTGCTCGCAGTTTCGGTGCACCGGATACGGTACCCGCTGGCAAGCATGAGAGGAACGCATCGAAGAAATCCTTGTCTTCTCTAAGTTCGCCCGTAACGTTGGATACCATGTGCATCACGTGAGAATACCGTTCAATCTCCATGAACATGTCACACTTCACACTGCCGAAGCTGGATACCCGGCCCAGATCGTTACGACCCAGATCAACCAGCATCAGATGCTCCGCGCGTTCTTTCTCATCCTGGAGCAGATCAGCAGCGAGTGCACGATCTTCCGCTTCTGTTGCCCCTCTTGGACGTGTACCTGCAATCGGTCGTGTCTCCACACGATTCCCGTCCACCTTGACCAGCGCTTCAGGCGAAGTACCCACGATAATCTCATCATCCATTTTGAGGTAGTACATATAAGGTGATGGATTCAGGGTCCGAAGCACACGATACACGTGAAGTGGAGAAACTTCCGTATCAATGTGGAAACGCTGGGATAATACCACTTGAAAAATATCACCTGCACGAATGTAATCTTTGGCTTGCTCCACATTACCGATAAATTGCTCCTTCGTGAGGTTGGAGCGAATATCCCCCAGTTCCACGTCTCCCGGAATGGAACGCGGATTCAGGTTCTCCCCTGGACCTTGCTGCTGTAAACGTTCTGCGGCCTGCTCCAGCTTCTCCGAAGTCACTGCATACGCTTGACGTATCTCGTCATCCGTTGCACCGTCCTTGACGTGTACATTCCCGACGAGCAGCATCTGCTGCTTTACATGGTCAAACACGATAATCTGGTCACAGAACATAAATCGAATGTCATCCATATTCAGGTCATCCAGCGCGTGAGCTGGAAGTTTCTCATAATAGGACAGCAGATCATATCCGAAGAAACCAATTGCCCCACCTGTGAATGGTGGCAGTTCATCATCTTTTGGGCTGCGATACTTACGCAGCAGTGCTTTCAGTTCTTCGATCGGTTTGCCTGGCAATTCACGAGTTTTCCCTGCTTCTTCTACAACGATCCGACCCTTCTTGGCCGAAATCATCAGGAACGGATCTGTACCGATGAACGAGTATCTCGCCCATTGGATCCCCCCCTCTACACTTTCCAACAGGAATGCCCGGTCGTTGTCAGCATAACGGCGGAATATTCGAATCGGAGTCTCCATATCTGCCAGAATCCGTTTGACTACCGGAATCAGATTATACTCATTCGACATTTTCAGTACTTGATTAACGTTTGGCGTTATCATCAGATCACGTCCTTTCAGATTTAGGTAAGTTCAACTAAAGATTTTTTACACTGAGCACTTCGATGACAGAACAACCTTCCAATCACTGTTATCCCCAGATTTTTTTGATTGCCTTTCAAAAGGGAAAATCCGGGGATAAATGTGAACGCTCCGCTTCTTCAGGTTATTTCTGTCCTCTTCGTTTTTGTGTAAAAGTTTAGTTGAACTTATAGGGGTAGAAGAAGCAATTCAATATACGAAAAAAACCTCTACCATCAGGTAGAGGTTTGGTTATAAGCTGTATTTAACAGGGTGATGCTTCATAAATAACAAGTCCCTATACTTCGCTGTCGGATTATTCACAGGTCGCTGAATTGATGCATCTCACATCATCCAATTCGGGAAAATATATCAGTTATAACACTTCAACTCTCATTCCAATATTTCATAAAATATAGGAGGGTGCATTGATTGTGTTTATACCAAAATATATCAAAACAACGATGTCCTATGACACGTTTGTTTTCCCTGTTCCTGTTACCTATTCCGTAGCACGACGTACCGTGAATCAGTTGACCGGTTTCTGTTGCCCCGGTTACCACCCACTGGACTCTGCTATATACTCCACTAGCTCAGCTGCTCTCAGCTCAATCTCAACTCTACTCAACTGGTTCTCACTATACATCATTATGATCGGTTTGACAACCCACTACTTAAGAGCCAGAAGGTGCTGCCAAATCCGGACGTAATGCCTGTGCACCGTTCAGATACACATGGTTGATTTCATTCTGCGATTTATTCGTATTCACATGAACCATGAAACGAATGCATTGCGCCAAGGCACCTTGAACCGGAACCTCCAGTGCACACATTAGTGGTACGAGTTCCCAGCCATCCAGTTGGCGAATAGCTTTTGCCGGGAAAGCAGCATCCAGATCCCCAGTTAACGTAATCCACACACTGCAGATATCTTCCGGTTGAATCTCATTGCGATCCACGATCTCCTGCAACAATACAGCCGTTTCCTTCAAAATCTGTTCTTCGTTGTTCTGCGTGACTGTTGTAGCCCCGCGAATTCCCCGTGTGACCATTGCTGTCATTCTCCCTTCCTGAGCATTTCAATGACGTCCCGAACTGCCGACACCGGTACATCCTTCACAATTCTTGCAGCCCCAATCCGATCAGGAATGATGAACACCATATGACCTTCACGGAACTTTTTGTCATGCATCATCGCTTCCATTAATGCATCCGTGTCCAGATGAGCAGGCATCGTTGTTGGAAGGCGAAGTGAACGCAGCATGCGCACTGTATCTTCATAGAGCCCTGCTGGCGCACCGAGCTTCTCACCCAGCAATGCTGAACCAGCCATACCGATGGAAATCGCTTCTCCGTGCAGGAATTCTCCGTAACCGGCAATCGCTTCAATGGCATGACCAATCGTATGTCCCAGGTTCAACAACGCACGTTCTCCATTTTCACGTTCGTCTCTGGATACAATCTCTGCCTTAATGCCACATCCACGCTCCAAGCCGTATCCAAGTGCTTCCGGATTAAGCGCAAGCAGTTCTTCCGCATGTTCCTCACACCAATGTGCAAAAGCCTCATCACGGATCAGCCCGTGCTTCAGCATCTCTGACAACCCTGCCGATACATCTCGTGGTGGCAAGGATTGGAGTGTGTCCACATCATAGAGCACTAGCTCGGGCTGGTGGAATGCACCGATCATATTTTTGGCCAGCGGATGATTGACAGCTACCTTACCGCCTACACTGCTGTCATGCGCCAAAATTGTTGTAGGCACTTGAACAAACTTCACTCCACGCATATATGTAGCGGCAACAAAGCCAGCCAGATCACCTACGACACCACCACCCAGGGCCAGAATCGCAGAACTCCGATCCAGTTTGCCTTCGATCGCAACGGTCATCATATCCTGGTACACCGAAAGGGATTTCGATGTTTCACCAGAGGGCACAACCGCCGATACGACTGTATAACCAGCCGTACGCAGCGTTTGCTCCAAACCTGACAAGTATTTGGGAGCCACATTTTCATCTGTAATGATGAGTAACGGACTTTTTTTGGTTAAGCCATATTGCTCAAAATATTGAGGGGCTTGTGCCAATAGGCCGCTACCAATCAGAATCGGATATGAGCGTTCCTCCAACTGTACCGTCAGCTGACGCATATTAGTAACTCTCCAGTTGAGCGTTATAACTAGCAACATTGGCACGGATCTCTTCCATGGAATCCCCGCCGAATTTCTCGAGGAATGCTTTGGCAATTTCCCACGCTACAACATGCTCCATAACGACACTCGCTGCTGGTACAGCACAAGCGTCCGAGCGCTCAACCTGAGCCGTAAATGCTTCTTTTGTATCAATATCAACACTTTGCAGTGGCTTATACAACGTTGGGATCGGCTTCATCACACCACGTACAACGACTGGCATACCGTTTGTCATACCACCTTCGAATCCACCCAGACGGTTGGTTGCCCGGTGGTAGCCGCGCTCATCCGTATGCATGATTTCATCATGCACCTGTGATCCCCGAATGACTCCGGCTTCGAATCCGATACCAATCTCTACACCTTTGAATGCATTAATGGACATTACGCCTTGAGCGATTCGTGCATCCAGCTTGCGATCGTATTGAACATAACTACCAAGACCAATAGGTACACCTTCAACGATACATTCCACGATTCCTCCGATGGAATCGCCTTCTTGTTTAATCTGGTCGATGTAGGCTTCCATCTTCTTCTCTGTCTCAGCATCCGTAACACGTACAGAGGAAGCTTCTGTCACAGCGATCAGTTCATCAATCGGAAGGTCCTGATACGGAGCTTCGATCTCTCCAATACGAAGTACACGTCCAGCTACCTTGATTCCGAATTCAGCCAGGAATTGACGTGCAATGGCACCACATGCCACACGTACCGTTGTCTCACGTGCACTGGAGCGCTCCAGTACGTTACGCAAGTCTTTGAGATTATACTTGAGTCCACCGTTCAAGTCAGCGTGTCCAGGACGAGGACGATGAACGCGACGTTTCTCTTCGTCACTGCCTTCAATCGGCTCAATATTCATAATATTCTGCCAATGTTTCCAGTCATTATTTTGAACAACCAGCGCTACCGGAGCACCTGTTGTATATCCATGACGGATACCACCAACGAAATTCGCCTGATCTTTCTCGATCTGCATCCGGCGTCCACGGCCATATCCCTTTTGACGGCGGTGAAGCTGGAAATTCAGTTCTTCAAAATCAATCGTCAAATTACTTGGCAATCCTTCAATAATAGCGGTCAATTGGGGTCCGTGCGTCTCCCCTGCGGTTAAATAGCGTAAACTCATAATACGTTCCCCCTTTAAACTGTTAAACTTCACATTGCTAAAATCCCATAATTTCTTTGCTTATTATAGTATAGCTGACCGGCTTTGACAAGAAAGTCGGCTCTTTCTTGTACTTGGTATACAAATAACCGCCTGAACACATGTACATGTGCTTCAGACGGCTCAACAACCATTATCATTATTTTTTCCGATAGAAGAATGTCTCTGCTGTCTCCAGACCATATTGTCCCGGGGAGAAGATCTGCTCCGTACTGCCCACAAACAAAATACCGCCTGGACGCAAACTTGCTGCAAATTTGTGATACAACAGGTTTTTGGCTTCCTCGGTAAAATAGATCATGACATTTCGGCACACAATCAGATCGTACCCATCGTCAAAACGGTCTACGAGCAAATTTTGTTTCATGAACTTGATCGAATTTTTGAGTTGCTCATCAATACGGTATACCAAGCCATCCTGCTTGAAGTAACGGTTCGCCGTTTCCTTTGGCACATCCTTAAGTGAGCGTTCCATATAACGCCCTTCCTTGGCTTTGGCCAATGCACCTTCATCCAGATCACTTGCCGTAATGGAGCTCTCCTTCAAAATGCCCATCGTGTCCAGAATCATGGCGAGTGTATAAGGCTCTTCACCTGTTGAACAGGCTGCACTCCAAACTTTAGCACGACGCTTGGACCCCAGCAGCTCAGGCAGGATCTCGTCCCGCAACACTTCCCAACGATTGGGATTACGCCAGAATTCCGACACGTTAATCGTCATACGATCAAGGAACTCGTAAAACAATGATTTATCTTTCTGCATAGCTTCAAAAAAGTTAGAAAATGTATGAAACCCGTTTTTGTTGCGAAGTGTGGTCAGCCTTCTTTTCATCTGGCCTTCCTTGTATTGAGCAAGATCAATGCCTGTGCTCTCTTTGATTTTACGAATGAATCCGGTGTAATCCGGGTCTAGTAGTTGTTCTTGCTCCAGCATCGTGTATCACCCTTTTGGCTAATAATTACAACCAGGCTGCGATGCTCTTGTCGTATACCACCAGTTCATCTGAAGCAAAGAAATTTGCTGCTTCACGGGAAGCACTTTCCGGTGAATCTGCCCCATGAATCAGATTATGTGGTGTGTGGCTGGCGAAGTCTCCGCGAATGGTACCCGGAGCCGCTTCCTTCACATTGGTTTTTCCGATGACGATGCGCGCAAGCGCCACAATATCGTCGCCTTCCCACACCATGGCAAATACAGGCCCAGATGTGATAAAACGAACCAGATCATCGAAAAATGGTTTACCTTCATGTTCAGCATAATGGCGTTTTGCCTGATCCTCAGACATCTGCACCAATTTGCCTGCCACCAACTTAAATCCTTTGTCTTCCAGACGGCTAATAATCCGACCGATCAATCCACGCTGCACACCATCCGGCTTCACCATCAAAAATGTACGATCCATCAGCTCACTCCTCACTCACGGTTCAAAGTTAATCACTATGTAAACGCAATCCCTCTGATTGTAACATACATGTCCAAATCCTCCCAATGAGGAATCTCACAGTTCTGTTCATCTTTGGGTATGAGCAATCCGAGAGGCGAAGGTCATACAAAGTTTAATGCGTACGTTTTACCACAAAATGAGCGATATCACGCAGGTTTTTGGTCGTCTTGATGTTAGGTAGCTGATCGAGAGCATCGAGCGCTTTCTTCATATATCGGTCAGCAAGGGCTTCTGCTTTAGCAATTCCTTGACTTTGGCGAATCATTCCAATTGCATCCGATGCACTTGCCCGTCCTTCTTCATGCTGGACACGGGAAATTTCCTTAAGCAAAGGTTCCCGCAGATCGGATTCTTCCAGAGCATAAAGTACAGGAAGAGTGATATTCCCTTGCTTCATGTCACTGCCAGGTGGCTTGCCAAGTTGTTTCTCGGTACCTACCAGATCAAGTACATCATCTTGAATCTGGAAAGCCATCCCCACATTGTATCCGTACGTATACAGCAGGGAAGATACATGCTCAGGCGCACGTGTGGCCAATGCCCCTAACTGACAGCTAACCGCAATCAGAAGTGCTGTTTTACGGCGAATCCGCAGCAGATAGTTACGAACACTTTGTCCCGTATTGAAAAAGTCGCGAATTTGCTCCATCTCACCAATGGACATCTGTACCATGGCTTTGGCAAGGATACGATGAATAGCTGGATCGGATAATCCGGCAGTCATCTCAAGTGCCTTACCGTAGATATAGTCTCCAGTGTACATGGCAATCCGATTATCCCATTTTGACTTCACCGTGGGTTTGCCTCGGCGTGTCTCCGCATTATCAATAACATCATCGTGAACGAGGGATGCCGAATGAATGAGTTCCAGCGGAACCGCAACCAGCTTCAGACGTTCAATGTCGTATGTACCAAATTTCCCACCAAGTAACACAAAAACGGGCCGCAACCGTTTTCCTCCTGCTTTGAGCAAATGAAGTGACGTTTCACTCAGCAGCTTCTGTTCTCCTCGAACACTGCGATACAACTCTTTCTCAATGTAATCCATGTCCTTTTTTAACAACCCGAAAATATCCAATAGTTTCATTCGTTCACCCGTATCAGCGTATTGTCAGTCCATAAATTCATGCTTACCTTCCCCTCCAGCAAGTCGGGCCTGCAGGCATTACGAAAAACCCGGCTTACCGTTCTTGCTTGTGTTTTTCTATAAGGTAATCTAACGTATTTTTCTTCTCCGAATGTCATAGCCGACACCCGAAAATTAAACTCTGCGACTTGTTCTGAAACAATATACAGAAGTTGCCGGAGCATGGGTCAAGACTGTGGTTCATGAAGACTCACCATCAGTACTCACCAATACCCCGGGATTCGGGGGACAAATAAACCGAGCAACACTTTGGCAAAAAACAGCCTTGTATCGAACTCAGTCGTTATCCCCGTTCATCCGGTTCTCCCCATCTTGTAAACAGTTGATGTGGGATGCGCAAGCTATCCAGCACTTTCCCCACCAAAAATAGAATCAACTCATCCATAGTTTGAGGTTTGTAATAAAAAGCAGGCATAGCCGGTATCATTCGTACACCAAGACGAGAAAGCTTCAGCATGTTTTCCAGATGGATTGCATGAAGAGGCGTCTCACGTGGTACGAGGATCAATGTTCTTCCCTCTTTCATCATAACATCGGCTGCGCGAGACATCAGATTATCCGACGATCCCTGCGCGATGGACGAAAGAGTTCCCATAGAACATGGCATGATAATCATGCCGTCGGCCAGATAAGAACCACTTGCAATGGAGGCCCCTATATCACTCACAGGATGATAGATCAGAGAACCGGCACGGTTGCCGAATTTTTCTTCCAGCACCGCGTCCCGATTCGTCACATCCCAGTCCAATTCTTCTTTCAGTACACGCCACCCTGCATTGGATATGACAAGATGAACGTTATATTCCAAATCAAGCAGCGTTTCAATTAATCGAATGCCATATATGCTGCCACTCGCTCCGGTAATTCCGACAACCAGTCGTTTATTGTCCGGCTGCTGCACCATTTATTTCACCGCCAGATCAATAAGAGTGAACGTAAATACGATTATACTAAGCAAACTGTTCATGGTAAAAAACGCCGTTTGAACACGGCTCATATCATTAGGCGATACGATATAGTGTTGATAGAACAGAATTCCATACGTCACCAACATGCCTGCGCCATACCACCAGCTCAGATCTGTCATCAACAATAACGCAAGAAAACCAATTGCAGTAATCACATGGAAGAACTTGGCGATCTGCAAGGATTTAACCAGGCCAAAACGGGAAGGTATGGAGTGAAGCCCCTCTCCCTGATCAAACTCCAGATCCTGACATGCATAGATAATATCAAAGCCCGCTGTCCAGAACACAATCGTAACGTACAGCACAATTGCTGTCCAATCCATCGTTCCTGTTACAGCTACCCAGCCACCAAGTGGTGCCAAACCAATCGTCATTCCGAGAACGACGTGGCAAAACCATGTGAATCGTTTGGTGTACGAATACAGTACCAACATAAACACAGCAATAGGCAACAGCTGCATGGATAATACATTAAGATTGGATGAGGCCCAGAATAACAATATAAATGAGATAATGACAAATATAACAACTTCCCCATTTTTCAACAGTCCTGCTGGGATGGCTCTCATCGCGGTACGCGGATTTTTGCCATCAATCGCTTGGTCAATAATTCGGTTCAAACCAAAAGCTGCACTACGTGCGCCGACCATCGCAAGCAATACCCACATGATCTGCATCCAGCTTGGGAAGGTATCATTCACTACCATGGAGCCGAGAATGGCCCCCATAAATGCAAAGGGTAAAGCAAAAAGCGTGTGTTCAATCTTGATCATTTCTAAAAAGATGCGAATTTTCCTAAACATGCTGATTCTCCTTGGTTCCAATATGCAGTGCCGCTATACCTCCGGTCAGAGGGTAGGCCTGCACTTGTTGTAATCCAGTTTCTGCAAAAATATCTGCCAGTTCCTGCCTTCCCGGAAAAATGGCCAGTGAGTCCGGCAGCCATTTGTACTGCTCAAAACTTTTAGCAAACACTTTGGCAAGATTCGGTAAAACCTTCTCAAAATAAAAATAATAAATGCCTTTGAACGGCTGCCATGTTGGCTTGGACAATTCCAGGCACACAACCATACCGCCCGGCTTGACCACACGTTTCATTTCAGACAACACTTGTCTGAGATCAGGTACGTTACGCAGCCCGAACCCGATCGTCACATAATCAAATGAATTGTCTTCATAAGGAAGTGACATGGCATTTCCCTGTGTCAGGGTAATCTGCTTTTGACGTTGCACCGCATTGATCTTTGTCTGACCGACTTCCAACATGTTGCTGCTGAAATCAAGTCCGTGCATGTGCCCCGTTTCACTTGCCTCTGCCATAGCAAGCGTCCAGTCACATGTGCCGCAACACAAATCAAGACCGGTATCGCCTTTGGACATATTCATCTTTTTCATGGTGAATTTACGCCAAGCCTTATGCCTGCGGAAACTTAGAATATCATTCATGACATCATATTTTCCGGCTATACTCTGAAAAACCGAATGGACATATTCTTCTTTCGGTTTGGTCTCTCCGCTCCCCATTCGTCTGTCTCCCCCTCAATCTTCCCTTACTGCCGCATGTGAAGGCTGCAAATATGCCAAGTAAGGCTCTAGAATTGCATGTATCTCATGCAAGCCCATCCGCCCTTCCTCATCTTGCAACAACAGTTGAATGCGGTGTGTACACTCGCGAAGCTTGTCCAGCAAAACCTCGCCAACCCTATGCTTCAGCACCATAGCGTTCCATGCACGTGCATCCGGTTCAGACTGACGTAGCACACTGCGCTCATCGTCATTACCATGCTCGTATATGTGCCAATATGCATAGCTGTGAAGATATTGTTTTGCGTCATTCATCCGCTTCAGTTCTTCCACGATCGTTTCGCAGGAGCTGAATTCGGTCAACAGGCTGTTCCATAATGACTCTTCGTTATGTTGAATCATGCCTGTAAATGAAAGAAACAGCTGCATCCTCAGCTGTACCGTTTCACGCAAGTATTCATCAGCCGAAACGAGAAGCTTCTTCATCCGTTCATACAGCGTCATCTTGCGTGCGTTCACTCCGGATACAGCACCACTGAGTTTGCCAATCATTTCAATTCTGCCCGCTTGGGCAAGCAATTGATAAAAACGGCTACTTAAATAATCCCCGGCGAGTACATTCAACTGGCGTGAACGCATCTCCTGCTCTCTCCGCTCACCGGAAATGGTATCGATTCGATCATGCGTATCCATGGCCAACTGAACGAGCGAAGTTGCAAGAGCATATAACTCTTGATGCACCTTTTCGTCTGTGCGGCCCACAAATACCTGCAACAGACGTGCCCGGCTATCCGGAAATGATGGGATTTCCGTATGTTGTCGAATCATGTCGTAATCCGTATATTTCTTTGCTAGTTGGGGTACGCGATATGAATTCATTCTCAGCCTCCGAGCCTTAACATTGTTAAACCATTTCTGCACTACAATCTTATATATTATAGCATATGTTGAACGGGCACGCACTGAATCCTGCTATTCTATTACCCCTGACTTGTCATTTCGAATTGCTTCTTCCAGAGTTCGGTCTCCATCAAATGAAACCAGTCCTTCAATTCATCTGAAAAGGCCGCACTTTTCCAGTTCCGTAATGTTTCAATCGCATACAGAGGCCACTCTCCACGCCGAATATCAGCAGCAAGCAACAGATGTCGTTTATGCATCCATTCATCTTCTGCCATTACACGTAGCAGCACCTGATCCACGTTATCCAGACTCCGAAAGCCCAGATCCGCCACAGCTGCCATGTTCTCATAGATTTCAGTGTAACTTGTACCCGTTCCTTTAACTTTGAGGTCCAACGTCAAAATGGACTGTTTCCATTCCACTCTTGCAATGGGAGTTGATAGTTGCATGGAACTTAGCACATCAACCAGATTGTCATTCGTTAGCTGAACTGGATGATGTGATGCAGAGGCAGGCTGTACGTTGTCCCCGCCCCATGTACGCATATGTAAGGTTTGTATCGCAACAAGCAGAAAGACCGCCGCAACCGTTGCCAGCATTGAAGCAGTAACAATCATCCGCGGTTTCATATACGCCTCCCTGCCTTTACCTGTTAGTGTAGTCTGTCCGGTAAAGGCTCATACCTCATTGTACAATGAAAAAAAGCAGGCTATGCCTGCAATCTTCATTTGAATGTATTCAATCTGTCCATTACTCCGATTCAATCTGTCCATGCTTGGTAATCAGCGTGGCTTTGCCCCGGATTTTAATAGCTGAAGTATGGGTAGTAAATTGGGCAAACATTACTTCACCTTTGTCCAATTTCTCGGTGTGGTGAAAACGTGTATCCTGACCTCGGGTTAATCCGATCACCTGGACACCATTTTCCTCTGCCTTAATTACAATATAATCATTGCCGGTTGGATGATCCATCACGCATGTCCCCTTCTTTAGTTCGATAGCGTTAATGATGATTAAGATTGATTCATTTGTCAACCTGCACCTTATACGAATGAACCGCAAGAATCGGCTACCCTCGGGTCATACTAAAGTTGTACAGCCACAGAAAGGAGAATCTGCATGAAGTACACCCCTGCCGCACTTACAGACGAGCATATTCATCAGTTAAAAGAAATCGAACAGCATCTGTCTGCAGCTGCTGGCGAAGAACTGATTCTGGTTGCTTATACCGGGCAACCGGATGATCCTGAGCACCCGCATAACCGCAAGAATCATCGTTAAAGGGCAAAAGAAAAGGCCGTGAACAAGTCACGGTCTTTTTGTCGACATATGGAATATGTAGAAATCTTATTTAATTCCGTCTTTGAGCGCTTTACCTGGTTTGAATGCAGGAATTTTGCTCGCAGGAATTTCGATTTCTTCACCTGTTTGCGGGTTGCGTCCTTTACGTGCAGAGCGCTCGCGAACTTCGAAGTTCCCAAAACCAACCAATTGTACTTTATCTCCGCTTTGAAGAGCCTCAGAGATTGCTTCGAATACGGCATCAACCGCTTTCGTTACATCTTTCTTGGACAATTCAGTCGCTTCGGATACGTGTGTAATCAAGTCTGATTTGTTCATTTGTTTTTCACCTCCTGTATCAATGTCCTGAATGTTATACTGTGTTTCCGTTTTATAGCGAAATATACGTTCATACGCAAAAAATCTACGTACATCTTGAGCGCTGAACACAAATCTCCGCCTGCGGTCAACAGTCATTTTCGGCAGAATGTCGTCTGAAACCACGGGCATTTCAGACGCCGAACAAATTTCATACTAATACAGACAGCCCACAATTTCAAGTCCGGTTGCGGTTTAAGACGTAAAATGTAACCGCCAGGGCAAGCACCAGAACCCCACCTTTTACAATATCATGTGTGAAATACTGTACGTTCATCATCGTTAAACCGTTCACAAGTACACCAATCAGAACCGAACCAATGAAGGTTCCGATGACATTGGGTTTACCCGCACCAAACACAGAGAAGCCAACAAACACTGCAGCTACGGATTCCATTAACAACGGCGATCCCGCATCAATTTGACCAGATCCTACTTTGGAAGCATAGATGATACCCCCGATTGCTGCAAACACTCCAGCGGCTACATAGGCGAGTGTACGCACCTTTTTCACCTTGATTCCGGACAAACGTGCAGCTTCCTCATTACCGCCTGTAATATACATCTGGCGACCATATTTCGTATACGTCAAAAAGATATGCACACCTATTACGGCAATAAGTAGCATGATAACCGATATAGGCATACCAAGCCATTTTCCCTGCCCTATAAGCAGGAATGTCGGGTCCATCTCTCCCGCAGCTTTGCTCCCATCAGGGAACTGCATGTGATTGTAAATGGTATATCCCTGTGCATACGTTTTGTGAATACCTCCGATGATGTACATCGTGGCAAGGGTTGCGAGCAAATCCGGAATACGCAATTTTACAATGAGCAACGCGTTCAGTAAACCAATAACAGCGCCAATGATTAGTGGCACAATAATGACAATTGCCAGTGGTTGTTGATACCAGATCATTAACGAAGCAGTAACGACGGTGGTCAATGAGACAGTCGCCCCTACCGAGAGATCAAATCCATCAACAATGAGAGATAACGTAACACCGATCGCTACAAACGTAACGATAGAGATCGAGCCCAAAATATCGGTTAAGTTACTGTACGTAAAGAAATAAGGCAATTTAATGCCAAAAAATGCGATAACACCTATGATGACTATAATCGCCCCGTAACGGAACGCAAAATCCAGTGATTTATCCTTCATGATTGCACCTCTTGTCCACCGCTTGCATAGTATAGCAGCTGTTCTTGGTTAGTCTCGCCTCGTTTGAACTCTTTTACAATAACACCCTCGCACATGACAGCGATTCGGTCACCAATTCCCATGCCTTCATCCAGTTCACAGGTGAAATAGATTACACCCTTGCCCGCCAAAGCCAGTTCATTGATGATGCGGAAAATGTCACTTTTCGCCCCAATATCTACGCCTTTGGTTGGTTCATCAAATATAAATACATCTGCATCCGCATTAAGCCATTTACCTATGGCTACCTTCTGCTGGTTACCACCGCTTAAATATTTTACTTCCTGCTTCACGGACGAAGTCTTGATTCCGAGCTGTTTCACCAATGACTCCGCATTCTGACGCTCCCGCTTGCGGCTTACGAAACCTAATGTACTGAGACGGCTTAGCAAAGGCAGGCTTAAATTTCGTTCCACGTTCTCCTGGATCAGGATTCCTTGTTTACGTCGCTCCTCCGGTACAGAAACAATCCCCAGCGCCGCCGCATCCGCAGGCTGAGACAGACGGAGATTACGGTTGTTAAGCCGGATCTCGCCTCCCTCCAGCCGATCTGCACCAATCAGCAAACGAGAGCTTTCCGTTTTACCCGCGCCTACCAGACCCACCACAGCGAGGACTTCACCTCGGCGTACAGAGAGGTTAACACCTTTGACCTTCACTCCACGACGAAGCCCACGTGCCTCCAACAGCAGTTCCCCCACGGGTGCTTCCGTCTTTGGAAATTCTTCTTCGAATGGTTTACCTAACATCTGTGTAACCAAATCGTTGATCGTAAGTCCCTTTGCTTCACCAGTAAATACGTGTTGCCCATCTCTCATAACCGTAACGCGATCACAGTGACCCGTCACTTCAGCAAGACGATGGGTAATGAAAATACAAGCTACTCCCCGTTCCTTCAACAGATGTACAATCCGGAAAAATGCATCCGTTTCTTCCTGACTCAGCGGTGCAGTAGGTTCGTCAAAAATGATGACCTTGGCATCCTGAATCAAAATCCGTGCCAGCAGTATCATTTGTTTTTCTGCAAGCGTCAGATCGGCCACTTTTTGGTGAACGGATATGTCCGCCCCTAATTGCTTTAATGCCTCAACCGCGCGCTGTTGCAGCTTCCGCGGACTTTTCCACCAACCCCCGGCAGATGAAGCCAGCTGATCCAACATGATGTTCTCCGCAGCCGTCAGCTGTGGCACCAGTGCCGCATCCACTTCCTGATAGACACAGTGAATCCCACTTGCCTTCGCGTCTCCCGGAGAACTTAAATGAAGTGCTTGTCCACTCAACTGAATCGTTCCCTGATCCAATGGATAGGCACCGGACAAAATTTTCATTAACGTGCTTTTACCGGCACCATTGGCACCCAGCAGCGCATGAATCTCCCCACCTTTTACAGAGAAATCCACATCCTTCAGTGCAGGAATACCTGAAAACTGCTTGTGGATATGTTCCATTTGAAGCAGTATCGGTGCAGTGCTCATGATGTTAACCTCCAATCGTTCCCTTCCGGGAGCATCCCTTTTTTCATCCAGACCACACATATCTTCATTATGGTTGAAAAAGCGCGCCTTGCGGCGCGCTTCTCATACGCTGCTTATTTAGCAGTAATTCCGTATTCACTCATCCAGTCCTTGATTCCTTGTGTGCTGCCACCCCAACCTTCAACAAACTCTGACAGCTCCGAAGTGGAGATTTGTTTATCTGGCAGAGCTTCACGTTGAACATAGACCGGGTTAAGAACAACTGCATCTTCTGTCTCGTCCCCATTCAGTTTTTGATAAGCATAACGTACCTGGACGCGACCAATATCCGTTGGATCAACAGCAGCAGAAGCTACCCAAGGATTTTTCGGGTCCTGAATCATTTGCAGATCCTCGTCACTCATATCAATACCATACACTTTGATCTCATCACGTCCAGCTTGTTGAATCGCACGCGCTGCACCTTTGGCGAACTCATCCCATGCAGTCCATACAGCTGTAATTTCACCTTTTGGATATTGCTTGAGAATAGCTTCCATTTTGGCTTGTGTATCCAGCGCCGGGTTCTGTGCAGAACCGAATGTAGCTATTTCCTTGATGTCCGGATTTGCTTTCATGAATTCACCGTATGCAATCTGACGGCGTTCCATCGGTGCAAAACCAGCTACCCATACTTTGACAATATTGCCTTGTCCATTGATATCTTTTTTCATTTGCTCCAGCGTCAGTTCAGCCATCTTCTGGTCATCCTGCGACAGGACTGTAGCTCCTGGAACACTGATAGCTGCGTCAAACACGACCACTGGAATATTCTGTTCTACTGCCTTCTTCACGCCTGGCTCTAATAGGGAATCCCCGTGATCCGTGAGAATGGCATCGAACTTCTGGTTAATAGCGCTATCAAGCAAGGATACCATCTTTGCTTTGTCATTATCGGCAACAAACGTTGTCAGTTCTCCACCGAATTTTTCGATTTCTTCTTTTACACCCTGTACATATTGCTGCGAGAAAGTACCTGTATTAAACTCCATAATAAGTGCAATCCGCTTGCCGCTTAGAGGGCCTGTAACTGCTTCCGTTTTTGGTGTATCATCTGATGCACCCGAAGCCGGAGTTGCTGCCGGTTCTTTTTTGATTCCGCAAGCGGACAGCGCCAATGTAAATACTAATAACACACTCAACCATACCCATTTTGTCTCTTTTCTTTTCATCTCTGTCTCCCCCTGTCCACTCTCTGTGATCTCGATCACAATAGTTGAATATTAATATAACGGCTAATCCCTAGTATGTAAATGGGTTTTAGCAATTTAAAGCTAAAACTCGCTAAGTTTTTTCGAAAGCACTATTCTTCCTATCCATTTCATCCAAAATAAAGAAATCATATAAAAAAGACCGCGAGGGGATGCCCCCTTACGGTCTTTTGATGTCTTACAGAATGATGGCGATCAAGCCACCTGAACCTTCGTTAATGATTCTTCCCAGCGTCTCTTGCAATTTGTATCTTGCATTATCCGGCATCATGGCAATCTTGCCCTGAATACCTTCCCGCACAATGGAGTGCAGCGAACGACCAAACATGTCTGAATCCCATACCTTGATTGGATCGTTCTCGAAGTCCTGCATCAGGTATCTCACAAGTTCCTCACTTTGTTTCTCCGTACCGATGATTGGAGCAAACTCCGATTCCACATCAACCCGGATCATATGAATGGACGGTGCCGTTGCTTTTAGGCGTACGCCAAATTTGGTGCCCTGACGAATGAGCTCAGGTTCATCCAGAGCCATCTCGGCGAGAGATGGCGCAGCAATGCCGTATCCGGTCGTTTTGACCATCTCCAGCGCTTCTGCGAAGCGGTCGTATTCTCTCTTAGCATGCGAGAATTCCTGCATCAACTGCAGCAGATGATCCTTACCGCGAATCTCGATGCCAACCACTTCCACGAGAATCTGATCATACAGTTCATCCGGCGCGTACAGGTCAATTTCGGCTACACCCTGCCCCATATTCATGCCACTCAGGCCTGCGCGATCAATGAATTCATATTCCATGAACTGAGCGACAACCCGATCCACGTCGCGAAGTCTGCGAATATCCTTGACGGTATCCCGTACGGAATTTTCGTAGTTGCTACGCAGCCAGTGAGTCTCGTTGAGCACCATAACCCAACTCGGCAAGTTTACATTCACTTCATGCACAGGGAACTCATAGAGCACTTCACGAAGTACACCCGTCACATCATCTTCCGTCATCGTGGCTGCACTGAGTGTCATCACCGGAATGTCGTATTTGGCAGCAAGCTCACTACGCAATTGCAGGGCTTCTTCACTGCGAGGACGAGTGGAGTTGATGACCAGGACAAACGGTTTACCCACTTCTTTTAATTCCGCAATGACCCGTTCTTCGGATTCCACATAGGAGCTGCGGGCAATTTCGGCGATTGTGCCGTCTGTTGTTACCACAACACCCAGTGTAGAATGCTCCTGAATGACTTTGCGAGTACCAATCTCGGCGGCTTCCTGGAATGGAATAGGCTCCTCGAACCAAGGCGTGGAGATCATGCGTGGACCATTCTCATCCTCGTATCCCTTGGCTCCTTCCACCGCGTAACCTACACAATCCACAAGGCGCACATTGACATCGAGCCCTTCTGCCACCTTGATCTGGACTGCGTTATTAGGTACGAATTTCGGTTCGGTAGTCATGATGGTTTTACCCGCTGCGCTCTGTGGAAGTTCATCCACCGCTCGACCACGATCTGCCTCGTTTGTGATGTTTGGCAATACAATGGTTTCCATGAATCGTTTGATAAATGTTGATTTTCCCGTCCGGACTGCGCCGACAACCCCGAGATAAATATCCCCTCCGGTCCGCTCAGCTATGTCCTTAAAAATGTCCACTTTCTCCAATGAAATCCCCTCCCTAAATTACTCCGAAGGAAAAATGCTAAAGAGCATCCGCTTCGTTTTTTCAATCAGAAGACTGAAATCCCTGCAACGGTAGAGCCGCCTTTGTGAGTGCCCGGAAGTCGTCCGCCGCCGAACGTTGCATTCTGATGAAACCGGCGAGAGCGGCGTTAACTCGTACATGCAATTGGACTAGTATCATCTTATGTATCCGTATGCGGCAATATGACGCGTATTTTTGTTTTTTTATCTTATGGTGATGACATTAGGAAAATCCCCCGATCTCGGACTGCGCGTCTTTATTTCAATCTACTTTATGTGATCCGTGAAGCTTTTATGACAGTTATTGCTCATATTGACAAAAGAAAAAAAGAGATATCCCTTATTTGGAATATCTCTTTTTGAACCATTAGAGCCATGGTAGTCATACAGCTAGATCAGTTGAATTGCAACCATGCCTATTTTATTGGCTGTGCAACCGGTGCATTGTTCTGCCAAGCGTAGGAAACAGATTTTACAGGTACGAAGTAGGAGTGTTCCACCAGAAAATCCCGAACATCTTCAGTCTCTGCTGGAGACACGTCAGACTTTTCCACTGCCTGCATGATGTCAAAAGCATAATCTACATAGACCTTGCCTTCGTCATCCATCATAAAAGGTAACGCCTGACCCGAATATACACTATTCAATGTAATGGAAGGAGTACCTGCCTGTGCCGCCTGATCCATATCCACAGCATATAACCCCGGATACAGTTCTTCCCCGCTTGGCAGCTTATTGTTATGTACGGACTTATATTGATTAACCATTCGTTGCACATCGTTTATTTTCTGTACAGTCAAAAGATCCATCACTTTAACGGTCGGATTCACTTCTTCGTCCTGAATAAGGAAGTAAGCGCTACCACCACTTTCAAAAGCGGTTCCTGGTATTTCATCCAGATACCCCAGTTGTTTCAACTTGGGCAGATCCACTCTGAACTTTTCATATTTTGGCGTTTCCATATCTGCATTGATGATTGGCAAAATCCCCTCATCTTGCTGGAATGCCTCGACCGCACTCTGGATACGGCTCACGCTTTCCCGATAGGCTATCTTAGGGTCCGAATTGCTCTGGGATGGATACATACAACCACTTGCTGTAAAAGCAAACAACAGGAATAACAGCAGACCGCCCGTCTGATGTTTCAGACGCTGCCGTCCACTTCTTTCCACACATTTTGGCTTGTTCCTAATCATTCGTGTCCTCCTTGAATAACTCATTAGAGAATCAATGTTATAACGCTCAGAACCAGTCGTCTTCCTGTTGTTGACGTTCCAGTTGTTTCCGAATGGCTGCCTTCAGCGGGTCCTCTGGAACATGAACCGATAGAGATCCACACACCTTGGCCTGACAGGACAGTCGTGTACCTGCTTCCAACAGTGAACCCAGCTTGCGCTTTTCTGCATCTGTTGGTGGATACAGTTCCGCCCGATGTTCTTCATCCACGTTCACTTTGCACATCAGGCAAGCCGCTTTACCATCACATCGGGTCGTAATCTTGACTCCAGCACGTCGTGCTGCATGCAGAAGTGTTGCCCCTGGTTTAAGCGCTATCGATTTGTTCATAGGTAAAAAAGTTATCTTATAGTCCATCATTTTCCTCCCTCAACCTACTGGGGCCATGCAAAGCCAACAAGCTCTTCCACTTCGGCTCTGAAGCGGGCTGTCCATACATTCTGTTGACTTAACAGCATCATTATAGGTTGATGTTCATGTGGTTGCTGACGCATCTGTGTCGCAATGGGGACATAACGATCTTCACGACCTCGCAGCAGATTAAACAACAGCTCATGCGCAAGCGGCATCAGTCGCAGGGTATATGAACCTACTTGTGCTACTGGTGCATGTGGAGCAAGTACATGTTCAATCTCGATACGGTACCAACTTTTGCGAGCCCATATTTCGAAACCACCAACCAATTCCAGCGCACATTCACCCACCTGATAGTGGCTCAGCAGAGAAGCATACGGTCCTGTCTTGTCCACTGTAGGCTCGTCAAGCATTTCCCCCGGAGCGCTACGGTGAAGTTCTTTAGCAGCAGCAACATCCGCATAGATATCTATATCTCTCGGAGCCTGTTGCAACTCCACCCCTTGAAGCAGCAACCCACAACTTCCTCCAAGTAACCATGTCTGCGGCTGCGTGTTCCAGGCTTTGGCCGTTTCCAGCAAAGCCGCGTGTAATTCCGGATAACGCTCTGTCCGACCCTCCGTATCATGCGGCCCCATAGGCTCACACTCCCCTCATCCGTGTTCATTGTGTCAGTTCTTATGATGTGCTTATGCGGATGTTATCCTTCAGGCATGGGAAATCAGGTCAGAGAAGCGATTCCACCGAAAAAGCCAATCAGCATAATCAAAAATGCAATCAGAGAAAGAATCCCCCGTACAATACCTTTTGTTTTGGCACGAGCAAACGTAATCAGGAATACAGATAATCCCATAATGAGGATGGCCACCAATGACAGCCACATCTTGTCCATTGCGCTCATAATCCAGCAGTCTCCCCTTCAGTCCGATATTCATCACTGACACTGTGACAATTGCAACCATTATAACACGAAATTCAGCTCAACTTTCCAAAAAAAAGACAAAAAAGCAAGCCGGCAGAAGCCGACTCGTCTTTTTGTCTTACTGGATCACCTGCACATGCAGGTGTGATCTATTATTTTTTCATCATCATTTTCATTAACGATTCCATACTGCTCGGATTCAATCCGCTTTTCTTGACCGCACTCACAATATCCTTAACCGTATCCTCAGATACCGGAACTTTCGCCATGGCGGATACTTGTTTGATCAATTGGCGCAACTGAGCTTCATTCTGAATCGTCGTTGGTTTCACCGTGCTTGCCAATTTCTTAACGGCACCTTCCGTTATCGTTTTACCCGTTTTCTTGTTGATTGCATTCAGTGCATCTTTGGAAATGTTGTTACCCATTCGTCTCCCCTCCTCCGGCAATACTCATGTGTATAGTATGAGTCTGCTACAGAAAAGGTGAATAAGCTTCTTATTTCACAAGGTACGTTTAGGCTGATTACAATCAGGAATGCCATTGCTCCCAGGTTTCAAGTTTCATGACTTCCATTTCAGTCTTCGGGTCACGTCCCATCAAGGCTTCAACCGCATCACGCGGCTGTCTCTCTTGGAATAAAACGTGATACAACTGATCCGCAATCGGCATTTGCACACCGTATTTTTGTGAGATGAAATAGGCAGCTTGCGTAGTTCGAATGCCTTCTACCACCATGCCCATGGACTTCAAAACATCATCCAGCTTCTGTCCCTGGCCCAACATGGAACCTGCTCTCCAGTTCCGACTGTGCTGACTTGTAGCCGTTACAACCAGATCCCCGATTCCAGCAAGTCCCGAAAACGTTAGCGGATTTGCTCCCATCTCAACACCAATACGTGTGATTTCTGCCAGACCGCGTGTCAGCAAAGCGGCTTTGGCATTATCACCAAATTGAAGACCATCCGACATACCTGCACCAAGAGCAATAATGTTTTTGAATGCACCCGCCAGCTCAACACCGATCATATCCCGATTCGTGTAGACCCGGAAATAGGCATTCATAAACAAAGCTTGGGCAGACTCGGCAGATGCCTTATCCAGTGAAGCTACAACCACTGTCGTTGGACAACGTTTTACCACTTCTTCCGCATGGCTTGGGCCAGAAAGAACAACCACACGGCCTTCTTCACATTCAAGCTCTTCTGAAATGACCGTGGACATCCGTTTCAGGCTTTCTGTCTCAAAACCTTTGGTTGCATGAATGACTAACATCTCAGGCTTGTAATAAGCCTTAAGCTGGTTCGTAACTGCACGCATGGCTGAAGAAGGCGCAACAATTAACACAGCTATAGCGCCTTCCACCGCAGCTTCCATATCTGTGGTTGCTTGAATCCGTGGTGAAAGCTCCGCATCCGGAAGATAGCGAGTATTGGTGTGCTTGCTATTGATTTCGTTAGCTTGGTCTTCACCACGTGTCCACATCATCACATCCAACTGATTGGCGGCGAGTACACTGGCCAGAGCTGTTCCCCAGCTCCCAGCGACCAGAACAGCAACTTTTTTAGACAACTCGTTTACCCCCTCCAGGGTTTTTCGATCCCAATTTATTTTCCTGTCCTTTGGCGAGCTTCGCAATATTGGTACGATGTCTCCAGAACGCAAACAGACAAATAATCAGACTCCCCCAGAAGATATTCATTGAATATCCGGGTAATACCATGATAAAGATGGGTGTAAATGCTACAAAAATCAGAGACCCCAATGAAACATAGCGTGTCAATACAATAGACAGAATGGCGATCACCCCAGCACATAACGCAGGTAGGAAAGCAAGACTCACCAGAACACCAATGGCTGTGGCAATGCCTTTTCCTCCACGAAAATGGAAGTAAAGCGGCCAGTTATGTCCTGCAATGGCTGCTATACCACTGAGTGCAGGAATCCAGGCAGATCCGTCACTCAGCCAGATTCCTATCCATACAGCTGCAACACCCTTAAGTACATCAAGTAACAGAACAGCAATTGCCGGTCCTTTACCCAAAATACGCAACGTATTGGTAGCTCCCGCGTTTCCGCTTCCGTGCTGACGAATATCGATCCCCCGTATCGCTTTGGCAAGGAGGACACTAAAGCTGATCGAACCGAGTAGATAACTCAGTACAATCGCTGCGATTTGTAAAATCACACACTTCTCCCCTAACTTTCGTCGGACTTCTTCCGAGTAAATATGCGAATTGGTGTTCCTTCGAAATCAAACGCCGCACGGATTTTATTCTCCAGATAGCGCTCATATGAGAAGTGCATCAACTCAGGGTCGTTCACAAAAATAACCATGGTCGGCGGTTTAACTGCAACCTGAGTCACATAGTTAATTCTCATTCTCCGTCCTTTATCCGTTGGCGGAGGATTAATCGCAACCGCATCAGACACCACATCGTTAAGCAGATGTGTCTGCACACGTAACGAGTGTTGCTCTGCTACACGTTGCACTACCGGCAACAGTTTTTGTAAGCGTTGTTTTGTGAGGGCTGACAAGAATACAACCGGAGCATAAGTCATAAACAGGAAGTGATCCCGAATTTTTCTCTCAAACTCTTTCATCGTTTTGTCATGCTTCTCTACCACGTCCCATTTGTTCACAACAAACAGTGACGCTTTACCAGCTTCGAATGCATAGCCTGCGATATGCTTGTCCTGTTCAATAATGCCTTCTTCGCCATTAATGACAATCAGAACAACATCTGCACGCTCAATCGCACGCATGGCACGCATTACACTGTATTTCTCAGTTGTTTCATATACTTTACCACGCTTACGCATACCTGCTGTATCAATCAGCACGTAACGTTGGCCGTCTTTTTCAAAAGGTGTATCAATTGCATCCCGGGTCGTTCCAGCCACATCACTTACAATGACACGCTCTTCTCCCAAAATCGCGTTCACCAGTGAAGATTTACCCACATTAGGACGTCCAATCAGAGCTACACGAATAACATCTTCATCGTAAGTCTCTTCCTCAAGTTCTGGCAACTTCTCCACAATTGCATCAAGCAAATCACCTACACCTGTACCGTGACTTCCGGATACGCCGATGGGATCACCGAAACCAAATCCATAAAACTCATAAATGAGCTCACTTCGTCCGATATTATCCACTTTGTTAACGGCTACAACAATAGGCTTGCCTGAGCGGTAGAGCATCTCTGCTACCTCTTCATCCGATTGTGTAATACCTGCTTTTGCATCACACATGAATACAATAACATCCGCTTCTTCAATAGCGAGCTCTGCTTGCATCCGAATCGATTTTAAAATTACATCTTCACCATCAATTTCGATACCACCTGTATCAATAATACTAAATGGTTTACCGTTCCATTCACCGATTCCATATATGCGGTCACGGGTAATGCCCGGCTTGTCTTCCACAATGGCCAGTCTGTCGCCGATGATCCGATTGAAAATGGTGGATTTACCCACGTTCGGTCGTCCGACAATTGCCACAACGGGTCTTGCCATACATTCCACTCCTCCTGTCCATACTTACGATACTCATCATAGCAAAAAAGATATGTCTTGGCTAACGTTTCATGCCAAATTAATCGCAATAAAAACAATCGGCGAACCCGCCTGGGGCTCGCCGATCTTGCTTTTGTTATTCAGCAAAATATGCAGTATATAACTTAGAACCATGCATTGTTAACTTATTTGAATTTGCTGAGTTTGTCACCAAACAGTTCGCCGAGCGTAGTGCTCATACCTTGATTGTTCAAGGAAACGTTTGGATTGTTGATTTCTTCACGCGGAGCGTTGTTTCTTGCAGGTCTTTCTGATTTTTGTGGTTGAGCTGGAGCTTCTTCTGTTTCTTTGATGCTCAAGCTTACACGTTGCTCAGAAGGGTTCATGTCCAAGATTTTAACTTGAACTTCTTGTCCTTCTTTCAGCACTTCATGTGGAGTGCCGATGTGTTTGTGGGAGATTTGCGAAATATGCACAAGTCCCTCAACACCAGGAGCGATTTCAACAAATGCACCGAAGTCAACCAGACGTTTTACAACACCTGTTACGATATCGCTGGAATTGAATTTTTCGCTTGCTGTTTCCCAAGGACCTGGTTGAACAGCTTTCATGCTCAGGCTGATTTTGCCTTTTTCAGGGTCAACTTTCAGCACTTTCACACTAACTTTGTCACCTTCAGACAGAACGTCGGATGGTTTTTCAACGTGTGTCCAAGCCAGCTCGGATACGTGAACCAAACCGTCAACTCCGCCCACATCAACGAATGCACCGAATTGAGTCAAACGTTGTACTGTACCTTCGATCACTTGACCTTCTTGCAAACCAGCCATTACTGTAGCTTTGTTTGCTTCGAATTCTTGCTCCAGTACGTCTTTTTGGGAAAGGATCACTTTGTTGTTCTCACGGTCGATCTCTTTCACTTTAACACGCAGTGTGCGTCCTTTGTAGTCGCTGAAGTCTTCAACGAAATGGCGTTCAACCATGGAAGCCGGGATAAATCCACGTACGCCCACGTCTGCTACCAGACCGCCTTTAACAACATCACCTACAACAACTTCGAATACGTCTTGGTCTTCAAAATGCTTTTGCAATTGATCCCATGCGTTTTCGCTGTCGATTGCACGTTTGGACAGAACGAGTTTTTCTTTCTCGTCGTCGATGCTAAGAACTTTAGCTTCAACTTCTTGTCCAACTTCTACTGCGTCAGACGCGCTGTCAACATGTAATGAAGACAGTTCACGAATTGGAATGACACCGTCATATTTATATCCAATGCTCACATAGGCTTGGTTATCTTCCAATTTGACGATGGTTCCTTTTACGGTATCTCCTTTTTTCAAGGAAACGAATTGATCCAACTCATCTTGGGTTGCTTCTTGATTTTTCATTTCTTCCGACATGTCAAATACCCTCCTCAATTCAAAAACCCCATTATATTCAAACCTGCCTGTAGCAGAGTTCAAAACACTTTCATCACTGAGTGCTCAAGCTTTAGTCTCCCTCAAAAATATGGAAACATGCACTCAGCTACCGACGAAGCCACTACTTGCTTGGCACGCCCGTTTGCACCATTTCGTTAATCTTGGACATAATCTTTTCAGTCGCCTTCTCCAGAGCTTCTCCAGATGGGTCTTCCTTGAACTCGTCCAAACTTACTGGTGCTCCATATACAACTTTCATCTTACGAAAAACTTTGTAGTTACCGATAATAGCAGTAGGAATAACTGTAGCGCCACTGCGGAGAGCAAAACTCGCTGCCCCTTTTTTGCCGATACCTCCATCATTGTGACGGCTTCCCGAGGGGAAGATTCCAAGCACTTGACCATCACGCAAAATATTGAGTGAGGTTTTGATGGATTCCTTGCTGACACCTCCACGTTTAACGGGGAAAGCGCCCACGGCTTTAATAATTCGGCCGAGTACCGGAATTTCAAACAATTCGCTTTTGGCCATGAAACGCACCTGACGGCGAATTTTGATACCAACGGTTGGAGGATCGAAGTTACTAATATGATTGGAACATAAAAGTACGCCGCCTTCTTTCGGAATATTCTCCCGTCCAACGGCCTCCAAGCGGAAAAGAATGGTATAAATGATCCGCAGTAATGTGCTGCAAAATGTGTAAATCATAGACCGATCTCTCCTCTGACCATTGTGCAATAAGATACGATTTTGTCAACCACTTCATGGATGTTCATCTCCGTTGTATCAAGGACGATAGCATCCTCAGCACAACGCAATGGGGAAATTTCCCGATTCTCATCCAATCTGTCACGGGTGGCAATATCTCGCTCCAGCTGTTGCAACGTCAGTCCTTCAGAGGGGTCCAGTTCTTTGAAGCGGCGAAGTGCACGCTCTTCGACACTGGCAGTCATGAAGATTTTCACTTCCGCATCGGGCAATACTGTCGTTCCGATATCGCGTCCATCCATGACGACGCCCTTGCGCAAAGCCATTTGCCGCTGAGTATCCACTAATTGCGTACGCAGCCCCTCGATTTGCGCATATCGGGACACGATTCCCGTCACTTCACGGGAGCGGATTTCCGAGGTTACTTCTTCCCCATTACAGAACACTTTCTGTCCGTCGGGATCCGGTTGTAAATCAATGACCAGCTTTTGGGCTTCCTGAAGTACCTGTGTCACTTCTTCCGGCGCAATATCATTCCGAAGCATGTGCAAGGTTACCGCACGGTACATTGCGCCTGTGTCGACGTATACATACGCGAGCGCCTCTGCAACCAATCGGGCCACCGTGCTTTTCCCGGCACCGGCAGGTCCGTCAATTGCAACGTTCATTTTCCCGTTCTCTGATGTGTTCTGGCTTGCCAACGGGGCATTCCTCCTCAAACGATAAACCTCAATAAAAAAACAGGCATTGCCTGCATCGTGAAAATTATACCACACTCTACACATGGATGCAAAAACAGACAAATCAACGACGTTTGTAATCATTCATCGTTTGCACTTCAATTGGAGTTCCTTCCAAGCGGCCAATGGTGGTCAAATTCTTTTTGAAGTCGGGCACCAACAGCAGCAATTGATATACCACAAGCAGGATTAGAAGGGCTGTAATCAGAATCGTAACCTTTCGTTCCATTCGCCTGGAGAAAACATAATAAAGTCGTTCATATCTGCGGGTTGCATGACGATGATTCAAGGCAATACCTCCGTTTTTTTCATTACGGTACCCGCAGTTCCCTCTCTTTATGCCACAACATTCCTATTTCGTGCGATAGTCAAGTTGCCGTTCGAAACAAAACTTGATAATTTTTTGGCGCTCCGAATCTGAAATCTGCACAAATTTCAGCATGCACAGCTGTCTGCCGGTTTCCAGGGTTTTGATCCGCACAACTTCAGCTTCAAAATTCACATGTTCAATGGTTGAATTCCGGTAGGGAACCAGCAACCAGCATTTCAGTTTTTGACCTTCAGCTATTGAAAAACCTGTTTCGCCGTAGATGGACAATCCACCGCCACCAATATCTTCAGTCAATCCGACGGCACGGGTCAGATCTTCACTCTGGATGGCCAATTCGAGGTTTGCATGAACACGAAGAAAGCTGCGCCGTTGTATTTTGGATATATCGCTAGGTAGCGGTTTGCGGATACGGACAAGACGGACCACATCTTCCTCAAATCCCGTGACATAGGTATTAAAATAATGCCGGACCCCATCCTCCGTAATATATGAAATGGACAATTCCTCTCCGAAAAAGAGCCTTTTCAGACGGCTGGTTCCTTGTTGCATCGGGACCTCAATCAGAAAACTGCTGTCATCCATATCTGCAATGCGTGATTTGTACTCTTTGTGTTCCTCTTTTTCATCTGCAGAAGCAATCTGGATGTATAAAATTTCATTTATTTTAGGAAACAAGCTGTTCACCGCCACTTTATGTATTTATCTTCGTATGTACAAGGACTATTATACCATGACCTTTCTCACATTGAACAAGAAAAAAACAGACCACATTGTGGTCTGCCGCAGTTAATCGCTCAACTTCAAATTGAGATTATCCATCTTTTTATGAGGTTGCATTGACCGGTTTGATCTCTTCAACCGCTTCTTCTAATCCTGTATTCGCATTAATGTATATCCGGTAACGGGAACCGTTAATTTTCCCTCCGAATTCATAACACAATACTTCTTTGCTGTAATCATTCTCAATCAGGGATTTGCGAACATAATTTTCTTCGAACTCCGAATTAAGCTTTTTCCGCGCCTGTTGCTCTGTAAGAGTTGCTTTCGGAATTTTGCGCTTGTCATTATGTTCGTAGACAAAGTCACTCGCCTGGAAGCCGGTAACTTCGCCTGTATCCAAACCTACACGAACTGACATTTTCTCGGGATAGATCAACGTGTCCCCTTGCTTGCGCACATAAGTAAGGTTACCCAGGTTACCATATTCATCGTAGTTTACAGCCTTCATATCCTTATAACCTTTGTTCATTAGAAATTGATCTGCTTTAGCCATGGCATTCTGACGAGATACTTTTTTGGTTCCGATTGGACGCGTATCACTGTAAGAGATCAGCATTCCGCCATTACGCGTGAAATCCATCATCAGTTTGCCATTCTTGGCATGATCAATCGTGGCAGTATACGACTCCCAGTCTGTCCCTTTACCGTTCTCCTGCACTTGGATTTTGCTACTATCCGCATCAGAGAATTTTGCAGCCTTGCTCTGAATCTGTTCTTTGGTCACCGGCAAGCCGTCCAGTTTCTTGACTGATCGTTTGGCATAGATATTGGATACGGAAGGACCCCAATCAAGCTCCGGGTATTCCTGTACCTTTTTGTTCACCGTACGAAATCCATCAACGATCGTATTGTCCATGGTTTGCTCTTGCGTTGCCATGGCAGTCTCCGCATCCATCCAGCGCAATCGGTCCGTCAGGACTTTCTGCTGCACATCCTGCAGATTCTTGGTAATCTCGGATGAATTCTGATACAGCTTTTTCAGGTTGCCCATTTCCTTCTCACTTAGTGGTTCGTTCGTCAAGTCACGCATCGACGCCCGATAGGCAAAGTTGGAAATACGTGAGAGAAACTCCTCTGTCTCGTTAAATGGCAGCATGGTGAGTGGCAGTTGGTTGATCTCATTCTGCGCTTCACTGGTGAGTCGCCATACATTCATCAGACCTTTGCGATGCATCCCCTGTGAAGTAGAGTGAACCGCTAAGGTGTTACCAATCTCCGAATGCAATTTGTCCATATGAAAAGATAAATCGTGAAAGGCACGCTGATATTGGTTCTCTGCCTTGATCAGAATTGCATTCTTCTCCTGATTCTCCTGATAGCCCCACACGAGCGCACCGACCAGCAGAACCGCAAATATCGGAAACATAACTGAACTTAATCGTTTATACATCGGTAGAGTCTCCTTTCTTCTAAACCACTACCTCTATTGTGGATCGAAGAAAGATCTCTTATGCATGCGATTTCCAGTCCTTACACAAGCAGGCTGCTAAAGTATCGTTTTGGTTCTCCTTTTAATTGAGCTGGACCCCAGTTGCCATGCCCTCTTCTTCAATTTCGAACTGGTCTCTGTTATCACAAAGGCACTGCTTGAATCCCGTCTCAATCCGGCCCCGCTCTTTCTTGCCTCGTAATGTAAATCGTTCACCGCATTGTTTGCATCTGATTTTAATTTTAATTCTCATCACAACGATCTCCGTTTCTGTTGGTCATTCCCCGGGAGTTTATCCGTAAAAATAAAAACACACCGGAGCCATAGGCGCAATATGCGCTTTATGTCCACCAGTGTGTCCGTATTTTTATAATTTAACCTCTTCCTCCCGCTTCACAAAACGAAAAGGAGAACGGTTATTAGCTCGTGTGATTTTACCCATTGCCCCATACCACAGGCCCGCCATTAGCGGCGCTATAAACCACAACCAATGATTCACCATGGTGTTCATGATGACATCGTACAATGCATGCCAGAAAAAAGGTAACACCAGAGAAAGAACCAGGTACCACCGCTTTTTCTTACCACCGATAAACTTAGCTTTCCCCATGTAATAACCCATGATTACCGCGAACATAGCGTGCCCTGAAACAGGGAGCAGTGCCCGAAGGAACATGGCTGAGACGGATGCATTCCCCGCAAAGGCATACAACACATTCTCAACAGTGGCAAATCCAAGTGAAACAGCAACTGCATATAAGATCCCATCATACGGTTCATCAAATTCGGTGTGATTATAGATGATATGATAAAGTACGAACCATTTGACGAATTCTTCCACACCACCTGAGATCAGAATGGCCTCAAGATAAGGATTATCCCCGAGCCACATCATCATGCCACGCTGAATGATCATCACAGGCAGTACCATCAGAATCCCCATGAGGAAAACCCGCAATACCATATGAAGTGGCTCGTAATCATAACGGTCTTTCAGGTAAAAGTATGTTAACAAGGCGAGACCCGGAGCAACTGCTGCCGCTAAGACCGAAAACAAAAGCACCGAAATTCCCTCCTCTGACTAAAGACGCGATTACAACTAGAGATTAATCCTGGCGTTTGAAGTGGGTGCAGATAACATCAATCGCTTGTGCAGGAATAACAACCTTACCATACTCTTCCATAACTGCCGGAGTCATTGAGGAGCCTTCACCAAATTCAGCAAGCAAAGCAATCAATGCCGCATGTTTGGTGGAATCTACCTCATCTGGCTCAAAATGCAAGAACCACTTGTCTTTATAAGAATAAAGTCTCCCAGCATCCGTAACATGCTGACGCAACATATGTGCAGCTTCAATGAGCACTTCAAAGTCCTTGAATGCATAAACGATGGAATCGCTTTGCTCGAGTGTAACTTCCATTTCATATACTTCTTCAGGAAGATCATCTTCATGACCTGAACCATATTGTTGCGGATCATATTTTCCACGTGTGACAATGACAACCATCCCTTGAGCGGGAAGTGCGAATACTTCGACAGCAAGTGGACCTGTGGCATCAAATCCAAGTTCGGAATAGGCCTGGTCCATCATTTCAGTGAACAGTTCATGAACCTTAGGTATTTCCTGCCACATATCTTCTTTTTGTATTCCGCGCTCGCTCAGATCGTCAAAGGTCAGGAAAATCCGTATCTTATCGTGACTTAGTCGTTCTATTTTCATACAGGATCTCCCCTTTATAAGCAAGTCTTATAACAGATTATGAAGCACAAAACAATATGTGCTGAAAATAAATCTATGTAGTTATGTTATCATTTTATACCTCTAAATGCACGAAGTAAAATCGACAAAAAAAGAATCATTCCACAGCCAATCCAGACTGTGGATGATTCTAATTGGAGGTTTTGGTTTATAAACCCGGTACTGTTGTGTTTGTTTGACTTAAAATTTGCTCAACTTCATGCTTCACATCGGGATTGGTGCGAATAAAATCTTTGAGCATGCTCATATTCGCTTCTTTTTCCTGCGGTGTAATTGCTCTTGCGGTCTTTGCTGCCGGATTTTTGTGAGATTCACCATGTTGATTTTGCTTGCTTGTGAACCCGTCCATACCCGGGAAAGTCATTTCCATCATCTTATGTTTTGCCTGATCCATCATATTTCTTGATGAACCCGATGACATCATGGGCAATTTGCCTTTGGACAGCCATGAACTTGCAGCAACACCAATGACAAGACCCCAAAAAAAGGATGACGTCTTCATTACACCAACCTCCTTCAAGTGTTAAAATCATGTTTAGTGTTTGCGGGAGTGAGCGATCTCATTCCGTATAAATACAGGAAAGCGAGTTGAAATCATGTTCAGACATACCGCCGCATTGATCATTGCTGCAAGTTTGCTGCTGTCAGCTTGTGGGACAGCGGAAGAAAAAACATCTGATAATTCCGTACCAGCGGGCGAATCAACTACCACGGTTCAAGAAGAGCAAGGTAACTCTAACCCAACTGAAACAGAAGAACCCCGAACTGGTGTGCCCGAGCCTTCAACGGAAGATTCAACTGCGACAGAAGAAGAACCTGAATCTTCGGAGAAGGTTTCTACAGAAGAGAAAGTGGAAAAGACGTATCATATGAATCAAAATTATTATATTAAACCAAACGATGAAGCGAGCCCAAACAAAGTGGTCTTGTTAACTTTTGATGATGGACCCAAAGAAGAAAAAATGATTACTTCACTGATCGACACTTTAGATAAACATAACGCTAAAGCGATATTTTTCGTCAATGGATATCGGGTAAAAAGCCATCCGGAATTGCTCAAACTCATACATGAACGGGGTCAGATTGTAGGCAATCATGCCTGGGATCACGAGGATCTCCAAAAAATGTCCAACGCTGAGGCGGCAAAACAGGTTACAGATGTCCAAAAAATAGTGAAGGATACCATTGGTGAGGAACCGCAATTCTTCCGTCCACCTTTTGGTTCGGGGAATGATGCACTGAAGGCTGCTGTGAAGAAAAATGGCATGTTATATATGACATGGTCTAATGGTTCCCTCGATTGGGATAAAAGCACCAAAGACAAACCGGAAAAAGTCATTCAAAATGTACTGGACCAGTTAAATCCCGGAAGCAATATTTTGATGCACGAGTTGCCATGGACGGTTGAAGCATTGGATGAGTTGCTGACCAAGCTCGAAAAGAAAGGTTATTCCTTTGTTGATCCCCGTGCAATTGAATTGTAAGCTCGTTAAATTGTAATTTTGCACATTAAAATAAAACAGCCTTGATCCAATGGATCAAGGCTGTTTCTCTGTGAGTGCTTTTTCCGCGGGCACTCTTAACGTGATGATATGCATCTCCGCAGGACAACCTAGTCGGAGAGGAAGATGATTAGTACCGTATCCTCTGCTAACAAGCATTTTGCCTTCTTGGTGAACGCCCTCCGGACTTCGCTTCAGGGAGTACCACCCGTTCGATACGGGATGATACGCTTTGCTCAGGAACAAAGGTCCGAAAAATGGTAAAACCAATTGTCCGCCATGTGTATGACCGCTTAAAATAAGATCTGCATTTTCTTGCAAGCGAAGGGCCTGCAAAGGATCATGAACGATAGCAATTTTGCAAAAACGGTTACCGATCTGCTGTAGTAATACATCGCCCTGTTTGGAACGATAGTCTATGCCGATCAGGCTCAATCTGTCGTTGCCCCTTTGTAGATATTCCACATCATCCTGAAGGAGCTTAACGTCCGATTCCCGAAGGATTCGCGCAAGTTGAGCGGTACCTGCCCTCTTGTCATGGTTGCCATACACCGTAAATGAAGGAGCAATGTTCGATAAAATTTTCATGTTATGTCTAACCAAAGACCATGAGATTCCTTTTTCCGCAACATCCCCGCCGATGAGAACCCAGTCCACCTTGTTTTTAACGTATTCCAGATCCTTCTGCTTCAGTTTGCGCTTGTGCGTGTCGGATACATACAAAATCATAGCCCCGTCAAAGGATGTTGGCAGATGAGGTACTTCAACCTCTTCTTCAATCATTTGATGAATATGGGCTTCACTCCACATATGAAAAAGTAGTAAAACTCCTATCAAAATGATTAAACCTGCGATTAACAGTACTACCACGGCAAGGGAAGGAACGTATTCAGAGGGGGTGCCCCTTCAACCCCCCACCAAACCAGACTAATCGTTAACATGACAAAAATAAAAATGAGTGAATTGACAAACCTTTTGCTCAATTTTAGCCGACGTGAAGGATGTAATTCTGTCCGTGTAGGAAGCGAACCCGCTTCGGGGATCGATTCTTCCGTTGAATTTGGCGTTTTTTTGGAGCGTGATGGTGCCCTTTGAGGAAGTACTGGACTTTCCAGTTTTTCTGTATAAGGCTTGCGCTGTGATCTAGGTAAAGAAACGGAAGTAATTGGTGTGATTCCGCCAACCTCAGCAGCTGCTGCCGTTTCAGCAACGATGCTTACTTGAGAAGCCACCTGACGCTCGGATTTCTCTTTTTTATCCGATTGACGATGGCGCTGACTGCCATATGTCTTCATTCTACTTAATGGCTGATTCATGATCCCCTCCGAAAACGTATCGCTAATCCGGACACCAAATCAATAATAAAGTGACATAGTATAGGCGCCCATAATGTGCCGGACTGCAAGTAAATCCAACCCAATCCATAACTTGAGACAAACACCCAGCCTGTTGGAATCCAGTGGCGCAAATAACGAATATGGATAACTGCAAATAAAATACTTGTCCAGTAAGGACCGATGGCATGTTGGATGGCTCCACGGAATAATAATTCCTCACACACAGCAACAATGGCTGCTATACATACAATGTGCCAGATCGGACGCCCACGGAACAGCATATCGTTAATTCCACCGTCATCCATGCTTTCCTGAGGTATAACATACGACAGTACCAAGTCCATAACAAGCATAACGCCTGCAAGACCAAGACCCCACCATATAAATTGGTAATTGTCAGGCCATGCGAGTACATCTAACAAGTTTCGTTTCTGCAATAAGATCCACACAACTCCGATAATCAGTGTCAGACCTTGTGTAAAGTATAGATTGATTAAAAGCAAACGCTCGGTAAGCTGCTGTGGCTCAGCCTTCTGAATCTTGAACTTGGGAAACTTGAATTTTTTCATCGGATGCGTCTGTCCTCTTGAGTTAAATTTGATGGATAACAATTACGTTGTCCAATCGGATAGTATACTAAATGATAGCCAAAAAACCAAATAGGTTCAAGGCCTGCCCCAAGTCCTGGTTTTGTGTCCGTGTCATTACTTCATTAAAGCAGTAAAATCCGATTCATCAAACAGCACATATTTCATCTTCTTGTAGTATGTTCAGTAACTATTGTATTGCTTATAATGGCTTTGTTTATGTATGAACCGCAAAACATCTGCAAAACAATTTAAAACATTTAAGCCTATTGACATGCTCATGTCAGCCATGATACATTATGAAAAAATTAGTCACGTTAAACACGATGATGGAAAAAAGACGTTGCTTCGTCTTACAGAGAGCCGATGGTAGGTGTGAATCGGTGGCAGGCAAATGGTCTTGAGCGCTCCTGAGTTATTGCATTGAAATTGGAGTAGGTGCAATCGGTTTAGACCCGTTATCCTCTTCGGTCTTCATTGACCGCTAAGACTGTCGTTGCGAAACGGCGGTGAATTAGGGTGGTACCACGACAACTCTCGTCCCTTATTGCGCAAGCAGTATGTGGATTGAGAGTTTTTTGATTTATTTTAAAGGATATCTGTGGGATCACTCTATTTGTTTCACCTTCCCCCTCTGTTGCGACACCGCGTTGTTGGGCGGAAGAATCAATCTGGTTTTAAGGAATACCTCTTCGCTGAGGTCAGACCTTGACGATATAGATACACATACCTAAGGAGGAAGAAACCATGTACAAAGTGTTAGTGTCGGACCCAATCAGTGATCTGGGTATCCAGCAACTGGTGGATGCAAATGATGTTGTTGTTGAGAAGAAAACCGGTCTTAGTGAAGATGAACTTGTTGCCATTATTGGTGATTATGATGCCCTCTTGGTTCGCAGCCAGACTCGTGTTACAGATCGTATTATGACGGCTGGTACCAACCTTAAGGTGATCGGACGTGCAGGTGTTGGTGTAGATAACATTGATCTGGAAGCTGCTACACAGCGCGGTATCATCGTTATTAATGCACCTGATGGCAATACCATCACAACCTGTGAGCATACGTTTGCCATGATGATGGCATTGGCACGACACATTCCTCAGGCATATGCCAAGACTATTCAGGGTACGTGGGATCGTAAAACCTTCCTGGGTGTGGAATTAAGAAATAAAACGCTCGGTGTACTGGGTATGGGACGGATCGGTAGTGAAGTTGCCAAGCGCGCCAAAGCATTCGGAATGGACATTCTTGCTTACGACCCGTTCCTCACGGAGGAGCGTGCCGAGAAGCTGCAAGTGAAGTTGGCTAGTGTAGATGATATCATTCGCAATGCGGACTTCATGACCGTACACACGCCATTAACACCGGAAACACGGCATATGATTTCACGTCCACAATTCGAAGTGATGAAAAAAGGCATGCGTATCATCAACTGTGCTCGTGGTGGAGTTGTAGATGAGATGGCACTTGTCGAAGCCATCGATCAAGGTATTGTTGCTGGAGCAGCATTTGACGTATTCGAAAGCGAGCCGCCAGCCGCTGATCACCCGTTCCTGAATCACCCAAGCATTATCGTTACGCCTCACCTTGGTGCGTCCACAGTAGAAGCACAAGAGAACGTGGCTATCGATGTGTCGGAACAGGTACTTCACATTTTGCGTAACGAACCGTTTAAAAACGCGGTTAACATGCCGGCTGTTGCACCAACCGTGATGAACAAATTGCAGCCGTATTTCAAACTGGGTGAAACGTTGGGTAGTTTTGCAGCACAGATTACACAAAATGCAGTGCAGGAGATTCGGATCGACTATGCTGGTGAACTTTCTGAAGTAGATACTTCTCCTCTCACTCGTTACATTGTGAAAGGGATTCTCGCCAGACATTTGGGTGGGGAAGCCAACATCGTTAACTCCATGCATCTGGCCAAAATCCGTGATCTGAATGTGGTTGTAAGCCAGACCTCAGCAACTAAAGGATTTACTAACCTGATTACCGTAACATTGGTTACAACTCAGGATGCTGAGGAACGTCGTGTAGCAGGTACATTACTTGCAGGTTATGGAGAGCGTATCGTTCGTCTGGACAAATTCCCGGTAGATATCGCACCGGAAAGTCATCAAATTTTGATCTCCCATAACGATAAACCAGGTATTATCGGACGTGTAGGAACCCTGCTTGGACAAAACGATGTCAACATCGCATCCATGCAGGTTGGACGTAAAATTATTGGTGGTGCAGCGATCATGATTCTGACCGTAGATAAAGCTGTTCCAAAAGATGTGCTTGTGCAGCTTGCTGCGCTGCCTGAAATCAATACTGCTGTTGAAATTGTTCTGGAATAATCAAATATATTCCTATATGTAAAAGGAAAGACGGGCCCCTCGTGGTCCCGTCTTTTTTCGTGTACCCGTTGAAATATCGGTGAAGAAGTTTGCAAACAAAATATTTGTGGAATTGGAAAAGGGGTGCCCCTCAACCCCATATGAACTCCGCTTCTTTTGGTCAATGGAAATAGTCTTAATACGTAATCGAACTATTAACTTAACTGAATAATGTTTAGTGTAGACCCCGGAGGAGACAGAACGGCTGCGCCAACAAGCCCGAATAATTGTAACTGTATTGTAGAACCAGCGGTAACGGTAACCATAAAGTCAGACTGCAGCTGGCTGAGAGAAAGTGCTGGAGATACTACACTCGCTGGAATTGCTGTACCGTTAAGTAAAACCCGAGATTGGATAGCAAGTGCAGCTGTCAGATTTATTTTATATGAGATATAATAACGACCTGCATTGGTTAACGTGAAAGTGTCATTTGTCCCATTGACGGTTATACCTGTGCCAATATTTTGGTTATTCGGTAATGGAACGAGTGTACCACCCAATATTACAACAATCGTACCATTAGTGTTCTCAGCAAAAGCCGAGTTAGATGTTACAGATGTTCCGGTTGCACCAGTGGCTCCTGTTCCACCAGTCGCACCAGTTGCTCCGGTGCTTCCCGTTACGCCGACTCCCGTTGCTCCGGTTATACCTGTCGCTCCGGTTTCCCCAGTAACACCAGTTGCTCCGGTTACACCTGTCGCTCCTGTTCCACCAGTCGCACCAGTTGCTCCAGTACTTCCCGTTACGCCGACTCCCGTTGCTCCGGTTATACCTGTCGCTCCGGTTTCACCAGTCGCACCAGTTACTCCAGTACTTCCTGTTACGCCGACTCCCGTTGCCCCCGTTATACCTGTGGCTCCGGTTATACCTGTCGCTCCTGTTACCCCAGTGACACCAGTAACTCCGGTACTTCCTGTTACGCCGACTCCCGTTGCTCCAGTTATACCTGTGGCTCCGGTTTCCCCCGTCGCACCAGTAACTCCAGTACTTCCCGTTACGCCGACTCCCGTGCCTCCGGTTACACCTGTGGCTCCTGTTCCCCCAGTTGCACCTGTTGCTCCCGTACTTCCCGTTATGCCGACTCCTGTGGTTCCAGTTATACCTGTGGCTCCGGTTTCCCCCGTCGCACCAGTTGCCCCGGTACTTCCCGTTACGCCGACTCCCGTTGCTCCAGTTATACCTGTCGCTCCGGTTTCACCAGTCGCACCAGTTACTCCAGTACTTCCTGTTACGCCGACTCCCGTTGCCCCCGTTATACCTGTGGCTCCGGTTATACCTGTCGCTCCTGTTACCCCAGTGACACCAGTAACTCCGGTACTTCCTGTTACGCCGACTCCCGTTGCTCCAGTTATACCTGTGGCTCCGGTTTCCCCCGTCGCACCAGTAACTCCAGTACTTCCCGTTACGCCGACTCCCGTGCCTCCGGTTACACCTGTGGCTCCTGTTCCCCCAGTTGCACCTGTTGCTCCCGTACTTCCCGTTATGCCGACTCCTGTGGTTCCAGTTATACCTGTGGCTCCGGTTTCCCCCGTCGCACCAGTTGCCCCGGTACTTCCCGTTACGCCGACTCCCGTTGCTCCAGTTATACCTGTCGCTCCGGTTTCACCAGTCGCACCAGTTACTCCAGTACTTCCCGTTACTCCAACTCCCGTGGCTCCTGTTATACCTGTCGCTCCGGTTTCACCCGTGACACCAGTTACTCCAGTACTTCCCGTTACGCCGACTCCCGTTGCTCCTGTTATACCTGTGGCTCCGGTTTCACCCGTGACACCAGTTACTCCAGTACTTCCTGTTATGCCGACTCCCGTTGCTCCGGTTACGCTTATTCCCGTTGCTCCAGTCAATCCCGTTACGCCTGTTGCTCCTGTTTCGCCTGTAGCACCAGTACTGCCTGTTACACTTACTCCTGTGGCTCCTGTGATCCCCGTCGCCCCAGTCAACCCTGCAGGGCCTGTCGCTCCTGTTTCACCTGTAGCTCCAGTACTACCTGTTACACTTACTCCTGTGGCTCCTGTGATCCCCGTCGCCCCAGTCAACCCTACAAGACCAGTCGCTCCTGTTTCACCAGTTGCCCCGGTTGATCCCGTTACGCTTAGTCCCGTGGCTCCTGTAATTCCAGTCGCCCCGGTTAACCCTGTAAGACCAGTCGCTCCTGTTTCACCGGAACTTCCTGTCACTCCAACTCCAGTTGCACCCGTCACACCCGTTGCGCCTGCTCCAGCGATCAACGTGTAATCTGGTGAAGTCCCCGGCGTTCCCGTTGGTGATGCTACATTCGCAATATACGTACTGCCGTTGAACGTTACAACCTGGCCAGCTGGATACGTCGGGGCTACGGCCGGATCAAATGGTACGATACCACTTAAACCTACGCCTGTCGCTCCTGTTACGCCCGATGCTCCTGTAGCTCCAGTACTTCCCGTTCCACCAATGCCGGTTGCTCCTGTAACTCCCGTTGCTCCTGCGCCCGCAAGCAATGTGTAATCCGGCGATGTGCCCGGCGTTCCTGTTGGTGACGCCACATTCGCGATATACGTACTACCGTTAAACGTTACAACTTGACCCGCTGGATACGTTGGGGCTACGGCTGGATCGAATGGTACGATACCACTTAAACCTACGCCGGTCGCTCCTGTTACGCCCGATGCTCCTGTGACTCCGGAACTTCCTGTTACTCCAACGCCAGTTGCACCCGTCACACCCGTTGCTCCTGCTCCAGCGATCAACGTGTAATCCGGTGAAGTCCCCGGCGTTCCCGTTGGTGACGCCACATTCGAGATATACGTACTGCCGTTGAACGTTACGACTTGACCCGCTGGATACGTTGGAGCTACGGCTGGATCGAATGGTACGATACCACTCAAACCTACGCCTGTCGCTCCTGTTACGCCCGATGCTCCGGTGCTTCCGGTTACTCCAACTCCAGTTGCACCCGTCACACCCGTTACTCCTGCTCCAGCGATCAACGTGTAATCTGGTGAAGTCCCCGGCGTCCCCGTTGGTGATGCCACATTCGCAATATACGTACTGCCGTTGAACGTTACAACTTGACCCGCTGGATACGTTGGGGCTACGGTTGGATCGAATGGTACGATACCACTCAAACCTACGCCGGTCGCTCCCGTTACACCTGATGCTCCTGTAGCTCCGGTACTTCCCGTTCCACCAATGCCGGTTGCTCCTGTAACTCCCGTTGCTCCTGCGCCCGCTAGCAATGTGTAATCCGGTGAAGTCCCCGGCGTTCCGGTTGGCGATGCCACATTCGCGATATACGTACTGCCGTTGAACGTTACGACTTGACCCGCTGGATACGTTGGGGCTACGGCTGGATCGAATGGTACGATACCACTTAAACCTACGCCGGTCGCTCCTGTTACGCCCGATGCTCCTGTAGCTCCGGTACTTCCCGTTCCACCAATGCCGGTTGCTCCTGTAACTCCCGTTGCTCCTGCGCCCGCTAGCAATGTGTAATCCGGTGATGTGCCCGGCGTTCCGGTTGGCGATGCCACATTCGCAATATACGTACTACCGTTAAACGTTACAACTTGACCCGCTGGATACGTTGGGGCTACGGCTGGATCAAATGGCACTAGGCCTGTCAATCCCGCCCCGGTTGCTCCCGTTACACCTGATGCACCTGTAGGTCCTGCACCTGCAAGCAATGTATAGTCTGGCGAAGTACCTGGCGTTCCCGTTGGCGAAGCGACATTTGTAATGTAAGTACTGCCACCAAACGTGACGATCTGTCCAGCTGGATATGTTGGTGCTAATGCGGGATCGAATGGCACGATGCCACTTAATCCTGCACCTGTGGCTCCAGTAACACCAGTCGCCCCCGCAGCAGCGATTAATGTGTAATCCGATGAAGATCCCGGTGTTCCTAGAGGACCAGCTACACTCGTAATGTAAGTACTACCGTTATACGTAATTACTTGACCTGCTGGATAACCCGGGGCGAGCGCTGCATTAAATGCCACGGCTCCTGTCAAACCAGCTCCGGTTGCTCCCGTTGCTCCATTGGTTCCACCCGACAGTAAAAGAGTGTAGTCTGGAGAACTTCCTGGTGTACCCAAGGGACCGTTTACATTAGCAACATAAAGACTACCCTCGTAGCTTACTACTTGACCTTGAGCATAAGTTGGTCCCAGTGCAGGATCATATGCAGTAATATTGTTCAAGCCAACACCAGGTGCTCCTGCAGGACCCTGTGCTCCCTGTGGACCAACTGGGCCAACCGGTCCTACTGGTCCAATTCCTCCGGGTGTTCCAGTGGCCCCTGGTACCCCAGGGACTCCCGGGACACCTGGTACCCCAGGGACTCCTGGCACTCCCTGTGGACCGGCTGGTCCGGTAATCCCTCCAGTTCCAAGAGTTGTCGTGGCCCGGCTTAGTGATATGGAGATCGATCGAATTAATCCCACAAGTTTATCTTTTTCTGCAGGAGGTACTTCCAGAAGCAGCGTCACACTTAACAAGTCATCCAGTAAGTTTTGCAAGTTACCTGCGAGATTAATAAGAGGAACAGGGACAACCTCTGAACCTGCAATCGTTAATTCCAATACGGCTTGTAATTCTGCCTTTACTCCGGCACGAAATCCGGATTGATTTACAAAAGTAAGTAACTGGCGTAATCCATTCTGTAATGACAGTATATTGGCTGAAGTCGGCTGACTGATTGCAGCAGGAATAGCCACAGCCAATGAACGCAGTATGGATTCAAACTGCTCCAGTTCGCTTGTGGTTATTGGAATAAACGGAGAGCCCGCTCTAAAAGATCTGCCTTCCAGAAAAGCTTTAATATTGACCCTTTTTCGATCATCGGACATGCTTAACTCAATCCTCCTCTATCTTGCTTGCTTTTCAAGCTTATGTCACATAGGAAGGAAAATTATCTTGGACACTCTTTTTGGTCAAAAAAAGACCATTCATGTTCCACGTTGAACAAGATTAAACGGTAGTCTTCAACAAAAAAACACCCTCCATAAGGGGGTGTTTCCGCACTTTTTGTATGAAATTCAGGCTATTTCGATGAATCCAAAGGAAATTGCAAAATAAACTCTGTTCCTTCGCCAAGCACACTATTGACGGTAATCATGCCTTGATGCGCATCAACAATATTCTTCACAATCGCTAAACCAAGCCCCGTACCTACACTTTCTCCCCGAACACGAGCCTTGTCTGCTTTGTAGAATCGTTCGAAAATAAATGGCAAGTCGGATGAAGGGATACCTACACCCTGATCCTTCACAGAAACTCTGACAAATGGAGCACGAAGATAAGTGACCCGCTCGGCTGAGATCATTACATTTTTGCCAGTAGGCGTATGTCTGAACGCATTATCCAGCAAATTCGTAAATACTTGCTCAAGTCGATCCTCATCTGCCTGTTGAAGTTCAATGGTTGGTTGTTCAAACTTAAATTGTAGTTGAATTCCCTGTTCTTTTGAACGCACCGAGAACTTCCGATATACACGTTCAAGCAGTTCTCCGAGGTCAACTTCCTTCATCACCATGTCCGTGTGTCCAGCTTCCATCCGCGCAAGGTCAAGCAAGTCTTTAACCAGTCTGCCCATCCGTAGAGACTCATCATGAATGACCTGGATCAGTTCTTCGCTCTCTTCCGGTGAGGTAGCCATGCCGTCCAAAAGAGCTTCACTGTAACCTTGCATCATGGATAGCGGAGTTCGTATCTCATGAGATACGTTAGCCACGAAATCACGCCGCATTTTTTCCAGACGCACTTCTTCTGTTACATCTCTTAAGACAGCCACAGCCCCTCTAACAACACTGTCAGCATACAACGGTGCCATCTGAACAGACCAAACACCTTGCTGTACATGAACATTGGAGTTCTGGTCCCCACCTTGCTCCATCACCATTCTGAACAAAGGAAGAAGGGGCTCAGGTACATCACGTGAAGTCTTGTCAGACTGCTCGGACTCTTGTCCTTCGTCCATTTTTGCCCAATCGAGATCATACCATGCCTGCATGATCTTCTCTCCTGGCGGATTCGTCAGAATAACTTTGCCTTCACCATCAAATGTAACCACCGCATCGGTCATACTGCGAAGCACACTCGCCAAATGTTCCTTCTCATGGTTAAGGTTTCGAATATTATCTTCCAGTTGGGCAGCCATATGATTAAATGTGTTGGCAAGTTCACCAATCTCATCACTCGTTACCAGGGAGAGACGTGTTCCGTAGTTCCCTTTGCGAATCGCATTGGCTGCCTGAATCAATTGCTGCATGGGCTGCGTTATTTTGGTGAATAGAAACAATGCAAAAAACGTGGTTAAACTGAATCCGATAATACAGATATAGGTGAACAACCGCTTAATATCTCTGGATTCGGATTCTGCAAAGTTCGTATCAATGTAGGGCAGCAAAAAAAGACCCAGCGCTATAAGGACACAACCCACAAGGCAGATAATAGTGATCCATAACTTCCCGACCAGTGATCTCCAGAAACTAAAACTACTTCGGTACTTCCAGTTTATAACCCACACCCCACACCGTCGTAATCATGGCCGCCGATTCAGGCGATACCTTGTTAAGTTTCTCGCGAAGACGCTTCACGTGCGTATCCACGGTACGAAGATCGCCAAAGAATTCGTAATTCCATACATCTTTGAGCAATTCTTCTCTGGAGAAAACTTTGTCGGGAGATGTTGCCAGGTAGTGCAGCAATTCATATTCTTTTGGTGTAAGACTAATCTCTTCGCCACCAGCGGTTACCCGGTGGGCATCATGCTCAATTACCAGATGCGGGAACACGATGTTGTTACTCGAATTGCTCTCCTTGGAGAGATAAGCTGTCGCGGAAGCTCGACGCAAAATCGCTTTGACGCGATAAATCACTTCACGCGGGCTGAATGGTTTTACAACATAATCATCAGCGCCAACTTCGAAGCCTTGAACCCGGTTAATCTCTTCACCTTTTGCGGTGAGCATCAAAACCGGTGTTGATTTCACCTGACGAAGACGGGTACACACTTCAACTCCATCCATACCCGGCAACATCACATCAAGCAAAATCAGCCCGTAGTCCCCTGCTGTTGCTTTACGCAGTGCAGTTTCCCCATCCTCAGCTTCATCGATTTCATAACCTTCTTTTTCAAGATACATTTTCAAAAGCCTGCGGATTCTCTCTTCGTCATCCACGACCAGTATTCGATTCTCATGTTCAGCCATGCCTCTCCAGCCCCTTTGCAATAACTCCTCATCACTTCTATTATGTTCGATCTGGCGAACAATATTTGAATACCCTTCAATAAAAAGGTACGTTTGTGTTTCCCGCTTCTAAACCCAACCTTTGCAAGACGAGTCTGTCCTAGTCCGCTCCAGCATAAGAATGTAATCCGGCAATGATCAGATTCACTCCAACCAGCGTAAACATGACCACCAGGAAGCCTAGAACTGCAAGCCATGCAGACTTCTGACCTTGCCAACCTCTGGATAAACGCAAATGCAGATACACACTATAATATAGCCATGTAATCAATGCCCACACCTCTTTAGGGTCCCAACCCCAAAAGCGACTCCAGGCAATCTGAGCCCAGATCATGGCAAAAATTAATGCTCCCAGCGTAAATATCGGAAAACCAATGGCAATCGCACGATAACTTATCTCATCCAGATCATCGGCATCAATTCCATCCATCATTGGCTGTAACGCTTGTCCAAGTGGTCTGCGCACAAGAAGTCGTACAATTCCATACAGGATCAGACCTACAATAAGTGACCAAACCACCGTATTCAGCTTACGCCCGGCATTTACCCCGTTCATCCAGGAAGGCGTCTCAAGTAAAGGTTTTTTCATGCCAAGAAACGGTGTCATGCTCTCCACTTCGCTATTATATGGTGCAAAAATCGGAGGCATGCGATAAATCACTTTCTCTATTGTACTATTTTCCTGTACCTCTGTGTCAATGCTGACCGTTTTCTGTACAAAAACCGCCTCGTAACCAGCTGTACGAAAGGCAAATACCGTTCCGATGAATCCGATGACTACAACGATCGTAACCAGGGTGAATTCAACCCATCCTCGTTGACGTCTTGAAGATTTGTCCTTACCACTGAAATCAACAGTACGGAGCAAATACATGAACCCTGCGGCAAAACCCACGGCGAAGAATGCTTCACCAAGCGCCGCCAACGTCACGTGAATTTTCAGCCAGATGGACTGAAGCGCCGGGATTAATGGCTGTACCTCCTGAGGAAATACAGCGGCGTACGCCATAATAATAATGGTAAGTGGTAACGCAAACAAACCCAGTAATGACTTGCGGTATATGGCATATACCACAATAAATGCAACCATAATCATCATGGACAGAAAAGACATGAACTCATACATGTTACTAACCGGGATATGACCTGCCCCAGCCCATCGGGTTACAAAAAATACGATATGTGCCGCCAAGGCGACAGTCGAAGCGATAAAAGCTCTTTTACCCCAGCGATTCATATGGTCCAGAGGATCACGATTACTCCATTTTTTGCCCATGACTGCGACAGCATATAACAAGAATGCAGCACAATAGAGAAAGAAAGATACGATAAATGCGTCGCTGCTGAAATCCAATAAATTCATGCCTGGTTCCCCCCGTTATCCAACGACTTCTCTTCCACTTCCAGATTCATCTGTTTCAAGACGGCCGCAACTTCACGCCTGAAGCCAAACCAGTTTTTGTTGGTATGTCCACCCAAGGTGAGCTGTTTATCATCAAAACGAATCCAGATGCGGCGATGATGCCAATAAAAACCCATGACCAGACCCAACATAACAATACCGGCTCCTACCCACACAAAAGGCATTGCCTTATCCACTCTTATATTGAGATAACTTACGGACTGAATAATATCAACCTTGTCCATGCTGTCTACTTCCAGCTGTAGAGGAATCTCAGCTCCAATCAACTGTTGGTTAATCGCATCTTGTTGAAACCGTTGTTTGTCAATCTGCTTCGCAAAGTACAGATATTGTATCCCCTCTTCGGGCAGATCTGGTCCCTTGATGAGAAAGAGAAAAGCAGGTGCATTAGGTGAAGGCGATTTTGATTTGGGCTGACCATTCTCATCCAATCCAAAGTCCATAAACTTTTCTTTTACCGTGAGCTTATAAGGACCAGCTTCAAATGTTCTTTGGGTATCTACCATATCAATCTTAACTGGCCCATATACTTCACCCGTCTTTGTATTGACCAGATCAGGCGTTACGGACCGAATGGTGGGTGTTAGATCATAATCAAACTGATATGCTTTCAGACCGTTATAATTCAATGGATGATTCACGCGTACATCATGTCTGGCCACCTCAGCTAACTGAGGTTTCTTCGAAAGATCCGAACAGTCTGCTGTACATTCATACAAAACAACTTTTGTTTCGAACAGTTTCGGAACGGTTTTATTGAGGTTACGGAATTGCTCAGGTACTTCTTCCTCACTGTAGAATTCAACATTGAACTGTTCATTTTGCAGATACATCGATGTATTCGGGATCTTTTTGATCTCACCTTCAGGAAAAGCGACGTGCTCGTCCAGATTCAGACCTGGAAGCCCTCGTGCGAGTACCGCCAGCAAAAATATAATGAGTCCAATATGGATGACATATGGGCCCCATCGACTGAATCGCTGTTTCTCTGCGAGTAATGCATCCCCCTGGGTGTGCACGCGGTATCCTTTCTTTTTCAACGGCGTAACCGCTTTCTTAATCCAGTCTTCTGGTGCCTCTTCGATGGTACCTTGGTACACCAGACGCTGTCTTGTCAAAAATTGCGTATGTTTACGTATTCTCTGTTTATTCAGTGCTTTGTAGAGCGGTAGGACGCGATCCAGACTGCATATCACCAATGATGCCCCAATCAGCACCAGCAGTAGAATAAACCACCAGGATTCGTATGTATGGGATAAACCCAACAGATAATAGATATGACCCAATTGACCGTATGTTTCTTTGTAATACACGGAAGGATCAATATTCAAGAATGTACTTTCTTGCGGATAGATTGTACCAAGCATAGAACCTACCAGCGTAAAAACAATCATATAGACGGCAATTTTGACGGATGAAAAAAAGTTCCATATGCGGTCAATGATGTTGGGATTACTACGCTGTGAACGGCGCGCCATGCCATCATAACGCATTTCCAGCACTTCATCCGATTTAGCTTCAGACTCCAGCAGCGGTTTCCCACATGCTTCACATAGTACAGTGCCAACCGGATTCTGGTGTCCGCACTCACATTTGGTATTTTGGAACACGAATAGACCTCCTGTCAGGGCTGCTTCGCCAGTTGCGAAATTTGAGCGTCAAGTGTGTCCAAATCAAGTTGCCCGATATGAATGGTAGAGATTTTGCCCGTGTCGGATACAAAGAATGTTGTTGGCATCGGAGAGATCCCGAAATCACGAACCGAGTTTTTCTCCCTGTCAAGCATGATTGGAAACGTAACCCCAACCTGCCGTACAAAATTATCCACGGTCATCTGGTCTTCTCCAACATTAATTCCGACAAATTGTACTCCCTGGTCCTTCCATTTGTCAGCCTGCGCCTGAAGTGCAGGCATTTCTTTAACACAAGGTTCACACCATGTGCCCCAGAAATTGATCACCATCGCTTTTCCTTTGTACTCATCAGACGTATGAACTTGACCATCCAGGCCCAGCAGTTCAAAAGAAGGAGACTTGTCCCCTTCCTTTGGCTTGCCATTCGAGCCGGATACCGATGTGGTAATCGCATATCCGCCCAACACCAGGATCAATAACAAAATGACGATTTGCACCGTTCTTCTTGATTTCCCCATGTGCTGCTCCCCTTTTATGTGACTGTAGCATTCGCATCTTATTGGTCTAAGACAACTGTGAACATCCTATGAACAATTATAGCGAATTTCGTCACAAAACTGCGGCGGTTTTATGAAAATTGTGTGTCCTCACATTACCTTTTTTTCATTTTTTTGGCTGGTTCTGATTGTGCGAGGGTAATCAGGTTGTTGACTTCTTCTTTGGTCAGATTACGTGTCAGACCACGTTTCAGGTTTTGTAGCAAAATACCACCAAACGAAATCCGTTTCAGACGGGTTACCGGATGGTTGATCGCCTCGAACATGCGTCTAACCTGACGGTTACGTCCTTCATAGATCGTAATGGAAATGACCGACTCATTAGCGGCTGTATCCACATCTTTGTACTCTACCTCTGCAGGAGCAGTCATGCCGTCATCCAGCATAATGCCTGTCTTTAATTTCTCCAGAGCTGTACCATGCGGCACACCTTTAACCGTTGCATGATACGTTTTGGGTACGTGATGCTTCGGATGCGTCAACAAATGTGCAAACTCTCCATCATTGGTAAGGATCAATAAGCCCTCTGTGTCATAATCCAGACGACCCACAGGATATACGCGTTCCTTGACACCTTTCAGGTAGTCGGATACAATTTTCCGACCTTCCGGGTCAGATGCACTTGTGATTACACCTTTTGGCTTGTTCAACATCAAGTACACTTTTTTCTCACTGCGGATTGGTTTTCCATTAACCGTAATCATATCCTCTTCGGGGTTCGCTTTTGTACCCAGTTCGGTTACGACCTCCCCGTTAACTTCTACTTTGCCGGACAGGATTAGTTCCTCGCTCTTGCGGCGGGATGCAATGCCTGCCTGTGCGATAATTTTTTGTAATCTTTCCATGTTTGTCATGTCACCTCACACTAATGATACCCATCACGCAGGGAAATCACAAGGATAATCCAAGGATTTTGCAAACTGGCGACACGAATATGCATTTTAGGCGACCTTCCCCTTTGAGATTGACGCAAAAAAAGCCTACCTTTACACGACCTGTTGAACACAGATGGTGTAAAGATAAGCCTTTTCCTCAAATCATTTAATTGGAAACTTTTCCTGAAACTGCAACTTGTTTTTTGGCAGGTTTAGTACTCTCTTTAATGAAAGTCTGCAATGTCTTGGAAGTAATATAATAGGTACGTCCACCGTACACAAATGTCATCATACCAATGACCCGGTTGTTCTGATCCAGAACAGGGCCACCTGAATTACCTTGTGCCATGGATTTCACAATACTGCCGATTCCCTTTTTACCTGGAACGTCCGAAGCTTGGGAACTGAACACTCTGCTTTTTGCTATCGTATTGTAGGTTGAAGGAAAATCTTCATCCAGGATGACAAGATCACCAGCAGGATTTTTGGGGAATCCAATGGTATAGACAACCTGGTTATCCCTTGCGTTTGCAAACGTGACCGGTTGGGCGTCTATTTCCTTGTCCAGCTTCAGCAGCGCCATGTCTGTCACCGGGTCTGTCTTAATAATCTTTGCCTTTACAGGCTTACCCAAGGAACCCGGACTCGCAACAGTCAGTGTGCCTTCATCACCATCAGACAGTTCAGCATAACTCTGAACGACATGATAATTCGTGAGCACTTCATCCTTGGAGATCAGTATCGAGGTACCAACATCATAATATACCATATCGGGTTCATCCTGCTTGACCAAACGTACATTCACGACTGGAAAAGAATCCGCTGTGACTGCCATTTGTGCACGCAGCTGTTTGTCGAAGTAACCTGTAAAATGTATCGTCTGAACGGCTTGAGCTGCCGCCAGCCCCGTTGACCCTGCGAGCATTGCAATAGCAAGCACGCCTGACATTCCGACACGGAGCATTCGTTTCCAACTCTTCTGCATGTCTCACTCTCCTCCGCTATTATTCTAGCATATCTAATATATCGGAAGGAAAGGAGATATCTTTTAACCAAAAACGAGCAAACAAATGGCAAGGGCAGCAATAAAACCAACGACATCGGAAAACAACCCTACTTTGAGTGCATATCGACCGTTTCGTATACCTACAGCCCCAAAATAAACAGTCAGCACATATAATGTGGTATCTGTACTCCCCTGAATCGTAGATGCCATACGTCCGATCATGGAGTCAGGGCCATGGGTTTTGATCAGATCGGTTGTAAACGCCAGAGAGCCTGTCCCCGTTAAAGGACGCAGTATTCCGAGTGGCAACACTTCGCCTGGAACACCCATCCAGGACACCAGCGGAGCGAACAGGCTAATCACAAAATCCAGTGCACCCGAGGCACGAAATACGCTGATTGCGACCATCATGCCCACGAGATGCGGAATAATACTGATTGCAGTAGAGAAACCATCCTTGGCCCCATCAACAAAGGATTCGTAAACCGGGACCTTTTTGGTAAACGCATATAATGGAACAAACGCGATAATAACCGGGATGGCCCAGACGGAGATCCAGTTGATGAAGGTTAACAAAGGTGCTCATCCTTTCATGCCGGGATTGCCACTTTTCGGTATGCGCGGCGGTTTGTGTAAAGCCCTGTTCCGATACCAGCGATCGGCGATTATAGCAGCAAGTGTAGCGATAATGGTAGCCATCAATGTTGTTCCCACAATCTCTGTTGCATTGGCGGAATGATAGTTTAAGCGGATGGCGATCAGCGTTGTCGGAATAATGGTAATACTAGCCGTATTCAGAGCCAGTAAGGTGCACATCGCAGGAGAAGCTGTTTGTTTGTCCGGATTAAGCTCCTGCAGTTGTTGCATGGCTTTGATTCCCATCGGAGTAGCCGCATTTCCTAGCCCCAGCAGATTCGCACTCATATTGGAGAGAATATAACCCATCGCCGGATGATTTTTGGGCACATCGGGGAACAGGAAGCCCACAACCGGACCGAGCAGCTTGGCAATCCGGGCCAGGAGGCCAGCATCCTCAGCCATTTTCATCATGCCCATCCAGAACACAAGCACACTAATCAGTCCAAAACAGACCGTGACTCCCGTTGCCGCCCCATCAAAAGCGGCTTGCGTGACCACTTCGATATTGCCGTTGACGGCTGCAAAAGCAAATCCGATTAAAATCATGAGCAGCCAAATTAGATTAATCATGGATTATATCCTCCCTTCAATGACGATTTAGCTAAGGAGACAACAGGTGGCTTAACACGGCACGCCATGCAGCTGCCCAGGAAGAGACATCACCGATTCCACCCAGCGTTGCATCTTCTGTCTTCGGTTCAGGAGGAATATAACTGCCTTTGCGATACACCGGAATTGAGCCAACAAGTTTGCCGTCAAGCTGCATATCAATGCGACCTGCCAATCCGAACGAAGGATCTGTCGATTGTTCCTTGCCTTCGACTTTCGTTTCCGACTGGGCGCGATTTTCGTGCAGAATCAACTTTTTGGTCAATGAACTTTTCTCACTCTCGGCCAGAGGATACCAGAATCCCCGGCCCGTAACGACATCTGTATTTTGCACAGGCTGTTCTTGCTTCGCGATCTCTACCAAGGGGAAGTATTCAAACCCGAAATCAAGCATCCGAGCATGATCGTTCCAATCGTTTCCGTCGTTCAGCGTTACCGCGGCGAGCTGCTGTCCATTGCGTGTAGCCGAGCTGACCAAACATCTGAAAGCTTTCTTGGTGTAACCGGTTTTCACTCCATCTGCACCTTCGTACATCCGCAGCATTTTATTTTTGTTGTGCCAGGAGTATTCCCAGCTTTCATTGGGATTCGGTGCGGATTTGTCTTCCGTGGCTACGATGCGTTTGAACACTGGATTGTGCAACGCATATGCCGTTAATCTGGCCAAGTCATTGGCTGTGGAATAATGACCTTCTGCATCCAGTCCATGAGGGTTCATAAAATGAGAATGCGTCAGACCGATTTGCTCCGCCTTTTTGTTCATTAACAGGACAAAACCTTCTTCCGATCCACCGACATGTTCTGCGATCGCAGAGGCCGCGTCATTGCCTGAACGGAGCATTAGCCCGTACAACATGTTTTCAAGCGTCATCTCTTCACCTAACTTCAGATAGAGAGAAGATCCTTCTTTGGCAAAAGCTGAGGGAGACACTTTCACTTTTTCATCCAGCTTGCTGTGTTCGATCGCTACGATTGCTGTCATGATTTTGGTCAAACTGGCAATTCGCAGTTCCTTATCCCCATCTTTGCTGTATAAGATCCGGCCTGATGTGACATCAATGAGAGCAGCGCTTTGCGCATGTGTAGACGGACCTTGAATCGTTGCCTGGGCTTGAGTAACCCCTAATGAAGACAGCAAGAATACAGGGATAAGCATGCATGCAAGAACTTTCGTTATTTTTCGCATCAATTCATTCCTCCGGGTCACTTGGAATCTTGTACTATCTTATGTTCGGACAACTTGGAGTATGTCCCATAGGGTAAAAACAGCAAAAATCCCTCACGCTTGAATGCGGGAGGGATCATGACGAAATGATTCAGCTGTACGTTGATGGATCTGGTGTAACCGGTACACCTGTAGCATTCGCTGGTGTTGTATTCCGTTGGAACATGCCTTGAATTCGGTCCAAAACATAAGGGGTGGAGTCAATGAGTTTCTCAAACAGATGTGTGGAGTTATCGAGTGGTACAATGTGTACCCCCTGTTTACCTACCACCAGGAACGCAATAGGACGTATGGATACACCGCCGCCGCTACCGCCACCAAACGGAGAAGCAACTTTAGCTGAACTCGCATGTTCAGTAGAGGTACCCGTAGCACCACTTTTGCCACTACTTTCTCCATTAACGTGAAAATCACTACCACCGGCAGCAAATCCGAATCCTACCTTACTTATTGGCAGAATCACGGTACCATCTGGTGTTTCGACTGCATCGCCAACAATTGTATTGACATCCACCATGGCCTTGATATTTTCCATTGCGGTTTCCATTAAGCCTTGAATTGGATGATCTGACATTTATATTCCCTCCAGTTTCAATGTAAGCTAGGTTTGATCTAACCATATCATCCCCAAACTTGAAGGGACTTATGTAATAAGCATTTTAAATACACTCACCAAATCCCAACCTTACATTCCCAAAAACAGACCGACTATGATGGGTTTTTATACTGTTGTCCCACTAAGCTTTTTCTTTTGTTTCTCCTTATGCCTGCGGCGCTGTTCCTGAAGAAGTTTGAACCACATCCGCCATCCGCCTTCAACTTGAAGCACACGGGTGAGTAGTGTAACTCCAGCAATCAGAACGGCTGTAATCCGAATTTTCACTCTGAAATCGAGCTCCGTCTTAAATTCCATTTCATCGGACCATACCGGCATAACCTGAAGCACGGGTGTTTCATCAAAGCGGATCTGATAGGTGAGAAAACCAATAATAATGGACTTGATGCTCCATACCCAGCCCGTCAGCACCGCTGTATATGCAGCATCACCAACGCCGATGTGGGTAGCCCAGGACAGTTGAGTCATATGTACGCGTGTGAGTGTTTGCTTCAGCCACAGCTTGAGCGCGTCCGTTGCCCTAAGCATAATTTTCACATCTTTAGCCCACTTCTTGACTTTGCGTTTGTTGACCCGCTCACTTCCCTGGGCCTCACCTCTCGAATGATTCATGGATTGTTCGGTCTTGACCAGAAAACCTTCCTTCATATTACGAAAAACAATACTCGGGATCTCATAGTTAATCCGCACAATTCCATAGAGAAGACGAACATTAATATTGGCGTAATCATCACTTTTATGTTTACTGAATGTAAAATGTACATGAACATTTGAGATGAGGACTGCGGCAATCAGCAATGCGAACAACAAACCGATTCCTCCAAGCCAAATCCACACAGGCCTTACCTCCAAGCCCTCAATTCTTTTCTCGTCTAGTATGACACTCTGAATAGGAAAAAATTCACGTCTGACCTAAAAATCCCATTTCATATTTGTATGGAACCGGTCCTTAACCTTTTATATACACAAATTGGACTAAAGATTAGTTACACTGGTCACTCCGATGACAGAATAACCTTCCGATCGCTGTTATCCCCAGATTTTTTTGATTCCCTTTTCTAAAGGGTAAATCCGAGGATAAGCATATGCTTCCGATGCAGCTTTCTTTCAAAAAGCTTTTAGGCGAACACTCCGTTTCTTCAGATTATTTCTGTCCTCTCCGTTATGTGTAATGTTTAGTTCAATTTATAAAAAAAGGCACAAAAAAACCGACTACACTTTGGGTGTCGGTTAGTATGAGCTTGCAAAATTAGAGTGAAGAATCCGTATTATCGTCTTCGTTGTCGATATGACTTAGGTCATCCGCCGGATCAGCACTTTCCGGTTCCAGTTGTTGCAAATCCAGTTTGTTGAATAACATTTGTGTCTCTTCCTCCAGGTTCTCCGAATCTTCGAACAAGCCTGGTTCCGGAAGGTCTTTAATTGAAGCCAGTCCGAAATAATCCAGGAATGACTTGGTCGTTCCGTACAGAATTGGTCGTCCGATCGCCTCGGCTCGTCCCACTTCAATAATCAAATCCTTATTCACAAGTGTATGGATGGCCCGCTCCGATTTTACACCACGGATTTCCTCAATCTCTACCCGTGTAATCGGCTGACGATACGCCACAATGGCCAGCGTCTCCAGAGCCGCTTGGGATAAGGACGTTCGTGCGGGAGAGTATGCCAGTTTCTCAAAATATACAGCGTGGTCAGGCAAGGTGCCCAACTGAACTACACCAGCGATCTTGAGAATCTGTACACCTCGTCCCTGCTGTGAAAATTCATGAATCATCTCCTCAATCGCGTCCGTTACAAGTTCCACTCGCTGGTCGACGATCTCGGCGATTTGTTTGATACTCAGACCCTCTTCTCCGGACAAAAACAGCAGGCCTTCAATAATCGATTTCAATTTCGGAAAATCCATGATTCTTTGTTTCCCCTCTCCACTCCATAACGATATCCTCAAACATCCGTTCCTGATAACAGACAATCTGCTTCATCTTCATCAGTTCCAGCACCGCCAGAAAAGTGACAACAATCTCATGGCGATAGATATGTTCATCCATCAACTTGGAAAATAACAGTCTGCCTCCCGGCCCCATACTTTCCAAAGCGCCGATGACATCCCGTATCCGGTCCTTAACCGAAATCTCATCCCGTTTGATCCGGGTTACAGTTGTACGCTTCTCAGCCTTGCGTAGCGCCTTCTGAAATGCTGCAATCAGGTCAGAGGTGTGTAAACCCTCAACCGGGTTCGATTGGGCTTCTACGGGCATATAGGGGCGCAGATCCTCGGGCTCTTTGGAAAATATAAGGCTGCGTTCCCACTCCCGTTCATGAAGATGACGCGCAATTCCCTTGTACTTGCGATATTCTATCAGACGTGCAATCAGCTCTGCACGTGGATCATAATCTTCTTCTTCCATAAAATCATAATCCTCGAAGTCCTCAATGACCGGTGGTTTAGGCAGTAAAAGTTTGCTCTTGATCGACAGCAATGTTGCTGCCATGACCAGAAATTCACTCGTAATATCCAGTTCCAGTTCCTGCATCGAATGCAGGTACGCCATGTATTGATCGGTAATATCGCTGATGGGAATATCCTGGATATGAATTTCAGCCTTGTCAATCAAATGAAGCAGCAGATCCAAAGGCCCTTCAAAAGTCTCCAGTTTGTATGTAACTACCGTCACTAGACGAATCCTCCCGCCAGAAAAATACAAAACCCTGCTAAGCCGTACGAATCCGGTTTCCCGTGTTCGTCTGCGCAAAGCAGGGCACTACTATTAAATAAGCACTATTTTAGCTGTTTCGTCAAGTTTGCCATCTCAATTGCCGCCGTAGCTGCATCCCAACCTTTGTTACCCGCTTTGGTTCCGGCACGTTCAATCGCTTGTTCAATATTTTCTGTTGTAACCAATCCAAAGATTGTAGGCACGCCAGTTTTCAGGTTGATTGCTGCTACCCCTTTAGCCATCTCGTTGCACACATAATCGTAATGCGTAGTGGATCCACGAATGACAGTTCCCAGGGTAATCACCGCATCATACTTGCCGCTCTCCGCCATTTTCTGCGCAATCAGAGGGATTTCGAACGCTCCTGGAACCCAGGCTACATCCACTTCATCATCCTGCACGCCGTGACGTTTGAATGCATCAAGCGCTGCGCTAAGTAATTTACTGGTGATGAATTCGTTGAAACGTCCAACGACAACTCCATAACGTGATCCTTCTGATACTAAATGTCCTTCAAAAAATTGTGGCATTCAAGTCATCTCCCTAACGATATAATGTAATGTAAGTAACGGAAATCCTAATTAATCTCTTCCATAAATTACATGGTGAACGTTATTCATCTAAAATATATTTACTGTTCGTTTTGTTCGATATCATCAAACTTGAGCATATGCCCCAGCTTTGCTTGCTTTGTATGAAGATAAACCGTATTGTCCTCGTTCTCTTCCATCTGGATCGCAACACGCTCTACAACTTCAAGTCCGTATCCTTCAAGGCCTTTAATTTTACGAGGATTGTTAGTTAACAGTCTGATCTGACGAACCCCAAGGTCTTTCAGAATTTGAGCGCCAATCCCGTAATCACGCAAGTCGGCAGCAAATCCCAGCTTCAGGTTTGCATCCACCGTATCCAGACCTTCCTCTTGCAGCTTATAGGCTTTGAGTTTGTTGATTAGCCCAATGCCCCGGCCTTCCTGTCTCATATAGAGCAGTACGCCGTTGCCTTCCTCGTTAATCTGTTTGAGTGCCGCATCAAACTGAGGACCACAGTCACAACGATGGGAATGGAATACATCACCAGTCAAACATTCAGAGTGCACACGTACAAGTACGGGTTTGGAACCATCTATTTCACCTTTGACCAAAGCCACATGCTCCTTGTTGTCCACAGCGTTTGTATAAGCCACCGCTTGAAACTCGCCAAAGTCCGTTGGCATACGTACAGCCACTTCACGTTGGACCAGCTGCTCTTTTTCGTTACGGTAACGAATCATGTCCTGAATACTGATCAGCTTCAGATCATGTTTGCGGGCAATCTCTTGCAGATCCGGAAGTCTGGCCATTGTGCCATCTTCCTTAATCACTTCACAGATCACGCCTGCGGGATATGAACCACACATAATGGCCAAATCTACCGCCGCTTCTGTATGCCCGGCACGACGAAGTACACCGCCATCTTTTGCAATCAGCGGAAACATGTGACCAGGCTTACGGAAGTCCCCAGCTTTCGCTTCAGGATCGATCAGACCTTTCACGGTAATAGAGCGTTCATGTGCCGAGATACCTGTTGTCGTATCTTTGTGGTCCACAGAGACGGTGAAGGCTGTTCCATGGAAATCCGTATTTTGTTGAACCATCGGTTTCAGATTCAGTTCGTCCGCACGTTGTTGTGTAATCGGAACACAGACCAGACCTCTACCTTCAGTAATCATGAAATTAATGACTTCAGGTGTCGCCTTTTCGGCCAAAGCGATAAAATCGCCTTCATTCTCCCGATCTTCATCATCCACAACAATGACGGGTTTGCCACGCATGAGATCATATATGGCTTCTTCTATCGTATCCAAAATGGATTGTTCTGACATGGGTCCACCTCCAGTTTATTTCTGTTTCTATTTATGCAAATCCGTGATTGGAGAGAAAATCTTCACTGATACTGCGCGGCTTGCCAGCACCCGTCTCTCGATGTCCTCTCCCATACTGGAGCAGATGATCCACATATTTACCCAAAATATCGCATTCGATATTAATGGTATCCCCTGTCTTTTTCACATTTAGTACAGTTTCACCAATGGTATGCGGGATTATGGAAACCGTGAATGCGGTATCCGACGTATGGACAACGGTCAAGCTAATGCCATCCAGTGTAACCGATCCTTTGGGAATCAGATATTTGAACAACTGGTGATCATCAGGTTTGATCTCAAACACAATTGCATTCTGATCACGTGTTATACTGCCAATCACTCCGGTACCATCGACATGGCCCTGAACGATGTGTCCGCCAAAACGACCGCCGGATTGCATGGCCCGCTCCAGATTAACTTTACTGCCAGATTGCAGCTGACTGAGATTGGTATGGCGATAGGTTTCAGGCATTACATCGGCGGTAAAACCTCCACCTTCGAGCGTTGTCGCAGTTAAGCACACGCCGTTCACTGCTACACTATCACCAATCTTCAGATCGTCCATGATGGCGGAAGCTCCGATATTCAGGACCATCGCTTCGCCTTTCCGACCAATACGCCGGATCTGACCAACTTCTTCCACCAAACCGGTAAACATGCTGCCGCCTCCCTTCTTTAATTTATAAAGAGTCTAACTTGTTTCTTTAAAATTCATTTATTTATTCAGGCCACACCGGAATACCGCCAATGCTGATATTATCTCCAACTTTTTCGATCTCCAACTGATTCAATTGAATCGCCTGATTCATACGTTCCACACCTTCGAAGCGGAAGCTTCCAGGTGTATCATAACCGCCTACAATCTTCGGTGCGATAAACATGAGCAGTCGATCGACCAACCGTGCCTCCAGCATGGCTCCATTCAGAGTGCCCCCACCTTCAAGCAAAATCGAACCAATCTCACGCTCACCCAACTTGCTAAGTCCGCTTAACAGATCCACACGTGGTCCAGGACCACAGCGTATAATCTCAACACCGTAAGCTTCCAAACGTTCAGCAGCTTCAGGACTGGCTTCGTCTGTGGTCAGCACCCATGTTGGAGCAAGACCATCCTTAACCATTTTGGCACCTACGGGAAGACGTAACTTGGAATCCACCACAATGCGCACCGGACTAATGCCTTCCACTTGTAAACGGGTTGTAAGTTCCGGATTATCGGCAATCACTGTGTCGACGCCAACCATAATTCCCTGGTGACGATGACGAAGGGCATGCACAATCTCACGAGCGGGCTCGTTGGAGATCCACTTGCTGTCTCCGCTGCGAGTAGCAATTTTGCCATCCAAAGTAGTAGCCGTTTTCAGTGTCACAAAAGGTAGACCCGTTGTTATAAATTTAATGAATTTTTCATTCATGCGTCTTCCACGCTCACGCAGTACGCCAACTTCAACTTCAATGCCTTGTTGACGAAGCATGCTGATGCCTCTGCCGGATACTTGCGGATTTGGATCTTCACAACATACGACAACACGTTTTACCTTTTCATGAATCAGGCGTTCACTACAAGGTGGCGTCTTGCCATAATGACTACAGGGCTCAAGTGTAACGTATACCGTACTTCCTTCTGCATCGCTGCCTGCCATGTTAAGGGCATGCACCTCCGCATGACCGGTTCCACGTTTCAGATGGCTCCCCAGACCTACAATACGACCTTCTTTCACAACTACACATCCAACGACCGGATTAATCCCCGTCTGTCCTTGTGCTCGTTCCGCCATATCCAATGCCAGTGCCATATAAAATTCATCATTGATCATTTCCAAATCCGTTCACCCCGCGGTTTAAAGTCTTGTTTATTAAAAAATCCCCGTCGAACAATCAGTTCGATGGGGATGATGAGAGACAAATGTCACCAGCAGGAGTGAAATGGATACAGCACGCCAACACTTTGCCCAAAACTTCATTTCGGGCAAGTGAAAATAGACACATACCTTAATGAACATCAATTACAGGTAAAGAGCTTTTATAGTGTGGCATATGTATGGAACTGTCCGGCGTAACCGGATCTTCCCTGCACAGTGCAAGACATTACCAATGTAGACTGTACAGCAATACTCCTGCTGAATGCAAACCTGTTAGGTCTGCACCTCTCCTTCTCCCATCCAGACTATACTGTCGGTTCTGGAATTACACCAGATCAGCCATCTGCCATAGGCAGACAGGTCACGGACTTTGCATCAAGTGCTGGACATGTGTCCTTACACTTCCTGCATCACCGCCGGTAGGGAATTGCACCCTGCCCTGAAGGATTGCTTTCGTTATTACTTGGATGTTAGCACTTTAATGCCAAAAAATCAATTGTTTTTTGTTCCTTTTTGTCACATACTAACTTTTAATAAGCTAAGAAACAACAAAAAACCGCTTCCTCTTAAGGAGGCACGGTTTTTGCTTGGAGGCACATTTCACATCCATCGCAGCATTCTACATATCAGGAAAACACCAGCTCGCCATATGCTTTAATTCTTTGGCATTGTGGAATGGAGTGCGATCAGGTTCTTGCAGGGGCGAAGTCGGAAGCGGGAACTCTCTTGCCACCCTTCTGACCCAACTTGTGGAATCAATCGCAATAGCCGAGCATTTCCAGCGTCCATTCGCTCTGGGTCGAAACGTCCCATGCAAATCTGCTTTTCCCGGCATCTCTGGAAAGACTCCATCCAGATATTCAACGATGACACGCTTGTCTCTGACTTCATGACAGTATACAGTCACCCATACACCTTCCCGAACCCGAACAGCATACACATCTCCAGACTGTACCTCCCCGGTACCTGCATCAGGAGATGCCTTTGGTACTTTTCCGCGAACACTTCTCTTCTTCTCCAATGCTCCTAAGATCGTGTCCTTTACAGCTGGATTCTCATCAGGCTTATCCGCAAGAGATATATTACTCAGATCAAAATCATGAAATATCTTGTTCAGGTTGTTCTCATTGATTCCGACAGATGAATCCCACCACGCCAGAGGGGCCTGCACTTCAACCCGAACATTGGGGCGTGCGTCACGTTGCATGTAAGTGGTGAATTCCGTGATCATTCCAGGATGTTCCGGCGTATCCAATATGCCAATCAGAGCTAACGTCTCAAGCAAATCACGGTAGGCATATTCCTTCTGTGTAGGCAAAAGACGTTCCTTCTTGAGCGCTACTGCTGCCTTGCTGTAGCGTGTTTTGGGAGGTAATTCGCGCAGCACTGTTAACACCGCACGGAATGTCCAACGGTCGTAATCATTGGGTATTGGAAGCTCCTGCGCTGCAGCCAACTCTCGAAGTGCCAGCACATATCCAAAAGGATCACCGTCCAACGGGGTTCCATTGGTCATGCGCCAATACCATTGCAGCGTCGTGTCGGTTGCTTGATCTACACTTAACCCGCAGATCTTGCAAGTGTTCGAAGATGGATATGGCGTATGTCCATGACTTGGCATACTGCTCGCAATAAGCTTGCCCGTAAGCAACGAGCGCCAGATCATGGGTGCTGACCACAAAGAGGATACAAAAGCCTGCGCTGCATCATTCAGCGTCCATTGATTCGCAACTTTTTTCAGCTCAGTAATCGTTTCATCATGTTGGGGACGTACAAATCGATTCGGTTCATGCCCCGCTGCCTCAAGCGCTTCTCGATCCTTTACGGATAGACTATCCGGAACGACATGGCGCGATGCCTGCAGTTCTTCATCCCACAACGTGCGCTCACTATAAATTTGTTTTAACAAGCTTAGCTGAGTAACCGTATCCAAGGTTTTATTCATCCTTTCTAATCATCGATTTCAAGTATGTAAAAAAACAAAAAAAGTGCTTCTATAAAAAGAAGCACTTCATGTTTGGATCCAGTTAAGGTGAAGGTATTAAGCTTCTACTACTTCAACAGTTTCCATTTTGTCTTTACCTTCTAAAGCGTCCACGAACTCCATACCTTTAGTTACTTTGCCAAATACAGTATGTTGTCCATCCAAATGTGGTTGCGGTTGGTAGCAGATGTAGAACTGGCTTCCACCTGTGTTACGGCCAGCATGTGCCATAGCAAGTGTTCCGCGCTCATGTTTGTTCGGGTTAATTTCACAGTTGATTGTGTAACCTGGGCCACCTGCACCGCTACCGTTAGGGCATCCGCCTTGAGCTACAAAGCCCGGGATAACGCGGTGGAATGTAAGACCATTGTAGAAACCGGAGTTAGCCAGTTTCTCAAAGTTTGCTACTGTGTTTGGAGCTTCTTGATCGAACAGATCGATCAGAACTTCTCCGCCGTTTGCCAATTTAATTTTCGCTTGTTTCGCCATATGTAAATGACTCCTTTCGTATTGACCATCGTTAATGGTGCCAGAACGCATGACCCTGGGTCAAGCATTACAGCACTTTTCTTAGTGTACACCGAAAATGACTGGATCGCAAAAAAAACGGAAACTTTTTTTCATAATTTAGTCCGAATATACAAAAAGCAGACGAAAAAGGAAGTTCCCTTTTCATCTGCTTCAAATTTAAAATCCCTATATCCTGAATAATGCAGAAACGCATTATCGTTTGACGAATTAGCGAGTTACTGGCTGTTTGCCAATGCGCGCTGGTACCAGGTCATTCTGGATGATATCTTGATACGTCTCACGGCGTACTACGACATCTCCTTGACCGTCTTTGACAAACACAACAGCCGGACGACGAATACGGTTGTAGTTGCTAGCCATGGAGTAGTTATATGCACCTGTACAAGCTACAGCGAGCAGATCGCCGCTCTCCACTTTTGGCAGGTCCAGATCCCAGATCAACATATCGCCACTCTCGCAGCATTTACCCGCAACAGATACCGTTTCCTGAGCAGCCTCATTTGCACGGTTGGCAAGCACAGCTTCGTACTTGGATTCATACAAAGCAGGACGTGGGTTATCGGTCATCCCACCATCAACGGCAACGTATTTACGCACGCCTGGTATGTCTTTGCTTGTTCCAACAGTATACAGCGTTGTTCCTGCTTCACCCACGATGCTGCGGCCTGGTTCAACCCAGATCTCAGGTACGGCATAACCGATTTGGGCAAAATGATTTTTAACTGCGTCTGTAATAGCCTTCACGTATTGCGCAACTTCAAGCGGCGTATCTCCATCGATATAACGGATTCCGAATCCACCACCAAGGTTAACCACTTTGAAGGCAACATTAAGACGCTCATATACACTTGCTGCAAATTCAGCAACACGTTGAACAGCCATCTGGAAACCTTCAACTTCGAAGATCTGGGAACCGATGTGGGAATGCACACCGAGCAATACCAGGTTAGACTGCTTGGAAGCCAAGTCAATCGCTTCAAATGCCGTACCATTACCGATATCGAATCCAAATTTGGAATCCGTTTGACCTGTAGAAATATATTCATGCGTATGTGCCTCAACACCAGGCGTCACACGAAGCAAAATGTTTACTTTACGATTTTTGTCCGCTGCTACAGCCTGCAACAGATGCAGTTCATTGAAGTTATCAACAACAAAGCATCCGATCTCCGCATCAAGAGCCATTTCAATCTCTTCCAGCGTTTTGTTGTTACCGTGGAAATGAATGCGCTCAGCCGGGAATCCTGCTTGCAGTGCAGTAAACAGTTCACCGTCAGATACAACATCCAGGGAAAGTCCTTCTTCAGCTGCAAGTGCACACATTGCCATTACACAGAATGCTTTACTTGCGTAAGCAACCTGGAAACCCAGTCCGGAAGCACGGAATGCTTCCATGTACTCTCTGCAACGCTCGCGAACCAATTGCTCGTCCACAACGTACAGGGGAGTTCCAAATTGTTCTTTCAGATCTGTTGCATCAACTCCGCCAATCTCCAGATGTCCTTGTGCATTTATTTTACTTGTACCATGTAAATACATAATCTGCATTCCTCACTTTTTTGTATACTGGAACAGTTGCTATTCCAATGATTTTACACCAGTATATCAAATTAGGCAGCGAGATGAATGGATTTTTCGGAAGATCATTTGTGTTTTTTACTTTTTCGCAGTTCCCCGTCCGGATCATCGGACATTTTGGTGTTGTCACGGGTTTTGTTAAATGATGGACGTTTTTTATTTTCCAGCAGCGGAAGCCGGAATAAAAAGTTACCCAAGGCCTTTGCATTAAACGGTATAAAAGGCCAGAGATACGAAGAATTGTACGACCTGTGAACGGTGAGCGCCAATATGAGTAGTGTACTGCCCACGACTAATCCCGGAACCTTAAATATCGCAACAGCGACTAGCAGAACCAACCTGACCAACCTGTTGGCGAGACCCAGCTCGTAACTCGGCGTGGCAAACATGCCGATGGCTGCGATAGCCATATAGAGTACAACCTCATTGACAAAATATCCTGTTTTGACGGCGATATCCCCGACTAGAATTGCCGCGATCAAGCCCATTGCAGAGGCCAGAGGTGTAGGCGTATGGACCGCGGCCATCCGTAATAAATCGACGCCCAGTTCAATCAGTAGAAACTGTAGAATCAGCGGCAGCTTTACATTTTCCTGCGGACCAATAAAGTCAAGTCCCATCGGTTTAATCGAAGGATCAATAACCATGAGAAGCCATAGTGGAAGCAAAAACAACGATATGAGAATCCCTGCAAAACGCACCCATCGTAAATACGTTCCCATCAAGGCAGTCTGTCTATTCTCCTCGGCATGCTCACACAGGTCGAAGAAGGTCGTAGGCAGAATCATCACACTGGGGGAAGTGTCCACGAAAATGACAACTCGTCCTTCCAGCAAATGGGAAGCTGTAACATCTGGTCGCTCGGAATACCGAACGAGTGGAAACGGATTCCAACCCTTGTTGATAATCGCTTCTTCCAGCTGTTTATCGGCGGAGGGAATACCATCGATATCCACTCGCTGAATTTTTTCACGAACTGAATCCACTTGCACTTTATCCACAATATCGTCAATGTACACCACGCAGACATCGGTTTGTGTTCTCCGCCCCACCTGCATGATCTCAAATTTCAATCCAGGGTCGCGTATTCTGCGGCGCACCAAGGTTACATTGGTCAGGAGTGTTTCGGTAAAACCGTCTCTGGAACCGCGGACTACCCTTTCCAATGAAGGTTCTTCGGGTGAACGTACCGGATAACTCCGGGTATCCATAATTAAGACCGAGCGGTCCCCTTCAACAAACATTGCGCTCATACCAGTAAGAACCTTGTTGATGACCGCACTCATCTTCTCGACTTTTTCCACCTGAATATGGGGAATGTAACATTCAAAATAGGATTTGAGAGCATGTCCGGACACGTCATCCGGCGTGAGATAGGTGAGTCTTTTCAACACCTCAAGCAAAATCTCATCCTTGGCAAAGCCGGTGATCATCAGCAATCCAACATGCTTGCCACCCAGAACCATTTCCCTCATATTCACGTCAAACGATTCTCCGAGCCCCAGGACCTGTTGCAGTGTATATCTATTCTCACTCATGCGTGGGGAGATATCATCGTTTTCCTGCCAATATTGTACGGATTCCTCAATGCTGTCGGACATCTCATTTTGTTTTTTCTTACTATACGCTTTCTCCTCTTCTTCCTTCTGAATCTCATAAGCAGACTTGTGTAACATCTCTTCCGTTATACCTTCACTATTTTCCTGGCCTGTGTGCTCTGTTTGTTCATCCATCTTCCATCCTCCTATGGCCACGAGTTACCGCTGATATATGAAAAAATCAAACAGGGAACCTGTCATTTTGCCCAAAATCATGGCGAGCAGTAATCCAAACAAATAAGGTTTCATGCCCAATCGTTTGGCTAGCACGGGTAGTACATTGAGCACCTCAGTGAGCGCCGCGGCGAGCAGACCGATGAAGACGCCACAGAACAAACCAACGATTGGACTGAGCATCAGCACCCCATGCATTTTCCAGTGCCAGAAATCCGCCACCGTCCCGAGCAGTGAACCACCGATCAGCGCCCCTTCGTACCAGTGAGTCTTGTCATACGATTGCGTAAGTTGAGCCAACCTGGGAATCATATCGAGCACCAGAATGAGCGCAATTACGCCGCTCCCTACGGCAATTCCCCCTGCAATACCCAATACAATGCTGATTGCTCCATTAAGAACGCTCATCCGCATTCATCTCCCTGCGTTCCTGCTCGTGCATGCGTTCGCTTTCTTCAATCACCACATATTTATCTACATTTTGCTGGTATAGGAACATCTCCACTTCCAGCGGGGTAGGTTCCTCATTCCACTTTTTCTTGAACAAATGATTAAAAAATACTGCCATTCCGAATCCAATGCCAATGGAATACGCCACTTGGAACAGATAGGGATGTTCGTCCCGATGCCCAGTAAGCATCTCCACAATTCGAATCTGTACTTCCTGCATGTTCACATCAGCATGAAAATTCATAATGGTTAAGGCTGATCCGAAGAAAAGCAGCAGCCAAACCAGAATGAACAGGGACTTGGAAGGTTGACCATTTCCCGCAATGACTTCAACCAACGTATGACCTGATCCCATCAGTTCCACACTTACCTCCGGCAAGATGCGCCGAATTTGGGGAATAATCTGCAATATATCAATGAGGATCAGATTGCCATCCTCCGGTCCAGGGCGCAGCAGTTCAAGCTCCAGTAGCCTGCCCTCCTGGTCTTCAGAAGAGGTCAGTACATGTGCGATGTCTCCAAGCTTGACTGCTCTGCCCCTCTGGATGCGAATACGGCTGCGCAGACGAATATAGACCATTGGAGTGGGTGTCTGGGACATCCATAGCACTCCTTTACTGCGTAATTTAAGTTAGTATTTGAAGAATGTGCAAATTTATTACAAACGGGTTGGAAAAAGATCGGGAGGTGGTGCTAGCGCTACGGGATGGATCGGTCATTGGTCGCTGTTGCTCGGGGGAGGATACACGCAGACACTCCGACGGCAGACCAACCTTCTGATCGCTGTTGTCTCCAAATTCTTTTGATTGATTTCTAAGGGTTAGAAATTTGGAGACAAAGGCGAACGCTTCGCTTCTTCAGGTCTAATCTGCCGCCTGCGTTAATTATGTATCCTTAGATGAACCCTCACGCTTCGCTCCTTTTGACCGATTCCATCCCTCCGCTGCCCGTCGTCCTCCCGTTTCCAAACGTTTGAAATAAATAGGCTGGGGAGGAGGCAGGGAGGGAATTAAAAGATGAGCTTTTTGGGGTTATTTTGCTCAAAATTCTATGACGTTGGAGTTTGTCTTCTGCATGCGTCTTAGAATACAACTGTGTAGAAATTTGGAAACAAATGTGCACGCTTCGCTTCTTCAGGTCTAATCTGCCGCCTGCGTTGCTTATGTATCCTTAGATGAACCCTCACGCTCCGCTCCTTTTGACCGATTCCATGCCTCCGCTACCCATCGTCCTCCCGTTTCCAAACGTTTGAAATAAATATGGTGGGGAGAGGCAGGGAGATTTAAATGATAGATTAGGGCTTTAATTTGACTTAAATGGAGGAGTGACTATTGACCGATTTGAGGGACAACTGAGTGTGAAGCATTATTACACATATCAAAAAAGTCGCCGTGTGGGCGATCTTCGATATCGGTAGATAAGTTCACGGATCATGTACAATAACTCAACAATTATGTTATTTTTCTCTTTTGTTCAATTCACTTCTGAATCGTAAAGGGGTTGAATTCATTGTTTTGCGGAATTGGTTAATGTAATAACTTGTGCTGTTAAAACCAACCTCATAGGCAATTTCGGTGATGCTACGCTTGGAGGATTGCAATAGTTCAATGCTTCTTTGGATGCGGTACTCGATCACATATTGCATGGGTGTTGTTCTCAGTATTTGCTTGAAGTAACGACATGTCTCTGATCGACTTAACTGTCCAATCCTCGCAATATCTTCCAATCTAATCGGGTCAGCATAGTTGAGATGAATCCATTGCAACATGTCTTTCATTCGTTTGTTTCTGCTCATCTCCGATGAATCATGTTCCAGGGAATATCCGTTCATAATCAACAATTTCCACACATCCAGCACCGCAGAGGCAACTTTCACTTCGTAAAAAGGAACCTTTTCCACCAGCTCCTTTCTAATCTGTGCAATGGCACTCAGGATCTGTTCTCCCCAAGCGTTAGCTCTTTCGATATACAGAAAAGGCAAATTAGTTGCTGTTACATATGGATATACGTACTTTATATACAAATCCGAAGGCATGATAACATGTGGGGACAAATTCAGACATAAATAAATGCAGTTCTCGCTCACACCGTGATCTTCGGCCATATGCATTATTCCACTGTTGATAAAAATCCCGTCACCTTTGGACAACATCATCTTTTGATCGTTGATATGGAACAGTGCCGTGCCCTGAAGAACGGTAACAAACTGCAATTCATCATGCCAGTGGAGAGGAATATGACCGTGAACATTCTGAACAATGGTTGTCTCATAACAGGCTATAGATAATGTATCGGTACGGTGTTGCGTCATTTCTTTCAAATGTTGATCAATGATAAATTCGTTCTTCTGCATGGCCCTCATCTCAATATAGTTATATTTTTAAGTGCAATATTGATATTAATGTACCGCATTTCTCCTTAATATAACACTATTCTTATATTTAAGGTGAGGCGAACAAGAATGACAACTTCTGCAAAATCCAAAATTTCAGGCATCGTACTCGTTCTGACCGGAGCCATCTGCTGGGGCATTGGGGGTACGGTATCTCAAAAACTGTTTCAACTGGATGGAATTGAGGTCAATTGGTATGTCACTGTGCGATTGTTGATTGCTGGGTTACTATTACTGGTTATTCAATCGTTTACTAATGGACGATTTCAGATTTTTGATGTGTGGAAAAATAAAAAAACTGCTGGACAGCTGATCATTTTTGGATTGGTCGGCATGCTTACCGTCCAGTATACGTACATGGCATCCATTAAACACGGCAATTCAGCGGTAGCTACACTCCTGCAGTACCTGTCCCCTGTCATGATCATGATTTACATCGCACTCCGTAAGCACTCTGTCCTTACACGCAATGACCTTGCATGCGCCGTTCTGGCTCTCGGTGGGTGTTTTCTCCTACTGACGAACGGCTCACTCACGCAGTTATCTGTCTCTTGGCTCGCAGTGATGTGGGGCATATTATCCGGGGTTTCAGCTGCATTTTATACGCTGTATGCCGTGCAACTAATTAAAAAATTCGATTCACTTGTTGTGGTTGGCTGGGCTATGATCATCGCTGGTTTGGGAATGAGTTTTATTCACCCGCCTTTGAAAATGAATTTTGCTAGCATCACGCTCGAAACCTACGGTTATTTGATATTTACGATCCTTTTTGGAACCATGATTGCTTTTTGGTTTTATATTGCGAGTCTCAAAAGTCTTACACCCAAGGAAACTAGCCTGCTTGGGAGCGCAGAGCCCCTTGCTGCTGTTGGAACAACTGTCTTATGGCTCCATGAACCTTTTGGCTTCTATCAATGGATTGGTATGGCATGTATTCTTGGCATGATGCTGGTCATGCAGTCCAATCGTTCGAGATCTCCCCGGAGTAACAACAAATAACCTTCCTCGCCATAATGCGCGATAGAAGGTTGTTAGTTGTCGTATATTGGTGCATAAGCGCCAATATTGTTGTTGCAATCCCAGAATCACTGCGCGATCTGGTCGCGGATGGATTGCAGTATTTTTTTCTCCAGACGTGATACCTGCACCTGAGATATTCCCAGCCTGCTGGCAACCTCGGACTGGGTCTGATCCCGGTAATACCGAAGATAAACGATTAACCGCTCCCGCTCACTGAGACCACCGATGGCTTCGTTTAGCGCCAATTTGTCAAACCAACGTTCCTGAGACTCGTCGGCAATCTGATCCATTAACGTAATAGGATCACCGTCATTCTCGAATACCGTCTCATGGATGGAGGTCGGTGGTTTGTTCGCTTCCTGGGCAAATACAACTTCCTCCGGGGTTACTCCCAGCTCTGCGGCAACTTCCTTGATCGTTGGCAGACGATCCAAATGTTTGGACAGTTCGTCCCTTTTTTTGCGAACTTTATTCGCCATCTCTTTCAGTGAACGACTGACCTTCAGGGTACCGTCATCCCGCAGGAATCGCTGGATTTCTCCGATGATCATCGGTACCGCGTAGGTTGAGAACTTCACGTCATAACTGAGATCAAATTTATCTACTGACTTGAGCAGACCGATACAACCAATCTGGAACAGATCTTCCGGATCATATCCCCTGTTCATAAAACGCTGTACGACGGACCAGACGAGTCTGATGTTGCAGTTCACCAGCGTATCCCGTGAAACATGGTCACCCGACTGACTGAGCGCAATCAGCCGTTTGACCTCGGCATCGTCCAAATAGGTCTGTGAAGATGGTTTCACTTCAGCATCCATAAGAACACCAACCCCTAATTATACAATGCTTTCTTGGATTCAATCCTTTTTTTCATCTTGATGGAGGTGCCTCTGCCGGGCTCACTGCTGACTTCGAATTCATCCATGAAGTTTTCCATAATGGTGAAGCCCATGCCCGACCGCTCAAGTTCGGGTTTGGACGTATATAGCGGCTGCTTGGCCAGTTCAAGATCTTCGATTCCTTCACCGCGGTCTTCCACAATAATCGTAATCATGTCTTCCCGAATCTCGGCCTGGATGGACACAACCCCATCGGAGTTGTTGTTGTATCCGTGGATGATGCTGTTGGTCACGGCTTCCGAAATGACCGTCTTCAGGTCACTGAGCTCGTCCATCGTTGGATCAAGCTGGGAGATAAACGCAGCAACGGTTACCCGTGCAAACGACTCATTCTCTGACTTGGCCGCGAATTGCAGATTCATGAAATTTGTCCCTGTTCCTTCATTCATGAGACGACCTCCAGACCTGAGAGAGCAGTTCCCTCATTTTCGTAAATCGGCATAATCTTGAACAAACCCGACATTTCCAGCAAACGGTACACTGGCGAATTGACGTCACAGACCACCATCTTGCCGCCTTTATTCTTAATGAGCTTGTATCTTCCCAAAATGACACCCAGACCCGAACTGTCCATAAATTGCAGATCTTTCAGGCTGAGTACGAGATGCTCGCTTTGTCTCCGCTGGATGGCTTCATCCATTTGCATCCGTACCATGTCAGCTGTATGGTGATCCAGCTCCCCGGATAATCGTACAATCAGAATCCCGCGATGGTGTTCCATTTCTACATGCAAGTTCACGTTTGCTCACTCTCCTCCCTGTCTTAGAACAAGGATTTCTACGCTTCCGAAGGCTTTTCCTGCCCCCCGACAAAACTAGAAGAAAACCCCTATTTAACTACAAAATATGTTCGAAGGATACGTGCAACTCGCAGAAATCGCCGTTTAGTCAAACAAGTTGGACGTGGTCCGCTTGAACAGCTTCCACCAGCCAGCCTTATTCACATCCTGCGGAGCCTGGATATCGAACTCCTTAATCACGTCATTGCCCTGGTAAACCACCAGTTTACCTATACTTTGCCCGGCTTTGATTGGAGCTTTCAATTCTTTGGCAACCAACAATTCATGCCGGATGTCGTTGGATTTGGCTCCTTTGCGCATCAGCACACTATAATTTTGTGTGGCATTTAGAGGCAACTCGGCAACTTCGCCTTTTTCGATTTTCAGACTGCCCAGCAGATCCCCTGCCTTGTAAAGAGCCTTCATCGTATATTGACTAAAGGCATAGTCAAACATCGAAGACACTTCGCTATTCCGTGTTTTGGTATTTGGTTCACCAAGTACCACGGAAACGACACGCAGTCCATCTTTGGACGCCGTTGCAGACAAGCAGAATTTCGCTTCGGATGTATAACCTGTTTTCAAACCATCTGCCCCTTCATAAAAACGAACCAGCTTGTTTGTGTTCACCAGCCAGAATGGCTTTTCCGTATCTTTGCGAAGGTAATCCTGATATGCACCGGTGTACTTCGTAATCCCGGAATGCTTCAGCAATTCACGGCTCATGACGGCAATGTCATGGGCGGAAGAATAATGATTATCGACTGGAAGGCCGTTACAGTTGGCAAAATGAGTATCCTTCATGCCAAGCTCCTTCGCACGCTCATTCATCAGCTGTACAAAAGCTTCTTCCGAACCAGCAATCTTCTCGGCCATAGCCACTGAGGCATCATTGCCTGAAGCCATCGCGATCCCTTTTAACATATCATCGACCGTCATTTCTTCCCCAGGCTCCAGGAAGATCTGCGAACCGCCCATGGAAGCTGCATATTCACTCGTTCTTACTTTGTCCGTCAGCTTCAGCTTGCCCGAGTCGATCGCTTCGATCGTAAGCAGCATGGTCATAATTTTTGTAATGCTCGCAGGAGGCAGCTGATCATGACTGTTTTTCTCATAAATGACGGTCCCCGTATCTGCATCCATTAAGATCGCAGATCGCGCCGACGGGGCCAGATCAGTTCCTCCCGCTGCCTTCGGTGTTTCTTCAGCTAATGCCATTGATGCCACAAGGGACAGCAGGATACAAAGGGTCATGAACGATGCCATTATTCTTTTCTTCACAAGGTTACCTCCTCAAATGACTTGCTTACTGCATGTTCCATGCATGTACTGCTAATCATTGTCGGCCCGTTTCCAGTAAATTATTCCATGTAAAGCATGATTTCCCGAACTTTTATTGAAAAATGTGGCCAAAGCAAAAAAACGTACTGCACTCAATGAATGAGTAACCGTACGTTTAACACAACAAAAAAAAGGTTACCTCCCGATGATCTCTCATACAAAGAGGTAACCTTCTCTACTCAAATCTTGCTTACATTTGTGGAATAACTGCCACTACCAGCGCCAGGAACGACTCACGCACACGTTCCGTCGTTTCCATCACCTCATCATGTGACAGCGGCTGGTCCAGAATTCCGGCAGCCATGTTGCTGATACAGGAAATACCGAGTACTTCCAGGCCTGCGTGGCGTGCCACGATCACTTCAGATACAGTGGACATGCCCACTGCGTCTGCGCCCAATGTACGCAGCATTCTGATCTCTGCCGGTGTCTCATAGTTCGGACCGAGCATACCTGCGTATACCCCTTCACGTACGTTAAAACCTTGTGATGCGGCCGTATCCTTCGCCAGCGCACGCAAACGGCGGCTATATGCTTCGGACAGATCAGGGAAACGCACGCCCAGTGCAGCGTCATTTGGTCCGATCAGTGGATTTTTGCCTGTAAGATTTAAGTGATCAGAGATCAGCATCAAGTCTCCAGCTTCATACGACGTATTCACACCACCCGCAGCATTGGTTACAAGCAAGCTGCTTACACCCAATTCTTTCATAACCCGCACCGGGAAAGCTGTCAGTTCAGGACCATATCCTTCGTACATGTGGAAACGGCCTTTCATCATCACGACTGGACGACCTTTGATGGTTCCGACCAATAGTTCACCTTCATGTCCTTCTACTGTGGACACCGGAAAATGTGGAATATCCTGATAAGCGATGCTTACACCATCTTCAATCAGTTCTGCCAGTACGCCAAGACCCGAACCCAAAATCAAACCGACTTCCGGCTTGATGGAGCTTTTGCTTTGAATATAAGATGCTGCTTCCGAAATCATTTGTTGGTTTAATGCTGTCATGCGATGTATGTTCCTCCTTGAGTTGAAACGATCCGTCTTATGTATAACGGCGTTTGGATGTATTCAATTTATTTTATCCTAAATCGGCCCAATGTTCCGCATTTATTTGTGAATGCCCTGCGTCAAAATCTATCTTGCCCTCGGATGATGGGTTTCATAGATTTCTTTCATGGTTTTGCGACCATGATTGCCGTATTGTTGTCCAGGCTGCTCCACGTGACCCAGCATGTCCTGAACCGCACGTGTATCCGCCCCATTGGCAATCAGGTGCGCCGCAAACGAATGACGCAGCGTATGCGGCGTAATTTCTTCCGAGATTCCCGCGTCCACCGCTGCTTTTTTGAGCAGCTTCCAGAAGCCCTGCCGGGTTAAACGTCTGCCGGATACATTCACGAATAGTGCCTGCTCGTCCGAATCGGTTTTGAGCAACTTGTTGCGGAATTCCTCCACATATACACTTGCCCAATGTGCTGCTGGTGCACCGATGGGAAGGATACGTTCCTTGCCCGCCCCACCGCATCGGATAAAGCGCATACCTGGCTGTACATCCCGAATGTCAAGCGCAATCAGTTCAGAGACCCGAATACCCGTAGCATATAACAGTTCAAGCATCGCTCGATCTCTCACACCCTGCGGTGAACGAGTATCAGGCGCTGTCAGCAGTTGTTCGATCTCCTGGATACTTAACACCTGTGGTGGCGTCTTGTCCGCCTTGGGAGCTTCCACATCAAACGTAGGGTCCTGTATAATATCACCCCGCCGCATCAAAAAATGAAAGTAGGAGCGCAGAGATACGATGCTGCGGGCAATGGTTGCATTGGCACGTCCTGCCTGTTTGAGCTGACCTGCAAACAGGACGACATGTGTGCGTCTGACCTGATCGGCTTCGCGTATGCCATATTCCTTATCTGCAAATTCAATGAACTTGTCCACGTCTCGGAGATACGATTCAAGCGTGCTGCTCGACATCCCTTTATCATCTTCCAAGTATAAGGCATAGGCGTGTATCGTCTGTTTCATGTACAACGCTCCTCAACTGACAGACCTGCCGTTCTGGCAGACTGCTCCCGTATTTGCATCCCTGGCTGTTTGAAGCTACTCCCCGTACCAATAGAACAAACGGAGACGCTCTGCCATCGTAGGACGTCCTTCTCCATTACCCGGCCAATCCGTTTCCTGAAATACTTTGATTGCATTGCCAGTCGGCATCTGATATTGATCCACAGGTGAGATCCAGCCATTAAACAGATCCAGAACATGATAGAACAGATAAACTAATGCAGCAAAAAATATTATAAATCGAATAAAACGGAGCCCTCTCCGCACTGATATAATCATGGGCGCGTCCCCTCCTGATTCGAATCCGGTATTGTCCTTGAATCAGGGTATGTCCATAAACACAGGTTTATGCCATCCGGGGGAAACTCCAGATCATGTCCGGTGCCAAAAAAGCTCTCCCGTCAAAACCGCCGGTGAGAGCTTGAAGATATGCTATGTTATTCTTCATCTTTGGGTTTCTGTTCATTTTTAGCTTTGCAACGATAACAAATTCCATGAAAGTCCAGTCGGTGATCTACTACCGAAAAGTTGAATTCCCGCTCCAAACGCTCTTCAAGCGGTCCAAGCCAGTCTTCACGTATTTCATCCATACTTCCGCATTGAACACAGATTAAGTGATGATGGTGATGCTTGGATGTATCTCCGCGCAGATCATAACGCGCTACACCGTCGCCGAAGTTGATTTTCTCTACAACATGCAGCTCACTCAGCAGTTCGAGGGTACGGTACACGGTTGCCAGACCGATTTCGGGAGCCTTTTCTTTAACGAGCATGAATACGTCTTCTGCGCTCAGATGATCTTCTTCATTCTCAAGAAGTACTCTTACGGTGGCTTCCCGCTGGGGCGTTAATTTATATCCTTGGGACTGTAGTTGCTGCTTAATTTTATCAATCCGTGCTTCCATTTTCTCCCTCCCCCTAGGAAATCACTGCACACTGCAACTTAACCCACTCTTTTCATTATAGGGGGAGTGCGTAATTAAAGTCAACATTTTACACTATGCGGTTACACGTTAGGCCGGTAGTAGCATTGGCGTGACCCAGCGCATCATCGCAGGTGTAACCCATGTTTCAAAAGACGCCACACCGAGCAGTAGTGCAGCCATAACCAAAGTTAACACTATATATGAGGCAAAAGGCCTTTGTCGACCAGGTGTTCGCTGCATCAAAACACGATTGCGAATGATGTATAACGAGAACGTCATCGCCGCCACACTGCAGATCAGGAGGATCGGAATGACAAATAGATTATGCGGCGCCACGGAAACCAGTGCAAACAGCAGCCCTTTCCAGGAATACTGCCCAACAAGGTACCCCACTGTGAATCCAATGAGCACACCTTTCAGAAAATCCAGAACCAGTATACCGGGCAGTCCAACGACGGATAAACCCAGAATAAAGATCAGACCCACCCATTTCAGATGGAGCATGGCAATGTCCCAATATGCCCCGGTCTCTGTCACCTGTGCACTGTGCTGCACGGTCATGAAGAAATTGCCGAGATAACCCTCCAGATCCTGACGTTGCTCAAGAGACAAAGCGTTCACCATGAGCGCGCCAAAAATGACGCCGACCAGAAACAAGACAGCCACGAATACATATAACGAAGTCTGACCTTTAAATGTAAAGTAGGAAGAGCGCATACAGGTACGAGTCCCCTTTCCGGTATCATGCTGCAAGGATTCTCAATTCCATCCTCATAGTCATTCTTATGAACCGGAACGCACCTGTATGACTTCTTGTCCAGATTGGACCTCTGTAAAGCCAAAGCCATATGAGTTGAACTACAGAATATTTACACGGGTCACTCCGAAGCTTTTTCCTGAACAGCAACCTTTCCGTACGTACCGCCACCTCCAGAGGACAGCTCCAGTTGTCCGTTCCGTGCAGCCACAATCAGGCCTGCCAGCACAGGTCCAACAACCGCATCAAGCTCTTCCTCTCTGATGCGATGAAGTACATTCATTTCCGTACCAAAATGGTCCAGTAGCTGGCGCAGTTTGGCTTTGCCAAGTCCGGGGATGAACTCCAGTGGTACCTGATAATGATAGGCCGGTCTGTTTGCAGGGACATGAGGACTCTCCCGATCAGAGATCGCCAGAATGCGGTCCAGCACCCCCTGAACCAGCTTCAGACTGCCACAGTGCGGACAACGCTCTGCTGACATCGCTCGCTCATCCATAATGCTGCCACATGCTGCACAGTAAGTACGGTGATACTTGCCCAGTCTTGGATTCAGTCCATAATTGGCCGCAATGCTCCTGCCGGCTTCTCCTTGAAGTGCCATTCGGAATTCATCAAAAGAAGGAGACGCAACTTGCAGTTCGTTATACTCCCGTCCAATCTTACCAAGGGAATGAGCATCCGAATTGGTCAGAAAAGGTACATGATCCAACTCTCTAATATAGCTGGCCATGGATGAGTCCGAGCTTAACCCCAGCTCGACAGCATCCACAAGACGGGTATCCAATACATCGCCCATACGGGGCGCAGTACTGCCATAGATGCCTTTATGCGGTGTAAATACATGTGCAGGCACAATAAGCCCACCACGTGCCTTAATCTCAGCCTGCATCTCTAGAGCGGGCACGTACACCCGCTGAGAACTGAGGTTCACATTTTTCATATAACGTTTCATCCAGTCCGTGAAGGACTTCATCGTTTTCAGATCACGGAAATACGCCAGCATATGGTACTCACGCATTCCAGGCTCGCGCAACTCAATCTCTGTACCCAGCAAAATGGTGGTGTCCTGGTAGGCAATGCCGCCTCCCTCAATCTCGGACATGGTACCACTCTCCAGCAATTGCTCAATATCCATCTGTACAACAGGAGAGTGACAATCAATAACACCAAGCAAATGAATTCCTTTGTGATCCGATGCTTCCCGAGCAATATTCTCAAATGTCAGATCGCGACTGCCGCTGATTTTAACAGCCTCGCCGCGTGAGGTTCGTCCAATGTGAATATGCAGATCTGTGTAACAGGGATCCCACATCGTGGACGTTTCCAGTTGGTCTTGCATGCCTAGAACCGTCCTGTCGTTCTGTAAAGGTCCCACGCGTACACGGCCATCATCGTTTTGGCATCGCTAATCCGGTTCTCGTCCATGAGCGCATAGGCTTCCTCCAGAGTTATTTCGGCAACTTCAAGGAATTCATCTTCGTCCAGCGCCATGTCCCCTGCTTCCAACTCTTCAGCGATGTAAAGATGAATGATCTCATCCGCGAACCCCGGTGACGTGTAGAACGAACGCAAATGACGCAGCGACTTCGCCACATATCCTGTCTCTTCTCGCAATTCACGTGCTGCTGCAACCTCTGGTTCTTCACCCGGGTCCAGTTTCCCCGCAGGAATCTCCACTTCGGTGCGCCCCATTGCCTGACGATACTGATCTACAACAAGCATGCGATCCCCGTTTAGAGCTAGTACCGCTACAGCGCCAGGGTGCCGGATTATCTCACGTGTAGCCGTCTGGCCGTTCGGCAGTTTAACGGTATCGACTTGAAGTGAAATCACTTTGCCCTCGAAGATTGGCTTAGTGGATACGGTCACTTCATCCAGTTTTGGATTGGCAGGTTGTGCTGCATGGATGGATTGGGCAGATTGGTTTGGTTTCATTGGTTCTTCAACTCCATATCGTAGGATTATATATAAATGGACTAAGAATATTTACACTAACCACTCCGATGACAGAACAACCCTTCGATCGCTGTTATCCCCAGATTTTTTTGATTTCTTTCTCTAATAGATAAAATTTGGTGATAGCTTATGCTTACGATGCAGCTTTCTTTCAGAAAGCTTTTTGGCGAACACTTCGCTTCTCTTGGTTATTTCTGTCCTCTTCGTTCTTTTGTAAAGGATTAGCTCAATTTATATATTCGGTGAATGTATAATTCTCTGATTTTGGGCATATGGTGAGCGTATAGAATTCTCACAGCAAATATAAACGAATCAGGGGGACTTTCGATGAACAGTTATATGACGCCTCAATCCGTACACGTGGTAGGACAAGCCCGGCAAGTACAGCTCGTACTCAAACAATGGTTGCGCGAGTGGGGCCCGGATGCCAAGTTAATCGATCTGCTCGCTGGACGCAAATGAATGGGTCATTAATCCATTCACCCATTGACTCAATTCGACCCTAAATAAACGAGTCTTCTCCCTTGAAATATAACATGAATTTACAAAAAGTCCGAATCCGATACAGACCGGGTTCGGACTTTTATCTAACAATATGTGAGGTAACATGTGCGCTATATTATTTCTTGTCAGCTGCCGTTTCCTGAATAATAGCTACGACTACCTGGGATAACTTCACAATGTCTTCGGCACGAATACGTTCTTTGGTTGTATGAATATCCTCATACCCTACCGCCAAGTTCACTGTTGGAATGTCGAATCCGTTAAAGATATTGGCATCACTGCCACCACCGGAAGCAAACGTACTTGTCTCCAGCCCAATACTGCGGATGGCACGCTGTGCAAGCTGTACAACTTCGTGTTCATCATGGAAGCCAAATGCAGGGTAAAGGATCTCACTTCTGAATTCAGCCGTTGCACCGTATTTGCGACATGTCGTTTCCAGCGCGTCACGCATCTGTGCAACCTGCAATTCAACTTTCTCCTGCACAATACTGCGGGCTTCCGCTTCAAGCTGTACAAAGTCACATACCACGTTGAGTGGTGATCCACCCTGGAATTTGCCAATGTTTGCTGTCGTTTCATCATCAATTCTGCCCAGTGTCATCGCTGCAATTGCTTTGGCTGCTACCTGAATGGCGCTGATCCCGTCTTCCGGGTTCACGCCCGCATGTGCGGACTTACCATAGATGCTCATTTGAATTTCAGCTCTGGCTGGTGCAGCTACACAGATCGTGCCTACAGCTCCATTAGAGTCAAGCGCATAACCAAACTCGGCATCGATATCCTTCGGATTCATCGCACGTGCGCCCACCAGGCCAGACTCTTCGCCAACTGTAATGACCAATTGAATTTTGCCATGAGGAATCTTGTTTTCCTGGATCACACGAATCGCTTCGAACAATGCCGCAATCCCTGCTTTATCATCTGCTCCCAGGATCGTTGTTCCATCACTGCGAATCCAGCCATCTTCACCCAGTTCAGGCTTAATTCCCTGTCCTGGCGTCACGGTGTCCATATGACATGTGAAAAAGATCGGTGCAACCCCTTCTGTTCCTTCGGCTTCCCAGGTAATGACGAGATTTCCGGCGCCATGTCCGGTTTGCTCCATCGTGTCGTCCTCATAGACATGAAGACCAAGCTCTGCAAACTGTTCTTTTAACACCTTCGAGATGTTCTGTTCATTTTTCGTTTCACTATCAATCTGCACCAGTTCCATGAACTGATCGATAACACGTTGTTGTTTAATCATAGGACTTTCCTCCCTCTCGTGGATACGGTACAATACAATTACTATGGCTTGTTTATTTTATGTTGAAAGGAGTTCTCTCATCATGCAAAAAAAGAAATGGTTCAAAATCATCATCTATCTCATGCTGATCGCCATGATCGGGTCCACCCTTTTCATCGCTCTCGAACCGTTACTGTTCGGATAGCAACATGAAGCCTTTCGACGAACTGTTTACAGACGTTGAAGGGCTTCTTTTTCGCTAATCCAATTGATGTGATATGGAAAAATGCGATTAAAGTATGGAACAATCTCGCGTGCTACCTGCTCCACTGTATAAGACTTGCCCGTTATATCCTCCAGCGAGGTAACGCCATACTGCTCAATTCCACAAGGAACAATCCCCTGAAAACCAGCATGTTGAATGCCTGAGCTGATGTTAAATGCAAACCCGTGACTGGTCACAAAACCGCGGCGATGTTTGCAACGATTAAACTTGATGCCGATTGCAGCAATCTTCATATCGCCAATCCACACACCCGTGTAACCCTCTTTGCGTCCGGCTTCAATGCCCTGGTCTGCGAGATAATCCATAAGTACCTGCTCAAGTTTCCGTAAATAGCCGTGCAGATCCAAGTCTTCATCCCGACCAAGAATCAATAACGGGTAACCTACCAACTGGCCCGGGCCATGATAAGTAATATCACCGCCGCGGTCAATTTGAAACAAAGAAATCCCTTGCTCACGCAACTCTTCCGGACTGAGAAGCAGATGCTCCGGATGATTTTGTGAACCGATCGTATACGTAGGCGGGTGCTGTAAAAGCAGCATCTGCTCCGCTCCCTCGCCCTCGTCCAATCGCTGCACAATCGCTTTCTGGCGGTTCCAAGCCTCTTCATAATCAAGCATTGGTATGTATGCAACATCCAGCGGCTTGCTCATGATTCCCCACACCCTTCTGCTTCAGGTTCAGTGTACAATTGAGCACCTGTCCGTAGACAGCAGGAAAAGTGCACGGCCTCCGGCACATACACTTTCCCGACAACTATTTACTTAATACACCTTGGTCTCCATGGTATATCCTTCAAGGTTTTCTTTGACACGTTGCAAGAAACGTCCGCTGATTACGCCATCCAGGATTCGGTGATCCAGCGACAGACACAGGTTAGCCATCGAGCGAACAGCGATCATATCATTAATAACCACTGGTTTCTTGACAATCGACTCGAATGTAAGAATCGCTGCCTGTGGATAGTTAATGATCGGCTGGGACAGGATCGAACCAAATGAACCGGTGTTGTTCACCGTGAACGTACCACCTTGCATATGGTCCAGCTTCAACGTTCCTTCACGTGTTTTGCGAGCCAGTTCATCCACTTCACGGGCCAGACCTGCAATATTTCGCTGATCGGCATGTTTGATTACGGGTGTAAGTACGGAATCTTCGGTTCCTACCGCCATGGACAGGTTAATGTCCCGTTTGACGATAATTTTGTCCACTGCCCATACCGAGTTCATGATTGGGTAGTCTTTAATCGCGTTAACGACTCCCTTCATCATGAAGGACAGATATGTTAGATTGATGCCTTCCTTACGCTTGAACTCATCCTTGAGTTTATTGCGCAGCATCACAAGATTGGTTACATCCACTTCGATCATTGTCCATGCATGCGGGATTTCCGATACGCTTTGACGCATATTCCGGGCAATGGCATTACGCACAGGGGTAACATCAATGAAATACTCCGATCTTCCCTGGCCGCCACCTTCCACTTCGATCTGTGGAATTTTCGGACTTTCGGTTAAATGAATGCCTGAATGTCTCACAGGAACACCTGCATCAGACGCTGAGATCGCTTCTCCAGCGGTTAAACCCATTTCTCCTTTTCCACGATTCACTCCGCTGAATGGAGAAGCAGACGGCACACCAGAAGGTGTATGCTGCGCTGCAGGAGATAATGCTTGTGCAGACGATCCAGCCGCGTTACCTCCCTGTGCAACAAATGCCAGCACATCTTTGCGGGTAATACGACCACCGGCTCCAGTGCCTTGGATGCTTTGCAAGTTCAAACCATGCTCTGCTGCCAAGGATTGCACTGCCGGGGAATACCGATTGCGCATCGGCTGGTTGGGATCATGTGCTGCTGTATTTGACGCGGCAACAGGAGTAGGGTTCGCATGTTGCTGCACTTGCTCCTGTTGCTGCGATACTTGTGTTACTTGCTCGGCCGCTTCTTCGTCAGAAGCTGCGACCTGCATGCGGCAGATTGCTTCACCAACAGCAATCGTTGTGCCCTCTTCCACCAAAAGGTCACCCATAATTCCATCCACAGTGGATGGAATCTCGGCATTAACTTTATCAGTGATTACTTCACAGATCGGCTCGTACTGTTCCACACGGTCGCCCGGTTTTTTCAACCATTTGCCTATGGTAGCCGAGACCAGCGATTCCGCCAATTGCGGCATAATGACCTCGATCCATTTCATACGTTCAGCCATTTGATTATCACTCCAAACTTTACTTTTAAACGATCCAAATAACGAAATTAAAACTCGGCAAGTGTACGCATTGCTGCTTTGGCTTTGTCCTTGCTCAGCATGTAGAATTTCTCCAATGTTGGGCTAATTGGCATGGCCGGCACATCAGGTCCGCAGAGACGCTGAATCGGTGCATCCAGTTCAAATAGACATTCCTCACTAATAATTGCAGCAACTTCGGCACCTACACCACCCGTTTTGTTATCTTCGTGTACAATCAGCACTTTGCCTGTCAGACGAGCGGAAGCAATAATCGCTTCACGATCCAACGGTTGCAATGTGCGCAGATCCAGGACGTGTGCTGTAATGCCTTCTTCACGCTCCAGCTCCTCAGCCGCCTGCATTACAAAATGTAGCGGCTGACTGTAACCGATCACCGTAATATCCGCACCCTCACGAAGTACGTTGGCTTTACCAATCGGAACGATGTAATCATCTTCAGGCACATCTTCCTTGATAAGCTTGTAGCATTTTTTATTTTCAAAAAAGAGTACCGGGTCCGGGTCGCGAATAGCGGCCTTGAGCAGTCCCTTGGCATCGTATGCCGAGTAGGGAGCTATAATTTTCAGACCAGGTGTACCAAAGAAAATCGATTCCGGACATTGGGAGTGATACAACCCACCGAAGATCCCGCCACCAATCGGCGCACGGATAACAATCGGACAGCTCCAGTCATTGTTGGAACGATAGCGGATCTTCGCCGCTTCACTAATGATCTGGTTGGTTGCCGGCAACATGAAGTCCGAATATTGCATTTCGGCAATTGGCTTCATGCCATACATCGCTGCACCAATGGCAACACCTGCAATAGCGGATTCAGACAATGGTGTGTCCATCACTCGCATTTCGCCAAACTGATCTTGCAGCCCTTTAGTTGTGGTAAACACACCACCTTTGAGACCTACGTCTTCACCAAGGATAAAAACATTCTCATCCCGTTCCATCTCTTCTTTCATCGCGAGACGGATTGCATCAATATATTCCATCACTGCCATACTTACCGTCCCCCTTCTTCGCTGTCCGCATAAACGTGCGTCAGAGTGTCCTCAGGTTTAGGATATGGCGCGTTGTCTGCATATTCAGTTGCTTCTTTCATTTCCATCGCAAGCTGCGAAGCCAGATCCGCATCCCGGGCTTCGTCCCAGATGCCGCAATCGATCAAGTAGTTCTTCATGCGAGGAACGCCATCTTTCTTCCAGTTCTCCTCAACTTCCTCTTTGGTCCGATAAGCCAGATCATTATCGGAGGTGGAATGAGGTGACAACCGATACATCATCGCTTCAATCAGTGTTGGGCCTTCTCCGGCTATAGCACGGCGACGTGCTTCCTTCACTGCAGCGTATACTTCTAATGCATCGTTTCCATCTACACGCAGTCCAGGGAACCCGTATCCTTGTGCTCGATCGGATATTTTGCCGCTCAACTGTTTGTGAATCGGTACCGAAATTGCATATTGATTGTTCTCACACATAATAATGACAGGCAATTTATGCACACCTGCAAAGTTGGCTCCCTCGTGGAAGTCACCCTGATTGCTTGATCCTTCGCCAAACGTAACAAAAGAAACAAATTCCTGCTTCTTCATCTTGGCAGCCAGCGCAAATCCAACAGCGTGCGGAACCTGTGTTGTAACCGGGCTGGAACCCGTCACAATCCGTAGCTTTTTGTGACCGAAGTGACCCGGCATTTGCCGACCGCCACTATTCGGATCTTCCGCTTTTGCAAAAGCAGACAGCATCAACTCACGCGGAGTCATGCCTACCGCCAGTACAAAGCCGTAATCGCGGTAATAAGGTAAATAATAATCGTGATCCCGATCCAGACCAAAAGCAGCGCCTACTTGCGCAGCTTCCTGTCCTACACCGGATACGTGAAAGTTAATTTTGCCAGCCCGTTGCAAGAGCAAGCAACGCTCGTCAAACTTGCGTGCGAGCAGCATGTATTTGTACATATCCAATACTTCACCATCGCTAAGTCCCAGCTGTTGATGCCGATGGACCGCGTCTGCAGTACCTTGTGAACTCATAGAGGTACCTCCTTTTAATCAGAGCCTGTGCCACTCTTACTACCCGATCTTATAACCTGGTACTAAGACTTGGCTTAACCTTATTATAATCCCTTTTACCCAAAAAAGGAAAGGACCTTTCTCATAAGCTTGTTTGGCTTACATTCCAATGGCCTTTCCATCGACCGCCAGCATGGCTTCACCCATAATTTCCGACAGAGAAGGGTGCGGATGAATGGTTTGTCCGACTTCCCAAGGTGTGGCATCCAGCATCTGAGCCAGAGAAGCCTCAGCGATTAATTCCGTCACATGGGTGCCAATCATATGTACCCCCAATATATCATTCGTCTTGGCATCTGCGATCACCTTCACGAATCCATCCCGACTTCCGTAAATAAGCGATTTGCCAATGGCCGAAAATGGGAACTTGCCTGTTTTAATATCATAGCCACGTTCTTTGGCTTCTCGCTCGGTGAATCCGATGCTTGCTGCTTCCGGACGTGTATACACACAGCGCGGGATGCGATGGGATTCTACAGCATGTACCGATTCGCCCGCCAGATGATCCACAGCGAGAATGCCTTCATGACTTGCAGCATGTGCAAGCTGTAGACCGCCGATGCAGTCACCAATGGCGTAGATGTGACCTTCGCCTGTCTGTAACTGTTTGTTCACAGCGATGAACCCACGCTCCAGTTTGATATCTGTATTTTCGAGTCCAATATTTTCGACATTAGCCTGACGTCCAACCGACACGAGCATTTTCTCCGCTCTCAGTGTTTCCTGCTTATCGTCACCAAGATGCACATCAATCTGGATGCCCTCTTGATCCGTGTTATATGTTTCCGTTAGAACAGTGGCCCCTGTCAGGAAACGAACACCTCGTTTGCCAAGCAATCGCTGCATTTCTCTGGCAACATCCTCATCCTCGGCAGGCAACACGTGAGCAGCTGCTTCTACTACTGTGATGTCTACGCCAAAGTCATTCAGCATGGATGCCCACTCCAGTCCAATCACACCCCCACCGACAATGATGAGTGATGCAGGAAGTTCATCCATACGCAGGGCTTCGTCACTGCTCATTATGAACTTGCCGTCCGGTTCCAGGCCCGGCAGCACACGTGGACGCGAACCAGTCGCAATGATGAGATTGGTTGGAACTACCGTATCCATCTCGCCATCTTCAAACTCTACAGCGACTGCTCCGCTCTGCGGTGAAAAGATGGATGGTCCGATGACGCGACCTTTCGCGTGTACAACCTGGATTTTATTTTTTTTCATCAAATACTGAACGCCCTGATGGAGCTGTTCGACAATTGCATCCTTACGCGCCTGTACTTTGGGAAATACAAGTGTGGCTCCAGCTGTCTCGATACCATACGTCTCGCTCTCTTGAATCTCGGCGTACACTTCCGCGCTTTTCAGCAAAGCCTTACTCGGAATACAGCCACGATGCAGACAGGTTCCACCAAGCTTGTCCTTCTCAATAATAACGACTTGTTTCCCCAGCTGTGCAGCCCGGATTGCGGCTACATATCCACCGGTTCCTCCTCCAAGAATTGCAACATCACATGTAATTGGCATCTCTCATGCTCTCCTCTATGAATCAATTTCAATATAATTTATGATGGCTTAAATCATGGTTTGGCTTATATCCTCTATATGCCATTGTACTCTCCTTGAGCGGTCAACTCAAAGTTTGAACCATTCACACATGGACAGCCTATGCATTCCAAGCTATGATGGAATCAGGTATGATCTGTAAGCGTAACCTTTATTTAATGTCGACTTTGGCAGAAAGGGTATAATGCTCATGAATACAAGATTGGTCTTTGCGCGATTTTTGGCAATTGTTGTTCTGGTCATCCCCGGTTTAATGGCAATGAAGGGTTTTCTGATGATGAAAGATGCCCTGTTCCTATATTATGCCGAGCACGGGAACGAACTGATTTCACCAGGGTTCCAGTGGCTTTCCTTTGGCGGTGGACTTGTCCTTTTTGCCGCAGGTATGAGTTTTCTGGGAGGCTGGATCTTGTTCCGTGACCGCAAGCGTAATTATGTAGGTCCCCGTTTCCGGTCCAAAAGTGTACCCGAAAAAGCAGAGACGCCCGGAAGGACTCCATGAGTCCGGGCTTTTTGTGTGTTTATACAACACATACCGACAACTTTACATAGACAGGATGGAACATCATGGTATCATTTCTAATCACGTTACAACGATTGCTCAAAGGCATTTTCCATGCGTTCAAAGACCCCAAGTTTCTGGCTCTGTTCGCGTTAACGGCAGCAACGTTACTGTCAGGCACTTTATTTTACACTCGTGTTGAAGGTCTGCACTGGATCGATGCGTTATACTTCTGTGCGGTTACCCTGACTACGGTGGGACATCCTGAATTTGTGCCAACCACCGGATTCAGCAAAGCCTTTACCGTGATCTACATGTTTGCAGGCATTGGTCTCACCTTTGCCATGATTGCCAGAATTACAGCAGGTATTCTATTCCCTCGCAAATTAAAGACAGAAGAGGACCCGGAGTAATCTCCGGGTCATTCGTATAAGGCATCCCGCAGTTTGGTAGACATACGTGATTCTTTGGAAGAAGACTTCAAGATCGTTCTACGCAACGTCAGGTTACTTGCCTGCAGTCGCTCCGCTTCTGCGAACAGTTCTGCAAATAATGCCTGCGACGCTTCATCTAGAGACCCCTGCTCTTTCAAGCTTTCATATCGCTTTTGAAGTGATGTTAATGCTTCACTCATACTAAACACCTCTTTTCACAACTCCTGTTAATTAGCTACCGTAACCAATACCTTAACAATCCATATAGTAACACAAAGCTGCGCAGATTAGTTCTGGCACTTTCCAAAGATTTTGTGGTACTCTGTAATGGTCGCTTTTTTTGTTGAATCCCGTATGTGAGAGGAGTAGCAGCACCGTGCAAACAGGACGTATTACCGTAATTACTGGACCCATGTTCAGTGAAAAATCCGGTGAACTCATTCGCCGTTGTCAGAAATTAATACAATTTGGCCGTAAAAAGGTTGTGGCCTACAAACCAGCCGAGGATGATCGGTTTGCCCAGGACGAGATCGTAAGCCGAATTGGTTATCGACTCCCTGCCCATTCCATTCCCCGGCAATTAACCCCGGAATCCGTAGAAATGATCTTGAACCAAACCATAGATGCTGATGTTGTTGCATTTGATGAAGTACAATTTTTCAGCAGTGCCATTATGGAACTTGTCTCGGAGTTAGCGTATTGTGGCAAACATGTCATTGTGGACGGACTTAATATGGATTACCGTGGTAAGGAATTCGGATATGTCGGCGGTTTGCTTGCCATGGCAGACGACATTGAGAAACTCTCGGCTTTCTGTGCGGTATGTGGCAGCCCGGATGCAGCCTTTACGCAACGTATCGTCAATGGGGAGCCTGTTACCTTGGGTCCGGTTGTCATGATTGGCGATTCAGAAGCTTACGAGCCACGCTGTCGTTGCTGCTTCATTCCTCCTCACAAAGTTGAATGCTCATCATAATTGCAAAAGATTTTTGATATCTTCCAAAAAGGCCCCTTGGGGCTTTTTTTGTTATAGAGCAAACATTCGCACAAAAAAGCACCGCTTCACAGCGATGCTTCCAGAGTCACTTCCCGCTAGTCACGGGAAACAAAATATTTGTTGGTCATGTAGTAAGCGTCACCACGCGACGTTTCCACCATTCCTTTTTTGGCATCCAAAAATACAATCTCTTTACACTTTGTACAGTACCATTTTGTGCGCTTGTATGGGGATTCCGTCACATAAGCCGTGCCACATTTACAATCAATCTTCATTAATAACTCGGTTGATTTATAAGCACTGGACAAGCGTTCCAGGTTATCCTGCTGCTGTGTAGGCATAATGGTCTGCTGATAATCCGATAAATGATTTTGAACCTTGAAGTCTGCTACCAATCCTGCATTCAATCCAAAAAACTCCTTGCCGATTTCGGTCACGAAGCGCTTCTCATTTCTGTAGCAATCCAGCCACTCAATAATCTGCTTATTAGACAGTGGAACCGTACCCTTGATACCGCTGTTTAAGGTGTAGGTCATGATGTATAAAGTATCGTCTTGTCTACCTGAGTACATTAGAATCCTCCTTCGAATACATTTGCTAATGTACTACAAAAACGCGCATAAATCAAAAAATTCTTATTTCCTGAGCGCATCTCTTCTTATTAAATGGGAAACATTCCACGTTCATCCGCCAAAGACTTACAAGAACTGCATACACCTGAAACATTTCCCTGTGGCGCCGCATAATGCACGACCGATTTAACGTTTTTCTTGCATATGGAACAGTAGTGCCTCCTTTCCTTTTTTGGGATATAGTCCGATAGCTTAACCACGTTTTGGTTCGGTCGGAATCGTTGTAAGAAACCCGGCCATTTCATCTCGCTTCACTCTTTCTTGTTCGTCTACTTCGTAGTCATTTTTTACTCTGGGCTAAAAATCATCTTGTCTTTTTTTATGTATACGATTCCAAGTTGTGCATGCCTATCTCATAATCTATTCGACGTTTTGAACGTTTTTCCTGTTTTTAATCTCTACACATACAAAAAAAACCGACAGAACCTGCTCTCCTTTTTTTCGGAAGAACAGTATTTTAGTCGGTTCCAGCCTTATTTATAAAAAGTTCCCAGAACGTCCAGCTCTGAAGAGCGCTCAATTCGAAATGGATAGATATAACCCTGATTCATTCGGGTAAATTTGCGGCTCCACAGGTCCAGTCCCGATGTGAACTGATAAGCCTGATATATAAACTTGGAGCAATAATTGCGCTCAATACTGCGCAGATTGGTCTGCAAACGGTAGAATTTCACCTGCTTGTAATGGTCTTGTACCCACCCGGCTGCTTTCATTCCAGCCTCATTCAATCTGGAACGGAATACAATAAAGCGATCTCCTTCATAAAATCGCGTGAGATACCACTCCAATGAATCAGCAAATACAGGCCCATAAGGGTGCACATGATACACCTTGCCGTCGAGACCGATAATACCCATATGCCCGGCGTAATAGGTTGATTCTGAGCTTGGCGTGTACACAATATCCCCTGGCTCTAGCTTCATCTCGCCCAACACGTTAATAGGCAAGTCCTGATGCAGCCGTTTGGCTGCTGAGCGTTCACGCCGACCTTCAACCAACAAGCGATGAAGCGCGCCAGCAAGTGCGAGATACATTTCAGACCATTTGATCTTTTTTTTATCAGATCGTTTGAACCACCGCTGGATGAAGGTGAAACCTCGTTGTGGCTGTGATCCCTTTTTCATACGCTGCACTCCACTCTGATCTAGTTATTGTGTCTTGATGTCATTCTACTGTTTCTCAGGCTTATTATAGACATTTGGCGGTTCATGTTCAATTCTAAGCCTGTTCTATCTTGTGCAATTATGCCTTCTTATTACCCATTTTATGCAAAAAAGATGACTTCGGAATGAACCCGAAGTCATCTTAATATAACCGATCGCATACCTTTATTCTTCTACAACGCCAAGAGCTTTATTTTTCTCCTTAAAGCGACTGTTATGGGAAGAAACATAAGCCACTTTTTCCGCTTCAGGGTCCATGTAAAGCTTTGCACTGTTTACCGCTAGGGCTGCATCAGTGAAAGTACCAGCAATCAAATACAGTTTGCTACCATAATCTACAAAATCACCTGCGGCAAAAACACCGGGAATATTGGTTTGCAATCTCTCCGTTGTAGTGACATGCCATTCGCCAAGATCAAGTCCCCAATCCCGGATTGGACCAAAGTCACTCTTCATGCCGTGATTTACAATGACAGCATCGACTTCAAGCAGTTCAGTTTCGCCTGTGTCCACGTGTGAGATAGTCACCTGTTCAATCACATCACCACTCATACTATGCAAAGTCTCTACCGCATATGGTGTACGGACATCTACAGAGGATTCTCTCATACGCAGTACATTACGCTCCAACCCGCCAAAGCGGTCACGACGATGCACAACCGTAACTTGCTCTGCCAGGGCTTCCAGTTCATTCGCCCAGTCCACAGCAGAGTCGCCTCCACCCGAGATCAACACACGTTTACCACGGAATGGCTCCAGTTCTTGCACGGTATAGTGCAGATTGCTAACCTCGTAACGGTCTGCACCTTCAAGCTCCAGCTTGGCCATTTTATATATACCATATCCGATTGCCATAATGACGGTACGTGTCCAGTGTTGCTCACCTGTTGCAGAAGTTAGCAGAATTGTGCCATCAGGTTGACGCTCGAATCCTTCGATCTGTTGTTCAAATACGAGGGTTGGCTCAAAAGTTTTTGCCTGTTCTTCCAATTGTTTGATCAGATCTTCACACAGAATTGGCGTCACACCCCCGACATCCCAGATCATTTTCTCCGGATAAAAGAGCATGCGACCTCCCAATCTGTCACGTGCCTCAATCAACTTGGTCTTCATATCTCGCATGCCGCTATAAAAGGCAGAGTACATGCCCGCAGGGCCACCGCCGATAATGGTTACATCATAAAGTTCCAACTGCTGATTCATATTAAAAATACCTCCGTTAATTCGATCCAGAACATCGAGTATTTGATATCGATTCTCATTATCACTTAAATCCTAGTGTAATGGTAATCTTATCAAATTACAATGGCTAAAAAACAAACATTTCTTGTACAAAAATTCTACGAACACATCTGCTCTTTACTATTGGGCTCTTGGAGCCGCCAACAGCTTTTCAACGACAAAATCAATTTGTTTATTGATTGAATAGATATCCGAATAGTAGAAGAAATCAAAATCAATTTCAATTAGGCGACCTTCTTTAACAGCCGGGATGCTACTCCATATTGGATCATCCGTAAGGTTATCTGCCCCTTCATACACCGAACGAAACACGTAGTCCCCGATATATTCAGGCAGTACTTCCATGGATAGATTAGAGCCTCCCGCTTCCGAAACTACATCAATTTTCTTTTGTACCACTTCAGGTGCTTTCATCCCCAAGTATTCATATAGTGCCTGAGATCCTCGGCCATATTGCTTGCTCTCTACAACGACCATACCTTTCAAACCGCCCTCCACAATGGAAACCGTTTTGTCCAATATGCCTGCATCTGCTAGTGTTTGCTTACTCTCTTCGACTTTGCTATTGAGATTATTGATTAATGTCTCAGCTTCCTGTTCTTTGCCAAAAATACTCGCTATACTCTGGAGTCTTTCTTCTGTTGTCATTTTCTCGTATGGAATATATACCGTTGGTGCGATATCCTTTAACAACGTATACGTCTCTTCTGAAGGAACAATGATCAGATCCGGATCAAGGTCAATGACAGCTTCAGGATTCGGTTCGAACCAGGTGCCTAGTGAATTTACACCTTCAAGCTCACTTTTGTAGGCAGCTCCCTTGAATACTTCAGATGTAGCAATTGGCTTAATCCCAAGCGCAACAACGTCTCCCTGGAGATACAGCACAACAACCCGTTTTGGATTCGCTGGAACAACTACGTCGCCCTTAACCGTTGAGACCGTGCGTGTTTCATTGTCTTTGTTCGTCTGGCTTCCTGTGTCTGATGATACTGCCGTACTGCTGTTATTGGAACTGGCACCCGTTCCTTCGCCAGCTGCTGGTGTTGTTGCTGTACCTGAAGAGCAGGCTGCGAGGAGCATCGTTATGCTCAATAATGCAACCATAATCATACTGGAACTTGTTTTTCTTCTTTTCATTGGTGTAGACCCTCCGTCTATATATTGATAATGATTCTCATAATCAATATATCCCGACTTCCATCTTCGGCCAATGGACGATTCAGAGATTACCAATGGACGATCCTCTGTTCTCGCTTCTTCTCTCATCTTTCGTTGATACTGTATCGGAGAGATCCCCACATGTTTTTTGAAGATACGACTAAAATAATACACATCCGAATAACCTACTTCTGCTGCAATTTCACTTAGCGTTGCATCAGATCGCAAAAGCAGATTGCGAGCCTTAGCGATTCGGGTCTGAATTAAATAATCAATGGGACTGTGACCCGTCTGTCGTTTGAATTGCATGGATAAATGACGGGAGCTGTAGTTGAATTGTTCAGCTAGGAAATCAAGCGTGACCTGTTCCCTATAATGGTTCTCTATATAACGAAGTGTTTGTTTCACCGGGTCAGCAAGCTCTGTTTTGATCTCCTGCTCTGCCAACTGAACCATCATTTCATGAATGAATTGGTAAAATAAACTTTTTGTATGAAGCAGATCCAGACTCCCAGATTGAATCCATGCACCCTCAAGCTCATCAAGGTAACGTAACAACCCCAGCGGACTGCTCGGTGCAAATCCATATTGCAAAGAGAACGGCGCAACTTCCGGCTGTGCCAATAACCACTTTTTACGATAACTAGGAAAGGCAAGGAATGCTCTGTAATAGAGCAGAATATATTCAAAATCTTCGTTGGTTTGGATATCCAGTGAAGATCCTTTCGCCCCATGAAGCATGTAGAACCGCTCTGCCTTGTATGTTTGTCCATCCAACTGAAGCACAGCCGATCCTCGAATCGTATATATAAAACCATTTGCCGGAAGTGTGTAAGAACTCAGTTGTGCCCCTGCCTCCATAACGATTCGGCGTATATCCAGAACCTTAACAGCGGCATGATTCCAGCATTTCATCTGTTCGTCTAATTGCATCGAATACTCTCCAATCCCAACCTCACCCGGAATAAAGGCCTTACAAGGTCATCATTCTGCCACACATCCGATAACATATGTGTAGCAGTGGTTCACTATAATACCTCTATTATAAATGATAATAATTTTCATTATCAACTGTAATTTAGAGTGGAATTAGATTTCATCTCATCCATCACTTGTTATGCTTATTTTGGTTCAGAGATCTTCGTAAACCAGGCGGCCAATTCCTCTGTTTGGTCCAATGTTGCAATCGGGTCAAAGTACCATGAACGATCCGGGCTCCAGATAAACACACGATCATTTTTAACCGCATCCAGTGAACTCCAGACCGGTTTCGATTTCAACTCTTCCAGGGTCAGATTATCTGCTGTTAGAATGATGTAGTCTCCGGCGAACTCAGGAATCGCTTCCGATGAAACTTCAACCAGTTGATCCTTCATTAAAATCTCTTTTTTATCTGCAGGAGGATTCAGCCCGAGCGCGCTGTAGACTGCCTGACCTCCCCGACCAAAATTATCACCAAAGGCCAACGGTGCTTTATCATAGAACTGCATGACCGACACCTCGGCCTGCGGATCAATCGCCTCATGAACGCGCTTCTTGGCATCTGCAATTCTTGCGTCATAATCGGTTAACCATGCCTCAGATTCTTTTTCTTTATTCAGGACTTCACCGAAATAGGCAATTTCTTCGTGGGTGTTTTTCAATTCGCCATAAGGTACAACCAAGGTAGGTGCAATTTTGCTAAAGGAATCAAATAAATCAGGATTACCTGTCACAATGAGATCCGGTTCAAGTTCCAACACCTTTTCGAGCGAAATGGTTTCATATTCACCAATATTCTGCACACCCTCAAGTGATTTGATAAAATACGGATTTTTGAGATTCATCTCCGGTGTACCCACAGGTTTGATTCCCAGGGCGATCAGACTTCCCAAATACAAGTCAACCACAATCCGTTTAGGTTCAGCCGGGATTGTAATATCTCCCTTAACCGTTGAGACTGTGCGGGGTTCCGATGTTTTGCTTTGATTCTCCGCTGTTACTGTCTTCGTAGAACTTGACGTACTATTGCTTCCGGAAGCATCCCCACTCGAATTACTGGCAACACCTGTAGAGCAAGCACTTAACAGTAATGTAAGACTTAATAGAATACTAAGTAGCATTCCCGTTCTTGTCTGTCTGTTCATATTTATTGACCCTCCATGCTTATATTGATAATGATTATCACCATCAGTATAAACATACCTTCCACTTCCACCTCTGAAAATGTCATTTCGCGCCATGCCTAATGTCAGATCAGGCCAATATAGGGGTGCTGAGGTCTTTTCTTTGAATTGCAAAGGAGAAAGACCTGTATGTTTCTTGAACATACGTCCCAAATAATATCCATCCGGATAACCGATGCCGGCTGCAATCTCATCCAACGTGGCGTCCGTTTGCAGCAACATCTCCTTTGCTTTGAACAAACGAAACTGAATCAGATAATCGATCGGACTGGTTCCGGTGGACTGCTTGAACTTGCGTGACAAACTTCTGGGGCTGGTACCAATCATTTCTGCCAAAACTTGAAGTGTAAGTGGCTGGGTGTAGGAAGACTCTACAATTTCAATGACTTTGCTGACCTGATCCAACATACTTGGATAGCGATTGGATATACGAGGAATCTGTGATGAGATCTGCTCCACAAATGCATAGAACAAACTCTTGGCCTGAAAGTGATGAATGGGGTTCTTTTGATCCCACAAAACGTGCATCTGTTTCAATTGCTCATATAAAATGGTTGGCGTATTGGGGGTAAAGCCATAGTTCATTTGGAACGGATTGATTCGCTCCATTAACCTTCCCAGATCGTTTCTCCCTCCACTAGGCAGGTTTGCTTTGTACATCAAGTAATATAGGCGCAATCCGGATTCGCCTGCTTGAATCACCAACTTACTCCCTTTTCCCCCATGGAGAACATAAAAGCGACTCACGTCATATGTTTGATTGTCAATCGTCACTCCAGCATCACCTTGAATGGTGAGTACAAAGGTACTTGTCGGGAATTTGTATTTCATCTCTTCATATGCCTCTAATTCCATGTAACGGATATCTGTTATACTCACCGCAGCATAGTTCCAAAGGATATAATAATCATTCCACATTTTGCTAACCCATCTCCGTCTACATAAATTGTATCTGTACTCTACTCACTTATTGATAACCATTATCAATTATTATGATGAAGTACGCAATACAACCGACGTAAATGAATGCACTCAGACAAAAAAAGCTATTCAAATCCTTCTCTTAACATCCGATATATGTAAATAGAACCATGATAAAGAGAGAAGGAGAACAGAGATATGAATTCAATCTCATCTGCAACCAAAAGCAGTTTCACTCCCGGGAATCAAGTCTCCAGTAGGGATAAAGAAATTCAGGGACTCATGCAGCAGAAGATCCGGCTTAATGAAGAAATGCAAAGTGTAAAAACCAATGACGAGTTGGATACCAAAACCAAAGCTCAGCGAATTAAATCCTTAACAAGCTCCATATCACAGATCGACAGCCAGATTGCCCAAATTAAAGCAGAGGAATTGCAAGAAAAGAACAAATTAAGACAGCCCGAAAAGGCTCAACAGCAACAGTCCAAACCAACCGACGAAACACAAGCCCCTTCACTGGATCACCTAATCAAGCATAGTCAGACTTATGATCAATTGGGTAAGCTGGTCGGTTTGCGTGATCGCATGCAGGCCTCCATTCAGACCACTGAAGGAGAGACCCGATTCGACCGACTTGTTCTAGAGATCAATCCTCCCGCAAATGATCTCGATCTAGGCAAATCAATGATGTTGGAAAATTCAGAACGCACCGTCTTTCAGGCAAAGCGAGAGACCGTCCAGGACATCAACTCCCAGTTAAATAAGGTCAATCAGAAGATTGGGGAACTGGTGGAAGAGATCCATCAGCCCGCACCTAAAAAAGGAATACAACCACCTATCTCTGCAACATCTGGTGAAGAAGATCAGGAAATTAATGACGGAAAGAAAACAGGAAGTAAGGAGCACCCGTCAGATGGCGGAACCACAGATCAGGAATCAGGAAACAGTCCGCAAACTACAGCTTCTACATCTCCTGCTACTTCATATCCATCCGTCGATATTCGAATCTAAGTACACATTGATCAAACATATTAATATGTATACATAATGAGGTTGAAGTGTTTTCGCAACACAGCACTCGACTGGCATCACATAATAGAAAAACCGCTATTACAGGTGACTAACTCCTGATAAGTAGCGGTTTTTCTTATATCTTTAACGTTAGTAGTTGTAGCTACTATGATTATTTCTTTTGTCTAACACGGAGTACTGGCGGTATCATTGGCACAGATGATACTTCCAGCAATCGCTTTACAACCTTTTTTGATGCGTGTGGCCTCATCAATTATCTGATCAATGTTTTCATATTTTTGCTTGCTGTTGGTTACAACGGCGATAGATACCGACACGAGAGGAATGGGCCGATTCAGCCCGGAACGCCCTTCTCCCAGAACATATTGATTATGCCAATCATGTTCGTTGTAAAACGTCTTTTTCATTTCCTCAAAACCTGAGATGACTTCCTCACTAATATGTTTGTAATCATGGTGATTCAGGATTGTAATAAAATCATCACCACCGATATGTCCAAGAAAAGCTTCAGGCGGAACAAATAGCTTACGAAGCAAGTTAGCTGTCGCCTGAATAAGCTGATCCCCCATTTTGAAGCCATAGCTATCATTGTAAGATTTGAACTGATCGAGATCAACGTACAGTACGCTAAAATGGTCCATCTGAAGCGCCTGAGACAGCCTTTCATTTATGATATGGTTCCCTGGAAGGCCTGTCAGCGGGTTCATAAAAATCGCCATTTCAGCACGTACATCAGCAACAGCAAGCAGCAAACGTCGAATACTCACAGCTCCATAGAAACTTTCCCCTGACGTGACCAGCACAAGATCATATATTTCGCCTTCATCTCGGTCCATGGCTAGAACACTGACATCCGTAATCTGTTCCGAATAATCCACGACCAGCGCCTGCGTGTTCATTACTAGTTCTACAGGACGTCCCATATACAGATTATAGCCATATTGGGTGCCAATCTGCTGAAAGAATCGGGGCCGCATCATTAATGACACACCCTTCTCCCCCATAACAGCTATACCTTCCAGACTAGGGTTAGACTTGAAAAGATGAAAAACGATATCACATTTTGTATCAGATTGTACTACAGGAATCGGTTCAGCAATCTTGCCTATTTGCGTAAACATACTATTCTACTCCTCTGTTCGTAGCATCTAATCCGAACTTTTCAAATATATATGTAGGTCTTTGTCAATGGTCACATCGTACCACTTTCTACTTGAAAAAGCGTTAACTGGAGGTAAAAGTTTATGAAATATTTCCTTTTTCTGAATTTTGCTATAGGGAACTTTCTTTATTGTTTAATCTCAAAATTAAGTAACAATGATGCAAAATTAAATTTCATCATCATGATCTGAGTTATCTCGTTATCCAAAAATACCGTCAATTATTGGATATCTTTAATCCAATAAAATGACGGTATTCGTTGGCATATATTCACAGAAGTTTACAGGCATGAAATGAACGAATTCAGATATAAGCCGCCATAATTCATGTGGCTAGAATCTAATCTGAATCCAAAATTTCTTGCCCAATCACTACTCCTGACCCTTTCAGCTTACCTTATGCTCAATTCTCAGCTTGTCAGCAACCATCGCGATGAATTCCGAATTTGTTGGTTTCGACTTGCTGATGTTAATCGTGTAGCCAAACAAGTGGCTGATGCTGTCGATGTTACCACGAGTCCATGCCACTTCAATGGCATGACGGATGGCACGTTCGACGCGGGACGGCGTCGTTTTGAATTTTTCGGCAATCGCCGGATACAGTGTTTTGGTGATGGCTCCCAAAATTTCGATATTGTTATACACCATCGTAATGGCTTCGCGCAAATACTGATATCCTTTAATATGCGCAGGAACACCGATTTCATGTATGATGGACGTAATGCTTGCATCCAGATTTTTGTGTTTGCCCATTGGCACAACATTGGATTTCATGAACATGGATGATCCGCTGCTCGTAGACATCGCGGTCTGTGTTCCAACCAGTTGACGCACTCGATTAGCAAGCACTTCCATGTCAAACGGCTTGAGAATATAATAAGAAGCTCCGAGTTGCACGGCACGCTGTGTGATATTCTCTTGTCCGAATGCCGTAAGCATAATGACTTTTGGCTGTGGAGACAGGTTCAGGTTGCGCAAACGCTCAAGCACACCCAGACCGTCCAGATGAGGCATGATAATATCCAGAATCAATACATCCGGCACATCCCGAGTTTGCTCCAGCAATTGCAGTACTTCTTCTCCATTGTATGCAATACCGGTTACTTCCATATCTTCCTGCTCAGATATATATTCGGCAAGCAAATTCGTAAATTCACGATTATCATCGGCCAGCAATACCTCAATTTTTTGCAAAACGGTATCCTCCTTTAAATTAAACATCGTTTCGTACATTTCCTTACAGGTTAAATTTTCGACACAGCAAGTTAAATTCCTCCTGTCGAAAATTATTTTTCTTTATTTTTTTTTCTTGATCCTATATAATAAATAATTTATTTCATTATCCGATATATTATGTTTGCTTTCGACAAAAAAGAACCTCAGGGCTGTTTAGCCAGCCTTGAGGTTCTTATCGTTTTCCTTTTTCATCATCACACCAGCATCTTGTAACATCCATTCAATGAAGCAACCGTAACCCGATTTCGGATCATTCACGAATACATGAGTAACTGCACCGATCAACTTACCATTTTGTACAATGGGGCTGCCACTCATCCCTTGAACGATACCTCCGGTCTTATCCAGCAGTTTCGGGTCCGTGATTCGAAGTACCAGACCTTTTGTTGCTGGTTCGGTTTGATCTGCCACATGAACAATGTCAATGGAGAAGCGTTCAACTTGTTGACCGTCAACCACGGTAAGTATTTCGGCCGGTCCTTCTTTGACTTCATGAGAAAAAGCGACGGGAATACCTTTCGAATACAGACTGTGCTCAGGATTTCCGGACATTTTACCAAAGATGCCAAAAGCCGTATTACGTTCAATATTGCCCAAAATTTTGCTTTCCTTGAGGAAATGAGCACGTTTTTCACCCGGATCACCGGTCTCGCTCTTCGAAATTGACGTTACATTGGACTGAACAATCTGACCACTACCCACAACAATAGATGTCTGTGTGTTCATATCTGTAATAACATGGCCCAGTGCGCCGTAAACGCCCTGATCTGGAGCATAGAAGGTAAGTGTGCCAACACCGGCTGCAGAATCACGAATGTACAATCCAAGCCTCCACGCTTGATCCTCGGAGTCATACGCCGGAGTTAATCGTGTCTTCACCGTTTCCTTACCACGTTTTAACACAACATCAATACCTTTTTTACTTTTACCTGCAAGTTCAACGGCTTCAGAGACACCTGCCACGCCATCCAGGCGTTTACCATCCATATGCGTAATCAGATCTCCAAGCTTAATGCCTGCCGTTTCTCCTGGCGATACACGCTCATCCTGCCCAGAACGGACCAGATGATGACCTACCACCAGAATGCCTGCCGATTTAACTTTGACGCCAATCGTTTGACCCCCGGGTACAACACGCAAATCCGGTATCACATTCACATGGACTGTTTTTACCGGAATTTTCCCCCACAACTTCAACGTTAATTTGGCATGTCCCGTCTGTTGAGGGTGAAGATGCAAAGGTTGTTGCCTGGTAACATGCATCGCTGCCTGATCATCCAAACCAACGATATCAGGACGATCTACAACGGCGCTTGAAGCAGCAGGAACAGCGAGCCGGACATCCGCTTGCCTGCCAGCAAACACCTGCAATTCATCCGGCAGTGAAGCATAACTTTGCACAGGCTGAATGGCCTGGCTAATCACACAAAGAAAGAAGGCAAATAAAAGACCTAGCAATTTCTTCCTGAGGGGGGAATTCAATGGCTGTCACACTCCCTTTGCTTCTTTCGCTTGACGAAAGGTGGTCGCCAATTGCGTACCTATAAGATAACCTCGCCCCCAGGCTTTTATTACTGTCAATCATTACGCCAGCCGTCCGTTTCACCCTTTTTTGGCTTCCGCCAAATTCAGCATTTCCTGTGCGTGATGCAGCGTTTTTTCTGTAATTTCCACGCCGCCCAGCATACGTGCCAATTCCTTCACTCTGCCTTCGTCTGACAGCGATTCCACCTGCGTCATCGTCCGTCCATCGTAGACATGTTTCTCAATGAGATACTGATGATCTGCCATACAAGCCACTTGTGGTAAGTGAGTTATTGAGAAAACCTGACAAGTCGAAGACAAGCGGAACAGTTTTTCCGCAATGGATTGAGCTGCTCTACCGCTAACACCAGTATCAACTTCATCAAAAATCAACACAGGTATCCGGTCATGTCGCGCAAAGATACTCTTCATCGCCAGCATCATTCTCGACAACTCACCACCTGAAGCAATCTTGCCAAGTGGTCGTAATGGCTCGCCCGGGTTCGGTGAGATCAGGAATTCCGCATTGTCCGCACCCTGACGATTCAGACGAATACGGCGTCCATTCCATTCAATGCCCTTCGGATCTTCGAATGGAGTAATCTGAACACGCAGTGTAGTCCGTTCCATTTGCAGATCCTTGAGTTCACTTTCCACCTGTGCAGCAAGTTCCTCTGCGCATTGTTTGCGAACCTTGCTGAGTTCTTCTGCAGACTCCATCACAAGGTTCAGCATTTTGTCACGTTCAGCTCGCAATTTCTCCAGCCGTTCGTCCTTGTTCTCCAGTTGGTCGGTTTCATGGCTAATCTGATCATAATAACTCAGAATAAGTTCAACACTGTCCCCGTATTTCCGTCTGAGGCCAGAAATCAGATTCAGCCTTTGCTCCACTTCTTCCAACCTTGCCGGATTAAATTCAATCTTCTCCCGGTAATCCCTTAGCTGGAATGTCGCATCTTCCAATTGATAAAATGCGGATTGCAGCTGCTCTACAATTGGTTGCAGTCCTTTGCTATCATATCCAGAAATGTCTTCAATTCTTGAAAGAGCAATGCTCACAGCTTCAAGACCGCGTTGACCACTGAGCAGATCATATGCACCAGCAACACTGTCCATCATTTTCTCACTATGGGATAGTTTGACCCGTTCTTCCCCGAGTAATTCATCCTCGCCTCGTGTAAGGCTTGCCGCTGCGATCTCCTCAAGCTGAAAGCGATACATGTCCAAGAGTTGATATGCCCGCTGACTGGACTCCTGAAGCGCACGCAGTTCTTTTTCCGCCGTGATAAACTTGCTGTAGCGCTCCTGGTACTTCACTTTGACAGGTCCGATGACTTCCGAGCCATAGGTATCGAGAAGCCCCAGATGGCTCTCTGCACGCAGCAAACTCTGATGTTCATGTTGTCCATGGATATTGATCAGCTTCTCGCCTACTTCCCGCAGCATGGTCAGATTGACCAATTGCCCATTAATGCGGGACGTACTCTTCCCTTGAGTATTCAACTCACGCCGAATAACCAAATGCTCTTCAGGCTCACAATGGATACCGAGCTTCTCTAACGTCAGCCAGACCGGATGACTCTGCTCCATCTCGAAAAGGGCTTCCATCTCTGCCTTCTCACATCCGTACCGGATCAGATCAGCTGAACTTCGTCCACCGGCAATTAAGCCAAGAGCATCTATAATAATCGACTTCCCTGCACCCGTTTCCCCTGAAAGTACATGGAATCCCGGATGGAATACAACGTCCACTTCTTCCACCACAGCCAGATTTCGAATCGATAACGTAACTAACATCTGCAAAAACACCTCCGGATGACTAACTCAGAAATTATGTTTTTGAACCATTGCTTTAAGCAATATAACCCATGATGCGTTCAATAACGGTCACGCTGTTACCTTCAGTCCGGCAGATAATCAGGATGGTGTCATCTCCACAGATCGTGCCCATGACTTCATTCCACTCAATATTATCAAGCAAAGCTGCAATGGAGTTGGCTGTTCCCGGCAAACATTTCATCACAACCAGATTGTTTGTGTGATCAATGTGCAGGAAGTTGTCAACGAGTGCACGCTTCAACTTTTGAATCGGATTGTATCGTTGATCTGTTGGCAAAGAGTACTTGTATCTTCCGTCATCCATCGGAATCTTGATTAACAGAAGTTCCTTGATATCTCGGGATACCGTCGCCTGAGTCACCTGAAAACCTGATTTGCGTAGTGCTTCAACCAGATCATCCTGGGTCTCAATTTCATTTTGACTAATGATTTCACGAATCTTGATGTGCCTTTGTCCTTTCATACATGCCTCCAGTTAAATGTATTGCAATAAAGCAGCAATTTTAGTTCGCCGCAGACTTTGCCCTGTAATGTTCATCTTTTTATATTAGTCCAGATCATCCCCATCATACACATCTTCCTGATAGTCCATGAGCCTGATTAACTTAATATCGGAATCCTCCACGTCAACATACAGCAATCCTTCACAGCCAGGATATAACAACAGATAATTGAGGAAGCGATCTCTTAGCGCAGGGCCGGTCATTTCAATTGGCTGTCTGCGACGAGACGTTTTCACCAGGTATCTGAGATCCTCACGTTCTGCAACATAATCAATGAATAACCTGCTGTAATAAACGGATTCATTGGCCTCAAAAGCCAGAGGAACTTTCATCTTGCCTCCGATGACTTCGTAACCCTGTGCTTCAAGCAAATCCAAGGCCGGGGAATCCTGAATCTTCACGTTCAGTTGCATTCCAGACAAGCTTACCGGCATCGGTCGGTTCACCCAATTACGCAAGCCAAAGAACAGCCACAAGATCAAACAGACAGCAAGTACACCTATAAAGATTGTGTCATATTGACCATCCATTATCGCTCACCTCGAAGACATATTCGAGGTTCAGTAACGATTTCCCTTTACATCAATCACCTTTCCAGCGAAAAGAAACCCATCTTATGATGAGTTTCCCGTAAATGTATGAGCTGCTTCCTTGGCAATTTGCTCTGCAAGTGCATCAAGTGAAGCTGGATCGTTCTCTGGTTGTGTTGCCTCTGGTGCTTCCAGACGCCAATGAGCGAGAAATTCTATATTACCTTCTCCACCAGTTATCGGGGAGAAAGTTAAACTCTGCAGATGCAAACCAAGTTGACTGGCAAAATGAAGCATCGTCTGCAATACATCTTTGTGTACCTTCGTATCACGTACTACACCGGACTTGCCTACTTTTTCACGTCCTGCCTCAAATTGAGGTTTAATCAATGCAACGATATCTGCAGGTTGTTTCAAAAGAGCAAGGAGTGGCGGTAATATGATTCGCAGTGAAATGAACGACACATCAATGCTCGCAAAGTTCGGCACGGGTCCCGTTAGATCTTCAGGAGTCACATAGCGAAAGTTGGTTCGTTCCATAACAGTAACCCGCTCATCATTACGCAAAGACCAGTCTAGCTGATTATAACCCACATCAATCGCGTAGACGTGAGACGCGCCATGCTGTAGTGCACAATCCGTAAATCCTCCGGTGGATGAACCAATGTCGAGCATGACAAGTCCATTCATATCAAGGTCGAAATGGCGGATCGCTTTTTCGAGCTTCAATCCGCCTCTGCCGACATAGGGATGTACCGAGCCTTTAACTTTCAGCTCGGCTTCCCTTGGAATTTTCATGCCCGCCTTTTCGATCGGCTCATTATTGGCATACACCAGTCCAGCCATGATTGCAGCTTTTGCCTTTTCACGACTTTCATAATAGCCCTGCTCAACCAGCAGAACATCAATTCGTTCTTTCGGGAGTGACATGTCTTTCTCCTATCAAGTAAATTTACGAAGGAAAACGTGTTTTGGGTATGCCGTAAGATGATTGAACAGCCATGTTGCGCAGCTCAGCACACACATTCTCAACGGTAAGACCCACTTCCTCACGTTGTTCCTTAATACTGCCATGCTCAATGAAGCGATCCGGAATCCCCATTAATTGTACATGAACATCATGCAGTCCCTGTTCTGCATAAAACTCCAGAACTGCACTACCCATGCTACCTGCTTGGGATGCTTCTTCAAGTACAATCAATTTGGTTCCTCGAACAGCCAGATCACGTAGCATTTGTTCGTCAAGAGGTTTGAGGAAGCGAGCGTTGATTACGCCTGCTGTAATACCTTCCCGCTTCACCATCTCCGCTGCTTCTTCTGCAAGCTGCACCATCGATCCTGAAGCGATGACAGCATATCCTTCCGATGGACGCAGTTGCTCCCATGATCCGATTGGGATCGGAACAAGTACATCATCCAGAGGCACACCGACCACATTGTTTCGTGGATAACGGTAAGCAATTGGACCTTCATTATAATCAAGCGCCGTTTTCATCATATGACGCAATTCATTTTCGTCTTTTGGCATCATCAGAACGATATTTGGAATATGGCGCATGAACGCCACATCGTATACCCCTTGATGTGTTTCCCCATCCGGTCCAACAAATCCGGCACGGTCAATGGCAAACATCACGTTCGCGTTATGCCGGCAAATATCATGTACAATCTGATCATATGCACGTTGCATAAATGTGGAATACACGGCGAAGACCGGCTTCAAGCCTTCCATAGCGAGTGCAGCACACATGGTCGCCGCATGCTGTTCTGCTATCCCTACGTCAATCATGCGATCAGGAAATTCTTTACTAAAAGGAATGAGACCTGATCCTGTAGGCATTGCTGGCGTTACAGCTACGATCCGCTTATCCTGCTTCGCAAGATCAATTAACGTTTGGCCAAACACTTCCGTGTACATCGGTTTTCCAACTGCCTTCAGCACTTGCCCAGATTCAATTTTGTACGGAGAAATCCCGTGCCACTTGTGCGAATCTGCTTCTGCTGGCTGATAACCTTTACCTTTGGTCGTGAGCACGTGAACGAGCACAGGGCCATCAACGTTATCTGCCTGTTTGAAGGTTTCAATCAATTTGGGAATATCGTGCCCATCAATCGGCCCCAAATACGTGAAGCCCAGTTCTTCGAAAAGAACACCTGGTACCATCATATATTTGACACTGTCTTTGATCCAGCTTGCCGATTTGGCCAATCGATCTCCAATAGCAGGAATTTTTTTAAGCATTCCCTCGACATCATCTTTTGCTTTCAAATAATGACGATCCGAACGAATTTTGCTCAAATATTTATGCATGGCCCCAACGTTTGGAGCAATAGACATTTCATTATCATTCAGAATAACCATCAGTTTTCTCTGCTCATGCCCGATATGATTCAGAGCCTCAAAAGCCATACCACCTGTAAGCGCTCCATCACCAATCATCGCGATAACTTGGTTGTCCTCACCCTTCAGATCACGTGCAAGGGCCATCCCCATCGCAGCAGACAACGAAGTACTGCTGTGTCCAGCTTCCCATACATCATGTTCGCTTTCGTTGCGTTTGACAAACCCGCACAGACCGTTATGTTGACGCAATGTATCAAAGCGATCCATACGCCCTGTCAGGACTTTATGCACATAAGCCTGATGCCCTACATCAAAAATCATTTTGTCTGCTGGACTGTTATAGCAGTAATGCAGGGCTACCGTGAGCTCAACCACGCCTAAGTTGGGTGCGAGATGCCCACCTGTAACAGACAGTTTCTCAATCAGAAACTGCCGGATCTCTGCCGACAAAAGGGCAAGATCATCCTGAGACATCGACTTTAGATCACTGGGTTGTTTAATTTGTGGAAGCAGCACGAGAATCTCCCCGCTTTCCTAGATTGTTTAGTTATTGTTGTAAATCGATATATACATTATGAATCAAATGACATTAAATCATTATAACATAAAAGAACAAGAATCATAATTTACTGCACTATACTCCCGATAACGAGCATTCTCGCCAGCAAGTTATTTAAAATTCTTCTCCATATGTATTCCCGCATCCACTCGGGACAGACTTTTTGCATCTACTCGGAAAAAGGACATTACATTCATTACACGGTTATACAGGTTTTGAAACAGCGCGTTTTATCAGAATCTAATGGTCTCGACTCATCAGGTAATCTGCAATTTCCAGCAATCTGGATGCATCAGGTAACTCAGCTCTTTCAAGTGCGTCTTTTGCAGATTGGGTAAGAGATTTCACCTCAGCTACAGAAGCCTCCATGCCAATAAAATAAGGATATGTTACCTTCTGCTGATTCACATCGCTCTGTGTTTTCTTGCCCATCTTCTGCTCGTCACCCGTCAAGTCGAGAATGTCATCCTGAATTTGGAACGCCAGCCCCAGATCACGGCCAAATACACGCAAGGCTTCCAATTGTCCTTCCGTTGCTCCACCGATTCGTGCTCCAGCAATGAGGGAGAAAACAATCAGGTCACCTGTTTTGTGCAAATGAATATATTGAAGCTGTGCAAGATCAGTCATGCCTTGCTCGCCTTCCATATCCGCAACTTGGCCACCGACCATACCTCTTGCTCCAGCGAGTTCGGACATGTCCTCTACGATGGACAGCAACGCATCTGCCGCCACACCGCTACGGCGTCCAGCTTGAACAATGCTATAAAAAGCATGGGTTAACAGCGCATCGCCTGCCAATATGGCTGTTGCTTCACCATATACCTTATGATTCGTTAATTTTCCCCTGCGGTAATCATCATTATCCATAGCAGGCAGGTCGTCGTGGATCAGTGAGTACGTATGAACCATCTCCACGGCGCAGGCTACCGGCATTGCAGCTGTACGCTGTGCACCGAAGGCTTCCGCCGCAGCAACGACCAGAAGAGGACGAAGGCGTTTGCCTCCGGCCATGAGTGAGTACTGCATCGAATCCGTCAACGATTGGGGTACATCCCAGTGATCGGGAAGCGTGTGTTTCAACGCTTCTGTCACCGCAGCTGTGACCTCTTCGAGGTATGCTTGAAACGAAGGACGATTACTCATGGACTTCACCGCTCTCATCGTCAGCAGTTCCGAAAGGCTTCTTGCGAAGGTCTCCATCTTCTTCTACGATCATCTCGATCTTGCGTTCCACTTGTTCCAGCTTCAGACCGCAAAGTTGCGAAAGTTTCATCCCGCGTTGAAACAGATCGATGGCCTGTTCCAACGGAACATCACCATGTTCCAGCTGACCTACGATGTCTTCCAATGCCGCCATTGCCTCTTCAAAATTCAATTCCGGTTCATTCGCCATGGGTATTGTCGTCCTCCTTCATTCCCCAAACCTGACAGTCCAGCTGTCCGTCTGTTAATTTAATCTTAATTGAATCTCCAGGCTGTACATCCTTTGTGGACTTGATTAATCGCTGTTCCTGCTCGTCATAGACAAGACTGTATCCACGTGACATGACTTTAAGCGGGCTGAGCGCATCCAGATGCCGCACAGATGATTTCCACTGTTGTTGCTTTGATCTGGTTATAGACCTGATCGCAAGTTCCAGTTGTCTGCGTGCTGCCGCATTCTCACGGCGTGCTGCATTAACCTGCTCACGAGGATTGAATCGTTGCAGTGCTGCCCGCAGACGCTCCTGCTTCTCTCCTGTCCATTTCATACGCGTATCCACTGTTCTCAAAAGCCGTTGGTGCATCATATCCAGTCGTTCGGTGTGTTGCATCAAGGTGCGTCTTGGATGAACAAGCACTGGCGAACGCTGTAATCTTGCGAGCCGTTCACGATTATGTACAGCACGTTGACGTAAGCTGTGCTGTAACTGGCGCTGACGTTGTCCGATCTGCTCAAGCAACTCGGCTCGATTAGGTACAGCTAACTCAGCAGCTGCTGTAGGTGTAGCCGCACGCAAATCGGCTGCAAAATCAGCAATAGTGAAGTCCGTTTCGTGCCCCACCGCAGAAATGACAGGAATATCCGAAGCGACTATTGCTCTTGCCACAATCTCCTCATTAAAGGCCCACAACTCCTCCAGTGAACCGCCTCCGCGTCCAACGATAAGTACATCGGCTTCTCCCATCCGGTTTAGGTTTCCAATCGCTTTGACGATGGAAGGTGCTGCACCCTTGCCTTGAACCAGAACAGGATACAAAACAACTTTGGCAGAAGGGTATCTGCGTTGGAGTGTGATCATGATGTCTCGCACCGCCGCTCCCGTCGGTGAAGTTACAACCCCGATGGTCTGTGGATAACGAGGAATCTGTCTTTTCCGCGAAGGTGAAAATAACCCTTCATCCTCGAGCTTTTTCTTCAGCTGTTCGTATGCCAGATACAGACTTCCAATTCCGTCGGGTTGCATATGGGTAGCGTAGAATTGATACTGCCCATCCCGTTCATACACCGAGACATTACCACGGGCAATAACCCTTGCACCCTCCTTCGGTACAAAGGGTAATCGCTGGTTATGGGAAGCAAACATAATCGACTTGATCCGGCTGTCCTTGTCCTTCAATGTAAAATACATATGGCCGCTGGAGTGATGTGTGAAATTGGAAATCTCCCCGCGTAGCCAGACGTCCGACAGGACCTGATCCGATTCCAATTTCATTCGGATGTATCGGTTCAGGTCTTTGATGGAGTAGATCTTTTGATCTGCCACAGACAAAACCCTAGGCCAATCCGTGAGCGCGCTTGGCAGCGATCAATGTATTTTGCATCAGCATTGTAATTGTCATCGGACCAACACCACCAGGAACGGGTGTAATTGGACCAGAAACTTCTTTTACACTCTCGAAATCAACGTCTCCTGCCAGTTTGCCATTCTCCAAACGGTTCATGCCGACATCAATAACAACAGCACCCGGTTTCACAAAATCAGCATCCACAAAATTAGCACGGCCGATGGCTACAACTAGAATGTCCGCCTGACGCGTAATTTCTTTCATGTTGGCTGTACGGGAATGACACATCGTTACCGTTGCATTCTCACGTTGCAGCAACAGCGATACAGGTTTGCCAACGATGTTGCTTCTTCCGATGACCACCGCATGTTTACCGGACATTTCCAGTCCAGTTCGCTTGATCAGTTCAATTACACCAGCCGGGGTACATGGAAGCAGACTATCGTCTCCAATAACAAGATTACCAACATTGACTGGATGGAATCCGTCTACGTCTTTATCCACGGCAATTGCATCAATGACCGCTTTCTCTTCGATATGTTTTGGCAGTGGCAGTTGAACCAAAATTCCGTTAATGGATTGTTGATTGTTCAGCTTGTCCACCAGCGCGAGCAGATCTTCTTGGGACGTATCTGCATCCAAGCGATGCACTTCGGAGTAGAAACCGAGGTCGTGACATGCTTTTTCTTTATTACGCACATAGACTTGGGATGCCGGATCTTCCCCGACGAGCACAACAGCCAGACCAGGTACTACCCCCTGTTCGCTAAGCTGTTTTACTTCTGTTGTCATGCTTGCGCGGATCTCTTGGGATACTTCTTTACCGTTAATAATAGATGCTGTCATTGTACTCTCTCTCCCTTATGTGAATATAAATTTAGAGGTTGTTCAAAAAGCCCGCTTTTGATTACAAAGGATACTGAAAACCGGTCTTTTTGAACACACACTATAATTAATCATAACTTAAGATAATTTTGCTTTAATGGCATCAACTTCCTGAATCATGCGTCCAAGTACGCCATTGACGAACTTACCGGATTCTTCTGTACCAAAATATTTGGACAGTTCGATTGCTTCGTTGACAGACACTTTTGCCGGAATATCATCACGGAACACCATTTCATACGTTGACAGTCGTAGAATCTGGCGATCTACACGTGACAGACGGCTGATCTGCCAACCTTTCAAATAATCCACCAACAGCCCGTCAATCGCTTCTTTATTGTTCCATGCTCCTTGTACAATCTCAGTAACATAGGTACGCATTACATCTGCATCGCGGATAACCACTTCGGTTTCATTATCTTCAGCGGCTTCATTGATCAACATGTTTACAGCTTCTGCTGCGCCTACCTCATTCATTTCCATTTGATACAGACTTTGTACTGCAATTTCCCTTGCCAAACGTCTTTTCATGTCCTGCCTCCTGCAGCGCTCCGTCTGGAGCGTCATCATGCTTATTTTATAATCCATGCAACCATCTCATCAAATCCTTTAATAGATTGATCGATGGCTTCCACGGTATTGTTATTGTTATCCCTTTTCACAAAAAAACCTGCAATACGTTTCCTCCAAAAAACGGGCAACCTAAACTACAGCTCTATTTTCGGAAGAAACATATTGCAGGGTTCAGGTAGGTCACTTAAACGGACGCCAGCGATCGCCAAGCCATTGCCCCCACTCCCTCCAGGGAATGGACGAACCCAGCTTCGAATCGCTTCGTCTGCCTAACGTATAACCAATGAACACCAAGAGTGCAAAGAACAACATATCCCAAAAACCGATCCATACATAAAGAAATCCAAAAAAGATGCCGCCGATAATTCCGGTAATTCGGCCTCTGTGACTATCCCAAATCTCTTTCCACAGCATCAGTGAAACTCACCTCATTCCACTCGACTCTTGTAGTTAGGCGACTGGGTTACATTAGCGATATACACCGTGACAAAAGAAACCGGGATGCCCGTAATCTCTTGTACATGATCATGTATCGCCTTTTGCAGATCAGAAGTCAGCGCAGGAATAGGTGTCTCACCATCCACTACTGCACGGATCATAATCTCCAGTCCTGACTCAACCACACGTATGCGTGCCTTGACATCACGTACTCCCCGGAAACGGGAAGTTGCCTTCAAACAGAGATTCTCAATCGTCTCCATCGAAATCTGTACATCACCAAACTCAGTACGTTGATCTACAGACGGCAACGATGCACGCTCACGGCGAACCGAGATGTAGAAAAATCGCAAACTCAGGATAAACAAAATCGCTGCTGCAATAACCGACGAAACAATAACGTTTTGTTCCTGCTGGTAATTCAATTCGTAAGGCAGCACACCGCTAATCAGAAGAATGACGGCTGCCGATATTGCTCCAACGCTTATGCTGTATATAAACAACAGAAGCCGATCCAGTATTTTAGCCACGAACTGCACAGCCTCCCTTGCTCACTAACATTACTTAACCTGTTCACTAGCAAAAAATCAGATCCTCATCTAGCTTTCGCTATAATGAAGACCTGTCCAAGACGGGATAACCCCCGGCAGATGATGCCGGGGGAATCTGTCTTCTTTTATTTTACGCGCTGACTGTTCAGGTCGATCTCTTCGACTTTCTCGGTGCTCTTGAACTGAACGTCATGAATGTGCACATTCACTTCATTCACATTCAATCCTGTCATGTTCTCGATGGAACGTTTCACGTTCTGTTGAATCTCCGTAGCTACTTGTGGCAGACGGTATCCATACTCGATAATTACAGAAACATCAACTGCAGCTTCACGTTGGCCCACTTCAACTTTAACGCCTTTGGAAAGGTTTTTGCGACCAAGCAATTCAGCAAATCCGCCAGCGAATCCGCCACTCATGCCTGCAACACCTTTCACTTCAAGGGTTGCCAATCCAGCAATCACTTCAATAACTTCAGGTGCGATCTGGATTTCACCGATATCCGTTCGTTCAAATTCAGTCGGTAGTGTACTCATAACTGTTCAACACACCTTTCGCGAGATAAGTTTGCGGCCATCCGTCAGGGCGCTGGACTCAGGTTAATCAACCTTCAGAACCCTTCCGGTCCGGCTTTACCGGAACTCCTGCAAACATCCGCAAGGTGCGGGCTTATCCTTTGCAGGAGACATGCGCTCTTATTATTACATACTATATCATTTGGGCTACATTATGACAAACAAGCCCAATATACCTTTTAAATCTCGTTTTCCTCAAGAAATTTGATATCAAAGTCACCACGAATGAACGTTGGGTGCTCCAGCAATTTCTGATGGAAAGGAATAGTTGTAGATATGCCTTCAATCGCAAATTCCCCAAGCGCACGCTTCATCTTGGCAATCGCCTCTTCACGATTCGCTCCCCACACAATCAATTTTGCGATCATGGAGTCATAGAAAGGTGAAATGGTATAACCCGGATAAGCAGCACTATCTACACGAACGCCAGGTCCTCCCGGTGCAAGGTAGAATCCGATTTTGCCTGGTGATGGCATAAAGTTACGGTCCGGATCTTCTGCATTGATACGACATTCAATGGACCAGCCATTGATAACCACGTCTTCCTGACGGAATGAAAGTGGGTTGCCTTCAGCTACCGAGATCATCTCACGGATCAAATCCACGCCAGTAACCATCTCAGTAACCGGGTGCTCTACCTGAATACGCGTATTCATTTCCATGAAATAGAACTCGCCATTCGGGCTGAGCAGGAATTCCAATGTACCCGCTCCCGAGTAATCCACAGCAAGGGCAGCCCGTACCGCAGCTTCGCCCATCAGTGTACGAACATCTTCGGAGAGAATCGGACACGGAGCTTCCTCTACCAATTTCTGGCGACGACGCTGAACCGAGCAATCACGCTCTCCCAAATGTGCTGCATTTCCGTGTTTATCAGCAATGATCTGAATTTCCACGTGTTTCATACCTGTCAGGAATTTCTCCAGATATACACCTGCATTGCCAAATGCCTTTTGTGCTTCCTGCTGAGCAGCAGTAATCTGCTTAATCAGCGTTTCTTCATCTTCGGCAATACGAATTCCCTTACCTCCGCCACCAGCAGTAGCTTTGATAATAATAGGATATCCGATATCTCTAGCAATCATGATGGCTTCATCCATATTTTCAACAAGGCCGTCTGATCCAGGAATAACAGGTACTCCTGCATCTTTCATCGTCTGTTTGGCAACAGCCTTGTCACCCATTTTGGTGATGGCTTCAGGAGAAGGTCCAATAAACGTAATATTGCAAGACTCACAAATTTCCGCAAAATCAGCATTCTCCGCCAAAAAACCGTAACCAGGGTGGATTGCATCACATTCCGTCAGTGTGGCTACACTCATCAGGTTTGTGAAGTTGAGGTAACTGTCCTTAGACAGTGTCGGTCCGATACAATAAGCCTCATCTGCAAGACGAACATGCAGAGAATCCTTGTCCGCTTCCGAATAGACGGCTACCGTTGAGATGCCGATTTCACGGCAGGCACGAATAATACGTACCGCAATCTCTCCACGGTTCGCAATCAGTATTTTTTGAAATTTCATTTCGTTTTGTCCTCCTTCGAAGCTCATGCGGTTAGCTGTTTACCAGCTATAACGGTTATTCCGGTTTCACCAGGAAAAGGGGCTGCCCATACTCGACCAGCTGTCCGTTCTCAACCAGCACTTCAACGATTTCTCCCTTGATGTCCGCATCAAGCTCGTTCATCAGCTTCATAGCTTCGATGATACATACCGTTGTTTTCTCAACAACTTTATCACCAGCGCTCACAAAAGGACCCGCTTCCGGCGAGGAAGCTCTGTAAAAAGTACCTACCATCGGAGATACAATTTTATGTAAATGACTTGTAGTATCGACCTGCGGTGCAGCTTCACTTACCACTGCGGCCGGCTGTACTTGCGGAGCAGCAATCATTTGCGGTTGCACAGCAGCTGCCTGAACATACTCCGTTTTGCCCGGTTTGCGGATCGATAACCGTGATCCTTCATTTTCAATTTCCAACTCTTGAACGGAACTTTCATCTACCAGTTTAATCAGTTCTTTGATTTCACTCAATTTAAACATTTCCATTATTCACTCCTTCGGCATCATGCCAGTCTCACTAGGACGGTCATATGGCTTTATGTATTATATCATAATCATTAAAAATGGAAAGAGCCCGAGAGTACAACCAGCTCCCGGGACTGCATTTCCATGATTTGGATTACTGTTCTGTGACGTATTGCACGCTGATTTTGTTCTGTGAAACCGCCAATTCTTTCATGACCAGATCGACAATGGATACCGCCTGTTTTACATCCAGTTTGTCACTGAGGACCACAACTTTATACTTGTCGGCATCTTCTTGAACGATCGCATTAGCGTACTGTTGAGAGAGCGTCTCTTCAATGCCAGTGATTTTAGCTTCTTTTTCTTCCAGTGTACGGAGTTGCTCCGTTGCTTTGGCATTCTCCTCTGGTGTTTTGCTCAGATCACCTGCCACGGTCATCAGTTCCTCATACTTGCGATTGTTGCTTTCTTCACGTTGCCACTGGTAGTTCTGGAACTGGCTGCTCGCAGATGCTGTCGTATTCTGCTCTTCCATTTCCTTGAGGACTTCCTCATCTGTCTTGGTTGCAGTGCCGCCTGCCTGACCGTCTGTCTCCGGTGTAGTTGTTGCGCCTTTGTCGGTCTCTTTGTTGGTCTCTTTGCCTGCCTCACCCTTATTCTCGCCTGGTTCGACAGCAGGTGTTTTCTCTGTATTTCCAGCTTCTTTACCTTCCGTAGCGGCCGGTTCTTCCATAGCGCCAGCCGCACTTGGATCACTTTCAACTTCGCCGCTATTCACCACTTCATTCACAACCAAACCTTCTGTAGGATCAAGAATGCCTGCCGTCTCCTTTGCTTCCCCTTGCTTGATTCCATCCACTTGCTGACTGTCTGCCACCGGCGCGTTAATTGGACCGGAATCCTCAGTGAACAGATAATACGCGGACAAAATGACCATCAGACTCAGCATGGAAACGAGCCATACCGTTTGACGTTTGTTATTCATTAGAACTTCCTCCTCAAATTGGCTTCAATCTTATGAGAATTGAATCTTGTGATTCAACACATCAGATTAGTCTTGTTTGCGCGGTACAACCGAGATCCGGTAGGCTGCCACATTCAGTCCTTTTTCCACAGCATCGGTTATCAGGTCCTTCACAACCTTGTTCTCTGCACCCCTCGCAACCACAAGCACCCCACGAATCTGCGGTTTGAGCTTTTTGGTCACTATAGGTGTCTGATCCCCTGATATTTCGTACGTAATAATCTCGCCATCACGGGTATATTGCGTCATATGTCGCTTGCCCCCGCTGGCATCGGTTTCTTCGGTAAGTTGCTGAGAATCCTTCACGTTCCGCTGAACGACCAATTCTTCTGTGGAATCCACGGTAACCATCACATCAACCGTTCCCACACCAACAATGTTTTCCAGTACACCTTTGATTTTGTCTTCAAATGCAATTTCGATCGCCTGAAAAGGATTCTGTTCTGACGGATCACTCTGTATGGATGCCATGGATGTTGCCGGGTCCGGTGGTTCCCGACCGATATTTTCGGAATCAATTTTTTTGACATTGACAAAGGAATTGAACAGCATGATTCCCACCCCGATCAAACCGAGGATAATCAGCCAGCGGAAGGTTTGACTCCGCCTTGCCCCACCCTCTCCGCCACCCATCCAGGTTTCCATCTTTTTGAACCATTGTTTCATCGGACACCCTCCTTCTCAGAGCACTTCAGCACTTTTTGGTTCTGTCACTTGAACGTTGCTCGCATCAACATCCCACTTTTCAGTCAACAATGTAATAATCTGCACCGCATGTTCGGACCTTGTGGATGTCTCACCTTGCTGCTTCGTCTCATCTGCCTGATCACGTATAACAGGCTCGGAAGATGCTTCATTTCCACCACGCTGCCCTTTACTCACATCAATCTGTACATCAGGTACTTCGATCTGACCCACCTGGATGGGCTGCTGTGTTTGAGGTGATTTATCCTTCTCCGCTTCTGTGTCTGTTCCAAATATGGGTTGTGTATTAGCAGCAACTTCCTGCTGCCTTGCCTTCACTTCTCCCTCTGCACCCTCTCCTGCCATCTCGACCAACACACGCTGGATCACAGGCAGTTCGACGGATGAGGCAGCTTCCATCTCGGTTTCATATTTACTCATGGTCAGCTGTACCTCTACGGACCGCACCTTGGCTCCTGTTGTTTCTTCAATCTGACCTTTCATGACATTAGCCAGTTCTTTGGCTGTCCATTGTAAGGATTGTTCCTGTTCATTGGTTTGCAGCCGCTTGCCCTGAGCTAATATCTGTTCAAGTGTCGCATTCCCATCCGATGGAGCATCCATTGCCGACATGGCCCGTTTCAGTTCGCCAACCGGATCACTTTTGAGAAGCTTGGTTATGGGTGATAAAAGGGTCAGCAGGATGAGAAGGCTCAGCACAAGCTTGACATAACGTTCCATGGATCGATTGGGCAACAGCATATCCACAAAAGTCGCCAGCAGAACGATCATAATCAATTCCTGGAGCCAGTTGCTCAGCCACCCCATCCTTTCCATCCCCCTTTCTTGCCAACATACATTCAGCGCATCATGACAGTCAGATTGCCCGCGGTCAGCAAGATCGTAATTGCCAGGAAAAACATCAGCCCGACGGCTGCGAGCGCCGCAAATACGTAGATCATGCTCTTGCCGATGGCCTGGAGGCATCCTACAATCGGGGTGTCTCCTAGCGGTTGCATAATGGCACCGGTAACGTTGTATATCAAGGCAAGAGCCAGGATCTTGAGTGCCGGGAAGGCACATAGAAACAAAATGATGATTACCCCGGTGAGTCCAATTGCATTTTTGACAAGTAAAGAAGCTGTAATTACCGTATCCGTCGCATCCGCAAATGTTCTGCCCACGACAGGAACAAAGTTGCCTGCGATGTATTTGGCGGCCTTCAGGCTGACTCCATCTGCTACCGATCCCGATGCTCCCTGAACCGAGATTACACCCAAAAACATCGTCAGCAGAATACCCAGCAGTGCCACACTAATATTGCGCAGGAGGTCTGCCAGCTGTGTCAGCTTGTACTTGTCAGACAATGAACTGACAAGATGCAGAACAGCCGAGAAGAAGAGTAACGGGAATACCAGCAAGTGAATCAATGTACTCACCAGATGAATCATGAAAATGATGAGTGGATGTGTCACCGAGACGGTGATGACATTACCCATTGACGCGAGTAGTGTGAATAACAAGGGAACCATGGCCATCATGAAGTTGATCATGCCGGTTATGGCATCCTTGGCGTATCCAATCGCCACACTGAAACTGTTGATTGCAATAATGATGATGACCATATAACAGATGGAATAGGCGATTTTGCTAATATTATTTTTCTCAAATGCGGTCTGAAGTGTCTCCAGAATCATGCTGAGTACACTTAACATCACAATCGTGACCAGAAGTTTGCCATTATATAAAATTTCATGCAGCATGAAGGTTCCTATCGCTACAAACACCGATTTCAGGCTGAACCCTTCATTGCCGGGGATTAACATATCCATGAAGGAAGGGGTCTTCCCATCCGGGAAGAAACCACCGTATTGTTGCATCAGTTGATCCCAGTATTTCTCCACCTGATCCTTGGGAAGCTGATCGGCCTGCTGCTGCATCCACTCACCGGATGGTGAGCTTGCTGTAACCTGTCCCAGGATACCAAACAGAAAACAGAGCATCAGCACAACCGTAAGGCGCCACTGCGGCTTATGATGCATTGATTTCATATGAAGTCCGCACGCCCTTTCTACACCGGCATCAGCTTCATGACGGTTTCGATAATAATGCTGATGATCGGTATAGCAAGTACAAGGATCAGTACCTTACCAGCCAGTTCGATCTTGGACGCAATGCTCTCCTGACCTGCATCCCTGACAATCTGTGCGCCAAATTCAGCGATGTAGGCTATACCAATAATTTTCAGCACCGTTTTCAGATAGATACTTTCCATGCCTGAATTCTCGGCAAGCCGCTTCAACACTTCGATGACTGCACCGATTTTGCCAATCAACAACATGAAGATGACAATGCCGGTCGCGGCAGCAATCAGAAAGGCAAACATCGGTTTTTGTTCCTTAATGACCAGAATGAGCACTGTTGCGATGAGCGCCAAACCTACAACTTGGATAATTTCCACAGGTCACCACCATCCGGCTTCATGACCGTTTTTCATTGAAAAAGAAATATCGATTTGATCTCTTGTAGCAGGCTGTCCAGCATACGGACCACCATGAACAATACAACGACAAATCCGATTACGGTCACCCAGTGAGCCATATCTTCCTTTCCCATTTGTTTCAGTACCGTGTGAATCATGGCGATGATGATTCCGATACCCGCAATTTGAAAGATTGCGTTCACTTCTAGATTCATGACCTTGGCACCTCACTATCCCGGCTATTTCAGAAGATCAGAATGACGATTAACGCTCCGACAAGCATCCCGAGGCTTCGGCTCATTCGTTCATATTTCATTTGATCGGCCTGGGCACGGGATTCCTCATGCATTAGTTGTTGAATGGCTAACGATATATGTTTGGTCTGATCCTGACGGTCACTTGTGCCAAGGCTGAAGCTTAATTGCAGCATCACTTCCTTCTCGTCAGCCTTCATGGCCGATCTTCCCCACGCCAGATCCACGCCTGACTGCAGACTTTCCCGGGCAGTGAGTCCATGAGGAGGTTCCATCTGTGTGGCTGCATGAAGGAACAGCGTCTTTACAGGTTCTTTGGTCTGTGCTCCCATCTTGCCCATGGCATCGGGAAGTGGAGTGAGCCCATAGTTAATCTCCGTCATTAGTCGCTGGAGGGCTGCAATGAGTTCTCGCAACTGTCTCGGTCTTAATGCATACTGTCTGGCCTTGTAAAAACCGGCGAGGGTGCTGGCTAACAGAATAATTACCGCACCAAACATGTTAACCAAAGGCTTCACCTCCTGCCCCGGTCTGCTGCAACCCACGCATTTTGCCATCAGCCAGCCGGAAGGTCATGCCCCGGCTCGTCCGTTGCAGCTGGACATAACGTTGAAACATCTGCTCCGTAATTAAGGTTCTGAGGGCGGGTCTGGCCGACAGCTCCGATAGATCACGGCCATGAGCAGTCGCGATCACAGAGACTCCTGCATGCAGGGCTTCCATCACCGCCTCGGCATCCTCCGGACGACCGATCTCGTCCACAATCAGGACATCGGGCGACATGGAGCGAAGCATCATCATCATGCCCTCAGCCTTCGGACAACCGTCCATCACATCTGTTCGCGGACCTACGTCGAATCCAGGTACTCCTTTGTAGCTGCCAGCGATTTCGGACCTTTCATCCACAATGCCCACTTTCAGCCGCGGACGTATTCCCTGAACCAGTTCATTGCCCCCTGTAAGCTTTGTACCACTGCTAATTTGTCTCGCCAGATCTCGCAGCAACGTCGTTTTCCCTTGTTGTGGTGGTGATAGGATCAACGTGTGCAGGACCTGTCCGCTCTTCATATCGAGAAGATAAGGAAGAATACGATCAGCCACTCCATGTACCTCACGAGCTACCCGAACGTTAAACCCGTTGATATCACGCAGGTATTCGACACGCCCACCGCTTAGTACCGTTCGTCCAGCAAGCCCGATTCGATGTCCCCCAGGTATGGTGATGAACCCTTTGCGCAGTTCCTCTTCCAATGTATAAAGTGAATGGTTACTGATCAGGTCCAGCAACCTGTGCGTCACTTCTTTCTGAGGAACATACGCTTCTTCAGGATTCCCGGTCGGACAACCTTGAGGTGTCAGGAAGTGGTATGTGTTGCCTGCATTAATCTCCAGGGGCCTGCCTTCACGAATACGTACTTCCTCCACTTGTTCCAATAGAGCGGGTGGCATTCTTCCAAGAATGGTTCGGATCGGTTCCGGAAAAAGTTCCCTCCAGTTCACCTTCATGAGTAGGCTCCTCCAACCTTGAGATCATTTGGTTCACACTTCTGGCGCTTGTTCATATCTCAAGTTTATGCCTGTACATTTAATTTATGACGCTGAAATCTATCAATTCTTTAGAATACGGTTGAGAGTTGAAACCATAGATCCACCTTCTGTTCTAGGCACCCGTCTAGATGTGCATGCATATAGTAATTGCAGATAGGTAAGTTCCATTTCGGTTCAAAACAGAACTACCGATCCCCAGATACAGAAAGGAGTTGTGGGGAGTGCGAGTTGATGTCGTTGGCAATGTGAATGAAGTACGTACCATTGATATTGCAGGGCGAAGTGCAGTTGTCATTGATGTATTGTGTACGACCAGTACGATTGTTACGGCTCTGGCGTATGACGCTTCGGCTGTGATTGCCGTAGAGACCGTTCCACAAGCCAAACAAATGGAAGTGAAAGATTGCATTCGAGGCGGGGAGCGTTTTGACAAAAAAATCACCGGATTCGAAGTGGGGAATTCCCCCTATGAATATATGACTGCAGGCATTGCAGATAAAACAATCATTCTAACCACAACCGATGGAACACGAGCTTTGATTAAGGCTTCCAAGGGGAAACATGTATTCGCTGGTTCATTTCTCAATGTGCAGGCTGTTGCAGCAGCTCTATGTGAACTTCAACGAGATGTATTGCTGTTATGTGCGGGGAACCAGGATGAATTTGCTCTGGAGGACGGGTTGTGTGCTGGATGTATCATCGACGAACTTCAGCGTCAATCCTTTTCTCCCCTCCAATTAAACGATCTCGGCATCGTGCTTCATCAAGCGGTATCCCAAAGTCAGGAGAGCATCCCGGATCTGGTGCAGAGATCTGTTAGCGGACGGAGGCTTGAGAAGTTAGGCAGAGTTCATGATATTTCGTATTGTTCTCAATTAAACCTGCTGGATTGTGTTCCCGAGATGGGGGAGGGGAACCGCATGCAACCTTATAGAGGCATACGCGGGGGAAAGATGTTCAAGTTGATGTGAGAATTGTTATGAGAAAAACAAAAAAAGGTGTGCTGCTGCCCGTTGGCAACAGTACACCTTTGCTAATTTACATACACATAAAACACCTTATCTGCGATCTTGAGGTCCGCCGATAACAGCTTGCTCTGCAGTGTCGAGATCATATGCTGTATGCAATGCCTTAATGACGTCATGCAGCTTATCTCCGTCAATGACACAAGATACTTTGATCTCGGAAGTGCTCACCATCTTGATGCTCACGCCTTCAGCGGAAATGACTTTGAACATCTTCGCAGCTACACCAGGGTGACTGACCATACCTGCGCCAACAATGGAGATTTTAACGAGGTTCTCCTCTGATGTGACTTCACGGTAAGGCAAACGGCTGTGAAGGCCTTCAATGACACGTAATGCGTTCTCACGATCAGACAGCGCAACAGAGAAAGAGAAGTCCGCTTTGCCATCCATCACTCCGCTCTGAACGATAATGTCCACATCCAGCTGATTGGACGCAAGCGCACCAAATACTTCGGCCAGAACTCCTGGTACATCCGGCACACCCAGAATACTGATGCGAGCCACATTTTTGTCATAGGCAATACCACTAACCACTACGCCTTGTTCCATTGCTGCTTCCTCCTTCACAACCGTTCCTTCATTATGGTTAAAGCTGGATCTTACAATTAAAGGTACACCGGAATGCTTCGCGTACTCTACTGCACGCGGATGCAGCACCGCTGCTCCCAAATTAGCAAGTTCCAGCATTTCGTCATACGATATTTCCTTCAGCTTGCGTGCAACCTTAACGATCCGCGGGTCCGTAGAATAGATTCCGTCTACATCCGTATAGATCTCACACGCATCAGCCTTAATTGCTGCCGCCAGCGCTACAGCTGTTGTATCCGAACCACCACGACCAAGCGTTGTGATCTCGCCGTCTTCCGTCATGCCCTGGAAGCCTGCAACAATAACAATGTTGCCCTCGGCAAGTGCTGCATTCACACGGTCAGGTTGAATATCATGAATACGTGCTTTTCCGTGAACCGGCTCTGTGCGGAATCCCGCTTGCCAGCCTGTAAACGATACCGCCTTACGTCCGAGCGCTTGAATAGCCATGGATAACAAAGAGATCGAAATCTGTTCTCCTGTCGTTAAGAGCATATCCATCTCACGAGCAGGCAGATCACTATTCAGTTGTTTTGCCTGATCAATCAAATCATCTGTTGTATCCCCCATGGCCGAAACCACAACTACACACCGATGTCCTTCATCAGCTTTTTCTACAACACGTCCGGCTACACGCTTCATGCGTTCTGTATCTCCGACCGAGCTGCCCCCAAATTTCATGACGTACAATGACAACGCAAATCCACTCCCTACCTTGTGCAGTATGCATAATTAATGTCCATCGTCATTATTCTCTACGAGAAATGACTTTAACCCAGTATATTACGAAAGCGCCTGATAGGCTAATCTTTTTTCGAAAAAACCCTCTGCCAAAGGAATGGCAAAGGGTTGTTAATACCGTTTATTAGCTTACAGATTGTGAAAGTTACGCACGGGAAGAGTATTTACCTTCACGTGTGTCAATCAGGAGAACGTCACCTTCGTTAATGAACAAAGGAACCTGTACGTTCAAGCCTGTTTCCACTTTTGCATTTTTGGTAGCGCCTTGTGCAGTGTTACCTTTAACACTTGGCTCAGTCTCGATGACTTTCAACTCAACGCTTGTTGGCAAGTCAATTCCGAGGATTTCACCTTGGTAGCTAACAATCTTAACGACCATGTTTTCTTTCAGGAAGTTCAATTCCCATTCCAGTTGATCACTAGTCAATGTGAACTGATCATAAGTTTCGTTATCCATGAACGTGTGCTCTGTACCGCTTGCATACAGGTAGGATACGCCACGGTTTTCGATGATGGCACGACCAATCGTTTCGCCTGCACGGAATGTTTTTTCAACGGTGTTACCGTTACGCAGGTTTTTCAATTTGGAACGTACGAAGGCAGCGCCTTTACCTGGTTTAACGTGTTGGAAATCAAGCACGGTATAGATATCGTTATCTACTTGCACGGTCAAGCCTGTTTTAAAATCGTTTACTGAAATCACAAAAAATCCCTCCTGATATGGTTGAAAAGTAGGTGATATAAGACGATGGGTTAATATAAAAGTGAGTTCATCTGCTTGGTGACTCTGTGCGACATGACCGTTTCGGGTTCGGATCGTTCTTCCGATCGCTGTTGTCTACCCATTTTCATGATTAGAATTACATAAGGTTGAAAATGGGGAGACAAAGGCGAACGCTGACGCTTCTTCTGAATCGATTCCGTCCCCTTCACTGCGTTTGCGCTCGCATAGAATCAATCGTAGATGTACATTCCTCTATATTAAAAATCGTCTTATGTCCCTGGTGGCTGTAAATTAGCCGATTACGGTGAACTTCTTGTCCGACTTCGTGAGAATATGAATACCCGTCTCGGTAATCACTACGTCATCCTCGATACGCACGCCGCCAAGCCCGTCAATATATATACCCGGTTCAACGGTAACAACCATACCCGGTTTCAATACATCGTCGCTAAGCTTGGACAAGCGAGGAGCTTCGTGAACTTCCATACCCAGACCGTGGCCTGTGCTGTGTCCGAATTGATCTCCATATCCGTGACCTGCAATGATATCACGAGCCAATGCATCTGCTTCCCGTCCGGTCATACCCGGTTTCAGGTTCTCCAGCGTATGTAACTGAGCTTCCAGTACAATGTCATAAATTTTGCACAGTTCAGGTACAGGTGTACCTGTTGCAATGGTACGTGTCAGATCTGAACAGTATCCGTCCAAAAGTGCACCAAAGTCAAATGTAATTAACTCATTTTGTCCGATGACCTTGCTGCTCGCTACACCGTGAGGCATAGCAGAACGTTCACCCGATGCTACAATGGTGTCAAACGAAGAGGACGTTGCTCCATGTTTGCGCATGAAAAACTCCATCTCCAGATCCACTTCACGCTCCGTCATGCCTGGTTTTGCAAACTGCAAAACGTGGCTGAACGTAGCATCTGCCAGATCTGCTGCTCTCTGCATGACCGCGATCTCGTCTTCATCCTTGAACATGCGAAGTTGTTCCACGATCCCGGATACAGCTTTCAGTTCAATAGACTGCAGTGCTTCAGCATAAGCGGAGTGCGTGCCAAATGTAACACTATCCTGCTCAAAGCCCACTGCTTTGATATTCGCGGATGTCAGCAATTCGCGCACCGTATCCATTGGCTTGGCTCCATGCTCCACAACGGTAAATCCTTTGGCTTGCTGAGGCGCTTGTGACATATAACGGAAATCAGTCAGCAGATATGCATCCTGTTCCGTGATCAGCACATATCCCGCCGAGCCTGTAAAGCCCGTCATATAACGACGGTTAATCGGGTTTGTAATCAGCATTGCTGTGAGTTCACGCTCACGCATGGCTTCACGCAACTTATTTACTCGTTTGTTTTCCATCGGTAACCCTTCTTTCTCTCACATTCCCGGGTTCCCGGCTCAGGTTTGTTTGTCCAGATGACGCACAAGAGCCAGCAATCCCAGTTCATAGCTTACTTCGCCAAATCCGGCAATCTGCCCGATTGTTTCCGCTGCAATCACTGAATGATGTCTGAACGCTTCGCGTGCATGAATGTTGGATAGATGTACTTCAACCGTAGGGACTTTTACAGCATTGATTGCATCACGTATAGCATAGCTATAATGGGTAAATGCTCCGGCATTCAGTATGATTCCGTCTGACTCACCCATCGCTGCATGAATGCGGTCAATAATGTCCCCTTCATGGTTCGATTGATAAAAAGCGATGGAGACGCCAATTTCATCAGCCTGTCTGCGAATTTTGTCCTCAATATCCTTCAGACTAAGCGTTCCATAGATGCCCGGTTCGCGTACACCAAGCATGTTCAGGTTCGGACCATTGATCACAATAATTCGTTTCATCGCTGCTCCACCCTCTCTGCAAATAACCATCTGCTATTTTAACACAGCCATTGCCGGATTGAGAAGCTTTTTTGCGCTATGCCCCCGCTTGCTCCGGCTCGCGTTTACGTTCATCCGTGTACTCCATGGCTACCGTGTAACCAATGAACAGCCCCCATAGTAAAAAGAAACAGAGTTCCGTGATGATTGAATCCCACGTTAAACCGTTCAAAGGTTTCATCATACCCAGTTTTGGTCCGACCAGTACAAAGAGAATCAGCCACCAGACAATTCCATACACCATGCCAGGTATAGGCCCTTTCAATTTTCTAATCGTGAACGTGTAAAGCAAGGATGCCAAGATGGAAAAGACGATAAAAAACAGCCAGCCTGTCAAATGTCCTGCTGCGGTATATATATATTCATGTTTGAAAAAAGGCTCGGCCAGAAATCCGACAGGTACAATTGTAAAATGCAACAGATAGAATAGCCAATGTAGCCCACCCCATATAAAACCGGCAAAAAAGCCTAGCTCTAACGCAAAGGAAAATGGCTTCGTGTAGTAGTGAGCTTGACCTTGCCTCTGGGTAGGGCGCCTGCCCTTGTCTTTTTGCTGGCGTTCTTTCGGACGTTGACCTTCATCTTGTGATGTATCTTCATGCTTACGTTCTGTCATCGATATTCTCCTTCATTCAGTTGATAATCCCGCATTATGCCTCGAATTTCCGCTCCGATTCTACGAGGTAGTATGTTCAAAACAGGACAATCTTAACAACATCCTTCAAGGTTTGACTCACAAACTAGAAATTGGTCTCAAAATTCGATACAATAGGGTTATTAAACTGCCTTTGATCGCGAAGGCTTAGAACAGAATAGGAAGGTGAATAATTTGCCTCAACAATCCAAGCCTGTCAGCTATGGGGGGCAAGCTGTCATTGAAGGCGTAATGTTCGGTGGGAAACATGTCAACGTTACAGCTGTTCGTAGAAAAGACGGCGAAATTACGTATCTGGAAGTTCCCAAGCAAGACAAGTCCTGGGTCACGAAATTGCGGCGGATTCCTTTATTACGCGGAATTGTCAGCATTATAGATTCAAGTGTCAAAGGTAGCAGACATCTCAATTATTCTGCTGACGCCTATGCTGATGATGAACTGGAACCGGAAGAGAAAGCCAAGCAAAAAGATAAAGAAGGTTCAGGCTGGAGTCTCAGCATGATCATTGGTGTGACCGCCGTAGCCATCCTTTCATTCCTTTTTGGTAAAGTTGTGCTCACATTGCTTCCTGTTGTTATCGAGAATTTTCTATTCAAAAATGCATTCGACAATCAGTTTTTGCATAATTTACTGGAAGGCGGCATTAAGCTGATCCTGTTACTCGCCTATCTGTGGTTAATCTCACAGACACCGATGATTAAACGTCTCTTCCAGTATCATGGAGCGGAACACAAAGTAATCAGCGCACATGAAGCTGGTGAAGAACTGACACCGGAGAACGTGCAAAAGTACAGCCGACTGCACTACCGCTGCGGAAGCAGTTTCATTATGTTGACTGTCATCATTGGAGTGTTTCTATACTCCCTCTTCACGTACGATAACCTCTGGGAACGGATGGGTCAGCGTCTGTTGTTATTGCCAGTTGTGCTAGGCATTTCTTTTGAACTGTTAAAGCTCACGAATTCAGTCCGTGATATTCCTGTACTGCGTTATCTCGGATACCCGGGATTGTGGCTGCAATTGCTGACAACAAAAGAACCGACCAACGAACAGGTAGAAGTATCCATTGCTTCGTTTAACCGTATGCGTGAGTTGGATGCCAAGCTTGCCAATGTCTCTGCTACGTCAGAAGTACCTGTTGCAACACTCGATCCTGTGAAAGGGTGAATGATATGAACAAGCAGGCAATCTTATTTTGGACGTTCATCGCACTAGCTGCTGTTGGAGTCTTGACTTGGCTGGGGAACGCTAGTCCATCCAGGATCATTATTCCTCTGGTCGTGTTCGGAGCTGTATTCCTGCTGTACAAATATCCGCCTCGTCGCTGGGCAAGCAAAACCAAATCACCAAAGATCAAGCCATCGGCTCGAACCATGGCGAAAGTCAATGCACAGTCCAGTGCCAGAAAGAGCAGCGGCTCTTCTAAGAAACGCAAGGATTATCCTTTCCAAGTGATTCAGGGACAAAAAGGTAAAAGCGATGAAGATATACCGAAATTTCATTAAAAGTTACTGATATACAAAAAAGCAGTTCTCCCAATATGCGGAGAATTGCTTTTTTCGCGTTTATACAGGAATCAGAGGCGGAGCTTCTGCCTGTTTCTTGCGCAATTCTTTTCTTTGTTTGTCCAGCTGTTCATCATACACTTTCATATTCCACCCGTTGAAAAATTCACTCCCTGCGGTAGTACCTGATCGATATAAGGCCGTGCTGTCCTGTAACGATAAATGAAATTGCGTTGGTTTAATCCCAAGCGTTGGTATCTTCACTGTCCGAAACCGGTTAATCTGTTCGATGTAGCGTTCATCATGTGCTGTGAGCATCGTCTCCACAAGGGCCTGAAGCATGCTTAACGGTCCTTTAATCCGGGCAGGTTCCACTTCCGTCTTCCCCACCATTTTGAATCCGACAACCGGAATAACGTCTCCTCCTCGTTCCGTACGATCCCCATCGAAGAGCCACAACGGAAAATTGCTAAGCAATCCACCATCCACTACATATACGAACTGATCTTGAAAAGGAAGTCCTTTGGAGAATACTGGCGATTTGCGTATGACTACCGGATCGAAAAAATACGGAATACTGCAACTCATACGTACGGCTTTTGCCACATCCAGCTTCGCAGGATCAATGCCGAACCGACGAATATCGTCCGGCAGCACCAGAATGGTCCCATTGGATATATCGGATGCGGTAATAAGCAACTTGCCTTGCGGCAAGTCAGCGAATGTGCGAATCCCTTTCTGCTCCAACATCTTGCGAATCCATGATTCCAGCGCTTCTCCCGAATACAGTCCTTTCTTCAAGAACAGCCTTGCTGCGGGTCCGATCCATCGGGTATTAAATATGGGGGAACGACGCAGCAATGAAACAAAGGGTGTATTCTCAATAATGACTTTCATCTCTTCGGCCCGGTAACCCGCCGCTAGCAGAGCAGCTACAATGGAGCCGGATGACGTGCCGGCCACTCGATTGAACTGAATGCCACAATCTTGAGCACCCTGCACAGCACCCGCAAGCGATATTCCCTTGACGCCTCCACCTTCAAATACCGCGTTAATTAACATAACAAAAAACCCCCGTTCTCCAGGCAGCCACGTTTCTACTGCCACTCTATGAGAACAAGGGTTTGTCTTATCACTGTATTGTTAAAATGTTTTATAGACCATAGTAGGCTTTTAATTTGGCAATCAAGCCGAGAGGGTTCTTCGTCAAGTACTGTGAACTAAAGAAAATATCCCCTTTGACCGAACCATACTTCTTGTTGTAGTTCAGCTGATCGATGATCTCCTGTGAAGTCTGCCAGCCAATTTCCGGCGTACCTAACTTATAAGGAGAGTGACCGATATACAATTTTACATTTGTGTTAGCCACTTCATTCGCCCACCAGTCCACGACTTTGTCGTATCTGGCTACACTTAGTGTCATACTCCAATACACCTGAGGAGCGACATAGTCGATCCACTCCTGGTTAATCCATGTCCGCACATCTGCATTCATGCTATCATACGCGGTTACTCCTGCTTTGGTATCAGAGCCAGTCAGATCAACGGATTTGTTACGCCATACACCAAATGGACTAATTCCATATTCAACGTTAGCTTTCACGCGGTGAATGCTCTGTCCGAGCTGCTTAACGAACTGATTGATATTGTCCCGACGCCACTCAGCACGGTCTTTCGTATTCAATGTGTTATAGGTTTTGAAGGCGGCATCATCATTAAAAGTCACATTGGATGGATAGAAATAATCATCCAGATGTACACCATCAATATCATACTGATTGACCACTTCCATGATTGTATCGATAATATGCTGTCTGGCTTCCGGGATACCCGGGTTAATGTACATTTTGCCGGATGCATTCACAATCCAGTCGGGATGAAGTTTGGAGATGTGATTTGCAGCCAAGTTCGTTGTACTCGCTGAGTTGGTCGCTCTAAACGGATTAAACCAGGCATGGAACTCCAGGCCCCGCTTGTGAGCTTCCTCAACCATGAAAGCGAGGGGATCATAGCCTGGATCTTTACCTTGTGTTCCTGTCAATACGCTGTTCCAAGGTACCAGACCTGAAGGATAGATGGCATCCCCATTGGCTCTCACTTGGACAAATACGGCATTAATGCCCATACCTTGCAAAGTATCTAGCTGTTTCGTATACTCCTGTTTTTGCTTCTCTACATTTCCCTTGGCACCGGATGTAGGCCAGTCTCCATTCACAGTGGAAATCCAGGCTCCCCGCATCTCTTCAGAAGCTGGTACAGTGCCCGTACCTCCAGGCTCCGCTGGGGTTGCCGGGGTTGGTTCAGGAGTTGGGACTGATTCGTCTCCTGTGTACAGATCAATGGTCTGGGCTGCCTGATTCCAGTTCACTCGAATGCCAAGATTCTCACTGACGAATCGAATGGGTACCATGACCCGACCTTGTTTCAATTCGACCGATGCATCCAGACCAAATACAGCGTTATCCACGGTCGCCTGCTGGCGCCCGCTCGTCATAGAGATGACTGAATCGGATTTCTGAATGGTCACGGTACGAGTAGCTTGAGACCATAAAACAGACGCACCCAGTCCTTCGCTAATAACACGCAGAGGTACCATCGTTACATTTACTTTGGGCAAGATGTAGGGTGATACATCCGATTCCAAACGGTTGCCGTCTAGAAAAATAGCGATTTCCTTCTGCCCGGCTGCTTGTGCCGTCATGCCTGCTGTCTGTAATCCAAGTACAAAAATGAGCAGCAGCATCAATCCTTTACGAACGTTCATTAGTGCAGTCCTCCAAAATCATTATAAATTTGCGGTAAATTCTACTAGTTTAATAGACGCTCCTACCCTTCGTTTAGTTGCGAAAAATCACCAAATTATGGTGTTAATCCAAACAAAAAAATGCTTCCTGCCATTAAAACGGCAAGAAGCATCCTTTGATCACAGGATACGATTCATTGTATATCACCATGTTGAAACCACTGCTGAAACTTAAGACTCCGTATTACTCATGACGTCCTGAAGATTTTTGAGGTCACGCAACCGACTCTCATCCTGACGGAAGTATTCAACCAAGGACTCAATGCATGTAATGGAGTCCCAGCTCAGATGATGTTCAATGCCTTCAACATCATTGTAGATATTTTCTTCCTGAACACCAATCGTTGTCAAAAATTGTTCAAGCAGATGATGGCGCTCCATCAAACGTTTGCCCATCTTTTTGCCTTTTGGCGTAAGCACCAGTCCGCGGTACTTCTCATAGATCAGGTACTCGTCTTTGTCCAGCTTTTGGATCATCTTCGTCACCGATGAAGGATGTACTTCCAGTCCTTCAGCTATATCAGACACACGAGCATAGCCCTTTTCATCAATTAATTTGTATATACGCTCCAAATAATCTTCCATACTGGGCGTTGGCATCTGCTTCCCTCTTTTCTCTCTGACCGGCCCCTATTCGTGCCTGGTCCCTATCTTATAATGATACATGTTATCAATACGCATTGGCAAGTCCTGCACAGTTCGCAGCGCGCTCTTACACAAGTAATTGGCAGGCGTGACTTCTACCCAAACGAGGCAAACTAAACAAAGTTCCGCATCGAAAGGAGTGATTTCGTGAGTACAAGTGTAGCCTCACCGCCAGTTCGTAAAGCAAAAGGTACTAAACCCTTTATTCCCGATTTGGTGTATTTTGAACCCGGTGCGTTGGAATATGATAAAGGCAAACGGATTATGGAGTGGGTGACATCCAAAAACATACCTTATCAGATGACCACATCCCATAACCGAATCACAAACCTGCCGGGTGAAACCGAACAAGAAAAATATCGGATGGCAAAGCGTACTCTGGTCGTTGGTGTGCGCAAAACACTCAAGTTTGACCAGTCGAAACCTTCAGCGGAATATGCCATTCCCATCTCTACAGGCTGTATGGGGCACTGCCATTATTGTTATCTTCAAACTACCCTTGGTGCCAAGCCTTATGTCCGTGTCTACGTTAACACTGAGGAGATCATTCAGGCTGCCAAAGGATACATCGAAGAACGCGCGCCTGAGATCACAAGATTTGAAGCCGCCTGTACGTCTGATCCGGTAGGACTCGAGCATATCACGGAAAATTTAAGTGACTTGATCCGTTTTATGGCAGATGAAGAATACGGACGCTTGCGCTTTGTAACCAAATATCATCACGTTGATCCGTTGCTGAACATCAAGCATAACGGTCACACCCGTATCCGGTTTAGCGTCAATTCGGATTATGTCATCAAAAACTTTGAACCGGCTACCTCCAGATTTGAGGAACGCATTGAAGCTGCTGGCAAAATTGCACACGCCGGTTATCCCCTGGGATTCATTATCGCTCCTATTATGTGGTATGAAGGCTGGGAAGAAGGATACTCGGAGCTTTTGCAGAAGTTGGCAGATACACTTCCAGAGGAAGCAACCAAGGATCTTACGTTTGAGATGATCCAGCACCGTTTTACCAAAACGGCTAAAGCAACGATTGAGAAGCGTTATCCTAAAACCAAGCTGGAGATGGATATTGAGAAACGCAAGATGAAATGGGGCCGCTGGGGTCAGTACAAGTATGTGTATAAGGATGACCAGCAAGATGCGCTGCGCGAATTCATAACGGAACGGATCTTTGAACATTTTCCACTAGCCAATATTGATTACTTCACCTAAACGAAAAACAGGATTGCCCAAAATCATATGCAGTTAAAAGCATTTCTAACAAACGATTAAAAAGCAGGTTACATGACCCAGAGTGTCTCGGGTAACATGTAGCCTGCTATGTCATACATAATAAAACTTAAATTCCGTTCATCCGTTTAAATAATCATCCAGTCTGGTGTAATCTGCTGCAACCAGATCGTAATCTTTGTCATCTGATCTGTAAAAAGCAATACCCCAAGGAACAACATTAATGCTCCCCCGACCTTCATCATGACATTGGAATACCGTAAGATCCAGCGTGTCGAACCAATGAAAAACGCCAAAATGAAAAACGGGATGGCAAACCCAGCAGTATAACCTGTAATCAACGCCAGCCAGGTTGTGGGCTCACTTGCAGCCATCGCAATGATCGCTGTTAGAATAGGACCAATACACGGCGACCAGCCTGCTGAGAAACCGATGCCAAATATAAAAGAGCCCAGATAGCCTGCTGGTTTCCATTTCATATCCAGCTTTCGTTCCTTCATTAGAAACTGCGGCTTGAACACCCCAAGCAAAAATAACCCCATAAGCATAATCAGAATCGCAGACAATTGCCGAATCAGTTCGCGGTTATCGTTGAAAAATTGACCAAACAGTCCCGCACCAAGGCCAAGTGAATAAAACACAGCCGAGAAGCCTAAAATAAACGCCAGCGTATGCGTCATGGTCTTAAAGCGGACTTCGCGCTGATTGCGGTCATCCTTCAATTGTTGCACCGTCATACCTGTAATGTAGGAGAGGTATGATGGATACAGCGGAAGACAACATGGTGATATAAATGAGACTAAACCTGCTACAAAAGCCATCCATACATTAACATCAGGCATGAAGCGGATGTCTCCCTTCCCGGGCTCACGTGCTTGCTCGTTCAGTCATCAGGCTCGGAACCCTTTTTTTCCAATCATCGTCAGAATCAGCATCATGATCAGCAGTAATACAATCGTTGCTCCAGGTGCGAGGTTCCAGATACCTGCTACAACCAGTCCAAGGACTACGGCAATTTCGCCAATCACCACGGACAAAATAATGGCGGATTTGAAACTCCGGGCCATCAACAGGCTGACCGCTACCGGAATGGTCAATAGCGCTGACACCAGAAGCGCACCGACAATCTTGATCGCCGTGCTAATGACAAGTGCTGTCATCACAGTGATTAACATGTTCAGAATTCTTACAGGCAACCCTGTAACCGCTGCCGCATCTTCCTCAAAGCTGAGCAGGAAAAATTCCTTATGTAACAATGCCACTACAATCACCACGATCAGTGTAACCACACCTACAAGCTTCAGATCCGTAGCGTCTAATGTATATATACTGCCGAACAAATAACTCATGACATCTGCATTATATCCTTTGCCCAGCGTGAAGAACAAGGAAGCAAGAGCCACACCACCGGACATGATAATGGCAATCGATAATTCGGCGTAACTCTTGTACGCTTTGCGCAATTTCTCTATCGCAAATGAAGCAAGCACGGCAAATATCAAGCCCACCGCAATGGGATACACTTCAATCAGGAATCCAAGTGCAACACCGGCAATGGTCACATGAGACAAGGTGTCTCCGATCATGGATAACCGCCGTAAGACCAGGAACAGTCCGATTAACGGAGCGGTAATGCCAATTAACAACCCACCCGCCAGGGCACGCTGAAAAAAATCACTCATTAATATTTCCAAAACAAACACGACTCCTTCGGCCTTACTCTAATCTAATGGGCCATAAATACGGCTAGCGTACCTGTGCAGTGGTATGTTGCAGATTGGTCTCAGCACAATCCTGTACCTCATGCGAATGACGGACATGAAAATTAATTTTGCCATTCGTTACCGCAGCTTCAGAACCCAGATAACTCTCCATCCGATCCATATCATGAGACACCATTAGAAAAGTCATACGGTGATGTTCATGCATATGGGTAATCAGTTCAAAGAAACTGGCCTGTGATTCAGCATCAATACCTACGGTAGGTTCATCCAGAATCAACAGATCCGGGTGATTGATAAGCGCTCGTGCCAAAAATACACGCTGCTGTTGTCCGCCGGACAGTTGACCAATACGTTTGTTCGCCAGATCCTCGATCCGCATGACCTGCATCGCATCCGTGCACTGTTGCTGGCATTTGCGAGACATACGACGAAACATGTTTTTGTTATTGTACAAGCCTGACATAACCACTTCACGAACGGTCGCAGGGAACAACGGGTTAAATGCATTCTTTTGCGGCACATAACCGATTCGGTCCCAGTCCTTGAACCTGCGGATCGACTGTCCGAATAGTTTGATATCTCCCTGCGCAGGAGGAAGAAGTCCTACCAGCATACGCAGCAATGTCGTTTTACCCGCCCCATTGGAACCGATAATCCCGACAAAGTCCCGCTCTTGGGCCATAAAATCGAGATTCTCAATCACTCGCTGGTCCCCGTAGGAAAATGATAGTTTCTCGATCTCTATAATTGGATCATGACATAGTGGCATGATTTGCTGCATGGCAAAGCCGCCCTTCATTATATATAAGAATCCCATAGCGTCCTAAGAGCCTTCACCGTGAACGGTAAAGACTCTTCGATCTGAATCCTTCATTCTATCTTATTTTAATGCGATCAGCAGATTTTGCAAATTTTTCTCCATCAGGGTGAAATAATCATCCCCGTTTGTTGCCTGTTCCTTGGTCAATCCCTCAACCGGATTAAGGACCATGGTCTCCACTCCTGCTTCACTTGCCAGTGTTTTCGCCAATTTATCAGATACCAGCTCTTCGAAGAAAATGTACTTAATGCCTTCATCTTTAACCAGTTTCGCAAGCTTCACAATATCCTGTCCTGTCGGTTCAGCATCCGGGGAAAGTCCCATAATGGCATGTTGGGTTAATCCATAATCACGTGCAAGGTAGCCAAATGCTTGGTGCGAGACAACAATTTCGTTGTTTGGTACGGTAGCCAATTCATCTGTAAAACGTTGATCCAGCGTCTCAAGCTTCGTACGAAGCTCTTCATAACGTTGTTCGTAACCTGCTTTGTGATCGGGATCTGCCTCGACCAGACTATTTTTGATGTTTTCAGCCATGATCATGGCTGATTTCGGACTAACCCACGTATGTGGATCAATATGATGATCAGCGACATCTTCACTGGTAGCCTCATCTGTATGTTCTTCCGCATGCTCGTCTTCGTGCTCTTCACCGTGACCATGCCCATCATCACCCTCAGCGGTTAACAGCTTAACACCTTCACTGACGGCAACAGACTTCACCTCTGTATCGCTATTCAGCGACTTCAGGAAATTCGGCACCCATCCTTCCAGTCCAGCTCCATTATAGAAAAACAGCTGTGCCTTGGACGTATTAACAATATCCTGACTCTTCGGAGTCCAGTCATGTGGCTCTACTCCTGTTGGCAGCAGGTTAATGACATTGGCATCCTCACCACCGATTGCAGTCGTAAAAGCATATACAGGATAAAATGTCGTCACAACGTTTACCTTGCCTTCCACAATCTTCGCACTATTGGAACTATCCTGCCCACACGCTGACAATACCAGCAAAGTGAGAATAAGCAAACCCGTCCACAGTACCTTCATGTTGCCTCTTTTGCTCGTCTTCCCAGTCCGGTTAGACTGAACTTGATGTTGCACTTTATAAAATGTCATTATGATTCACTCCGCATCTCTTAATCGTAAACATTACTGAAAGAATTATAGGTAACCTGAACCTACTTGTCAAGCTATCCCGTCCTATTCATTCTTTCCTGAAGTACGGAGTTCATAACAGTATATGCTTGTTCTCTTCCCTCAAGTTGCGAATTATATCAACAAAAAAAGGGACCCGAATTATATCGGGCCACCTTGTGTCATTTTTATGACAGACTTTGAATCAATCTCATAACTCAATTCTTATTTCACTTGTGCGCCATTAGGCATGTTGTCCGGTACTGTAGCAAGTGTAAGCTGGTCGCCATGCGATGCTGCAAGGATCATACCCTGAGACAGTTCACCACGAAGTTTCACCGGTTTGAGGTTGGTCACACAGATGACTTTGCGTCCAACCATCTCTTCTGGCGAATAGAACTTCGCAATTCCAGATACGACCTGGCGCTGCTCATAACCCAGATCGAGCTGCAATTTCAGCAACTTATCCGCTTTTTTGACCGGTTCGCAGGCAATGACTTGTGCGACACGCAGTTCAACTTTGGCAAAATCGTCAATACCGATCTCTTCGGTACCCTCAGGTGCAGTTACCGGTTCAACAGCTGCTGATGCTCCAGCATCTGCTTGACTTGCTTCAGGCTGTGCCGCTTTTTGGCCGCCAGTCATTGCTTCGGAGATATAAGCAATTTCCTGTTCGGAATCCAGACGCGGGAAGATTGGATCCCCTTTTTGTAAGGCGTTTCCTGCTGGGACCAGACCCCATTGCTTGGCTGTATCCCAAGCCGTAAGTTCACCTTCCTGAATGCCAAGCTGTGCCCAGATTTTATGAGGAGCACGTGTCAGGAATGGTTGCAACAGAATGGAAGCAATTCTCAAGCTTTCGATCAGGTGAGCCATAACGGATGCCAATTCATCGCGTTTTGCTTCATCACGAGCCAGCGCCCATGGCTGCGTCTCATCAATATATTTGTTGGTGCGGCTGACAAACTGACTGATCGCCGTCAGTGCTACGGAAAACTGCAGGTTTTCCATTGCCTGTTCCACTTTTTCCACCGTAGCATGACCTGCTTCTTCCAGCGAAGCATCAAATTCTGTTACATTCGAAGCAAACGCCGGTGCTTTGCCTTCAAAATATTTGTCTACCATGGCAACTGTACGGTTCAACAGGTTACCCAGATCGTTCGCGAGGTCGGAGTTGACACGCTCTACGAAGCTCTCTGGTGTAAACGTACCATCGGAACCAAACGGTACTTCACGCAGCAGGTAATAACGCAGTGCATCGAGACCGTAACGGTCAATCAGAGTCACTGGATCAACGACATTACCTTTTGATTTGGACATCTTGCCATCCTTCATCAACAACCAGCCATGTGCAAACACTTTCTTCGGCAAAGGCAGATCCAGCGCCATCAACATAATTGGCCAGTAGATCGTATGGAAACGAACAATTTCTTTCCCTACCAGATGTACATCCGCAGGCCAGAACTTGTTATACAGGGATGCATCGGATGAACCGTAGCCCAGGGCTGTAATATAGTTGGACAACGCATCAATCCACACGTAGACTACGTGTTTTGGATCGCCTTTCACTTTGACGCCCCATTCAAATGTAGTCCGTGATACGGCCAAATCTTCAAGACCTGGCTTGATGAAGTTGTTGATCATCTCGTTCTTACGTGATTCCGGCTGAATAAAGCCCGGGTTCTCTTCATAATATTTCAACAAACGATCTGCATATTTGCTCATACGGAAGAAGTAAGATTCTTCTTTGACCAATTCAACCGGGTGTCCGCTATCCGGGCTCTTGGCCGAGATAATCTCACCCTTCTCATTCTTCTCTACATCCACCAGTTGAGTCTCTGTGTAATACGTCTCATCCGGAATGCTGTACCAGCCTTCGTACTCACCTTTGTAGATATCTCCCTGTTTCAGCAAACGGTCAAAGATATCCTGAACAATGGTTTTGTGACGCTCTTCGGTTGTACGGATAAAGTCATCATTGGAAATGTCCAACTTGTTCCACAGTTCCTTGATCCCCACAACGATATCGTCGATAAAAGCTTGTGGTGTCTGTCCTTTCTCTTGTGCCTTGCGCTCAATCTTCTGGCCATGCTCATCGGTTCCTGTCAGATAATGAGCATCATAACCGCGTAGACGCTTGTAACGAACCATCGCATCTCCCGCCACCGTTGTATACGCATGCCCAATATGCAATTTGTCACTCGGATAATAAATCGGGGTTGTCAGATAAAATGTTTTTTGGTCAGCCATGAATGACTCCTCCTCCTTCAAATGTTCCTGCTTCATGTGATCCCTTCGTCCAAAACAACTAAAAGAGAACACAAAAAACTCCCGCCCCTATGGGACGAGAGTTGCTCTCACGTGTTACCACCCAAATTCCCCATGTTTTTCGCAAAACACAGGCTCTGTCGGTCCTTCGACCGCCCATTAACGCTGGATCACGCCTCAGCCTTACGACAGCAGCTCTGAAATCACTGTCTGCACGCTCGAAAGAGGTTCCTCCGGGACCATATTCCATCCTCCTCCCAGACCGGTTCTCAGCTCATCCGGCTCTCTGCACTGGGGGTGTGTCTGTACTTATCCCTTCACTGGAAATCATATAGAAGTTGTTCAAAAAGTCCACTTTTGATTACGAATCATGCCTACCGGCATCATCAGCATCGAAGTTGAAATTCAGCCGAAATGTCCGTTGCTCACGTAGGTTTCCTACGCTCCGCTACTCCATTTCTAACTTCATCCCATCTTCTTGGTACTAAAAACTAGACTTTTTGAACTCGCATATATAGGAAAATATACTGAAATGTGGACCCCTTTGTCAAGTGGACAGCATACTCAAGTTCAATCCTGGCCTGCTTCCAGGCCACCCGAATACTTCAAGCTACATCGTTACTCTGATACCATCATGGATTTCTCCGCCTTTGGTGGCACCAGATCCACTCCACCTGAATGAAACGGGTGACATTTGGCGATACGTTTCGCTGTTAACAACGAACCTTTGAGCGCACCGTGCACTTCAATCGCCTCCATGGCGTAAGCCGAACAGCTCGGATAGAACCGACATGTTGGCGGTGTTAATGGAGAGATATAGTTGCGGTACACCCGAATAGGTGCCTGAGCAATTCTGCGCGATAACTTCATGGTCAGTGCTTCCCATGAGCGTGTTGATGTCCCGACGCCGCTTTGGCCGGAGCATGCTCTGCACAGTCCTTACAATATCCAAATACCTCGAACTTGTGGTCTACAACCTGAAATTGCTCAGGCGCATCCGCAAGCTGCATCGGGCAAAAAATAATAGGATATGTCTTCTGACACTTCAGACAGATCATATGATGGTGATGATGATCTTCACTACAGTGTGCTTTGAATTTAACGCCATCTTCGAAGATGACCTGTTCCAGTACACCCAGTTCCTGCATCACCCGCAAATTACGATATACTGTGTCAAAACTCAGTCCGCTGTAAGTCTTACCCATATATTCATAGACGTCCTTGGGTGTAAGATACCCGGGAGACTCGGCAAATAACCGGGCCAGTGTTTTCCGCTGATCAGTAATGCGAAGTCCCTGTGAGGACATGGTCGAAATAATCTGTTCTGTCGACAGCATGATCTAAAGCACCTCCTGTCATACGAGCATTTTGCATCATTCATAGAGCGACAGTTTATTCGGCAAAAGCAAAAACTTTTGCTTTCTTGTATACCTCTAATAATGCATCAAATTACGATTAGAGTCAACGAAGACACCGGGTTAGGTCATTTCAACATCACATAAAAAGGACTCCATACACATGCATTGCCATTACGTTTAGCTTGGAGCTAATGACATTGCATTTGATGGAGTCCCTTCCTGACGGTTCAGATGATCAATCGTTCGGGCGACTTTTGGGGTGAACGGGTATATATGATATAAGCTTTCACTCCAAACCGTCCGTGCATGTTCATGTTATTACTTTTCAGCCGGAAGCGGCGTGAACAGCAGGTTAACAGGCAAGTTACTTCCTGGTGCCGCCGAGAAGAGAATGGTTACACTCTCGCCGTACGAACCTGTGCGATACATTACACTTTGCTCATTAGGTGCAGTTACAGATTTACCTGTGGAAATCTGAACGACCTGTCCATTCACAAGTGCCACACCTGAGTATCTGCCACCACGAGGGTTGAATGAAATCAACGTGCGCGGAGCAACATTATTCAATGTAATTTTGTACAATACACCGAAGTTACCTGCGTTGGAAGCTTCTGTGTAAGCCATAGGGTCCGTTCCCACAAGGTTTGGATCACTTGCATTGTCTCCAAGTGGCAGACGTGCAGGCTTCGATCCTACTTCTTGATCATACGTAATGATCCGTGTTGCATTTGGATAGGTACCACGGTTGTGAACACCATCACGATCCAGAACTGGCAGACTCGACAACACTTCCATCGGGTCCTTGTTTTCTTCAATCATGATAATGTTGTAATCCAGTTCGTAGTCACTGAATATATCCGAATACAAAGAGATGACTTGTCCCTGTTTCATCGGAAGAACGCTCAGATCATTGAGAATCAGCTTGCTTTCTCCTGGCTGGATGTACACTTTCTTTTGTCCGGTACCATTCTGCATGGATTGGAACCAACGGTCAATGGACAACTTTCCAGCTACCGTTGCGAAAGGAGACGGTCCTGCAAAACCCATGTTTTGCTGGTCAATGGACGCCGTGTATGCATTGTTATTTGTCGCTACAACATACATTTTCACGTTTTTGCCCGTGTTGTTCACATGGTGAATCATGAAGCGTGTCTGTCCAAAGGAAGATTCCTTGTACACAATGCCTTCTGTATTCACGGTTTCCGGGCTGTTACTGCGGATCAGCAGACTTGGTTCATCATAATAAGTGAAAGGTACTTTCTCCAATGCCGGTACTCCACCACCGTCAAAAGTGAATTTCTCACCAACTGGTGTGAACAATTGATTGAAGTCAGTCAAACTATAAAGTGTTTCTCCCGTAATATTGATCATCTTGGTATAGCTATTGCTAGCACCATGTTTATCGGTAACTGTAATCGTTACGGTCTTGGGTCCTGGAACAAAGAATGCAAGTGCATTGTTATCCCATTCTGTTTTTACAATTGCATTTTCATCATCTGTACTTTGATCAATATAAGTGATTTTCTCACCCATTTTGTATTCTTCTTTATCTGTCGTAAACATCGCGACAGGAGGCAGATTTGGTCTTTCAACCTTAATCGTAACCGAATACGGATCACTCCATTGACCACTTGAATCCTGGACCGCATAGGTTACTGTGTATACACCTGGTTGGTCGAATGAATCCTGACGGCCTGTCCAACGCTCATCTACAATGCTGAGTCCCTTGGGAGAGCTGGATTTAGTTGTGTAGGTTACCTGCTCTCCGGCAAAAACCTCTTTTTGTACCGTGAAACTTGCCACCGGTTTGGTACTCAGATTCAATACAACCGTTTTGGCAGATTGATTTACTTTATACGTAATGTCCAAAGCTTGGGTAATTGAAGTCAACGGCACCATGAACGTATTTTTTTGTTGATAAGACGCACCCTTCATCGTTCTGGACACACCATTAACGGTATAGATCTTGCTGTTTGTTTTGAAACGCAGCTCATCTTCACCACTAATAATGATCGTTTCTTTAGTTGTGTTATCATATTTGACATCGTAGCCAACCCGATCAACGAGAGCACGGATCGCTACATAGGATACACCATTTTTAACAGCCATCGGCTGTCCAGCAAGATACGTTTTGCCGTCTTGCATCATTTTATTACTGTTCATATAAAGAGTGAGGTCTCCACCCCCGCCTCCAGCAACAGATGAACCGCCTGTAGATGGTTGCTCCACTTCAACTGGTGCAGGTGCTGGTGTTTCCTCAGCTGTACCTTCTTCGTCCGTAGGTTCAATTACCGGCTCAACAGGAGTCGCGTCTGTTCCTGTAGGAACATCTGTCTCAGGGTTCTCTTCTTCAGTTGTTTCATTATTTGATGTTGGAGTGTTTGTTCCGGATTTCACTTCGGATTCCGCGATGGTTTGTTCTTTCTTCACAACCTCCACGGATTTAACTTTGGCTGTATTCACTGATGTAGTATCGCTCTGATCTGCTGATTGTGCATTGGCAGGAATCACTGCAAACGCCTGAAACACAGCAAAAGCGGTAAGTATGGACAATTTCTTCTTCAAATTCATTCTTTGTCTTTGGCTCCTTCTGCTCCCATTTTATAAATATCCCCCTCAAAAAGTCATATTATTAGACGCTTGGAACCGGGAAAAGTTGCTAAAAAGTTAAGAGGAGAATTGTAAACTTTTAATAGAAGGAAAATACTATGAAAATAGTTATCTATCAATTATCTTTTTAACATCCATATCCCAAAATTAACCAATAGAAAATCCCAATAAAAAATCTCTCCAGGAGATGGTCAATCAGCACCATATCGCAGAGAGATTTAAGGATTGATAGGCCTAGCGCAAACGGACAGGCAGACTTCCAGTTGGCTGCAGTCCACCTGTTAACACTTGGGACAGGGCCCGAACAACTGCAGGTGTATTCTCATACGTACACACATAACTACCCGGCCTCGAAATCTCCAGCAGATCATATGGATTGCGCAGAGCAATCACAATCAGCGAATGATTCTTACTAAGCTTTTCAACCAAATACTGTTGCCCTTTCGGAAGATGACCTGCCGATGTGTACGTACATACGATAACTTGTTCACTATCCGACACATCCGCCCATATCCGATCTGCTTCATCATAAGTGGGCTGAGTTGTAATGATGTGCTCACGAACTCTGCCTCGCAGCTGCGATAGCGCAATACCCAGAGATTCTGTATGAGACCACGGTTCATCCACCTCTGTCCGTTGCACAACCTCAGGCCAGATGACATATACGTCCTTCTCTGGGTCCAATGGCAGCAGCCCATCATTATGAACGATGGTAATACTGTTTGAAGCAATCTTGAACAACGTCAATTCGTTGGGCACACTGGGCTCAGTGGGTTTAGTGGATTCAGTGCAATCAACAGGTTCGACATCGGTTGCTTCGACCGTTTCACTCGCTTTCGGCGAAACAAGATGATCATTTTGCTGCCCGCAGCGCTTTCTTTTCCATGTTATAATGCGTTCCACCGCCTGATGAATAACCTCTTCCGAGATCCGGCCCGTTCGAACTGCTTCCACAATGGCTTCCAGCGCAGCAACCTGATCTTGCAAGGTATGACTCACCAGAATCAGATCTGCTCCAGCTTCCACAGCACGAACGGCAGCTTCAGCTACCCCATATGGCTTGGATATCGCATGCATTTCAAGACAGTCTGTAATAATAATGCCTTCAAAACCCATTTCCTCACGTAGCAGACCCGTTAACACCTTATGTGACAACGTAGCCGGAATGGGCTCGGGCTCAATCGAAGGGAACATCACATGAGCTGTCATAATCGCATCAACTCCGGCCTCAATCGCCTTGCGGAACGGCAACAACTCCATCTGTTCCAGCCTGTTTCGATCATGAGGTACCGTAACCATACCAAGATGAGAATCTACGGCGGTATCTCCGTGCCCCGGAAAATGTTTGGCAGTAGCAGCTATGCCCTGTGATTGATATCCGGTGATGGCTGCTACGCCATGAGCGGCCACACTTTCAGCATGTTCACCATACGAACGCACACCGATAACCGGGTTAAGCGGGTTGTTATTCACGTCGACCACTGGCGCAAGGTTCATATCAATACCGATGCTTTTTAACTCACACCCCAGAATTTGGGCACACTCCAAGGTATATTCCGGATTTCCTGTTGCACCAAGTGCCATATTACCCGGCACTTGGGTCATTCCCCCTTTGTCAATCCGTGCAACCATGCCGCCTTCCTGGTCCACCGAAATCATAAGTGGTAATGCTCCCGCTTCAGCAGCCATATTCTGCAGTTCCGCGGACAGCCGTGTCAATTGATCTACACTTTCGACATTGCGCCGGAAATAAATGACGCCCCCAATATGATAATCACGGATTAAGTGAGTGATCTGTTCATCTGCGTGCTGACCGTGAAATCCACACATCAACAATTGTCCTACCTTTTGCTCCAATGTCAGATCATTTAAGAGTTTCATTTGACCTCTCCTCCCGGTTCCCTTGCCACTACGAACCCAATCGTTTACTCTGCCTGTACTCGGAGGGTTTCATGTGGAAGTGTTTATGAAACACCTTGGAGAAGTAACGGCGCTCCTTGAACCCTGTGGCTTCCCCAATAGCTGTAATGCTCCATTCGGTTGTACTCAACAATAAAGCGGCACTTTCCATCCGTTTCTGCGTCATATATTCCACAAAAGTAACACCCATTTGGGTTTTAAATAGTTGGCAGAAGTATCCCGGGCTGATTCCGAGCCAATCTGAGACTTCATCTATTCCCAAGTCCTGTTGCAGCCGTGCGTCCATATACTCACATGCAGACAGGATCAGTTCCGATACAGAAGGACGTGGCTGCGTTTGTTTGCCCTGATAGGCATGGGTAACAACCTCTGCAAGTTCAAGGAGTTCCCTCATGGATACGGCCCCTTGCAGTGCATTCCAAAAATTCACTTCGTGCTCTTCAGCGAGGGCCTGTACTTCACGCAGTTCCCGAAGCATGTGCACAAGCATAAACCGAAGATTGGTTTCATCTACCCTGCTGAAGGATTGTCCTGAATTCCCCATTTGCTGTTTAAGCCGATCCAATACATCACGTAACCCCTGCTTGTTCCCTTGACGAATCCACCGAGTAACAAGCTCCAGATCTTCTCTTGTAATCCATGAGTTTGCCCCTTTGGAGGCCGTATGTTCATACGATAAGGTGGTTTCGGGACAACTCACCTTCAGCACCCTGTCCTCACTCTCCGCATGGGACATCAATATTTTTTGACAATGCCGGTATCGATCCAGAATTTGACTTTTCAGGTTCACGGGCACAATATCCTGAACAACCCTGACCTTCACACTTGAATCCAGGGATAATATCGCATTTAATTCGAGACACAGTTGATGGGCGAGTTCCTCTGAGCGACGTTTCCACTCCCCCGATGCCTCCAGCAGGATGCACCACTCACCTTTGCGAGTCGAAAGAATCTGACAATCCACCGTAATTCTCTCTGTCATTTCCCTAAGGCTGGAACTTACGGTCTCATGCCATCGTTGATGCTGAAGCTCGGACCAACCGATAGAATGGCGAAAATAACCGACCGCATCCACCAGCAGCAACGTATACGGTGCAGCAGTTGTTATGAATTCAGGAACAGAGGCAGGATAGGCAATCTTCAACGGTGCTTCTCCTCGCAAGAGGTCAATCAACTGTTTGTGTCTGATCCAACTTTCCATCTCTTGGCTGCGATAACGTTGCGAATCGTTTTCCAGACGTCTCTTCTGGATCTGCCCGGCAAGCTCACGCAGTTTATGTTCCAGATTCAAATAATCAATTGGCTTGCATATGTATTCATGTACGTTATATTTAATAGCGGTCCGAGCATACTCAAACTGCTGATAGCCGGTCAGCAAAATAATTTCACATGTTTCACCCTGCTCTCGCAGCAAACGAATAAGTTCCAATCCATCCATAGACGGCATCCGAATATCGCACAAGAGAATGTCTGGATGACTTTCTGTAACTTTCCCCAGCGCTTCTGCCCCGCTTCTCGCTGTACCTGTGATTTCAATCCCCATATCTTCCCAGGGTAAAATGTAGTTCAGATTCTCCAGAATCGGCAGCTCATCGTCAACCAGCATTGCAGTCAGATTCATCCGGCTTCCTCCTGCTCATATAATGGAATGATGCATCGAATAACTGTGCCATACCCCGGTGCTGAACATATAAATATGCCATACCCGGCCCCGTATTGAATACGAATCCGATCTGCCACACTTCGTAATCCCAATCCCCTGCGTTCCGTTATGGACGATAATGATTCCGCCCCTTCCGCGAGCATATCTTCCGGCGGATCTTCTGCCATATACTCAAATCGTGCAAGCATTTCCTGGGGAATACCGATCCCATTATCCTCAACACATAACACCAGATGATCCCGTTCTGCATATGCGCTTATCCGCAGTACACCTGCATAGGTGATCCCCTCAAACCCATGTTGAATACTATTTTCCACCAGAGGCTGGAGGGTAAGCTTAAGCAGAATTGAGCTGTATAAATGGGGGGGAATGTCAATTTCATAGGTGAACAAATCACTGAACCTGTACTGTTGAATCTCCAGATAACTCTGCAAATGCCTTATTTCCTCACCCAGTGGAATCTCCTCCTGATCCTGAATGCTGATACGAAGCATATTGCCAAGTCGGGTTACCATCTCGCTTACTTTGCGGCCCTCCCCTCGTAGCGCTAAACCATTAATGGATTCCAATGTGTTAAACAGAAAATGAGGTTTGATCTGGGCCTGTAATACACGCAGTTCCGCTTGGGCCTTCTGCTCCTGCTCTGCCCGAACACGACGGAATAATCCCCCGATCCGATCCAATAGTTCATTGAACCCTTGGGCAAGCAGCTGCATCTCATCGAATCCTTTTCCTTCCACCCTCGCATTAAAATCACCATCATCCACACGACGCATAAACCTTACAAGTACAGCAATGTTGCCCGTAATGCGATTCATGAAAAAAAGATTAAAGATCATTGCTGCGAGCAGGCATAACAGAATAATGATGACAGACCAACCTGCAAACGCATTGGTTTCCGCAGATAAGGCTTCCCATGAAGTCACACTGACGAGGCTCCAGTTATAGTTTTTCAGATGATATTGCGAAATGATGCTCTCCTTGCCGTCAAAGACCGTTCTGACACTGCTAAAACCGGGACCGTAACTGCCGGACTCAGCACCAAGATTTTGCATGTTCTCACCGTTATAAATACCAGCAGGATCATAGACGATCAGCCCTTCTTCATTAATTAAAAGGAATGATGTATCCTGTGCTGAATCGCTGATTTGCAGGTGACGGAAGATCCGGTCGATCTCTCCTTTTTTGATCTGAACAACAAGCACGCCGATATTTTGAAAATAACTGAGTTCTTTGACCAGTCTGATCTGAGTGAAGACAGGTTCTACCCCGGTTAATTCGGGATATTCCAGAGGTGCGAGCCATTTAGGCACGCCATTAAGTTGCTGAATTTCGTTGAATAAGGGATGCACTTTGAATTGCTGAAAAGGAAGGGCTTGAAAATTTTCTTTGGTGAAGATGGAGACAATCTGGTTGTTCTCAGACGAACGCAAATCATATAAAAAGGCATAACTGATGAACGGATAATTATATAGAAGGGAACGGAAATTGCGCTGGCTGGCATTCAGGGATAACTGATTACCGGTCCCCAGATCCTGCTTGGTCGGATCTTTGGCGTTCAGCGCCATTTGAAAAACCGATGTCGCTATCCCGTTGTCGGTAACATTGTTAATCTGCTGAAATACATTCTCGATATTATAACTGATGGCCTGAAGCGCATATTCGGCCTGTTGATTGTATTTTTTCTCAATCGTATGTGATGTGACCAGAAACATGCCAATGCCCAGCGCACACATCGGTACAATAATCAGCAGCAGAAATGCCAAGGCCAGCTTCATTCGCAAGTTCATATCCCGTTCTCCCTATCAACTGGTTCATGGTATTAACCTTTGACACCACCTGCAGTTACTCCTTCTATAATTTTCTCCTGGAGTATAGCGTAGATCACAAGTACAGGTACAACACTGTATACAATACCTGCCGACATCTGGGCATAGTTCATCTGATATTGATCCCGAAACTGGACCATGCCCACTGGCAGCGTACGCAATTTATCGGTGGATAAGAAATAGTTGGCGAGTAAAAATTCGTTCCAGTTGCCGAGGAAATTAACGATAAAAACGGTAACAATAGCCGGAACCGTAAGAGGTATCACTATTTTAGCAAAGATACCCGGTGCCCTCAAGCCGTCCATGACCGCCGCTTCCTCAATTTCTCCAGGCAGAGAACGCATAAAAGCCGCCAGTATAATAATGGTAAAAGGGATCGCATTGGCCACATAGGGCACGATCAATGCCAGATGGGTATCCAATATGCCCATTTTGCGTACAAGCAGATAGATCGGGAGCATGAGTGCATTGTTGGGAATAAGCATACCCGCCAGAATCAGGCTGTACAGAAACAGACTCCATCTCCGGTGTCTCATCCGGGTTACGGCAAAAGCAAACATGGCACCGAGCACAATCGTACACGCCGACGATAGAACCGAAATGTACAGGCTGTTCCAGAAATACGTGCCAATCTTTGCATTCACCCAGGCCTCCACGTAATTGTTAAACTCCCATGTTGTAGGCAGACCAAACGGATTTAAGGCGATTTCATTGTTATCCTGCTTAAATGAAGAGAAGATTACAAATAAAAAGGGAAACAAAATCGCGATTAAATACAACATTAACAACACATGAGGTATACTGCTTTTTAAGCTTTTTGCCATCAATATTCCACCTTCTCGCTCCGCCTCGCTACCAGCAGTTGATACAACGCAGTGAGCACAAGCGTCAGAGCAAAGATCAGCACTGCAATGGTATTGCCATAGCCATATTTGAAGTTGGTAATCGCGTATTTGATCATATATGTGGCCAGAACCTCGGTGGACCCAGCGGGCCCACCTTTGGTCATGACAATCACGATGTCGGCTGCTTTCATGGCACCTGCAATGGACAACATGATCACCACTGAAATGATCGGCCGGATCAGCGGCAACGTAATTCGCATTGCACGTTGTACCGCTGTGGCCCCATCGATTGCAGCCGCTTCATCCAGATCACGGGGAATCGCCAGTATGGCGGCCAGCACCATAACAATGTAAAATCCCGTCCACTGCCAGGCATTGGTCACCAAAATGGACAACATGGCAAATCGGTTATCCGATAACCAGTAGATTGGATCGATGCCCAGCACATGAAGTATTTTGTTTAATAGTCCGATATTGGGTTCATAGATGAACCCCCACAAGATACCGATAACGGCTGTCGACATGATGGATGGTAAAAAAACAGCTGTTTTATACAGACCTTTTAGCCTTTTCACATTGGCAATAAGAAGTGAAAACAGGACGATCAGGGGTACCTGAATCAGTACCGAAAATCCGATGAAAAAGCCGTTATTCCGTGTGGAAATCCAAAAGCGTTCATCGGTCAGTGCCTTCACATAGTTGGATAAACCCACAAAACGTGGCTCAGCCGATACCCCATTCCAACTCGTCAGACTGTAATACAGGGAGCTGCCAATAGGATATAAGAAGAACATCACAAACAGAATTAGGGCTGGCATTACAAATAACGTATAGATTAACGGGCTGCGGAGTGAAGTATTCATGGTCAGCCTCCTTCAGTCACTTCAACGAACGCAGTTTCAACTTGGATTGATTTATTCTACGGAAGCGTTTGCTTCCTCTTGCACCTTTTGCAACTCTTCTGCCATTTTCTCTGGCGTGGTCTGCCCACCAATCAACTTCTGAATCTGCAGATTGCTGATCTCAGTCGTCACATCGGCCTGAACGAGTGCATCAAATGCCGGGAACGACGTCTTGGACGCATTAAGCACGGCCACAATTTCTTTCATCAGATCATCGGTAATACTGTCGGTCAGCACTTTCTCATCCAGCTTCATCGCAGGCAACACACCATCTTCCACAAGGCCACGGACCTGCATATCTTCATTGTAGAAATTTTTGATAAAAGCTTTCACTGCTTCCAGCTTCTGCGGGTCATCCGCCACTGCTGCCGAGAATCCGTATCCATTGTTCACATCCCGCATCAAAGACGTCTGATCCCCTGCTCCGTTCTCTACCGGAGGCATATTGAAGAATCCAACCTTGCCAATGAGCGATTCACCGCTCTGACCTTCCTTGAATACAGATGATTTCCATGTTCCGTCATACATCAACACCGCTTCGCCGCTTGTAAATTGCGTGGTATATTCGGCATACTCAAAGCCCAGTTCACCTTTTTTGAAATAACCTTTATCCACCCATTCCTTATGTTTGGCAAATCCTTGGACCACACCCGGGTCGGTCCACTTCGCTTCACCTGTTGCAAACTTTGCGGTAATCTCCGGCCCGGCATATCGGGACCACAGATGGTTGGTTAACATAAGCGGCACCCAGCCCGCCTTGGATGCAGAAGCCAGCGGCACTTTGCCATCGGCCTTGATCTCGGCCAGTATATTGTCCAGTTCAGCCATGGTGGTTGGAGCTTTCCATCCTTTTTGTTCAAAGTACTCTTTATTATAGAAAAAACCTTCGCCCGAACCACCAATCGGCAGTCCATATACCTTGCCTTCATACGTAAACGGTTCAAGCGATGTAAACTGGTCTTGAATGCCCAGCTCTTGCAAGATCGGAGTCAGATCAAGCAGCATACCTTCCTTGGCATAAACTTTCGAATCCGGGCTACCGAACAGTTCAAATATATCCGGCGGGTTACCTGCCGCCATCTCTCCGCGAAGCTTTTCCTTACGATTCACATCAGATTCGACGCCATCCAGCGTAAAGGTCAGATTGGGTATCTCACCCTCCACTTTGTCCACAACATCCTGCAGAATGGCCAGTCTTTTCTGTTTGTCAGCTCCCACCTGCGTGTGGCGGAGAAGCATCTCAACCGGTTCCTTACTTGTTTCCTCCACAGGTGTGTTGCCTGCGCCTTGCTGTGGCTCGTTACTTGAGCTTGCACATCCCGCCAAAGTCCATGAAGTGATAAGCAATAATGAAAGCAGTAATGTCATTCCTTTTTTCATCTGGTTGACCCTCCTCAAGATATTGAGCATTTGGCTTTACACTCTGATTATAAAAAGCCGGAGCTTACATCGTAAGGATGACAATTCATCAATGGAGGGATAAAATCCTTCACTGGACCCATAATCTTGCATTTACAATGGATAACAGCAAAAAAAACAGCCCCTGCGAAACATGTTCGCAAGGACTGCTTGATTGATTGTTTTTACTATATATAAAGGTTAGATTACTTACCTGAACAAGCCACGCCAGCCGTTTCCTGGCGACCTTGTTCGATCAGGCGATACGCCCGCTCCACTTCTTCTTCACTTGGTGAAGGAACTCCATCCAGTGGATATACTTTACCGAGCGCTTCCCATTTGTAAATCCCCATCTGATGGTATGGAAGAATTTCGAATTTCTCGACGCCATTTAATGTTCCAATAAACCGTCCGAGGTTAAGCAAATCCTCTTCCTCGTTATGAATCCCAGGCACATACACGTGGCGTATCCACATTTTCCGACCTTGATCCGATAACCACTTGGCCGTTTTCAACGTTCTCTCGTTGGATTTGCCTGTCAGCTTGATATGTTTCTCGTCATCAATATGTTTGAGGTCCAGCAGAACCAGGTCTGTGTGATCCAAGAGATCGTGAATCCGTTCCGGTTCGTTAAATCCGTTACTGTCCAGTGTCGTATGCAATCCCCAGCGGCGCTTCACTTCTTTGAAGATTTCGCCTACAAAGTGAGCCTGTAACGTTGGTTCTCCGCCAGATATCGTGAGTCCGCCTCCGGAGCTGCGGTAGTAAGACAGGTAAGGCTCAATTTCAGCCAATACCTCCTCAAGCGTCATTTCTTTACCGCCATCCAGCGCCCAAGTATCAGGATTGTGGCAATACTGACATTTGAGTAGACATCCTTGCATAAAAAGCACAAAGCGGATGCCTGGGCCGTCAACCGTCCCGAAAGTTTCGAGTGAATGAATATGTCCGTTAACCATGCTGCCTCTTCCTTTCTGTATCCGCATCCGCTGTGCGTTTAATATGATTTGGAATGCCTTGCTCTAGCGGTCTTCTACTTGCAAATTACTTACATGGAGCCATGGAACGTACGGTTGATGACATCCAACTGTTGTTCACGAGTCAGTTTAATGAAGTTAACCGCATATCCGGATACCCGTACAGTCAGTTGCGGATAGTTTTCCGGGTAATCCATCGCATCAATCAATTGCTGACGATCAAATACGTTGACGTTCAGGTGATGAGCGTTTTGACCGAAGTACCCATCCATCATCGCAGTCAGATTGGATTTACGTGTAGTCTCCTCTTTACCCAATGCTTTTGGCACGATGGAGAATGTATTGGAAATACCATCAAGACTGTGTTCATATGGCAATTTGGCTACAGAGCCAAGGGATGCCAGTGCACCTTTTTTATCACGACCATGCATTGGGTTCGCACCTGGAGCGAATGGTTCACCTGCTTTACGACCATCCGGTGTAGTCCCTGTTTTCTTACCATATACCACGTTGGAAGTGATCGTCAGAACGGATTGTGTTGGCACTGCGTTACGGTAAGCTTTGTGCTTACGAATCATGCCCATGAAGTTCTCGACCAGTTCAACAGCAATGCTGTCTACGCTGTCTTCATTGTTACCGTAACAAGGGAAGTCTCCTTCGATTTCGAAATCAACTGCGATGCCTTGTTCGTTACGAATTGGTTTTACTTTGGCATATTTGATTGCACTCAGTGAATCTGCTGTAACCGAGAGACCGGCGATACCACAAGCCATCGTACGTACAATGTCACGGTCATGTAATGCCATTTCGATACGCTCATAACTGTATTTATCGTGCATGTAGTGAATGACGTTGAGGGTGTTCATATACAGCTTCGCCAGCCACTCCATCATTGGTTTGAAGCGTTTCATAACCTCATTGTAATCCAGTACTTCGCTAGTGATTGCAGGATACTCAGGTCCAACTTGTGCTCCGGATTTCTCATCACGACCACCGTTGATCGCATACAGGAGAGCTTTGGCCAGGTTGGCACGAGCGCCGAAGAATTGCATTTGTTTCCCGATCTTCATCGCCGATACACAGCAAGCAATACCGTAATCGTCACCATAGATCGGACGCATCAGATCATCATTTTCATACTGGATTGAGCTGGTTTCAATGGATACTTTACTGCAATAATCTTTGAAAGCTTCTGGAAGTTTCGTTGACCAGAGAACAGTCAGGTTTGGTTCTGGTGCAGGTCCCAGGTTGTGCAGTGTATGCAGGAAACGGAAGCTGTTTTTGGTTACGCGTGTTTCACCATTCACAGACATACCGCCGATGGACTCCGTCACCCATGTTGGATCTCCACTGAACAGTTCGTTGTAGTCCGGTGTACGCAGGAATTTGACAATCCGCAGTTTCATTACAAAATGGTCAACCAATTCCTGAGCCTGTTCTTCGGACAGAATGCCTTCTTGCAAGTCACGTTCAATGTAGATATCCAGGAAAGAAGATACACGTCCCAGGGACATCGCAGCACCGTTCTGTTCTTTGATGGCAGCGAGATAACCGAAGTACAACCATTGGAACGCTTCTTTTGCTGTTGTCGCTGGTAAGGAAATATCGAACCCGTGCATATCGCCCAATTGCTTCAATTCTTGCAATGCACGAATCTGTTCAGACAATTCTTCCCGCAGACGAATGACATCTTCATCAATGACATCAACTTCGAGTGCATTCAGTTCACCTTTTTTGTTACGAATCAGGAAGTCTACCCCGTACAAAGCTACACGACGATAGTCACCGATGATCCGGCCACGGCCATACGCATCTGGAAGACCTGTAATAATCCCTGCTTTACGCGCTGCACGCATATCGGAAGTATAAGCATCGAATACACCTTGGTTATGAGTTTTGCGAATGTTCGTAAATATATCAATGACGCCTTGAGGCAATTCGAAGCCGTATGCTTCACATGCATCAATCATCATCCGGATTCCGCCTGTTGGTTGAATGGAACGTTTGAACGGAGCATCGGTCTGAACGCCGACAATCTGTTCTTTGGATTGATCCAGATAACCGGGTTGGTGAGAAACAATAGTCGCTGGTGTGTTCACATCAACGTCAAGGACACCGCCGTTATCCCGTTCTTTTTTGGTCAGATCAGATACGATCTCCCACAATTCCTTGGTATTCTGGGTTGCACCTGCGAGAAATGCTTCATCACCGTAATACGGAGACAAGTTGTGTGCCAGAAAATCATTCACATCTACGGATTTGGTCCATGTTCCTTTGGTAAAGTTTCTCCAGCCTGTTTGTTGTTTGACATCTTTTTCAATCACCGACATCTTAATCCCTCCACTAATTTGGATTTCTGGACACATAACATCTTGCTTCATTCGTAGCATTGTGTGCCCAGAGCCGCGATTAATGTGAATTGTTTCACATAAACCGGAACATGTTCTCTCTACTTGGGAACCGGAACCGCGGGATGAATGTTTTTCTTACATTTTCAGTATACGACTTGGGGCTTTCATCATCTGTGATTTTTGTCACAAAGTCAGTGAACTAACTCACTCCACCTGCGCTTTGTCCCATTGAACCCTGTAAATTCACACTTAGCCACTGCGCGGGCAGAACAACTTAAATTTACTGAAAAAGCAAATGAACCATAGATGATGTACACTGGCCACTACAAGGAGAGAATAACCTTCCGATCGCTGTTATCCCCGGATTTTTTGATTCATTTTTTTCAAAGGTGAAAATCCAGTGATAAAGGCGAGCGCTTCGCTTCTTCAGGTTTTTTCTCTCCTCTCCGTTATCGTGTACATAGGTAGTTCAACTGATAAACCAATAAAATTCAAAATTTACTTCAAAGGCGAACGCTCCGCTTCTTCAGTTTTTTCTGCCCTCTCCGTTATTGTGTGAACATCTGGCTCAAACGGCCACATCACGAATTCCGTGCCACCTCTTTAGAACCCTTTTGCTCCTCTATGCTCGGAGCAAAACAAATCTTAAAATAAATCCTGAAAAACAGATGCTCGCTCTTCTGTTTTTCTGCCCTTTTCTTTATTGTCGAACATCTGGCTCAAACGGCCACATCACGAATTCCGTGCCACCTCTTTAGAATCCTTTTGCTCCTCTATACTCGGAGCAAAACAAAACTTAGAATAAATTCTGAAAAACAGATGCTCGCTCTTCTGTTTTCTTCCCTCTCGTTATTGTGTGAAAGACGGCAATCGGGGCTCCCCTCTCGGGGAACCCTGATCTTCTTGCCGTAAGGCACGCTTCATTCTAAGTTTATTATTCAAACTTTCCGTAGAAAGCGTTGCGGTATACATCAGCCAGTTCAGTTACCAGCGGCAACTTCGGATTGGCAGTTGTACATTGATCTTCGAAGGCACGGTCTGCCAGATAATCTACATGTGCTTCAAAGTCTTTGGCATCAAATCCGATTTCCTGGAACGATTCTTCAATGCCCAATGTTTTGTTCAGTTTGCGAATCGCATTGATGAGACTGGTTACGCCTTCTTCTGTTGTACGAGCAGGCAATCCCAAGATGCGGGCAATTTCGGCATACCGCTCATCCGCTACAAAGTGAGAATATTTCGGGAACGATGCAAATTTGGTCGGTTTTTTCGCGTTGTAACGAATGACGTGTGGCATCAGGATCGCATTGGTGCGTCCGTGTGCGGTGTGGTACTGACCGCCCCATTTGTGCGCCAAGCTGTGGTTAATGCCCAGGAATGCGTTGGCAAATGCCATACCAGCAATTGTAGAAGCATTATGCATTTTCTCACGTGCCAGTTTGTCACCTTGCAGTGCAGATTGCTCCAGATATTGGAATACCAGTTGGATTGCTTTGATCGCAAGTCCATCCGTGTAATCATTTGCCATGACAGACACATAAGCTTCAATCGCATGCGTCAGTACGTCCATACCTGTATCTGCAACGGCTGTTCTAGGCAGGGAGTATACAAACTCCGGATCAACAATCGCTACGTCTGGTGTTAGCTCATAGTCGGCCAATGGATATTTGGTGTTACCTTGATTTTTATCTGTGATAACCGCGAACGATGTCACTTCAGATCCTGTACCGGATGTGGTAGGAATTGCTACAAATTTCGCTTTTACGCCGAGACGTGGATATTTGTAGATCCGTTTGCGGATATCCATGAATTTCTGTTTCAGATCGTTGAAGTCCGTGTCCGGGTATTCATAGAACAACCACATGGCTTTTGCAGCATCCATCGGTGATCCACCGCCGAGTGCGATAATGCAGTCCGGTTGGAAGCGGCGCATCATTTCGGTTCCGCGGTCTACCGTTGTTGTGGATGGATCTGGCTCTACATCGGAGAATACTTCGATCGCTACCGGCATTTGGCGTTGACGCAGATAGTGTTCTACCTTTTCAACATATCCAAGTTTCACCATCATGGCATCCGTAATAATCGCCACACGTGTGATGTCAGGCATTTTGGCAAGATACTGTGTTGCCCCTTTTTCGAAGTAGACTTTGTTTGGCACTTTGAACCATTGCATATTCACGGTACGGCGAGCCACCCTTTTCACATTGATTAAGTTCACAGCGGTTACGTTGGAAGAAGTCGAGTTACGTCCGTATGATCCGCATCCCAGTGTCAATGACGGCATGTTTGTGTTGTAGATATCCCCGATGGCACCGTGTGTGGATGGTGAGTTCACAATAATCCGTCCAGTTTGCAGACGATCTGCAAATTTGCCGATCACTTCTTCATTTGTGGAGTGGATAACCGAGGAGTGACCCATGCCGCCAAATGCAACCACTTCTGCTGCACGTTCAATTCCCTCTGCTGCCGTTTTGACTTTGTAACAAGCCAGTACCGGACTTAATTTCTCAGCCGACAATGGGAATTTTGTACCTACCCCTTCAATCTCGGCCACGAGAATTTTGGTGCCTGCTGGAACTTCAATACCGCACAATTTCGCAATGCTTACCGCAGATTGACCAACAATTGCCGGGTTCACCGCACATTTCTCGGCATTAATCGCACCTGCTGTCAATTTTACTGCTTCATCTTTGTTAACAAAGTAACAGCCATTTGCAATCATTTTTTTCTTCACTTGATCAAAGATCGGTTCTTCAATGATGACCGCTTGCTCGGAAGCACAGATCATGCCGTTGTCGAAAGACTTGGACAGAATCAAATCCGTTACTGCCTGATTGATATCCGCGCTTTTCTCGATAAAGCAAGGTACGTTACCTGGTCCTACGCCCAGTGCAGGTTTACCACAGCTGTACGCTGCACGTACCATGCCTGATCCGCCTGTTGCCAGAATGAGAGCCACATCATTGTGATTCATCAGTTCGTTTGTACGATCCATGGAAGGATCATCAATCCACTGAATACAATCTGCTGGTGCACCATGTTTCACAGCAGCTTCCAGCAGGATTTTGGCAGCTTCCCGGCTACAATTCTGTGCAGATGGGTGGAAACCAAAGATGATTGGGTTACGCGTCTTGATGGAGATCAGTGCTTTAAACATCGTTGTTGATGTTGGATTGGTTACTGGTGTAATCCCCATGATGATGCCGACCGGCTCCGCAATTTTCTGGAAGCTCTCATATTCGTTATCTTCAATCACACCTACGGTTTTGTCATACTTAATGCTGTGGTACACATATTCTGTTGCAAATATATTTTTGGTGATTTTATCCTCATACACTCCGCGGCCTGTTTCTTCTACGGCCATCTTGGCGAGCATCATGTGTTTATCCAGACCCGCAAGCGCCATCGCTTGCACAATCCGGTCAATCTGCTTCTGGTCCATCTTCATGAATGCGGCGTGTGCTTTATTCGCTTTGTCGATTAACGTTTGAATATACTGACCTGCTGTCGGTTCTTTTGCTGGGGCGACTTCGTTCTTTACAGCCATCTCCCTCATCCTCCTAAAGGTTCGTATTAGTTTGTCTCTCTCGTTTACATTCACATCGTAACATGACAATAAACTTAATTATGTGATTTTTTTCACAAAGTATAACAAATTTAATTTAAGTTTTGTAGTGTCCTTCATACGACCATTTTCACTTCCTATTTAAAATATAGGGCTGTAAAATTCATCCTCTCCATTAAAAGTGAATTTTATCACAATGTTTGAAATTTCGTCATTTTTGCCCCCTTTCCTTCCCCCTCAAACGGTAAGATTAGGTATATACTGAACTTAAAAATTGAACCACCGCAATTTGTACCGTCCTTCCTCCCGGCCGAGATGACCCTGATCAGGACGGCAACGGTTTGCGGCGAACCTCGGAGGCTACTGCTTATTACAGAAGGTCGTCCGATGGACATAAAGGGGAGATAGACTTATGAGAGAACTAACCACTGTACTGGAAAAGCGCGGTAATACCAACTGTTTCTCGGAAGCAAATTTCAACCATCTGCTGGTTACCATGAAAGATAGAACCTATCCGGAAGGTACACATCTATACTGGGAAGGCGACATCTCTGACAAACTTTATTATATGAAACGGGGTCGTGCCCAGATCACCAAATCCACGGATGAAGGCAAGGAACTGATCATGTACATGTATCAATCCGGTGATATGATTGGGCAGGCTGATCCCTTCTTTGGCTCTAAACACAGCTTCTCAGCGGAAGTATTAGAGGACAGTGAGATCGGTGTACTGGAGCATAAAGACCTGGAGATGTTAATCTGCCAGCATTGTGACTTCGCGATCGACTTTATGAAATGGATGGGCATCCACCACCGGTTGACACAGACCAAATTCCGGGATCTCATGTTATACGGTAAACCGGGTGCACTCTGCTCCACCCTCATTCGGTTGTCGAATTCGTATGGTGAGCCTCATGGAGAGCATGTCATTATTCACAAAAAAATTACCCACACGGATCTGTCCAATATGATTGGAGCCACTCGTGAAAGTGTAAACCGCATGTTAAGCGACCTGCGTAAGAAAGATGCGATTGAATACGACAATGGCATGATTGTTATCAAAGATCTGAAGATGCTGCAAGGGATCTGTCACTGTGAACTTTGCCCGAACGAGATCTGTCGTATTTAATATTTGACTATGCTAATCGGATATTGCTTATATATTTAATGAAAAAAAGCCCAGTTCTCTAAAAAGAGATTGGGCTTCTTGGTATACTTAGGATGCATTGGTCAATTCAAGTTTCACCGCATCACGTGGATTCAATTTCATGTCCAGACCATTTTCCATTAATTCTTTGTCATTCACCATAATGACCCACCGCTCATTCATACGAGGCGTGACATTCTCGACCGAAACGACAAATTTGTTATTCTCAGACATTCTTACAATGCCGCTGGACTTCAACACATCGCGAACTGTGCACTCTTGAACGTAGACGCCGGCATATTGACGATTAAGGGTTGGCATAATGTTTCCACCGCTAACCTTGAGTAACGTTGTCTGATATGCAACGCCATCTCCCCCACTGTCAGCGGCTTTCACGTAAATGATTACTTCATCTTTGGCATGAAGCTCCATGTCCCAATCTTCCTGTTCAATATCCTTGCCATTTAATTTGACAGCCCAGCTAAGCGAAGAATCCAGAGAAACTTCTCCGACGGATTGAATCCGTTTGCCATCTGCCGTAAAATCTACCAGTCCGCTATTGAGTAATGCTTTTTTGAGTGTCAAACCCTCACTAAAATCTCGCTTAATGGACTTTGTTGCATCAGGCAAAAATGTACTGCCATCTACAGCCACTGTGATCGTATTCGCTGTTTCTGTCTCCTTGACAATTGGCTGCTCAGAAGGCTGTGTCTCACTACAACCAGCCAAGATCGCCAGTAGGAGCAAACATACACCTATGTAACCGGGGATTTTCTTCATCATGTAGGTAACACCACCCTGCGTAAAATCATTCACCCTGTTGTCCATAACCTCTATTATGGCACAACTTTCGGCAAAAAAAAGTGTCAAAGCCGTTACTTTTATAGGGTGTCCCCTCCAAATAGGGCTTGTACAAGAAAGAGAGCCTGCACACAGGCTCTCCAATCTAATTCATTTTTATGTTCGAATTGGTTACGTTATCACTGGACACTAGCCTGCATATATGTCCGTCCTCCATCGCCATCTTTCAGATATGGATTAAGCCCGAAGAACTGCTCCTCAGATACGTATACCCCCGTCAGCAATCGCCCTTCAAGCAATCCACCGTCCACCTGCACGCAACATGAAGGTGCGTCTACATACTCCTGATACAACGGAATCTGCCCATATTGTTGATGGACCTTGAATACCTTGCCTTGCTCATACAAAGGCCGTTCCGAGAAATAGGTAGGCACAATATAACGGGCAATGACATCCAGTTCCTGCACGCTATAAAAGGGTTCATCACCAAGCCATGGTGCAAACATTCGAATCTTCTCATATTGAGACCAGACAACCGCCTGAATCAGCATTTCTGCCTGAACCAACCGACCTTCTCCCACATCCAGAACCAATCGCTTACCATGGATGGTTTCCTCCATCTGAGAAGTCGTTGAATCAGGTTGTCCCAGCTCACATCCGATACACTTCCAGCCCCTGGACGTTTGAATCCATTTTTGCAGCACCGCCGGAGCTAATCTCGGACCATCGCTGTTCACAGAATGCGTATTCACTTCGGCAAGATCATCCTTAACCGAACGGGAATATGCTGTGCGCTTAAACAACTCCGCAGCTTTTTTGTAAATCAGATGTACCTGAATGGATGCGCTCTCAAGTTCTGCAATATCTTTTTTGCCGTAGCGTACTTCACGGGATAAGCTTTCTTCTCTCATGACAAGTGGGCCTCCTTCGCTCCGGCCGTCTGTGGCCATTTTCTATAGATTATACTACAACTCATGACAACATGTGCATAGCCCAAGAGAAAAACGCCGATCCACGTTATACTTAAGACAAAAACCCCTGATTTCCACGGAAATCAGGAGTCTATGTCATTCATCAACGAAAGTGGGTGATGCTTACACGTTAGTCAACCCACTTCTCAGCCCAGTCTTGAATTTGATTCATGACGGGCTGGAGCGCTCTACCTTTATCCGTCAGTTCATATTCAATACGAACCGGCGTCTCGGGATAGACGTGACGAACCAGAATACCTTCACTCTCCAGATCTTTCATCCGTTCGGATAACATCTTATCACTCATGGATGGGATCAGATTGGAGATATCCTTGAATCGCTTCGAACCACTCATCAATGTTTGAATAATTAAACCATTCCAGCGCTTGCCCAAAAAAGAAAACGCCGTCTCAAAACGCGGACACATCCGCAAGTCTTGACCTTCCACATTAATCACCTCTTTAGAGATCACTCAAATCAACTTACATTTTGTTAGTATATTTCATAATAACATATTTAAGCTTCAAAGAAAACGCCTGCAACTAAAAAGTTTAAATTTTAGAAGCATAACATCCAAAATGGATCATACATCCCAGTATACATTACACGCTGCGTCGTAACCATGGGAAATATCGTATAACTTCCCCATAGTACTATCTTACCCAAAAAGAACCCAGCTGCCACAGTCATCAATGACTCGGAGAAGGGTTCTTTTTGAATAAAACTTATAATTTCCATTACACGATTGAGTTAGTGAATTAGACCAGCACGCCACCAAATGGTCTTACAGGTTCGCTCTTGCCAAATTCCGGCTTAAAGCTGCGGGCAGGATATGCCCATTTCACAGCGTTGCTGATCACTCTTAATATTTCCGGTTTGTAATAGGTCGGATACGTCTCATGACCTGGTCGGAAATAAAAGATTTTACCTTCACCACGCCGGAACGTACATCCGCTCCGGAATACTTCCCCACCCTGGAAGTTACTTACAAACACCAGTTCATCCGGTACTGGAATATCGAAGAATTCACCGTACATCTCTTCTTTTTCCAATACAATCTTGCCCTCGATGCCATCCGCAATCGGATGAGATGGGTTAACACACCATACAATTTCCTGCTCGTCAGCTACACGCCATTTCAGATCGCAGCTGGTTCCCATCAGTGCTTTGAATGGTTTGGAGAAATGACCTGAATGGAGCACAATCATTCCCATCCCGTTCAGTACTCGCTGCGCGACCTTCTGTGAGATCTCATCGCTTACGCGATCATGTGCCATATGTCCCCACCATATAAGCACATCTGTGGAATTCAGCACTTCATCACTTAATCCGTGTTCAGGCTGATCCAGTGTAGCCGTACGAATAGCAAAGCCTTCGCCGCCAAGTCCGTCAGCCAGTGCTCGATGCAGACCATCCGGGTAGACTTCCCTTACTTCATCGTGAATTTTCTCATGGACAAATTCATTCCAAATGGTGACGTTGATCATATTCAATTTCCCCCTAGTGTAGCTCTAAACCCACCACATATCGCCCAGCGGTTCTTCAATCAATACTTGCTGGAGATTTTGCACGGCTTTAGAGAATCCTTCTTCAACCGACATCAGACCGTCTTCGTGCTCAATACTTACTACATAATCATATCCGACCAGACGCAAGGCACTCATAATATCTGCCCAAGTCTTGTTATCATGTCCATAACCAACCGAGCGGAACTGCCAAGCCCGATCCAGCATATTGGTATAGTCCTGCATATCCGTTACACCGTGTTTGTTCACGTTTACCGGATCAATCGTTGTATCTTTTGCATGGAAATGATGGATGGCTCCTTCACGTCCCAAGATGTGAATTGCCTGAACCGGATCAATACCTTGCCACCACATGTGACTTGGGTCCAGATTGGCTCCGATCACTTCACCTGCAGCTTCACGCAGTCTCAGCAGGGTTGCTGGAGTATGAACGGAGAATCCGCCGTGCAGCTCCAATCCAACTTTTACGTTACGATCTGCTGCAAATTTACCCCACTCTGTCCAGTAAGGGATAACTTTGTTCTCCCACTGCCACTTCAGGATCTCCTGGAAGTCATTTGGCCATGGTGCAACAGGCCAGTTCGGATATTTGGCATCCTCATGGTCTCCCGGACAACCGGAGAATGTATTCACTACAGGTACTTCCAGCTTCTCAGCCAGTTCTACCGTTTTAACAAAATCATCGTGAAATCCTTTGGCAATATCCTTTTGCGGATGTAGCGGGTTACCGTGACAGCTCAGTGCACTGATCGTCAAACCACGTGATTCCACTGCATTTTTGAAGTTTTTCAATGCTGTAGGATTGCTTAACAACTCATCTGGCTTACAATGTGCATTGCCTGGATGTCCGCCTGTTCCGATCTCTACTGCTTTTAATCCCTTGGATGCTACATAATCAAGAGCATCCTCCAATTTACGTCCTCCGAATAGTACCAAAAATACGCCGAGTTTCAAGTGCGATTCCTCCCTGGATCAGATATCGTATGATTGCTGAATTCATGAATATTGAACTGTATACAATTACCGTTCAGATCACATGCCTGTTTGATTAGTGTGGAAAATCGAGAGTGTTTCTATCCTGAAATTGAACGTAAGAATACTGGTTATTCTGCTTCACTCGCAAGAGCATCAAGCTTCGAACACTTTTTACTCAGACTAGTGGGATTCCACGGTTTCAATCTCAGTTTGAACTGTACGAGTTACTGCAAAAGAATCATAGCTGCTCTCCAGATGTACGTGCTTGCCTTCAAGTGAAGAACGCTGGAATGAATGCATGGCTTCCAGAACGTGATAAGCTAGCTTGCCACTGGCTTTGTGTTCCCGTCCGGCACGAATGGATTCAACCATTTCCGTTACGCCGATGCCTCGTTCGTTTTGTCCACTTTCGAAGACTGGTTTGACCGTCTCCCAAGTGTCTTGACCGTATCTGCGAACCTTCACTTCCCCGTTAAAATAGTTGGGGTCCGGTACACTAAGCGTACCTTCTGTACCATAGATTTCAATACGTGGCAGATCCGAAGCTCCGCGAATATCGAAACTGGTAATCATCGTTGCAATGGCCCCTTCTGCAAAATCAATGGTTCCTGCCAAGTGGGTAGGCGTCTCTACTTGCAGCGCTGTACCTTCCTTCGGTCCGGAGCCAATCTTGCGATCTGCAATCTGTATGCCTGCCGAGGCGCTGATTCTGCGTATCGGTCCAAGCAACGTAATCAGAGCGGTCAGATAGTAAGGTCCCATATCAAACATCGGTCCGCCACCTGCAACATAAAAGAACTCCGGATTGGGATGCCAAGCTTCTGGTCCTCCACCCATAAAGAATGAAGTCGCTGCAACCGGCTTGCCAATCAGCCCATCCTCAATGGCTTTACGAGCTGTCTGTATGCCTGAACCAAGGAAGGTGTCCGGTGCAGAACCAACATACAATCCCTTTTCCTCAGCCAGCTCAACAACCTTGCGACCATCCTCAAGAGAAATTGCCAGCGGCTTCTCGGCATACACATGTTTGCCTGCTTCGAGTGCAGCCAGATCGGTCATGGCGTGACTTCCAGGAACCGTAAGGTTCAACACAAGTTCAATTTCGTTATTTTGCAGCAACTCATCTACATTGTAAACGTTTGCGATATTAAATTCATCTGCCCGTTCCTGAGCGCGTTCACGAATCAAATCCGCAACAGCCACGACTTCAATGACCGGGTTGTTTTTGAGATTTTCCAAGTAGATGGCGCTGATGTTACCACACCCGATGATGCCTGCTTTCATTTTCTCCACTGTGACGTTCATCTCCTTACGCATGGTGAAAATCTGCGTTTGAATGGTTGAGATACATATGTTTTGTTGGATGTTTCCTCTTCCTTAAATCTAATACTATGGTATTCCGTTTCAGCTTCAATTAAAATGAATAATATGATTGAAACATGAACTATCTGGTCATAATTTTCAAATTGCAAGGAGTATGCCCATGCCGACAGATCAAACCTGCCAAGTTCTTACAGCAGGCTTTTCATTTCATCGTAAACCCTACGCTATGGTGCAGCCTGAAGGGGTGAAGAACTACCTGTTAAGACTGCAAACAGACGGACGTTGCCGTGCACGCATAGACGGGGACATGTCCCTGGTAGATGCGGGCGATCTGCTTCTTTTTGATCCTGACGAGCCCTATGAGCTGAGAATAGACAATGAAACCAATCCGATGGGAGAACAACTGGTGGAGAGTGGTGACTATCACATCTTCTTCAATGGTTCCTGGGTGGATGAGTGGTGGAAGCGTCACAAACGGCCGACCCGGATCAAAGTCGAACTGACGGAAAGCCTCTTGGTCCTGTTTCGACAGCTCGTACTGGAGCAGCGCCGCATCTCCAATCCTTATCCGGAAATTTCAAGTTATTATATGCGAATTTTATGTCTCGAAGTGGATCGTCTGCTCGCGGAGCATCCAACGATAACCAACACCAATTATGTGGCTTATGAGATCAAGAACTATATTGAAGAAAACGCTTCCTCTTTATTCAAGCTCGATGATGTGGCAACACATATTGGCATCAGTGTCTCACGGGGGGTTCATCTCTTCAAAGAAGCGTTTGGCAAAAGCATCATGCAATACACGCTTGACGTACGGCTCAACATGGCCAGGGAACGGATTATTTTCAGTCCAATGACCCTGGAGCAAGTGTCTGAGTCTTCCGGCTTTAACAACTATACCTATTTCCATCGGGTATTCCGTTCCCGGTTCGGCATGTCCCCGAAGGAATTCCGCGTCATTCACCGGGAACAGATGTAATCATACCAGTATACGTAAGTTGAACTTATTTGCGCGCGGCTATGGCCTCGGATACAACCATCGCCAGATCTTCATTGCCAAACATGGACAACACGCCAAGTACCGTATCATCCGGGATCTCACCGGCTTCCTCCTTGGATACAATCAGCTTCTGCATCTGCTGCAAACGCTCGTTGCTCTGCTGATTCGGGTAGGCTTGCCGGTACATCTCTTCCGGGTCCAAACCATTATTGACACACCACTGGGCAAATACGAGGATCATCATCTCTTCTTCCTGTTTATAGGTTTCTACAACAGCTTCCTCGATCTGTTTATTACGTTCCTTTTCATATTCATCCATGACTTGTATTCCTCCGTATGTGTATTCTGCAATTATTTGCGAATCAATTGTTCCGCCAGTTCATGACTGTCCATGACATGACTTGCACTGATCAGGCAATCATCAGGTGAGTCCAGACAAGCCAGGAAATTATCAACTGCTCCGCTAAAACCTCTGCGTGCTAACACAGTGTCCCAGCTCCCGAACGTTTCTTTGGTTTCCAGACTCCCCTGTTCCATGCAGCTGATCGTGTCCATGTTCAGCACTTCAACAGATCGTCCACCACCATGCAATTCGATCTTCTCCAGATCTGCCCCAGCTTCACGCACCATATCGAATCGACCGTAGGCTGTTCTGCCCAGCTTGGCCGTTCCGGTTGCATGAAGCAGTCTGTCCAGATCATTCTTCCGAATCCATTGATGAAGCAACTCCACATTATGATCCGAGTACCACAACATCAGATCCAGCATATGGATGAGATCATCATAGATGGTTTCTGCCGTAGGACGATCCTGAATGCCTGTACGATGTTTGGTCACTGTCAAGGATTCAAAACCTTTTCCACCCTGCATCCATTCTTTTGCTTTTTGATACATCGGTGCGAATCTGCGGTTGAAGCCCACTGCCAGTAGCAGCCCTTGTGCCTCGGCAAAAGCAGTCATCTCTTCCGACTCCCGAATCGTATAGGATAACGGTTTGTCTACGTACACGGCTAATCCCTGTTCCAGACATTGCATGACAATGTCAAAGTGCGCTTCCGTTGCTGTATGTACAAACACGGCATCCAGATCCCAGGACAACAGTTCTTTCAGATCCGTTGTTCCCCGTTCTAATCGATACGCCTCCTGAACGGCTTTGACCGGCTCTGGAGATCGGTTCATAATGCCTACAATCTCCACGTTCGGATGAGCTGTTAACAGCGGCAAATATACTTTACGTGCAATATCGCCGAGGCCGATAATTGCAACTCGTTTACGTTGGGTTGTTTCCATGATGATCACTCCACCTTCAGTTCGGTTCTATATTTCCACGTCCTATAGTGTAACCCTTCGGACAGCAACTTGCCAGTGATTGCAGCACACTTCGTACGAATTGTTCAGACAATGGGCGAACGTGGTAAACTTAGGAGGAACAGCAGTACAGATCGGGACACGACCAGACCTGCCTGATCTGAAAGGAGCGTTTGGGATTTTGCGAAAATGGTTATGGCTTCTGTTATATGTTTTACTTGCAGGAGTCACGTTTATTTACAGATATGAACTGCTGGCCTGGACCGATCTCCATCAGTCCATTCCGCTGTTACTCGCCATGGCAACATTGTTTGCACTTGTGCCTGTCATTCCTTATAAGTTTGTTATTATCGCCTTTGGTTACAGTTACGGTACCACCACAGCAGCCTGGATATGCTGGCTTGGCACAACACTTGCTGCCATGCTCGTTTATGGCGGAGCAAGAACCATCTTCAGACATCAGGCGAGATCGTACCTCGAACGTATTCGGGGTCTAAACCGTTTTACCACATGGATGGAAGCACATCCGTTCATGGGTGTCATGTCGATGCGACTGTTGCCGATCGTGCCTCAGATGGCCGTTAATATCTACGCAGGTATAACGTACACGCCATTCTGGGTCTTCATGCTTGCCACGGCCATTGGGAAAATGCCAGCGATTTTTGTATTTGCCTATGCAGGTGCACAAGCTGAAACCTCAATCTGGCTGAGCCTGGCCATCCTTGCCGGATATCTGGTGTTCATGGCCATTGTATTACTCTTATTTCGCTTTCGGTCACGCAACAAAGCCTGAATTCAGAATTCGCAAACCGTTCAGATTCAGCTTGTTTTCATTCCGGCTTGGTTGGCTTGCCAATTCAGGATATAATAGAAGAGCAAGCCTAATGCTTGTGTAACAAGTTTTAATAAAACGGTAGATTGCTGGAGCTCGAACACGAGCGCTAAATCTTCATCAGAAATGGAGTGACTATAGCATGGAACAACATTCAAGTGAGTTAGCAACTTTTGCAGGCGGATGCTTCTGGTGTATGGTATCCCCCTTTGAAGAACTGCCCGGTATTCACAAGATCGTATCGGGTTATACAGGAGGACATACCGAGAATCCAACATATGAAGAGGTCTGCTCGGAGACAACAGGACATGTAGAAGCTGTGCAAATTACGTTTGACCCTGCCATCTTCCCTTATAAGAAACTGGTTGAACTGTTCTGGCAGCAGATTGATCCTACGGATACAGGTGGGCAATTCCATGACCGTGGATCTTCCTATCAGACGGCCATCTTCTATCACAGCGAAGAACAACGCCAGATTGCGGAAGCTTCCAAAGCGGAGCTGGGACAAAGCGGACGTTTTGACAAACCAATCTTCACTCCGATTTTGCCAGCCAAACCGTTCTATGAAGCGGAAGAACATCACCAAAATTATCACCGGAAGAACCCTGCCCATTACAAACGCTACAGCAAAGGTTCTGGACGTGTAGATTTCATCGAACGCAACTGGACCGGTAACGTGGATAAAGACGGGCTGAAAGAGCGTTTGACGCCGCTTCAATATGAAGTTACGCAGAACAGCGCGACCGAGCCTGCATTCCATAACGAATTCTGGGATCACCACGGTGATGGTATCTATGTGGACATCGTATCTGGCGAGCCATTGTTCAGTTCTACCGACAAATACGACTCCGGCTGCGGCTGGCCGAGCTTCACACGTCCATTGCGTGACCACAACGTGAAGGAAAAAACTGATCTCAGCCACTTCATGATTCGTACCGAAGTGAGAAGTCGTGAGGGGGATTCCCATCTGGGTCACCTGTTTAACGATGGTCCTGCCGAAGCAGGTGGAATGCGTTATTGCATCAACTCTGCTGCACTTCGTTTTGTACCCAAAGAAGACTTGCAAAAAGAAGGATACGGTGAGTACGCCGTCCTTTTCCAATAAGTTTTAATACAAATACAAAAAAAGCAGTGGGATGATCCCGCTGCTTTTTGATGTACATTCTTTTTTTAATAGACGAACTAATGTTACAGGAGAATGCATTGATTAGATTTGGCTCGAAGAGATTTCCGAACTCAATTGACTGGCAGGAGCCGTCTGATCATTACCAAATTGAATTCGCATCGCTGGAACAATACCCATGATCATCACGGTAACCGAGATTGCGTAGACGATAAAAATGGATGTGCTGTTCATCAGTACACCTGCCATTGAAGATCCAAGAAGCATGCTTCCTATGAATAAAGGTGTGATGGTGCCATTCACTCTCCCGATCAAGTGCTCATCTATCCGAGTGACCAAGTATGTGGAGATGATGACGTTGATGAATGCCAAACTGATTGAGCTTAAGAAGCTGATGACAATAGTCAGCCAGAACCAACTGGATAACACTTCCCCCATCGTGGCTACAGCCAGACACAGCACACCTACAAGCAGAGTTAAGGTCTGGTTCAGCTTGGCACTTACAGCAGCCGCAATACCTCCTCCAATCAATAAACCTATTCCAGATGCACCAGACAAAAACTGTAACGACGTTGCTTCAAGTCCCAAACGTTCGGTGATCAGAAATATTCCAAGTGGGCTGATGAGACCCGCAGAAAGCCCTATACAGATGAATACCAGACTAAGCATTTTTAACGAGCGAGATCGAGCAACATATTGCCAGCCCTCTTTGATATCCGCTAATAATGAGGTATTTGTTTCCCGCTGAGTGGCATCTTTAGGCAGAAATGTGAGTAGAAGCGCAGAGGTGAGGAATAGAATGAGTAAAGCGTACATGGACGCCTGAATCCCCATTGCAGTGTATATAAACGTTCCGACGATTGGTCCGAGAATTAAAAACAACGATTGACCACTCTGTGTAATAGCAATTGCAGACTGCAAATGTTCTCCCTTTACATTTCGCCTCACAATCTTTAGAGAGGATGGTTGAGAAAACTGGCTAACGATAGAGGATACAAACGTGGCTACGTATAGAATCTGCCAATACCCAGAAGATAAGACGCCAATAATCATGACAATAGACAACGCACTCAGAATATCCCCCAGTATCATCGTACGTTTGGGATTCCAGCGATCAGCAAGTGCACCGCCAATGATGGAGAAAACAAAAATCGGAGCATATTCAAGTACGGTAATCAGCGAGACGGCTATCGGACTTCCCTGAGTTCGATCCATCACATAATAGAGGATTGCCATATTTCGGATCCATATCGCCAGATTTTGCAGCAGATCAGACCCTGTCACGATTAAAAAAGCTTTGTTTCTGAACAATGTGTTCATTCTCCATCTCCTCTTTTAAACCGACTGTCCGGTTTATTAATATTTAAAAAGAAAAACTGACAGTTACATCAGCTTTTCATGGTTAACGTTTTGAATACCTGCCAGCAGACTGGCCATGCCTTTGTGGTAAATACGACGAATATCCGTCAGGTCCTTCTCATAGTAGAGCGTAGTCAATCCGCTAAACAGACCGTAGATAATGTGCATTACATCCTGTGGGTCATCCGGTTTTAACTCCCCATCTTCCATCCCTTTAGTAATAATGGACTCATATGTCGCATACGGAATACGGATCAGGGAAAGCATCTCATCAAGCATCTCCTGACTGACGACCTGACCCGAGACAAACTCGTTAATGGCGTGATTCAGCGGGTTAGCCAAATCATCTACATAATGGTCAGCAAGTCCGTACAGTTTGTCTATGGCAGTCTTATACCCGGATTCTTTGTCCAGCCAAGCATCCATCCAATCTTCATTGTTAAGCTTGATCAGATACATGAATAACTCTTCTTTGCTTTTGAAATGATAATAGATGCTGCCTTTACTCCGATTGTTAATCGTACATATGTCTTCCATGGAAGTTGCACTATATCCCTTTTGGGCAAACAGTTCCTTGGTATTACGTGCAATGTCTTTCTTTATCTGGGTAACATCTTTTCTTCGTTTGACTTCGATTGGAAAAACCTCCATAAATTAAACCGACTATTCGGTCTAATAGTATCACAGCTAAAATCCCCCCGTCAATTCAAAGTGCACAGGCACCCTCTCATTTGCTACTTCAGAAGATGTACAAGAGAGTGCCTGGCTACAATTCAGGAAAGAAGTCGTCACATCATACTTACAATCCAACCAATCCAATACGCAAATGGAATTAATAACAACTGTGCCAACAGTGTACCGAATAAACGGGACACGAGCATGCAACCATAAATCTGATTCATGCGATCCAAACGGATCTCTCCACGTAATGATTTGTCACTGAGCAGAGAAATCCGCGGATCAATCAGGATGGTTAACAAAATAGTCGCTATCCCGTTAATCAACCCGGTTGATTGGGATGCAGCTACAGCCTGCCCTGGGTAAAGATACGCTGCGTATAAGCTGGACAGGACACCTGTGGTGTAGATTGCGGTTACCGCTACATTCAACATCATTAACCGTCTTGGCATCCCATGTTGTACCAATCGTTTCGCCATCTTCCAGGATGGCGGGGTGATGTAATACGTTGCATTTCTAATCTTGCTTCGCTTCAGCATACCGCGAACCATTGCTGGGATAGAACCGGCTGCTTCAAAATGTACAACCATTCTCGAAGACAGCTTCACCATGGTTGGAAAACACAATATGGCTAATGCCGTTCCAATCGTTGCCGCACCCATTAACCAGTGTAGCTGTGCCGCAAAGTGTGGATTGGCTCCACGTGTTGCGGTATCCACCAGATTACCTACCATTGGGCCCTGGGCCATATTCGAGGTTCGAGAAACCAGCAGCAAGATACCCGCCAAAGAAATGGCCAGCGCAATTCTGCGGGTGCGAAGCCCTCCAAGACGCAGCGCGTATGACAAGCTGTCTGCGGCATGAATCAGCATGGTGAACAGCATAGGGATTGCCAGGCTAAGACTAAACATATGTGTATGTACTCCTTTATCTTCCTTTTGTTGAACTTATTTCTTACATGGACAGCATTATACTCCTCTGGCTTGCAAAAGTATAGGAACGAGGTCCTTCAATATAAGTTGAACTAAAGAATGTTTACACTGGACACTCCGATGACAGAACAACCTTCCGATCGCTGTTATCCCCAGATTTTTTGATTCCTTTTAGAAAGGGTAAATCCGGGGATAAAGGCGAACACTCCGCTTCTTCAGGTTTTTTCTGTCCTCTCCGTTTTGTGTAAATGTTTATTTCAATTTATATAGATCATCGGTAAATGCACTTACGACCTCAGTTGTTCATCGTTTATCCCTCCCCTCACAGGGTAATATACAACTAATCCATCATCGTACAGGAGGGGTTTATATGCCTTGGAACAAACAGGATTATCCGGTTTCCATGAAGAACCTGGAACCACGTGTTAGACATAAAGCCATTGAGATTGCCAATGCTCTGCTCGATGACGGGTATGAGGAAGGGCGCTCCATTGCTATAGCGACAGCTAAGGCGGAAGAATGGGTTGAAAATCATCCCGCACCGGAAAGTTCGAAATCGGATTCCACATCTTCTTCCGATCATTCGGACCACAAAAAGTCGTCTTCCACGGATCGTCGTCATTCCGAGCCCGTTTCTTCGTCCAAAAGTCATGACAACATCCATGTCGTGCCTACCGACTCCGGTTGGGCGATCAAGGAAGAAGGAAAGTCTACCTATCTGTCGACATTCGATACTAAGGCAGAAGCTGTAGATAAGGCCAAAGAACTGAGCAGCAAACAAAATATTCGAGCGATTATCCATAATCAGGATGGTCAGATTGCTTCTTCGATCAAGTCCTGAATGAATCGGAAAACAACAAAATCCCTTTTGCTGCTGAAGAGCAGTCTAAAGGGATTTTGTATGAACTTTAACTATCAAGACCTGAATATGATGCATACAGGTTATGGTTGTTCTGAAACGTATGGTTAATTGGATACCCCTCTAGCCACCGTAGTCCGTTGTGAAATAGCAGCAGCGTTAACTGCCTTGGCTGCAGCCGATGGCATCGGCAATTTCACAGTCGAAGTTGTAACCACGGTTCCGCGAGCCGGAACACTAACGACGTACGTGATGACTTTACTGGCAATCCATACGGCCAGAATCGTATATAAAGTTTCTTTTACCGGAAGAAAGAAAAGCGACAATCCCAATACAAAAGCATCGCTGACAAAGAAAACTGTTCCCAGCTTCCATCCCTTCCAGCGGCTAACCAGCACGGCGAGAATATCGTCTCCGCCTGTCGCTCCACCGAATCGAAGCACGATCCCAGCGCCTACCCCTGTCAATATACCGGATAGAACTGCCGGAATCCATAGATTTCCGTTAAACGACAATACCAGTGTGGAGTATCGTTCAAAGCCGTCATAGAATAGGGAAAATGCACCGACGCCAAGCAAAGCCTGAATCATGAATTTCCAGCCTTTGAGGAACCAAGCCAGGATCATGACCGGAATGTCCAGTAACAACATACCGATAGCAGGTGATAAGCCTGTTGCGTATTTTCCGAGCAGGGCCAGACCAACAAATCCGCCCTCCGATAAATGATTCTGAAAGTTAATGTGATAATAAGCAAAAGCTAAAATAAATGTACCAAGTAGCATAATGGCGAATTTGATCGCCTCTGTTTTAACGTGTTGTAAGGTTAACGATGTTCTCTTCATTCAGGTTCCCTCGCAGTTTGTAGGTTGGTTTTTAGACCGACCGTACCCTGCAAAAGGTAAGCCTGGAAGAAATCATCGTGTACGTCCTTCGAATATTCATTCCAATCCCCTCTTTCGCAGAGTCAGCCGTTTTTTTGAACCGGTTGGTGTACTCTACAAGGGGCGCTATGTGTATGAGAGATCGTAACGTTTCCAGATCGTCCTTGGGGAGATTGTCCTTCGGGAACTCATGGTATCCTGATCCTTTCTGTTCTGTTGTGGTTAGCTGTGCTCAGTTAAACTGAAAAATAACTACAATGCATAAGCTTGAACATTTAATTGTACACTTACACTTGGATTACAGTACCCTCTTTTGATCGCGGTTATCCCCGGATTTTTGGAATTCCATTTTCCCTCTGGGGAAAATCCGGTGATCGCTTATGCTTCCGAAGCTGCTTTCATTCAAAAAGCTTTCAGGCGAACGCTTCACTTCTATAGATGGGTTCTGCACTCTTCGTTCCTGTGTAAATTGTAAATCCAACTTACAGCAGTTGCAAGTTCATTCAGTTTAAACACCAAAGCTAACTTGCTTGTTCTTCTATTATATAACACCAACGTGACCGGGTCTAAACAGCAGACCCCTCAAAAACGGGCATAAAGCAGCCTTTGGACTGCTCCAGCAGTCATACGGCAACACCAGGATAAGCAATGCTTGCTAATGGTGCAACCTGCTCCTTTATTCTATGACCAAAGCTTCCAAAAATAACTGTCAGTCACCCAACTGTGACAAATTGGGGCCTTTTTTTATTTTCTTGCGCTTTTTAAAGGAATCCTTTTCCTTTCATACATACACTATAGCAAACGTAATCGGCTTATTCTTTGTCCAGTTCAGACGTTTCCAGACTTACTCTGCTGTTTATGGTATAATATAACAATTGAATCCCACTACCGTTTAAGCGAGGCGGATTGATGAAAACGTTAAAGCCAAGAGTCTTTATTGGCTGCTCGCTGGAAGCGAAGCCGATTGCAGCCGCAGTACACGAAAACTTACGTTTTTCAGCCGAAGTTACCCCTTGGTATTCCGGGGTTTTTAATCCAAGCAGCTATACCATGGACGATCTGGAAGTAGAGGTCCGTACGACTGACTTTGCCATTTTTATTTTTCATCCGGATGATATATCCAAAATTCGCGGGAAGTACTACGCGTCGGTCCGGGATAATACAATGCTGGAAATGGGTCTGTTTATGGGTCGTCTGGGACGAAAACGTATTTTTTTCATTCTTCCTGAGGATATTACAGACATCAAGGACACAACCAAGGTCGAAGGATTGCGTATGCCCACAGATCTGCTGGGATTAAATCCACTCGTATATGAAATCCGTTCTGACGGAAAGTGGGCACCAGCTGTATCCGTCGCATGTTCCAAAATCGCAGACAGTATTGAGGAACAAGGACGCTGGAGTGATCCAGAATTGGAGAACATCATTGAGAAGCATAAACGCACTGAGGGAGAAGCAAGGTTACAACTGCTTAAGTTGCTGCGGTTCTTTAGGGAATTGCTGCGTACCCGCAAAGCAGATGCCAAGATGCTGGAGCGAATGAGCGATGCCCTGCGTACTGCCTTTGTCTCTCATCCTCCATTCGCGGTACGTGGCACAGCCATATACCGTACAGATGACAGTGGTTATATTGAGCAATTATGTGGTAATGTTGGAGAACCGGGGAGAAAGTATGACTTGTCCGCTAACGACGACAAACAACCGGATGATCCCAAGCGCATCCTGGTGATTGATTCTTACCGGGAGAATAAAATCAAGATTAACCTGTATGATGATTACCTTGAGAAAGAGTATCTGCTATGCTATCCTGTAGCCAAGAGGTATGTAATCACCGTTCACATTATTGGACATATTGAAGCGGATGAGGCGGTATTTCAGCAGATTGACCTACAGAATCGTCAACTGTTCAACGCCATCAACGATTTGTTAGGAGGCGAACCGGAATGAAACCGGAAACGAAAAAAATAAGCAAGCGCTGGGGCAGCGAAAAAAAGGTACGCCTCAGTTCTGCGCCCGAATCATCACGACCGGTTCCGGAACCCAAGGAAGAAGATCGTTTCCACAAGCCGGCCGTACCGCTAACTACCATTGGGCCCTCCCTGAAGGGCAAGGAAAGACCTTATAAGGTCATCCTTGAAAAAGAGGCGTTCTACGAAAAGCCTCAATATCTTGCTTAATTTCTGAACACATCATCAAATCTGCCGCTGAATCGGCAGTATTCCATAGGCCCCGCCGCCCAAGGCAGGGGCTTTTTTGTTGATCATTTTCGCTAAAAATAAAACTGCTTCTACTCGTTGACCTGGTGCCATCGTGTTAAATGTAAGGCATCCTTGAATCATTATCGCAATTCATTGCAGTAATTCATTGCTTGTAATCACTTCTGTAGCAGACTGCATTGCATAAGGCTTATTTGGTTTATGGCCTTAGGTTTCCTGCAAAACCCATAAATTATACCTTATTTTGGAGCAGGCTTGTCCCTAAATCCCTAGCTTCATTCATTATCTGTACCTTTAGGAAAATGCGGTAATGTGTGCTTCCAATATTTCTCGGTTGTATTGTGTATCTCCATTACATATATTGATTATAATATAGGAACATATGTTCTGTAAATATAAAATTCCAATTAAAGGTTAAGGAAGTGAACATATGACATCCTCAACTTTCGCCCCATCCCCTGCGGATGAAGACCACCGTCTGATCAAAGGTCTGGTTGTGCGCACGCTTTTGCTGGATGTACTTGAACGAGATATTCACACACTGGATACGCTGCTGTTGAAGATGCCTGAAGTCTACATTCTGTCGCTGACCCGCATTCAGAACAATGTGCTCAAGGAGATGTTGGCCCTTCGTAAACAGATGAGAACCCGCGGTGTCAAAGTACTGGAAGAGAAACGGGAAGCCGAGGGAATCGAAACTCTGTATATGTGCAGAGGGTATTGGCAACGGTTCTATATGCTGTGGACATTCGCACGCAATGAAGTCAAAAAAGAACTCAGTCGGCATCTGCAGATGGACTTGGCGCAGACTTGATACAACTCTGACAATATTGAACCCGGGTATGCGAACCCCTTCTATTGTTCATCTAAATCAGATGGATATGATCAACCTGCTCACCATCTAAAGTTACGCTTGAATCCATTACAAAACGTCACTACCACTAATTGTTGATGTTCATTACTGCTTTAAGTCTGAGCCTTAGAATATCCATCCCCAGCAAAACAAGTTGACCACGGAAGGTTACGTTCATTAAGATGGAATAGAGATATCCAACCATTCCAATAAGGCATGAATCGATTTCAACTGGATATACGCTCAACGTCTTATCAATCAAGGAGCTGTACTTCATGGATTTGAATACACATTCGATTAAACAAACACCCGCACATACAGGCATTGCCGCAGATGTAACCGAACTGATCGGCCAGACACCTGCCGTTAAACTGAACCGACTCACAGGCAACGACTCCGCTGACGTATACGTGAAACTGGAATACTTCAACCCCAGTGGCAGCGTCAAAGACCGTGCCGCATACAATCTGATCGTTCAGGCTGAACTTGCGGGACACTTGCCACCCGGCGCAACCATTATTGAACCAACCAGTGGCAATACGGGCATAGGTCTTGCGATGAATGCCGCCGCCAAAGGATATAAAGCTATTCTGATCATGCCGGACAATATGTCCAAGGAACGCATCAACATTCTGAAAGCCTACGGCGCAGATGTGGTGCTCACCCCTGCCGCGGAGCGGATGCCTGGTGCGATTCACAAAGCAAAAGAACTTCAGGCAGACATTCCGGGAAGTTTCATTCCGCAGCAATTCGAAAATCAGGCGAACCCGGACATTCACCGGATCACGACGGCTCCCGAGATTATGCAACAGATGGAAGGCAAGCTGGATGCCTTCATCGCGACGGCGGGAACCGGCGGAACCATTACCGGGACAGGAGAAGAACTGCGAAAGCAGTTACCTGACATCCGCATCTATGCGGTGGAGCCCAAAGGGTCTCCGGTGTTGTCCGGTGGCGAACCCGGACCACACAAGCTCGTCGGTACAAGTCCCGGGTTCATTCCGGACATCCTGAATACCGACGTGTGGGATGCCATCATCCAGGTGTCCGATGAGGACGCACTGGATACGATGCGGCAGCTTGCTTCCCGGGAAGGGCTGTTACTCGGCCCTTCCTCTGGTGCTTCGGTGTGGGCCTCCCTTCGCATCGCGAAGGAACTGGGGCCGGGGCACCGAGTGCTCTGCATTGCGCCGGATACCGGGGAACGGTATCTGAGCATGGGTATTTTTTAACACAGCATAAATCTGTACACATCAAAAAGGGGCTTCCATCTCCCATAAATCATGAGCATGACAGAGGCCCTCCCTTATTAGCGCTTATTGGTCATTGGTTCTAATGAACCTGACACACGCTATTCGCTCCTATTTGCGCAGGTCTGACGTGTAACGAATCACAGCGACGTTATTTCTCCAAATTCGGTCGATTTCCAGGTTGAAAAGCTATTTTCGGCGGGATAACGTTACTGAGATTCGTTAGAATTTACATCTCTTCATTATCACCCTAATAAGGTGGGGTGGATTCGTTAGAATGTTGGAGCGATTGGTAGCGAGGAGCGAGGGACAATCCCTCGAAAAAAAGGGACGAGAAGTACATTGAAGGAACCATCAAAATAAAAAAATAAGCTCTTGCTCACATACGGATGGTGAATCCGCAGAGAACAAGAACTTATTTTGGTAAGAAACTTTATCATTAAAAATAAAGCAAGAACATTTAACGTAAGCTGGTTAGTGTGTCAGGGTTGTCCATTCCACACCTTCAGGAAGCAGGGCCGCAATGCGGTCTTTGGCTTCCTTTTTGGTATACAGCGATTCATCGAGAATGACCGCGGAACCAAAATCTGTGCTTGTCCGAATCAGACGTCCGAGACCTTGCTTCACACGCAAGAGCATATACGGAAGATCGATCTCTTCGTATGGTGCTGCCGACGCACTGCGTTTTGCATTGAAGACAGGGTCCTGTGGTGGATACGGAAGCGACCAGATCATGACATTGGATAATGACGGACCTGGAACGTCCAGTCCTTCCCACAGATTAACGGAGCACAGCACACTCTCCTCATCCTGCTGGAACGCCGCGATCAGATCACTGATCTCCCGGTCGCCCTCATACATAAAGCGCAAACCTTCTGCTTCAGGTACATGAACGATGTCCTGTTTGAACGCACGTAGCTCTTCCATCGTACGGAACAGAATCAGTGCACGTCCTCCACTCTCCTGAAGTAACGACACCGCATCACGCATGCGATTTTCGTTCTCCGGGTGACCCGGTACAGCTTCATTGGTAATTTTCATCTTCATTTTGTCCGCATAATCATACGGAGAAGCCACCGAGAATGATACAAAATCATCAATACCCAGGCTGTCCGCCACATAACGGAATGAACTGTCCACAGATAACGTGGCAGAGGAGAACACGATTGGAATACCTGTGTTGAACACACGCTCGTTCAGCATTTCCTTCACAGTACGCGGCATGATCGATAAGGTTGTCTCATCCTCGCTCTCTTCCGCCCAACAGATGTAACCATCTTCCTTGCGGAACAAAGCAAGTGCAGACTGAATCATGTCCAGATGTTCTTCCACGACACGCATCTGATAACCATCCAACGAGAACAATCCACTCTCAAATACCAGTTCTTCACCGATCGCATCCAGCACACTCGTCAGACGTTCAATCTCACGCAGCAGTGGCGGCTCTACCCGAACTTCTTTCCGTTCCGATCCCGGAATCGCCACCGTGTAGGTATCCAGCAAAGCAAACAGTCGCTCACTGCTCTCAATCGCTTCATCCACACGCTCCGCGAGGGATTCACGAATCTCTCCTTCTAACAGGCGAGTGACGAGTTCCTCGAAAATACGGTGTTTCAGTTTGTAGCTCAGTGCGTTCAGGGCTGCTTCTTCCAGCAAATGTCCTTCATCAAATACAACTGAGCTGTGATCAGGCAGCAGGGGCAGTTGGCCCTCACGTTTGCGCGCATCATAGGTCCAGACATGCTCCATGTAATAATCATGGGAACAGATGATGATGTCTTTGGAACGACGGTAATGGTCACGCGACAGCGTCAGGCCGCAACGTTGACGTTTTGGACAAACAAAACAATCCTGGAAAGGGTCCCAGTTGATTTTGTTCCACTGACGATCATTCAGATGTGGATACTGTTTGCGGTCACCATATGGATGGAAGGCCTGAAGTGTACCCGGCGTGTTCACAAAATCCGGCAGACTCTCATGCACTTCCTCAATAACAGGCGCATCCTCATCCGCAAATCGCATCGCACTTAATTTGTTCAGACAGACGTATTGGTCCGGTGACTTGCCCAGACGTGCGTCCACTTCCAAGTCCAGATGTGCAGCCAGCTTGGCAATATCTCCGCCGGGCTTCACAAGCTGTTCAATCAAGGACTCATCGGCACAGGCGATCACTGCCGGTTTGCCCGTATAACGTGCATAACAGACCGCGTAGAGCAGATAGACTAACGTCTTGCCTGTTCCGACACCGGCCTCCGCCATAATGGTCTTTTTATCTCCATAGGCCCGTTCGAGCTGGTACGCCATAAAAATCTGTTCATCCCGTACCTCGAAGCCGGACTCTGGCAAAATATCGTAAAAAACATCGGCAACCCATTCCCCGAGACGGGATACAAAAGGTTCAGCCGGATCATATGCAAAAGGATAACGTTGTGTAGACAATCCTAGGTCAGCCTCCATTCTTAGACAAAGCGGTCCAATTTCAATTTTCCGTTCCAAAAAGGCCGCTGGGCAAAAGTTAATTATCTCACGTCATGACGTGAATGACAACATTTTTTTGACACGAGAAATGAAGGACGTATTTTTGCAATCACCAATGCCCTTTTCCCCATCGTCATCGGTTGATACCGAGGTTGATTTTGGTGGATCAAGGGTGTGTTTGGGTGTCATCTATGGACAAAAGAGAGCCTTTGTACCTTCATTTGGGTGGATGGACTGTTAAATGAGGGCGATGAACCGATGGCAGGATTATGTGCCACCTATGCAATGCATGGCGTTCGAACCGGAGAAGCCTGCTACGTCAGCTTGTGCACCAATCTGAGCAAATGATTATTGATGATAACGTTTACAACATTTACCATGAAGCTGTGCTGTACAGATGGGTTCTGTCCAATCGCAATGAATTACCCCAATGATTCACCTGTCCGGCACAAAGCAACAGCAGCTCACGCATTCTATTTCCCATTAACCAAGGAGGTCTACGTAATGAAATTATTTCCATCCACATCTACTCATGTATCTGCACGATCTGCCCGTTCTCTGAAGGAACGTTCCCTCAAATCCAAAATGGCCCAACTCTGTCTGAGTGCCGCGTTCCCTCTATTATTGATTGGTGGTGGGTCGGTTGGTGCGGCGGAACTGATCGAGAGTAGCTTGCAAAATAACCCATCAGAAGCAGCAGCTACTTCAAGTGTGACACTTGCTGCAGGTGATCTCTATGTCGCCCCTAACGGCTCAGCCAGCAATCCTGGGACGCTCAACAGCCCTACGTCACTCGCTAACGCATTAACCCAGATCGCCCCAGGCAAGACCATCTATCTACGCGGCGGCAACTACAGCTTCTCCCAGACCATTACCATTGAACGTGGCAACAGCGGAACATCGAGCCAACGCAAAAACCTGGTGGCGTATGGATCGGAAAAACCAGTCTTTGATTTCTCAGCTCAAGCCTTCGCTTCCACCAATCGTGGACTGCAGATGTTCGGGGACTACTGGTTCGTCAAAGGGCTTGAGGTGAAGGGTGCAGGCGATAACGGCATCTTCATCGGGGGCAGCTACAACCGCCTGGAGCAGATCGAGGCTCATCACAACCGGGATACGGGTATTCAAATGGGGCGTTATGCTTCCACAGCCGCCAAGAGTGAATGGCCTGCATATAATGAAGTGATTCGTTCGTACTCCCACAACAACTATGATCCGGATGACGGCGAGGATGCAGACGGTTTTGCGGCCAAACTGACCGTAGGCCCGGGCAATGTCTTCGACGGTTGTATTGCGGCCTACAACGTGGACGATGGCTGGGATCTGTATAGCAAAACGGACACAGGCGCCATTGGCGCGGTCACAATCCGTAACAGCATCGCCTACGCGAACGGTGCAACATCAGACGGCACTTCCACCTCCAACAGCGATGGCAACGGCTTCAAGCTCGGTGGCGAGAAGATTGCGGTGAATCATATCGTTGAGAACAACATTGCGTTTAACAATAAAAAGCACGGCTTCACCTACAACAGTAATCCCGGTTCGATCCAGATGAAAAATAACACCTCCTGGAATAATGGGCAAAGCAACTTTGCCTTTGATCTAGGCACCCACATCTTCACCAACAACCTGTCCTTCCAAGGCGGCGCCAGTGACAAAACAAGTGGAACCGACGTCAGCAGCACCAACGTCTGGTGGAAAAACAAAAAAAGCGAGAACGCCAAAGGCCTGCTCGCCAGCGCAGCAGACTTTGTCTCCCTCGTGCCTTCGGTAACACGTAGCGCGGACGGAACACCTGTCTTGGGTAATTTCCTAAATCTTGCGGGTGGCAGTGATTTGATTGGTTCGGGTACGCCAGCGGGTAAGAATATTGGTGCACGGTAGATTGTAGTTATTGAGATAAAAGAATAATTTAAAAGCAAAATCCCCTCTCCCATGCCAGCCTGATCGGTGGTAATGAAGAAGGGGATTTTTGAATTGCTGTGTATTGTCTGCTGGCTTATGAGATAGATAGATAAATACTCACGGTTTAGCTAAAACCTCAATGATGAGTCTGCCGCCTGTGCGAAAACCTTGCTCAAACGCCGCTTCCACATACATGGATGTGGATTGTCCGATCAAGTCGATCAGTTGTTCCAAAGCATCGTACTCGTTCCCCGTAAGCTGTGTTTTGTAATCCTGCATCAGGTCTGATATCTGGCGATTAATCTCCTGATACTTGGCTTGATCAGGATGAATGGACTCGTCCAACCGCAGGTTTCCGTGAAACAAGTCTTCGATCAGGTTTGACATATTATCCTTCATGGTAAGGTCACCTCAGGAAGATTGTAACTCAAGGAAAGAGATGAAATGCGGATTTAGCGGGAAAACCGCTAGTGTTTTTTTATTGAGTTGAAGTTAAAGTTAAACTCGTACCTCAAACACCAAAGGAAGCTTATCTTGCTGTAGTCAACGCTCACAAATGGCTCACATTCTGTCATATGAAGGCAAAAGAAAAAGCACCACGAGGGGTGCTTTAGTCGACATGTTTATGATCATTTCGCTACTATCATTTGAATGATATACATTTATCCCAAAGGATTGATACTAAGGGCTTTTATTAAGGATTCCTTCATGTTTTGAATAAACTCGGCGCGAGCTTCAGAAGAAATTTCCAACAGAGACAGATAAGGATTCAAGTCCTCCAGTTCAACTAATAGCAGTTCTCCTGATAGTGTGCGACATGCATCCACACGTTGAATACCGTAGTCAATGTTATTCCAATCAATAAACTTTTGTGCAAAAGATAAATCTTGTTCAGTAGGTGTATATTCTTTCAATTCCCAACGTTTATCCTTATCCGGTGCATACAATGCGTACTGATAGTCCTTGTCAATGAAGTAAAAGGATACCTCGTATTCAAAAGGGATAAACGGTTGCACCAGAATACTATGCTGCTCATTATCAATTTCATTAGTCAGTTCTTCTTTAGAAATTTTCTTCATGCCAATGGAATCAGCGCCATCTTTTGGTTTGACAATGAAGTATTCTACCTCGGGTAGAAATTTAACATTTTCAACGGAATCTATAGTGGGTATAACCGGGAAATTCACATTTGTTAATTCCAACAAATACTCTTTTCCATCCATATCTGCTTTGCCATTAAATGAATTGTAAGTATTTAGTTGCTTGTCTACTATTCTCTTACGAAAAGCTTGATACTTTTCTTTAAAATTGGCAACAGGACCTGCATTTCGAAAGACAATTAAATCGACAACATCCTCGAAGCTCTCGATATCCTCCGGATGGCAAATAATCAAGTCGAACTCTTCTCTAAGTTTGGAAGTGAGATACAGGTCTTCTTCATAATAGTTTCTGCCTTTAGCTGGATAGTAAAGGTCTGTTACAAATAACAACTTCTTCAAAAAGTAACACCTAACTTTCGTATTCTTTTTATTAACCCATTCTTAACATATTATACGATGTTAATCTCCTATTCAAAGAAAATAAGAAAAAGCGAGATGCGGAACGCCCCAGTCATATGCCGCTATTGCAGCTGTACGTTTCATTCTCGCCCGATTTCCACAATACAAATATATCACGTGAAAAGTCCAACGAAAGGCCATCATGTGGCCATAATCATGTCAAAAACAGGTCACTTTTTTATTCAAACGATTCTCACCCATGTCTTTCTTACTTTTAAAGTAATATCTTCCCCTTGCTGGTCATTGACCATTTCCTTGCGGTCAATTGAGAAGTCAACGTATCATCATTAGGTAATTATAGTACTGCAGATCCATTGTTCATATAATTGCTCATGTGTTCAAAAAGCCCCATAATATACGCCCACATCTTCGAGCCTAGGTTTCCATAATGTTCATCCAAAGATTGCTCAAATTTACTAGGGATTCGAATATCCATTAATCGCCTATAATGTTTAATAACGGAATAGGATGTTATACTTGATGTAAAAAAACTTAATTGCAATAAATTCAATATTCATTCAACATAACCAAAATACGGAACTAGAACAAATTATCGTAGTACAAATTATAGTTTATAGAAGCAGATTCGTAGTATCTTGCATTAAAGTTGATTGGAGGAAGGATTCATGAATATAGTAATTGAGAAGTTAAAAGTCACAGATATTGAAGGCTTGTATGAATTCGAAATTGAAAACAGAACTTTTTTTGAGGAGATGGTACCGTCTCGAGGAGATGATTATTACATACCTGAGGTTTTTAAAGTAAGGAATGAATCTCTGCTTGATGAACAAGTCAAAGGACTCTCCTTTTTTTATTTAATAAAAGACGAAAATAACTCGATTCTTGGAAGAATAAATTTAGTTGATATTGATGATTCCGATAAAATAGGATTTCTCGGCTATAGAGTGGGACAAATCCACACTGGAAAAGGTGTTGCTAAAAAAGCATTAAAATTATTACTCAATACAATAGTTGATTTAGATATAAAAGAAGTTAAGGCAAAAACAACCACCAACAATATAGCATCTCAAAAAGTTTTAGAGCAAAACGGATTCGAGCATATTGAAACTAGTGATAAAGAATTTGAAATGAATGGGCAAATGTTAAAATTCATTACTTATACATGGACAAATAAACCATTATTCTAATCACCAATCGGACACTGCTGTTTAAGCTGAAGATCATAAGCCAAATTCCTCGTTCAAGATACTGAGGGGTTAGGCTTTTTTTTGTCTTTTAAGATCTATTTTTGATAAATAATAGAATTAATTCATAAACTTGACTGGGACAATGATTAGGTGTACTATATGTTTGTATAAATGGAATATATTACAATTTAAATATTTATTTTGGAATCTTATATTATCCAGATGGGTATCAGAGCCTACCATGCTAAGATATCAATGCGTATAAATGAGTTTTACATTTTGTCTGCAACACATAATCATTGGCAGGCATTCATTTTACATATACATTCCTACTTCATAGAGTTTTCTAGCCTGTAGAGTTCTACCTCCTTAATATCTTTTTCAGTAAAGAAAAAGGGGAAGAACCATCTTTAAAAGAGAGGAGGGCAAGAGGCTTTAAACTTCAAGCAGGTCTATTTGTCGTAACCGCATGTTTTTGTAAAAGAATACCCATAACAAGAAAGGTGGAATTTATTGCTATGAGAAAATTGATTAGTTTAGCTCTTATTCTTGTTCTAATGCTTTCATTTAATGTAGCTGCCTATGCAGATGGTGACGTGACTCAAGCCAAACCTATGACAAAGGAAGAAATTATTAATTCCAAAGAATTCCGTGAAGCTGTGAAAGCGGCTAAGGCTGAATTTGAATCGCAGAAGGCTGATAATGCGGGTGGTCCAGTCCTATTTGCGCCTGCTCCGAAAGTATCTCACATTAATGTATATGGTGTCGTATCTCCGAATGGCGGCCAAGAAATTTACGGCTTCAATAACAACCCGCTCTCCACGACCAATGATCATGGTGGGGCTTGGATTCAGTGTATTACTTTCCAGATCGGTTATGACAGCAGTCACTACGGTAAACTCGCCGGCAATACAATGACAAACAACTGGTCTGAAGCTATTGATCTGGACGGTGATCGTGTCGTAGATGCTTTTGCCCATTCTTGGGTTTATGAATCCCCTAATACAACAGGCGGACAATTTGTAGGTACGGTCTATTCCATTAATATTCCAACACAGTGGACCGCTTGGATTAATGTTCGTTAACCGGAAGGATGTAATCTGAATATCGGAGGAATTGGCTATCCTGGTTCTATCATGAGGAATACGGGAAGTAAGCCCAAAAGCTCATCAGCTTCGGACACGAATCCAATCGCACCTAAATTTAATATGACAGCTCACTCTTCTGCTAACAATTAAGTTAGTGCATTTTCTCAGGCGCAGGGATAAACATCCCCTGCGTCTTTTCTCATTGTGACCTTAAAGGGCGCGACTTTGTATAGGAACCCACCGTTGTACAGCAGGCTACTGTACCTCTGCTTGTATGAATACATAAGTACTCTCATCGGATCTTTCTTCTGAAAAAGCGAAATTCAACCGATCAAAGTTTCTTACGTCCTTCACCTCTGCAATCTTATGTTCTGCCATATAACGTACCATTTCACCTCTGGCCATTTTAGCCCAGGTTGCCTTTTCAACAAGCTTCCCATTGACCATTTGTCCGAATACACAAGTAATGAACCGGGTTTCCTCACTAAGAAAAGGTAAAATATTTTTGCTATACTCTTTTGAAGCCAGATTTAGGATGTGGTTGCTTTCTGATTGAAGCTGATCTGCGAGTTTGCTACCCCAGAATTGATAGAGCGATTTGAAGCCTGGACCTTGCAACTTGCCCTGCATCTCCAACCGATAAGGGGTAACCCCATCCAAAGGCCGTAACATGCCATAAAAACCGGATAATATGCGTAAATGCTGCTGAAGATACGCCAGTTCCTCATTTTGAAAAACACCTGGAGCCATATACTGATACTGAATGCCCTCATAGGCATAGATTGCTGGTGTCAGATTTGCTTTTATATTCATATTCTGAATACGCTCCACGTTCTGTTCGGCGATTGCATCGTTACACTTCCACATCGCTTTGAGTTCGTCATAGGATAACTTTTGAAGCAGACTCAATAGCTGTTCTGACTCGTTTATAAACTGCGGCATCTGCGCGATAGCCATAAGATCGGTATCAATCTTCATCTTTTTAGCTGGTGATATGATAATTCTCATCGTGCTGATCCATCCTTAATCTACCGTTGTTTTTGTCGTTATCCATTGTACAGGATTGGACAGGCGAATCCAATGCCAAGGCTTAACTAAATCCCTCATGGTACCTTTGAAAAGACTCAAAAATGAACAAGTCAGCCCACGATTGGACCGGCTTGTTCATTAGAATTCAACACATTAAATTGGTGAGAAAGAAAGGCGTGCAACTCAAACCGCTATTAGGGAGATACGCTCCCCGCGCCGCTATTTTGCTCTGTTTTTGTAGTCGGCAATTGAATCATTGGCGTATTTGACCCACTTACATATGGAAGTGCTCCATCCCATTTCTTGATGGTTTCATATTCAACGAGTTGACTCGATAATGATTGTTGAAGCTCTTTATTTGCTTTAGCTTGACCTTCTGCTTCGATCAATAGTTTGTCTGCATTACCTTGCGCTTCCACGCGCTTGCGATCTGCTTCTTTTTTGGCGATCTCAAGTTCAGTCGTTTTACGTTCCAGTTCTTGAGAAGCTTCGACACGCTTATCGATTGCTTCCTGAGTCTTGGCGTCAGGTTGAGGAACACCTACAGTCACGTTGGATACAATGAAACCTAACTCTTTAACGTCATCAGAAAAACGTTGTTGCACGTCCACTCCTGCTTCAGATGACTTCTCACCATAAACATCAATGACTGTAAATTTGGAAATACCTTTACGAGCTGCGTCACGGAAACGTGTTTTGAGATATGTATCCTCGATTTCTTGAATGCTAATTGGCCCAAATGTATTGAAAATAGCTGATACTTGACTTGGTTCTACCTGGTAGTTGTAAGCAAAATCGATAGTGATGTTTTTTCCGTCAGAAGTAGCAATCTGAATATCTCTGTATTCCACCGTTTGAATTCGGATCGGATATTTCGTCACTTTATCAAACGCTCCAACCAGTTTCCACCCTTGACTCAGTGTACTATCTTTTACCCCTCCATTGGGTGAATAAACGACTCCAACATATCCATTAGGAATTCGTGTTAAAAAGAAGGTCACCATTAACACTCCCACAATAATAACCGATGCAACCGCAATCGCTCCTACCCTAAACGTCTTTGAATTTTTCATCAACATTCTCCTCTTGTTTGAATTTATTGTATTTCTTCAAAATTCTACTACCTATTTTATTGAATAGCGGGAACATTAATGACCATAGAATAAATGCTAGGATAAAAATTAAAATGATTCCCCCAATAAATGGCATATTCGTCCTCCCCTCTATGGATGTAACCGAGTACAAATTTATAAATGGTAACTAATTATATCCTCTTTTATATATACTTTGTAAATTCGTATTAGGTTTCAAGGATATTCAGCACTTGAAGTACTATTAGGTTAAGTAGTGAAGAAAATGGTGAGTCAGTAACGTCCTATAACCCGCTTATTCCCATAAAAGAAAGTGATCAATAATTGATTTGGCTATTATGGATCAGGCCATAGTTGTACCCATTGCTCTTCTCTCTGGGTGTATACAACTTCCTGTGGATTGTCCTTCAATATGACGACTACAGGATACTGTGGCATTTTACTGCGACGAGCAGTGATGCTAATGATATCATGTTCATCCATACCCTTTTCAACGATTAAATACGTTCTTAAACCATCTTCAAGTTCCTTCATATCCTTTTTATAGGAGCCATACCATGTGACTGAAGCTACAACTATTAGTGCAATTACAATCAATGCTCCCTTTAGAAACTTCAATTCTATTCACCACCATTTAAGTAATTTCTAATACACAAGAGTCAAAATTTGATCCGAAACAGAATACCATTAAAAAATGTTGTTGCAAGCCCAAGCAGCATTTTCCTCTCACATCTATTCGAACATAATCTATACTATTATATATTTGAATATATGCCAAAAAAGCCGCCATGTAGGCGACTTTGATGATACCCTCTAACTACGCAGTATACTTTGTTTCAGTTAATCATTTAGCTGTCGCAGCCATTTTCGTGATCTTGTCCGCAATATCTTCGGCCTGTAACAGGGATGAGAATGAATCCGCCGCGAAATATTTCTCCATTTCAATCTCGATCACATGATTATTTTTGACGGCATCTAAGGATGTCCACGTTGCTGGAAGATTGGTTGGCTCTTGACCTTCAACTTTGAGCACAATGACATAATCGCCCACATAATCGTTTACAGTCTCCCATGACACTTCAATACGATCCTCATTTTTGTCAATGATATCACTTTTTACTTTAGGAGTTGGATTCAGACCCAAGATATCGTATGTAGCTCTGCCCCCACGCTCGCCTGCATTGCCAATTACCATCAAGAATTTGTCTACCGTAACGTAATCCACAATGGAGATCGTTGCATCTTTTGGAATGACATTTTTGATTTTATTGCGGGCAGCTTCGGTACGTTTTACAAAATCAGCATTCCACTTCTCAGCTTCTTCTTGTCGACCCAGGATATCGCCCATTGCCGTAATTTCTTCCTGAATGGTGGAGTACTTGCTTGTCTCGAATACGACGGTAGGTGCAATTTTGGAGTAACTTTCATAGGCAGCCGGATTCCAAGTAATAATTACATCGGGAGACAAGTCCAACACCTTCTCCAAAGAAATACTTCCCTCCAACCCAATATCTTCAACGGTGTCAGGCAAATAAGGTTTTAGAAATTTTGCAAAGTTCATTTGTGTACTGGACGCGCCAACTGGCGTTACGCCTACAGCTAAGACCGGCCCCAAGTCCCAGTCCACAACAACCCGTTTGGGATATACCGGAACACTCACTTCTCCCATGACCGTTGATAATTTGCGCGTGCTTGTATCTTCTTTGGCCTCGTTGGAAGTCACATTTTGAGTAGACTCTGCACTCTGATTTGAATTTCCACCTGCTGCTCCCTGATTATTCGTTCGACTGGAGTTCCCACTTGTGCAAGCTGAAAGTATAATCGTAAAACATAACATGAGTGTTAATACCATCTTTGATCTTGTTCCTTTAAACATCTGCCAATCTCCTTCTGTTTTATATTGATAATGATTATCATTAATAACATAACAAGAAGAAGAATGTTTGCCCATAGAGGATACGAACCCTTCCCATGGACTATCTGAATCGACCAAGCTATCCTTCATTTTCTTTCTATATTGACCCGGTGTCATCCCGACCTGCTTCTTGAACAGACGTGTAAAATAAAAGACGTCACTATACCCTACACTTGAAGCAATCTCCTGTGCCGTAGCATCTGTGCGAATCATTAATTCCTTCGCTTTCGCCATACGCGCCTGAATTACATATTCAATAGGACTTCTCCCCGTACGGAGTTTGAATTGCTTCGATAAATATTGAATGCTGTAATTCCACAGTTCGGCCAATGACTCAAGCGAAATAGATTCATTGTAATGTTCGTGAATATACTGGATAATCTCTTCTACCATATCCGTTTCTTTTGAAGAAACCCCTTGAAGCTTAAGTTGCTGAACAAGGGTATATACGAACTGGTAAAAGCCGATTTTCACATGAAAACGTTCAAACACCTGTCTTCGGCTCCATTCCTCATACATGGAATCCACATGGCGATATAGATTAAGCGGAGCAAGAGGCTGGTAGGCATACGGTAGCTGAAAAGGATTGTTCATGTCATAGTTGTGCTGAATCTCTTTACTGGCTTTGGGAGACATACTACCTCTATATAAAATGTAATAGTACGTGACCTCATCTTGCCCGGCCTCGATCCTGATCCTGCTTCCTTTTCCTGCATGCAGTAGATAAAACCGTTTAAATATATGTATATCTTCATCCAGTGAAATGGTGCCTTGTCCTTGCACGATATATATAAAACCGCTGACTGGGAGATGGTATTGCTGCTTCCCCCCACTACTTATTACAAGTTGGCGAATATCCACCAGCTGAATCGATGAATTGTCCCACATTTGAATATACTCTTCCCAGTTCACTATTTTTCTCCCCCGATTGACCCCATACTGAACCTATTATTCAGTAATAAATCCCTTTGTAATCCTTTGATGATATTCGATAACGATAATCATTGTCAATTGAAAAGAGGGCATACTCCTCCTGACATGCTTTCGTCTGATCTCATTCTCAGCTACCATGGCCTAATTGTCATTCATCATCCCCAGATGAATCTCACCATAACGATTATATTTTAAAGTTATGCTTGTTTCCAAAAACAAGGTAAAAAAACAGGTCAATCATGATGGTATCTGACCACAATTAACCTGTTGAGATTAGTATGACTTATTCTGATACTAGATGGGGATCTAAGCACAGCCTTTTCTTGGAAAAACAGTTTCTAACATAGATTCTATTAAACATATTTACATTCACATTCACAGATCTAGTTCATATGTAACTTAATAACTATAGGAAGGAGAACAAGTGTCCTCTTTTGTATGGGCTAGAGACAAAACAAAATAAATATTTATATAAAATCAGTTGCAATGGTTACTATTTAATACTCACTTTCACTATCATGGATTAGGTGATTTGGTGTGACGGCATTTAGGGAAACTACTACATCCATAGAAAGGTCCTCTTGGACCAGAACGTTTAATAAGATCATTCCCGCATTTTGGACAAATGTTCTCGTCTCGATCTATTTCAGCCACATCAACTTGAGGAGTAGCAGTTCCCTGAGGATTCAGAGCTAGGATCATTTCAATTAAAGCTTCACGATTAAACAACTTCACTTTATTTGACTTTGCGAGTTCATAGGCAGCTGAAGTATAATCACTATTGGATACAACCCAAGCTTCAGCGGTTCCATAATACGCAACTGAAGACTGTGCTTCTTGTACTGCCTTAATTCCTACATATTTACTGTAACGCTTAGCTTGAACAGAAATTCGCTTTCCGTCTTTTGATAAGATTAAATCAGCTCCAAAATCACCAACTGCTTTCGTAACCTGGACCTTATAGCCTTGAGAACGAAAAAGATAAGCAAGGTAATGTTCAAATTTTGTTCCATCCATTTGATCAATCTCTGCTATTCCCGACTTTTTTAAGCGCTTAATTCTTTTACTTTGAATATTAATCATTAACACAACAACACCAACAACTCCAAGCAATCCAATAACAAACGAAGCTTTCCAAGAGCTTGTTAACAAGTATGTGCCCGCACTACCTCCCAGCATGGCTATACCAGCTAACCCTTTAAATAATTCCTCTTCTTTCCTTACTCCACTTTTCTTTCTTACCATATTTCTTCCTCCATTAAAACCAGTATTCCTTATAGAAATTAATACAGGATCACATACTTAGAAATGCCTATTCAGGGAACAACTTTGCATCTTAACGTTCTTCAAAATTATAACCGCCTTTTCTTGGGAGCTCCTCTTCAAAGTCACATGAGGCAACTGCTTTATATCCTGAATCCCATAATTTTGTCAGAATTTTTGAGACTTCTGTGATATAGAGCGTTTCTTCGCCATCCTCAATTGGCTCTATTTCTAGATAATATTTATAATATAGAAACTCATCACTCCCCCTATTCCTTTTCTCTTCATCAAAATCCCCATTATTAAATATAAATATTTCAGCTTGTTCAGTCACAATGCTAGAACCTGCAGCAGAGCCCTTAACCATTATTGATACTGCTTCTACAACTGATGTTTTCTCCAAATCAGTATCTAGAAATATTTTTGTAAACAAATCATATTGATATTCCACTAAAAGCCACCTCTCATCATTTAATTGGAGTAAATGGAGGATTATCAAACGGTCCACCTATTTTAATTATAGAAATATCCACATCTATACCTAACTCCTGTTGCAGTAATTCCCTAAATTTACTCAGCTTTGCTTCACCAGATTGAATTTTACCTGTTTCAATAGCATGTAACATTGTTTTTTCTTTAGCAGAACCTGGATTTGGAGCTTTTATTTTACTAAATGAATCCTTAATTAATTCGTTGAATTTCTCTGGTGAGACACGTATCGCAAAATCAATATCTGAGGTAGCCTTAGCTGTTCCTTTTGCTCTACTGCCTTGAAAAACAATATCATCACTCAAATGTCCAACTTTTTTCCAAGAATCATCGCTGAAACTTTTTCAAATTATTTTTGCGTTAATCCTTGTGGTATTTTAAGACCTTTACTCGTTCAGTTAGCGTCATTGCTCGACTTCTCTCTCTTCGCCTTTGCATCTTTAATGGTCTGTTTCACCTTGGCAATGGCCGGATTGGTCCCACGTCCTTTGTATGGACCTTTTACTCCAGATAGACCTCCGGTGACCAGCCCGATTCCGGCTACAATTTGACTCCATTTTAGCGATGCAATCATCAGTTTAGCATAGGATTCCGTGACAGGCTCTCCCGTAAAGGGATTAACGCCCAACTCGAAAGCTTCAATCTGTAATTGGATCAAATCCTGATCTATTGGTTCGACAGGACCAGGGCCCTGATTCAAGGTACTAATATCTAATTTCCCCTTATCCTTTTCAAACGCCTGAAGGGCTGCCTGATCTGTCACGCCCTTCTCATTAACCGGTAACCAGATTACCTGTTGGTTTATCTTGTAATGAATCAGGTACGTAGTTTTTCGTGATAATCTCATCCTTAAAGTTAGCATAGGTTTTAATAGACATAACTCCGAAGGAGTAAATAAGGAATATCACGAGTAATGATAGAACAGTCCATTTCTTTTTCATTTACAATCCCTGCCTAGTTGTTATTTGAAATAACGGCATATGAACCATCGTCCATATTGAATTGTCCGTAGAAGTCTTTAATTTCAAGATAATCTACCAGCCACACCTTTACACCATTCTTGTATTTAGCAAAAAACTTCGCCGTTTCAATATTTGGTACTGTGACGTAGCCATACTTCTCATCCAACTTATTCGTTATTGTCATACCTCGACCATTCATATCAATCACTCCACTAACTAAATCGCCTATGGCAAATCCATTCTTTTTAGGATAAATCGTAATCTCTGTGAATACAGGAATTAAGCCACTATTCTTGTATTTATTCATCCCAAATTCAGTCATGAACAACGATGTATAGATGCTATCTTTCTTCTTAGGCTCTGACGTGTTTATACCAATTAAACGATGGAACACCAGACTACCAGAACCGTTACGGAACGTTTTCCGTTTCCCTGAGATATCAGCGATAGAAGTTTTCCCTGTAGTCAGGCTAGATACTAATTCAAGATTCGTTTTTTTCGTACCCATCATTCTCAATTCATTCAGATCATCAAATGCTACAGCTTCTTTTTTCAGCACATTTTCGAGTCTTAGCAAAATGGCAGAAGATTCAGCTCGTGTTGTTGTTTTGTCCATTCCAAACGATCCGTCCGGAAAACCGTTCATCAGGTTGGTTCCCATTGCAACAGCGAGATAAGGAATTTTATCTTGAGCAATTCCTGGTTTAAAGGACTCTTTGACTGGAAGTAACGTTTCTTTCGTTTCAGCAAATGCTGTTTTATACTCAGCACTGGATGCAACCAATCCGGAACTCAACCATTTAGCCATTTCCTCGCGAGTAATCGGAGTACTTGGTTTAAATCCGTTTGGATAGTCTTTGGTATTAATGAACCCCAAAGTAACTGCCCGATCCACCTCAGCTTTGCTCCAGTGTCCCTTCAGATCCTTGAATGAATCCGTCTGGGCATCTTCCGGAAGTGTCATGTCTTTGGCTACTCGTGAAATTAAGGAAGCAAATTCTGCTCTTGTTACCGAAGCATTGGGCTTGAACAATCCATTACCGTATCCTTTAAAGTATCCCTTGGAAACCGCAGATTCAATAGCAGACTTTGCCCAGTGATTAGCCTGTACATCTTTGAAGGTTGTTGTTGCGGCAGAAGCCTGGGAAGAAATCAATGTCGATACGACTACTACAGCGCTCATTATGGGTAACATTATTTTTTTCAAATTTTCCACTCTCCGATTAGTTAGATTTAGTTTGGTTAGGCTCTTTTACTACTATGTAAATTTTCACTGTGCTCCGGAATCTGCTTGTATAAAATCTTCTGCCTTCTGATTAATGTAGTCCACCAGTTCTGACGTATGCTCCAGGTGCCATTCATCCAGCTGCTTAATACTCATTTGAAGATCCCACACAATAGGTACAAGTCGCTGACTATGGCTGCTCTCTATAGTGCTTCATATCGTGATATTTAGGACCATCCTCAAAAAACGTATCCACTACCTTGGCCCAAACGTTAATGCCATAGTTTTCATTTCCATCTGCATAGTTAGAATCAATAAGAAACGTGGCCCCCACATGCCGCTCATAACCTCCAAAAAAACCACTTGCAATGCCATCTCCAGGATGTATAAAGTTAGTCACTTGTCCATCAAATCCCCCCTCCTCTGCTTTCCTTCTCATCTCGGGAGTAAGCGATGCTACGACTGTGGGAGCGCTAAAAGTAACGGCATTTAATCCAGTGTATACCGCTGCATATTGAGCATTAGCACCTCCCAAAGAATGACCCGTTAGGGAAAACTGTAGGTCTTTATGTTGGTCTGTCATACTCTTGACATAGCTTTCTGCCTCATAGAGTTGATTAAAGCTACCCACATTTTTATCTACCGTCTTTTTGACATCGCCAACCCAATCATTTAATTTTGTGATGCCTAACCCATCTTCAACACCACGGGAGAAATCTTTCCAGAACTTCGGTTTCCAATCTATTGCACGTTCTATGGTTGCACCGATTTCGGGGAAACCAATATGTAAAGCATCCGTTCTAAAATCTGGAACAGATCTTGCCGGAATTGCGTCCCCTTCTGTTCCTCGAAATGCAATTACTGCTTGCTTCGTCTCGGGATTGTAGAATGTAACAGCATCCATACCAGATACATTATGTTTCTGATCTAGCACTTCCCAGCCAGGAATATCTGTGAATTCTTGTCCGACTTCTACTTCATCATATGAATATTGCGACATCACCTTGTAATTTTGATCTGTAATCATTTCACTAGATAAGCGTTCTATGTTCATCACCTCCTATATTATTGTATATTATATCCTTTTTCATTAAGAGCCTTCTTTAGTTGTTTACTATATCCGAAAGATTCTTGTTTATTTGTTTCATAGTTTATATAAACACTAAAAGTTTGATCTTCATGTCCTGTTACATATCCATAGAGAGTGACACGACTCATCGCCATTTTAGGTAGAATTTTTTTTTGTGTTATCGTTACATCTAATTTATAGTTATTTTTCAAATATTCAATTGCTATCGCTTCCGACCGATTTATAATTTCTTGATCCTTTATTTTTTTCTCATTCACACCTGCACAGCCCCCTAATATTAGTAACAACATAGCAACCAAGATGATCATCACCATTCGGTACATAATCTTCCCTCACTTTCAATTCACTGAGCAACCACCATATATATAAAACCTCATTTATGTCTGATCACAGCAAACGATCCACCATCCATCCTTATCAAATCGGGAATTCGGGTTATTGAGACCAATTTAATTAGTAACCCTTCGCAGTCTTACTCCCTTATTATTTTCTTTGAAGAATTGCTTTCTGTTCATGCTAGGCAGATTGATATATCCATACTTTCATGCAATTTTTTTACTATTTAGATCCACCTGTAAAATCAATAACAGAGAGCGTAGAATATATTGTGTATTGTGTAAATAGAAAAAGGAGACCTTTTCTATTAGAATTGGGCTAGCATACAACAACTCAAAGAGAGGTCTTCCCTATGAATCATTTTACAACAGATTTAGTTCAAGCTTTAGTCACCAAACAAGATATTACAGAGTATTTCGCAAGCCTTTTTGAATTACGAAATATACGACCGTGCTGGTGTAAATTCTGGCAACTCTCATAACGGTTCGCAAACCCGCACGCTTCATACCGAGTATGGCGACTTGCAGCTTAGTATGACCCAAGAGAAGCGCTATGTCTGCGTTTATATTGATGCTACGTACATCCCTGTGAAGCTTGCAACGGTAGCCAAGGAAGGGGTCTATATTGCCGTAGGCATTCGTAAGGATGGCTCCAAAGAGGTGCTTACGTACGCGATTGCACCGACCGAATCCGCTTATATCTGGAAAGAACTTCTTCAGGAAGTCAAAAAGCGTGGCATGCAGCAAATCCTTCTGTTTATCTCCGACGGATTGATCAGGATCGTGAATGCAATCAAGGAGGTGTAACCTCAAGCGAAGTATCAAACCTGTTGCGTTCATTTAGTTCGTGTTACGGATCTAGCAGATATCTGGGAGATTTCAAGTGTACCGCGCTGAGGATGAAGAAGCAGGTAAAGCTGCTCTGACTACCTTGAGGATCTACATAAGAAAGGTTATTTCATTTACACAAAATTCCTTGACGCTGCCTTTAATTTGTAAACAAAAAATTAAAGAAATTATTTTAAGGGTAACATGGGTTATATGTGCTATTGGTTGGTTGAATGTTGAATTTAGCTAGTACTATATAGTCCCACAAAAGAAAGCCCTCAAGAAAAAATCTTCGGGCTATATCATACCTTTATGATTGAGGGAACATCTCCAAATATGTTTCGTACCAATCAGGGCATTGTGCTTTGATTAAGGAGAGCACCTCTGTCAAAGCAATACCATGTAGATGAGATAATTTATCATAACTTATCTGTTGTGTTGAAAGCCAAATTTGACCAATAGACTCTCCACAACTTGCCTTGATCATGTCATCACAGTTACTTTCATTTGAAACTTTAATTAATATATCCACAGTCTCAGCATCTTGGAAGTTCTCTCCTAATTCAATTACTGCGTCATCTTTTTCTGCATCTGATGCTGTTGGATCTGTTAATATTTCCAATAATCTTTCCCTATTCATAGACTTCACTCCCCTAATGAAATATGAGTTCCAACACTTCTACCGCCCTTTTCACCTGTAAACGGATTAACGTATGTTCCCTTATCGTCTAGTCTAGCATCAAAACGAGGTTGATTACTCCCTGCACCCAGTCCTTCCCTTGTACTAGCTTCGGGTTTTAACTTCAGCCTCCAACTAAACGTTCCATCGCCGTTCTTTACTCCCCATTGCTCGACACCACCAGCAGTATCTTGTCTAACCCAATCATTTTTTTCTGCCCAAATCCTTAAGTTAGCAGTATTCTTGGAAATGCTACCAGTGTCTTTAACTAGAACATTCCCCGTCCCGTTAGCACCCTTGCTCGACTTCTCTCTCTTCACCTTCGCATCCCGAATCGTTTGCTTCACTTTGTCCAATGCTGCACTGGTTCCACGACCTTTATATGGACCTTTGCTGCCTTTCGCGCTTCCAACGACCAGCCCGATCCCGCCTACGATTTGGCTCCATTTCAGAGATGCGATCATCATCTTGGCGTAAGAGTCCGTGACAGGCTCTCCCGTAAACGGGTTAACCCTCAACTCCAGTGCTTCAATCTGTAACTGGATCAGATCCTGATCCGGGGAAGGGACTGACCCCGGAACTTGCCCTAGCTTATTCACATCGATCTTTCCATGATCTCTTTCGTACGCCTGTAGGGCCGCCTGATCTGTCACGCCCTTCTCATTAACCGGTAACCAGATGTGGTACTGGTAATCATACGCCATCCGGTATCCCTTATTATCAGTACTTTTCGTTGCTTTCAGCCCGATAGACATCGTAGCTACGGTACCTGCCACTGCTGCCCCGCTCATCTCATCTGCCTGCTGAAAACGGACACCAATGTCTCGAAGTTCCTTCGCGATGTGGGTCAAATGCTCCAGCGTTTCGATCATGCGGGGCTGGGTTTCTTCAAATCGTTCTAAAAACCGCTCTCGCACCATCCCGGACCACATCGATTCCATCCAGCGGATCAATCGAACGAGTTCCTCTCGTGTATCTCCCATTTGCGCGCGAGTTCGTTCAACCTCTCGTGAGGCTTCAAACAAACGCTCCGGGGTTACTTGTATTCTACTCATCGCGTTCTCCATCTGTCCAATGACGGACTCTATTTCTTGCTTATCTCAACCTATTGTGTTCTAAACGTTCGCCATATTTCGGGCTTGTTTTAGCTGTACGTTCTCGCTTAATGCGGCACCTGTGCACTGAAATCATCCCGGCTGGAACGATCAGCATGGTAGAACACCACATCTCCGTCCCTTAAAGTGAACGAGTTGCCGTAGCTATCTTTGACTTGACGCTGAAACCCTTCCAGCAACCATTGGTTCATCAGCGGTGCATGGATATATTGCAGATGCGGAGCCCCCAGGTTCCCTTCCTGGATCGACTCCAAGTTAAAGTTGACCACGATATAACCATTTTTCAGGAAGATCGGTGACTTTGCATCCAAACCACCATGGGTACGCCCATACTCGGCCAGATTGGTTCCTGCTTGAACCACGTAAGCCTCGGCGGGTAGACTATACTCTCCATACCACTGCTGAATGGCAGCATTTGCACGAAGTACATCCGCACTTGCGTTCGTCGGAATATTCGTTTTGGGTCCGATAAACGTACGTAATTGCTCCGGCATCAGAAGCAAACTGTATCCGCCTACAGGAGTTTTCATCTTCGTAAATTTATCCCGGTAATACTCCTGATACGTACGTTCACTCATCATCCCTGGATGAATTTCGCCATAGCGATTATATTTATAGGTCGCCGTATCTCGTAGCTGTTCCGAAGGTACTTGACGTAACCGATCATTGAGAATGACAAACCGCTTGACTTGATCCTCTGCTGAACCAATACGAATAAAACTTCGCTGGTTCGTCGAGTAATACAGATCTACCGGCACGCGTGTTTTCCCGTCTTTGCTGACAAAATCAAAGGTTGGAGTCAGGCGAATGCCGTCTCTGGACCCGAACATATTGCCCTTGGTTTTGAAATCAAACTTAAAGTGATATCCCGTCTTCACAGCCACATTTTGATACCCTTGCAGCGGATGACTGCCTGGGCGAATCGGTACAGTGAACTGTGGTTTGTTCCCTCGTTTGTCACCATCAATTCCCTGCGTTCCTGTCCAGTAGCTGATCCAGGTGGGTGCAATGCTGCCCTTAAATCGCCGGAAAACAAGCTCCCAGTTGTAGTCTGCAATGTCCGTGATTTCAAAGTCGTATAGCCTCCCAATGACCTCCACGGATACTTCGTCGCTGGCCAGATGATAGGTTAGATCTGTGTTGGCATCGGGTTGGGCATTGCTCCTGGACATCGATTCAAAATCGGCAGGTGCATTCTCTGCAATATTACGGAACTCCACCTGGTAATCTCCCTCATCTACCCACACAGGCAGATAAAAGGTGGTATCGAGCACGTCCACCGGAATATCGATCCATGTACTCCGCGGGTAAAACTGTGTCCGGTCGGCACTGTATACGTCAAACGGAAACCGCACCTGTTTGATTCGATAATATTTGGCATAATCCCGATCCCCATATCCCGGATAAGAGTTGACATCCAAATGCTGTCCGCTCGTGGGGATACGGACTGTGAACGGCCGCTCCAAAATAAGGGCAGATCGATCCATATTCGGTATCGTTTTCTGATTATGAGGCTGATCGTCTGAAACAAGAGAATAGTTCACGACCGGAGTATGAACAGTGACCGTGTTAATCCCCGGAATTTCAAAGGTTTCTTCCTCATTGCCATCATTAACATTTCCACTCATTAATTCATAACGGATTTCGCCTGTGCTAGGCGTATCCTTCTTATTTAACAAGGTTTTGGATATTTCATTGTCAGGACTGTACAGAACATCTTTGCCAATCATTTGGGGTTCTGCGATCTGACCTGGCGTTGGCCCCGTTTCTTCTACTTTTGCGTTGTCCATGACAACAGCCCCATTAAACTTCAAATAGTCATTCTTAACTTGGACCTTTGGCACAGCATCTTCCGCAATTGATGAGAGATCATCTGTTGGTGTTGGAGGTTCGCTGGTCCCTCCCGGCACTGGCTGTGAAGGCGCTGTTAACACAGCCGGTGTATTGGGTGCGTAAAAGGTACCGTTCGTAGCCGCCGCATAGATGGGACTACGATAATCAGCAGGATATAGTTCAATCTGTGGTAAAGCATAGTTTTTTAGAATCGCATCGGTTATCTCATAAACAAGCAAAGTGTCAATTTTCCAATACTCGAAATCCCGTTTCACAGTATAGGTGTAGGGTACTTTTACATCTCTAGATCTTGGAGTTGATACCGTTGTCGTACCACCTTTACCATCCGAAATTTTCTTTTCGTCTGTCCACGTTTTGTTATACGTTTTTTCAACAACTACGGTATATGTACAAGTGCCTTGCATATTCACAAACTTATTTTGGAATAGGTAACTTAGACCAAATACATTGCCATATAAACTCTCAGAGGTAGGGATACCTTGCAGTACGTCAAATGGCTCACTTCCACGTTGATCGGCCTTAATAACTGCGCTTGCATTAGGATCCATTCTCTCCCCTGTCATTTCTCCGGCAGGTGACTCTGCACATGCCGCATCTGGCTTTTCCGGAATTTCGGGTGGTGGCGTATCGCCAACCGTAATCGTTACATTTTCATAAATGTAATACGGTCCATCTTTGGAATTCTTCCATTTCGCGGTGATGATTGCCGTTCCAACGTTTTTAGCAACAATTTGCCCTGTTAATTTTTCTACGTAAACTACTTCTTTTTGGTTAGAACTCCATTCGATTTGTTCAGCACGCTTGGAGACATTCACCCAGTTACCGAATTCTTCTTGGTCGTATGCCTTAGTTCGGATCTCTGCAACCAATGATTTTACATCATTTAATTGAAGCTGCATGTCCTCTCTAACCCGGATCTCTTTGGTTTCCGTAACGTAACCACTGTAATCGATCTCTAGTGGTGTGTAATACTCAACTTGATATTTTGGATCTCCATCCTGTCTTGTACCATACGGAGTTTTCTTTTCCCATTGATAATCAGCAACATTATCCGCGTCTACAGAATCAGTACCAGTTCTTGTTTCTATGGTTACCAGTAGACTCCCTTTTTTGTAGTCCGGTTTTGAACCTGACTTAATTGAATAGGTTTTATCTGTGGTGTTGTATTTAATATCATCAATTTCTATATCTGTGACGTGATCTCTCTTGAATTTATTACCTGTTGGTTTATCTTGTAATGAATCCGGTACGTAGTTTTTCGTGTTAATCTCATCTTTAACAAATTTATCTGAAGGAAGCTTCAAGGGAAGAGCATCTAATTTAGAAGAGTAAGTATTCGTTTCTACCCTACCGTATTTTTCACTTGTTGCTTGCCATACTTTAAAATCGCCTTGAGTCCATATAGTCTTGGGCCTAGGATTAGCTTTTCCCGTAACTTTGACTTTGATCGTTTGCTTTCCTCTCGCTAATCCGCTTGGTTTCACTTCTATGTCTTTATCTGGATACCCGTTCTTAAAGTTAGCATAGGTTTTAATAGACATAACTCCGAAGGAGTAAATAAGGAATATTACGAGTAATGATAGAACAGTCCATTTCTTTTTCATTTTATAATCCCTGCCTAGTTGCTATTTGAAATAACTGCATATGAACCGTCGTCCATGTTAAATTGTCCGTAAAAGTCTTTGATTTTAAGATTTTCCACAACCCACACCTTCACACCATTTTTATTCTTTGCAAAAAACTTTGCAGGCTCTAAATTAGGAATTACTTCGTATCCATATTTTTGGTTCAATTCATTTGTGATAGTCATCCCACCAGTCATATCAATAACACCATTCTTATAATCTCCAATGTCAAAACCCTGTTTCTTTGGATAAATCGTGATCTCTTTGAATACAGGAAGTAAGCCACTATTCTTGTATTTATTCATCCCAAATTCAGTCATGAACAACGATGTATAGATGCTATCTTTCTTCTTAGGCTCTGACGTGTTTATACCAATTAAACGATGGAACACCAGACTACCAGAACCGTTACGGAACGTTTTCCGTTTCCCTGAGATATCAGCGATAGAAGTTTTCCCTGTAGTCAGGCTAGATACTAATTCAAGATTCGTTTTTTTCGTACCCATCATTCTCAATTCATTCAGATCATCAAATGTCATGGCTTCTTTTTTCAACACATTTTCGAGTCTAAGCAAAATGGCAGAAGATTCAGCTCGTGTTGTTGTTTTGTCCATTCCAAACGATCCGTCCGGAAAGCCGTTCATCAAGTTGGTTCCCATTGCAACAGCGAGATAAGGAATTTTATCTTCAGCAATTCCTGGTTTAAACGACTCTTTGACTGGAAGTAACGTTCCTTTCGTTTCAGCAAATGCTGTTTTATACTCAGCACTGGATGCAACCAATCCGGAACTCAACCATTTAGCCATTTCCTCGCGAGTAATCGGAGTACTTGGTTTGAATCCGTTTGGATAGTCTTTGGTATGAATGAACCCCAAAGTAACTGCCCGATCCACCTCAGCTTTGCTCCAGTGTCCCTTCAGATCCTTGAATGAATCCGTCTGGGCATCTTCCGGAAGTGTCATGTCTTTGGCTACTCGTGAAATTAAGGAAGCAAATTCTGCTCTTGTTACCGAAGCATTGGGCTTGAACAATCCATTACCGTATCCTTTAAAGTATCCCTTGGAAACCGCAGATTCAATAGCAGACTTTGCCCAGTGATTAGCTTGTACATCTTTGAAGGTTGTTGTTGCGGCAGAAGCCTGGAAAGGAATCAATGTCGATACGACTACTACAGCGCTCATTATGGGTAACATTATTTTTTTCAACTTTTCCACTCTCCGATTAGTTAGATTTTTGGTTGGTTAGGCTCTTTTACTATTATGTAAATTTTTACTATGCTCCGGAATCTGCTTGTATAAAATCTTCTGCCTTCTGATTAATGTAGTCCACCAGTTCTGACGTATGCTCCAGGTGCCAATCATCCAGCTGCTTAATACTCATTTGAAGATCCCACACGATGGGTACAAGTCGCTGACTATGACTGCTCTCGGTATACTCAAAAAAGTTCCGTTGAATCCGTTCAAAGGTACGACTCATATCCTGAGCTTGTCGTCTCCATTTGTCCGCAGTCTCTTGCAATTCCTCAGGAGTTAGCTCTATGGTCCCTGCCGAGTATCCACCAACCACGTTGGCCACCGATTTGAATCCTTTGGTCAATGTGTCCCATGCTTCACGCGCGTGATCAAGTATATTATGCTCCGAAGGCTTTCGCGGAGAGAAATTTACTCGTTCTCCAGTAACTTCATCATAAAGAGGATTATCAATATATCCATCTTGATCGAAGCTATAGTGCTTCATATCGTGATATTTAGGACCATCCTCAAAAAACGTATCCACTACCTTGGCCCAAACGTTAATGCCATAGTTTTCATTTCCATCTGCATAGTTAGAATCAATAAGAAACGTGGCCCCCACATGCCGCTCATAACCTCCAAAAAAACCACTTGCAATGCCATCTCCAGGATGTATAAAGTTAGTCACTTGTCCATCAAATCCCCCCTCCTCTGCTTTCCTTCTCATCTCGGGAGTAAGCGATGCTACGACTGTGGGAGCGCTAAAAGTAACGGCATTTAATCCAGTGTATACCGCTGCATACTGTGCATTAGCACCTCCCAAAGAATGACCCGTTAGGGAAAACTGTAAGTCTTTATGTTGGTCTGTCATGCTCTTTACATAGCTTTCTGCCTCATAGAGTTGATTAAAGCTCCCCACATTTTTATCTACCGTCTTTTTGACATCGCCAACCCAATCATTTAATTTTGTAATGCCTAACCCATCTTCAACCCCACGTGAGAAATCTTTCCAGAACTTCGGTTTCCAATCTATTGCACGTTCTATGGTTGCACCGATTTCGGGGAAACCAATATGTAAAGCATCCGTTCTAAAATCTGGAACAGATCTTGCCGGAATTGCGTCCCCTTCTGTTCCTCGAAATGCAATTACTGCTTGCTTCGTCTCGGGATTGTAGAATGTAACAGCATCCATACCGGATACATTATGTTTCTGATCTAGCACTTGCCAACCCGGTACATCAATTTCTTGACCTTCTTCTACTTTTAAGTAGGCTATCTGGGACATAGTTCTATAATTCAGATCCGTAATGTCTTGTCTTACAGTAGCTTCCATGTGTAACTACCCCCTCTACTGTGTTGCATTTTTATTTAAAATATATCCTTCTTCTTGCAATGCACTCTTTAGTTGTTGGCTATAAATAAATGATTCTTGCTTATTTGTCTCATAATTAATAGACACACTAAACGTTTGCTCTTTGTGCTCTTTTACGTGGCCGTACACAGTCACCCAACTCATGGCCATTTTAGGCATTATTTCTTTATCCGTAATAGTTACATCCAAGTTATAGGTATCCTTCAAATATTCAATTGCTATTGCTTCCGACCGATTTATAATTTCTTGATCCTTTATTTTTTTCTCATTCACACCTGCACAGCCCCCTAATATTAGTAACAACATAGCAACCAAGGTGATCATCACCATTCGGTACATAATCTTCCCTCACTTTCAATTCGCTCCTACTTTCCTGGTGAAACATGAATATTACTAGAAATTCTAATTTGAATGTAGTTCCCTCCAGTGCGTCGGACTAATTCTAGACTGTATATTACTTTATGGTCTTTGCTGTAGACTACCACTCGGACACGTTACATACTTGGAACCTACAAAAGATACTCCTGCTAATAGAATTAATAACAATTTCTTCATTCAAATAATCACTTTTCTTCCTAATTATGTACGTTACTCTTCATTACAAGAGCCATTTCATCTAGTCTAATAGGTTCAAAGAAAACAATCATATTTGGAAATAGTAAGAATATTTTACCACTAAACTCTCAAAAGAGGTAGGTATAAGGTATTATTGCTGAATCCTTCGAATCAAGCATGGGATTTGGCTACAACAACAGGTCTAGACTTATTAGCGCCATCATTAACTTTCGATTCAGGGTAAAACTATAGTTATAGTCTTATAAGTTATACAAATTTAAATTAACCCCGATGAAGCCTGCACCTCGCAGTACCCACCGGGGTTATACTATGGTATCCAATTACTGTCTACGAATTTAATTCTCCACCAACTTACCTCATCTCGTAAAATCATGCTGCCCAATGGTCAGCAGCGTTGGCCTGCTCTTACTCCACACCGAAGTAGCAATCTTCGGATTGTAATAATAGAGCGCTCCGTTTGTCGGATCAGCGCCATTCAAAGCTTTACGAGCAGCCCTGTAAGAGGTCTGGGTTGGCTTGGTATTAAACTGCCCATCGTCCACCGCAGTGAATTGCCCTTTCTGGAAAATAACTTTCGAAATAGACGACGGGAATGCACTCGAATGCACTCGATTCAAGACAACTGCTCCCACAGCGACCTGACCTTCAAAAGACTCCCCGCGCGCTTCACCATGGATCAACTTCGCCAACTGGCGCAGCGTCTCACCTTCGGCTTTGGCCTTTTTGTTCAGCCTGTTCAGCGTCGCTGGACCTGCAACGCCGTCTGCACTCAGCCCCTGCGCCTGTTGGAACTTGCGTACAGCGCCTTTGGTAATGGTACCGTAATATCCGGTCAATCCGGCGTCAAAGTACCCCAGATCGCTTAATTGCTCCTGCAATTGCAGCACATGCTCGCTGCGAACGCCCTGTTCCAGCTTCTGCGCTCCCACAGAAGGAGCTGCCACGGTCAATCCCAGCGTCAACGCGCAGGCACCGAGAAGCATACTGACCCGCCCTGCTCTTTTACCAGCCGCTTTCCCCTTCCCATGAGTGACTTTCCGACTGACCGTGATAGGCACCATCGTGTCATCAATCGTCCGCACATCAGATCCTTCATTCGTACTACCAGCTTTAATCCGTGCATCCTCGCTCTCTGTGTACTCCATATTTTTCGTAATTGTCATGTTATTCATCGTATTGGTGACCTCCATCTCTTTCATGGGTTTACTTTCATCCACAACATACACATCATACATTCTGTTTATTTCACTCAGTTCATTACTGTTCTTATCGAGGTACGTTACATGTATGTCGTTATTCATATGCGCACGCACCATGTCAATCACGTTATTACGGCTTGCATTTATACTATTCAAGCGAGTCTTTTCATTCATTTGTGCCATCTGCTTATACTTGTTCATCATTCCATTAACCTCCACTTTTCTGAATCCAGATCCCACTTCTTTCCCCTGAATCCTCACGGATGGACATCCCGAGTGTCATTATAGGATATAGAAAAAATGAAGTCTATCGGACCGATGACGCAGTGAAAAAACGACGCTGAACATAACAAAAAGAGGCATGAGCCCATGGTCACACCATGGTCATGCCCCTTCTTTTATCAACCATATACCGCTTGTCCAACCCGTTATTTCCGTAGGCAGGCAGACCCGTACAAAAGTTGCGTTGTATTTATTGACAATTACTCGGCCAGCTCCTGACCCTTCGTTTCCCGGCCCCAGAACAGTACAGCCGCTGCGCCAATGAGGATTGTCACGAAGAAAATCGTGAAAATCAGGCTGATTGCCACTTCGCGTTGAACCAGCATACCGACCATTAATGGTGCAAGTACACCACCGATCCGGCCAACCGATGTGGCAAGTCCAACACCTGTTGAACGAACGGAAGTCGGATACAATTCCGGGCTGTAGGCGTACAGACCACCCCAGGCTCCCAGATTGAAGAAGGAAAGACAGATTCCTGCGGCCAAGATCGTCGCTTCCGTTGTTGCCAGTCCGAACGCAATCGCACTGAATGCGGTCAAGGTAAGGTACACAACCAGTACGAACTTGCGACCGTAACGTTCAATGAAGTACGCCGCGGTGAAGTAACCTGGCAACTGCGCGATAGTCATGATCAGCACATATTGGAAACTTTTAACCAACGTAAATCCTTTTGCCATCACAACCGAAGGTAGCCACAGGAACATACCATAATAAGAGAAAATGACGGTAAACCACAAAATCCAGAGCATCAACGTTGTACGGCGATGTGGTGCTGACCAGACGGTAGCGACTTTCTCGCGGAACGTGATTTTATGAAGCTTGGTATGATTCTTGTACCGTGGCGGGTCCTGAATAGCACGACGCAGATACAATGCGTAGAACGCCGGAAGTGCACCAATGGCAAAAGCAATTCTCCATCCGTACTCCGGAATGACAAAGTTGGCAATGAGCGCTGATACAATCCAGCCCCCAGCCCAGAAACTTTCCAATAATACAACGGCACGTCCCCGTTCCGCTGTAGGCATCGACTCCGATACCAGTGTGGATGCCACGGGTAACTCTCCGCCAAGTCCAATACCCGCAACCAGACGCAGTGCACACAATACGGCAAATCCAGTCGCCAGTGCAGACAGACCGCTTGCAATCGTGAAGATTAGCAAGGTCCACATCAGAATGGCCTTCCGTCCAAAACGGTCCGCAAGTGCACCTGCAAGCAAAGCACCGAGCGCCATACCAATCGAGTTAATACTCGTAAGCACGCCGACTTGTCCGGGACTGAGACTCCATTCCTTGGCGAGTGCAGCCACGATAAAGGAGATCATACCGACTTCCATTGCATCAAACAGCCAGCTCATGCCGGCACTGAACAGCAGCTTGCGCTGCTTGGGATTCCGCAATACTTCCAGTTTGCTCATCACTTATAGCTCCCTTGATCTCTATGTAGTCATTCTGACACTAAATCATTATTATGCAGAATGCTCCAGAAATCAATGCAAAATAAGCTTTTCCTTCCGATTTCTGCGATACCTCACCCCTTGAGTGAACCCGCTGTCAGGCCTGCAACAAAGTAACGCTGGAGTAGAAGGAACAGCACAATCATCGGAATGGCCGTTACCAGCACCCCCGTAAGCATCATCGGATAGTTCGTCACGTATTCCCCGCGGAACTGCATAAGCGCGAGCGGTAACGTGAGCTTGGACTTACTGCTGAGCATCAGCATCGGAATAAGCAAATCATTCCATACCATGACGAGCAGGAACGTAGCCGTTGCCGCCAGCGAAGGTGCAGCCAGTGGCAGTGCAATCCGGGTATAGAGCCTCCATTCACTTGCTCCATCCATACTGCCCGCTTCCAGAATCTCCGAATTAAGCATGCGCATGAAACCTGTCAGCATAAATACGGAGACTGGCATCAGCATAGCGGCGGATACGACAATTAATCCTGTCAGACTGTCCGACCAGCCGAGTGTACGCGTAAGGGAATAGATCGGCAGCATACTCACCTGGGAAGGAACGATCAACCCTGCTACGAACAGAGCAAATACAATTTTGCCTACACTGCCGCCCCAGCGGACAATGGCGTAAGCAATCATGCTGCTCAGCAATAACTCAATGGCAACCGTACCAAGCGTCACGACCAGACTGTTTCCGAAATATTGCCACATCGGCTGATTGCGGAACATGCCAGTAATGTTATCCCACGTAAACGGGTCCGGCCAGCTGAATGGACTGGTGAAGAAGTTGCTGCTTGTTTTGAATGAGGAAACAAATACAAAGTACAGCGGCACAAGGATCAGCAGCGCGTACACCAATAAGATCAGGCGATTGAACCATTTTAAAAACATGTGAACTCCCTTCTGCCTCGATTGCAGGATGAATGCTCCAACATCAACCTCAATAACTTACCCGGTCGGCACGCAGTGCCTTGAACTGCAAGAGCGTCAAGAGCGCGAGCAACACCAAGAAGATCATGGAACCGGCAGAAGCCAGACCAAATGAATAGCTGCCAAAGGCGGTATGATAGATATATGTTGTCAAAATTTCAGTTGCGTAGTTCGGGCCTCCGTCCGTCATTGTGAAAATGAGGTCAAATGCCTTGAACGACTGAATCGTCGTATAGGCCACAACAATCGTTGCCGAAGGTGCCAGCAGTGGCCAAGTCACGGTACGGAATACCTGCCATTTGCTGCCGCCGTCCATACGAGCCGCTTCATAAAGTTCTGCCGGAATACCTTGCAGACCTGCGATGAATACAATCATCATCTGTCCGGCATGTGCCCATACCTGTACTGCAGCGATGGAATAGATGGCGATCTTCGGATCTCCAATCCAGTTACGAGCAATGCTGCTCATCCCAGCTTCATTCAGTCCATAGTTGATTAGTCCGATAGATGGATCATACATAAATGCCCAGATCAGCCCGACCGATACGGAGGACAGAATCGCAGGCAGGAAATACAGTGCCCGAAGCACAATGCGTGTCTTAGTATTACGTACCAGGAGCAGCGCCAGGACAAGTGAAATAAAGGTTTGTGCTATAACAACCGTTAACATGAACTCCACGTTATTACCAAAGGCTTTGCGGAATACGATGCTGCTGAGACTGTCCTTGTAATTATCCAGCCCTACAAATGCATACGACGGGGATACCCCATCCCAGTCCGTAAAGGAATAGAACAGCCCCGTCAATGTAGGAAATACGAACAATCCAACGTACAGCAGCAACCCAGGGATCAGAAACAGGGATAGCTGAAGACGGTTTTTCATCGTTTATTTCCCGATATGCTGATCAATGATCGCTTGTGCCTGCTGTGCTGCTTCTTCTGGAGAAGTGCCGCTCAGTACAGCCTGGATGGAGTTGGTTACTGCTTTTTGATTGTCTCCGTTCAGGATGGTGAACCGTGGCTGGAACACGGTCTTTTTGCTCGCCCATTCTCCGGCTACCTGAAGCTCAGGCGTATCGTACTTCACATCATTCACCGTTACATTCTGTCCCGTCTGGTTGGCATAGTCACTCGCTACATCGGGATTGCTCAGGAATTCGAGGAACTTCTTCGCTTCTTCCGGATGTTTTGACTTGCTGTTCACCGCGAGCATGAACGTAGTGGTATGCACTCCTTCATACTTCGCTTGATCTGCACTTACCGTAATCGGTGCAAGCAGTTTTTGCTCCAGATTTGGATTCTGCTGCTTGTTCTGAGCCAATTGATACGATCCACTTGCCAGCATCGCTGCTTTCTCTTGGATAAACAGTGCGCCAGCCGCAGGGTCTTTTGTACCCAGTGCATCCTGCTGGAAGTAACCTTTATCGTTCAGTTCCTTGATTTGAGTCAACGTTTTCACCCAAAACTCATCCGTCAGTTTGGCTTCCCCAGCTTCCACTTTGGTAAAAATGTCGTCACTCGGTGCATTGTTCATCACCATCGTATTCATGAATTGCCCTGGGCCAATGTCTGCTCCGGCAAAGGCAATCGGAATGATGCCATTGTCTTTCAGCTTCTGGCAAAGGGCCAGGAAGCCTTCCCAATCGGTCGGCGGCGTCAAGCCGTATTGTTCAAACAGTTTTACGTTATAGATTGGATCGTTATATACGAGTTGGTACGGAATCGCATATTGCTTGCCATCGTGCTGTCCTGATTCAATCAGCTTTGAATTGTAGGCCGACAGGAACGAGGATCCAGTCAGATCAGTGAACAAGCCGGCTTTGGTGAAAGCTTCGAACTGTGCACCCGGGAAGGATGCAAATACATCCCCTACCGAACCGTCACTGATTTTGGATTGAACGGTGGACTGATATTGATCGGAGGGCAGTGTCTGCATCTCCACGTTAATATTCGGGTTTTCTTTTTCAAATGCGTCAATGGTCTTGTTGAGTGCTTCCACATCTTCTCCACGCCAGTGCATGAAGCTGATCGTAACCTTGCCTGAACCCGAGGATCCGTTCTCTCCAGATGACGCGTTATCCCCACCGCCGCAAGCTGACAGCAGGATGGACATCACCAGCATACTGACAAGCGGCAGGATCAATTTTTTATTTTTTTTCATGAAAGACGACCTCCTGAGGATGATTAATGTAAGTTGCACGAAAGTTTTTACACGGGGCACTCCGAGTGCAGTACCATCTTCCGATCGCTGTTATCCCCGGATTTTTTGAATCATTTCTTTCAATGGTTAAAATCCGGGGATAAAGGCGAGCGCTCCGCTTCTTCAGATCGGTTCTGCCCTCTCCGTTAAAGTGTAAAAAAAGGGGCACTTACTTAGAGTTGGTAGTAACTTAGTTAGTAGTAACTGAGTGTTGCTTCTGTCTTGTTTTCCATTTCTCGCGAATGATCGGCATCACGGTCCGGCCGAAGATTTCGGCCTCTTCCAGATGCGGATAACCGGATAAAATGAAGGTTGTCACGCCCAGATCTCCATATTCCATCAAACGCTCTGCGACCTGTTCGGCTGTACCCACAATGAGGATCGCACCGCCGGAACGCACAACGGACAAGCCTGTCCACAGGTTGGGACCTACGACAAACTGCTGCTTCTCGGACAGTTCCCGTAGCTCATTCTGTCTGCGTTGGTTGGTTGCATCCGTTTCGGCAAAAGCGGCTTTGGCTTTCTCAATCGCTTCTGGTGGTACTTTGCTAATAATCTCCCAAGCTGCTGCCCATGCTTCTTCTTCGGTATCCCGAATGAGTACCTGAGCACGCATGCCGTAACGGAGCTGACGATCTTGTCCCGTTTCCTCTTTCACCTGCTGACGAATGACCTCAATCTCTTCGATCTGCTCCTGAATCCAGTCATGAGGCTCACCCCACATGAGGAACGTATCTGCATGTTCAACAGCGACCTTTTTGGCAATCGGAGAACTTCCTCCCAGATAGAATGGTGGATGCGGATTTTGCACCGTCTCCGGCATGCCTACTGGTCCTTTGAAGTTGTAATACTGACCGTTGAATTCAGGATTGGGATCGCTGGGTGCGTCTGCACCAGATTTTGAACTACTTCCGGCAAACTCCGTCAGATTCAATCCTGTCGATTGAGTCCATGAACGCTTCATCACTTCCATATACTCGCTCGCCCGTACATACCGTTCATCATGCGCATGTGCCAGTGGATCGCCGAGTTCCTCCAGATCTCGAACAGAACTGCCTGTCACCACATTGATCATAGCGCGACCACCAGATAGCTGATCCAATGCCGCTCCCATGCGTGCAGCGAGTACGGGTGTAACCAAACCCGGGCGAATGGCCACAAGGGGACGCAATGTCTTCGTGTGACTCATTACTGCTGAGCCGACCACCCACGCGTCCAGACAGGCTCCCCCTGTCGGAATCAGCACAAATTCAAATCCTGCCTTCTCCGCTGTCTGTGCCACATCGACCAGATAATCAAGACTTGGCTCCCGCTCCGGGGCAACCCCTACATACTTACCATCCCCTGCTGTAGGCAAAAACCATCCAAACTTCATATCTTCCTGTTCGCTCACAAAAGTCAGTCCCTTCTATGAATAAATAAAGTCTCATGTTAAAAATAAGATCACTGTTCTGCCACTCCGCCGTTCCGGTTACGAATCGTTCTTACGATCACTGTTATCTCCAGATTTTTTGATTCCCTTTTCAAAGGGAAAATCCGGAGATAAAGGTGAACACTACGTTTCTTCAGAATCGATTTCGTCCCCTCCACTACGTTTGCACTCGTTTGAAACTTATTTTTAAAGTGTGCCTAATTTCTAATTCATTTTCAAAGCACATATCCAAATGCCGATTAATTAACTTGGTTTAATAGGTATGGACATCATAACAATTGATTTGTCTGTGATCAATGTCATTTCGCGGCAATTTCATTTTGTCATTTTGTGGTCTTTTCTCAGATTTAGGTCTTCCTGATCTTGAATATGTATAAAACCCACCTGTATAATAGGTTATAAGCGAAACTTTTAGATCGTATCTACGATACTTATACAATAAAGAGGTGTTCCTGATGACCGAGAGCATGAAGGAGGACCACCATGAGTTTTTGGATATTATTTTCTTCACTCCATCTGAATTCGAGAAAGCTGGTGGCGCCTGGCCGATTCGTATTGGCCGTAATATAGCCAAGACCAACTATCATATTGGCCCTCGTACCACACCTTATCATTATTTGCTGTTTGTGCTGGAGGGGGAAGGTACATTCATACAAGACGGACAGCGTCACGCCCTTCGAGCAAGGGATGCGTTCTGTCTGTTTCCACATGTAACTCATGAGTACTGGACGAACCCGGAAGACACGTTGCAGAAAATATTTATTGCCTTTGACGGTGCACATGCAGCCGAACTGCTATTTCGAATTGGACTTACACCCGATTCACCGTATCGTTCAGGTGTACTGACGCCGGAGACTGCAAGTGCCATGCGCTCGTTCATGGAGGATGTTCGCAAACCGCAGGACGGAGCGAGTGATCTGGGACGACTCACCCGGTTTCTAACCCTCTTTGACCGCATAGCCCGTTCCCCGGCAACCAAAGGATTGCAACCGGATTCAGCCACATCTTGGCTCCAGAAAGGCAAGGAATACATGGACATTCATTTTGCAGGCGGCATCTCCGTGGAAGGTGTATCCGCTCATGCGGGTGTGGATCGAACCCATTTTGCCAAACAGTTCCGCAAAGCCTATGGTCTGTCCCCTGTACAATATATCCAACAATTGAAAATGAATCAGGCTAAACGTCTGCTCGTGCAGACGCCGCTAAGCTTAACCGAAGTGGCTCATTCCGTAGGTTACCCGGACTTGTTCTCCTTCTCCAAAGCGTTCAAAAAGCAAGTCGGGCTGCCGCCCAATCGCTATCGCACAGCGGAGAGCAGTAAAGAGTAAGTCCATAAAGAAAAGTGGAATCTGTTTATTGATATGGCTAGAAACAATCAAAGGCAAGTTCCTTCGATCATTTGACCGTGAACTTGCCTTATTTTTGAACTATATAATTGTAATTAACGCTCCTACATATAGGTTAGCAACACTAAACAATATGTGTATATAAGAAAAATGAATATAACCTTACATATAATGAAACAAAATTCAAGTTTAGGAGTTACAGCTGGTAGATTCACATTTCATTCATATGTATAAATCCTGTGTGTCTCAACTATAGGAGATTCATTTTCGTTCAGAACTACCCTGTATAAATAGTTGAGACAATAACGAAACACAAATTGGTGCTTAGTAATTTAAAGGAAAAATCTTACTGAACGTGTTTAGATCGATTTACTGAACTAAAGTAAGAAAATTCCTGAGGGATCTCCCCTAATAAAGCGGTATCCCTTTAAAAAATCTGAATTCACTTGAGAACACACATGCCAACACAATAAATTACATTATAAAAAAATAATCACTACTTTAATCTGTACTATATTTGTATAATTCGCTATTTATCCCTTCTTTGTGACTTTCAAAGGGTAAGAAAAAAAGTGAATTTTGCTATATTTCAAATATTTTATCTAGTTCATAAGCTCTTGATGCTTTGGATTGTCACTTGAAGAGCTGAACTGTTCAATATTCCCGTCTTTGAAAATGATGTATTGATACTTATCATTAGGCTCGTCAGCGAATGTTACGGCAGCACCATAAGGAGCTTCTGAGCTTTTGAAGGAATACGTGCCGGATATATCTTTAAGCTCCTCAGGTGAATAGCCTTTTTGTTGAATTAAATAGGCTCTCACTTTCTCTTCAGCATCATTTTTTTTGATTGGATTACCAAATAAACTTAAATATCCCCATCCTGATATAACTACAACTAACGCTAGAATAGATAGCAAACTGATTTTAATTCTTTTAGTCATATAAAGTCCTCCTATTATGAGAGTTGAAACTAGAAATAATTCACAGTTAAGCCCCAAAGGGAGCTTAACTGTGAATATAAGAAATATTTGAACTATTTGAACTATTTGAACTATTTAGAAGTTACTTCCCCAAGAACCAGCCAATGAGAAACCTTTTTCATTCAGAAAATGATAGGGGCCATAAATACCACTCCAAAATGGTCCATGTCCATCAATGGATACTCCTCCACCAAAATAATAAGCATCCCAAGCAATTTTAGAGCAATATGTTTCCTTTTCGTAGGATCCAATTGTGTTTATCAAACCATATTTTACCACACTTTTATAATTTGTATAGTAGGAAGCAGCCCATGCACCCGCTTTGCTAGCTACACTTGAATTTGTATAACGCATAATCTTGGTATTCTTGTTTCTGCTTTTCCATGTAGAAATAGAAATTTTCTCTAGTGGCAAGTCGTAACCACCAATTGAGACAACACTTCCTCCAAGATCCGTTACAATGCCAGCATGTCCTGTCAGACCTTTTGAACTAGTACTGTTGGTTACTAGTACGTCACCAACACGAATAGGTGTAGAAGTTCCTGGATAATATTCATCCGGTATTGCGAATACTCCTACGGAGTCATCCTTCTGTTCTGTGATTACATTATTAGTGTTATTAAATTCTGAGGCTCTCACTGTGGGAGAGTCAGTAATTTGTTGTTCGGCATATGTAGTAGTTTCTGCACTAGCCATACCGATAGAAAAAATAGAGAAGATCATTAGCAACAAGAAACTAGTTAACAATTTTGTTTTTTTCATTATTTATCTCCAAAATGAGTATATTTCGAACTTCGGCCGATGTCGATAAAGGAATAATATTACAATATAAAATATATGTAAATAGTAGAATACGCCTATTAATAATAACAAAAAAGGATATTATTAGGTTTCGATATCAAACCCCGTATTCCACCCCAGATAATTTGAATCGAATGAAGCTTTACTATTGGCTTATATATGATTTAAGTCCTATTAAGTACTATAGCTTGGATTCGGATTTTTAGGATGTATCCCTTTTTTTGATAATCACTATTCCAAATAACTGTTCGCTATCCATATGATAGAAAAATAATACTTATATAGATTTATTCACTGAAACAACTAAAAGGTAATCTCACATTGGGGTACAGAAAAAGAAAGTACTGTCCTTAAGCTCAAGCTACTATGATTAATTTTTCCACTAACTGTCTTATGTAAAAAACCCTTTTGAGCTACAGACGGAAGGAACGAATTCCTTTTGCTCAAAAGGGATGGATAAATAACGTTGAAACTCGTCTTGTATGTTGTAACTGTATGTCTTGTTTATGCATGTTCTCGCTTAACGCTATTCCTTCTCCTCATCCTTACGTGCAAGCGGAATGCCATTCTCCTTCGCATACCATGCTTCATAATGATGCACAGCTACACCTGCAAATGAAGAATGAGAGGAACCGAGATCAAACACCTTCGCCATCTCTTCATTCATATTGCTAACCGGTTTACGGAAAAAGGTCAGGTGATCCCCCTCGTGTGTATCCGCGAGTTCCGCTCCGATCCAGACTTTCTTGCCGAGATCATCGGCTTCGTCCAGTTCTTCCTTGGACAGATCATACATCTGCTGCCCACTATCCCGGTAAGCCATAATAGCTACCGCATCGAAGTGGGAAATGACCCAGCGACTGAATGTACCCTCACCTTCAGCCGACTGACGGGCATCAAGCCAGAACGGAATGGCAGCGCTCATGTACAGTCCGGCATCCTCGCCGGCTTTTGTCCAGGCCTTCATGTTGTTCTGCCACTCTGCAATGACGCTGCTCTCCTCGTTCTCCCAGCGCTTCAGCTGATACGGCTCCACATCCAGTTGAATGCCTTCGAAACGTTCATTCTTGGCCGAAGCTGCATTGTATGCTCGTACTCGCTCGATAAAAGCAAGCCCTTCATCCAGCTTTTCCTCATAAGCCCAGTCGGCATGACCGTTAAGTCCATGCACTTCAATCTCAGCCTGCCCTGCAGCCGCAATGAATTTGCGGTATGTTGCGGCAGGCACCTCATCCTGGATTTGCAGGAAGATGGTATCTACGCCCTGTTCTTTGGAAAAGGCAATAATCTCAGGCGTTTGTTCTGCAATAATGGACGCGTCCCACAGCCAGGTCGCTTTATGCTCCTCCGCCTGGAACCATTTGAACATCCAGGACAGAAGCAGCAGGCACAACACCACAGCCAGGATGGCCCATTTCGCCATACCCACCAGTTTGCCCCGTTGCCTCATATATTTCCTCAGACGAGCAACGCTTCACTTGGTTCAAGCACAGGATGCTGTACCGAGTGACCAATCTTGTAGATATGCGGATGTGTGTACGAACGGAACGCATTACGTGTATCCAGAATCGGTACACCCATCTCGGCAATATCAAAGTAAGGCAAATCGCTGTGGTTGGTGATCAGCACGATGCAATCGTACTTCTTGAACTGTTCCAGATTGAACACTTCGCTGTGTACGGTCTCGCCATGTTTGTCCTGGAAGGAATCCGCATGTGGGTCGTAGTAGCTTACGTTAGCTCCACTTTCCTTGAACAGTTCATATACTTCCAGTCCTGGTGATTCACGCAGGTCGGCAATATTCGGTTTGTACGACATACCGAGGAGCAGAATATTGGATTTACGTACGGATTTGGCGTATTCGTTCAGAATCGTTGACGTTTTGTTCAACACATAATATGGCATGTTGTCATTGGTAGATTGCGCCAGCTCAATGAATTTGCTATAGAAACGGAAACCTTTGGCCTTCCATGACAGGTACATCGGATCAAGCGGAATGCAGTGTCCACCGATGCCTGGGCCTGGATAGAATGGCATGAAACCAAATGGTTTCGTCGCCGCCGCGTCAATAACTTCCCAGATATCAATGCCCATACGATCGCACATCATCGCCATTTCATTTACAAAGGCAATGTTCACACTGCGGAATGTGTTCTCCAGCAGTTTGGACATCTCAGCCACTTTTGGTGAAGATACCGGTACTACGGTTTCTACATATTTGCTATATAGCGCTGTTCCGAGCTTCAAGCAAGCTTCAGTTGTGCCCCCGATTACTTTCGGCGTATTAAATGTGGTGAAACGTCCGTTCGACGGGTCCACACGCTCAGGCGAGAAGCAGAGGAAATAGTCTTTACCTGCTTCTTGTCCGATCTTGTCCAGCTGCTGCTGGATCAGTTCTTCGGTTGTACCTGGATAAGTGGTGCTCTCCAAGGTAATCAGCATACCTGGTTTCATATGCAGTTTGATCTGATCTACAACAGTCTCGATGTAAGACGTATCCGGGTCCTGATTCTCACTAAGCGGTGTTGGTACGCAGATACTGAGTGCGTCAATCACACGCAGCATGCTGTAATCTGTCGTTGGCTGGAAACGACCGCTTTGCATTACTTTTTTCAACTCATCAGACGAAATATCGTGAATATAGGAATCTCCTTGATAGATACTTTCTACTTTGGACGCATCCAGATCAATTCCGATTACCGTGAAACCTTGATTGACCATTTCCACGGCAAGTGGAAGTCCTACGTAACCGAGCCCGACGACGCCGAGTACAGCTTCTTTATTTTCAATCGCATTCAGTAATGTGTGGAATTGTTGATTCTCCATGATATTCCCTCCGGGCAGTGTATTTTGTTGATGCTTAAAATCCATATAAATAGATGAGTGTCTGTGCTCTAAATGTTGCTCTAATCTATCTGATTCATAGTGTCAAAAAAGCTCTTTCTTTGCACTTCACACAATCAGCTTATTCAAGCTATCTTCTAATGCAGGCAGCGTCTGATTCGGGCATCCAGCTCTACAGGCGAAAACGGTTTGGTCATGTAATCATCCACGCCGCTGCGGAAACATTGACTAATCGTCTGCTCGACACGTTGTTCGGTCAACACGACAATTTTGGGCGGCTGCTCCATCTCCAGGTTCTGGATATGATGGATGAACGGCAGACCGTCGATGCCATACAGATTCAGCTCCGTGAGCACCAGGTCTGGTGTAACCTTCTCGATCAACTCCAGTGCAGCCAGTCCATCGACAGCTTCATAGGTTTCGTACCCCTGCATCTTCAACCGCAATTGCAGGAATTCGCGTACCGTAGGATCGTTGTCCACAATCAAAATGCGTTCCGGCTCGTCCGCTGTAGTGTCCAGCGTGTAGATATGAATTTCCGACGAATCTACGAGCTTCGAGGATTCAGCCATATGCTGAATGGTTGCCTTCGAAGGGCGCTCCCCTTCCGGGAAACTGGCCAGTGTAATCTGTGGATCGGCACCGGGTACGGTCTCTTGCAACTCATGTTTGATCCGAAGTCCTTCATAATGAACTTCATCCAGTGACAACCCTGGCAGCAGGACGGCAATCGCCTGAGTGGCCCCATCCTTCCACACCTGGAAGGCTGTCCCGCTCGTCTGCTCCAGATGTGTCCTGACCTGCTGCTCAGGTTGAGAGTTTCCTGCACAATGGATGAACATTAAGCCGCATGTTTCGGCACCCGTTTCCTTCAAACCCTGTTCTACACTTCGGTACACATTAACGGCAGCCTCACGCTGCAATGTCGCCGTATTTGGCATGTTCTTTTCCACCCTTCTCCTCGATTATCTATATAAGTCCAAAAAATATTATTTACACTGACACTCCGATGACAGAACAGCCTTTCGATCACTGTTATCCCCAGATTTTTTGATTCCTTTATACAAGGGGAAATCCGGGGATAAAGGTATGCTTTCGATGCAGCTTTCTTTCAGAAAGCTTTTAGGTGCACGCTTCGCTTCTACAGGCTTTTTCTGCCCTCTCCGTTATCGTGTAAATGTCTAGTTGGACATATAATTGCTTTGATTATTCTTTAATCAAGCGGCTTCGCTTGTTTTCTTCTCATCCTCGGACCAGCTTTGCCGTGTCATGGTACCCCATGAGTTGTTGTTTTGCATGAACTGTACATGTCCCTGCAATCTCCACAGTACGCCCAGCTGATGGTAACCCACGAATTTCAGCGCGGAGTAGACGAGCATTTTGACCAGATCGGAGAGTTTGTTGTAACGCTTGAAAGCAATCTCCTCCAGAACAAGTGCGCCTACACTCAGCAGATAACCACTCACAAAGTTCAGCAGTCCGAACAGAACCAGAATCGGCCATTGTGTCATATCCAGAAGTACATATCCAGCGAGAGCCAGAAGTCCGGTAATCCGGAAATACGGGTTGAGCGCTTCAAAAAGGACGTTATATGGCATGGTCACCATACCCATAACCTTATATTTCGGATTGAACAGCATGCCCCGATTCTCCAGCATGTTCTTCAGGTTCCCACGGCCCCAGCGCTTGCGCTGACTGGACAAGATCCGGTAGGAATCCGGTGCCTGCGTCCAGCATACGGCCTCAGGACAGAAGGCAACACGATACTTCAATTTGTTTTCCAGCATGTAACGGTGAAGCTTGATGATAATGTTCATGTCTTCCCCAGGATAACCATCCCGGTATCCACCCACGGCGATAACAGCGTCCTTGCGGAACATGCCGAAGGCACCGGAGACAATGATCAGACCGTTCATGTGACTCCAGCCAATCCGTCCGCCCAGGAAGGCTTTGAGATATTCAATGGACTGGAACATCGGCCAGATCTTGCGTGGCAGTGATACATCTTGCACTGCCCCGTTTTCAATTTTGCAGCCATTAGCGATCCTTACATCTCCACCGATGGCTACTGTCTCTTCCGGATTCTCCATATACATGCGTGCCATGCGGATCAGGGCATCCTTCTCCAGCAACGAATCGGCATCGATGGAAGAAATCAACGGATAATGGGACAGGTTGATCCCCGCATTGAGGGAATCGGCCTTACCGCCGTTTTCCTTGTCAATGACATACAGATCAGGGAACTCTGGATTGTGGTAGATCCCACGAATTTTCTGACAGGCAATCTTGCCCCGAATCTTCGTATTGGGTACTGGCTTCAGACGATATTCTTTCAACAGGATATTCAGTGTCGCATCACTGGAGCCATCATTTACAACAATGACTTCATACGTTGGATAATTCAGCGTCATCAGACAGTTCACATTTTCAATAATCGTCAGTTCCTCGTTGTACGCCGGTACCAGCAGAGAGACCGAAGGCACCAGTTCCGAGCCTGACAATGTATTGTATTTGGAATAATGCGACCGTCGGAAGATCGTCCAGATATTACGGAACGATAAAGCCAGAATGGAAAAATAGAGCGTATTTACAAAAACAACATAGTAGATTGCGACCATGCCGTAGATTAATAGTAGATCCCTAAGCAGTGTAATCCCCTCCTACCGTAGCGACACCTGTGCGTTTCTTGCTGGTTCTGTTCTCTCGGACAGGGCCAAAATAACGATCGTATAGCAGTCTTTTTTTGTTATGTGCAATCATCTGCTCTACAGCTCTGTCATCGTTTCTCGTATGCTGCATGGTGCTCTCAATCTGCTGCATCGCAATCTCGCGCTCAGCAACTGTACCTTGCACCGCAGCCTGACACAGTGCTTCGAATCCCGGATCACCGAGCTTGCTCAGACTCTCCGCACTGTTATATCGAACTCTCCAGTCCTCATCCCGCAGCGCTTTGCGCAGCAATGGAATACTGCCAGATGCATGCTTCGAACCAAGCGCTTGTACCACTTCGGCGCGAACTTCCGGATCGGGGTCCTGGATCAGCTTCAGAATGGTCTCATCCCGGAGTGCCGGACTTGCGCTAAGATACAGCTTCACCGCCTCGGCACGTACATCCTGATGCTCTGCGCCTACCAGTCTGTCCAGTGCAGGCATCACTTCAGGTACAGCCTGTCCCCACATGGCAACCAGTCCGACTTTGACAAAATCAGGATTCCGGTCTTCCAGCAATTCAATTAGAATTCTGCTCGTATCCAGACTCGTTTCGAGCAGAATATCGGCTACCAGATGGTGAATGGACTTGCCTTTGGTTAACAGCAATGCCAGCATGTCTTTCAGTTCACCTTGCCGAGTCGTACATCTGGAGATGGATCGACCAATCATAATGGCCATCGGGCCCGGTTTCTCATCCTTCAGCAATTCCATCAAACCCGGAACAGCTTCGGGACAACGCATGCCACCCAAGCGATAAGCTGCATCAATCTGGCGACCATAACGCAGACGGCCCAGTTCCTTCAGATCATGCTCTACGAACCCTGCTTCACGGCACAGTGCGATTAATTTGTCGCGATACTCACCCTTGAACTGGTCGATCCATTCAATCAGCCTGTCCTGAATGACTCTGCGTTCCAGCGGAGCCAGCTTGCCTGGCGGCAATTTGAGTGGACTATTCTCGGTCAAAGCTGTTTGCAGATAGGTGAAGTAGTCACGCTGCTTCAATTCATAAAACGCCGTCTTGCGTCGTTTGCCATTGTGGGACATTTTCATGGCAAACAATACGATGACGCCTACAACAACAAGTGCGATACAGATGTACAAAAACAGATAGGCCAAAGCCAAACTTGGAAACATGTGAAAAGGTCCTCCTTTATACTTATTTATTCGATCTGAAAACTAGGAATTTTTTCATAGCTCTTCTTCATTTTTTCGTAGCTTATCTTCAGCCGTTCACTATACTGCACCTGCTCCCAAGGCTGCCAGCTATATACGGGCAATGTCTTCAGATCCAGGGTCGTCTGTTCACCCCCAGGCCAGGATACTTTCTTCGTGGCGCGGTCCGTTAACCACGGAATGAGGGTAATGCCTTCCACAGTAACTGTGGAGAACTCACGTCCATTCTTGAGCGGTCCATAGTCGATCGCTTGCAGCGAACTCGGATCACCGAACCCAAGCAGCATCCAGGGAATTCGCATCTCCACCTGATTGCCGTTATACTGCCATGCCGTTAATGAATCCGTATCGGACTGGCCGGGAGCTGTCGTTCCCCGTTTCAATGTTCCGACCTTTTCATTCATGAACGGTTGAGCAGATCGAGTATCCGGCGGTGTCATCCTCAGGCTGACTGCCAGATTCCATGGGTGGAACGGATCTGCGGAATCGGACTGCTGATCTGGCAGCATGTCGTATCCTTCTCTGCCGTACAGACGCTGATTAAAGTCATAATCCTTAGCAATCTCCACCTGTGATTCTTCATCCTGCCCCAGTGTAATCACCGTCTCAAGACCATCACTGAGCGTCCGGCCCGGGAGTAACTTGTCAGGCTGACTGCCTCCAGCAAGTGTATCGGTCCCAATTCGTAGCACTGTCTTAGCCGGGTCAAACGGTTGATCCAAGGTCAGCCCAATATACAGATAGGCTTCATCATGGGTCATCTTCATTTCCTGAATGCCGTCCACTTGGCCCTGCCAGGTCGTGACCTCTTCATCCTTCAGATCATCCCAGTCATCCAGTGATCCGTCGATGGTCAACTGTTCCTGTTTACCGGGGTCCATGGCAAGCAGGCCAAACATCTTCTCGTTTGTCAGTACGTTCAGCCAATATGCACGGCGATCAGCCGGGATTTCCAGTGGCATCGTGTTCCATGTTTTTTTGAACCATTCATCCTGCCACATGAACACAATTGCTCCCGAGTACCCTTCATCATAGATATCCTGCGTCAGTGACGCGTCAATATCTCCCTGCTCTACTTCGTTATGTCCACCCTGATTCCGTCCGCCCATACCCAGATGGGAAATACCAAGAGAAGAGGGTACGCCATACTCTGTAATCATTACAGGCATATCGGAAAACTCGGCTTTCAGCTTGCGCAGATAACTTTTGTACGTATTGTACTCACCGTTCTCATCCTTGATCGTTTGGAGTGTTTTATCGATATGGAACAGATCCGGGTAATACGGGTACACATGGTAGGCTGCAAAATAACCTCCCTGCCATGCCTCCGGCTGAATATGTCGGGCATCTACACTGACGAGATCCTCTTCATACAGCGGCTCGCCGGGATGATCCAGCACATCGGTCGTTACCCAATTGGTGAAGGTCATCGGATGTTCCCATCCATACTTCTTCTCCAGGACCGCCGTATGATCCAGTAACTCTGCGAGCCAGTTCTCGAACGGTGACGCTTCTGGACTCGCCGAGAAATAAGCTCCCTTGTACTGCGGCACGTCTGCATGTTTTGCGTTTGTGTTGTCTACCATCGCCGGGTCCCATTCCGTCCCCACATGCCAGGCCATCAGGTATTTTCCTGCATTCGTTTTGTATTTGCCGCTGGACTCTCCCTGCTTGGCAGGAATGTCCGCATCGCCATAGACAGCAGATACGGCCTTTTCAATCTCCTGCTTGAACGTCTGCTCAATATGGGCTGCATAGGCATCCTGTTTCTCAATCAGCTCTTCTTCAGGTGACCATATGCCCTGTATAAAATATAACGGTTGCTCCCGGCCGCGGTTATATTCGACCAATGCGGAGTAGAAAATCGGTTCGTGAACCGTGTATACCCGGATTACATTGGCTCCCAGATCCTCGATCTGCTGGAACCACCGCAAGTAATCCTCTTTGGTCAGCGGGAATTCTCCCGGGTAATGCCCCGGTGAAGTTGCGCCCAGGTTAACACCTTTGACGAACATCTCCCTCCACGTTCCATCTGGCCCGTATTCCATGAACCGGTCTCCATCGGTCTTGAATTTCATCTCCGTGCCGTTCTCCGCTGTGTACGTAACGAGCTTGGGTTGCATATAGTGCCATCCGGCAAATATCCCACCGGTCACCACCACTGCTCCTGTCAACACCGTTAATAGCCAGCGTCTTCGTCTTTGTCTGCTCATGTCTTTAGATTGCTCACCTCTCTAATATGCATCCTGCTTCAACATCGAATGGTCCAACATGAAGTTTACGAATCTTTCCGCTTCGGATGTCCGCTTGGTAGAGATGTCAGCGGTGTAGTTCTCACTATAGCGCTAAGACTCTGCATTTGTAACTAGGCTGATGGAAGCAAACATGAAATGGAACATTCTGCCCATAATTCGTAAAAAGCGCCATCAACTAGCACCCGAAAGCCTCCAGGATACGTCTGATTCCCAAACACTAATATTTGCTGGAATCGCATGGATTAGATACCCTGCTGATCTTGCACTTCTGGAACCTTTATTGTTATGTGCAACGCGGGTACAGGCAACGTTTGCCGTTTGAACACATACCCCATTAAACGCGAGTTATATTTTAAAGTTGCGGACCTTTTTACAGTATTAACCATAAAGATTACAAAATTGATACTATAGTCCGATAACGCATCAGCGATATTCCGCGTCACATCAAGGTTTTCTGAAAAATGCAGAAAATCAAAAAAGGACATCAGTCCCCCTCTATAGGACTGTGCCCATTTATAACCCTTTTACAAAAACCCAAATGAACGCCCGGTCATCACCCGGAAGTCATGGATCTCTCACATTAAATGTAAAAAAGCACATCTTATTTCCTAATTTCTGCCTCTAATATAGCTAACCCATAATTGTGTCCAATTTGCAAAATAATTCCGGTTGCCGCATTTCGAATTGTCGGATATGCTTATAAACAAGAACACTTGTTCCATACTGTAAATAAACTGTTAATTATCGATGTTCAAATGAATATAATTGCTTCTTAACATAAGAGCTTAGCATCACGAATAAGGAGAGAAGTCTTATGCCCCGCCAAGACAGACGTGTCATCATGCTGGCAGACTGCCAGTCATTCTATGCCAGTGTGGAGAAGTCTGCACACCCTGAATACAAGGATCGCCCCCTCGTTGTTGCGGGAGATCCGGCGCGCCGTTCGGGCATTATTCTTGCGGCCTGTCCACTCGCCAAGTCCTATGGAATTACGACAGCAGAACGACTGGGCGAAGCGCTCGCCAAATGTCCGGATGTTGTTGTTGTTCGCCCCCGGATGGCCGAGTACATTCAGGTGTCCCTTCATATTACGCGTATCCTTCAGTCTTACACCGATCTGGTGGAACCCTATAGTATTGACGAACAGTTTCTCGATGTCACCGGAAGCCTGGATCTGTTCGGCAGCCCCGAGACGATTGCCCGCAGCATTCAATCGAGGGTGATGGATGAGACGGGTGTGTACATTCGAATCGGTATCAGTGATACCAAGGTCGTTAGCAAAATGGCCTGTGATCTGTATGCCAAAAAAGTCCCTGGAGGCATCTGTACGCTACCTCGCAAAGATCTGCCTTCAACCATCTGGGAGAAGCCTGTGCGAGACATGTTCATGGTCGGTTCCCGCATGGCGCAGCATCTCTACAAGATGGGCGTCCATACGATCGGTGATCTTGCCCAGACCCCACTGTCCCGACTGAGAGAACGTTGGGGTGTGAATGGCGAGGTACTGTGGCGTATTGCTCGCGGTATTGACGATTCCCCGGTCAAACCCGGGACCTATGCTCATCAGCAGCAGGGAATCGGACATCAGATGACGCTGCCCCGGGACTATGACTCCTGGGAAGATATCAAAGTGGTACTGCTTGAACTGGCGGAACTCGTCAGTCGACGTTCCCGGGACAAATCACTCATGGGCCATGTGGTCTCGGTTGGTTGTCGCGGACAGGATTATGATCGGCCAACCGGTTTCTCCCGCCAGATGAAGGTGAATGAACCCACCAACATTACGGATGAAGTATACGATGCGGCAGCAGCTCTGTTCCTGCGCCATTGGGACGGATTACCCATCCGCCGCATCAGCGTGTCATTGACCGGACTTGTACCCGATTCTGAAGTACAGCTGTCCTGGTTTGATGACCGTGAACGCAAACGAGAACTGGAGCGTGCCACGGATGATATCAAGCGCAGGTACGGAGATACCGCCATCATGCGGGCATCCTCCCTCTGCTCGTCCGCGCAAGCCCATGAACGTTCTCATAAAATTGGAGGTCATTATAAATGAGTAAAAAATTGCAGCAAAACGGTATCTTCGAGTCCTCACGCATGATGCTCCCCGAACACCGGGAAGCCTATATTCTTCATCAGGAACAACTTGCTCCTCGTACCCGCCCATCCCTGGATGCCCAGGCCGCGGAAGAAATGTCCCGTTTGCTCAGCAACTCGATGATGCTTGGAGATAGGGTCACTATTACGTTGTTTCACGAACATGACGATATCCGTTACACGGGGCAGGTGCTTCGGCTGGACCGTCCTGCCCGGACCCTCAGACTACTGATGGAAGATGGGTCCCGGGATATTCAGATGAACCTCATTACGGATGTGGCGCTTGCCAATGAATGAATTAATAAATGAAGGCGTATATACCCACCTCGATGTTGTGGATGTTCCATGATAGATGCAGCATCGTCGTTACCATGCAGGACTGCCTTCCTACACATCCTGATGAATACCAAAAACAGCCGACGAAACATATCCCGAACATTCACTTCGTTCTAAAGAAGCAAAATATCAGATACGTGATTCATCGGCTACATATAAGGGTACAGCTTCTTTTTTCTGAAAAACTTTTAGAAAAAGCTCCAGTCGAATTCCTTGGACAGACGCTCGAGCAGATGCACGCCAGCAATACTGTTGCCTTTGCGATTCAGAGCCGGGCCTACAAGACCAATGCCGAATTGTCCTGGTACAAGGGTCAAGATGCCTCCAGATACACCACTCTTGGCGGGCAAACCTACCTCGATGGCAAATTCGCCTGAAGCATTGTACATCCCACAGGTCGTCATAAAGGTTTTGGCAATCTGAACATAGCGACGAGGGATGAGTTCTTCTCCCGTAATTGGATCTGTTCCATTATAGGCCAGAACGAGTGACATTCGCGCCAAATCTGCACAGGTGACTTCAATGGAGCAATGACGGAAATACACGGCGAGTACATCTTCCACGTCATCCTTGATTACACCATTATGCTTCAGAAAATAACCAAGTGAACGGTTCAGGTGACCGCTCTCTGATTCGGACTCGAATACCTCTTCGTTATAGCCCAGCTGATCATTATTCGCCAGTTTGCGGAAAAACTCCAGAATGCGGCGTGATTTCTCTTCCTTACAGTCTCCTCCAACAAGCGAGGACACCGTAATCGCACCTGCATTAATTAATGGATTAAATGGAATACCGGGTTCAACCAATTCAAGCTTGATCATCGAATCGTAATCGTCGCCTGTCGGTTCTTTTCCTACATTAAAGAAAACCGCTTCTTCCCCATGATCCATCAGGGCCAGAATAAGGGTAAATACTTTGGAGATACTTTGCATCGTAAATGGGACACCGCAATCCCCTGCCGACACATGGTTCCCTTCGGCGTCCATGATATGTATACCAAGCTCATCCTGAGAGGCTTTGACAAGCTCTGGAATATAAGAAGCCACTTTACCCTGCCCAGTGTGCAAACGACTGGTCTCCAGCCACTCCGGCAGCAATGCATTCAGACGTTCCATGGTTGAATTGCTCATATGTCATCTCCTCCACATCTCTATATTAGCAAGCATCTTGCATGAAATGTGCATGCGTGAACTCCCACGGTGATAATGAGCTTCAGCCATCTCATGCAAGATGCCCTATATTATCTGATTACCCTCAGAACAGTTCCTTTACCGCTTCGTTTGAAGATTTAACTCCAAAATCTCACCAGGAAGACCATCGTAATCACCTGTCCAGGTGGATACAAAGTTCTGTCTGGTCAAGATCCGGCGGGAAGCAGCGTTAGCCGGATCGATAACTGCATAGAGTGATCCAATCCCTGCGGCTTGTGCCTGAATAATCAACCGTGACGCTATGGATGTACCTTGGCCTTTGCCCCAATGTTCAGGCAGGATCATGTAACCTATCTCAGCCTTGGTCGGGTCCTCCTGATCCGGAATCAATTTGGCATACGCCACACCGGCACCATCTTCACTAAATACCCGGTAATGTCCGCAAGTGGAACGCTCATTAAACTCCAGCATGGACTCAAATTGCGTTCTCGCCTCTTGCTCCGGTATTGCACGTTCTGTAATCTGTTTCATTACTTCCATATTGGAAACCAATGCATAATAATCATCAAAATCAGGTTGTGTGTATTTAATGAACTTCATGATATGCCTCCTCTGGGGTACATAACTTGGTCTTAGTCTTGATGAATTCATCTAGAGTATAACAGATGCGAATGATGGAATGCACACAGGGCACCACGCTTGCAGGCAGCCAGATGGTCCGATAGGCCAACAAGTCAGCAATCTGACAACTGTAGATACCAAAAAGCGGCCTCAACTGGAGACCGCTTTGTTTATTTTGTTTTTTAATTTGCTTTTTAAGATGAAGAAATATTCTCTGTTCCGTAATTCCAGTGCATGTTGTTAGCTTGCCCGTGATGAAGGGTTAAGGTTCATCTGTTTTTCACGTTGACGTGCACGACGACCTTGACCTGGAGGGGTGATGATCAGTGCGAGCAACAGCGAGACAGCGCAGAGTACAGCAATCACGATGAAGGTTAGATGGAATCCGCCCAGCAGAGCGCTGATGAATGATCCTGCCAAAGCACCAAATCCAAATCCCTGATAGATCACACCATAGTTTTTGCTCTGATTCTTCAGTCCGAAGTAATCAGCCACAATCGCCGGGAATACGGTAATGTTACCGCCGAAGCAGAATGCAACGGCCGCGACACAGGCGAAGAAAATTCCGAAGGTCAGTGGAACCAGACTAAGTGTCATGACAGCTACGGCTGTAACAAGCAGCGCACCAGCAATGACCTTCATTCGTCCTACTTTATCCGACAGCGCACCGAGAATAATACGTCCTGCCGTGTTAAAGATTGCAACCATGGCCACTGCGTTCGCAGCGGTAGCTACATCGAGACCTGCAAGCTGTACACCGATATCTTTGACAATACCGATCAGATACAGACCGCTCATACACGCCGTGAAGAAAATAACAAACAGCATGTACGCTTCTTTTGTACGCAGCATCTCTTTCACCGTGTAGTCATGACGTGCCACGACTTGTTTGGATCCTTCCTTGCTTGCCGGAGCCTGTTCACGAACAACCGCTTCACGAATCAGGAATGATCCCGCAACGACCAGAACCAGAACAATAATGCCCCAGTACATAAATGCCTGAGCAGGACCAACGGCACCAATCAATGCCGAGTTCACATATTTGAACAATAAACTACCGGTACCAAAGGCGCCGACCGAGATCCCCGAGATCAGACCTTTACGCTCCGGGAACCATTTGATCAGATTAGACAGTGACGTAATGTACGCCGTACCATCTGCAAAACCAACAACAAATCCAGCCAAAATGTACAGCAGTGTTAGCGAAGTGACTTGGGAACTCAGAATAAGACCCAGCCCAAGCACAACCCCGGCTACACGGATCAGGCGCTGAAGACCCCAACGTTCCTGCAACCGTCCTGCAAACAATGTGGCAAAAGCCAAAGCAAAACTGGTAATTGAAAAAGTTATCGCGACCGAGCTGACGTCCCATCCGAAACGATCAGACAGCGGTTGATTAAATAAACTCCAAGTATAGATGGTTCCAAGACCCATTTGTACAATGATGGTCCCCAAAACAATAAGCCAGCGGTTCATTTTTGTAGGTGCAAATGTTGATTCAGGTGTTGATGAAGCTGATGAAATTGCTGCTTTCATCGTGATCTCCCCTTTGCCGATGTCATATACATGAATGCGTTCACAAGCTAATCATACATGAAAGGGGATTCATTACACCGTTTTGAGCATGAGTTGCATCAGATGCGGAATGAAATGCTTCTAGATGCGCATGAGTTGCCTGAATTCTTTGACCTTCCCACGACTCACGGGCACTTCAGCTTCCAAATCGCGCAGACGGAGCAGATACGTATTGTTAAACCAAGGTACTATTTCACGGATTTGCGACAGATTTACAACGTACGAACGGTGGCAGCGAAAGAACGTATCCTGTGGCAGACGGCTGTGAAAATCCGATATACTCACTGGCATGGTGAACTCCCCATTTTTGGTATATACCTTCGTCACTTTCTCTTGCGCTTCCGCATAGTAGATGTCTGCCGTATCCGTAACAATAATATTGTCATTCCGCAGCAGATTAATTCTTCTGTCCGTATGGGAATTCGTATCCCGTAGCAGTTCACCCTGCGCAGTAGATCCGTCCACCATAGTAACTGGTCCATCCTCAACATGTTGCTCCATCAGCGTATGATCACGTTTGAATGCGAGCTCCAGCTTATGGAGCATTGCAGCAATTCGTTTCTCGTCATACGGCTTCAGAATATAATCAAACGCCTCCAACTCAAAGGCTTCCGCTGCATGTTCCTTATACGCCGTAGTAAATACAATATAAGGTTTCGTTGCAAACTTCCCAATATGATGGGCCAGCATCATACCGTCCAACGAGGGAATATTGATATCGAGAAAAATGACATCTACTTCTTGTTCCTGCAAAAATTTCAGTACATCCAGCCCGTCTTCAAGGCGGTCAACCACCTCAATCTGGCTATGTTCCTGGATTAAATAATTTAATTCCTCACTTGCCAGAATCTCGTCTTCCACAATAAGAGCTCTCATTGATCCATCATCACCTTGTTACGACATCTCCTTTGGGCACATCAAATAAAATATCCGTTCCTTGTTCCAGCCTTGTAATGGTTACACCTTGTCCGTAGATAAGCTTGACCCGGCGATGCACATTGTATAGCCCGATCTGATTACCAGGCATACGGTCGTGGTAAACCCGGTCTATAATATCTGCACTGATGCCTGCTCCTGTATCACTGACACTGATTCGTACAAACTCCGGATAATCCTGTACCCGAATTCGAACAGTCCCGGGTCCTTTGACCTTGAGAATGCCATGAATAATTGCATTTTCGACGAGCGGTTGGATAACAAGACTCGGAATATGCACCGCGACCTCATCAATGTCATAGATCACGTTCAGTCGGCTACCAAAGCGAGCTTTCTCAATCTCTACATAATTACGGACCTGCTCCAGTTCCTTATGAATATCAATTAACTCATCCGACAGCTCCAGATTGTAACGCATGTACCCGGACAGGTTCACAATCAGCTCCCGCGCACGATCCGGTTTGGTTCGGATGGAGGAAGCAATCGCATTTAACGCATTAAACAGAAAATGAGGATGAATAGTTGTCTGTAACGCACGCAGCTCTGCTTTGTTGGCAGCAGCCTTGATCTCCTCTACCCGCGATACCTCCATCTGGGTTGAGATGATCTGCGACAGACCTACAGCCATCGTTTGCAATGGATACGTAATTTTGTACGCTTTGCGATAATAGATTTTGAGCGCACCTGTGATGTCTCCTCGTTCTTTAAGCGGAATGATTAATAGCGAGTGGATATCCGGTGTTTTTTCATCAATGACATCATTACTGATCGTAATCTCCCCGCTGGATATCGTCTGCTTGGTCATCTCACTTATAATTTCATTACCGATATGATATCGTTCCTCACCAAATCCTACATAAGCCAGTACATTCCGGGTATCCGTAATTGCAACCGCATCAGCCTGAATATCCTCCTGAATAATCCGGCAGATTTTGCGCAGAGAATCCTCATCAATCGAACGGAAATAAGGCAAGGTTTTGTTAGCAATCTCCAGTGCCAGCTTCGCCTGACGGGCTGCAATCATCTCTTTTTCCCCTTCGACACTCTGCACCAGGAGCACAATCAGCCCAATGTTGACTTCACCCAGAATCATAGGCAGCGCAATCTTCGAAACAATATCGGCACCCAGTGGATCAGGATAGGAAAATAACAAGATTAATAACATCGTCAGCGCTTCACAGATCATTCCAGCACCAATACCGATGATCCATCGCTTAGGCTTGGGCGTGTACTTATGTATATAACCGGAGACCAGACCTGCCAGGATACTCGTGATTAGACACGGTATAGCTGTGACGCCATCCATATCAATTAGATACCGATGCACCCCAGAGACCAGACCCGTAATAATACCCACAGGCGCTCCGAACAAAATACCACCCGATAACACGGCGATGATCCGCACATTCACCAGTGAACCTTCAACATTAATGCCCGTATATGTCCCGAAAATGGCAAAAGCACAGAATAACAAGGTAACCGCAATAGACTCCTGCCACCTTAATTTCCCCTTTTGCAGAATCTGCCTAAACCTTGGCACCCTCGACAGAAAGAATAAAAATATAATCAACAGCGCCGCCCGTTCAAATAAACCCAGCAGCATCGTAAACATTTCCAATCGTACTTCCTCCACATCTGTCTAAAAATAAAATGCATACCGCCGCAGCCACGCCTTTTTGACGTAACATCCATGACATTGATCGCTGCTGCTCGTATGCTCGTATGCTCGTATGCTCGTATGCTCGTATGCTCGTATGCAACAGTTTACCGCTCCCCCCGGAGGAAAGCAAAGTCCATCCTGTGAAAATACATCAACTATACTGCACCATGCCCTATAACGGTTCATCCCTTAACTTCTATGAGAATGTCAGACTCCAGAAAAACCTATGTTATAATTAGTTGTCATGTTATTCCAATTATTCAGTGAAATTAATTACAGAAAGGTGTTCATGCATGCTTGCCATTCTACTCTTAGGTTTGCTTCTGCTTTTTAGTTTTCTATGGTACACCCTGTATTTTATCTCCAGACGAAGCCATCATCCCGATCGCTCATCAGCTATTGTCCTGCGAATACTCTTAAGCATCTCAACTCTGGCACTCATCGTTCAAGTCTACAAGCTTAAAGGAAACCCGTATAACTTTATTTTAATATTCGTATTTATCGCTTCATTAATAGCCACTCGTTCTTTTAACGTTGCGAACAAAGAGAGATAAATAAAAAACAATAGGCCTTGGCTCTCTACTGTAATCCTAAAACTAATCCAAAAAGGTCAACCAGACGTACCTGGTTGACCTCAAGTCCAAAATTATAAAAAATTTCGCCTGATAAAATAACTTGGTGTGCAGCTCCAAGCATGGCAATAACTGTTGACCAAATTGCTGCCATAAGGAGAATACGTTTTGTCGTCCGGGTCGTAGAGCTCCCAGAAAGTGTCCGCTCCATCCTTCAGCATACCGCCCCAATACCTTCGGATCTGCTCCAGTGCCTGCTCCTCTTCCCCGCACATAAGCAATGCATCAACATAATGATGAACCATGTACGGTGTGGTCATGCTAATAGCTTCTCCGTTACTCGTTAACCGATCAAGTAATTGCCGGGCCGCTGGAGCATCCATGATCTCAGCCAGAACCATCCATACTTGCGATGCCCAGGATACCTGTTTTTTATCACCACTGACGAAAAACCCCTGATCACCATCCCACAGATATGTGAGGGCTGCTCGCTCAGCGTCTTTGATGTGTGCGTTAATCCATTCCTCATAATCCGGCAGCCCTAGTTCTTTGGCAATTGATCTGCCCCTTTTCATACTATAGATGAGAACTGCCTGAGCACCGGCCTGTTTATTTAATTCTTCATGCCAGTCCAGAAAACAATACCATGTATCGTCATCCCGTACGATGCCCCGCTCATCAAGTCGTTTAAGTCCAATCTCAATCTGCTCTTGAGCGATCGGGCAAAGTTCTTCCAACGTTTCCCTGTCCTTCGTAGCTTCAAAATAGTCCCATAATGTCGCAATAAAGAACAACGCATAGTCATATAGGTAAATGTCGTCCACGTACGGTTCCGGTTGTTCGTACAAACAGGCTCCTACCTGGCCTCCCTCTAATCTCGTTCCGGCAAAGAGATAGAGACAGCGCTTGACGAGATCATTACAGCCGAATGTTTCATAATTGACGAGGGCCTGAAGGCGAAGATCTCCGATCCATAAACGTCGATCGCGCTTCGGTCCATCTTCGAATACCGTCTGCATACAATCCCGGAGTGTCTTCACGGACACGCGATCTATTTCCAGCAGCTCCGTGTCGATACCTTCAGGCAATTGAGGTACTGCCCCTATGTCTGCTGAAGTCACCGTCATGCAATATATATTGTTAATTCGAATATCGTAACGGATCGACGTTTCTACCACCTCGATTTTCAGATACCGAAAGGCATAGCGACGGTCCAGTGTTAGCGCGCCAGGTAACACGTCCACATTCACGATTTCGTCCTGAAGCCATGAACGGCTAAGCCAACCCGAATATTCTGCAAAATTCTCACCGACCTCACAGGGCATTTCTCCAAATGTGAGCTTCAACCTGAGAGGTGCATCTGCATTACTGCGCTCGTTAAGAAGCGACAAGGTCAGATAACCGACGAGATGCTCCCCGAAATCCAGCGTAACACTGTCTCCCTTGCACAACACTTGATCAGATAAGTGTTCTGCTAAGCCGAGTGGTTCGATACGCCATCCCTGAAAAGCCGACGCATCCGGAATTGCGCTCACGATATGTTCCGGATAGACCTTTTGCTGGCGAAGCTCCGGCATCAGACCCTGCGCTTTTTCCAGCCAGGCTGTGTTTATCACTTTTTCACTCATTGCAGTGTCCTCCTTATCCTTTGACCGCCCCAACGGTCATACCACCGATAAAATATTTTTGCAGGAACAGAAACGCCAGCAGCAACGGTAGCGCGCACAGAAAGCACGCTGCAAACAGGACATTCCACTGCGTGGGATTTTGCTGATCGCCCAAAAATCCGAGCATGGCCAGCGGTAACGGTGAATCTCCTGCGCTGGAAATAAAGATCATATTGAAGAAATAATCGTTCCATATCCAGACACCTTGCGTAATAATGACCGAAACCGTCACTGGAATGAGTAAGGGGAACACGACGGTCCAGAACCGTTGGAATAATCCCGCCCCATCGATGTGCGCCGCTTCCTCTACCTCCTCAGGCACACCGCTTCGAATGAAGCCCGTGTACAGGAAAGTTGAAAACGGCAGACTGCACGTAATGAACATGAAAATAGGCGTATATTGATTCGTTGGGATATGAAGCGCATTGATCATTTGCACGATCGGTATCAATACCATTTGCGCAGGTACCACGAGTCCGGACAAAAAAAACAAATACATGAACTTGCTTAGCTTTGTCTTCAAACGGGCCATCGGGTAGGACGCCATCGCCGCAAACAGGACAACGAACACGACCGATACGCCGGTTAACACCACGCTGTTCCATAGCGCTTCCGGAAAGTGCATGCGGTCGAAGGCAGCCTTGTAACTTGCAAAGGACATCTCCTGGAACAGGACCAGCGGATTTGTGTTGTTGCTTGGATCTCGGAGTGATGTCGAAAAGGCAATAATTAACGGAATCAGGTTTAACACCATCACCAACAACACGACAACCTGAATGGACCCTTTCCCCAAAACTTTACGAAGCATCATGCCGACACCTCCCGTTTGTTCATTTTCAGGACAAAAACAGCGGTAATGACGATAATTACGGCAAAGGAAATGACACCAAGAGCCGAAGCTTTACCAAAGAGTTGTTCGGTAAATGCCATCTTGTATATAGTATAAATCAGCGTGTTGGTAGCCGTGCCGGGACCGCCATTCGTCATGATAAACGGGAAGTCGAACGCTTTGAGTCCATTGATCAAACTTAACGTCACGTTGATTGTAATCGCTGTTGCCAGTAATGGAATCTTCACATGTCGTAGCAATCTCCATGAGCCGCAGCCATCAATCCGTCCGGCTTCCAAAAGGTCGCTTGGAACAGTCTGTAGTCCTGCAAGGAAGATAATCATTGTCGTTCCGATCGTCTTCCAGATTTCCACGAAGATAATAGAATACAGTGCGGTCGAGTAATCACCCAGGAAATTCAGTTCATTTGCGATACCCAGTTTATCGAGAAAGGAAGAAATCAGCCCGTAATCCGGCATATAGACGTAGCTCCACAAAAATCCGACGACGATCGCACTGAACAATGTGGGAATATACGCCAGGGAACGGTAAATCCCGGTTCCTCTTATTTTCATGTTTAACAGCAATGCCATTGCCAAACCGATGATATTGCCAGCTATGACGGTGACGAACGTATAGATCAGTGTATTTTTTAAAGAAATGCCTAGGATGTCGCTCCGGAACAATTCCTTATAGTTGTCGAAACCGATATAGTTATAGGCTTGGGCGTACCCGTTATAGTCCGTTATACTGTACTGGAACAACCGCAGGATCGGGAAGATCCAGAAGGTCAGGTAGAAGATCAATGCCGGCAAAGCAAACCAGTACATGGACTTTTTCATTACAGTAGAGCTCATCCTGCTCCATCCTTTCCAAGAGGGCCTGCGGCAAGGGAAGAAGGACAATCATTCTCCCCTTTACAGCAGACAGCATCGTTTTGTTCTAATTTTTCCACAGCTCTCTGAACTTGGTTTCCATGGCGTTTGCCACATCTTCCGGTGTTGTTTTCTGTCCAGCAATAATTTCGGCAAACTTTGCCTGCATGACGTCCGATACTCCGGCTGGCCACATCTGGTTGCTGAAGTAGACAGAATTTCCAGTTTGTTGATAGTTGTCATTCACTTCCTTAAACAATTCTTTTTCAAGTTTTACGTCCTTATACACGCTGATGGAACTGTTGGCTTCCACAAATGCCTTGAACAGATCGGATTCACCATCGAACAGGTAGTTCAGTACTTTCTTGGCTGCATCCAGGTTTGCCGATTTGGCGTTCAAAGCGTATCCCGCAGATGTTGCAGCAGATACAAACACCGGCTGTTCCGGCTCGTTACCTGGCAATGAGGCGAATCCGCGAGTAAATTCGGCAGCGCCTTTGGACGTCATGGAAGCATAATCCCATGTTCCCGTAAAGGTCATGGCTGCTTTCCCGTCGATAAACAACTGCGCAGATTGGGCACTTCCAATGCCAAGGGAGTTTTTCACCACATAGTTCTTGTCATAGAGCTCTTTGTACTTGGAGATCGTTTGAACCCACTTGGGATCAGTCAACGATTTTTCGCCTTTCTGGAGTTTTACATCAAAATCCATCTCATTCGGATACACGACATTGGCCGCAATCGGATACATACCGAATTGAATCATCCAAGGGTCCTTGTCACCCATCGCAATTGGTGTTACGCCCGCTGCCTGCAACTTTTGACACAACTCCAGGAACGAAGGCCAATCCTTCGGAAACTCGGAATATCCGGCCTGCTGTAACAACTCCTTGTTGTAATAAACGCCGAGGAAGTCTAGTCCTTTGGCCACTCCATAAGGTTTTCCCTCATAGGACATATCTGCCTTCGCTCCTTGGCTGATGTTGTCCCAGAACTTCAGATCGGATAGATCAGCAGCAAATCCTGCCTTTGCGAAATCATTGACGCCGCCAGCTGCATTCTTTGGAAAAATCAAGAACATATCCGGCCCCTGTCCAGCCGCAAGCTTGGTACGTACGGATGTATTGTACTGATCATCAGGCAATTTCTGCACTTCAAGGGTAATGTTCGGAAACTTCTCTTTTACCAGACGCGGCAAGGTTTCCAACTCGAAATCCTCTCCATCAGACGCCTTGTTTCCCGATAGCATCATCGTCAATGTAATCGGCTTTACTGATTCATCTGAACTCCCGATGCTATTATCCGTACCGCTCCCCTCCTGACTACTGGAGCTACATGCGCTCAGAAACATCATGAGCAGTACCAAAGTTAGGGACCACAGTCGTTTTCTTTTTTTCATCTTGTCATTCCCCCGATTCATGTTTATTCTTGCTTTGTGCACATTCTCATCATACGGTGGGCAAAAGTGCATTTGCTTTGGCTCGTATGGTGCACTATTTTTAGAATTGACAAATGGCGGGAGGAGCACGTATGATTCTGTTCAACATCAAAACTAAACTTTTTCTGGTCCTCGTCCTCGTATCGATCGTGCCAATTATCGTCGTTTCTGTCAGTTCCTATCGCAGTTACACGAAGCTGGTGAATGAGCAGACCACTCTCGTGACGTCGACAACTATAGGCAATTCGGTCAAGAGCATGGAGGAAATTTTGCAGAACATCGACCGGATCTCCGTCACACTCCTTCAGCAGTCTTCCAATGCAACCGCTTACAGCACTGTGAGTGATGAACTAATCAAGTTGAACGGTACCAACGATCAATATGAAATCTTCATGATCCGCAGCAAATTGAAATTGATCTTTGAAAACATTCTGCTTGGCTACAATTACATCAATGGTTTGTACCTTTTCACACCAGATGGCAAATGGATAAGCTATGGCAGTAGCGGCACAGACCTACGCCTTGATTATGTCGCACTTCGCGATGAGTGGTATCTAAATACGATCCAACGTAAAGGCGATTTGTATATTGGTGAAGTTGGCGTCAAACCTTACATCATTAACGCCAAGGAATCCATTGGCTTCTCCAGAGCTCTCTACGATCCCAACAACAACGAGTTCCTAGGCGTGTTTATGCTGGATTGCAGTATGAACATTTTTGACGGTCTAAAACGTAATCCGGCACCAAGCTTGTCCAATCTATATCTGGCGAACGACGCTGGCGAGATCTTGTACTCCAGCGACGGAAGTAGAGTTAGCACTCCTCTCTCCGATACGCTGGCTGCGGCAACGCATCAAGTCGGCAGCAATTCACAGTACAAATCCATCCAAGATAACATGATGACGGTAATCCAGAAAGTTCCCGGCCGCAATTGGAACGTGATTGCCAACATCTCTATGGATCGGTTGTATGAGGAGTACAACATCTCGCAAAAGTTGCTGTTATACGTGGCCATAAGCTGTGCCGTCATTTTCCTTCTGCTTTCCTTTTTCTTATCCAACCTGATCACCAAACCCATCATCGAATTGACCAAACTGATGCGCAAAACCAAATCTCATCGTTTTGTGACCATCAAGCCTCAAGTAACGAGGCAAGTCGACGAGATTGGAATCCTTTACCATGAGCTCAACAAAATGATGAAAGACATCGATACGCATATCCGAGAAAGTTACCAGAATAAAATACTCATGCTGGACTCCCAGATGAAGGCATTGGAAGCACAGATCAACTCCCATTTCCTCTACAATACGCTGGAGTCGATTAATAGCATTGCCGAGATCGAAGAAGTTGAGAGTATTGTGGTGATGACCAAGTCACTCGGGGACATGTTCCGCTACAGCATCAAAACGGATAGCGAGCTGGTCCCGGTCAGCGAAGAACTTCAACATGTAGAAAACTACATGGCCATCCAGCAGATTCGGTATGGTGACAAGTTCGCGTTCAACCTGAATGTAGACCCGGAAATTCGGAGTCGTCGCATGCTGAAGCTTCTGTTGCAACCACTCGTGGAAAATGCCATCTATCACGGGTTGGAGAACAAACGTGGGAAGGGTTCCGTTACCATTACCGGTTTGTTTCAGGAGGACAGCATCGTGTTCGAGATCTGGGACGATGGCGTGGGCATGTCCTCAACACAAGCGGAAGAACTTCGACAATTGCTCCAGCAGCCACCTGAATTCGTCGCCGTTGGTCAAAGGCATAAACAAAGCATCGGCATCAAAAACGTGCATTCACGAATTGCTTTGTATTACGGAGAGGGTTACGGCCTTTCGTTTCATACCGATTTGAATACAGGAACTCGAATTACACTCGAAATTCCGGCCAATTGGGAAAAGAGGTGACCAAGAGATGTACACGTATATCGTTGTGGACGATGAACCCTTGATCCGCAAAGGTTTGTTGAAAAAAATCGGGACTTTTGAGCACTCACTTGAACTCTTAGGCGAAGCAGATAACGGCGCAGACGCCTTGGCTTTGATTGAATCGTTCAAGCCGGACATTATCTTTACGGACATGCGCATGCCTGAGGTCGACGGCAAGCTGTTGATCAGGACAGTATGCCAGCAATATCCGCGCATCAAGTTAATTGTCATTAGCGGACATACCGATTTTGATTATATGCAGGAAGCAATCTCTGCGAAAGTTGTAAATTACCTGCTGAAGCCTTTTAGCCGGGATGAAATCCACGGTACGCTTCACCAAGCCATCCAAGCCATCGAACAGGAGCGCTCTCTTCAGCGGGAAGTCGTTCTAAGAGAAGTAGAAACGGAGCAGATGAAAAGGGATACAGACATGCAAGCCTTCCTGAATTATGTGCTGGCTCCCCATTCATCCATCAAAACACCTCTGTTCCGCTCTGCGGAATTTGCCGCCATCATGGCTTCTGACCAGTTCATTTTCTTGACGATTTATGGTCCTCAACCGCTTACAGCACAGCAACTGCCTACCTTTTCGAATGGCCTGTACATTCCTCATCCACAAACGGATCAGCTATTGTTTTTCCTGATGCATGATCTGGGTTGCTCAGGCCAGCTTGATTTGCAGAAAATGGCGGAACAAACAGCAAGTATCATTTTGACCAAATCCGAAACTACGGATTGTTGTGTAGGGATCAGCTTGCCTCATACAGGTATTGGTGGGGTCCGAGAAGCTCATCATCAAACGATCCTTGCGTTGGACGAACGAGCCATTACCGATTTTGGAAAATGTTACGTATTTTCACGCGAGCAAATTCCTTTACATCAACTGAAGTGGGCTCGAACGTATGAACTGTTATTTTTTATAGAGAGCGGGAATGTACCGAAGGCGGAAGAGCTCATCACCGATTTCTTTGCTTTCTACATACGCCAGCCTGACGCTTTGCTTGCCCACCTGAAGGAGCAGTGTAGAGACATTATCACGGAAACCAAACGGCTGCTGAGTAACTATATCCAGAACGGAGGTAACAGTAGCGCCTCTTCCAGCTTGGAGGCCGTCCTGAACGTCTCGTTCGATATGGAGTGCATTAGGCATTACATGGTAAAGGTGCTGACGGGAACAGCTCTTCTGCTTAAGGAAGACAACCCCTACGCATCAGATCAAGTGATCGACAACGTCAGGACATATATCTATAATCACTATACCAAGGATTTAACGCTGGAATGGGTATCGTCCCTGTTCTACCTGAACCCGAGTTACCTCAGTTATTTATTTAAAGAAAAGACATCCGAGAACTTCACTGATTACGTAAACCGACTACGGATCAGTCAAGCCAAGCAGCTCTTAACGAGCACAGACGATAAAATCTACCGGGTTGCCAAACAGCTGGGTTACGACAATCCAAAATATTTTTTTCGGGTGTTTAAAAAATTGACCGGTTGGACCCCAGAGGAATACCGAAAGCAACACAAATCCTTCACCGCAAACAACAAGGAACCAGGCCATGTATGATGGCCCAGTTCCTTGTTTTCGTGTGGTGCTTAGCGATCATTCGGCAGGTACTGGCCTTCTTCCATCAGCCCATATTCCTTGAAGGCTCGCAAGTACTAAGATGGTCGATTTAACCAACATAACATACTCAATGAAACTTTGTTTTTACGGTAACACAGGCCAAGTCATAGGTCATTTCGATAACTAAAACGAATATTCAACCGAGTAATTGCCACAAGGCTTGTCCCTAGTTATAACAATCAAAAGGGCGTTCCATAAGTCATCTTCCTGACTTATGGAACGCCCCACCTAAAATTACTTCATAAACATTCGATGTAATTTGGTTTTTATAAAATATATCAATTTATACAACAACGGAGAGGACAGAAATAACCTAAAGAAGCGAAGCGTGCGCCTTTATCACCGGATTTTACCCTTGGAAAGGGTCAATCAAAAAATCCGGGGATAACAGCGCTCGGAAGGTTATTCTGTCATCGTAGTGCCCTCGTGTAAACGAATGTTTTACCCCACCCAACATTACATAGAATCCCTACCTAAACATCCCCCACAGCTTAATCAAATGAAACGTATTGTTTGGATCAATCTTCTGCGCGAGTACAAACGCAACAAACTGCTCCTCCTGCGCCGGAGAGAAATTCTCATTCATAATGACTGCCGAAGACTTGACCAACCTTCTGACCTTGGCCTTATCTTGCAGATCAGACTTGGTCACGCCATCAATCAACTTTTTGATACGCTCTTTGACAGCGGGATTTTTCATCTTTAATTTGATCCGCTCCACCAGCTGCGGACTAATTCCATATTGTTGGTAACCCAAAACGTATAGCACCTCCCAAAGAATGAACTCACTTCTTATTCATATGTCGGGAGGGCTTGTACACTTGTCTTTTTTTACAAAGGTAATACGAAAAACCAGCTTACGTCGCAAGCTTTAGTCAATCAGATCGCCCTTGAATACTTGCTGTTGCTGTAGGAAATCACGCAAAGGTGTATAGTCCATAGAGGTCCAGAAGGTCGCATCCTCAATCAACTGGGTTACGTCATCTCTGGCTTGTTCGAGCACAGCAAAATCGGCAACCATGTCGGCAAGACGGAACTCGGGTAGTCCGCTCTGTTTGGTACCAAAGAAATCACCTGGTCCCCGGAGATCCAGGTCACGCCGGGATACCTCGAATCCATCCTCCGTTTCCGTCATGACCTTCATGCGTTCCTGTCCAACCTCCGTCTTCGGATCAGCAATGAGTACACAATAGGAAGCATGCGCACCACGACCGACCCGACCACGAAGCTGATGCAGCTGGGAGAGACCGAAGCGGTCCGCGTCCATAATGACCATCAATGTTGCATTTGGCACATCGACCCCAACCTCCACAACGGTAGTCGAGACGAGCAGCTGAATATCATTGCTGTAGAAGTCACGCATCATCTCTTCTTTCTCCGCAGCCGTCATCCGGCCATGCAACAAACCTACACGATATTTCGGAAAGTTCTGCTGCATCTGCACATGCAGATCAATGGCATTCTGCACATCCAGCTTCTCCGACTCTTCAATGAGTGGACAGATCAGATAGGCCTGACGGCCCTGATCCACTTCTCTGGAGATAAAACCGAGCACCCGCTCCATCATATCGTGTTTGACCCAATACGTAGAGATGGGAATCCGTCCCTTCGGACGTTCCGAGATCGTGGATACTTCAATATCCCCAAAAGCCGTAATCGCAAGTGTCCGAGGAATAGGCGTTGCCGTCATCGTTAACACATCCGGGTTATATCCTTTGCGTCGTAAAACGCTGCGCTGATTCACCCCGAAGCGATGCTGCTCGTCCGTCACCACAAGACCCAGATCACGGAAGAAAACATCTTCCTGAATCAGGGCGTGTGTACCCACCACGATATCAATCATGCCCATTTGCAACGAGGCGATCAGATCTTTACGTTTACGTCCATTTACACTGCCCGTTAACAGCCCTACGGTTACCCCAAACGGTTCAAACAGCTTTTGCAGTGAGCGCATATGCTGTTCCGCCAGAATCTCTGTAGGCACCATCAGAGCCCCTTGGAAACCGGATCGAACAGTCGTGTATAGTGCAATTGCCGCAATAACCGTTTTACCCGATCCTACATCACCCTGCAATAACCGGTTCATTGCATAGGGCGAACGCATATCGTGCAGAATTTCAAGCTCCACCTTTTTCTGAGCATCTGTTAATTCAAAAGGTAAACTGCGTACAAACTCACGGATCGTCGTATTGTCCGTTGTATGTACCACGCCATCCATGCGATTTCGGTTGAGCGCACGATACGCCTGCATTTTCAACTGGAACAGAAACAGCTCCTCGTACACCATCCGCTGTCTGGCCTGCTGACCTTCCCGGTTGTCCTGTGGACGATGGATTCCAGCAATCGCTTGTTTACGAGGCATCAAGCTGTATTTCTTCATCAAGGACTGAGGCAGAATCTCAGGAATCATATCTCCGAATTGGATTAGTCCCTGATTGATCGTTTTCCGCATCCATTGTTGCGTCAACTTGCCGGTTACCGAATATACAGGTTGCAGTGTGCCTGAACGCCCATCGCCTTTATCGGGGAACTCCGAGTCAGTAACTGTCATCTGCATGCGTTTTTGTTCCCATTTGCCCGTAATCACAATCTCCCGATTAGGGGTAAGTTGTTCTTTGAGGAAATGGCGATTGAACCAGGTGGCTGTAATCATCCACTCTTCCGTCATGATCTTACAGGTGAGACGGGACTTTTTACCGTATCGTTGTAATACAGGAATACCCATCACCTGTCCCTGGACCGTAATCTTGTCCCCATCCTTCACTTCACTAAGTGAACGCAGACGATAATCCTCGTAACGGAACGGATAATATTCAAGCAGGTCTTTAACAGTAGAGATGCCAAAGGCGTGAAGCTCTCCCTCTTTGAGAGCACTCACGCCGTTAATTTGCTTAACTGATATTTCTTCCAATTTCATGTCTAATCCCTCATTCCGGAACAGGCCACATAAAGATCGCAATGACACCAGGTCCAACATGACTGCCTATTACGGCTCCAATATTGGTATAGATCACTTCATTCAGTGTAAAATGACCCCGCAGCTGCTCTGCACAAGCGATCGCTGATCCCGGGTCAGCGGTATGACCTACCGCCAGGTTAACCCGTTTGCCTGCAAGATCCTTCTGGAACAGCTCAATAATGCGTGCCATTGCTTTTTTATGACCTCTGACTTTCTCAACTGCGTAGATAACGCCTTCTTCATCAATAGACAGGATCGGCTTAATGTTAAGCAACGTTCCCAAGATGGCTGAAGCTTTGCCAATCCGACCGCCCTTTTGCAGATACTCCAAAGTATCCACGAGAAAGAACAATTTGCGAGATTGTTGCATCCCTTCAATGGCAGCAGTGATTTCGACTGCTGACTTGCCCTGTTCGGCAAGTTCAGCAGCCTGTAATACCATTAGACCGTATCCATACGATGCTGACTTCGAATCCAGCACGGTGATGTCACCCTCACGCTCCAGCAAAGACTTGCCAAGCATGGCCGATTGGTAGGTACCACTCATGCCAGATGACAGGTGGATCGATACAATCGGGCGTTCCGGGTTCTCATCAAGAAGTGATTGGTACACATTCATGAAATCGGTTGGAGATGGCTGTGAAGTTGTAGGCAACACAGATACTTTCTTCAACTTTTCGTAGAACTGTTCCGAAGTCAGATCAATACCATCTGCATAGGTCTCTTCTCCGAACAGAACACGTAGCGGAACAATATGAATCCCGTATTTGCGAATGAGTTCTTCGGGAATATCTGCCGTACTGTCTGTTACTATCGCAACCTTGTGGCTCATGACTCTCCTCCTCTTCGCTAGAGTGCTATTAGGACTCTACGGAGAACAGATAATAATACACCGGCTGTCCTCCAAGATGTACCTCTACCTCAGCATCAGGATACTGTACTTCAAGCCATGCAGCGAGGGCAGCAGTAACCTCAGGGTCAGCTTCGTCCCCTTCAAGGATCGTCACCACTTCATCTCCGCTCTCCATCATCTGTTTGAGCAGACCTTCACATGCTTGGAGCATAGTTTCATCCGTCGCTACAATTTTGGAGTTATGAATACCGATATAGTGCCCCGCCTTGATATCCAATTCATCATATTGCGTATCACGAACCGCATGAGTCACTTGACCGGACTGTACCCGGCTAATAGCCTCCAACATTTGGTCACGGTTTGTTTCCGCAGACTCATCTTCCTGGAAAGCAAAGGCAGCAGCCATCCCCTGTGGAATGGTCTTGCTTGGAATAACCGTAATCCGGCGCTCATCTTCAAGCAATTCACGAGCCTGCTCCGCAGCCAGTACAATATTCGAGTTATTCGGGAGTATAAATACCTGCTCCGCAGCAATGGAACGAACGGCTTTTACAAAATCCTCAGTACTCGGATTCATCGTCTGTCCACCGGACAGAACAACATCAACGCCAAGACTTTGGAAAATCTCTGCAATACCGTCACCGGAGGATACCGCAATAAAACCATACGGTGCCATCTCATCTGCAGGAAGCACAGCCTCTTCCATACTGCGCGCTGCCTCAGGTGGAATCTCTGCAAACAATTCAGGTGATGGAGCAATATCCATGCCTGCTGTCAGGAGATCCCGATGCTGTTCACGCATATTGAGAATATGAATCTGTGTAATCTCACCATAATGCAGCGCCAGGTTTAATACATCGCCTGGTGTCTTGGAATGGACATGAACTTTGATGACTTCATCGTCGGCAATGATGATGATCGAATCCCCATTAACTGACAACGCTTTCCGGAATGCTTCGTCATCAAATGCCACTCCTGCGTTCTCTCCAAGCTCGCGGTTAATGAAGAATTCCATATCATACAGGAATTCAATATCTTCCGTTTCCAGTCTCGCCTGAGCAGACAATGGCATCTCCGGTGCAATCACCTGCTGCTGTGCAGGCTTCTTGATATCCACTTCTGTCGGTGCAGCCGGTTTCAAAGCAGATGCTGCCACGGATGGGGTTACTTCTTTGTTCAGTGAAGTCCGACTCCCTCCGTCACTTTGCAGCAATACTTCCATAAAGCCCTCGTAGATATATACAAGCCCCTGACCACCTGAATCCACAACACCAACCTGTTTCAGTACAGGCAGTAATTCCGGAGTCATTGCCAGTGCTTCTTTTGCTTTTAACAAAACTTCATTCATTAATTCAGTAATATCATTCGTCCGTCTTGCGTAGTAGTTGGCATGTTTCGCCGCTTCCTTGGCTACGGTAAGAATGGTCCCTTCAACGGGCTTTACGACTGCTTTGTAAGCTGCGTCAACACCGTTCTGCAGGGCTGCTGCAAATTGGAGCGTATTCAGTTCCTCATAGGGAGCAGCTGAACGACTAAAACCACGGAACAATTGCGACAGAATAACTCCTGAATTCCCCCGTGCGCCCATAAGCAGGCCTTTCGATAGAATACCGGCAGCTTCGCCGATGGAGGCAGAACTTTTTCTTTTAATCTCTGCGACTCCTGCACTCATTGTCAAATTCATGTTCGTTCCCGTGTCACCATCCGGCACAGGGAAAACATTCAGGGAATTGACGTGCTCTGCATGCTGTCCAAGTTGTTCCGCTCCGGCAAGTACCATTGCGGTGAAATCTGTTCCATTTAAAGAACGTATACTCAAGTGAGAATTCCCCTTCCTAGCTTGATACACGAACACCTTGCACCAAGATGTGTCTGGTCTGTTCATGCGCTAACGCGGACTGCGTTATTCTTCGTCCATACCTTGTCCGGCACAGGCATACAATACAACATGTCAGCCGGATTAACGGTCTGGGCGGCCGGGCTACCAATATCCTGCACTCTCTGCACCCCTAACTTCGGGGCATACGGATATGCACCGGTATCAAGAGCCGGCATGAATGCCGCATGGAGACTGGTGCCAATGATGGAATGCCGCAGCTCACAGCGTTGCCAAAAAGCAGACCACCGACCTCTAAGTACGGTTTATTCTCCGACTTCCTCGCGGCAACAGCCTGTTCACCACTGTATTATGGACTACTCAACATTGTACTATATTAGACAGGAGAAATAAATAAAGTTTTTGGATCAGTTGACGAAGCTTTTTTAATTATGATATTATATTCAAGTATTGTTTTATGCAGGTTAAGTAATGGAAATGATCCGGTTCATGCCGGCTTAAACAACGCCATTAGCTACTGAAACCTGATCTTTATGATCAGGAAGAACAATTTAGTCCTTATGGAATGACTTTTCGTTTCTGAAGGCAACTGGTTATTTTAGGATAGGAGGTGTAATCTATGTCTCGCAAATGTTATGTGACAGGTAAGAAACCGGGCACCGGTAACCACGTATCCCACGCTAACAACCGTAACCGTCGTACTTGGGGCGTAAACGTTCAGAAGGTCCGCATTCTCGTTGACGGCAAACCAAAACGTGTATACGTAAGCACCCGTGCACTGAAAGCCGGTAAAGTGACTCGCGTATAATCACGCAAAGCTACTATAAATCGGGTAAGCAAAAAGCACCTTGTTCCTTGCAGGTGCTTTTTTGGTATTCAAAAAAGGGATTCTTGAATACGCTCATTAACATGTGAATGGCCGCCGCATGGCGCTTCGCAGGTACGAATTCCAGATAAGACTGAGCCAAAGCGGCGGTATTCCCTGTTACCTTATCAATCGGATCAGTTCTTTTGAAACGTATTAAGAATCGCCTTTACAAACCCTCCCAAAAACTTCGGCAGTTTGAATGTGTAAAATTTCATAATTCACCCTCCCCATCATGCTCATGCGTCCGCCGTATCCTATGCTTCAGGCCTTCTTTACCTCAAACACGACAAAAAAGGCTACATGAGAAACCTGCTCATGTAACCATATTTATGCGGAACCTTCGATCCCTATTCCACAATGACAAGCCCGAAGATCAGGTCATTTACGTTTGGGCAGGAATATATTGATAGACAGCGATCATGAAAACACTCAGTACATAATACAGTATGCTGAATATGACAAAAGTAACCCGATGCCCGGTACGATCAAATTTGCGGAAATACATAATAACAACGCCCACCCCGATTAATGACGTGATGGCATTAAACGGGGATTGAATAACCGCAAACAAAGCAAGCACAAGTCCCGTCACGAGACTCGCAGCCATCGTCCACAGTGTCTCCTTAAGGGTCATAGATCAGCCTCCGTAGCTACGGCGAATTTCAGTAATCGCGGCAGCACGATCCTCACGTCCAAATACGGCACTCCCAGCAACGAGCACATCTGCTCCAGCTTCCACTACAAGCGGGGCTGTATCGGCTGCAATTCCGCCATCTACTTCGATATGTACATCATGGCGTCCCTTTTCGTTCAACCAGGTACGAATCTGCTTGATTTTGTTCATCGTACCCGAGATAAATGCCTGTCCGCCAAAGCCAGGATTGACCGTCATAACAAGAACCATGTCCACATCATCCAGCACTTCGAGAATGGCAGACGCTGGCGTTCCCGGATTAAGGGCAACTCCTGCCTTCACTCCTTGCTCCTTGATCAGGTGAATAACTCGGTGCAGATGCACACAAGCCTCAGCATGAACGGTAATTACCGCTGCACCCGCTTTGGCAAATTCCTCAACATAACGCTCCGGATTCTCAATCATCAAATGCACATCGAGCGGCAAGCTTGTATGTGGAGCGATCGCCTTCACAATCGCAGGTCCAAGCGTAATATTAGGGACGAAATGACCGTCCATAACGTCAACATGAATCCAGTCTCCTCCTGCAGCTTGAGCTTCTGCAACTTCCGCACCAAGGCGGGCAAAATCAGCTGATAATATCGATGGGGCAATTTTAATCATGTTAATACCTCCGCTTCTTATCTTTCATTTCGGTCAGGAACAGCACATAGTGCTGATATCGGCTTTCGGAGATCAGACCTTCCTCCTTGGCCGCAAGCACACGACAACCTGGTTCATGTGTATGGGTACAACCTCGGAATTTGCACTGATCTGCAAACTGGGCGAATTCCCGGAAACAAGTGGAGAGTTCCTCCACACCGATCTCCAGAAAGTCCAGTTGGCTGAATCCTGGCGTATCCGCAACAAATCCACCATTATCCAACGGAATAAGCTCCACGTGCCTGGTGGTGTGTTTCCCTCGTCCTAGACGCATGCTAATCGCATTTGTCTCCAGCGTCAGGCCCGGCATCAATGCATTTAACATCGAAGACTTGCCTACACCGGATTGTCCGGAGAATACGCTGATCTTACCAGCCAGACGGTCTCTGAGCAATTCACTGCCTTCACCGGTACGTGAACTTGTGGAGATCACTTCATAACCAACCTGTTCATACAATGCTTTCACTTCAGCAACAGTGTCTTTGGCTGGATCAGCCAAATCCAGTTTGGTCAACACAATGAGTGCATCCAGCCCCGCCTGCTCGATGTGAACAAGGAACTTGTCCAACAGGTTCAGGTTCATATCCGGTTCCTTCACAGAGAACACGAGAACAGCCAAACTTACATTGGCTACAGGAGGACGGATAAGTTCCGTCTCACGCTTCCGAATTTCATCAACCGTTCCTTCTCCGTTCTCAGTCAACATGTAGCTGACGCGATCACCTACAAGCGGTGACGTTCCCCGTTTTCTGAAGATACCTCTGGCTCGACATTGAACGGCGGAACCTTCAACCGAAGGAACCCCGTTGTCTTCCACTGGCATGACATAATAGTAACCGCTTAGCGCTTTAACGATGATACCTTCTGGCATAGCTCCGACGCCCTCCTTTAGATGGTGGTACATTTACTCCAGACGCCAGCATAAGCCGCCCTTATGGACGGCTTGATGCGTTAATGACTTCCTTTTTCTTCTCTTTTTCCTTGCCGTGCCCCTTACCATTATTCATGGCAGAAGTGTCCTCATCTACGCTCTCACCCTCACCGTCTGCCGGTGTGGACTCAGGTTCACCTTCCTGATTGGAATCAACACTTCCCTCATCAACGCTACCTTCACCTGGATCAGGCTCATTTTCTGGCGGCGTCTCAGTGCTTTGTTCCGGGTCAATGGAAGGTACGTTTACTGTTCCGTTTTTGGCTTCACTGTAGGAGACAAGATACGTATCCAGGAACTGTCCATCACGATAGACGGACACAGCCCCATTTTCATTTGGAGCAAGTACAAGTGGAATGGTCAAGATCTGGGTTGAGTTCACGGTGCGAGTTCCCCATTCCTGATTCTTGCCACGTGCATCTTCATATGTGATACGGATTTTACTGTTTTTGCCCTCTTCTTTGGGTGATACATTGATATCAAAAGGATATTGCAGCGCTTCAGGTGGATACCCTGTGCTGATAAAGATCGTAATCTTATCGCCAGGACTCACATCTGCGCCCGCTTCCACAGGCCATTGCTGCGTCACTTTGCCCTTTTCTACCGTATAACTTTGTTCTTCCTGTACCTGAGCAAGCTCAAGTCCAGCAGATTTAAGTTTTTCTTCGGCTTCACTGCGGGTAAGATTTTTCAGATCAGGCATTTTGACCGTTTCAGTGCCTTTACTTACGGTTAACTCAATCTGAACTGTCTCTGGATCAAATTCCTCATTGACACCCGGTGTCTGGGAAATAACAGAACCTGAAGCCACATCATTGGAGAAGTCATCTTTCCGCTGAATCTGATCTTCCTTAATGCCAAGCGCAGTCAACTTCTTGACAGCCTCATCATAAGTTTCTTGTTTGACATCAATCATCTTCACCAGTTCTTTTTCTGCACCAACACTGATCTGGACTTCGGAGCCTTCTTTGACAACATCGCCTTCTTTTCTGCTCTGGTCAAACACAATACCGGGTTCGACACCTTCCTGGTACAGACGGATGACCTCATCACTGACGACGAGTCCTTTCTCCTCAAGCATTTCCCGAGCCTTTTCTTCAGTCTGGGTGATCACGTTAGGTACGGTAACTTCAGGTACAACCAACATACCCTTGACATACCATACAACACCCACCATGGCGATTAGAATAAGAACGGTTAATGAAATGAGTAGAGCTGGCTTCTTCCAGCTCTTCGATTTCGCTTTACCCTTGCCAGTTTCTTCGTCAGACTCCATCACAGGCACCGCACCCGTCGATGTAACTCCACGCGGTTCAGGCTTGATCGCTGGCATTACGCGAGTCTGGTCTATATCATCCTCATCCGGAAAATCAATCTTCGTTTCATTTCGTCTCTCCGGCATCAGGCAAGTTTCCAGATCGGTCTGCATTTCTTTGGCCGACTGATAACGTTCCTGCGGATTTTTACGCATGGATTTTAAGATGACATTTTCCACACTTTGCGGAATCAATGGATTGAATTTGCGTGGTTCATCGAACTCTTCCTGCAAATGCTTCAATGCCACACTGATTGGACTTTCACCCAGAAACGGAAGTTGCCCGGTAAGCATTTGGTAAAGTACGATCCCAAGAGAATATAAGTCCGATTTTTCACCAGTAACGATGCCTTTGGCATGCTCTGGTGAGAAGTAATGTACAGAACCAACTACGGAACCGGTCTGCGTAATCGTTGTAGATGTAACCGCACGGGCAATCCCGAAATCCGTTACTTTCACACGGCCATTCCGGCCAATTAATATATTGTGGGGTTTGATATCCCGATGAATGATTTGATTATGATGTGCATGATCAAGAGCATCTGCAATCTGGGAAGCGATTCGGACAGATTCGTCCACTTGCAGAGGGGCGCGTTCTTTAATAATTTCATTCAAGTTTTTGCCTTCCACGTACTCCATGACAATATAATGAACGTCATCTTCCTGCCCCACGTCATAAATGCTAACTACATTCGGATGAGACAGCGATGCTGCCGACTGTGCTTCCCTGCGGAAACGGCGAATAAACTCTTCATCATGCACAAACTGTTGTCTAAGGACTTTGATCGCTACATTCCGGTTCAACAGAAGATCCTGGGCTTTGTACACAAGAGCCATGCCGCCACCGCCGACACGCTCAATCACTTCATAGCGTCCGCCTAGCTGGTGCCCAATCATGACTCACACCCCGTTTCCGTATCCACGGAACCTTCCCTCTGTAACTCGAACAAAGCAACCGTGATGTTGTCGTCTCCCCCAGCAAGTAAAGCCAACTGAAGCAGTCGGTCTGCACGATCTTCCAATGCCAGTTCCAGATTGCCGGCAACCTGAATAATCTGCTCATTGCTGACCAGGTTACTGAGACCATCACTGCACAGGAGAAGAACTTCGCCTTCCTCCAGCTTGACAGTATCCAGATCTACCTTCACCTCGGCATCTGTTCCAAGCGCACGAGTTAGTACGTTGCGACGTGGATGATGAGACACATCTTCTTTGCTAATCTGACCATTTTTGAACAATTCATTCACCAGTGTATGGTCCTCGGTTAGCTGGATCACAGCTTTGTTCGCAATTTTGTAGGCTCTGCTATCACCGATGTGTCCAATAACACCTTCCGTATCGTTCAATAAAGCCGCAACCACCGTTGTTCCCATGTTGTGATACTTGTCATCTGTTGATGCCGTGCGGAAGATAACTTCGTTGGCATGCAAAATAGCATCGCTGAGAGCCGCAGACAGAGACGCATGTGACAGACCTGGTTCCAGTGTTCCCAGATCTTTCACCAACGTCTCTACTGCCAAGCGGCTTGCCGTATCCCCTGCAAGGTGTCCACCCATGCCATCGGCAACAATACCCAGAATATATCCTGTATCGAGATTACGAATCCAGGCTGAATCTTCATTCACCGAACGCACTCGTCCGATATGGCTCACATGAACTGTTTTGATCAAAACGTTCTCACCTCAACTCCATATGCTTTGCACGAAGCTGACCGCAAGCGGCAGCAATATCATGTCCCTGTTCACGACGAATGGTTACATTAACACCCTGTTCCGAGAGAATCTTCTGAAAATTGAAAATGTCGCTTCTCGATGTTCTCACGTATTTGCGTTCAGGTACATGGTTAACCGGAATCAGATTCACGTGGCACAACATGTTCTTAAGCACGCTTGCCAGTTCTGCTGCATGCTCTGGCTGATCGTTTACCCCACCAATAAGTGCATACTCAAACGTAATTCTGCGACCTGTTTTGGCCAAATAATAACGAAGGGACTCCATCACGTCTTCAAAAGGAAAACGCCGGTTAACCGGCATCAATTTCGAACGCAGTGCATCATTTGGTGCATGGATCGAAATGGCGAGGTTAATCTGTGTATCTTCATCTGCAAACTTGTAGATGTTCGGAACGATTCCGCTCGTGGATACCGTGATGTGACGCTGACCGATGTTCAGCCCTTTTTCATGAATCATAATGCGCAGGAAAGTCATCGTAGCTTCATAGTTTTCGAAAGGTTCACCCGAACCCATGATCACGATGCTGCTGACACGCTCGTTGCGTTCATCCAAAATTTTCTGAGCCTGCACAACCTGGGCAACAATCTCACCAGCCGTAAGGTTACGCTTGAGTCCACCCAATGTGGATGCACAGAACGTACAACCAATACGACAACCAACCTGTGTGGTTACACAGATGCTGTTCCCGTAATTATGCTTCATGATTACCGTCTCAATGGCATGATCATCATGAAGACCAAAGAGGAATTTAACCGTTCCATCCTTGGATTCAAACTTGGTAATTTCCTTAAGCGTTACAAATTCAAATTGCTCTGTCAGCTTTTCACGCAATGGCTTGGACAGATTGGTCATTTCACTGAAATCATTCACACGTTTTACATAAATCCAGTCAAAGATTTGGCCACCGCGAAACGCCGGCTCCCCATTCTCCACAGCCCATTGCTGCAGTTGTTCCAGAGAATAATCATATATAAAAGGTTTCATTTTGTTGTCAACACCTATTCCTTCTTTTCTTTTCGTTGGCTTCCTTCTTTTCGTTCCATTCGTCCTATTCTATCACAAAGACCACGTTACATCCATGTATACCCTTGATATCTGTACTTCATGCATTATAACATCTCAATGCCGCCATCGCACCCTGTCATCACATTCTCTGACAATTATATCGTAGTCCCATCACAAAGAAATCCGCCGAAGTTCCCCTCGGCGGTCATGCTTCCGTGCTCTATTAAACTGTTATTTCGCTGTTTTTGTCAACCGTGCGATGAAAAATCCGTCGCTGTGAGCGTATTGTGGCAAAATCTGAATACCACCGTTCACTGCCTTCAAGTTCGCTGTCTCCGATTCAGACCAGACAGATGCTTCTGCTGGACTATATTCCGGATGTCGATTCAAGAAGTCTGCCACCATATCCTCATTCTCAGTAGGCTCAATCGTACACGTGCTATACACCAGAATACCACCTGGCTTTAACAACGGTGCAACCCGATCAAGCAATTCACGCTGCAAGCCTGCGATATCTTCGATATCTTCTACGGTTTTGGTCCATTTCACATCTGGCTTGCGTCGAATAACACCGAGACCTGAACATGGTGCATCCAGCAAAATGCGGTCAAACGACGCTTCCGGATACCGTTCGTTCAGATCAAGAGCATCTCCAGTTACAGCATCGATGCAGCTCAGACCGAGACGCTCCGCCTGATCCAGGATCAGCTGGCGCTTGTGAGCATGTACATCATTCGCGACAATACGACCGCGATCCTGCATTTTCTCCGCCATGTGAGCTGTTTTACCACCTGGAGCTGCGCAGCAATCCAATACAAGTTGGTCTTCTTCCGGCGCAACGGCTTCAGCGACAAGCATGGAACTTTCGTCCTGTACAGAGAACAGGCCATCCCGATACCAGGACGTTAGAGCCATATTTCCGCCACTACGTACAAGAATACCATCGGAACTCAGGCGAGAAGCTTCAACGACTGCACCTGTGCTGGCCATCTCATGCATCAGTTTCTCCCGTGTGGTCATTGTGGTGTTGACCCGAACACTCACCGCTGGCGGCTCGTTATTCGCACGACAGATCGCTTCTGCCGTCTCTTCGCCGTACTGGGCAATCCAACGTTTAACCATCCATAACGGGTGGGAATGCTCCAGTGAAATACGTTCGGCAACGGGCAGATGTTCTGGAATACGAAGTTCATCCCGATTACGGATCATATTGCGAAGTACACCATTCACCATGCCCGAGATTCCCTGATGGCCCAGTTTCTTCGCCAGATTAACCGCTTCGCTCACCACGGCATGTTCCGGAATACGATCCAGGTATATCATCTGGTATACGCTGATTCGCAGCAGGCTACGAACCCATGGTTGCAGTTTGGATACTCCTTTGGCCACGTAACGTTCCAGAAAATAATCAAGTGTATTCAATCTGGCGATTGTTCCATACACCAATTCGGTAGCGAGTCCAGCATCTGCGGGGCTTAAATCTGCCTCTTTCAGACGACGGTTCAACTCCAGATTACTGTATGCTCCATCTTGCTCAACAGCACTCAGAACTTTGACTGCCAATGCACGAGCAGATGTTTTGGGTTTCTGGGAGCGAGATGCACCATCCGATTTACCCGAATTCGGACGACGGTTTCCTTCACGCCCGGATGAATTTCCAGTAGCTTTCTGGCCTTTTCCTGACGAACGACCTGGTATGTTACCGCTCATCGCAGCACCGTTCCAGGTTTCAGTGTACCACCGCGAGCAAAGTCAGCAGCTTGCATCACCTTTTTACCTGCTGGCTGCACTTCAGTCAACCAGAGAGACCCATTGCCTGTGCGGACTTCAATCCCTGCCTTGTTCAATTGCAGCACCGTTCCCGGCTCTGCTTGTCCAGCATCCGAAGAAGTTGCCTGATCCACCTGATCGGGATTAGCCGCAGCCCAGACTTTGAAGACCTGATCTTCCCACATCGTAAATGCACCCGAAAATGGCACAAGGCCGCGGATCTGATTGAACAGTTCACGTGAAGTACGACTCCAGTCCATTTTCTCGTCATCCCGAGTCAGATTGCGAGCATATGAAGCCTCGGCATCATCCTGAGGAACCGCAGTTGTCTCGCCTGCAATCAATCGTGGCATTTCTGCCTGAAGCAGTTTGGAACCAGCCTCACTTAATTTATCAAACATCGATCCTGATGTATCTTCGTCCGTAATCGGCAGTTCCACACGTGAGATCATATCTCCGGTGTCCAGGCCTTCAGCCATATACATCAATGTGACTCCTGTCACGGATTCCCCGTTAATAATGGAACGTTGGATCGGGGCTCCTCCCCGATATTTCGGTAAAAGAGAGCCATGCACGTTCACACAACCGCGAACAGGCATATCCAGCACGGCTTTGGGCAGAATCTGTCCAAAGGCCGCGGTCACGATCAGATCCGGCTTCCATTCAGCCAAGCGGGCTACGGCTTCCGGATCACGCAATTTAACAGGTTGAAACACCGGCAGACCGTGGCGTTCTGCCGCGGCCTTAACCGGTGTTGGCGTAAGTACTTTTTTGCGTCCCTGTGGTTTATCAGGCTGAGTCACCACACCCACCACATTGTATCCCTCTGCCATCAGCATATCGAGAGAAGGAACTGCAAATTCAGGTGTTCCCATAAAAACAATATTCAAATCGATCACTCCTTAATTACGACGCGGTCCCGTTTGATCGGCTGCAATTTCGTACACTTTCTCGGCGACATCCGTAAAGAGTACGCCATCCAGATGATCGATCTCATGCTGGAATGCACGGGACAGCAAGCCACTACCCGTAATAATCAACTCTTTGCCTTCACGATCCAGACCTTTAACCGTAACGGTCTCGAAACGACGAACATCACCATTAATTCCAGGGATACTCAGACAACCTTCCGGTCCGAATTGTTCTCCCTCACTTGCAATGATCTCCGGGTTAATCATCTTGATCAGCCCTTGCTCATCACCTGCGTCGATAACAATCAGACGTTTCAAAATTCCAACCTGCGGCGCAGCAAGACCTACACCTTCCGCATCGTACATGGTATCAGCCATATCATCCAGCAATTTTTGTACGTTCGGTGTAATTTTAGTTACTTCTTTGGCTCTCTTGTGGAGCACCTCATCTGGTTCTTGCACGATAATGCGAATCGACATGTTGTAAGCACCTTCCTAATCCTCATCATAATTTCAGGACGATATCTGTATTTTTGGGGTATTCATTTTAATCTATGTTTATACCGCTTGTTTACATCCGCATTGCTGCAAAATGCTTACATTAACATTTGCGGGTCTACATCCAGACTAATAAGCAATTTCTGCGCCTGAACATCATCGTCCATGCGCCGGGCTGTTGCCAGAGCGAGTCCTATGGCGTCTACATCCCCCCGCCATTTTATCATACATTGGAATCTGTATCTATTCTTGATCCGAGGAATCGGGGATGCTACCGGCCCCAGTACATCAAAGGCATCATTGCTGAATCGATCCAGACTGCCGAGCCATCCGGCTACATTAGCCTTCTCTTTCAGTATTCGCGTGTAGTTCTCGGCAAGACGAATCAATACCGGAAGTTGCTCATGCGAAAAGGTCACCAGAATCAGGCGACAGTAAGGCGGATATTGCAAATTGCGACGGTGCAGCAATTCCTCACGTACAAATGACACGTAGTCATGCTGACTCGCATGGCCAATGGAGTAGTGCTCCGGCGTATAGGACTGAACAAACACCTCACCAGGCAATTGGTGTCGACCAGCTCGGCCAGCTACCTGTGTTAGTAACTGAAACGTTTTTTCGGCAGCACGAAAATCAGGCAAATTCAATGCTGAATCCGCTGTTATCACGCCAACCAGAGTCACATCCGGGAAATCAAGTCCCTTCGCAACCATCTGGGTACCCAGCAATACGTCAGCCTTTTTCTCACGAAACTGTTTTAGCAGCTTCTCGTGAGCCCCTTTTTCCGTTGTTGTATCCACATCCATCCGTATAACCCGAATACCCGGAAAGAGCTTCGCAAGTTCTTCCTCGACCCGTTGTGTACCTGTACCAAAGTATCGAATATGCTCACTTCCACAATCCGGACACACTTCCGGAGCGGCTTCCGCATACCCGCAGTAATGACAACGAAGATTATTCGAGCGCTGATGGTACGTCAGTGAAATATCACATTCGGGACAACCTGCCACATATCCACAACTTCGGCACATGACAAAGGTCGAATATCCACGGCGATTCAGCAGAAGCACAGTCTGTTCACCACGCTCCAAGCGCTCCTCTAACCCTTTGTGCAAAGCCCTGCTGAACATGGAGCGGTTACCATCCTTCAACTCTTCACGCATGTCAACAATTCGTACTTCAGGCAACTTGTTCCCCAGTGCCCGTGTTGGCATCTCCAGCAAGAGCGGTGCAAAATCATCATTACTCTGTGAGCGTGCTGCATAATAACTTTCCAGTGAAGGTGTGGCTGAACCCAGAACAACCACGGCCTGGTGCTGCTGTGCTCTTTTTACCGCCACATCACGGGCATGATATTTCGGAGTTTCTTCCTGTTTGTAGGAAGTCTCGTGTTCTTCATCCATAATGATCAACCCAAGCCGACTGAATGGAGCAAATACGGCTGAACGCGCCCCAATCGCAACCTTCACCTGACCTTCACGAATCTTGCGCCATTCATCATAACGTTCACCGCCAGACAGACGACTGTGCATAACAGCGACCTGGTCACCGAAGCGCCCTTTGAAGCGCTCTACCATCTGTGGTGTCAGTGCAATCTCGGGCACCAGTACGATGGCCTGCCGATCCTGTTCGATGCATTGTTGAATGGTTTGAAGATAGACTTCCGTTTTGCCACTTCCCGTAACACCATGTAACAAAAATACTCCATGGCGTTGTTCCTGCAATCGGCCATTGATATTGTCGTAGACAAGTTTTTGCTCATCGGTCAGAATCAGCGGTTCAGTCGGTTTGAACGTCCTGCCCTGATAAGGGTCACGGAAGACCTCAACGTCCTCGGTGACGATTAGTCCCTTTTCCTCAAGACCCTTAATCGTTGCGGCCGATACCTGTAGTGTAGATAACACTTCTTTCATCGGCATGGGCAGCAGTTCTTTCATTTCCAGCAAAAAAGCCAGAATCTCCTTCTGCCGCTGTGCTTTCGCCGGGAATGAAGCAAGTGCTTCCTGAGCAGCAGTAATATCTACAGCCAGATCAACGGACTTCATCGTTTTTTTATTTAACTTGTCCTTGATGGCCTGACTCTCCAGCAGTACACCACCAAGCAATAATTTCTTGATTAGTGCAGCATGATTGGGATATTTTCGACTCAGTTGTTGCAGCGGTACCTGACCCCGACTTTTGACAAAACGGATGATATCCTGCTGTACTTTCTCGGTCGTAGACTCTTCTCCCCAAACAAATAACACCTCATCATCCGGTTGTGCACCCGCCATCTGTCCATCAAGTGCATCTCCCAGCGAGATGTATCGCTCTGCTTTCCCTTTCAATGCCGTCGGCACCATGACCTGCAATGACAAAATCCGGTTACTGGCATAACGTCCACTCATCCATTCGGCCAACTCAACCAAATCCTTTGACAACGGGGGAACAATGTCCAGCAACTCCTGAATCTGCTTAAGCTTGAATGATTCCTCTCCGGTACGCGGCACAAGATCAATCACGAATCCCTGCACCGTCCGATGACCAAAAGGTACGCCCACCCGGCTGCCAATCTCGATCCATTCCTTCATCGATTCAGGTACCAGGTAATCAAACGGCCGGTCTGTTTCCTTCACGGGAACATCAACTATGACCTTGGCAATCTCCATATCCTAATTCCTCCCGGCAATGCGCTCCGCCGCAATCCGGAGCAACCGATGAGCCACATCGTCCTTGGCCAACACTGGAAGCTCCTCCACCAAACCTTCCCGGTCATAGATATGTACCGCGTTGGTGTCTGTTCCAAATCCTGCACCCGTGCGGGTTACATCATTGGCTACGATCAGATCACAGTTTTTCCGTTCCAATTTCTCACGTGCATACATCTCAACCGACTGAGTCTCTGCAGCAAAACCAATCAAAAACTGATGGGTCTTCTGTTTGCCCAGCGTTTCAAGAATATCTATATTTTTAACAAGTTCGAGCGACAATGTGTCGCCTTTCTTCTTGATCTTCTCGGTATAAACTTCCTTTGGACGATAATCGGCAACTGCCGCCGCCTTAACTACGATATCAGCATCGTCCCACTCGCGTGTTACGGCTTCATACATATCCTGTGCAGACTGTACAGAAATCAACTCAACGTTCTCCGGTGGCTTGGCTTGGGTATTGCCCATAACCAATTTCACATCCGCCCCCAGATCACGCGCAGCTGCAGCTATGGCAAATCCCATTTTGCCAGATGAATCGTTCGTAATGTATCGTACTGGGTCAATGCGCTCAATCGTACCTCCAGCCGTAACAACAACCTTCTTGCCTTGTAACAATGAAGCTTGTCCCTGCTGGCTAATGTCTGCAGACTCGCGCTGTTCAAAGAAACGTTCCACCACATCCACAATGCTCTCCGGTTCTTCCAGACGTCCCTTGCCCACATATCCACACGCAAGCAGACCTTCACCCGGTTCGATCATCATAGCGCCCCGTTCAACAAGTAGGCTCATATTATGCTTTACAGCTGGATGATCATACATATGTACATTCATCGCTGGAGCAATCATGACAGGGGCTGTCGTCGCAAGAAGAGTTGTTGAGAGCATATCATCTGCCATGCCATGCGCCATCTTGGCAATCACATTGGCTGTTGCCGGAGCAACCAGAACAAGATCAGCCAGATCGGCCAGATGAATATGGGATACAACTGCTGGCTCACGTTCATCAAATGTATCGGTATATACGGTGTTTCGGGTCAACGTTTGCAGCGTCAATTCGGTAATAAACTGTGTAGCGGAAGCTGTCATAATTACATGAACATCCGCTCCCTTTTGTACCAGTCTGCTGCATAATGTTGCCGCTTTGTAAGCGGCTATGCCGCCAGTCACACCAAGCACGATTTTTTTACCGTTCAACATGTTTATTTCCCCCGATATTTATACGACGTCTAAGTAAGATTCCGTTAAAATATGCTTATCCGTAAAAAAATAACAACCTCGCGGTTGTCAATTAATCCGGCTTGCGCCGTATGCAGTTGAAGAGCAGCCGCAGGCGGCTTACTCTTCTTCTTCGTCCTGTCCTTTGATGACAACGAGCAGGTCTCCATAGATTTCTTCCAGTGCAACGCCAACTTGTTTATGGGATCTCGCACCTCTTAAATCCGATTTTTCACCTTCACGTAGCTGTCTAGCCCGGCGGGAAGCAGCAACAACAAGGGAATACTTGCTGTCGACTTTGTTCATCATTTCATCAATAGAAGGATACAGCATATTAACAAACACCTCTTCGCATTAGTATAATCACAAGTTGCCGCCTGACAGAACTGATGTGGCATGTCTTCACACCCGGGCATCCCGAGAAGGAGTGCTTCAGTATATGATATGACAACTGCCCCACTTATATCGCATTCTGCAGCGGCAAAAGGGATTATTTATTGATCTTACAATGTTCGGCGATTATGATGCTTTCTATTCTCTTGCACGCCAAATCAATTTCATCATTAACAACAGCGTAATCATACTGCTCCAGCAGACTGATTTCATCAACCGCCACGGACATCCGGTGATCAATGGTCGCTTGGCTTTCGGTACCACGGCCCTGAATGCGATCTTTCAGCTCGTCCAATGAAGGAGGAAGCAGGAAAACAAAGATGCCTTCCGGGAATTTCTCTTTCACTTTTAACGCGCCTTGAACCTCAATCTCCAGAATGATGTCGCGGCCTTCGTTAATCGTTTTCTCTACAAAATCACGCGGTGTTCCGTAATAATTACCAACATACTCCGCATGTTCCAACAATTGATCTTCAGCAATCATGTTTTGGAACTCTTCATGACTTCTGAAGAAATAGTTCACACCATGTTCTTCACCAAGACGAGGCTGACGGGTTGTCGCCGATACGGAATAGATCAATTCCGGCACCCGTTTGCGCAAAGCGCTGCATACAGTACCCTTCCCGACCCCAGATGGGCCGGACAACACTACCAGTAATCCCTTAGACATATTACACTCCATTTTATTCGTCGTTATCATCATCTTTCGAAGAAAGACGATGGGCGACCGTCTCAGGCTGAACCGCAGACAGAATGACATGATCGCTATCCGTAATAATTACGGCACGAGTACGTCTTCCGTACGTTGCATCAATCAGCATGTGACGATCTCTTGCCTCTTGTATAATTCTCTTGATCGGCGCCGATTCCGGACTCACGATGGATATAATCCGGTTCGCCGATACGATGTTACCGAATCCAATGTTAATGAGTTTGATTGCCATAATCAGGTTCTTCCCCCTATACATGCGACTCTTTTGCCGAAATGTGGCCGATCATTCGATATTCGCAGCTTGCTCACGAATCTTCTCCAGCTCCGCCTTCATCTCGACAACACGATTCACCAGAGCCAAATGGTTGGCTTTTGATCCAATCGTATTGACTTCCCGATTCATCTCTTGAATTAGAAAGTCCAACTTACGACCTACGGGCTCATCACTCTTCAGCAGTTCCCTGCTCTGTCCAAAGTGACTCTGTAGACGCGTAAGCTCCTCTTCTATGTTAGAACGATCGGCAAACATTGCAATTTCCATACCCAATTTATGCTCATCAAAAGGGAAAGAGCCTTCTTCCTGCATTTCCGTAAGCCTCTGTCTTAGCTTGTTGCGGTAATCACTTACCACAGTCGGTGCAAGATCAAGCATCTCGGTATGCAGTGACTCCAGACGGGTAATCCTCCGTTCCAGATCACTGGCCAGATGAAGACCCTCGCGAGCGCGCATCTGTTCAAGGCTGGACAGAGCCTCTTTCAATCCTTCCTGCAAAACTCGCTCCCATTCGTCCTTCTGCTCTTCAGGAATGGAACTTGTCCCATCCGAATGAACCATGACGTCCGGCAGCCCAAGCATATCCACAATACTTGGTTTGCCCTGCATTCCATATTGGGTCTCCAGTTGCTCTGCAGCCTGCAGATAGGCCCTGACCGTCTGTTCATTCAGAACAGCGGGAAGAGCCTGGTCTTCCTCTTTTTCTTTCATTACATAAACATCAATCCGCCCACGTTTCAAACGACTCTGTACGATCTTCCTCAAACCGTCTTCATAATACGTCCACTCTCTTGGCAGACGCATCATCACTTCGCAGTAACGATGATTAACAGATTTGATCTCTAATTGTACCTTATAGCCGCCAAAATGAAAGGCGGATTGACCGTATCCGGTCATACTGAATGACATCGGCATCACATCCGTTTTACTATTGTAATTGATTATTAGGGTTGAAACAAGTAGGACATTGATGCTCCGACTTCTCCCATACGTATTGAGTCAGTTCGGCCGTCATGCCGTAGAACATAAACGGTGTCATAAGATAGATGCCTTTGAAATGCGCTGTTGCTACGTCCAGCAATTCCTTAGCAATTTTTACCCCCATCGCACGGCCTTCTTCGCCTTCCAGACCTGCCATACGGGAACGCACTTCATCCGAGAGCTGAATTCCGGGAACCTCGTTGTGCAGATACTCTGCATTCCGTCCACTCGCCAGCGGCATTACACCTACGAAAATGGGCACATCCAGATGTTTGGTCGCTTCGTGCATTGCTACAATCAACTCAGGATCATAGATCGGTTGTGTCATGATGTAATCAGCGCCAGAGGCAATTTTCTTCTCCAGACGTTGTACAGCTTTCTCCAAATATTTCACATTAGGATTAAATGCCGCTCCAATTACAAAACCAGCTCTTTGCTTCAGCGGTTTACCTGAGAAAGCCACTCCATCGTTCAACTGTTTGATCATGCGTATGATTTCAAAAGAAGTCAGATCGTATACCGAGCTTGAACCCGGCAAATCACCAAATCTTGCAGGATCTCCTGTTACAGCCAGTACATGATTAATGCCCAGAGCATCAAAACCCATCATGTGTGACTGTGTTCCAATCAGATTCCGGTCACGGCAGGCAATATGCACAAGTGGACGAAGACCCGTGCGATCCTGAACGAGGTGACCCAGCGCCATGTTGCTCATCCGTGTAACCGCGAGTGAGTTATCGGCCAGTGTCAGGGCATCGGCTCCTGCTGCTTTCAGTGTCTCGGCACCCTTCATGAACTTGGCAATGTCCAAGTCACGTGGCGGGTCAAGTTCAACAATGACCGTGTGACGCTGCTTGACCAGATCAACGATTGTAGGCTGTCCTCCACGTCCGGAACGCTCATCCACATTTTCATGCAACACGATGCGCGGTTTGGATTCTGACGGATCAGGCTCCAGAATGGGCGAAGGCACATAGTCAGCAAGCGCCTCTTTCATAGCGGTAATATGATCAGGTGTCGTACCACAGCAACCACCGATAATACGAGCACCCAGTTCAGCAAATTGCACTGCCGTCTGACCAAAGTACTCCGGAGTCGCACCATAACGGAACTGACCATCCACATAATCTGCGGCACCCGCGTTCGGGTAGACGGACATTGGAATACCAATACGTCCGGAGACGGTTTCCATGGCACGCATAATCCCGTTTGGACCTGAGCGACAGTTAAAACCAATGACGTCCGCACCCTGCTCCCGCATAATACGGAAGGCTTCAGGCATTGTATATCCGTCCAGTGTGTGTCCTACATCCTCTACCGCGAACTGTCCAATCACGGGCAGATCACTTAGCTTGCGCGCTTGCAAAAGGGCAATATCCATTTCCTCGATATCATAGAAGGTCTCAAGCAAAATGCCATCCACGCCTTCATCAAGCAGTGCAGAGATCTGTTGTTGATAAAAGCGTTTCAGTTCACTCGTTGATACATTCGTCCGCTTGCCACCTCGAATGGAACCAACTGCACCAAGCACATAACCGGTATCTCCAGCTACCTCTTTGGCAATGCGTACGCCGGCACGGTTCACGTCCTCCACCTTGGACTCCAGACCGAACTTGGACAACTTGTCGTAATTGGCAGAATACGTATTTGTTTCAAATATTTCTGTACCTGCATCCCGATAACGGCGATGTACATCCGCCACCACTTCAGGTGAAATCAAGTTTAATTCTTCATATGAAATCCCTACCGGGAACCCCATTTGGTACAGAAATGTTCCCATGGCCCCATCTCCAACGAGAACCCGTTCCTGCATAACTTTGCGCAAATCCGCCTTCATCCCATTTCCCCCCGCCTAGCTGTGATCATTTACATACTAATGTAACACAAAAAACGCTAAAAAACGAAGAAAAACACAGGTTTTGATGAGTATCCAGCTCATATGGACTTTCTTGCCATACAGCCCCCAATATGTCTCTGTACAGGAGACACGACCTGTTCTTATTGACAAAAAAAGAGGCCCGCAGGCCTCTTGTGTTACACCGTTCACTTGATTTATGAAGTGATTCCCTTAAAAACAACTTCAGCAGGTCCAGTCATGTATACATGATTGTCAGCTTCATTCCACTCAATGTGGAGATCTCCACCCTTGAGGCTGATGACAGCTGTACGATCTGTATGTCCATTCAGGACAGAGGATACCAGTGTCGCACAAGCTCCGGTTCCACAAGCAAGTGTTGGACCAGCTCCGCGTTCCCATACACGCATGTCCACATATCCACGGTCACGAACTGTGGCGAATTCAACATTGATTTTTTTCGGGAACATGGGATGTACTTCAAGAAGTGGGCCCCAAGTCGTGAGATCAAAATTAACAGCATCATCAACATAGATAACCGCATGCGGGTTACCCATGGATACGGCAGTGAATTTGAACGCATGTCCATTCGCTTCAATGTAGTGATCGACCACTGGATTGGCATCCACCGTTGTAGGCACTTGAAGACCGTTCAGAATCGGCTCACCCATATCGACACGAACCGTTTCCACTTTACCATCACGAATGTTGAGACTCACAGGTTGTACCCCTGCACCAATCGTTTCAATGGTGATCTGCTCCTGGTTCACGTGACCATGATCGTATACATATTTGGATACACAGCGAATGGCATTACCGCACTGTTCTGCTTCCGAACCGTCCGAATTCATGATACGCATCTGAAAGTCCGCCTTCTCTGAAGGCAGTATATAAACCAGGCCGTCCGCTCCGATGCCAAAGAAACGGTTGCACCATTTCACAGCCAGTTCTGCTGCATCTGCCGGAAGCTCCTTTTCACCAAATACAACGATAAAATCGTTACCAAGTCCGTGCATTTTCGTAAATTCCATAATCTTGCCCACTCCTTTTGGCAGTCTGCTGCCAAAGCTATATTCTTGCTCTTCTACAGGATTACCATAGAAATTCATATTCAACATTTACACAAAAAAGCTATCCTGCAAAATGCCAAAGCTGCCGCTTTGAATCATTGAGGATAGCATAACGAAATAGGTAAGGAAAAGGTATTGATTTTATGCCGAAAACTTTGTACTTTTCGGTACGAAGCGGCCAGAACCACCCATACGGCGGCGGTTACGACGACCACCCCAGACGCTGCCTGCGCCCATAAGGAACGTTGGAATGCCCGCAGCAACGATACAGAGCGCCCATTCACGCAAACCAAGCGGTACGGTTTTGAAGATCGGCTGCAACGGTTCAACGTACATCACAACCAGCATCAGTACAACCGATGAAATCACGGCAAGAACCAGATATTTGTTCTGTAGTGGATTCCGGTGGAAGATCGACCTCGAACTACGGCAGTCAAAGACATGAATAAGCTGCGCCAAAACGAGTGTAGCAAAAGCTACAGACTGTGCCTTGATCAGTTGACCCGGATTATCCGGTGCAGCCTGAAGGGTGAGCCAGAACGCTCCGAGTGTGCATAATCCAATCAATACACCCCGGCTGACGATTTTCCAACCGAGTCTGCGGGCAAAAATGTTTTCCTTGGCTCCACGGGGTTTGTGTTCCATCAAATCTTTTTCCGGCTGATCTACCCCGAGCGCCATTGCAGGCAAACCATCCGTCACCAGGTTAACCCACAGAATCTGAATAGGTACAAGCGGCAGTGGCAGGCCCATCATCATTGCAAAGAACATCGTCAAAATCTCACCCACGTTGGATGCCAGCAAATAACGGATAAACTTTCGAATGTTCTCATAAATATTACGGCCTTCTTCAATGGCAGCCACAATGGTTGAGAAGTTATCATCACTCAGAATGAGCGCCGAAGCCTCCTTCGTCACATCTGTGCCTGTAATGCCCATCGCGATCCCAATGTCAGCTGCTTTAATCGCCGGAGCGTCGTTCACTCCATCCCCCGTCATCGCAACGACATGCCCTTTGCGCTGTAACGATTTCACGATGCGAAGCTTGTGTTCAGGAGACACTCTTGAGAATACGTATATGCCCTCTACCTGTTTATCCAGTTGCTCGTCTGTCATGCCTGCCAGTTGTTGACCACTTAGCGAGGCACCTCCACGTGGAAGAATCCCGAGTTGATGAGCAATGGCTTCTGCCGTTGTTCCATGATCACCTGTAATCATGACGGTACGAATGCCTGCTTTGCGGCATGTGGCAATCGCATCTCGCACTTCACGACGCGGTGGATCTATCATACCTGCAAGCCCTACGAAGACAAGTTGACTTTCGGCGGCGTGTTCGTCAGCCACTTTTTCTTCCGGCCGCACTTCACGATAGGCCATTCCGAGGACACGCAGTGCTGCTCCAGCCATGCTCTCGTTAGCTGCCATCACTTTCTGCCGCAGCGTTCCAGTGAAAGGTACAACCTTGCCTTCCCACAAAATATAACTGCAGTGTCCGATTAACACATCCGGTGCACCTTTGGTGTAGATCATTCGGCCACCCTGATGATGAACCAGGACCGACATGCGTTTACGCTCCGAATCAAACGGGAATTCCTGCTGGCGGGCATACAACTCTTTGAGTCCGGCAGGAGTAAGCCCCATTTTGGAGGCCAGTGTGACGAGTGCCCCTTCCGTCGGGTCGCCCTTCAGCTCCCAGAATACATTATCTCGTTGAACGGTTTCTTCTTGGAGGTCACCTTTTTTCGTGTTTTTCTTGCTGTCCTTTTTGTTATCCTTGCCCTTTTTCTTGTTCCCCACCTCGCTGGCAGCACTTTCCACAATACTCGCATTGTTGCAAAGCGCGCTGATCTGGAGCATTCTGCGTAGGGATTGATCACTCTTCAATTCCACCGTTCGACCGTTCTCCAGCATCTGCCCTTCAGGTGCATAACCATCTCCGGTAACCTTGATGCTGCGTCCCTCCAGCCACACATCCGTTACCGTCATCTTGTTTTGAGTGAGCGTGCCTGTCTTATCCGAACAGATTACGGATGCACAGCCAAGGGTTTCGACAGAAGGCAGTTTGCGTACAATGGCTTTACGTTTGATCATACGCTGCACGCCTAGTGCGAGTGCAATGGTTACAATGGCCGGCAGACCCTCCGGTATGGCAGCCACCGCGAGGCTGACCCCTGCCAGAAACATGCCAACGGCTGGTTGACCGTGTAATATCCCGGCGACGACAACCATAACAGTTAATCCCAATGCGACAAAAATCAGAATTTTGCCCAATTGCTCCAGCCTGTGCTGTAAAGGTGTTTCTTGCTCCTCCGTATTTTGGATCAGATCGGCGATTTTGCCCATCTCCGTCTCCATCCCAGTACGAATGACCACACCTTTAGCTGTGCCACGAGTGACCATCGTACCCATAAAACCAATATTCTTCTGATCACCCAGCGGAACGTCCTCGTCCGCAATCGGAAGGCAATGTTTGCTTACAGGAACCGATTCCCCGGTAAGTGCCGACTCCTCGACATCCAGACTGTTCGTTTGCAGCCAGCGCACATCAGCAGGTATGCGGTCCCCACTCTCCACCATGATAATATCCCCGGGGACAAGTTGTTTGGCGGCAAGGTGTACTTCCTGGCCTGAACGAAGCACTTTGGCAAGAGGTGCAGACAACTGTTTCAATGCACGAAGAGATCGTTCAGCCCGGAATTCCTGTACAAACCCCAGAATTGCATTCAGTACAATAATAGCCACAATCGTTACCGCATCCAGATACTCACCCAACAATCCGGATACCAACGTTGCTCCCATCAATACCAGCACCATAAAATCCTTGAACTGATTCAAGAGCAATGTAATTGGAGAAATGCGTTTCCCCTCGCTCAGCTCATTCGAACCGACCACTTTCCTCTTCTCTGCTACAGCTTCATCCGTCAATCCTTCCTGCGGGCTGACGCCAAGAGTGTTACGAAGCTCTTCATCACTAAGTTGATGCCACTTGGTATGTTCCATGCTTCAAGTTTCCCTCCCAGTCTGTATTTCATCTGCAAAATAAGCTCACATGACTCACCGGCGCGCTGGTCGACAGGCTGTACACTATGCCGGACAAACTACCTGCTCTATATGTATTCGGACAGGTCTGTGATTAGCACCCGGAAGGTGAATCCTTTCCCTGATGGACAGAATAGGCTAAAATAAAAGTCTGCGATGTTCTGCGCAGTACCAATTCCAGCGTTCAACAGGAAAGCAACGAAGAATCTGCAGCCAGTCCTTGTTTTTTTACATACCTGGTTGCACGTTTCAGTTATATAGATGAAGCATTTGCCATGATAAATGCAGATGCTCGATAGAGAGAGGAAGTGGAAAAAATGGCATTGGACGGCATCGTAACACGGGCCATTGTTCATGAACTGCAAGGCTGCATTGGTGGACGTATCAGCAAAATCCATCAGCCGAATGGCCATGACGTAGTTCTCACACTGCGTGCTCAGCGCGGAAATAGTAAATTGCTTGTTTCGGCAAGCCCAACCTATCCCCGTGTGCATTTTACGGAAAAGACATTCCTTAACCCTACGGAAGCACCCATGTTCTGCATGCTGCTCCGCAAGCACTGTGAAGGTGCAATCATTGAGGAGATCCGTCAGATTGGCATGGAGCGTATTATCCACATCAATGTGCGCCAGCGCGACGAACTGGGGGATGTTTCGGTTAAACGGATCATCATTGAATTGATGGGGCGTCACAGTAATATTATTTTGCTTGATCCTGTAACTGGAACGATTCTGGATGGCATTCATCATGTGACTCCTTCCATCAGTAGCTACCGGGTAATCATGCCTGGATTCGCGTATACTGCCCCACCCGAGCAACATAAAAGTAATCCGCTCGAAGTGAGTCGTACAGCATTCGAGGACAGCTATCATGCCGCTGAGGAAGAGGCATCACGCTGGCTTGTGAACTCCTTTAGCGGTCTTAGCCCGTTAATTGCGGGAGAGATTGCTGCCCGTGGGATTGCTCTTGAAGGCACCGTGAGCACTCCAGATGTGGTTGAGGGTGAGAGCCGAGTTGAGGCTGATGCACTCTGGAACGCTTTTGAAGCTGTGATGGGACCTGTCAGAAATCATCTCTATACTCCTGTAACTGGAATGAACGCCAAAGGCAAAATGATTTTCTCGGCCGTTCATCTTCAGAGCATTCAGGACTTGGAGAAAACCTATGACACGATGAGCAAATGCATGGAAGATTATTACGGAGACAAGGCTGAACGGGACACGGTAAAACAAAGAGTAAGTGATCTGCTCCGTTTTCTGCAGAATGAGCGAAGCAAAAACATCAAAAAGCTGGACAACCTGAACAAGGATCTGCTGGAAGCGGACGATGCTGACAAGTTCAGACTATGGGGTGAGTTGCTGTTTGCCTCCCTGCATCAGGTCCACAAAGGGGATAAGAGCGTGGAGCTTGTGAACTTCTACGATGAAGACCAAGCCAACATTACCATTCAGCTTGATCCACTGCTCACACCGTCTGACAACGCACAACGTTATTTCAAGCGGTATAACAAATACAAAAACAGTCTGGCTGTGATTCATGAGCAGCTTGGCAAAACCAAAGACGAAATTAACTATCTCGATAACCTGTTACAGCAGCTCTCCATTGCATCCATGAACGATATTGAGGAAATACGGGACGAGCTTGTTCAGCAAGGATACCTTCGTGACCGTAATAAAAAAGGTAAAAAGAAGAAGAAAAGTGACCGTCCGACCGTACACCAGTTTACCTCCTCCGAGGGGATTGATATTCTTGTGGGTAAAAACAACCTGCAGAATGAGTACGTGACCAACCGTCTCGCTTCTTCCAACGACACCTGGCTGCATACCAAAGACATTCCAGGCTCACATGTCGTTATTCGCAGTACGGACTTTGGTGAAGCTACATTGGAAGAAGCAGCACAGCTTGCTGCCTATTTCAGCCAAGCCAAGGAGTCCAGCAGTGTGCCTGTGGATTACACGTTTATCCGTCATGTGCGCAAACCAAGTGGTGCGAAGCCAGGTTTTGTCATCTATGATCATCAGAAGACCTTGTTTGTCACGCCAAATGATGAATTGATCAAAAGTCTGCCATCCACGATTAAAAATGGATAGTATATATAAGTTGAACTAAAGATTATTTACACTGACACTACGATGACAGAACAACCTTCCAATCGCTGTTATCCCCAGATTTTTTGATTCCCTTTTCTCAAGGGAAAATCCGGTGATAAAGGCGCAGTTTATGCTTCCGAAGTAGCTTTCTTGCAGAAAGCTTTTAGCTCCGCTTTTTCAGGTTTTTTCTGTCCTCTCCGTTATCGTGTAAATGATTAGTTCAACCTATATAGATGTAAAAGTAACAAAGACAGAATCCCCTGACCATTAGCGGTCAGGGGATTTTTGTTATTGCATTACTTGTTTGAATGATATGTGAAGCTCAACTTATTTTTCGCTTTTATTGAATATTAATTCATTTATATGTATAATAATTCAATTCTAAGAAATAAAAATTACTGTTAAGGAAGTGTACCATGACCATACATATCAGAGAAACGCAACCTGATGATCTGAAACCCCTGATGGCATTAATGCATGACTATGTGGTGGGATTCTACAACAACCCTTGGCCTGGTGATCAATCCATCCAGCTTCTGATCAACAACCTGCTTAATCAGCAGATCGGTGCTCAATTCGTGGCAGAACAGGACGGGGAGCTTATCGGATTTTCCACCCTGTTCTTTACATACAGCACGATGAAAGCAGAACGTGTTGCCATCATGAATGACCTATTTGTTACGGAAACATTCAGAGAGGGCGAAGCAGAAGCCAAATTATTTGCACACTGTCAGCATTATACGCGTGATCATGGCTGTGCTTATATGTCCTGGATCACAGCAGTGAACAATGAGCGGGCACAGCAATTATTCGAGCGTCTTGGGGCTACACGTGGCGCTTGGGTAAACTATTCCATTACGTAAACTCTTTTGAGCACAAAAAAAGGACATGCAAACATGAAGGTTCAGCCCTATCATGTTTGCATGTCCTTTACTACTTTGACTTAAAATGTATCCCAGTAATACAGAATTTATTATAGTCAGATAGAGCGTTGCAACGTCTCGCTTACTCTACTTTTTGCTGTGAAGCAGCTGCCTTCAGCCTTTCCAACACATCAACCGTCACGGTCTTGCTACCAAGATCTCCGTGGAAAACAACACCTTGCCGTTTGCCATGATAATCAGATCCACCTGTTTCAATGAGGTCGTATTCCTTGGCCAGCTTACCATACCTGCGTTCCTCTTCCGGGCCATGGTCCGAATGAAACACCTCAATGCCATCTGGACGAGAGTCTTCGATGATACGTCGCACCAATTCATCATCATTATAGAGACCCGGATGGGCAATCACAGCGGCTCCACCAGCGGCTCTGATCCACTCGCACGCATCCTCGGGTGCAACGCGGGGGACAGATACGAAGCCAGGCTTGCCTTCAGCAAGATACCGATCAAATGCATCCCGCATGTCAACAGCGTAGCCTTTTTTCACCAGCACATCGGCCATATGAGGTCTGCCGATACTCTCATCCGGCTCTAACGGCCGTCCTAGCTCATCGAGTACCTCCTGCCAGCTTATATCAAGCCCGAGTTCCTGCAGCTTGCCAATAATCAGATGATTTCGCTCATCTCGCGCTTCTCGTAATCCGCGCAACCGTTGCAGGAACTGCTCATCCTCCGTATTCACATAATACCCGAGCACATGAATATCTTTTCCACCAGCCCGAGTGCTGATCTCCACTCCGGCAACAACATCAATATCGTACTCTTTTCCCGCTTGCTGTGCTTCTGCTACACCAGCTACTGTATCATGGTCCGTTAAGGCAACCGCAGATAGCCCTTTTTGTTTGGCAAGCTTCACATTATCAGCAGGTGGCTGCATTCCATCCGAAGCCTGACTATGCATATGAAGATCACAGCGTCCTTGGCGCTGATCCATGAACAACAGCTCCTTTGTGTAAAATTGATTATGATTCACTCTTATCTATCATTGATGTTGCCAACTATTATGCTTTCCCCGTCTTATGAACCGACACAGGCTGCTCCTGCTGACGCAGATAATTCAGGAAAGCAACTGCTGACAGGGGCAACAAGGACGATTTTAGATGGATGGCATAGAACTGCCTTTTGAATTCGAGTCCGCGGATATCCACAATATGAACAAGTCCCAGAGCCAGTTCATGCTGCACCGAAGAAGGAGATAACATTGTAATGCCTACCCCTGCCTCTACGGCCGATTTTACCGCTCCTGTACTGCCAAGTTCCATCACAACATTCATATCCTGTGGATCAATCTTTTTCTTTTGCAATTGGTCTTCCATCACCTGACGAGTACCCGAGCCCTTCTCACGCAGCACAAAGGGATAATTCATGACATCCTCAATATTCACTTTGCTACGCTTAGCCAGATCATGCCCGGCAGGTACAATCAGTTTCAGCTCGTCCTGCATGACAGGCTCTACAATCATGTCCGGGTGGTGCACTGGCGCTTCAATCAGACCAAAATTAAGCTGGTGCTTTAATATATCATCCATAATTTGCGTTGTATTCATCACTTTCATGACGATTGAAATATCCGGATATTGAAGCGCAAATGGTCCGAGCATGCGTGGAAGCACATATTCCCCGATCGTTAAACTGGCTCCCAGCTGGAGTCGACCTTGTAACATCTGAGTAAACGCCGACATCGCTTCGTCCGTCTGTCTGACCAGCTCTACACTCCGTTTCGCATGAGGCAATAAAGTCCGGCCCGCCTCGGACAATTCTATTTTTTTGGTGGAACGATGCAGTAACTTGGTCCCAAAATAGTCCTCTAATGATTGAATCTGCATCGTTACTGCCGGTTGAGTCATATGTAATGCTTGTGCAGCAGCCGAGAAACTCCCCTTCTCTGCTACCGTATAAAAAATATGCAATTGGTGAAAATTCATATCTTCGCCCCTCTTCGATTACACTCTCTACATTGTAGCCGATTTCCCGCTTGGCAACAAAAAAAGCATGCAGCTTGTCTGCATGCGATAATACTTGAATCTATGATTTCAACATATTGAATCTACTCAGGCTTACTTATGCTTGCGGCTATTTTTGACCAACGTCATTCTTCTTGAATGTCTTAACCATGAATAATATGATTTCAGGTCCCTCAACTCAATAGTCTCCGACATACGTCCCAGAAACGTAACCACAATCATTTTGTGCAGCGGGTTGCCCGCAATATCATATTCTCCTTCAAGTTCGGAAAATTCGGCGACCACCACCAGATCCTCATCAATCAGGTAGACGTCCTGTTCATTACGGTAGTATGGTGTTATACGGTCCTGCTTCAGACACTCCCATAACCACGCCGCAATATGGTCATCATCACTACGTGCAGGCTCAATACGGTCTGCATACCGCATCTTGGCATGATGGGTAATGACGATGTCGGCCACTTTCTTGTCTCCAAGAGCCACGAAAAACGGCTCGTAGGTGCTCCAACGTTGCATCACCTTATCACGCATGGGAATCACTCTCCACCAGATAGGACTTTCTATCTATTTATTACCAAATATATTACAACATTAGTCCCGCAACCTCAAGGCGTAAGTTTAACTTTTTTTCACAATAGCCAATTTGTGTATAATTCAAGAAAAGAGCGACCCCAAAGGGTCCCTCCAGTTTCTCTTCTATATTCCATAAAAGCTCGTTTTGTCCATCGTTTTGCTAGCATACTCGGTTTTGATCTCATTACGATACGAGCGTTCGATCTTGCGCACATAGGAAAGCCGCTTCACATTTTTCATCGTATCATCTGCCCGTTCTGCATTAACATACATGACCACATAATGCATACGGCGGGAGATATAATGCACGGTGCCATATTTTTCGAGATTACGGGCAGCCTTCAAATCACTGACCCAAATAATGAATCCTGTCCTTTCCGCAAACATCATCGTTCCCCGCCCTTCTATAATGATTACTTAACTGCAACCACACTTGCCGCCACTACCGCAGCCGCCCTTCGGATTCGGGTCATTGCTCGGTACTTTAATGGTCGTTGACACTGCAAATGCAATGGTCTCTGACATCTGGAATAACATATCATCCAGGGACTTCTCTGCCTGTTTGAAGCGGATTACCGCCTCGAAATTTTCCAACTCCTGTTCCAGAGCCTTCACCTGGTCTTTTGCTGCATGATAATCCGGGTGAAAATGACCGAAACGCTGTGTTTCTTCAAACAATTCCTTCTTGGCATTCAGCTTCCGAATCCCCATCTGAATCTCAGGGGTAGTCTCGACTTGCTGCTTCCAATATAAATAATCCGATACTTCGGCAGATTGGTTAATCATGTCGCCCAGTTCATATGCGCCCGTTAACACTTGGGCCATATCGACCGTGTTCATTTCCGCTACGCTCATGAAATATTCATCCTATCTATATATAAAGTTCTACTTAACGTAGACTACCTCATCATAGCATATCCATGAATAGTAAAGAAGAGTTTTTCCTGCAATTAGAAATAGGGGGAACTCGAAAATTCGCCTTTCAACCTGATATTCACTTGAAATAGTCAGCTTATGACATCATCTGGCAGGATAAGACGCATTGTATCCCACTCTGACGGGGAGAATGTACGCCATTCCGTCTCTGATGTATTTTCACTTGAATCCAACATGCACCAACCGCTTAAAGTCCATTGTTCATGACCCTCTACCTGATGTGGAATGAGGTATTGCGTACGATTTTCCTGTTGTATCCCCAGCTTTGTCTGCCACTCAATGGCTTTGGCAGCAATCTGTCGTGCGGTTGAACTATGATATCGACGCCACTCCTTGTACCAGGTCTCCGGTATCTCCTCAAATCCCAACAGAGAGAACTTCTTCTCAATGACAGTATGATCATGCTCCAACCCATGCAGAGAAGCAGGGACATCAACCAGACCTAGATTATCGGGAGTGTAGAAAGAAGAATATACACCGCTCCACATATCCTTTTCTAATAACTTCGGCTCATCTGCAGAGCCTGTACTTGCCTCCATTACCTTCATACTCCGAATTACGGTCAACGGTGCAGCATCCGTCTCCTTTCCCCAATCTGCTAACGCAATACGTACATTCTCCGGTATACCTGTCAGCGCATATTGATCCAGAAACTCTATCACTGCAGGTAATCCATACCCGCTGGCTATGGCCGAGATGAATCGTTCTCTTGTCATGCGGTAGATCGACATTCGATCACGCGTCACCCGTTCTGCACATTGCTCCAGCATCCAGATCACATCAGGCCGTGCTTCTGGTGGCACCAACATTTCGAAATCAGGCTGCATGTAAAACCCACACGGCTCCGCCTCACTTACCATCTCTTGTTCTCGATATAACAGGGTCTGCGGTTCAATCAGCCAACGGAATGCCAGCGCTCCCGACTGATCTTCTCCTACTTCACCATAACCCCAGCCAGCCAGTGCGTAGAGCCAGCCCCTGACCCGTGGTTTCAATTCCGAATTCTCTATATGGCACCATATATTTTTTTCTGGAGCAAACACTGCCAATTGATAACGGAAATGCTGCAACACGGGTTCAGCTTCTCCGTATCTTTCCATACACGCTTGATATATTTCCCGATGCATTTGTCTCCACGAGAGCTTCAACCATTTTTGTAATCGATGATCTACAATCTGAATTTGGCCATCTGATTTCTGAACGAGATTCAAACTGAGCAGTAGATCGAGAAGGATAGCTACGTGGGTCGGATACAAATCCGAATGTTCATATTGGATGCCCAAACCATCAAAATCTGTAGCGGATAGTACTGTTATTGCACTTAATTTTTGAACCATTCTCTTATGTATCGTACCTTTACCTGTCAAAGGAAGTCCTTCTCTTCCGATCCAAGCGATCAGATGAATCAACTCTGCAGCGAGATCCGGCTTTCCTTCCTGTAGTACATGAGCATGCTGTGCCATCTTTTCAACGGTTATACCCACTCTTTGTGCGTAAGCAATCGTCAATGTCTCCATCAGCGAAGCAGGTATATAGAATAATCGCTCCCCCCAACTCTTATATACAGATTCAATCCATCTTTGCTGCCTAAGGTTGGCGAATGAAGATTTGGCTTCTGCCACACTTAGTCCTTCGATGGCCCACTGTTCTCGCGGCAGGAGGGAGGAAAAAGGCTGACCGGCATGTTTGTGAAAAATTGCACCAAGCACTTTTTGTTCCACCAAAGTAAGCTTTGACCATGAATCAAGGTTCAGTACCACAGGCTCATCTATTGGTTCAAATAAAGACATATCCAATCCCTCCTGTTTGCGCGAGTATAAATGGACTATTCGTTCTCATGAACGATGGCATATTCATATCCCTGCTCCACCAAGAACATCTGACGGTTTAATGCAAACTCCTGTTCCTTACTATCCTCTGATACCAGCGCATAGAAATAGGCTTTGTTTTCTCCAGCTTTTGGTCTCAGAATTCTCCCCAAACGCTGTGCCTCTTCCTGCCTTGACCCGAAACTCCCGGATATCTCAAGCGCAACAGCAGCATCGGGCAAATCCACAGCAAAATTGGCAACCTTGGATACCACAATCGTTTTAATCTCTCCACGTCGAAATGCAGCAAACCACTTGATTCGCTCTTGCTGTGACATGGTACCCGAGATCAAAGGTGCTTCAATTTCCCGGGCAATCAACTCAAGTTGATCCAGATATTGTCCAATCACTAGCGCAGGCAAATCCCGATGACGTTCCAGCAAACGCTTGACTACACGTACCTTCGCCGGATTCTCGGCAGCCAATCGAAATTGATGTTTAACCTCGGCTTGCAGATAATTTGATCTTAGTTCCGGGGAAAACGGGATACGTATCTCCTGACATTGTACATCAGCAATCCACCCTTGCTGCTCCAGTTGTTTCCACGGCATATCATAGAGCTTTGGACCAATCAACGAAAACACATCCTGTTCACAGCCATCCTCTCGAACCAAGGTGGCCGTCAATCCCAGCCTTCGCGTAGCTTGAATATCCGCAGTTGCACGAAACACTGGTGCTGGCAGCAAATGTACTTCATCATATATGATCAGCCCCCATTGCCGCTCACTGAGCAGTTTGATGTGGGTAAAATCAGCATCCTTTGATTTCCGGTGTGTAAGAATCTGATATGTAGCTACAGTCACAGGTTTCACCTGTTTTTTCTGACCTGAATACTCACCAATCTGTTCGCTGGTAATCGTTGTTTTGTCTTGAATTTCTTGAATCCACTGTCGCACAGACGTTGTATTGGACGTCAAAATAAGGCATTCACATTGAAGCCGCTCCAGCACGGCCATGCCAATGACCGTTTTCCCTGCCCCGCAAGGAAGTACGAGCAAACCGCTTCCTCCCATGCCCTCACTGCCTTCGAATGCATCCACAGCCTCTCTCTGGTAAGAACGCAGCGCAAATCGCTCAGAGTGGTCCCACGGATCATTAGACCGCCAATCAAATGAAAGTTTGGTTCCCTCCCGATACCCCACGTAATCAAGCACAGGGTAACCCAATCGTGTTAATTCCCTTTTTAATAACCCTCGCTGTTCTCCTGGGAGCAGAAGTTCATGAGCGTCCTTGCGTTCCATGCGAAAGGCAGCTATCGTTTTCAATCCACTTAATTCATCCAGCAACCTCTCATCCTCACTGTAAAGACGCATTCTGGTGTGATCTGCTTCGGAATGCAGCTTTAATTTGCCATACTGATCCATGATTCTCCGAACATCCTGTATGAGTGCAGCAGGCACGTTCCAGCGGGATACCAGCTCCAGACTTGCGATGACCTGATCTGCATTCCATCCCAGCGCAGCCGCATTCCAGAGCGATAACGGAGTGATTCGGTAAGTATGAAACGCTGCCGGTGTCTTAACCAGTTCTGAATACATCCCAAGCTGTTCTCTTGCTCTTTCGAATCCGGGGTGGCCAACTTCCAGCAAAACTGTAAAATCTCGCTGAACGATACAAGCATCTGTCCTTACCATATGTTCTGTTCCTTCCATTTTGAGCCTTCCTCCTATCACAAAAAAGTCCAGTTCCGGCAGCTTCCGAAAATGAACCTGTATAATTGCGAGTTCAAAAAGTTTGGTTTTCTGTACCGATAAGTGGACTTTTTGAACAACATCTATAAAAATCCACAAAAAAAACATCCTGCCCATACCTCGGTATGAACAGGATGCCCAACTAGCTATAAAGTCATTCGGCTGTGTAACCCTTGGCCATGGCGATAAATAATCTCACGGCCGTCTGCATCGCGTCTTCATCAAAATCAAACATCGGATGATGATGCGGATAGATCGCATTTTTATCCGGGTTGCCTGCTCCAACAAACATAAAGCACCCTGGAACCTTTTGCAGATAATACGCGAAGTCTTCCGCTGGCATCAGCATCGGGGATGCTTGCACTCGTTCTGCCCCAAATAATTCTGTAGCTTCTCTGAAGAAACGCGCTGTCTCCTGCTCATCGTTCACCACAGGTGGATATCCCATAATATATTTCACTTGCGTCTCAGCTCCATACGCTGCCCCTGTCTGAGCTACCATGGTAAGCACGCGCTCTTTCATCCCGTTTCGGGTCTCTTCATCAAACGTTCTTACCGTACCGCTCATTTTGCATTGCTCTGCAATTACATTCTGAGCCGATCCTGCCTGCATTGTACCAATGGTCAGCACCGCCGGTTGTAATGGATCCACCGAACGACTGACAACGGTCTGAAGCTGCATCACAAGCGCAGAACCCGCGATGAGACTATCTATCGTGGATTGTGGCATCCCGCCATGTCCACCTTTGCCTTTGATCTCAATGTAAAAATCGTCCGCCGCAGCCATCATCGGTCCTGCTTTGCTGGCAACCACACCTACAGGCAGCGGGGTCCACAGATGAATTCCGTATATGACATCCACGCCTTCAAGCGCACCATCCGCTATGACCTGGACTGCACCGCCCGGAAGCAGTTCTTCTGCTGGCTGGAACAAAAAACGAATCTCTCCTTGGATCTCCTGCTTGTGACGGCTGAAATACAATGCCGTACCGAGCAGGATTGAGATATGACCATCGTGGCCGCATGCATGCATCGCTCCTGCTTGTTGTGATGCATACTCGATATTCTTTTCATCCTGAATTGGAAGTGCGTCCATATCAGCTCGCAGCATGACGACAGGACCCGGCTTGTCCCCACGAATGGTACCGATGATCCCGTGACCACCAACATGACGCTTCACTTCCACGCCAAAACTCTCCAACATATCCGCTACAAAAGAGGATGTCTTCTCCTCATGAAAGGAAACCTCTGGATTGCGATGAAGGTGACGCCGCCATTCCACCATGTGGATCTGCAGATCTTCCCACCATATATTATTAGTCATTTCTCTCCACCCTTTCAATCTTGAACGGGACTTGTGTCAAGCCCGAACCTTCCTCTTCAAACCTATTGCTGTATATTGTAGCAGAATTGGAAGAAAACCGATACGAAACGCCTTTGGAAAGCTTGCACGGGAAGGGGAAACATACTATCATGAACTAGAGAAATACTCGAGAAATTATACTCGGAAGCTTATGAGGAGGATCAAACGCTTATGATTTTTGAGAATACAGGCTTGGATGGCTTGAAGAGCGACTTGGCATACCTGGATGAGAGCGCCGAGAAAGTCGGATTTGTCCGGTGGCAATGGGAATATTACCGTGCTACATATGACTACAAAATTGAAGATGAACAAACCAACTCAGAATACTTTGTACGCATTAATACCCGCGCTGTGGAAGGCAAATTGGAAAAACCGGATACCGTTCTTGCTGTTGAAGCAGTATACCTTGGCAAAGCCACTTTCCCTCACGGCCTGGATTATGACTCTTCCGTTCCGCAACCAGTCGTGAAGCTGGCAGCCCAAAAATTACAGCAGCTTAAAGAACTGCTGGAAGCATAGGCTGGGCCAAACGATGAAACAACAAACGGCCCAAACGAAAACGAAGAGAGGCACGCCGGATTTTCAACTGCTAATCCTCACTTTATTGTTGGTGGGCTTTGGACTGGTGATGGTATTCAGCTCCAGTTCCAGCATTGCAATCGCAAGCGATAAATTTAACAATGATGCCCTTTACTTCACGAAAAAACAACTTATGTGGGCGATTATCGGTCTATTTGGCATGTTTTTTGCCATGAATATCCGCTTCAACAAGTACAAAAAGCTCTATGCACCCTTTTTCCTGCTCACTACGGTCATGCTGGTGATTGTTTTGATCTCAGGTGCAGTATTGAACGGTGCACGAAGCTGGATTCACATTTTCGGTTTCAGTCTTCAGCCTGCAGAGTTCGCGAAAATTGCTATCATTCTCTATCTCTCTGCTCTTATTACCAAAAAAGGTGAGAAATTCAGGGTTTTCAAGACAGGGTATTTTCCCGTCTTGTTCATCGTTGGATTCATCGCAGGACTGATTATGCTGCAACCAGACTTCGGTACCACCTTTATCCTGGTGTCCACCTGTGGTCTCTTGATCTATGCCGGGGGAGCCAGTATGAAACATATCCTGGGTTCGATTCTCTTGGTTGTACTCGGTGGGGCACTGGCGTTTGGAGCGAATTCTCTGTTTTCTTCCATGTCTCCTTCCGACACAACGACTGCTACAACAGCAGTCACTGCGGAGCAGAACTACAAGATCGGACGTATTCAGGCTTTCCTTGATCCATTGTCCGATATTAATGGCGGAAGTCTTAACCTCTACCGTTCTCTTGTTGCCATTGGTGATGGCGGCATGACAGGTTCCGGGATTGGACAAGGTACGATGAAGCTGCACTATTTGCCAAATGCGTATAATGACTTTATTTTCTCCGTAATTGGGGAAGAACTCGGATTCATCGGAAGTGCATTATTCCTGCTTGTTTACCTGTACTTCATCTGGCGAGGAATTATTGTCTCTCTCCGCTGTCCCGATCCATTCGGAACATTGGTCGGCATAGGTATCATGGGACTAATCGCGATTCAGGCATTTATCAACATCGGTGGTGTAACTCAGACCATTCCGGTGACGGGGGTCACGCTTCCGTTTATCAGTTATGGGGGTACCTCACTCTTTGTGATGATGGTTGCCATGGGCATTCTGCTCAGTATCTCGCGCACCAACAATCTGGACGTGATCAAGGAAGAGAAAACCAAGTCCGTGACTGTACAGACGCAGACTCGTACCTCTCCTGCTCTTCGTTCACGGGAATCCATCCGTCGGATTCGATAAACGGGATTATACCTTCAGAAACAGAACAGGTACCCATTCAAAAGAAAAAGAAACATAAAAAAAGCTGTGCACCCAATGGATGCGCAGCTTTTTTTGTGTGTACTAGGTATAATTCTGTCTATCAAGATGAAGAACAGGTCAATGTAGCTCTGTCCCCCATTGCGGATTGCGAATTCTACAGATCGTCGCCTTTGAAAGATACGCCTTCTACCTTTACATTGACTTCAACCACGCGTAATCCGGTCATGGTCTCTACCGCTTCTCTTACATTCTGCTGAAGCATACGGGAAACTTCATGAATCGGGGTTTCGTACAGGACGATGATGCGCAGGTCAATGGCTGCTTCCAGCTGGCCGACCTCAACGCTCACGCCTTTCTGTACGTTTTTACCGCTGAGTCGCTTCGCCCAGCCCTCTGACAATCCTCCAGACATTGCGGCAATTCCGGGTGTTTCCATTGCAGCCATTCCGGCAATTTTTGCAACCACGTCATCGGCAATCCGGATGTTTCCGCTCTCCAGTTGAAGTTGTTCTGCCATGCCACATCCTCCTTCACTTCGTTACTCGTATTTTAAATCCTTTCCACCCCAAAAAGCAAATTAAACTCAAAAAGATGCGTTTACAACCTACCACCATTTGGTTATATTGAAATATGAAAATAATCTCATAAGCGATTTACAATGCAATTCAAAACAAAATAATTTATAACCGAGGTGTTTGTTGTGAGAAACCGGATTTCATCCATTTTGCTGATTGCGTTCTTTGCACTCAGTGCCATCGCCCACTACATGAAATGGGATTCGATTCTACAGTTCGTGATATCAGCCATTTCGGTTATTTTTGTGGCCGGTTTTTTAGGCAAAGCCACCGAAAATGTGGCCCACTACGCCGGACAGCGGCTGGGTGGATTCTTGAATGCAACCTTCGGCAATGCCGCCGAATTGATCATCGCCATTTTCCTCGTGAAAGAGGGACTGTTCGACATGGTCAAAGCAAGTCTGACAGGCTCCATCATCGGAAATCTGCTGTTAGTGCTCGGGTTAAGTATTTTTGCCGGAGGACTCAAGTTCAAAATCCAGAATTATAATGTTTCACTCGCAGGTCTGAATGGTTCCTTGATGATTGTTGCCATCATTGCCCTGTTTATCCCGGCAGTCTTTCTCAACACACATTCCATTACACAGAAAGACACCAATACACTTAGTCTCATCGTGGCCGGATTGCTCATCCTCGCGTATATTGCCTGGTTACTGTTCTCCATGGTGACACATAAGAACTACCTTGCAGACGTTACTGAGGATCGCGATGAAGAGCTACCTCATGAGCATGCTCCGGCGTGGTCCAAGAAAAAATCCATTCTCTACCTGGTGCTCGCAACAGTCATGGTTGCTTTCGTCAGTGAATGGTTGGTGGGCACGCTCGAAGTCTTCACTTCGGAATTTGGACTTAGCGAGCTGTTTGTCGGTGCATTCCTTGTGGCCATCATCGGTAATGCGGCCGAACACAGTGCAGCCATCATGCTTGCCATGAAAAATAAAATCGGAGCAGCCGTCGAGATTGCGGTCGGCAGCAGCTTGCAGATCGCGCTCTTCGTCGCTCCTGTTCTGATTTTTGTCAGCTACTTCACAGGCAGAACCATGGATATCGTATTTACAACGATTGAACTGGTCGCCATCGGCGTATCCGTATTTATTGCAAAGTCCATTACCCAAGATGGTTCAACGAATTGGTACGAAGGTTTACTCCTGCTCGTGGTATATATCATACTCGGTGTATCCTTCTTCCTGGTGTAACCAGGTCCTCACGTAGCCATCGTTAAAAATAAACAAGCCACAGAGGCAGCCCGGGTTTACCTTCGGTGCTGTCTCTTTGCTTGTTTACGCCTTCCGGCTGGCTTGCATCCCCATCCCGTTCAGACGCACAAAAAAAGCATGCATAAACGCCTGCATGCCTTCTATTCTGACCCGCGCATTTGCAGGCTATTGCTCATTCTTCTTGTTCAAGGCTTCATATAGAATTGCCAAATTCCGCTCAAGCGCGCTAACCAGCTGCTTACCTGCACCTTCTGGAAGGAGCCCTGCACGAACAGCAAAATCAACTTCCTTGGAGAACCCATACATCTGTGTATCCAATACTTCCTCATAGAGAGGGCAGTAGCGGGTAGCCAGATTCTCCATCTGTACTTCAATAAGCTTCTGTATTTTATCTGCATCTTCTTGAAGAAGACTGATCGCTTTCAAATTCAGCTGGTCCTGCAGATCAGATGAAGTCATGCATTTTTCCCCCCTATGTCCCAAAAATCGCGTAAAGACGTTCTACCTCTAATATTAGACGAAATGAAGAGCTAATACAAGAACCTGACCAAAATAAGCCCGCAAAGTTAAGCCTTCTGTTGAAGCATAATCCACCTGTTCCAGTCCCGTCCAGACGAGTATTCAGATCATTCCATGCCAAAAAACACCCCTGCCTAAAAAGGCAAAGGTGCTTCTTGATAGCTATTACTCAGATGCGATGCTTACATTCAGTCCATGCTTGGCAAATACTTCTGACATGGCTGCTTTTGCTTCAACTGCATCTGGACCATGAACATGCAGTTCATAGCTGTGCGTGCTGATCAGCGTTGTAAACAATCCGAGAATACTTTTCACATCGATATACTTGTTCTCCGAATGAAGCACGATTGAAGAAGTAAACTTGCCTGCTGTTTGAGCAATTTCCACTACAGCCGCGTTATTACTCGACATAGGAATCCCTCCGTCTTTTTACTATTGGTATCATCTATTAATTACCACTACATGATACCTTGAATCCGCTTTCCTAGCAACAGCAAAATCCTGTTCCTACTTCAAACGGTCCGGGTTCAGGCATTCCAGCTCAGGAATAACAAAGATACCGTCTTTACGAATCAGCACGTCGTCAAAATAAATCTCTCCGCCGCCATAATCTGGACGCTGGATCAACACCAGATCCCAGTGGATGGATGAGCGGTTGCCATTGTCTGTTTCTTCGTAAGCCTGACCTGGTGTAAAGTGCAAGCTGCCTGCGATTTTTTCATCGAACAGGATATCTTTCATCGGATGCAGAATATGCGGGTTGAATCCGATTGCGAATTCACCGATATGACGAGCACCCTCATCCGAATTCAGGATTTCATTCAAACGCTCTGTATCGTTGCTTGTCGCTTCAATGATTTTTCCATTCTCGAACGTGAACTTGATATTTTCAAATGTCACTCCGTTATACAGCGTTGGCGTGTTATAACTAATCGTTCCGTTCACGGAATTACGCACAGGCGCACTGTACACTTCGCCATCCGGAATATTTTTTTGCCCAGAACATTTCTCTGCACCGATATCTTTAATGGAGAAGCTCAGTTCTGTTCCTGGTCCCGTGATACGAACTTTGTCCGTCCGCTTCATCAGGTTAGCGAGCGAGTCCTGCGCTTTGTCCATTTTGGCGTAATCCAGGTTACATACGTCGAAGTAGAAATCTTCGAACGCTTCTGTACTTGTATTGGCGAGTTGCGCCATACTTGCGTTAGGGTAACGAAGTACAACCCATTTCGTATGTTTGACACGTTGTTCACTATGTACCGGGTGGGAGTACAACGAATTGTACATTTTCATTTTTTCTTCCGGCACATCGGACAGATCATTCACATTTTCTCCCGCACGAATACCGATATAACAATCCATCTGCTTCATACGGTTCAGATCAATCTCTGCCCATGTTTTCATCATTTCTTCTGTGGCATTTTTCAGCATCGCACGCTGTACGGTTTTATCAGTCAACTGTACAAAGACGTTACCACCTTTTTTGCCTACCTCTTCGATAATGGCGTTAATCAGATCACGTTCCGATCCAATCATCTCAACCAATACATTTTCACCAGGCTGTACATCTACTGAATAGCCCACCAGGTTTGCTGCAAGCTTTTGAATTCTCGGGTCTTTCATCTTGGTAAAATCCTCCTGTCATCTGCCATACTTGAATTGAACAACGGTAAATTACGATACTATTGTAGCACGCGAACAGTCATCCCGTCAGCAGGCAGTCCCTCACTTCGTTTATTGATATGACTTGAAGTTTACATCGGTGACAAGGGCTTCTTTGTTACTTTTACGGTTGTTGTCCGTGTAACTCATCTGACTTTCAGAGGATAAGCGAAGAGGCAGACTGCTCTTCCGATCTACCGTGAGATGATATACCGTCTGCACGCTCGCTTGTTTCATCATCTGTTGCATCGTTGTTTCACCCTGTTTCCAAACTTTCTCCAGATCCTTCTCAAGCTTCTCCTTACGCGCCCCTTTCACCGTAGCTGCCTTATGCATATATTCTGCCCGAATGGCGTTCATCTCGTCGTTTAGCTGGGCTACAGCCCATGATTTGGCGTCTTCCGGTGCAAGTTCAATCCGTAATGTTCTGGTTCGACGACCATCCCCATACTCGGATTGAATAGTTTTGTTCATCTTATCGATCTTCTCCATTTGGGCAATTGGATTAAAACGAGAAAGAGACCCTCGCAGCGGCTCATGCTGCGCGGACAATGCCATCCATTGCCCTTGTTTCCGCTCGAAAGAAGCGCTAAACCCACTGGGCTGTCCATTATTTTTTACGGCAGACGTTTGAATGCCTGTCCCCACAGCAGTTACTTCTCCAGGTAATCGGGTCTGAAGGGTCAGACGATCATGATTCTCCAGCTTGCCTTCAAATTTGAACTGATTCTCAAACAGTCCGCTGTTCTCCCGTCGAAGTCCTGCCTCTCCTTCAAAACTCAACGTTTCTTTTCCCGCTATCCCGGATAAAGCCAAGGAAAAAACCTCTTCAGGCGTTCGATCTCGCTGGATGAATCCACAACCCGGAACACCAATAATCACAATGCTCACAAATAACCATAATGTACGTACCGAATGGCGGTTAAACATGTCTATCTTCACCCTTCCGTGAACTTTCTCCATAGATTGCCCTGCCCGTATACGCTTATACTTCCTTCTATACACAACTTGATCTCCAATGCACAAAAAAAAGAGAACGACTCCGCAATTGGAATTGTTCTCTCTTAACGAGTTACATCCTGTTCCTCTACAACGATTCTGTTACGACCACCATTCTTGGCGCTGTACAAAGCCATATCAGCCCGATAAAACAAGGACTCTACACTGACCTTTTCATCCATCCAATTCCACTCTGCGATGCCACTGGATACCGTAACGGGCGGTCTCGTCTCTTCTGCGACTCTCTTTCGAATCACTTCCGCATAATCTAACGCTTGCCTTACACTCACCTGTGGCATATAGATCGCCAGTTCTTCTCCACCCCATCTGGCGCAGACATCCTCCGAGCGAACAGAGCTGGTGACGATCTCACTCACTTGCTTCAATACTTGATCCCCCGTCTGGTGTCCAAATGTATCATTCACCTGTTTGAACTGATCAATATCCACCACAATGAGGGAGCCACAGAATTCATGAGCCTGTCGCTCGTGAATCACACTATCCAGATAATGCCTCACGTACAGACCTGTCAACATATCCAGATTAGCCAAGCGCCGAACCTCGGCATGCAGTGTGGCATTTGACAGGGCAAGCCCGATATGAATGGATAACATCTGCAAAAGCCGATAGTTATCATATGAAAAGTAGTGCTCTCTACTGTGTCCAAGCAAAATGGCACCCTTCACTTCACCATTGACTCTGATCGGTGATGCAATCAGTGACATGGATCCCGTATCTTCCATGAAAAAGGAGGACACTTTATCAAATTGCGCATAATTGGCTATAATAAGCGGTTCCTCTGTTCGATACACCAAGCCTGCGATACCGTAGTCTACAGAAAAGGATTGGTGAAAAACATCTTTCACGTTAGAGGACATGACTTCGAAGTCATTGGTACTTTCATTGAGTTGAAGAATGCAACACGTTTCAGCCTGGAATATTTCCTTTAACTCTTGCTCGGATAGTTGATAAATTTCCGAAAGATGCAGGCTTTTGTTCAACCGCTGTGTAAGATCATTAATTAAACGAAGTTCCTGAATTAACATATTGGATTGTTCATGCAACTTGGCGTTCTCAAAGGCCGTTCCTGCAGTGTCTACCATCATCGTAATCAATTGCAAGTCCGATTCTTCCATAATCTCTTCATTCATTTCGATATGGAACACACCGTATATGCCTTGTTTGCCTTTCAGCGGAATCCCTACATCTACAATGCGGTTCTCTACATCATCTGAGCGAGCAACGATCAGCTTACCTTCCATAAATGAACGCACACAAATATCTTCTCCTCGCTCGTGAACAAGCAACGGTTTAATCCGTGGATCAGAGTTGCTCTGATCCTGAGACATATACAGTTTGATATAAGTGGCCGGATATAAGTAGTCCATACTGTCAAATACCTCATCCAATATGGCCTCGACATCCATTTTGTCATGCATTCGCTGAACAATCTGAAAGAGGATGGACCTCCGGTGTTCCTCACGGGCTGTTTGTTCATGAGCATGTAACAGGTCCGTCATAAATATGTATTCAAATCTTCGGTAAAAGCAGGTGCGATAATGCAATGCCTCAGATTGAACCACAGCTTCAGACGTTTCATATCCATTGGATTCATAGATCACAGCAGTGAATACGGCAAACATATCCTTGTTTGTTCTGGAAAATAAGGGATGTGTTATTATAAGATATTCTCCGTGTTCGCTTGTCCCTTTAAGAGACAGGACCTGTTTCTTATCCAAACATTCCAATACCAGCCTGCGTGCATTTACGCCCGGATTAGCTTCATGATCGCTATCGTATCCTATGCAATCGCCTTCCGTGTTCCACACGCTGTAAAAGGTTGATGTTCTGGCCAGCCTTGAACCCACTCTGGAGTTCCAGTCACTGTATGCCTGCTCTAGCAAGCTGCCCAAATATGAAAAATCAAAAGGTGTGATATCCATTTTTTGCATCCACAACACATGCTCTTCATGAGAACGAGGAGCGGCAAAAGATGCGGAATCGCCCGAACTTCGTGAATTCAAGCTGGCAGGTAAACTTCTTAGATGTTCTAACATGTCAGGCGCTCCTTTGCACCGTTTTTGCATCCACCAGGATGCATTAATCTGCAGACGTTATCGCAAACCTGCAATTTCGTTGCGATAACCTTGTTACATAAAGATGATTTAAAGTTAAGATACAATCTATTTTACTCTGTTTAAAGCTTTTTTGCATCCATATTTCAGAAAATTGTCCCATTATTTTAGGCCCAATGACCTATCGACAAATTTAGACGTTTTTTTGCTTTTATTCTACGCTTGACTTTGTTTCTCTTAAACTGTAATATAAATTGTTGATGAAGACTACTAATGGGTCTTTAAATTTGGGCATTACCGGTTGTGTCACCCTCATTCTTTTTGTTGCTTTCAGGACAGCGGCTGAACTTTCCTGATCGTTCTATGCGAGGCCAAGCCCGCATCAACAAATTGGAGCGCAAACAGAGCCCTAATATGAACTTTAACTAAAAAGGAGCTACTTTAAACATGGCACGTTACACTGGTCCTAAATTTAAATTGAGCCGTCGCCTCGGCATTTCCCTTAGCGGAACAGGCAAAGAATTGAAACGTCCTTTCCCTCCAGGTCAGCACGGAGCTAACCAACGCAGAAAAATGAGCAACTACGGTATGCAATTGCAAGAAAAACAAAAATTGCGCCACATGTACGGTTTGGGCGAGAAGCAATTCCGCACACTGTTCTCTAAAGCTCAAAAAATGCAAGGTATTGCCGGTGAGAACTTCATGTTCTTGCTTGAGTGCCGCCTTGACAACCTCGTTTACCGCCTTGGGTTTGCTAACTCCCGCGCTGGAGCGCGTCAGTTGGTAGCACACGGTCACGTAACTGTAAACGGCAAAAAAGTCGATATCGCTTCTTACCAAGTAAGCACTGGCGATGTAATCGGCTTGCGTGAGAAGAGCCGCGCTCTTTCTTCCGTTAAAGAAGCTTTGGAAGGCCGTTCGCATCTTCCAGCATACGTTGAATACAACGAAGCAGCTGTAGAAGGTAAATTCATCCGCTTGCCTGAGCGTGCTGAATTGTCCCAAGACATCGATGAAAAACAAATCGTCGAGTTCTACAACCGTTAATCGTTGCAATCACATTAAAGTTTCAATCCAAACAGCTGTCGAGATTTTCTCGGCGGCTGTTTTTCTATGCTTTTTTTTAATTATCTTCATTATAGGAACGTAAATAACGATATAAAATATAGACTCCCTTCAGGAGAAGCACACATCCATATATACATCACAAGAATGACATCGAGGGGGATTAAAACATGCATTTTTTTCGCAATCGCAAGCTCGCTGTTAAGCTTGGACTTTTACTCGGTATCGTATTACTCTGTTGTATTGGAGCCCTGATTGCATTTAATACCAAATCCATTTACGACAAAAGCCTCCAGTACGGCGAAACCGTTGCTGGACAGGCAGCAAACCGGGCTACGAATGAGTTTATGACTGACATTAATCAGGTTAAAAACACGTTGGACACCATGAGTACCACGTTATTGGATGCTGCTCAGAACGGATCACTCAACCGTGAAGAAATCGTCAGACTTCTTGAACAATATCTGAAAAAGGACGAGAAAGTTTTTGGCTTTTATACGGGTTGGGAACCTGATGCCTTTGATGGAAACGATGCGGAGCACATCAACAAAAAAGAATATGATGATGCTACGGGTCGATTCGTTCCATACGTTATACGCGATGGCAACTCCCTGCATTTTGAGCCAATGCCTACTTATGAGGGAAGCGGTGAAACTAGTACTTACTATCAGCAACCTAAGAAAACCAAATCCATCTATTGGTCCGAACCTGTTACCTATACGGTTGGTGGAAAAGAAACACTGCTCGTTTCGATTGTCCTCCCCCTATTAGATGAAAACAATACTTTTCTGGGCATTGTTGGGGCCGACTTTACCATTGATCGTTTTCAGCAAAATATAGCATCACTTAATCCGGATCAGGGTTATGCCATGCTTATTACTAGCGAAGGACAGATCGCTGCACACGGCTCCAAACCGGAACTGGCTAATGAAGGAGCCGTAATTCCATCTGAAATGAAGACGATCATTCAGCGTATACAATCTGGTGAGTCTCAGTTTTACGCTACAGACCCTGAAGTAGGGGAAGAACTGTTTATTGCCGAGCCCGCCAGGTTACAAGGAACGGATTCAAACTGGTACCTTGTATCGGCGCTGCCAAAGAGCCACATCCTTCAACCGTTCTATGACAGCTTGAACTGGTCCATACTGATTGCCGGACTGGCAGTACTTCTGCTTGCAGGTGTGGTTACCTACACTATCGTCTCCATTGTAAGGCAGCTGAATCAAGTTAATATCGTCGCTGGACAGCTAGCTGGCGGAGATTTGACACAAACGTTACCTGTACGATCCAAAGATGAATTTGGCGTCATGGCGGGTCATATGAATCAGATGATGGATACACTGCGACATACCATATCAGTTATATCCGAACATGCTTTATCTGTCGGCTCCACTTCTCAACAATTGACCGCAGGTGCCGAAGAAACAGGTAAAGCAGCCGAACTGATTGCATTAACAGGAGTAGAAGTTGCAGATAAAGCAGGTAAACAGGTGCAGGAGCTGCAAGAGTCCTCCCGTTCCATGAATGAAATATCTGAAGGGATCGGAAGAATTGCAAAGGCCGCCTCCGATGTATCGGATTCATCGCGAGCTGTGGCTGAGCGAACAACGGTTGGAACCGATAAGATTCAGTCCGCCATGCGTATGGTCGATAGTGCCACCTCTTCTGTGCAGACGTCCGTGACCGCACTGGAGAATTTCCGCCAACGTTCGGAAGAGATTGGCCATATTACAGGCATGATCACGGAAGTTAGCCGTCAAACCAATCTTCTTGCCCTTAACGCTTCCATTGAAGCATCACGAGCAGGTGAACACGGGCGCGGCTTTGGTGTTGTTGCTTCCGAGATCCGTAATCTGGCTGAACAATCCAGAACATCAGCAGCGCAGATTGCAGCGTTGATTCATAGCGTTCAGCAAGAGGTCCTTTCTCTCGTTGAAAATATGGAACAGGGGAATGCCGAGGTGAGTCATATAGCGGAAGTGATTAATGAAAGTGGTGAACTCTTCCTCTCCATTTCATCACAGATTACAGATGTGAATGAGCAGATTGAGCATGTCTCAGCCATTGCGCAGCAGATGTCAGCTGGATCACAGCAGGTTGATGCCACATTAGCACAACTCAAAACCATTGGTCATGAGACAGCAGATCATGCAACTCGTGTTGCCTCTGCCTCTGAAGAACAACTCGCATCCATGGAAGAAATTACCGCAGCATCTGCCTCTCTCGCTAATCTTACCCAAGAACTATTGGAACTGATTCAACGCTTCAAAACCTAATGTAAAAGACCTCCAATACGACAAATCATTAAGGCCACCCCATGCACCTCAGCATGGAGGTGGCCTGCTTATTTTGGCTTACAACTCATGAAATGTGCTTCAATATCGCATGATATATAGCATAATGCATGGCAGAATGGCAAATTTCGACCATTACTTGTATTTCTCAGGCATGCAAACCCGCCTTTTTATGCTATAATAAGTGCTGTTAAAAGGAGGAAGACACTGAATGGTTGATGTTAATAAGAAAAAGCCCGATGAACAGCCTGTACGCAAACGCAGCTTTGCCCGCAGACTGGGAAGTTTCGTCAAATGGATGGTTGTCCTTGGATTTATGGGGGCACTATTTGTAGGCGGTGCTTTGATGGGATACGTCAGTTCCATTGTGAAAGACGAGCCTGTCCGTTCAAGGGCCCTGATTGAACAAAAAGTCAGCGAAAACTCCATCACAGGCTTTGCTTACTTTGCCGACGGCAGTCCGATCGGTCAATTACGTACGGAAGAAGACAGGCGTCCGGTCACTACGGACCAGATCCCACAGAAGGTCATTGATGCTGTCATTTCGATTGAAGACAATCATTTTTACGAACATAAAGGTGTAGACATGAGCGGAACACTACGTGCCGTGAAACAGAAAGTGCTGAAAGAATCAGTACAAACCGGCGGTAGTACACTGACTCAGCAATTGGCACGTCGTGTGTTTTTGAATCTGGATCGCACGGAAGATCGGAAAGTGAAAGAAATTTTGCTCTCACTCCGACTTGAACGTTTCCTGACCAAAGACGAGATCATGACTGCCTATCTGAACAAAGTTCCTTTTGGTAATGGTTCCAGCGGATACAACGTTTACGGAATCAAAGCGGCCGCCAAAGGATTGTTCAATATCAACGATCTGGAAAAAATCAACATCGCTCAAGCTGCTTATCTTGCTGGATTGCCACAACTCCCCTCCTCTTACTCCGCTTTTAACGGTAAAGGTGATTTTGTAGAGGAGAATTTTGACCGCGCAATCAACCGTCAGCATCTGGTACTGCGCCGTATGCTTGAACTGGGCAAAATCAATCAGTCCGAGTATGACGAAGCTCTTGCTTTTGATATCAAAAGCTCGCTCGCTCCGAAGACCATCAAGGCTTACAACACTTATCCATATCTTATGATGGAAACGGAACGACAAGCTGCACAGATTTTGATGAAACAGTTGAATTCCGACACAGCTGAATCTACAGACAAAGCTACGGATGCAGACACACCTCAGAAGGAAAGCAGTGCATTATTAGAGGAAGCTCAGACGCAACTGCGGACAGGTGGATATCGTATATACACGACCATCAACAAAAGTATCTACAAAACGATGCGTACCATTGCGGAAGATGACAGCAATTTCTCAGCAGATGATCCTGTCAAAGGAAAAGAACAAACTGCTGCTATGCTGGTTAATCACAAAACCGGTGCTATTCTAGGTATGATTGAGGGTCGGGATTTCCAGGACGAACAGATGAACTATGCAACACAGATGGTACGTCAGCCAGGTTCAACGATGAAACCTATTGCAGCTTATCTGCCAGCTCTGGATGAGGGTCTTGTCCAACCTGCTTCTATTATTGATGACTCACCGATCATTCTCAAGAATGGTCCGAGCGGCTACCACATTGCCAAGAATGCCAACAACCGGTATCAGGGACTGGTCACTGCCCGCAGAGCACTGAATTATTCTCTTAATATACCGGCTCTGAAGTTGTTTAATGAAGAAGTAGGGATCGAGAAGGCTTGGACCTTCGCCAAGAAACTGGGGATTACCACCATTCAGAAGGAAGATTATCAGGCTCAGACAGGTGTTCTCGGAGGTCTCCAATACGGTGTAACCGTTGAAGAATTAACCAGTGCCTATGGTGCGATCGCCAACAATGGTGTATATAACGATTCTTACATGATTAGCAAAATTGTAGATTCCAAAGGCAACATCGTTTATAAACACGATACTGAACCTGTCCAAGCCTTCTCGGAGCAAACAGCATACCTGATGACCGATATGCTGCGGACCGTTATTACAGAAGGAACGGCAGATAAAGTACGTGAAAATTACAAATATTCCAAGAGTGTGCCAATCGTAGGTAAAACGGGTTCCACTCAAAACTACGCAGATGTCTGGTTTGAAGGTTATACACCAGATGTCACACTTGGCGTGTGGGTTGGATACAAACAGCCGGTGAATACGCTGGAAAGTAAATCACAAAGAAAACGTGCGCAGCAACTGTGGTCGAAAATCTTGAACGAAGTGATCGATACGCAAAAAGATCTGTTCGTCACGGATTCGTTCAAAAAACCATCTGGCATCGAAACACGCACGGTGTCGGCGTACAGTGGCAAGTTGCCAACATCCATGACTGACAAATTTGTTACGGATATTTTCAACAGCAAGTTTGTTCCGAAGGATAGCGATGACGGTGTAGCCAAAGCCAGGTACATTACTTACAATGGTGTAAACTATATTCCGCGTGACGGAACACCTTCGGACATGTTGAAGGAAAAAACAGTAATCAAGCGTAAAAAACCAATCTCGGATCTGATCAAAGAATTGCAAAATGCATTCTCACGTATGAGTCGACATGAGTCACTTGCTTATTATCTTCCTGAAGATGCTGATGCAGACATGCCGACACAGATTGATCCAAGGACAGATAACGGCAAAGCTCCTGATGCACCAGGCAACGTACGCATCTCAACCTCAGGTGACAGAGCAGTCATTACATTTAATGCCACACCTGAAAATGATGTCGTCGGTTATCGTCTGTACCGTTCTGTAAACGGTGGAGGATTCCAGAACCAGGGTCAAGTTGTCCTGACTGGTGAATCCAGATCATTCTCTGCATATGCAGCGCAAGGCGGTAACTTCGCCTTCTATGTAACGGCAGTGGATGTTGCAGGCAGAGAGTCTGCTCCTAGCGCTACAGTAAATAGTGCTGGTGTAGCTCCTCCTGTGGAAGAAGAGATTAATGAGCCGATTGAAGTTCCAGGTACAGTCATTACGCCAGGAGAAACGCAGACCGACAATACAACAACGACAGCCCCAGGTACACCTGGTCAAGTCAGCGTAACTGCTCTCTCTCAAGGACTGCGTATTCAATGGGCGTCCAGTCCAAACGCAGATAGTTATGCTGTATATTACAGTGAAACAGGCTCAGCTCCTTACACCAAAATTGGAACAACAGCGGGTAATACGATGGATTATGGAGTACCCGCATCTACCAGTGGATGGTTCAAGGTATCTGCCAGTAACAGTGCGGGTGAATCCGAACCTTCTGCAGCCATACATTTTCAACCCTGATTCAGGCATAGCGTTCCAAAAAAAGCCGCATCCTCAGACTGTATCTGAGGGTGCGGCTTTTTATTTGTATTTACAGCAGCCAAAAAGCCTGCTTCATGCCATTGGCATAAAGCAGGCTTTTACAACCGATTTTAATGGGTAGAGTCACCGTATTTAGCTTCGTAAAGTATTAACTCTCCCCATAGTCATTTGTATTACCATCGATACCAACACATTAATGATCCTAGCACTGTCACGTTAGTCTTCAATGGTGGATAGATCTCCTGTTGGCAGATCAAGCTCCCAGGCTTTCAGTACACGCCGCATGATCTTGCCGGAACGTGTCTTAGGCAGTTTATCCTTAAACTCAATCTCACGCGGAGCAGCGTGGGCAGACAGGCCCTCTTTGACAAAACGATAGATCTCTTCTTTCAGCTCCGGTGTCGCCTCATATCCTTCACGAAGCGCCACAAAGGCCTTGATGATCTCCCCACGTGTCACATCCGGCTTACCGATTACACCCGCCTCTGCTACCGCAGGATGCTCCACAAGCTTGCTCTCCACCTCAAAGGGGCCGATACGCTCGCCTGACGAATTAATCACATCATCAATACGTCCCTGGAACCAGAAATATCCTTCTTCATCCATATAAGCGGAGTCACCGGATACATACCAGCCCGTAAGCCTGAAATACTCCTCGTATTTCACAGGGTTATTCCAGATCTTCGCCATCATGGATGGCCAAGGTGCCCGTATGGCCAGATTACCCATACTGTACGGCGGCAATACCTGCCCGCGATCATCAATAATGGCTGCTTCGATGCCAGGCAACGGACGTCCCATGGAGCCTGGTTTGATCGGCATTCCGGGATAGTTACAGATCAGCTGTGCGCCTGTTTCCGTCATCCACCATGTATCATGAATTCGCTGACCATAGGCTTTCCATCCCCAACGAACAACCTCTGGATTGAGCGGTTCACCGACAGACATGACATGACGCAGACTGCTCAGATCAAACTGGGAGATGGTCTCTTCTCCCGCTCCCATCAGCATACGGAAGGCCGTTGGTGCACTGTACCAGATCGTGACTTTGTTCTTCTGAATGGTGCTGTACCAATCTTGAGGACTGAAACGACCGCCACGTATCACATTAGTCACTCCGTTGAGCCATGGAGCAAAGATACCGTAAGAAGTCCCTGTCACCCAACCAGGGTCCGCAGTGCACCAGTATACATCATCCTCACGTAAATCCAGAACAACCTTACCTGTATAATAGTGCTGAATCATGGCATTTTGAACATGGTACACCCCTTTGGGTTTACCCGTAGAGCCTGAGGTATAATGAATAAGCAAACCATCTTCACGATTCAACCACTCTACTTCCATTTCATCCGAAGCAGCAGACATCTCTGCATCAAAATCGATGAGTCCTTCTTCAGTCTGCACGCCCCCACCCACAATAAATATATGTTTGAGTTCGGGCAACTCGGAACGTTTGATCCGTTTCAGTAATTCTGGAGTTGTGACGAGTGCTACTGCTCCGCTATCCTCCAGCCGATCCTTCACTGCTGTTTCCATAAAAGCTTCGAACAAAGGGCCCGCGATGGCTCCAGCTTTCAATATGCCCAGAAGACTAAAATACAGCTCAGGACTTCGAGGCATAAAAATAAACACCCGTTCCCCTTTGGCTATGCCATATTTGCGGAGAACGTTCCCGAACCGACTCGACTGTTCACTCAGATCAGCAAAAGTATAGGCCTCTTCACGTGAAGCATCGCTATACAATAAAGCGGTTTTTCCGCCCCTTCCTTCCAGTACATGACGATCAATCGCTTCATGCGCCATGTTTACTTTTCCGCTGGCGTGCCACGTAAAGCGCCTTTCCACCGATTCCCAATCGAACCGGCTTCTCGCCTCCGTGTAATCGCCCAGATTAGATTCAGACACAACCGTTTGCAGCATCTCACCATGTGCTTGACTCATGCTTGCCAGCCTCCTTCAACTCGACATTTCGATTCCCGTTAGGGGTCATTTCTCATTGCCTTTGTGTTGACTGAACTTCCAGTTAGCGCTTACATTAGTAGAGAGAACTTCTCATCATGTACTTGCTCGGCCAAACAGATGTTAACTATACTGTATTGAATTGTGAACATTTTTTGTCTACGCAATTATAGCAAATCTTTTCAATTGTCGTCTATGGCTTTTCAATTTTTTGGATTTTTGCTATAGCGGACTTTTTGAACAACCTCTATAAGTAGGAGAGAGAGGAGCATGAACCATGGAACATATCAAAGAACATCATATGCGTTCCATCTTCAAGTCCGGACACCGGATTACTGTTGAAGGCCCCGTGCAGGCCGAGGAGATAACCCGTCTTGCCTTCCATCCGGATCTGGATGCCTTTCGGCGCCCAACGGAGCAGCAGGAAGCTCTCGAAGAGATCGCAGCATTACCTGAAGGGCGAATTATCATTGCACATGAAAATGAGACGATTATTGGTTATGTAACTTTTCACTATGCGGATGATTGTGAACGCTGGTCCGAGGGTAATATGACTGATCTGATTGAGCTTGGGGCAATCGAGGTTGCGGACGACTATCGCTCGCTTGGCATTGGACGTGAGATGTTGCTTACCGCTTTGGAAGATAAATACATGGAGAACTACATTATTTTCACCACAGAATATTATTGGCATTGGGATCTGAAGGGCAGCGGACTAAACGTATGGGATTATCGCAAAATGATGGAGAGGCTGATGGAAACAATCGACATGACGTGGTATGCAACAGACGACCCCGAAATCTGTTCACATCCTGCGAACTGTTTGATGGTTCGTATCGGAAGTCAGGTGCCCATCACATCGGAAGAACAGTTTGATCGTGTACGCTTTCGCCATCGGTTCATGTACTAATTCGATGATCTATTTTCGAAAACGATATACATAACAAAAACCGCCTCTCGCAGCGTTGCTCCATACTTCATGGAACAGCTAATCGAAAGGCGGTTTTTCATTGATTTTGGATGGATTTTGTAACTGAAGCTTATGCCATTACATATTTTCTAACATATGCTCCACAATACGATGTGAACGCTGCGAAGATTGCACGGTAAATTCAGCAAAGTTAACATGCGCCGAACCATCTGCTTTATCTGACATCCCACGCAGGACAACAAATGGTACACGATTCATGTAACAGACCTGAGCAACTGCTGCCCCCTCCATCTCGGCACATGCACCGTCCATTTCCGTATATAACATGTTAACCGTATCTTTATTCGCAATAAATTGGTCTCCAGATAACACTTTACCGATCAGGTAATTGGCTCCCTGAGCTTTACACGCTTCTTCAGCCAATGTAATAAGCGAAGCCTCGGCAGGGAATGCAGATGTCTCTTGGTAAGGAATAACCCCGCGTTCGAACCCCAGTGGCGTTACATCCATGTCGTGCTGAATACATACAGACGATATAACCATATCTCCGATGTTCAGATCCGGGTTAACTGCACCCGCAACACCTGTGAAGATAATGCGATCAACCTGAAAACGATCAATCAAGATCTGCGTCGTAACCGCTGCATTTACTTTACCTACGCCGGATTTGCACACGACAATTTGCTTGCCCAGCCACTCGCCTGCAACGTATGTAATCCCGGTTTGTTTGACCGTCTCAAGCTGCTTCATACCCGCCAGCAAAAGCTCGACTTCCTCATCCATCGCTCCGATAATCCCAATCGTTTCACGCATCTTCTGCTACCTCCTATTTTCACTTTTAACCTCATTCAGCACAAAAGCTCCGTCTCCGGAGCTTTCGCATATCCACTATGTAGAGAGAATGGCTTCTCCCTTTCCTGTATAAAATCCCGATTAAACTACATCCGCGTGACTTACAGACAGACGAAGAATCGTTTCATGCGGCAAAATAACCCGTGGGTTTTCCACATTTTCCTTTTTCATCAACTTGGTCAGCAAACGCATCGCTACTGCGCCAAGGTCGTACATTGGCTGAGCCACTGTTGTCAACTGAGGACGCACCATGGAAGCCATACGGATGTTATCCACACTAATAATGGAGAAATCATCCGGTACTTTCAGGCCTTCATCCTGGATACTGTGAATGGCACCAATCGCCATTTCATCTGTTGCAGCAAAGATCGCCGACGGCTTCTTCTTCAGTCCGAGGAAATATTTCATCGCTTCCACACCGGATTCATAACGATAGTTACCGATACGTACCAGATCCTCTTGGTATTCCATGCCTGCTGCTTCCAGTGCTTTCTTGTAACCTTGGAAACGTGCATATCCATTCGCAGGATCTTGCAGCGTACCACTGATCATCGCAATTTCCTTGTGTCCATGACGAATCAGGGTGTTTACCGCGTCAAACGCAGCCGCCTCATGGTCAATATCCACCGAAGGGAATGTACCCTTCTCATCACTCGTTGCACAAAGTACGATCGGCACAGCCGCAGACTGGAACGCCTGAATGTGTTCGTCCGTTACTGTTCCGCCCATGAAGAGCAGTCCGTCTACTTGCTTTTCGAGCAACGTGTTAATAACACGAATTTCTTTTTCTTTCTTCTTGTCTGCATTACACAAAATAATATTGTAGTGATACATATTCGCAATATCTTCAATTCCGCGGGCAATCTCCGCGAAGGTTGAGTTGGAAATATCTGGAATAACGACCCCGACCGTGGTTGTCTTCTTGCTTGCCAGACCTCTGGCTACCGCATTCGGACGATATCCCAACCGTTCGATGGCTTCATATACTTTTTTCCGCGTTTGCGGTTTGACATTAGGGTTATTATTAACTACCCGTGATACCGTTGCCATAGACACTCCAGCTTCACGTGCCACATCATAAATGGTTACCGTCACAGTACTTCTCTCCATTACCAGTAAATTTTCATACCATTTTCATTAAGATTTATATTACGACAAATTTTTGCATTAATCAATTAAAATAGGCTTTAGGACTCACTCAAAACATTCGTAAGTGTGGTTCTAGTAATATCTGAATGGGAAGTATGCCATACAGGAATTCCCTTTTTGATCAGGATCGCCTGTGGAGATTCGTGCTTAACACCCAGCTTATCTGCTACTTCATTGGATACCGGGCGATCTTCCACAACATAGATGATGCCATATTTCACTTGTTCATTGGCATTGTTAAGCAAATAATCGTTCATCTCCTGATAAGCGTTCGAGCTGATCGGACAGCGCGTGCTATGCTTAAACAGAAGCAAGGGTTGATCCTTGGTAGCCTCCAATGCGGAGTTTAGCTGTTCAATACTTGTCATTTTAGTCATGTCAGCCATTAGATATACATCCCCCTTTACCAGGAATACCGCTATGTTGAGCGTTTTCACTCTTCGATATCTTAACAAAAAGTGCGCGAAAAAGCCAATTTTCATGAAAACAAGCATTTTACACGTCAAAATTAGACAGCATTTGAGAAGTATTCCTGCCACACAAATCCGGATAATTGACTTAATCTGCGCTCCGTGGTCTCAATCCACGCTGTATCACCAGACTTCGTTGCATAACCCATAATGTCCAACAGCAGATTGATACGCTCCTCCACTGCTTGCTGCATTCGATATTCCATCTCCCGATCGGTCGCATCCGGCCAGGCCAGCAGTAGCTCATGAAACAGGTCTGCCAGTTCATTACGTTCACCAAAAGATACGTCTTGCTTCACGGGTTGTTCACCCAATGTGTTTATGCATTCTGTTAAGTCCGGCTTGACCGGCGGAAGCACTTCGTATGATACACAGTCTGTACACGCAAATACGGGTACGTTTCGAATCTCCACTTTTTTGGCGTATACCACTGTTCTTAATTCCAACTCCATTACATGTCCACATCTGCACGACTTGCGCACAACCATCACCTCATTCGTTCTATGCTCTATATAAGTACCATTCGACCTATTTCGGCTCAAATCCTGCTATAAACGAAAGGTTGCACAAATTACCACTCCCTCCAGATGAAGGTTGTCGAATGCAGGCAGTTACTGACTTGTAATCGCTTCCTCCAAACTGAATATGCACTTCCATGAAGTCCCTTGGAGAATCTGTTACAATTAAAGACGCAACAGACATATCACCGCAAAAAGGAGAGATGGACATGAGATTAACCGGTAAAAAAGTCATCGCTCTGGTCGATGAAGAATTCGAGGATTTAGAATTGTGGTACCCTGTACATCGGGTTCGTGAAGAAGGTGCAGAAGTGCATCTCGCTGGAGAGAAAAAAGGAAAAACCTATATTGGCAAATACGGTGTGCCTGCTGAAGCCGAATACAGTTTTGATGAACTCGACAGTTCAGATTACGATGGCATTCTTGTGCCAGGCGGCTGGGCGCCAGACAAGCTGCGTCGTTATCCCAAAGTACTGGAGCTTGTGAAGGAAATGAATGCAGACCGGAAACCGATTGGACAGATCTGTCATGCGGGCTGGGTGCTGATTTCTGCCAAAATTCTGGACGGGGTTACAGTTACCTCTACACCAGGCATTCGGGATGACATGGAAAATGCAGGTGCGATCTGGAAAGATGAAGCCGTTGTTGTTGATGGACATATCATCTCAGCACGTCGTCCGCCTGACCTTCCACCTTATGGCAAGGCATTCTGTGATGCACTCGCTGACAAGTAAAAATAACCCCATTGTGCTCTCATGCACAGTGGGGTTATTTTATATAACAAGTTTTTCAATCAATAATTATCACAAATGTAAATATATTAACTTAAAGGTATTTATATCCAGTTTCCCTAATCACGATGCGTTCGAACCACTTTGTTCATCCGGACTTCCCGTGGAGTCATTAAAAACTTGCAGTCGCTCCTCAATATCTCCGCTGGTCCGTAAGGCGAAGCACTTTCGTGCTTCTTCTTTGGCGGTCGATGCTGTTGTGTTCAGCACTCTGTGCTTCACACGTAACAGGGATTGTGGAGACATGCTCAAGTGGCGAATGCCAAGCTCCAACCAAAGCGGAATGGCACGTTCGTCCCCTGCCATCTCTCCGCACACACTGACATCAATTCCAGCCGTATGAGCCGCATCTGCTGTTGCACGAAGCATCCTCAGAACAGCTGGATGATAGGGGTGATACATATGAGCGATCTGCTCATTCATTCGATCTACTGCCAGTACATATTGAACCAGGTCGTTCGTACCAATACTGAAGAAATCAGCTTCCTCTGCGAGCAGATCAGCAATCATCACCGCTGCAGGAACTTCGATCATAATTCCCACCTGAATGTGAGGGTCGTATGATAATCCCCGCTCGTCCAGATCAGACATCGCCTCACGGAGAATCTCATTGGCCTGCTGAAGTTCTTCCACCGAAGAGATCATAGGGTACATAATTTTGACATTTCCGGCCGCACTGGCACGCAAGATGGCTGTAAGCTGTGTTTTGAACAGATCCTTGCGGTCCAGACTAATCCGAATAGCACGATACCCCAGAAACGGATTGTCTTCCTCCGGCAATTCAAAGTAATCGAGTTGCTTGTCACCACCGATATCCAGTGTACGAATAACAACGGATTGTCCTGCTGTTTTCTCTGCCACAAGACGGTACACCTCATACTGTTCTTGCTCACCAGGGAAAGTAGCACGGTCCATATACAAAAACTCTGTTCGGAACAAGCCCACACCTTTGGCTCCTTGTTTCAAAGCAAGGTCCAATTCCTTCACCGAACTGATATTGGAAGCCAAGTGCAGAACGGCCCCATCTTTGGTTACAGCATCCACGGTAGCAAGGACTTGAAGTTGTTCCTTTTTCTTCAGTTGTTTGCTGCGAAGCATGGTATACCGTTCAATCGTCTTGCGATCCGGGTCCGTAAATACCAAGCCATTGTCACCATCCACCACAAGCATATCCCCTGTCTCTACCGGCATGCCAAGACTCGCTTCCAGACCGGAAACGAGAGGAATGCCAAGGGCACGAGCCATAATCGCAGAATGTGATGTTTTCCCGCCAATCAAGGTTACAATGCCCAGTACATGGGTGGGATTCAGATGCGCCAGTTGAGATGGCGACAGTTCTTTTGCGACGAGTACATACGGCTGGGTATCGGAAGGAAGTGTAATCTCCGGTGCACCGAGCAAATGCTTGAGCAGACGGTTACCCACATCCTTGATGTCAATAGCCCGCTCCTTCATATACTCGTCTTCCAGCAAGTCAAACATCGTGACAAAATGGTCTATGGCTTCTTTGACCGCCACTTCTGCTGCCTTATATTGACGCTCAATAATACCGCGAATTTCGTTCATGAATACCGGATCTTCCAGGATTGCCAGATGTGCATCAAAGATACTGGACTCCTCTGGACCAACAACTTCCTTGAACTCATTTTTGATATATTCGATCTCATCCTTTGATGTCCGTATGCCCTCATACAGCCGTTCGAACTCTTGGGCAAGATCCACCGAATCCATCTTCTGATCCGGCAGATCCCATTCCCAACTGGGCAGGACAAATGCTTTGCCGATGGCTATGCCTGCAGCTCCGTTGATGCCTTGTATCTTCATTCTACCCCTCCAACGTTCCTGTCATAGAGCACCACGGACATAACGGATGCCTGACCTTTCTTAACTTGCTTAAATGGAGCAAAACTCCATGATTTTACACG